>NZ_MPNT01000032.1 GCF_001907675.1 Mycobacterium paraffinicum
GTATTGGTCGACGCGGCCCTCCCAGCTCCGCCGCCGGCCCCGCCGGCGCCGGAATCGGCCCCGCCCGGCGATCCCGGAATTGCGAATCCTTAACGAATTGAATTCGTGGAGGATTCGATTCGACGCACAGATTATTTCCGTGGTACATATGTCCGCGCCCTACCAGAGTGAAATAGGCCCGAACTCGTGGAGTTTGTGACCTAGGCCACTTGACGGGCGGGGTCGAGCTGCCCAGGATTTGTGGAAAACGAAGTGAAGTGTGCCCCGCCTGTCGATTAAGAGGGCCGGGGCACACTTTGCTGGCAGTCCCGTGACACGGGCGGATATGCTGGCGCTGCCCGCCCCGTATCGGGCGGGCGTAGTTTCTCCCCGCGAGTAAGGCGGATACCGGCCGTGATCTTCATCGTCGTCAAGTTCGAGACCAAGCCCGAGTGGACGGATCGCTGGACTGATCTGGTCGCCTCGTTCACCGCGGCCACCCGCGCCGAGGACGGCAACCTATGGTTCGAGTGGTCGCGCAGCCTGGACAACCCAGCGGAGTACGTGTTGGTGGAGGCGTTCCGTGACGACGCGGCGGGCGCTGTCCACGTCAATAGCGATCACTTCAAACGGGCGATGCAAGAGCTCCCGAAGGCCCTCACGTCCACCCCGAAGATCATCAACCAGACGATCGATGCGACGGGATGGTCGGAACTGGGCGAGATGTCAGTCGGCTAGCCGGCTTCGCCTACCGTCACGGTGATTTCGCCGCCCAGTTGGTAGCCCGGCGCCAGCGGAAGCGTGTCACCGCTCCAGAACTTGCCGGGGTCGAACCAGTTCGCGTCCTTGTCGGTGTTGAGCAATCCCATTTCCTCGTAGGTGATCGCCACCGTCTCCGCGCAATAGGCCGTGGAAAGGCTCATCTTGCGATCCTCCCGCCGACGCCGGGTCTGCTCGCGAACCTTGCTGTCCACCACCGGGATTCCGCGCACCCAGTCGTTGATGGTCGGGAGCCGGCCGCGAAACCAGCGACCGGTCAGCCGCGCGGTGGTGGGAAACGCGGTGCCGTCCATGCGCGCAATCACCCGCAGCAGCTTGTTCTCCTGGTCGCGGGTCGGGTTGGGCGTGAGCTGGCGCAGCCAACATCGCTGCTGATACCGCTGCGTCCACTGCAGGACGGCCTGGCGCAGATCGTTGAGCTGCACGCCCCGGTGGTTGGTGCCGGTCCACATGTCGACGAGCTTGTCGCCCAACTCGGCGTGCCAGATCAGCGGCGGCAGGTCGTCGATGGCCACCGTCATGCCCACGTGATTCACCGGTGCGTTCGTCAGCGTCTGAATCGCGCGGTCGGGCCGCGAGCGGCCGCGAAACAACCAAAGATCGCCGGTGCGAGTCTCGTTCAGGGCCTGATCGAGGGTCAGCGTCATGAGCGTGTCGATGCCTGTGTCCGGTTGCAAGGGCACACAAGTTAATCACAGCCGAATACGCTGTGTTCATGCGCAGAGTGTGGAAGTGGGTTGGGCTGGCCGGAGTCGCCGGTGTCGTCGCCGGGGGCGCGCTGGTGGCGCGCGACCAACGCAAACGACGCGCCTACACCGCGGACGAAGTCCGGTCGCGGCTACATCAACGGCTGGCCGAGTACGACGCGGAGGGCTTTCAGTCCAGGTCGGGATCGGCCGGGGCCTCGACGGCGAACAACGAATAGGTTCCCGAGAAGCCTTTCAGCTCGACCTCGCGGCCCTTGTCGAAGCGGATATCGTCGCAGTCGGAAAGGGCGTCCCGCACAGGCTGACTCACCAAGATCTCGCCGCCGGCGGCCTGAGCCGCCACCCGCGCCGCCATCGCGACGTTGCGGCCGAACAGATCATCGCCCCGGCGCACCGACCGGCCCATGTGGATACCGATCCGAACGCGAATCTCCTCGTGCCGCTTACGTTTTGCGTCCCTGCGCAGCGCGCGTTGCAGGTCGATGCCGCACCGCACCGCCTGGTCGGCGCGGGAGAAGGCGATCATGAAGCCGTCGCCCTGACTCTTTACCACGTGACCGGACCGCCGGCGAACCAGGTCTGACACCAGCTTGTCATGTGCGCCAATAAGTTTGACCCAGGCGCGGTCACCGATCCGCTCGTTGAGCGCGGTCGATTCCTCGATGTCGGAGAACAGGATCACCACCCGGCCGTCCGGGGTGACCTTCGCCAGGTCAGGTCGTTCCACCTCCGCCCAATCGGCGAGCTCCTCGATCGAGCCGCGCACCGCGGCCCCGAAGCCTTCTTTTCGGACCACGTTGGCGGTGTTCCAGACGGTCTTGAGGGCCTCGCGCCCTCCCGAGAGGAGCCAGCTGCGCGTGTCGGTCCGCTGCCGCAATTCGTCGATCTCCTGCCGGCTGCGCACCAGCAACCGCGAAAGCACGGCGAGCGCCACGGCTTCGATCACGGCGACACCGGCCAAGACGTACACCGTGATATGCAGCGCATCACCCACGCAAGCATCCTGCCAAGGCCGCGATGGCTTGCGGTTGTCGGGCCTGTGTGCGGTGTCTAGTGTTAGGTCCGACCGCCGCGGGTAGTGAGTCTTCAAAGAGCCAACGACTTCGGAGGTGCGGGCTTGGCTGTCGGCGGGGACAACTTCTCGAACAAGCTGGTGATCTTTGGCATCACCGGCGATCTGGCGCGCAAGATGACCTACCGCGCCTTGTACCGCCTCGAGGCGCGCAAATTGCTCGACGTCCCGATCATCGGCGTGGCCAGTGACGACATGCCGCTCGAGAAGCTCGTCGAGCGCGCCCGCGAGGCCATCAAGGCCTCCGGCGGGGAGGTCGACGACGCCGTCTTCGACCGGCTCGCCGGCCGGCTGTCCTATCTGCACGGCGACGTCACCGACGCAGAGCTGTACGGCCGGCTCGCCAAGGAGATCGGCGAAGACTGCCGGCCGCTGTACTACCTGGAAATGCCGCCGTCGCTGTTCGCCCCGATCGTCGAGAACCTCGCCAAGGCCGACCTGCTGGAGTGCAGTCGGGTCGCGGTGGAGAAGCCGTTCGGCCATGACCTGGCCTCGGCGCGCGACCTGAACGCCCGGCTGCGTGCGGTGCTCGACGAAGACCAGATCCTGCGGGTGGACCACTTCCTGGGCAAGCAGCCTGTTGAAGAGCTGCAATACCTGCGCTTCGCGAACAACGCCCTGGCCAAGCTGTGGGACCGCGACAGCATCTCCGAAATCCACATCACCATGGCCGAGGATTTCGGCATCGAGGACCGCGGCAAGTTCTACGACGCGGTGGGCACCCTGCGCGACGTCGTGCAAAACCATCTGCTGCAGGTGCTCGCGTTGGTTGCGATGGAGCCCCCGGTCGGTCCCAGCGCCGACGACCTGAACGACAAGAAGGCCGAGGTGTTCCGGGCGATGCCGGCGCTGAATCCCGAGCGGTGCGTGCGCGGCCAGTACCGCGGCTACACCGACGTCGACGGGGTCGCGAAGGATTCGCAAACCGAGACCTACATCGCGTTGCAGACTGAGATCGACAACTGGCGCTGGGCCGGTGTGCCGATCTTCCTGCGCGCCGGAAAGGCGCTGCCGGAGAGGGTGACCGAGGTGCGGATGTTCCTGCACCACGTTCCCGGATTTTCGTTTCTGCCGAACCGCCGGCCACCCGAGCCCAACCAGATCGTGCTGCGCATCGATCCCGATCCCGGGATGCGGTTGCAGTTGTCGGCCCAACTCGGCGAGGGATGGCACGACGTGCACCTGGACTCGTCGTTCGCCGAGGACCTCGGGGAAGCCGTGCGGCCCTACGAACGGCTCCTGTACGCCGCGCTCACCGGGGACCGGCAGCTGTTCGCCCGGGAAGACGCCATCGAGGAGACGTGGCGGATCGTGCAGCCCGTGCTGGACAGGCCGAGCCGCATCCACCACTACGACCAGGGGTCGTGGGGGCCCCAGGCCGCGCAGTCGCTGCTCCACGGTCATCGCAGCTGGCAAGAGCCGTGGCTGCCCAAGCGCACGTCGTCACAGTAAGGAGAACCGGAAGAGATGCAGCTCGGGATGATCGGACTCGGCCGGATGGGCGCCAACATCGTCCGCCGCGTCGCCAAGGACGGACACGAATGCGTCGTCTACGACCACAACCCTGACGCGGTCAAGGCGATGGCGGGGGAGGAGCGGACCACCGGTGTGTCGTCGCTGCGGGAGCTCGCCGAGAAGCTGACCGCGCCGCGGGTGGTCTGGGTGATGGTGCCGGCCGGGACCATCACGACGGGCGTCATCGAGGAGCTGGCCAAGACGCTGGACTCCGGAGACATCGTCATCGACGGCGGCAACTCGTACTACCGCGACGACATCAGCCACGCAAAGACCCTGTCGGAGAAGGGAATTCACCTGCTCGACTGCGGCACCAGCGGTGGTGTGTGGGGCCGGGAGCGTGGCTATTGCCTGATGATCGGCGGCGACGACGACGCTTTCCTGCACGCCGAGCCCATCTTCGCCAGCGTCGCTCCCGGGGTGGACGCGGCGCCGCGTACGCCGGGCCGGGACGGCGAGGTCGCCCGATCGGAAAAGGGCTACCTGCACTGCGGGCCGTCCGGCGCCGGGCACTTCGTCAAGATGGTGCACAACGGCATCGAGTACGGCATGATGGCGTCGCTGGCCGAGGGGCTCAACATCCTGCGCAACGCCGACGTCGGCAAGCACGTGCAGGAGGGTGACGCCGAAACCGCGCCGCTGTCGAATCCTGAGTTCTACCAATACGACTTCGACATCCCCGAGGTCGCCGAGGTGTGGCGCAGGGGCAGCGTGATCGGTTCCTGGCTGCTCGACCTGACGGCGATCGCGCTGCACGATTCGCCCGACCTCAAGGAGTTCTCCGGGCGGGTGTCCGACTCCGGGGAGGGTCGGTGGACCGCCATCGCGGCGATCGACGAGGGGGTCCCTTCGCCGGTGTTGACGACCGCGCTGCAGTCCCGCTTCGCCTCGCGGTCACTCGATGACTTCGCCAACAAGGCGTTGTCGGCGATGCGCAAGCAATTCGGGGGGCATGCCGAGAAGCCGGCCAACTAGCGTCGCGAGTCATTAATCCGCTTGCAGTTGCAGTGAATCCGTTCGCCGACCGTGGGGGATCTGCACCAAAATTCGCTGAAATCCGTGTATAACCGCCACACTCGGTGCGCATCGGAGGTCGAGTCGGCCGTCCTCTGCTGGCGGTAAACCTACGACTCACGACACTAGGGTCGGGTCGCCACCGTCGGGCCGTGGCGATCGCGAGGGCGGCGGAGCCGGGCGATGCGGGTCGCCACCATCGGGCCGTGGCGATCGCGAGGGCGGCGTAGCCGGGCGATGCGGGTCGCCACCGTCGGGCCGTGGCGATCGCGAGGGCGGCGTAGCCGGGCGATGCGGGTCGCCACCGTCGGGCTCAGTGGCGCTTGACGAACTTGACCACCGCGTCGCTGAACGCGTCGTTGTCGTCACCGGCCGCGGTGTGCCCGGCTTTGGGCAGCTCGACGAATTCCGCCCGGGGCACCGTGGCCAGAAAGTGCCGAACGCCCTCGGGGCTCACGACGTCGGACAGCTTCCCGCGAATCAGCAGAACCGGAATCGACAGGCTCTTCGCGGCCTGCTCGAACTTCTCCGTGCGCAACTCGGGATCGTCGCCCGGCTTGGTCATGAATGCCGGATCCCAGTGCCAGTACCAGCGGCCGTCGCGGAGGCGCAGGTTCTTCTTCAACCCCTCGGGGCTGCGCGGCTTGTCTCGATACGGCAGGTAGGCGGCGACAGCGTCGGCGGCCTCCTCCAGCGAGTCGAAACCGTCGAGGCCGCTGATCATGAAATCGCGGATGCGGGCGCTGCCGCCCTTCTCGAATCGCGGCACCACGTCGACGAGGACCAGTCGCGTCACCTGCGCCGGTCCGGCCCGATGGGCGGCGAGGATGCCGGTCAGCCCGCCCATGCTCGCCCCGATGATCATCACCGGCCTGCCGATCGCCTCGATCACCCGCAGGACGTCGGCGGTCAGGGTGTCGACGTCGTAGTCGGCGTCGGGCGCGCGATCGCTGTCACCGTGTCCGCGGGTGTCAAGCGCCACGACGTGCAGGCCCTCGTCCGCCAGGATTTGACCGGTGTTTTTCCACGAATGCCGGTTCTGCCCGCCGCCGTGCAGCATCAGCACGCTGGGCCGGCCGGCGCCGCCCGTCCCGTGATTCCATTCGTCGGCGACCAGGGTGATCCCGCCGACACCGGAAAACTCGACCGTCTCGGGGGTGCTGCTGACGGTGCTCATGTGACCTGACGTTACATAGCGCGTATATGCACCGTTCGCCGGGGCGACGACGCGATGAGTTTTCGCCCCGGCCGGGGTCTATCAGGACGACACCCACGAGCCAGCAAGGAGGACGTTGCCCATGCCATCGATCACCCCGTCGTTGTGGTTCGACCACGACTTGGAGGAGGCAGCCAGGTTCTACACCTCGGTCTTCCCGAACTCCCACATCGAGGGCTTCAACCGAACCACCGAGGCCGGACCCGGCGAACCGGGCACCGTCCTGTCCGGCAGCTTCGTGCTGGACGGCACCCGGTTCATCGGCATCAACGGCGGCCCGCACTTCCAGTTCAGCGAGGCCGTGTCCTTCACGATCCACTGCAAGGATCAGGACGAGGTCGACTACTACTGGCAACGGCTGACCGACGGCGGCGAGGAATCGCAATGCGGCTGGTGCAAAGACCGCTTCGGCCTGAGCTGGCAGATCGTCCCGGACCGGCTATATGAGTTGATCGGTGATCCCGACCGGGCGCGCGCGGCGGCGGCCACGCAAGCGATGTACGGCATGCGCAAGATCATCATCGCCGATTTGGACCGAGCCGCCGCACAGGTATAGCGAAACTCCCTGTCACAGCTGCGATTTGACCGCTTGGGGCATGCGGTCGGTGCGTCGTGGACCCGCACGCGTTAGGTTGGTCCGTGCGGACGCGCCGAGCAGGGAGTGAACATGGGTGAACCGGGCTGGATCGACGTGCCGAGCCCTGCAGGGAACCTGAAGGCACTCACTTGGGGGCACCACGACGCCCCCCTCGCGGTGTGCCTGCACGGCTTCCCCGACACACCCTACGGATTTCGCAAAATCGCTCCCCGGCTCGTGGAGGCGGGCTGGCGGGTGGTGGCGCCGTTCATGCGCGGGTACGCGCCGTCCTCGATTCCGGCCGACGGCAGCTATCACGTCGGCGCGATGATGGACGACGCCCTGCGGGTCCGTTCGGCCGCGGGGGGCACCGACGCTGACGTGGTGATCGGCCACGACTGGGGCGCGATCGCCACCACCGGTCTGGCCGCCATGCCCGACAGCCCGTTCACCAAGGCGGTGATCATGTCCGTGCCACCCTCGGCGGCCTTCCGTCGACGGGCCGGCGCCGGCGAGCGCGCCCGGCTGATCGCACACCTGGCGCGGCAGTTGTTGCGCAGCTGGTACATCATGTACTTCCAATTACCTTGGCTGCCAGAGCGTTCCGAGTCGTGGGTGCTGCCCCTGCTGTGGCGTCGATGGTCGCCGGGATATCGCGCCGACGAGGATCTGCGCCACGTCGACGCGGCAATCGGGACGCCGGAGAGCTGGCGCGCGGCGCTTGGACCGTACCGCGCCACGATCCGCAACACCCGGCCACCCGCGCGGTATGCCGAGCTGAACGAGCTGTGGACCGAGGAGCCCGTGTGGCCGTGCCTGTACCTGCACGGCCGCGACGACGGCTGCATGACACCGGCTTTCGTCCCCTGGGCGGAGAAGGCGTTGCCGCCGGGCAGCGAGGTGGCCATCGTCGAACACGCGGGGCACTTCCTACAGCTCGAACAGCCGGACAAGGTCGCCGACCTGGTGCTCGGGTTCATCGGCGCAGCCGGCTAAATGGCCGCGCAGCGGATGGCCGCCGTCGATGCGCAGTTCTATTGGATGTCGGCCAAGATCCCCAGTGACGAGTTCCTGCTCTACGCGTTCGACGGCGAGCCCGCGGACTACCCGGCGGCGGTCGAGCAGCTCCGCAGGAGGGCAGGCGCCGAGCCGGCGCTGACGGTGCGGGTCCGAGACGGCAGTCCGCTGACCTACCCACGGTGGGTGCCGGCGGCCGTCACGCCCGACTGGGTGGTCCGCCATGACCTCGACGACCAGACGTGGGCCGGCTGCCTGGCGGCCGTCGTCGCCCTGGCCGGTGACCAACTGGACGTCCGCCGGATGCCCTGGCGGTTGCACGTCTTTACGCCGGTGCTGGGCCTCCCGGGCGTGGCCGGGTCCGGCTCCGTGGCGGTGTTGCAGGTCGCGCACGCGCTGGCCGACGGGGCGCGAGCAGCGGCCATGGCGGGCTGGCTGTTCGGCCGGCCGGATCCGCTGCCCCCACTGCAACGCCTGCGGGCCGGGTTCCTGCCCTGGCGGGCCGCCCAGGCGGCGTGGGCCCACCGCCGGCTGGTAACCGAGACCCGCGCCGGGCTGCTGTCCCCCCGGCCCGGTCCGCGGCCCCTGCTGCCGACGAACGCGCGCCCAGGCACGGTCCGCTCGGTGCGCACGCTGGTGCGGCACCGCAAGCAGTTGCGCGGCCCCACCGTCACCGTGGGCGCGCTGTCGGCGATCTCCACGGCGCTGTCCGACCTCGTGGGCCATGCCGCCGATACGCTGGGCGCCGAAGTTCCGATGGCCAAACCCGGTGTGGCGCACGCGCACAATCACTTCGGCAATGTCGTGGTGGGCCTGCACCCGAGGCTGGCGCTGCAGGCCCGCGCCGAACGGATCGCGACGGAGCTGGCCGATGGCCGGCGCCGCTTCGCGCATCCGGCGACCCGCTCCGCCGACCGGGCTTTCGCCGCGGTTCCCGCGCCGCTATTACGTTGGGGCATAGCACAATTCGACCCTGACATCCGTCCGACGCAGGTGTCCGGCAACACCGTCGTGTCCAGCGTCAACCGCGGGGCGGCCGACTTGACCTTCGGCGGCGCCCGGGTGGTGTTGACGGCGGGCTACCCGGCGCTGTCACCGGCGATGGGGCTGACGCACGGGGTGCACGGCATCGGCGACACCATCGCGATCAGCGTGCACGCGGCCGAGACGGCCGTTCCCGACATCGACGCGTATCTGGAGTTGCTCGACGCGGCGCTGTAGCTACTGCGCGTCGCCGGATCGGGCCGCTTCCTCGCGCGTCAGGCCGACGGCGGAAATCAGCTCCTCGTGCAGCTCGAACCACACGGTGTGGTAGGAGTCGATGAGCGGCCTGGTCAGCCAAGCGGTGTCCCCGTCACGCACTTTATTCAGTGCCGCAATCAATTTCGACGCGTAAGAGTTCAATCGTGGCAGCTGTGCGCCGACTGAGTCGATGATCGGTAGCACGCGCGCGTGCACGTCATCGAGCCGCGCCAGCACCGCGGCATCGTACGCCGCGTCGTCGTGGGCGTTGGGAGTGCCGCGGGGGCCGCCCTTGAGCTGCCAATCGGTCAGCAGGGCTTTGAAGTCGGCGTTGACGGACCGAAAGTCGTCATAGGCGGCCGCGATCGCCGCACGGTCGACGCCCCTGCGCTCCTCGTCGAGCAGCGCCGCGAGCCTGTCGCGCCCTCCGGGCGTGATTCGCACCGTCGCACCGTCGGCGAGCAGGCCCGCCGCGGTCAGCCGTTCGACGATCGTCGTGACGTCGGCAAGGTCGGTGTCCAAGGTGGCGGCCAGGTCGGCGGGACGCACTCGCCCTTTCAGCCGAACCGCCTGCAGCACTGCCAATTCGCTCATGAGTCGGCCAGGCGCAGCGCGGTCAGCATGACGACCAGCGGGGTGGCCGAGACGACGTCGGTATGCCCGGTCTTCAGCGCCGCGGCCACCGCGGCCTCGGTGTTGTCATCCAGCCGCACGTGCTCGCCAGCGGTGTGGGCGCGCAGCGGGCTGATCCGACGAGCGATGTCGGCGAGCTCGCGCAATTCGGGTGTGTCGTTCTCCGACCACGCGGACAGGCTTAGGTTACCCTCGCGCACTTCGCCTTTCGCGCCGTCGACGGTGATCGATCTACCGGCCAACGCGGCGGCCACCCCGGGGCCGCAACCCACCACCGCCACCCGCCCGAGTTCCCGGCTGACCACCGCCGCGTGGCTGGCGGCGCCGCCGATCTCGGTGACGATACCCTGCGCGGCCAGCATGCCCGAAACGTCTTCGGGCCTGGTGTGGTCGCGCACCAGGATCACCGACTCGCCACGTTCGGCGGCATCGAGCGCCGCGTCGACGTCGGTATAGGCCTTGCCCGACGCCACGCCCGGGCAGGCCGGCAACCCCCTGGCCAAAACCTTGGCCGCCAAGCGCGTTTCCGGTTGCAGCGCCGGCATCAGCAGGGTCTGCACGTGCGTCGGCGTCACGCGCCGCAGCGTCTCGGCGTCGTCGATCAGCCCCTCGTGCCGCAGTTGTAGCGCTAGGCGCACTGCGGCCTGCGCCGAACGTTCCGCGGCCCGAGTTTGGAGCAGCCACAGCTTGCCGTCTTCGACGGTGAATTCGATCTCCTGGATGTCGGACTCGAGCCGCTCCAATCTTCGTGCGGAGTCCATCAACTCGTCGTAGACAGCCGGCTGCTCGTCGCGAAGGGCGCTGACTGGTCCGACCTCGACCGATCCGGACACCACATCATCGCCCTGGCCTCCGGGTAGCCATTCGCCCAACGGCTCGTTGTCCCCGGTGATCGGGTTGCGTGAAATCAGCACTCCCGAACCTGAATTGGGGCCGTGATTGCCGAATACCATCGCTTGCACGACGACGGCCGTGCCGCTCTGGTCGTCGATACCGGAATGGGCGCGGTAGGCGACCGCGCGGGGTGAGTTCCACGAGGCGAACACCGCCTCGATTCCTGCGCGCAGCTGCGCGTAGGGGTCGGCGGGCACCGACTCGTGCTCGGCTACGCCGACGATGCGCCGATACATCCGGTCGAACCGCCGGCGGGTGTCGCGGGCGAACGCCGGGGAGCCGGCGGCTAGCGCCTGCTCGGCCTGATCGTTGATGCCGAGGTCAAGGATGGTGTCCATCATGCCCGGCATCGACTGGGTGGCCCCGGAGCGCACGCTGACCAGCAGGGGATGCGGGGCCCGCCCGAACTTGCGTGAGGTCTGCGCTTCCAGCCAACTCATCCGGTCGAGCACGTCGTCCCAAATGGCGTCCATCGCGGCCCGGGGGTCGGCGAGGTACCGCAGGCCCACCTCCGTGGTGATGCAAAAGGCGGGCGGCACCGGCAGACCATGCCGGCGCATCACCTCGATGCCGTGGCCCTTGTTGCCCAACAGCTCCCGCGGGTGACTCGCTGTGCCGTCCAGCAACACCACGGATTGCCCGTCCAAAGCGGTCCCAGACGCGTCACGGCGGGCACCGCGTGCGATACGAGCCGTGGTGCACCCCCTGGTGATCAGCTGTCGAGAGGCCAACGTGGGAACGTCCGCAATGTTCCCACATGGGTCGACGGAGTTAGCTGCTCGGCGGTCCTGTCATCCGATCCGCCCCATGATCTAGGTTTGCAGGTATGACTCCCTACGATGTCGGGTTACTCATCCTACGGCTGGTACTGGGCGTGACGTTGGCCGCGCACGGTTACAACAAGTTCTTCGGTGGTGGCCGAATCCCGGGCACCGCGCGGTGGTTCGAGAGCATCGGCATGAAGCCGGGCAAGTTCCACGCCACCGTGGCGGCCACGACGGAGATGGCCGCCGGGCTGGGCCTGGCCGCCGGGCTGCTGACACCGATCCCGGCGGCGGGCTTCGTGTCGTTGATGCTGGTGGCAGCGTGGACGGTGCACCGGGCCAACGGATTTTTCATCGTCAAGGAGGGCTGGGAATACAACCTGGTCCTGGCGGTCAGCGCCATCGCCGTGGCCACCCTGGGCGCCGGCAGGTTCAGCCTGGACTACGTCGTGTTCGGGCACAACTGGATGGACGGCTGGCGTGGCCTGCTCATCTCGTTGGTGCTCGGCCTCGCCGGTGCGATCGGTCAGCTGGTGATCTTCTACCGGCCGCCGGCGAAGCAGGCCGGTTAGCCAGGGGCCGTCCGCCGTTATCGCGGAGTCGGTGATGCGCCGCATAGGTCGGGCTGAGGCGGTTGTCCGTGCGCTGGGTGCCGTCGCAGCCTCGTCATCCGTGGCGATTTGTCTCCTCGCCGCGCCGGCACTTGCGCCGCCCGCGACGGCCGATCCTCGTGAATTCCCGGATTTGAGCGGGTACCACGCCGTCAACGGGGACGAGTACCGAACGTACGCGACCTACGGAATTCAAGGCGTGCAATTCGCCACCCCGGGCGGCTATCGGTGCCGCATGAGCACGAACTTCAAGGCGTCACGGCAAATGATGGATTGCTGGGGCGTGCTTCCCGGGACCACAAGAAATCATGTCGGGCTCGTCACGCAATCGAAACAGACGATGGCCGCTGCATTCTCCGACGTAGACCTGTCCACCATGGAGACATACGACTTCGGCCCCGCCGAGGGCCCCGCAGGAAACATCGACCCCAAGGACTACAAACCGTTGGCGCCACAGGACAAGCTGAGCTACGCCGGCTTCACCTGCGGAGTGGATCCTATCACGACAGCCTGCCAACAAGACGACCCATCCACCCGGCACGGATTCGTCCTCTCGTCGCTGGGTAGCTGGACCTTTTAGGCTGCGACTCAAGCTCACCACCGAACGCGGGGTAGCTGAGGCGGCGCGCGGTGCCGTTCAACGCCCGCAGGGGCGGGCAAGCAGTCGAGCGCTCGAGCTGATCAGGTTTGCTGAAAGCGTTTCTCGTCTTGACGACCGAGAGCACGGCGCACACCACGAGCACACCGGTGGCCGCGGCTTCGGCGATCAGAGCACGCGAGTTGAGCACCTCCCGGTCGGGGATCAGTGCTATGCCCAATTCGCGTTTGGCATCGCCGGCCAACATCGCCGGATACGCCAAACACAAGACAGCGCTGACGAATGCGACGACGGCGGATCCGCACGCGACGAGCCCGAGCAGCCGCACTCGGCTCGCTCCAAGCAGCGCACCGGCGGCGGCGATCGAGGCGATCACCACGACCCAGCCCGGCACGCCGCTGACCAGGCCGGCGAACAGCCCGCCGTAGTGTTGGCCATACTCGCCGATGTAGATGCCCAGGCCGTTCCAACGAATGGGCAAGCCCAATTTGCTCGTATCGACCCACGGCGAGAGGGTCAGTGCGGCTGACGCGATGGCCGCCACGACGGCCACTGCATCGATTGCCTTAACCCGCACTCGGCCTCTCCTCGGCTTGCCCGTCGGCCGAGGAACTCGGTCAACGCAATCCAAATGTACGGGGCTGCTGGGTTGACGACGATCCCCCGTCGTGCCCTGTTCGGGTCGCAGCGCCTCGTTGTCGACCAGTTGGCCGTGTGTGCCGATCTCGGCGTCGTTTGTTCGTGAATCCTGGCGGCGGCGTCCGCTTTCGCAGTCGAGTGTTTGCGAGTGTCGGCTTCGCGGCTTCCGCGAGCGGTGGCCCGGTCAGTGCCACCGCTCGGTGGCACGCAGTACAGGCCGAAGCACCGCCTAACGCGCGCGCTTTCGTCAACTGATCAACTGATCTAATATCAGAGTATGCGATCAGATCTGAAGAAGCCGCCGACCTTCACCCAGTCGGCGCGACGGGCGCAGATTGTGGCCGCCGCGATCGAGGTGATCGCCGAGATCGGATGGGCCCAGACCTCGATCCGCAAGATCGCCGATCGGGTCGGGGTCGCGATGAGTGCGGTGCTGTATCACTTCGGCACCAAGGACAATTTGGTCGAGGCGATCGTCGAGGAGATGTACCGCACGGCACTGTCGGTCGTCGTACCCGCCGTCGATGCGGAGTCAACCGCGGCCAACAAGCTGGCCGCCTACATCAGGAGCAGCGTCGGGTACTTCGACGTCCACCGTTCGCACCTGGCGGCCCTCACGCAGCTCGCTACGACCTACCAGCTGGCAGACGGGCGCCGTTTTGAGGAGCTCGGACTGACACCTGAACTGAAACAGGACCTGGCCGTCTTGGATCCGACGGCGATCCTGACTGCGGGGCGACAGGATCAGGAATTCGGCGATTTTCCGGTCGCGTCGACGGCAGTCGCCCTCCGCGGCTCGGTCTATGCCGCGGTGGAAAAGATTCTGAGCGAACCCGGCTTTGACGCTCGTGCTTACGGTGAGGACCTGGTCGCCATCTTCGGTCGTGTCGTGGCGGTGAACCGATGAGCCGGGTGGTCATCATCGCGGTTGGTAGCCGCGGCGATGTCGCTCCTCTAACCGGGGTGGGCGTGGCGCTGCAGCAGAGCGGACACGAGGTCGCCATAGCCGCCTACACGCCCTTCGGGAACATGATTTCCGGCTGCGGTTTGGGGTTTCGCAATCTCCCAGCTGATCTGCAGCTTGGCGCCGATGGCGCCGAGGTATCACCGGCGCAAGGCTTGGCAGCATTCGCCTCACCCAAGGGCATGCGCGCCCTGGGCAACGACATCCTCACTGCGCTCGCCGATGAACCCGCAGACATCCTGTTGCTCTCGCCGTTCGCCGAAATGGTCGGACACCCGCTGGCCGAAGCCAAAGCTATTCCCTCTCTTGGAGTCCGGTTGCAGCCGTTATCAGCGACAGCGCAGTGCCCGCCGTCGATTATGGGTGCCTGGTCGGTCGGGTCGTTCGGAAATCGTGCCGCCGCTAACGCAAGCACGTGGCTGCTCGACCGCGTTTACGGCGGCGTGGTCGCGGAATTCCGCCGCCAGCTCAGGCTGCCGCGCACGTCGGCCCGGCGTCTGCGCCGACAACGCACCGCTGCGCAATGGACTGTCCTGCATGGGTATTCTCCCTTGGTTGCGCCCCGCCCTACGGACTGGCGCCCAGGACTAGAGGTCACTGGGTACTGGTGGCCGGCGAGCAGCGGCGTCTGGGAGCCATCTGCTGTTCTCACCGATTTCTTGGCTGCCGGTCCGGCACCGGTGTTCGTCGGGTTCGGCAGCATAATGACCACCCCGGCGCGGGCGCAGCAGCTTTCCGAGACCATCCGCTGCGCCGCCCAACGGGCCGATGTTCGGGTCATCGTGCAAGCCGGCTGGACCAATCTGCATGTCGCCGATGACCACATGTTGACCATCGGCGAAGCCCCACACGACTGGCTATTTCCTCGGGTCGCAGCCGTGGCGCACCACTGCGGCGCGGGAACCACTGCGGCAGGTATTCGCACCGGAGTGCCCACCATCGCCTTACCCGGCTACGGTGACGGCCCGTTCTGGGCCCGGCGCATCACCGAACTCGGAATCTGCGCGGCGACTATCAACCAACGCAAACTCACCTCTGAACGCCTTGCCGAGGCCATGCGCGTCGCCGTCAACGATCACAACCTGCGAGATAACGCCCGCCATATCAGCGGTCTCATAGGCGCCGAAGACGGCGCTTCGCAAGTCGTTTCGTCCGTCAACTGCCTGATCCAACAAGCCGCTTAGAGGAGTAACCAATGGCCGCAGACCCCGAACTCGTCCACGCAGTCATCACCGCAGGAGCCCTCGCCGGTGGCGGCGTGATGATGGCCGGTGGCGCGATCGGCGCCGGCATCGGTGACGGCATGGCCGGCGCCCAACTAGTCGCCGGCGTGGCCCGCCAACCCGAGGCCCAACAACGCATGTTCGCGCCCTTCCTCATCACCGTGGGCCTCGTCGAAGCCGTCTTCTTCATCAACCTCGCCTTCATGGCGTTGTTTGTCTTCGCCACACCCGGCAAGTAATCCGTCGTTGGCAGGATCGCGGCCCTCCAGAGTGGAGTTATTCGCTGCGATCCGCCGAGACGCCCGCAGCGGCATGTCCGACCGCGAACTGCCGTGATCAAAGCGACACCAAGTGACGTCAACATTCGCCAACAGATGGCACCGGCCAATCATGGCGCTGACGCCAGAATCCACAAACAAACGACGTCACACATTCCGATCAACGCCAACCAGTCTGACGCGATCTCGCCCGCCGCCGAATCGGGCCGCAAATTAACGCCCTGCCTCGCGAGTGTTGCCGAAAGCGGTGGAGTAGTAGACCTTGTCTTCACTGTGTGCTCTCGCAGAGCGAGCCCTACTCCTGAAGAGCCCCAAGGCGTCTCCTTCACGACGGTGATGTCGGGCTGCCGGCAATTTCGACGTTACATCCAACTCGTTGTCCGAGCTAATCCCTGTCTGATTCCCGGCTGGCCGGCGAAGTTAGCTTGGTGCCGCTGAAAGGGAAGTGGCACATGCGTTTCCGCCAGGTCCTAGGCGACCGCGGCGGTCTCGGCTTCCCGGACCTCGGCGGCCGCACGCTCACCGGAGCGGATCGCGCCGTCGATCCAGCCGCACATGATGGCCGAGCTCTCGGTTCCGGCCCAGTGGATGCGGCCGCATGGCTCGCGCAGGGTATAGCCGAATTCGGTGAGCACGCCGGTCGGGGCGTGGCCGATCATGCCGCCGCCGGAGTAGCGCTCGATGGTCCAGTTCTGCTCGTGGTACTCGTGCGGCGTCCTCGCCTTCTCGCCGAACCTGTCGACCAACTCGCCGATGAGCGCCGCCCTCCGCTCGGCCTCGTTGAGCTTCGTCAGCCGCCGCGCCGCGGGCCCTTCGGTGATGACGCACATGACCCCGGGGTCGCCGGTGTCGGTGCACGCGTCGATCGTCAGGGTCGCCGGGGATCCCGGCGCGGCCGACTGACCGCACAGCCCGTCGGCGCGCCAGAACGGCTCGTCGTAGATGACCGACGTCTTGATGACCGCGCCGCTCGGCATGCGCTGGTGCAGCATCGCCCGGTCCACCGGCAGCATCGGGTCGTAGACGATCGAGGGCGCGATGGCCAGCGGTATCGCCACGATGACGCGCCGGGCGCGGACGGTCAGGTCGGCCGCTGTCACCGTCACGCCGTCGGCATCCTGGGCGATTTGGCGGACGGGTTGCGAAAGGTGCAGCGCTTCGCCCAATTCGGCCGCGATGGGACCGTAGATGGCGCCCATTCCGCCGACCGGGCGGGCGTCCTGGGAGCCGCCCTTGCCCGAGATCGCGAACGTCAATCCGCCCGCCGACGCCGTCTGCAACAGCCCCCACAGCAACGACGTCTCCGACGGCGCCGAGGTGTACAGGCCGGCAAAGGCCATGTCCAGCATCTCGCGGGCCTGCTTGGACATGGTGTTCTGTTCGATCCATTCCCCGATGCTGATGCGGTCCCACTCGTCAGCCTGCTTGGCGTCCCAGGGGGCTTCCCGCGGAAGCGTTTTGGACATCTTCTCGATCGACAACAAACCGACGCCGAGGTTCGCGACGGCCCACGGGCTCATCGTCCAGGGGACGGTGCCGCCGTAGCGGTGCTTCTTGCCGTCGACGATCATCATCGCGTCGCCGTCGTTGTGCTGCTTGTACTCGGGCACGCCGAACTCGTCCATCAGCGCATAGATCCGGTCCTGGCCCGGTCCGATCCACGCGCCGCCGCGGTCGATCCACGTGCCGTCGGCACGGTACTCGGTGAAGGTGCGGCCGCCGACCCTGTCGCGCGCCTCCAGCAAGGCCACCGAATGGCCGGCCTGTTTGAGCCGCAGGGCGGCCGCCAGGCCCGCAAATCCCGCTCCGACCACGCAGTAATCGACTTCAGACACGGCTGGCTCCTCGACCTATGTCCCGCCCCAGCAGCAAACTACACCGCGGGCGGCGCCGATGGTGGTGGGTTAACTCAGATTTCTGCGCGCGTTGGTCATAGGGTGCGGGTGTGTTGACGCATACGGTTCGCGCGCGGCGCAGCTCCGAGGATTTTCCCCGCGCCGACCATTTGGCGGCCAAGATCGCCGAAGTCGCCGCAGACCCGGTTCCTGTCGAGCCGGAACCCGCCGAGATGGTGGCGAACCGGATCATCGACAACGCGGCCGTCAGCGCCGCCGCCGTGCTGCGGAGGCCCGTCACGGTGGCGCGGCAGCAGGCGCTGGCCCATCCGGCGCGGCGGGGGGCCTGGGTTTTCGGTGTCGGCGGGACGTATTCGGCGGAGTGGGCGGCCTGGGCCAACAGCGTCGCGGCGCGCGAACTCGACTTTCACGACACGTTTTTGGCCGCCGAATACTCCCACCCGGGCGACAACATTCCCCCGCTGGTCGCGGTGGCCCAGCAGCTGGAACTGGCGGGCGCCGACCTGATCCGTGGCGTGGTCACCGCATACGAGATCCAGATCGACCTGACCCGCGGAATCTGCTTGCACGAGCACAAGATTGACCACGTCGCGCATCTGGGCCCGTCCGTGGCCGCCGGTATCGGTGCCATGCTGCGGCTGGACACCGAGACGATCTACCAGGCGGTCGGGCAGGCGCTGCACCTGACCACCAGCACCCGCCAGTCGCGCAAGGGGCTGATCTCCAGCTGGAAGGCCTTCGCCCCCGCGCACGCGGGCAAGGTCGCCATCGAGGCGGTGGATCGCGCGATGCGCGGCGAGGGGTCACCCGCGCCCATCTGGGAAGGCGAGGACGGGGTGATCGCCTGGCTGCTGGGCGGCTCCGACCGCGAATATCGGGTGCCGCTGCCGGCTCCCGGCGAGCCCAAGCGCGCCATCCTGGACAGCTACACCAAGGAGCACTCGGCCGAATACCAGAGCCAGGCGCCGATCGACCTGGCGCGGCGGCTCCGCGAGCGGATCGACGACCTCGGCGAGATCGCGACCATCGTGCTGCACACCAGCCACCACACCCACGTCGTGATCGGGACGGGCTCGGGGGATCCGCAGAAGTTCGACCCGGACGCGTCGCGGGAAACGCTCGACCACTCGCTGCCCTACATCTTCGCCGTCGCGCTGCAGGACGGGAGTTGGCACCACGAGCGGTCCTACGCCGCCGAACGCGCCCACCGGCCCGACACCGTCGAACTGTGGCACAAGATTTCGACGCTCGAGGATCCGGAGTGGACCCGCCGCTATCACTCCGCGGATCCGGCGGAGAAGGCGTTCGGGGCGCGCGCCGAGGTCACGATGAAGAGCGGGGACGTGATCGTCGACGAGTTGGCCGTCGCGGATGCCCATCCGTTGGGCGCGCGGCCGTTCCGGCGCCCGCAGTACGTCCAGAAGTTCACCGAGCTAGCGGGCGCCGTCGTCGAACCGGCTGAGCGGGAGAGGTTTTTGGCCGCGGTGGGCGCGCTGGCCGACCTGCGGGCGGGCGACCTCGGCGCGCTGAATCTCAGGGTCGACCCCCGGGTGCTCGAGCGGGCGCCCGCGATCGCGCCGGGTCTCTTCGGTGAGTGAAATCCGCGGCGGATCTCCCGCCGTCGGCTCATGTCTCAAACGCGGGCGGCCGTGGCTTCGGCGGGTCCGCCGTACTGCCACACCAGGTCGTGCGCACCGGTCATCGTGGGGTTGCACCACATCGTCCGGCCGTTAACGTCCTGGGTGGTGGCGTCCAACACCGTGCAGGAATCACCGGGCCCAGGGGTGTCGGCGCGGGCGACGCCAACCGGTGAGACAGCGGCGAGCGTCGCCAGCGCCGCGGCCGATATGGCGAGTCGGAACATGCTCATGGTGGACGCCTCCTAAGGGCCGCGCCGATCCGGTTTCACGGTATCCGGCGGGCGAGGCGCGAGCAAAGAATTCTTGCGCGGCTCGCGTGCCGCGGAGCTAGAACACGTTCTAACCTGACCACCATGGGATTTCTCAAGCCTGAGCTGCCGCAGCTCGACATGGCCGAGTGGAACAAGGGCACCCGTAGCGAGAAGATCCGGCCGATGGCCAAGCACTGGGCCGAGGTGGGCTTCGGCACGCCGGTCGCGCTGCACCTGTTTTACGTGGCCAAAATCCTGCTCTACATCCTTGGCGCGTGGGTCTTCGCCTCGGCCACCAGGGGACTCGGCGGGTTCACCCACGTCGCGTCGTGGTGGTCGGAGCCGATCGTGTTCGAGAAGGTCGTGCTGTACACGATGCTGTTCGAGGTGATCGGGCTGGGTTGCGGCTTCGGCCCGCTGAACAACCGGTTCTTCCCGCCCATGGGCTCGATCCTGTACTGGATGCGGTTCGGCACTATCCGGCTACCACCCTGGCCGAACCGGGTCCCGCTTACCGAGGGCACCAAGCGCAAGCCGGTCGACGTCGCGCTGTACGCGCTGTTCCTGCTCGTGACGCTGAGCGCGCTGTTCGCCGACGGCACCGGCCCGATGCCCGAGCTCGGCACCACGGTCGGGCTGCTGCCAGCCTGGAAGATCGTGCTCATCCTGCTGCTGCTCGGCGTGCTCGGCTTGCGAGACAAGGTGATCTTCCTGGCCGCGCGCGGCGAGGTCTACGCGACGATGGCGGTGACGTTCCTCTTCGGCGGGGTGGACATGATCGTCGGGTCCAAGGTGGTGTTCCTGGTCATCTGGATGGGCGCCGCCACGTCGAAGCTCAACAAGCACTTCCCGTTCGTGATCTCCACGATGATGTCCAACAATCCGTTGGTGCGGCCCCGCTGGCTGAAGCGGCAATTCTTTGAGAAGTTCCCGGACGATCTGCGGCCCGGGCGGTTGTCGCGGTGGCTGGCGCACCTGAGCACTGCCATCGAGATGCTGGTGCCGCTGCCGTTGTTCTTCTGCCACAGCGGCTGGCCCATCACCGTCGCCGCCATCGTCATGGTCTGCTTCCACCTGGGGATCCTGGTGTCGATCCCGATGGGCGTGCCGCTGGAATGGAACGTCTTCATGATCTTCGGTGTGCTGTCGCTGTTCGTCGCGCACGCCCGCCTGGGCCTGCGCGACCTGAGGCACCCGGTGGTGGTGGCGATTCTGTTCGTCGTCCTCGCGGGAATCGTCTTGGTGGGCAACATGTTTCCCCGCAAGGTCTCGTTCCTGCCGGGGATGAGGTACTACGCCGGCAACTGGGACACCACGCTGTGGTGCATCAAGGGATCGGCGAGCGACAAGATCGCCAGGGGCATCGTGGCGATCGCCAGCATGCCGCAGGCCCAGCTGGAGCGGTTCTACGGCAGCCCGGAGGCCGCGCAGATCCCGCTCTACATGGGATATGCGTTCCGCGGGTTCAACACTCACGGCCGTGCGCTGTTCACCCTGGCGCATCGCGCGATGGCCGGCCAGAACGAGGACGACTATGTGCTGACTGACGGCGAACGCATATGCAGCACCGCGATCGGCTGGAACTTCGGCGACGGCCACATGCACAACGAGCAGCTGATCGCCGCGCTGCAGGAGCGTTGCCACTTCGAGCCGGGCGAGGTGCGGGTCGTGCTGCTCGACGCGCAGCCCATCCACAAGCAGACGCAGGCGTACCGGTTGGTGGACGCGGCGACCGGCGAATTCGAGCGCGGCTTCGTCCGGGTTGCGGACATGGTGACGCGGCAGCCGTGGGCCGACGACGTTCCCGTTGAGGTGGTGTCGGCCTGACCAGGTCCGCTCGCGAGACCACGCCAGCGTGACGCTCGGGACTGAGTGCCACGCTGGCGTGACACTCGGTTAGGCGCTGGCCCGGACCTCCCGCGCCGCTGCGACCATGTTCTTCAGCGAAGCGGTGACCTCGTCGGAGTTGCGCGTCTTGAGTCCGCAATCGGGGTTGACCCAGAGCCGTTCCGCGGGAACCGCTCTCAGTGCCGCGCGCAATGACTCCGCCATCTCGGCGGTGCTCGGCACCCTTGGGGAATGGATGTCGTAGACGCCCGGCCCGACGCTGTTGGAGAAGCCGATCGAGTTGAGGTCGTCCAGCACCTCCATGTGTGAGCGCGCCGCCTCGATGGACGTGACGTCGGCGTCCAGGTCGGCAATGGCCCCGATCACCTCACCGAACTCCGAATAGCACAGGTGGGTGTGGATCTGCGTGGAGTCGGCCACGCCCGAGGTGGCCAACCGGAAAGATCCCACGGCCCAACGCAAGTAGTCCTCCTGATCGGCGCGGCGCAGCGGCAGCAGCTCACGCAGCGCCGGTTCGTCGACCTGGATGACGGCGATGCCCGCGGATTGCAAGTCGACGGTCTCGTCGCGGATGGCCAGCGCCACCTGATTGGCGGTGTCGGCCAGCGGCTGATCGTCGCGGACGAACGACCAGGCGAGGATCGTGACCGGACCGGTCAGCATGCCCTTCACCGGCTTGTCGGTCAGCGACTGCGCGTAGGAGATCCATTCGACGGTCATCGGGTGGGTACGGATGACGTCGCCGTAGAGGATCGGCGGACGCACACAGCGGCTTCCGTACGACTGCACCCATCCGTTTTGTGTCGCGAAGAAGCCCTCCAACTGCTCGGCGAAGTACTGCACCATGTCGTTGCGCTCCGGCTCGCCGTGCACCAGCACGTCGAGACCCAGCTCCTCCTGCAGCTTGATGACGTCGGCGATCTCCTTGCGCATCCGCTTCTCGTACTCCGCCTGGTCGATCTCGCCGGCCCGCAGCGCCGCGCGCGCCCTGCGGATCGCGGAGGTCTGCGGGTAGGAGCCGATGGTCGTCGTTGGCAGCGGCGGCAGGTGCAGCCTGGCTTCCTGGCTGGCGCGGCGCTCCGCCGCATCCCCGCGGTGGGTGCCGGTGGCGACGACCGAGTCGATGCGGGCCCGCAGCTCGTCGTTGTGCAGCCGGGGATCGCTCTTGCGGGACGACACCGCCGCGTTGGACGCCGCGAACTCGTCCGCGACGGCCTCGCGCCCGTCGCGCAGGGCGCGCGCGAGCGTCACGACCTCGGCCACCTTCTCCTGCCCGA
The DNA here is from genome assembly GCF_001907675.1 of Mycobacterium paraffinicum. Lineage (GTDB taxonomy): Bacteria > Actinomycetota > Actinomycetes > Mycobacteriales > Mycobacteriaceae > Mycobacterium > Mycobacterium paraffinicum_A. Next base: position 22,596 of record NZ_MPNT01000032.1, read on the forward strand.
ACGCCAGCCAGCTGCGCAGCGCGTCGTCCAGATCGGTCTCGGGTTCCAGTGAGTACGGCACGTGCATCGTGGAGCACGACGTTGAGACGGCAACCGCCCCAGCGGAACCCGACACGGTGGTCAGTTTGCCGAGCGCCGCCTCCAGGTCGGTGCGCCAGATGTTGCGCCCGTCGACGACGCCCGCCACCAGGGTCTTGCCGGACAGCTCCGGGATGCCCGCCACCGCCGCGTCGGCGCCGTAAACCAGGTCGACGCCGATCGCCTCGACCGGGGTGCGGGCCAGCCCGGCCAGCGAGGCGCCGGGGTCACCGAAGTAGGTGGCGACGTAGATGGCGGGGCGGTTGCTCACCTTGCCCAGCGCGTTGTAGGTGGCCTCGGCCAGCGCCGGGGCGTCGGGGGAGATGTCGGTCACCAGTGCCGGCTCGTCGAATTGCACCCACTGCGCCCCGTTGTCGGCGAGCAGCGAGAGCAGCTCGGAGTAAACCGGCACCAGCTCCTCGAGCCGCTCGATCGGTGCGCCGCCGCCGTTGACCGCCTTGCTCAACAGCAGGAAGGTGATCGGCCCGATCACGACCGGCCGCGCGGGAATACCTTGCCCAAGAGCCTCTTTTAACTCGGAAAGCACCTTGTCCGGGTTGAGCGCGAACGCGGTCGCGGACTCGATTTCGGGAACCAGGTAGTGGTAATTGGTGTCGAACCACTTGGTCATCTCCAGCGGTGCCACATCGGAGTTGCCGCGGGCGGCGGCGAAGTAGCGATCGAGGTCGTCCGACACCTGGGCGGCCCGCGGCGGCAGGGCGCCGAGCATCACCGCGGTGTCCAACATTTGGTCGTAATAGGAGAAGGTGTTCACCGGTACCGAGTCCAGGCCGGCGGCGGCGAGGCCGGCCCACATGTCGCGGCGCAACGTGGCGGCAACGGATTCCAGCTCGGAGCGGCTGGTGCCTCCGGCCCAGTAGCCTTCGGTGGCACGTTTGAGTTCGCGCTTCGGGCCGATGCGGGGGGAGCCGACGACCGTGGCGGTAAATGGTTGAGAGGTCATGATATTCGTCCTTCAATCGACGGGGTGGTCACCGCCATTGCGGACGCAGGCCGATCCGGCTGCGGTGCGCACCTTACGTACATAAACCGCAACCGACGCGGCCATCCGCCCATTCCACGAGGCGATGAGCCGCCGGGCGCGGCGCGCCCGACACAGCTGGCAGGTCTTCGGACTCGCAGGCGCGCACCGGCTGGTGCTCCTGACCGGCCGACCATGCGGCCCGTAAAGGGCCGCTGGCGAGCCGGGCAGTTCCTAGTGGCCATCGCTTCCCGGTCTTGCGACCAGTGCTTGGGTGACGGCGGTCGTTCCTGCATACCGCTGCGGGACAGTCCCGGGCTCTCACCGGGTTCCCTCTCGCGAGGCGTTACTAACCCGCCTCGCTCGATGCCGAAGCCGCGGGGTGCGGCGACGGCAGACCAGCTGCGTAGCGCAGTCTACGCCCGTCGCGCGGGTCAGCTCGCCAGCGCGTGGCCGGTTAGCTCGCCCGTCAAACACAGCGCGGAACCGTCCGCACTGGTACAAATGCTTCACCGCCAGAAAAGGAATCCCAACATGAAGACGAGGGTTTTGACATCCACGTTCGGCGCTGCGGTGGCGACCTTAGCCGCTGGGCTCATCTGGACCGCGCCATCGGCCTGGGCCGGCACGGATTTCTGCAATGCGCTCCCGCCCAAGGACGCTCACGACTGCAACTGCGGCTTCGACTTCGCCCCCGGTAGTCCGGAGCTTCAGCAGTGCCTGTCGGGAAAGGCGCCTGCGCCCGCTCCCGCGCAACCTTAAGCACCGGGCACCGACCGGCACCAAGCCCGGGTAGACCGGACAGTCAAGCGTTATTGCGCGTCTCCTCAGCGGTCAGCTCGCCAGCGCGTCGGCGATCGGGACGTCGCCGTTGTTGAAGTCGATGGTCCGGCGGATCGTGGCATCTTCCGCCAGTGCGGCGGCTATGACGAGTGCGACGTCCGCACGCGAGACTTCGCGCATTTCCCCGTCGATCTCGATTCGTCCGGTCGCAGGCTCGAAGGTGAGCCGGCCCGGTCCGAGCACGGTCCAGTCCAGGCCGCTGGCGCGCAGGTGGGCGTCCGCCGCGGCCTTGGACTCCGCGTAGGGGAAGAACGGATCGTCCGGCGGTACACCGTGATTCGGGCCAGCACCGAAGTACGACACCATCACGAACCGCTTGACGCCGGTCTGCGCGGCGGCGTCGATCACCCGAATGGCCGCATCACGGTCGACGGCGTACGTGCGCGCCGGGTTGCCGCCGCCGGCCCCGGCGGAGAAGACGACCGCGTCGTGGCCGGCCAGCCGAGTGGCCAGCGCACTCGTGTCCAGCCGCTCGATGTCGGCCACCGCGGGCGTGGCGCCGGTGGCGGCGACGTCGTCGGAGTGGTCGGGGTTGCGGAACACCGAACTCACCTCGTCGCCCCGTTCGCTCAGGATGCGGGCGAGCTGCAGCGCGACCTTGCCGTGGCCGCCGATGATGATGATTCGTGCCATGCCTTCGACGGTACCGACGTCAAAGCGGACCGTGATGAGGCGCCGCGCGTGGCCGCGTCAGCGACCCCGAAGTCCGTCGATCGCTAGTTCCATAATCCGCTTCGCTTGCCGCTTGCCCTCTGCGCCTTCTCCCACCCGCCAGAGGAAGCTCATGAGCAGCACCACGTCTGCGGGATCAAGGCCGGACCGAAGCGATCCCTCCGCCGCGCAGGCATCCAGCAACTCGCCGACTGCGGCGACCACGGGCGCATAGGTCTGACTGATGACCTCTTGGGCCGCGGCGCTGTCGAGGGCCTCCCCAAGGCCGTGTTTCAGGCGAATGTATTCGGCGAGCTTGAGGAACCATGCGCGCAGGGCATCTAGCGGCGGGTGGGCGCGCAGCAACCTGGGCACCGAACTCACCAGTCGCTCGACGTCGTGACGGTATACCGCAAGGATCAACGCTTCGCGCGTCGGGAAGTGGCGGTACAAGGTTCCCGCGCCGACACCCGCCCGTTTGGCGATCTCGTTCATGGATGTCGTTCCTGACTCTGCGAAGGCGTCGTGCGCGACCTCGAGGATCAGCTCCCGATTTCGCAATGCGTCGGAACGAATCCGGACGACTCCGTCGTGTGCCACAGACCGGCCTTTCCTGCCCGTCGCGAAACATTCTCAGTCGCGAGCATAAGCTCCGTTGCGGTCGAGGCGATTTGCCGCGCCTAGTGGGTGGGAGACAGTCGGGGTATCCGCGCCGCAACCGCCTGCAACTGGGCATCGTCGGAGATGCCTTGGAAGTCGTAGCGCGGAGTGTACGGCGCCTCCAGCATCTGCATTTCGTCCTGGGTGAGCCGGATAGTCAGCGAGGCAACGGCATCCTCGATCTGACCGACAGCGCTTGCCCCGACGATGGGTGCCGTCACTGCGGGTTTGGCACGCAACCACGCCAACGCCACCTGTGCGCGGCTGACGCCGTGCCGTTCGGCGACGACGCCGACGGCGTCGACGATGGCGGCATCGGACCGTGGGTCGGGAGTCGCGTAAAGCATATCGGCGAAGCCGTCGTTCGACGAGCGTGCGGTGGACTTCGCGTGCTGCGATGCTCGAGCAAGTCGTCCGCGCGCCAGCGGACTCCAGACAATCATGCCCACGCCTTCGTCGAGGCAGAGCGGAACCATCTCTCGTTCCTCTTCGCGGGCGAGCAGGTTGTAGTGATTCTGCATCGATACGAATCGGGCCCAGCTATTCGCGCGTTGCGTATGAAGAGCCTTCGAGAACTCCCACGCCGGCATCGACGAGGCGCCCAGATAGCGAACCTTGCCGACTTTCACCAGGTCGTGCAGGGCCTCGAGGGTCTCCTCCAGCGGCGTGGTGTGATCGTTGCGGTGGATCTGGTAGAGGTCGACGTAATCAGTGCCAAGCCGGCGCAGCGAATGATCGATCTCGCTCATGATCGCCTTACGGCTCAGCCCTTTTCCGTTCGGGCCCGAACGCATCGGGTGCCTCAACTTCGTGGCGATGACGATGTCGTCGCGGTCTGCGTAGTCGCGCAGTGCGCGCCCAAGGATCTCTTCACTTGACCCTTGCGAGTACATGTTCGCGGTGTCGAAGAAATTGATGCCAGCCTCGATTGCGTGCTTGATCAGGGCCCGCGACTCGTCCTCTGGCAACGACCACACCGGATGTCCCCTTTGGGGGTCGCCGTAAGTCATGGCTCCGATCGCGATGGGAGACACGTCAAGACCTGTGTTGCCTAGCTTGATGTATCGCACGAATCCCTCCTTCTCACGCCCGAACCGGAGAACTCTCCGCTACCGCGAGCAGACGTTACCGGAGAGCTCTCCACATAGCAAGGCGTCGCATCCCTGGATCCAGGCATAGCCGGTGGGTCCGCCGCCCCCGGACAGCGACGGAATGAACCGATGGCCCCGCTCGCCCGTACCTTGAAACGAATCAGCCTGTCGGCGGAGAGGGGAACGATGGGAAGCGTGACTTCTAGCGGCGACGGATCGACCACCTTTCGCACCCGCTCACCGGAGCACGCGATCCATCTGTGTGAATCGGCGTTCCATTCCCACAAACTTCGCCTGCTCGGTCCGTCGAAGGGCTTCGGCTTCACTCAACGACTCGTGCAGGTCGGGCCCATCACGCTGGCCGATCTCGCCTACGACACCGACGTGTCGCTCGGTTTCGCGGAGGGGCGCGACAGCTACTACGTACACATTCCCATTCAGGGTTGGCTGGAGTCGCAGCACCTCGGGCAGGAGCTGCTGTCGTCTCCGACGACAGCGTCGATATACCGGCCCGATGCGGACTTGGCGGTGACACGATGGCCCGGCGGCAGTCGTCACCTGGGGGTCAAGATCGATCGACTGGTCGTCGACAGTGCGCTCGAGACGCTCTTGGTGCGCCGGCTGGACGCGCCCGTCGCCTTCGAGCCGACGTTTCCGCTCGCCGATGAACCCACCCGGAGCTGGGTGAGTCAGCTTTTCTGGATCAACCGCGAACTGGCTCGCGTAGACAACCCGCTGCGGCACTGGGCCGTTCTAGACCGACTGGCGGAGAGCCTCGTCTATGGTCTGCTCTTGGTGGCGAACCATCCCCACCGCGAGGAGTTGGCATCCTCGGTACGGCCCGCCGGACCGGCACCTGTACGCGAAGCGATCGACATCATCGAGAGAGCGCCGCAGTCGGCGTTATCGACCGCGGCTCTGGCGCGGCAATGCAACGTCAGCGTGCGGGCATTGCAGGAAGGTTTCCGGCGACACCTCGGGATGTCGCCGATGGCTTACCTTCGTGCGGTCAGGCTCCGCCGTGCGCACGCCGATCTGCGTTCGGCGCATTCCTCGCAAACCACCGTCGCGGCCGTCGCCCAGCGTTGGGGGCTGAGCCACCTCGGCCGGTTCGCCGCGGCCTACCAGGCCACATTTGGCGAAACGCCCGTCCAGACACTTCGTGCTCGCGCCGACTGACGCGCTCTAGCCGTTAATCGGCTGTTCCGGCTTCGTCATTTGTCTGGCGCGCCGGTGTTTTGTAATCGCTTGTGTCCGTGCGCCCTCTCGCCGAGCGGGTTGGCCGCGTCCTCCTTGCTATCCAAAAAACGCGGAGCGGTGGCCGCTGGGCGCGCCCGTCCGCGTTGGGCATCGCCAGCGATCACGCCGACGGTGTAGCCATGAATCATGGCTCAAAGCGCGCGGTTTCGACGAACGCCGATGACCGGCCGTGCCGATTTGAGGAGACGAGGACGAGATGACATCGACATCTGATGAAAGAGGCTTTCTTGCAGCGGTATTCGCGGACCGCGTGCACCGCAATCAGAGGCGACTTGCTGGCCGGCTGAAGCGGCAATACGACTTCATCGTGTGCGGATCGGGCTCGTCCGGCTCGGTGGTGGCCCGCCGGCTGGCCGAAAACCCGGGCGCCAGCGTCCTGGTGCTCGAGGCCGGTGGCTGCGACGACGGGCCCGAAATCAGGAATCCAGAGATGTGGCTTGCGAATCTGGGAAGTGAGCGCGACTGGAACTTCACTGCCGAGCCGAACTGTCACTTGAACGGGCGAGCGATCCCGTACGCGATGGGCAAGGTCTTGGGAGGCGGTTCGAGCATCAATGTCATGGTGTGGGCACGGGGTCACAGAAACGATTGGAATTACTTCGCCTCCGAGGCCAAGGATCCGCAGTGGAGCTATGACTCGGTGCTGGCCATCTATCGGGAAATCGAGGATTGGCACGGTGCTCCCGATCCCGAGCACCGAGGCACGGGCGGGCCGGTGTATGTCGAATCGGCAACTGAGCCTAGTCCGATCGCGCATGCGGGACTGGCAGCGGCAAGTTCCCTGGGCATTCCGACCTTCCCAAGTCAGAACGGCGAGCTGATGGAGGGCGGGGGCGGCGCGTCGCTCGTGGATCTGCGTATCCGTAATGGATTGCGTCAGTCGGTCTTTCGCTCATACCTGTACCCGCTGATGGACAGGCCGAACTTGACCGTTCTGGCGGGCGCGTTGGTTACTCGGGTGACGCTTGACGGTGGGCGTGCCACCGGGGTGGAGTTCTTCCACGGCGGCAGGCTGCACCGCGTCGAGGCGAAATCCGAAGTGGTTCTTTCGCTCGGCGCGATCCACACGCCCAAGGTCCTGATGCAATCCGGTATCGGCGACCAGATTGAGTTGCAATCCCACGGTATTCGGGTCGTCCAGCATTTGCCCGGGGTCGGCCGAAATCTGCAGGATCACCCGGGCTTCTCGTGTGTCTGGGAGTACCGGGATCCGCTACCCTGGCGCAACAGCGGCGGGGAAATGACCGTCTTCGCCCGAAGCGACGCGAGTCTGCGCACGCCGGATCTACAGGCTTATCAACTCGAGTTTCCGTTCTGCAGTGACAAGAACGCCGAGCGATACGGCCTGCCCGAGTCAGGCTGGAGCATGTATGGCGCGGTGGTGCGACCGAAAAGCCGCGGACAGATTCGTCTGACCGGGCCGGACCCGAACGACCCGGTGCGGATCCACGCCAATCTCCTCTCACACCCCGACGACCTCAGCGCCGCGGTCGCGTGTCTCGAACTGTGTCGGGACCTTGGCAATTCGGGCCCTCTTCGTAGATTCAGCAAACGCGAGGTCATGCCGGGGAGCCTCAACAAAGCGGACCTCGTGCGCTTTATCCGCAACGAGGCCACGACTTATCACCACCAGACCTGCACAGCCAAGATGGGCCGGGACAGCATGTCAGTGGTCGATGGCTCCTTGAAAGTGTATGGCGTCGAAGGCCTTCGGATCGCCGATGGCTCCGTCATGCCGCGGGTCACCACCGGAAACACCATGGCTCCCTGCGTCATCATCGGCGAGCGCGCCGGGCAGATTTTGCGGCACGAGCACGGCCTGTGAGTCGATTGGAGGGATGTTAGGGATGACTTCGAAACTGATGGTGGACCTGACCGGCAGCTTCACCATGCACATGCACGAGGTACTCGGCGACGCGGCGCGGCGTGGGCCGCTGGCGACCGACAAGATCACCGGCGCGACCGTTGTGCTGCGGCAGCGCGACGTCGAAACGCTTGCCCGCGATGAGCGGCTGAAGGGAATCGGACTGGCGCTGTTCGATCTCATGGGGATCAGCGACGGCCCCTTGCGCGACTGGTACAGCGGGCTGATGGTCACCACCGAGGGCGACTATCATCGCCGCCTTCGATCGCTCGTCTCCCGCGCCTTCACGCCGCGCTCCGTCGAGGAACTGAGGCCGGCCGCCGCTGAGCTGGCCGCCGACGCCATCGCTTCGGCAACGAGGGACGGCGGAGATCTGGTGGCTTCCTGTGCCGGCCTGGCAACCCGGTTGATTTGCCGCCTCCTTGGAGTTCCGGACAGCGATGTCAGTGCATTCTCGCGATGGGCGGATGCGTTGAGCCCGGTGTTCTATGTGATGACTCCTGACCAGATCGCGGAGGCAACAAGAGCGATTGTCGAATTGCGTCGCTATGTTGCGGCGTTGGCGCAGCGTCGGACCGAAGACCCAGCCTCGGATCTAATCACCGGTTTGCTGACCGGGGAGGCCGAGGGGGAGAGGTTGACTCGTGACGAGGCCGTGGCGATGATCGCGAATCTTCTTGTCGCCGGCCATGACACGACGGGAAGTCAAATCCCATGCAGCCTGCTTGTCACGCTGCAGCACCGCGACCGGCTCAGTGGGGTAGCGGGGGATGATGCGCGGCTGGCTAGCGCGGTCGCCGAGACCATGCGCATCGAACCCAGCATCCCCCTGATTCCGCGCACCGCCACTGCGCCGATCGAGTTGCACGACACGACCATTCCGGCAGGATCGATCGTCTTGTTGTGCATCGCCTCGGCATGCCGGGACCGGTTGGCGTGGCCCGAGCCGGACCGGTTCCACCCCGCACGCTTCACACGCCCGGGGATGCCCCGGCTGATGAACTTCGGTGCCGGAGCGCACTACTGCCTGGGTACGGCACTCGCGAAGGTCGCGGTGGAGGAGTGCGTGCGGTCCGTCCTCCAAGCAGACCCCGGGCTGTCGCTAGTCGAGGACCCGGCCCACATCGCGTGGCGTCGCGTCCTCGGCCGCAGTCCGCAACGCTTGCTCGTCGAGCCAGACTCGGCTGTGTGAGCGCCCCTCGCCGCCACTCGATTGTGGCGACCCGCGTCGCCCGGCTAGGCCTTGGCGGCGACCCGCTTCGCCCGGCTAGGCCTTGGCGGCGACCCGCTTCGCCCGGCTACGCCGCGCTCGCGATCGCCGCGGCCGCGCTCGCGATCGCCGCGGCCGCGCTCGCGATCGCCACTAGAGCTTGACGCGCCCCATGATGATGTCGATGATCGGCTTGCCCGGCGGATAGGCGTTGGTGAGCGAGGCCATCGTGTGCCCGTAGTCCACCAGCAGGGTGATCCCGCTGATGCCGAACGCGGCGGCGCTGTTGAGGAACGCCATCACGTCGCCCATCTGCTCCGGGGTGTGCACCTTCGAACCGGTCTCCTCGCGGTAGTCCTGCGCGAAGGTGAGCCAGAGGTCGGCGTTGGCCTGGGCCAGCGGGGTGTCGGTCGGGCCGGGGCAGATCGCGTTGATCCGGATGCCCTTCTTCAGCAGCGGGTAGCCCTGGGTGGCGACGTAGGCGTTGACGACCTTTTTGGAGAAGCCGTAGTGGATGATGCCTTCGGCCTCGTGGGCTTTCACCCACTCCTGCGCCGAGGCGAAGTCCGGCGTGGCGAGGAACTCGGTCAGCACGTCCAGATCGTTCTCCCAGCCCATGCCCGCGACCGAGGAGATGAAGCAGATCGCCGAGCCCGAGGGCAGCTGGTTCTTCTCGATGAGCCGGTCGATGAGGTGGCGGTGGCCGATGAAGTTGATGGCCATCAGGTCGGTGGTCCCGTCGGCGATGCCGGCGGCCGAGAACAGTGCGTGGACGGGACCGTCCAGCTGCTCGAGCGCGGCGTCGATCGACGCGGGATCGCGCAGGTCCACCTGGATGGACTTGGCGACGTCGTAGTTCACCGGAGCGTAGTCCATCACGATCACTTCGGCGCCGAGCTCGGCCGCTGACTTGGCCGCGGCCGCACCCATGCCGGTGGCGCCGCCGACGACGAGAGCCCGCTTGCCGTCGTAGCGCAACCGATCGACGATTGTCATGGAAATCCCCTTCTCGTTCACTGCCAACGCGATTCTAATTGCCCAACTGTATGGGTAACAGTTTTTTGGTTCAATACCTACCCGGCGCGAACCGCGACGCCACGCAGAACCGTGTCGCGGACGTGCACCAGCGCGGCGTGCTTGCCGATATCGGCCAGGATGTTCTCCGGTATCCACTGCAGGCCGATGACGCAGCGTGCCAGCATCGCGGTGGACGCCGCGTCCACCCTGATCTCCCCCGATCGGACGCCTTCGGACAGAAGCGTTTTCATTTGCCGAAGTCGGGTTGCATATAGCCATCCCGGGTTGGGAGTGTCCGGCGGAGATTGACGCATCCAGGCGAGTTGGATGCGGAATTCGTCGGAGAACCGATCCAGGGCATTGACGTTGACCCAGCTCAGCGCGTCCAGCTTCTCGATGGGCGTGGACTCCGAGCGCAGCACGCTGACCCAGCCCGCCTCGACCTTCCGGCCGAACGATTCCATGATCGACGCGAGCAGCTCGTCCTTCGACCCGATCACCCGATAGACGGTTCCGGTGCCGAGCCCGGCCGCGGAGGCGATGTCCCTGACGGTGGTGGCCTCGTACCCCTTGCGGCCGAATTCCGCTCGCGCCACCGCTCGGACATGCGCCGCCTTATCGCTGGGGTCGGCCTCGCTGTCGTCCGACCAGGCGTCGATGACGTCCCTGGCGGCGGCGAAGGCGTTGGACCCATCCAGCGCCGAGTCGGTTGGGGGCCGGGTTGCCAACCCTTGCAACATGATTCGGCAAAGAAGCGCGGCCACCTGGTCGGCGGGGGACTTGTGCCGCATCACGTCGAGGCCGACCTGCAACATGGTTTGGCAGATGCGATCGGCCAACGTGGGCAGATCGATATCGGGTTTGATGTAGCCGCTCCACCTGCCGGCGCGCAGCGTCTGCAGCGTCGCCTCCTGAATCGCCACCGGCCGCTGCCGGGTCAGCTTCATCAACTCGGGGTCCGTGCTCGGCCCCTCGTAGAACGACATCTGCAGTGCGGCGCGATGTCGCACGGCGCAGTTGGCGATGGCCGAGCCCAGCTCGACGATCTGCTCGGGAACCGGGCGCGGGTCGGGTTTGTCCAACTTCGCTTGCGCGGCTTGCCCGATCCGGTCCAGATCCTCCTGATAGCGGTGGATCAACTCGATGAGGATCGCCTCTTTGGATTCGAAATGGTGATAGAGGCTGCCCGGAAGAATGCCCGCCGCGTCGGCGATCTCCTGCAGGGAGGTCCGCAATCCCGACTGCGCGATCAACGAGGCCGCGGTGGTCAGGATTTCGGTGCGGCGCGTGCCCAAATCGGCCGTGGCGCCGGCTCGCAATGATTCCGCCTTCGGCATGATCAGCGGTGCGCGCATCCGGACGACTGCGGACGGGCATCCATTCGCATTCGTCCCTCTCACTGAACCAAATCTTTGGTAAAGGCTATCAGACCCGGCGCAACAAATGCGCTGCATAACGGCGGTGCCGGATCCATTCTAAAGCGCCGGGCCGTCCCAACTGTCGCGAGCGACCACCTCGCTAACCGGCCGTCGACGGGCGGGCCGGAACGTGTGCGCAGCGCGCAGCCGGCCCACCGGCTGCGTCCACGTCGAGCGTCCTGCACGCCGAGCGGGTGGCGCTGAGCGGTACTCGATATTCATCACGGCCGACCCCTCTTCGCAAGGCGCGCACCCAGTTCGGTGAGGTATCGATCGGGCCCAGCCAGGAACGCGCTCCAGCTCAGCAGTCGCTTCAGGTAGAGGTGCGCGTCGTGCTCCCAGGTGTAGCCGATCCCGCCGAACACCTGGATGGCCGTGTCACCCACAGTGGCCAGTCGCCCAGCGAACGCCTTCGCACGCAGCGCGGCCAGGTGTCGCTCGTCAGGCTCGGCGTTGTCGGCGGCCCAGAGCGCGTGGATGACACCGCTGCGGGCCAGCTCGACGGTCTCGAACATGTCGACGCACAGATGCTGGACGGCCTGGAACGAACCGATCGGCTGGCCGAATTGCGTTCTGGTTTTGGCGTATTCGATGGCGCTATCCATAATGGCTCGCGCGGCGCCGAGTGCGTCGGCGGCGGTCGCGATCAGCACGTCGTCGACCACCGCCGCGATATCCTTCGGAGACGCCGCGGCCAGTCGTTGCGCGGGTGCTGCGTCGAACGTGACGCGGAATTGCTTGCGGGTCTGGTCGATACCACGCTCAGGCGCGACCGAAACACCCGGCGAGTCTGTCCGCACCGCGAAAAGCACTTGATCGCCGTCGTTCTCGGCGAGTGTCAACACCACGTCCGCGGCGGCGGCGTCCGGGACGGCGGCGAGCTCGCCCCGTACGACGGTGTCGCTGCCTTGCCGGCTCGCGGCAACCGAAGCGGTTTCGGCACCGAGGAAGCTGACGGTGGCGATCGTGGTGCCGTCGGCAATCCCGCTCAACAGCTCGGCCGCCGCGTCGGTACGACCGAGCCGAGTCAGCGTCCGGGCGGCGGCGACCGCGGTCGACAACCACGGCCCCGGATGCAGGGCGGCACCGAGCTCTTCGGCCACGATTCCGGCCTCGACGATCGTCATGCCCGCGCCGCCGTAGGCCTCTGGCACCAACAGGCCGGTGGTCCCGAGTGCGGCCAGGCCGCGCCACACGGGTTCGGTGATGCCGGCCGGGTCGTCGAGCAACGGGCGCACATGGTCAGGGATGGAGGCCTTTTCGGCGAGATAGCGTCGGGTGGTGTCGCGTAGTGCGACCTGCTCGTCGGTGAGTTCGAGGTTCATCTGCGTGGCAACCCGAGCACCCGCTGGGCGGTGATGTTCTTGTTGATCTGGCTGGTACCCCCCGCGATGGTCAGCGAGCGCGACGTCAGTCGGTAGTTTGCCCACGGCGCGCCGGCTTCGGTCGTGCCCAGCACGTCGAAGCCGAGCGCGGCCATGTCCTGGCCGATCTCACCCCACACGGTCTTGGCGAGGCTGGCCGATCCGAGGGCGTCACCGCCATGCAGCGTGGCCGAGATCGACCGCTGGCACAGGATTTCCAGATACTTGATGCGCAGCGCGATTTCGCCAAGGCGCCGCAGCGTCACGGAGTCTTCGAGCGCAGCGGTGTGCGCGGCGATGTCGTCGGTCAATTCTTCGAGCCGCACCTGCATTTCGGCGTAGAGCCGGGCGGCCCCGGCCCGCTCATGGCTGAGCGTGGTGGTGGCCACCTGCCAGCCCGCGTTCGGCGGACCGAGCAATGCGTCCGCCGGCACGCGCACGTCACGAAAGAAAACCTCGGCGAAATCGGCGTCGCCGTTGAGCGTCACTAGCGGACGTGCCTCGATGCCCGGCAATCTCATGTCGACGATCAGGCAGGAGATGCCCTTGTGCTTGGGCGCTTCGGGGTCGGTGCGCACGTAGAGCTGACACCAGTCCGCCCGATGCCCCAGCGACGTCCAGATCTTCTGGCCGTTGACGACGAAGTCGTCCCCGTCGCGCACCGCGCGGGTACGCAATGCGGCCAGATCGGACCCCGCCTCGGGTTCCGACATCCCCTGGCACCAGATGTCATCGGCGCGCATCATGCGGGGGAGCAGCGTGAGCTTCTGCGACTCGGTCCCGTATTGCATGATCGCCGGTGCGATGTTGTTCAGCCCAATGACGTTGAGCGGCATCGGGGCTCGGGCCCGCGTGGTTTCCTCGGTGTAGACGAGTTGCTCGAGAACCGTCGCTCCGCGGCCGCCGTACTCGCGAGGCCACGAAACCGCGGCCCAGCCCGCGTCGGACATCGTGGCGCTCCAGGCGCGCAGCATCTCGAAGGCGGCGTCATCGCGTCCGGCGGGCCGGCGGGCGGCCACCAGCTCGTCGGTCAGGTTCTTCGATAGCCAGTCGCGCAGCTCGACGCGGAACCGCTCAACTTCCGCCGGGTATGAAAAGTCCACTTTTCCTTGTTTCCCTGGTGAATTTGCGACCTAGCCGGACTTTACGGTTGAGCGGATAGCCGGTCAACAACGGCGGCGGCGCGCAGCGTCAGCCGAAGGTGCCGACGTTGCTCATCACCGCGTCCAGGCGCCCGAACGCACCGACGGCTCCTTGCCCTGATTGACTGCGGTGGCACGGAACTTTACGGTGGAACAGATATTTGGTCAACGGAGTCCAGGCGGTTCGGAGGATGAACGTGTCCACCGACGTTCGTGGTGACCGGTTGCCGGGCCTCGGCATGCTCGCGTCCGCTCTGGCGGGCCGAGCCGTGGCCGTCGTCCAACTGCGTCCGGGCGAACCACCATGGACCGACGGCCAGACCATTCACATCGATGCGGGCGCGAGCCAGCGCCGGCAGCTCGAAGCCGTTGCCGTGCAGGCGTCGATGATCGCGGCCGGCAGCCTGGATCCGGACGTGATGCGCCGCCTGCTGCGCCGGCCCCGGGTGGCGCAGCGCTACCTGGCGGTGGAAGGGCACCGCGCGCTCGCCGCCAACGCCGGATTGCTGCCGGGCGTTCTGGCGTCCCTTGGTGACCGCGACACCGCGGGGCGCAGCGACTCGCCCGCCGCGTCGCTGCGGATTGCCCACCGGCGGGTGCCGATCGACGATCCCGCACCGGAATTCGGCGTCATCCGTCCCGCGAAGGTGCTGGCCGCGTCCGCCCGGGCGGTCGAACACCGGGACGGGGAGAGTGCCGAACATGTCCCGAGGAACCGGGATGCGGCGCATCTGGAGCAGCTGGACGATCGCGAGACCGACGATTCCGACGATCCCGACCTGTTCACCAGCCCGGTGGGTAGCGGCGGTCTCATCGGCAGGTGGCTCAAGAAGATGCTCTCGTCGGCGCGCAAGACCGGCAGCCGCGGGGGGCGGCCCGGCGCGGACACCCCGACGCACCGAACCAGCTCCGCCAACCGCGGGTCGCAGGCGGTGGCGTCGCTGGCCACCGCGCCGAGCGGGGAGGGCCAGGACCGGCCGGCGTCCACCGACGGCGTCACGTATCCGGAATGGGACGCCGGACGCAGGGTGTACCGGCCGGCGTGGTGCACCGTGCGCGAGGTCGAGGCCGAGATCAAACCGGAGGCGATGCACGCGATCGAAGCGGCGATCAGTGTGCGGCGCCCGCTGTCACGGCTCGGGATGGGCCTGCTCCGCCGCCACCGGCAGCCGCAGGGCGACGACATCGACATCGACGCGGCGGTCGAGGCCCGCGTCGAAGTGCTGGCGGGGTCGGTGCCCGACGAGGCGGTGTACCTCGACAGCCTGCGGCGCCGGCGGGACCTGTCGGCGCTACTGCTGCTCGATGTGTCGGGCTCGGCCGCGGAGCCCGGCACGGTCGGGCGCACGGTGCACGAGCACCAGCGCACGGCGGTCGCCAACCTCACGGTCGCGCTGCATGACTTGGGGGACCGGGTGGCGCTCTACGCCTACTACTCGCAGGGCCGGCGCGCGGTGAACATGGTGCCGGTCAAGCGATTCGACGACCACCTCGACGCCAGGGTCATGCGGCGGCTCAATAGCCTTGAGCCGGGCGCGTATTCGCGCCTGGGCGCGGCCATCCGGCACGGGTCGGCGGTGCTGGAGGCGCGCGGCGGTACGTCGCGTCGGCTGCTGGTGGTGCTCTCCGACGGACTGGCCTACGACCACGGCTACGAGCGGGCCTACGGCGCCGCCGATGCGCGGCGCGCCTTGACCGAGGCCCGTCGCCGCGGCACCGGCTGCGTCTGCCTGACCATCGGCGCGGGCACCGACGTGCAGTCGCTGCGGCGGGTGTTCGGTAGCGCCGCGCACGCGACGATCGCGCGCCCGGACCAACTCGCGGGCGTGATCGGCCTGCTGTTCCGGTCCGCGCTGCGTTCGGCCGAGGTTCGGCGCCGAGTGTCATGACACGGCATGGAGATCGACCCTCGAACACAAACGCGCTCGTCAGTCGACTTGAAACAAATATCTGTTCCACGATAGGCTCCATTCACCGTGGGTTAGCAGAGGGGACGCTATGGCCAACGAGTCCGGGCTGGTGCACCGCAACGGCGCGATGCCCGAGGCCGACGGGTCGCGCCCGTACTACAAGGCGATCGGCGGTGAGGAAGCCATCTTCGAGGCGGCGTACCGCCAGGGTCTGGCCCTCGTCTTGAAGGGGCCCACGGGCTGTGGCAAGACGCGTTTCGTCGAGGCGATGGCCCATGATCTCGGCCGGCCACTCATCACCGTCGCCTGCCATGACGACCTGACCACGGCCGACCTGGTCGGCCGGTACCTGCTGCAGGGCGATGAAACCGTGTGGGTGGACGGCCCGCTGACGCGGGCGGTGCGCGTAGGCGCGATCTGCTACCTCGACGAGGTGGTGGAGGCCCGGCAGGACACCACCGTGGTCTTGCATCCACTCGCGGATCACCGGAGGCAGTTGCCGATCGAGCGTCTCGGCATCACGCTGGACGCGGCGCCCGGGTTCGGCCTGGTGGTGTCCTACAACCCCGGTTACCAGAGCGTGCTCAAAGACCTCAAGGATTCCACTCGCCAGCGGATGGTCGCCATCGAATTCGATTTCCCCGCAGCCGATGTCGAAGAGGGCATCGTCGCACACGAGGCCGGTGTGGACGACGCCACCGCAGCGGAGCTGGTGCGCTTGGGGCAGGCCATCCGCCGGTTGGAAACCGGCGGCCTGCGCGAGGTCGCTTCGACCCGCGTGCTGATCGCCGCGGGCAGGCTGGTGGCAGAAGGACTCACCATGCGGGAGGCAGCCCGTGCCGCGATCGCGGGACCGCTCACCGACGACGTCGCGGTGGGCAGGGCGCTGGGCGAGATGATCGAGATCTATCTGGGCGAGCGGGCGAATGATTGACGCTCTAAACCGCCGCAGCTAGGGTCTGAACAAATATTTGGTTACATCAATCGGCGCGCGTGAAGTTCGGGAGGTCGGATGTCCTACGAGAGCAGCGCCGAGCCGATCAAGGTCGGCTACCTGATGGACTTCACCCTGCCGCCGGGATTCCCCGAGGAACTGATGGCGAGTTTCACGCGGTGCTTCGACCTCATCTTCGAAGAAGCTCTTGAACAGGGCCTGATCGATCGCCCCGTGCAGATGATCTACCGCGAAGTGGAGGGCCTGCCCAAAGGTTCGGTCAAGGCCGTGATCGACGCATTCCGGGAACTCGTCGACGAGGGCTGCCTGGTGGTCTTCGGGCCGCACATCACCGACAACTGCGTGCCGACCCGCGAGGCGATCGAGGAGCGGTTCAAGGTGCCGGCGATCAGCGTCACCGGCACCGACGACTGGCTGGGCGAATGGACCTTCGCGTTCCCGCAGGGGTCGATGACCGACGAGCCGATCTTCATCGCCGACCTCGTCGCCAAACGCGGACTCTCCGAAATCGGTGTTCTCGTGGAGCAGAACCTGATCGGCGAGAGTTATCTGAAGAACCTGCGAACCGCATGCCGCCGCAAGGGCATTCGCATCGTCGCGGAGGCGGCGATCGCCCAGACCGCGCATGACATCAACGACGCCGTCCGCACGCTGCACGATGCCAAGTCCGAGGCGGTCGTGCATCTGGGGTTTGGCTTCGGCATCGTCTTCATCAATCCCGCTCTACAGGCCGTGGATTGGGATCCGCCGCGTTTCGCCACCACCGCATTCCAGAACGCCTGGGTGAACCCGATCATGTGGAACGCATTCATGGGCTGGGTCGGGGTCGACCAGTACGACGAGGAGAACCGGCTCGGCCAGGACTTCCTCGACCGTTACGCGCAGAAGTACGACGGCAGCCGGCCCGAGTATTGCGTGTCGGTGGTCAACCATGACGTTGCCGCCACCCTCGTCCGCGCGTTTTCCGATGCCCACCCGCTCAGCCCCCGCGGCGTCAAAGAGGCGCTGGAGCGGGTCAAGATGATGCCCGCCGCTTCGGGCGCGCCCGGCACGCGCGTTTCCTTCGGGAAGTGGACGCGCCGCGCGTGGATGGGCGCAGGCTACCTGGTGGCCCGGACCCTGGACGCCGACGGCACCAATTCGCACCTGGTCGATCGCTTCGGGGAGTGAGGCGGACAAAGACATGAGCACTGATCAATCCGCACCGCTTGTCGCACAACACGATCCGGCACCCCGGCGAGGTCCCGAGAAGCAAAGCTGGGGCGGCTGGATCGCGGCGGTCGCGCTCGCCGCATTCGCGCTCTTTTTCATCGCGAACTGTCGCGTCGCCCTGGACCCGCGCGTCGCCAACCCGAACGTGCGGGGGCGGCCCCGTCCGGTGAGGTTCATCTTCGGGCTGGACTACATCACCTTCCTGCACATCTCGACCGTCATCATGCTGCTCGTCCTGCTCGTGGTCTTCATCCGGGGTTGGCGGCGCAACCCGGGCAGCCCGGTGATGCTGATGTTCCTGTGCACCACGCTGATCGTGTGGCAGGACCCGATCATGAACTGGTCCCCGTTCGCGGTGTACAACCCCGATCTCATTCACTGGCCGGAGTCCTGGCCGCTGGTCTCGCTGTCGCCGACCGTCGAGCCGTTCGTCGTATTCGGTTACGTCACCTTCTATTTCGGACCGTACTTCCCGGCCGTCTGGATTCTGCGCAAACTGCAGGCCAAGTACGGGCCGACGGCGTTCGTGTCGCGGCACCCGTTGGTCAGCCTGGGCGTGCTGACCTGTGCGATCGGCTTCGTCTTCGACGCCTGGTTGGAAATCCAGCTCGTCCACATGGGCATGTACATCTACTCGCAGGTGATTCCGTGGGGCTCGGTGTTCACCGGGACGACCTTCCAGTTCCCGCTGATCTGGGAGTCGTTCTCGGTGACGTTCGTGATGGTTCCGGCGGCGATACTGTGCTACCGCGACGACACCGGTAAATCGGTGGGCGAGAAGCTGGCCGCGAAGGCCCGGATCTTCCCGACCCGTCCGGTGCTCGGCACGTTCCTGGTGATGTTCGCCATCATCAACGTGTCCTACTTCGCTTACGGGGCGTGGTTCTGGGTCATCAAGGTCAGCCACGCGGCGACCTCCGTCGCGTGCCCGTGGCCCTATCCAGAGGCGAAAGTGTATGACCCGCAAGGCTATTACCAGCAAGCTGGCGCGCAGGGCCCTTACTCCGTAGGCATCTGGTCGACCTGGGCAAGCGGCGAGCCCAAGGGGCGGCCTCATGTCGACCCGCCACCGCCGGGCGTGGGCGCCTGCGCAACCCCGAGCCCGCATGGCTGAGCCGCGCACCGTCGTCATCACCGGCGCGTCCCGGGGTCTGGGGTTCGCGTCCGCGGTGCGCCTGTACCGCGAAGGGTGGCGGGTGGTCGCGGCGATGCGGACGCCCGACCGTGGGATGCCGCTGCTAAGACAAGCGACGGGCGCCGGCGAAGGCGACGACCTGCTGATTGGCGTGCAGCTCGACCTGCTCGACCCCGCGTCGATCGCCGCGGCGGCCAAGGCCATCGACGAGGCCGTCGGGGCGCCCTACGGGCTGGTGCACAACGCCGGGATCTCCGCGGCCGGGATGGTCGAGGAGACCGACATGGTCCTGTGGCAGAACATGTTTGCCACCAGTGTGCTTGGGCCCGTCGCGTTCACCCAGGCCCTGCTGCCCTCGATGCGGGCGGCCGGCCAGGGGCGGATCGTCCTGGTGTCCAGCGCCGCAGGAGTGCGCGGACAGCCGGCCACCGCGCCGTACTCGTCGGCCAAGGGCGCCCTGGAGCGCTGGGGGGAGTCGATGGCGGGCGAGATCGCGCCCTTCGGTCTGGGTGTCACCGTCTTGGTCGCCGGCATGTACGACACCGAGATCATCACCGACGCGGGAACCACCGACAATCGCGACTTCGGCGGTCCGTACGCCCGGCTGCACAACACCATGAACAGCCGGGGAAGGGCCGCGATGAGATTGGCCCGGCCGCCCGAGCGGTTCACTGACGGCCTGCTCAAAGCGCTGCAGGACCAGGGGGCTTTCCGCCGCCGCGGCGTCGGGCCGGACGCGTCGATGCTGTTGGTAGCCAACAGGATCCTGCCGGCTTCCGGCATGCACCACATGTCGCGGTTGGCGCTCGGGATACCGAGGCAGGGCTCGATGCGGGGTGGGGCGTGGCCGTTGACGGCCGCCCAACGGGCGATGGTAATCGCGGCGCGTGTTTTGCCGCAGCCGGTGCTGCAACGCCTGGCTGGGCTGGTGGCGAAGCGCCGCGACGGAAACGAGGGGAAATAGTGGAACAGCTTTTCGACGATCTGGAGGACTTCGGCGCCTTCGACGACGCGGTCTCCGGCGACGTGCGCGACCCGTACACGGAACTGGCGCGGCTGCGCCGCGAGGAGCCCATCCAGCGCCTGGACGTCTCCGGGATGCCGCACGAGGAATCCAAGCCGGTCTTCATCGTCTACCGCCACGAGGAAGCCCAGCAGATGCTGCGCGATAACCAGACGTTCTCGTCGGCGGCCGTCATCGCCGCGTTCGGGCCGGTGCTGGGGGAGCGCGTCATGCTCGGCATGGACGAACCGGTGCACGGCCGGCTGCGGTCACTGGTGTCAAAGGCGTTCTCGCAGAAGGCGTTGACGCGCTGGGAAGACGAGCTCGTCGGACGGGTGGGCAACCGCCTGATCGACAAGTTCGCGGCGAACGGCAAGGCCGACCTGGTCAAGGAATTCACCTTCGACTACCCCAGTCAGATCATCGCGGGCCTGCTGGGCTTGCCGGTGGAGGACTATCCCCAGTTCCAGCGGTGGTCGATCTCCTTGCTCAGCTGGATCCTGAACCCCGAACGCGGCCTCGCCGCCTCGGCTGCGCTCTGCGAGTACTTCGCACCGATCCTGCAGGCCCGACGGGCCGAGCCCAAGGATGACCTGATCAGCGCGCTGGCCCAGGCCGAGATCGACGGGGAGAAGCTCGAGGACGAGGAGATCTACTCGTTTTTGCGGCTGCTGCTGCCCGCCGGGGTCGAGACGACGTACCGGTCGCTGGGCAGCCTGCTGCTCGCGCTGCTGTCGAATCCCGCCCAGCTGGAAGCCATCCGTGCGGACCGGTCGCTGCTGCCGCAGGCGATCGAGGAGGGGGTGCGCTGGGAACCGCCGCTGCTGACCATCACCCGGGTGGCGACCCGCGACACCGAACTCGGCGGGGTGCCGATACCGGAAGGCTCGACGGTGATGCCGATGCTGGGCTCCGCCAACCGGCAGGAAGACCGTTACCCCGATCCGGACACGTTCGACATCTTTCGGCAGACCAGGGCCCACCTGGGTTGGGGGCATGGCGTGCACGTCTGTCTCGGCATGCACCTGGCGCGGCTGGAAATGCGCACCGCCGTCAACCTTTTGCTCGACCGCCTGCCGAACCTGCGGCTCGACCCCGACGCGGACGACCCGCACATCCGCGGGCAGGTTTTTCGTTCGCCGACCTCGGTGCCGGTGCTGTTCGACCCCCAATGACCAGGCCCGTAAGGGTTGTCCCTTGCCAATCGGCTAGTTTCCGGTAAGGCTCTCTGTAGCCCCTCAACGACTCAGAAGAGAGTGACAAACATGACCGAGGCTGTAAAGGTGCGGTTCGAGCCGAAGATGATGATCGACGGCCAGCTCGTCGATGGGCAAGCCGGCACCTTCACCAACATCAACCCGGCGACCGAGGAGCCGCTCGGGGAGGTCGCCGACGCGTCCAAGGAGGACATGCACCGGGCGATCGACGCCGCCCGGCGCGCCTTCGACGAGAGCGACTGGTCGACCAACCGCGAACTGCGCAAGCGCTGCCTGTTGCAGCTGCACGAGGCGATCGAGTCGGAGAAGGACGAGCTGCGCGAGGAGCTGATCCTCGAGGTGGGCTCGCCCCGGGCCATCACCTTCGGGCCCCAGCTGGACGCCCCGCTGGAGGACGGGCTGAAGTATCCCGCCCGGCTGATCGACGAGTACGCCTGGGAGACCGACCTGGGTGACAAGGTGATCAGCCTGACCGGCACGCTGACCACCCGCAAGGTGTGGCGCGAGCCGGTGGGCGTCGTCGGGGCGATCGTGCCGTGGAACTTCCCGTTCGAGGTCACCCTCAACAAGCTCGGCCAGGCGCTGGGCACCGGCAACACCGTGGTGCTCAAGCCGGCACCCAACACCCCGTTCAACGCGACCCGGCTGGGCCGGCTGATCGCCGAGAAGACCGACATCCCCGCCGGTGTGGTGAACGTGGTGACCGCGTCGGATCACTTTGTGGGCGAGGAACTTACGCTCTCACCCAAGGTCGACCTGATCTCGTTCACCGGGTCGACGGTGGTCGGGCAGCGGATCATGGAAAAGGGCGCCGCCACCATGAAGCGGCTGTTCCTGGAACTGGGCGGCAAGTCGGCCACCATCGTGCTGGAGGACGCCGACTTCGCGACGGCTTGCATGGTCGGCATCGCGCCGTGCATGCACGCGGGCCAGGGTTGCGCCAACCCCACCCGGCTGCTGTTGCCGCGGTCCCGCTACGACGAGGGCGTGGAGATCCTCAAGAACATCTACGAGAACGTGACGTGCGGCGACCCGCAGGACCCGGGAACCCTGTGCGGGCCGGTGATTTCGGAGGTGCAGCGGAAACGCGTGATGGGCTACATCCGCAAGGGTGTCGAGGAGGGCGCCACGGCGCTGGTCGGCGGGCCCGACGCGCCCACCGGCTTCGACAAGGGATTCTATGTCAGGCCAACGCTTTTCACCGACGTCAACAACTCCATGACGATCGCCCAGGAGGAGATCTTCGGGCCGGTGCTGGCCGTCATCCCGTTCGACGACGAGGAGGACGCGATCCGGATCGCCAACGAGAGCAAGTACGGCCTGGCGGGCAACGTGATGTCTAGCTCGCTGGAGCGTTCGCTAGCGGTGGCGCGCCGAATCCGGGCCGGCTTCATGGGCGTCAACGGCGGCGCGCCGTACGGCGCCGACACCCCCTTCGGCGGCTACAAGTACAGCGGGGTGGGCCGCCAAAATGGTGTCGCCGGGTTCGACCAGTACACCGAGATCAAATCGGTGGCCTACCCCGCGGTGTAAGGGGCCGGCTCGTCGAGATTGCCGTCACGGCTGCGGGTTTGGGCTCAACCGCGACCGTGGCGGCAATCTCGACGCGAAACGCGTCTGGCCGCTGAACTTGATCGATGGGCGCCCCCGGCTCGACGCTGGTCCTTGACTCCCAGAAAAGAGGCGATGGCCTGGAGGAGGCCCGCCTATTGCCTGCGCGATGCAGGGCGGCGAGCCTATTGTCTAATGTGTGAAGAGAATTGTTGCTCGGCTGGGAGTCGCCACGATGCGACTTGCTCCTTCGGGTGGCCGGGCCGGATTCGAGACAGTTGCGGCGATGCCGGCTTCACCCGCCCCTCGCGACGGCAGAACGGCCCATTTCGGCCCCAAGAACTTGGAAGGAAAACGTCCTTCATCGAGCCGCGCGATCGCCAACGTCATGGTGGCCCGAGCACGATCCGATGGTGAACGATGACCACGAACTACCTGGCAAACTTGATGCGCGGGAGCTTCAAGATGGCCGAAGCAGTCGTGGTCGGCGGTGTGGTGCCGGCACTGTTCGAGATCGAACGCCATGTGGTCAAAGCGATCCGGCAACACCTCGAGCAGCTCGACGCGCCTGACTCGTCGGGCTCCCGGCACTCAGAGGGCGAAAAGCACGCACCGCCGCTACCGGCGACGGTCCTTGGATCGTTGCTCGAACGAGCGCTGTTCTACTCGGCCGATGACAACCGAAATGAGCTCTACAGCGCGTTGCTTCAGGCACTCGTTCCCGATGAGGCGCGCATTCTGGCTGCGGTTTCGGATGGTTCCGCCTACCCGGTGGTCCACGTGGCCGAACCAACTACTACCGGGAGCAACGTCACGGTATTGGCCAACGCATCGTCTGTCGGTCGCGTTGCGGGTGTATCGCTGCCCTCCTATACGCCGCTCTACCTGACCCGGATGTTGCAGGCGGGCTTGGTCGCGATCGGACCGGAAGGGCCCAGCACCATGGCGAACGACTACGAGGTGCTGCTTGCCGATGACGCGGTGAACCTGGCTCAAGTCAAAGCGCGCCGCGGTATGCGCGGCGCAAAGGTAACGAGGCGCACAGTGAGCATCACCGCACTGGGCCGGGAAGTATGGGAAGCGGCGAAGTGAAAATCGACATCGACGTCGACCTGGGCAACATCTTCGTTCACCCCGCATGGGTTTACATTTCAATACCGCTCGGCGCGGCATTGATCGGTTGGGCGACGAAGATCCTCGCCCTCAAAATGATGTTCTATCCGTTGGAGTTCAAGGGCATAAGGCCGTTTCTCGGCTGGCAGGGACAGATTCCACGAATGGCGCCCAAGGTGGCCGCCACAATGGTCGATACGATGATGTCCGACATCATCGAACCCCAGGAGCTCTTTGACCAGTTGGATCCCGACGAGCTCGTCAAAGAACTCGGAGAACCGCTGCGGGCCGCCACAACCGAGATTGTCGACGCGATAATGATGTCTTTCCAACCTCAGCTGTGGCGGGCGACTCCCGACCAGGTCAAGGATTTGATCGTCATCGGTGTGGAAGCACGCATGCCGGCGGCCTCGCGCGAAATGTTTGATCAGTTCAAGGATCAACTCGATCAGTTTTTCGACGTCAAGCACATGGTCGTCACCAAGATGGTCACCGATAAGGCAAGGCTCGTTAAGGTATTCGAGGACATGGGCGGAACGGCGTTCAAGTTCTTCGTCAAAGCCGGACTCATATTCGGATTCATCATCGGCCTGATCCAGGCGATCTCTTTCGGCTTGACCGGATGGTCGTGGACGTTGCCCGCGTTCGGTCTGCTCACCGGCGGCCTTACCGACTACTTAGCCCTACAGATGATCTTCCGGCCGATCGAACGGCGGACAGTGTTTCCCGGTTTCAAGTGGCAGGGCGTATTCCAGGCCAGCCGCGACGAGGTCATTCGCAACTACTCGGAGTTGATGGCCCGGGAAATCTTCACCGCACAGGCCATCCTGGAAAGCCTGCTGACCGGTCCGATGTCGGACAGGTTTTTCGACGCGATCCAAACCGAAATCCACCAAACCATTGACAAGCAAATGGGTTTCGCGGCCCGCATCATCAGTGCTGTCGGCGGCCGCAAATATCGGGAGATGAAGCAGCAGATCGCCGACATCGTCATCAAGAAACTGCCGGAAAACATAGGCTATGCCGAGAAATACTTTGCCGAGCGGATCAATCTGGAAGAAATCATGGTCGAGAAGATGAGCCAGATGGATGCGCAGCAGTTCGAGAATCTCCTACGCCCCATATTCAAGGACGACGAGTGGATCATCATCGTCGTCGGCGCGGCGCTGGGATTCCTGGTCGGGTTGGCCCAAGAAGAAATTATCCTCGCGCTGGTTGCACGATAAGCGCGTCAACCGCACGCCCGTCCGCGGTCGATGGTGAGGAGACAGGACTCGGGGCACGTGTCCGCCAGCCTTGGATCGGCGAGCTCTTCGATCGTTCGTCGCGTGCCGCGCGGCGGCGTCACCCAGTCGGGCAGAGCGACGGGGGGTGGCTTGCTTCATCTGGTCGACAAGTTAAAATTTATGTGGCATAGATAATGTTCGGACAGTACCGCCTCGCTCACGGGGGCCAGACGACGCGGGGGCGAGTGGACGTAATGCGTAAAGGAAAGCGATGGCCGATTACAAGTACCCGTTCGTCGAGCGGTGCGACGACGCACCGGTAGCGCTTTGGACATCGCTGGGCGATTCCGTGGCGAATATCCGGACTCGGGCACCGTCGATCTGCGCTGACGAACTGGCGGCGGCGACAACGGGATCCGTTGTGACAAAAACGTATTCGTTGCATGGCTGAATTTGGTTCCGCGGCCCCCGGAGATGGCGAAAGGGAATCTTCGCCGACCGCCTCGGAGACTGTGCTGGTCACTGGCGCCTTCGGCCTGGTCGGTACCGCGACGATCAGGCGGTTGGCCGAAGACGGTCGTCGGGTCGTCGCGACCGATCTCGAGACGCCCGCGTATGTCAAGGCGGCCAAGAAGCTACCGGCCGGCGTTGAAGTTCGCTGGGCCGACCTGACCGACCGGGCCCAGGTTGACGAGCTGCTCGGCAGCGTAGCACCGACGGCGATCATCCATCTGGTAGGCATGATCGCGCCCGCCATCTATAAGAATCCCCAGCTCGGCCGAGCGGTCAACGTCGGTATCACCCGCTCGCTGCTGGCGGCCGCACAGGCCCAGGCCACACCGCCAAGGTTCGTTCACGCGTCCAGCGTCGCGGTGTTCGGCCCGCGAAACCCGCATCGTTATTCCGACCGGGCGCGAGCGGACTCACCGACATGCCCCAACGACATCTACGGGGCAACGAAATTGGAGGCCGAAGAACTGGTTCGTTCGTGTTCCCTGGAGTGGGTGATCCTGCGCCTGGGTGGGGTGATCAGCACTCGTTTGACCTCGATGCTGAGCAGTTGGGACGTCGTCTTCTTCGAAAGCGCGTTACCGGCGGACGGCCGTATCCATACCGTCGACGTGCGTGACGCGGCCAAAGCATTCGCCACGGCGACCACGGCCGACGTCGCCGGCCAGATCTTGCTCATCGGTGGCGACGATTCACATCTGCTGCGGTACTCCGACGCCGGTCACGACATGACGGAGGCGGTCGGATTGGGCGGCGCGCTGCCACCCGGCCGACCCGGCGACCCCAACAATGACCTGAACTGGTTCGCCACCGACTGGATGGACGCCGGCCCCGCCCAAGAATATCTTGCGTTCCAACACTATTCGTGGCCCGCCATCCTGGCTGAAATCCGTGCACAACTAGGCTGGAAGCGCCAGCTGTTGCGGCCATTCGTACCGATAGTGCGCGCCATCCTGACCCGGCGGTCGGCATACCACGGCCGGCCGGGAACGTACGCCGATCCGTGGGCGGTCATTCGAAGTCGGCTGGGCGACCCAAGTCCCGAAAGCCACTAGCGATCGGTCCGATTCGACAACAGCTTTATGGCCAACAGCTGCACCGTGGGGCAAATTTCCGGCTCGGCGCGGCGCCGGACGGACGGGCGGCGAAGGGCCGAACCGGTGCGCGAACCCAGACCCGCGCCGCCTGTTCGCCCCAGAGCAACCCCGGCCGCTGACCTCCCAACCCCTTGGTTGACAATCGACGCAAAGCTTTATGAGGCTCGACCCGTCAAAGGAGACACCACCATGGCTGAAGCCGTCATCGTCGAGGCAGTGCGATCACCGATCGGGAAGCGCAACGGCGGGTTGTCCGGCGTCCACCCGGCCGACTTGTCCGCGCAGGTGCTCAACGGCCTCGTCGACAAGGCCGGCGTCGACCCCGGCCTTGTCGACGACGTGATCTGGGGCTGCGTGATGCAGGCCGGCGAGCAGGCCCTCGACATCGGCCGCACCGCCCTGCTGGCCGCCGGCTGGCCGGAATCCGTTCCCGGTGTGACCGTCGACCGCCAGTGCGGCTCGAGCCAGCAGTCGATCCACTTCGCGGCCGCCGGCGTGGTGGCCGGGCACTACGACGTCGTCGTCGCCGGTGGGGTGGAGTCGATGTCGCGCACCCCGATGGGGTCGTCGCTGGCCAACGGCGGGCGCCCCTACCCCAAGACCTTCCTGGACCGCTACGAGGGCCAGATCCCCAACCAGGGCATCGGCGCCGAGATGATCGCCGAGCGGTGGGGATTCGACCGCACCGCGCTGGACGAGTTCTCCCTGGGCTCACACGAAAAGGCGGCTGCCGCACAGGATTCCGGTGCGTTTGACGACCAGATCGTCGGCATCAAGGATCAGGACGGCAACGTGGTGCTCAAGGACGAGGGTATCCGTCGCGGCACCCCGATGGAGAAGATGGCGTCGCTGAAGCCGGCGTTCAAGGAAGACGGCGTGATCCACGCCGGCAACTCCTCGCAGATCTCCGATGGCTCGGCCGCGATCCTGTTCATGTCGGCCGAGAAGGCCAAGGAGCTTGGCCTGAAGCCGATCGCGAAGGTGCACACCGCGACGCTGGCCGGGGCCGACCCGGTCATCATGCTGACCGCGCCGATCCCCGCCACCCAGAAGGTGCTCAAGCGCTCCGGCCTGTCCATCGACGACATCGGCGCCTACGAGGTCAACGAGGCGTTCGCGCCGGTGCCGCTGGCGTGGCTGAAGGACATCGGCGCCGACGAGAAGAAGCTCAACCCCAACGGCGGCGCCATCGCGCTGGGGCACCCGCTCGGCGGCTCGGGCGCCCGGATCATGACGACGCTGCTGTACCACATGCGGGACAAGGGAATTCGTTACGGCCTGCAGACCATGTGCGAGGGTGGCGGCCAGGCCAACGCCACCATCGTGGAATTGTTGTGACGGACGTCGACACCGCGGCGCGCGGCGCGCTGACCGAGCGCCGCGGCAACGTCATGGTGATCACCATCAACCGGCCGGAAGCCCGCAACGCGGTCAACGGTGCCGTCAGCATCGGCGTCGGCGACGCGCTGGAAGAAGCCCAACGGGATCGCGAGGTTCGGGCGGTGGTGATCACCGGCGCGGGCGACAAGTCGTTCTGCGCCGGGGCCGACCTCAAGGCGATCTCCCGCCGGGAGAACCTGTACCACCCCGACCATCCCGAGTGGGGCTTTGCCGGCTACGTGCACCACTTCATCGACAAACCCACGATCGCGGCGGTCAACGGAACCGCACTGGGCGGCGGCACCGAGCTGGCGCTGGCCAGCGACCTGGTGGTGGCCGACGAGCGGGCCCGGTTCGGGCTTCCGGAGGTCAAGCGGGGACTCATCGCCGCCGCCGGCGGCGTCTTCCGGATCGTGCAGCAGCTCCCGCGCAAGGTGGCGATGGAGCTGCTGTTGACCGGCGAACCGATCACCGCCGCCGACGCCCTCGAATGGGGCCTGATCAACCAGGTGGTCAAGGAGGGCACGGTGCTGGAAGCCGCGCTGGCGCTGGCCGCGCGGGTGACGGTGAACGCGCCGCTGTCGGTGCAGGCCAGCAAGCGCATCGCCTACGGGGTCGACGACGGTGTCATCACCGACGAAGAGGCGGGCTGGGCGCGGACCATGGAGGAGATGCGCAGCCTGATCAGGTCGGAGGACGCCAAGGAGGGCCCGCTGGCGTTCGCAGAGAAGCGTGAGCCGGTCTGGAAGGCGCGCTAGGGCATAGGCCTACGTCGCCAGGACGTTCACCCCGCGCTGGAAGGCCGCGGGCAACAGCGTGCACGCCGGCACGATCGCGCGGCGCGTGATCGGCGGGGCGCTGGCCAGCACCAGTGCGCGGGTGAGCAGACGGTAGTTGCGGGTAATCCGTTGCCACGCAAGCTCATACGACGACGGTGTCTCGTCGACGATGGCGGCGACGGCCGCGGCCGCTTGCTTGACCGCCAGGCTGATGCCCTCACCGGTCAGCGCGTCCTCGTAGCCCGCCGCGTCGCCCACCAACAGCACGCGCCCCGCGACCCGGCGGGAAACCACCTGCCGCAACGGGCCGCAGCCGCGCGCGGCGCCGCGGGCGGCGCCGCCCAGCTGGCGGGCCAGGCCGGGGAACCAGTCGAGGTCGGGCCGGCCGCGCGACAGGATCGCCACGCCCACCAGATCGGGCTCCACCGGCGTCACGTACGCCTCGCCCAACCGCGACCAATGAACCTCGACGAACTCCGACCAGGCCGGCACCCGGAAGTGCCAGCGCACCCCGTAGCGCCGCGGCGTTCCGGCCGCCGCCGTGATCCCCACGGATCGCCTGACCTGTGAGTGCAGTCCGTCGGCCGCCACCAACCATCTCGCGCGCACGCCGGCGGCCGTCACCCCGTGGGCGTCCTGTTGCACGGTGGTCACCCGCGCCCGAAGCCATTCGGTGTCTTGCTCTTTGGCGCGCGCGGCCAGCGCCGCGTGCAGCGTGGTGCGTCGCACGCCCCGGCCCGGGCCGCCGCGAAACCGCGCCTCGGCGCGGCGGTGTTCGCTGACGTAGGCGATTCCGTGAAAGGGCATGCCGGCCGGGTCGACGCCCAGCGACGTCAGCTCGGCCAGCCCGCCGGGCATCAGGCCTTCACCGCACGCCTTGTCGATCGGGCCCTCACGCGGGTCGGCGACGATCACCGAAAGTCCGTGGCGCCGAGCGTGTAACGCCGTGGCCAGGCCGCCCGGCCCGCCGCCGACGATCAACAGGTCGGTGTCGAAGTCGCTCACGTGTAGCCCAGAGCGGAGTTCTCGACCTGCAGTCGCACCTTGAGCAACGCGGCGTTGGCGAGGGTGAAAATGGCCGCGGTCAGCCACGCCGTGTGCACCAACGGCAGCGCCAACCCCTCGGCCACCACTGCAACATAGTTCGGGTGGTGCAGCCAGCGATAGGGACCCTCGCGCACCAACGGGGCCTGCGGCAGCACGATGACCCGGGTGTTCCACCGCGGGCCCAGCGTGGCGATGCACCACCAGCGCAACCCCTGGCTGAGTGCCACCACCGCCAGCATCGGCCAGCCCAGCCACCCGATGAACGGCCGGTGCAGCGCCCACGGCTCGAGGACGCAGCCGACCAGCAGTGCCGTATGCAGCACCACCATCACCGGATAGTGTTCCTGCCCAAACTCCTTGGCGCCCTGGGCAAAAGACCACCGCGCGTTGCGCTGGGAAACCACCAGCTCGACTATGCGTTCGACGCCGACAACCAGGATCAGCAGGTAATACATGTCTCCACTATCTTTTTGCGATGTCTCATACCGGTTACGGTGCCGCCGCCGCGGGGGTTCAACATCCGCGAGCGTAACGGCGTGGCGAAAATCCGGCCCGAAAAGCGCCGTGGCCTTACGTTCGCGAGCGGCCGTGCCCGCCAGGTTTGCGTTGATCGTCGCCGGGCTAGGTTGAAGGGTATGCGGATCCTCGTCACCGGTGCCACCGGCTATGTCGGATCGCGGCTGGTCACGGCGCTGCTGGCGGATCGGCATCACGTCGTGGCCGCCACCCGAAACCCCGAGCGCCTCAGGCGGTTCGGATGGTTCGATGACGTCGCGCCGGTGGCCCTCGACGCCGCCGATCCCGAGTCGACCCGAGCGGCCTTCGCCGATGCGGGTCCCGTTGACGTGGTGTATTACCTGGTGCACGCGATCGGGCAGCCCGGCTTCCGCGATGCCGACCAGGCCGCGGCCGCCAACCTGGCCGCCGCGGCCAGCGACGCCGGGGTGCGACGCATCGTCTACCTGGGCGGATTCGTGCCCGCCGACGAGGTGCTGTCCGAGCACCTGACCAGCCGGGCCGAGGTGGCCGAGGCCCTGACGGTCCCGGACGGCCCGGAGCTGGTCTGGCTGGGCGCCGCGATGATCATCGGTGCCGGCTCCACCTCGTTCGAGATGATGCGCTACGTCGGCGACCGATTCCCGCTCCTGCCCATCCCGCGCTGGATGGACAACCCGATAGACCCGATCTCCATCCGCGACGTGCTGCACTACCTGGTCGCCGCGGCCGATCCCGACCTGTTGGTCCCGGGGGCGTACGACATCGCCGGGCCGGACACCACGTCCTACCGCGAACTGCTCAAGACGTATGCGCGGATCTCCGGGCGGTGGCACGCCGGGTTGCCGGTCGGCAGGGTCGACACCGGGTTGGCGTCGCTGGTCACCGGGGTCGCGCTGCCGGTGCCGCCGGGGCTGGCCGGCGATCTGGTCGAGTCGCTCGACCATCCGATGGTGGCGTCCGAGAGCGACCTTCGGGATCGGGTGCCCGACCCGCCCGGTGGGTTGCTCGGCGTGGAGGACGCGATTGCCCTAGCCTTGGCCGATCAGCCACATCGCCCGTCCCCGGTCAACGCCCTGGCCGACCCTCATCACCTGGCCAACACCGACCCCGTGTGGGCCGGCGGTGACGCGCGGCGCATCCGCCATGTTGCGCGGCGGCTCACCCCGCCGGTCGTGCGGCCGGCTCTGCGGCTGGTCAACATGGTCCCGGGACCGCTGGCCGGAGCGCTTCGAACCGGCCTTGACCTCCTGATCGCCCTGACCCCGAAGGTGCGTCCCGCATGAGCCAGTCAACCGCCCCGTCCGCCACCGGCACGCTGACCGAGCTCCGCCGGGCGCTCAGCAAAGTCGCTGTGCCGCATCATGAGTCGCCCGTCGTCGTGCGCCGTCGGCGGGTCATCGTGGCCATCACCGTGGTGCTCGGTGCCGTGGTGCTCGGGTTTTCGTTGCGACGCCATCCGGGTGATTCCAGCTTCTACTGGCTGACGTTGGCGCTGGCGGGGGTGTGGGTCGCCGGCGGGTTCGCCTCCGGCCCGCTGCATCTGGGTGGCATCTGCTGGCGCGGCCGCAATCAGCGCCCGGTCATCACCGGGACGGCCATCGGCCTGCTGCTGGGCGGGGTGTTCGTGGTCGGGGGGCTGATCGCCCGGGAGATCACACCCGTGGCCGAGCTGATCACCCGGGTGCTGGAATACGCCCACCACGGCTGGTATCCGGTGATCGTGGCGATCACGCTCGTCAACGGCGTCGCCGAGGAAGTCTTCTTTCGCGGCGCGCTCTACACGGCCCTCGGCCGGTATCACCCGGTCTTGATTTCGACGATCCTTTACACGATCGCGACGCTGGCCAGCGGCAATCCGATGCTCGGGTTCGCCGCCGTCATCCTGGGGACGGTGTGCGCCTACGAGCGCCGGGCGACCGGCGGCGTACTGGCGCCGGTGCTCACCCACTTGGTGTGGGGGCTGATCATGGTTCTCGCGCTGCCCCCGATGTTCGGCGTCTGACGGCGGCTACCCGGCCGAACCGACGACCTCGCGGGCCAGCCTGCGCATCGCGGCGTTGTGCGCGGGCCGCGCGAAGAACCAATACATCCGCCCCGGGATGCCCCGCGGCAAAAAGATGGACCGTTGGGTATAGCGGCTGCCGCGGCCGTCGTGGCCGGTGACCGCGATCTCGAGCCATTCCCGTCCCGGCGCCCGCTTGGTCGAGCGCAGCCGCAACAGCTTGCCCGCCGCGCGCTCCTCGACCCGCCAACAGCCCGCCCGGGCATTCACGGCGTTCTCCGCCGCCCGCCAGACGTCGGCGGGTTCGGTAGCGGTTTCGGCGGTGCGCGCATCGGTGTAGACGATCTCGCCCGCCCAGTCGGGATCGCAGGGGAGCGGCTCGGCGGGTTCGGACCGCAACGACGACCACGAGGGTTCCGGGACGCCCCGCGCGGCCCGCTCGAGCGCCAGTTCGACGGACCGGCGATAGCCGGTCAGCCCGTCGGGCGGCGGCTCGATGATGCCGTCGACGTCATGGTTGCGCATCACCGCGTCGCACTCCAGCGATTCGATCAGTGGCCGCGCC
This sequence comes from Mycobacterium paraffinicum, assembly GCF_001907675.1. Taxonomy (GTDB): domain Bacteria; phylum Actinomycetota; class Actinomycetes; order Mycobacteriales; family Mycobacteriaceae; genus Mycobacterium; species Mycobacterium paraffinicum_A. The sequence continues at coordinate 55,376 of NZ_MPNT01000032.1, forward strand.
AGCCCCGGCGGGATCGGTGTCACGGTCCCCACCCACAGGCTGGCGATCGTCGGCGTCAGGAACGGCAGCACGATCAGATAGCGCTTCCCCAGGCCCGCCACGTCGGCGTAGACGCGCATCATGTCGCCGTACTCGAGCACGTCGGGTCCGCCGATGTCCCAGGTGCGCGACGACGGCACCGGCGCCGTCGCCGCGGCGACCAGGTAATAGAGCACGTCGCGCACCGCGATCGGCTGAATCTTGTTGTGCACCCACTTCGGGGTGGTCATCACCGGCAACCGGTCGGTCAGGTGCCGAATCATCTCGAACGACGCCGATCCCGACCCGACCACGACGCCGGCCTGCAGCACGACGGTTTCGATGCCGGAGGCGATCAGCGCGTCGCCGACCGCCGCCCGCGACTCGAGGTGCGGCGAGAGCTTGCCGCCCTCGGGATGCAACCCGCTCAGGTACACGATGCGCCGCACCCCGGTGCGCCGCGCCGCCGTCACCACGTTGCCGACCGCGCGGGCTTCCTCGTCGGCGAAATCCTTCGACGAACCCATCGAGTGGACCAGGTAGTAGACGACGTCGATTCCGTCGAACGCCGCGACCAGGGAATCGACGTCACCCAGATCGCCGCACGCGACCTCGGCCTGTTGCCGCCAGGGCACGGCTTCCAACTTGGCCGGGTCGCGAGCCAACGCGCGCACCTGATGACCCTCGTCCAGGAGTCGGGGCGCCAGCCGGGCGCCGATGTAGCCGGTCGCCCCGGTCACGAGACAGCGCAGCCGTCCAGCCATGGCATCTCCGTTCGTCGTCTGCCAACTATTCGGACCCGACGCGGGGGAGGATTACCGGCTTGGGCCAGCCGTAAGCGCCACGGGGTCAGCGATCGGTGAAGTCCGGCGTGCGGCGCTGCTGGAAAGCGGTTGCGCCCTCAACGAAGTCGTGTGAGCGCAGCAGCACGGTCTGCCCGTCGTATTCGCGCTGCAGCGCCGGATCCAGCTGGGGGAGCGTGGCCGCGTTGATGGCGAGCTTCGTCTTGCCGAACGCCACCGCGGGGCCCGCCAACAACCGTGCGATCACCTTGTCCACCTCGACTTCGAACTCGTCGGCCGGGTAGACCGCGCTGACCAGCCCCCAGGACAGCGCCTCGGTGGCCGGCAGGCGTTCGGGCAGCAACGCCATCTGCATCGCCCGGATGCGGCCGACGGCGGCGGCGATCAGCGCCGACGCCCCGCCGTCCGGCATCAGGCCGATCTTGGTGAAGGCGAGCATGAAAAACGCGCTCTCCGAGGCCAATACGACGTCGCAGGCGAGCGCCAGGGAAACGCCGACGCCCGCCGCCGGTCCCTGAACCGCGGCCACGACGGGGTGCGGCACGGCCGCGATCGCCCGGATCAGCCGGTTGATCTCCAGGACGATCTCGTCCGGCGGGACCGCGCTGTCGGACACGTCGTCGGCGCTGATGCCGGCCCCGGAGCAGAACCCGCGGCCCGCACCGCCGAGGCGCACGACCCGCACCTGCGGGTCGGTGGCCGCGCGCTCCATCGCGTCGGCGATGCCGGTAATCACCGGCACGGTCAGGGAATTGAGGCTGTCCGGCCGGTCGATGGTCACCGACAGCACGCCGTCGGACAGCGTGACGGAAAGCCCTGCGACGGGCGCCAGGGTGTCGATCGCGGATTGCGGCATGGGCTCACCCTAAGTGACCGGGCTGCGCGCCGGTCGAACGCGGCTGCGAAGATGCCAACTACAACGGGCGTCAGAGCAGACGAAAGGTCGGTGCATCGTGGCTGGACCGCTGAAGGGGCTTCGGGTCGTCGAGTTGGCCGGGATCGGGCCGGGCCCGCATGCGGCGATGATCCTGGGGGATCTGGGCGCCGACGTGGTGCGCATCGATCGGCCGTCGACTGGTCCCGGCGGTGTTGCCAAGGACGCCATGCTGCGCAACCGGCGGGTGGTGACCGTCGACCTCAAGTCCGACGAGGGACGCGCCGTCGTGCTCCAGCTCGTCGCCAAGGCCGACGTGTTGATCGAGGGCTTCCGGCCCGGGGTCACCGAGCGGCTCGGGCTCGGCCCCGAGCAGTGCGCCGAAGTCAACGAGCGGCTGATCTACGCCCGGATGACCGGCTGGGGACAATCCGGCCCCCGCAGCCAGCAGGCGGGCCACGACATCAACTACATCTCGCTCAACGGAATCCTGCACGCCATCGGCCGGGCCGACGAGCGCCCGGTGCCACCGCTGAACCTGGTCGGCGACTTCGGCGGCGGCTCGATGTTCCTGTTGGTCGGGATCCTGTCCGCGCTGTGGGAGCGGCAGAACTCCGGCAAGGGTCAGGTGATCGACGCCGCCATGGTCGACGGGTCCAGCGTGCTGATCCAGATGATGTGGGCCATGCGGGGGTTGGGCATGTGGTCGGACGTGCGCGGCACCAACATGCTCGACGGCGGCGCGCCCTACTACGACACCTACGAGTGCGCCGACGGACGCTACGTCGCCGTCGGCGCCATCGAGCCGCAGTTCTACGCGGCCATGCTGGCGGGGCTCGGCCTGGACGCGGCGAACCTGCCGGCGCAGAACGACGTCAGCCGCTGGCCGGAGCTGCGCGCGGCGCTGACGGCGGCGTTCGCCGGTCACGACCGCGACCACTGGGCCAAGGTGTTCGCCGATTCCGACGCCTGCGTGACCCCGATCCTGGCGTTCGGCGAGGTGCACACCGAGCCGCACATCACCGAGCGGAACACGTTCTACGAGGTGGACGGCGGCCTGGAGCCGTTGCCCGCACCGCGGTTCTCGCGGACCACTCCGGATGTGCCCCGCCCGCCGGCCGCGCCGCTGCCCGACGTTCAAGCGGTGCTCGCCGACTGGGTATAGTCGCCAACCAACCGGTTGGCTGGATTCGTGAAGGAAGGGACTCGCATGAAGATCAAAGACGCCGTCGCCGTCGTCACCGGGGGCGCCTCGGGCCTGGGCCTGGCCACCACCAAGCGGCTGCTGGACGCCGGCGCGCTGGTGGTGGTGATCGACCTACGCGGCGAAGAGGCGGTCCAGGAGCTCGGCGAACGCGCCCGTTTCGTGCAGGCCGACGTCACCGACGAGGCCGCCGTCGGCAAGGCGCTGGACACCGCCGAGTCGATGGGTCCGCTGCGCATCAACGTCAACTGCGCGGGCATCGGCAACGCCATCAAAACGCTGTCCAAGGACGGCCCGTTCCCGCTGGACGCCTTCAAGAAGGTGGTCGGGGTCAACCTGATCGGCACGTTCAACGTGCTGCGGCTGGCCGCCGAGCGCATCGCCAAGACGGAGCCGCTCGGTGAGGAGCGGGGCGTCATCATCAACACCGCCTCGGTGGCGGCGTTCGAGGGCCAGATCGGCCAGGCCGCCTACTCGGCGTCCAAGGGCGGCGTGGTCGGCATGACGCTGCCGATCGCCCGCGACCTGTCGCGCGAGCTGATCCGCGTCGTGACCATCGCGCCGGGGTTGTTCAAGACCCCGTTGCTGGGCTCGCTGCCCGAGGAGGCGCAGGCCTCGCTCGGCAAGCAGGTTCCGCACCCGGCCCGGCTGGGTGACCCCGACGAGTACGGAGCGCTCGCGGTGCACATCATCGAGAACCCGATGCTCAACGGCGAGGTCATCCGCCTGGACGGCGCCATCCGCATGGCGCCTCGCTGAGACCCTGAACACGAAAGCCCCCCGCGACGAGCGGGGGGCTTTCGTAGGAGAAAGAACTTATCGACGGAACCATCGACTGACAGCGGGTTCGGCCATCAACAGCCGTGCGAGCATGCTCATGGCGCTGCTCAGCTCGCCGCTTGCAGTTCGTCGAACTGCTCCGAGGTTTCGCCTTCCACCAGCACGTCGCCGTGGTAGAGGGCTTCGAAGTCAACCTTGATGACGTCGGCACTTGTGTCGTCGATCCACATGACACTGAGCGTATGGGCCACCATTAAGGAATCTTTGAGTCACGATTCGGAAAATGGTGGCAATTTACCGGTCAGTAGGTTGTAGGAGGTCCAGCGCGGCATTCAGGCCCGTGACCTGCTTAAGCGCCACCCAATTTTCTGGCCGGACTCTTAGCGTCGCCCGGGTTTAAAGCGCCGCGTTGAACGCCTTCCCGGTGCCGCCCGTGCTTAAGAACGAAACTGTTTGACGCGTGAACACTAGTGTTTGTTACGTTGACGCGGGAACGCCAGCGGCCGGCGCGATCAGCACGGGCGGCGGAAGGGCTCGAAATGCTGCAGGGGATCGCCCGGATGGCCATCGCGGCGCCGCGCCGCATCATCGCAATCGGTGTCCTGGTCTTCATCGCCGCCGCGGTCTTCGGTATCCCCGTCGCCAAGAGCCTGTCGCCCGGCGGGTTTCAGGATCCGGACTCGGAGTCCGCCCACGCGATTCAGGTGCTGACCGACAAATTCGGGCAGAGCGGTCAGCAGATGCTGATCCTGGTGACCGCGCCCGGGGGCACCAACAGCGAACAGGCCCGCAGCGTGGGCACCGACCTCGTCAACCAGCTGCAGAAGTCCCCGCTCGTCTACAACGTGTCATCACCGTGGACCGTCCCCACGCAGGCGGCAGCCGACCTGGTCAGCCGCGACGGCAAGACCGGCCTGCTCGTCGTCAACCTCAAGGGCGGCGAGAACTACGCGCAGAGCAACGCCCAAACCGTCGCGGATCAATACATCCACGACCGCGACGGCGTCACCGTCCGCGCCGGCGGCGCGGCGATGCAGTACGCCCAGATCAACACGCAGAACCAGGCCGACCTGCTGGTGATGGAGATGATCGCGCTGCCGCTGAGCTTCCTGATCCTGATCTGGGTGTTCGGCGGGTTGCTGGCCGCGGCGTTGCCGATGGCGTTGGGCGCGCTGGCCGTCGTCGGGTCGATGACGGTGTTGCGGCTGATCACCTTCAGTACCCAGGTGTCGATCTTCGCGCTGAACCTGAGCACCGCGTTGGGCCTGGCGCTGGCGATCGACTACACCCTGCTGATCGTCAGCCGCTACCGCGACGAGTTGGCCGAGGGCAGCGACAGGGAGCAGGCGCTGATCCGGACCATGGCCACCTCCGGGCGCACGGTGTTGTTCTCCGCCGTCACCGTGGCCTTATCGATGTCGGCGACCGTGGCGTTCCCGATGTACTTCCTCAAGTCGTTCGCCTACGCCGGCGTAGCCACCGTGGCCTTCGTCGCGACCGCCTCGATCGTCATCACCCCGGCCGCCATCGTGCTGCTGGGCCCGCGGCTGGACGCGCTGGACGTGCGCCGGCTGATCCGCCGGATCTTCCGGCGGCCCGAACCGGTGCACAAGCCCGTCGAGCAGCTGTTCTGGTACCGCTCGACCAAGCTGGTGATGCGCCGCTGGGCCCCGATCGGTCTGACCGTCGTCGCTCTGCTGCTCCTGCTCGGGTCTCCCTTCATCGGCGTGAAATGGGGTTTCCCGGACGACCGGGTGCTGCCGCGTTCGGCGTCGTCGCATCAGGTCGGCGACCAACTGCGCAACGACTTCGCGCACGACTCCGCGACGTCCGTGCCCGTCGTCGTCCCCGACGCGCGCGGCCTGGACCCCGCGGACCTCGACCGCTACGCCGCCGACCTGTCGCGGGTGCCCGACGTGTCGGCGGTCTCGGCCCCCGGCGGGACGTTCGTCGGCGGCAAGCGGACCGGGCCCCCGGCCGGGGCCACCGGGCTGGCCGACGGCAGCGCCTTCCTGACCGTCAGCAGCACGGCGCCGCTGTTCTCCCCGGCGAACGACACTCAACTGAAGCGGCTGCACGAGGTGCCGTGGCCGGCGGGCCGGTCCGTCGCGATGGGCGGAGTCGCCCAGGTCAACCGCGACAGCGTCGACGCGGTCACGGACCTGCTTCCACTGGTCCTCGGGCTGATGGCCGCGGTCACCTTCGTGCTGCTGTTCCTGCTCACCGGCAGCGTGCTGTTGCCGGCCAAGGCGCTGGCCTGCAACTTCCTGTCACTGACCGCGGCGTTCGGCGCGCTGGTGTGGATCTTCCAGGACGGGCACCTGGGCGCGCTCGGGACGACGCCCAGCGGGACGCTGGTGGCCAACATGCCCGTGCTGCTGTTCTGCATCGCCTTCGGGCTGTCGATGGACTACGAGGTGTTCCTGCTCTCACGCATCCGCGAGTACTGGCTCGCGTCCGGGGCGGCGCGACCGGCGCGGCCGACCGCGAAGGAGGCGCACGCCGCCAACGACGAGAGCGTCGCGCTCGGCGTCGCCCGCACCGGCCGGGTGATCACGGCGGCCGCGCTGGTCATGTCGATGTCGTTCGCCGCGCTGATCGCCGCCCACGTGTCGTTCATGCGGATGTTCGGCCTAGGCCTGGTACTCGCCGTCTTCGCCGACGCCACGCTGGTGCGGATGGTTGTCGTGCCGGCCTTCATGCACGTGATGGGCCGGTGGAATTGGTGGGCGCCCAAGCCCCTGGCGTGGCTGCACGACCGGTTCGGCATCAACGAGGGCGGGGTGGTGGAGACCGGCTACGCCGAGCCCGTCCCGGTCGGCGATAAACCGGTGGGGGAGCCGGTGCCGAATATCGGTTGAGGCGCCGGCCCATCCGTCGGCAAGACCTTATTCTTTGGCACAGAGTCGGAAGGTTGACGTCTATGACAACGGCGGTGGACAACCCGTTCTTCGCGCGCATCTGGCCCGTCGTCGCCAGCCACGAGACCGAGGCGATACGCGCCCTTCGCCGGGAGAATCTGGCCGGGTTGTCGGGGCGGGTGCTGGAGGTCGGCGCCGGCATCGGGACGAACTTTCCGCACTACCCGGAGTCGGTCCACGAGGTGGTTGCCGTGGAGCCCGAGCCGCGGCTGGCGGCCCAGGCCCGCGCGGCGGCGGAGGTGGTGCCGGCCCGCGTCGTGGTGATGGGCGAGACGGCCGAGGACTTCACCGGCGGCGAGCCGTTCGACGCCGTGGTGTGCTCGCTGGTGTTGTGCTCGGTGCGCGACCCCGGCGGGGTGCTGCGGCGGCTGTACTCGGTGCTGCGCCCGGGCGGGGAGCTGCGCTACCTCGAGCACGTGGCCAGCGCCGGCGCGCGTGGCCGCCTGCAACGGTTCGCCGACGCGACGCTGTGGCCCCGGTTGTTCGGCAACTGCCACACCCACCGCGACACCGAGCGCGAGATCATCGGCGCCGGATTCGAAGTCGACGTCTCCCGGCGCGAGTTCACGTTGCCGGCGTGGGCGCCGATGCCGGTGTCGGAACTCCTGCTGGGCCGCGCCCGCCGGCCGTGATCGCGGGCGGGCTATTTCAGCAGGGCGGGCAGCCGCTGCAGCAACCCGGGCAGGGCCTGGCTGGCCGTCTCGCGGATGCTGATCGTCGCGTGCCGCGACAGCGGGGTGACCTCGGGATTGACCTCGATGACGGCCGTGCCGCGGGACAGCGCCAGCTCGGCGAGCCCGGCGGCCGGGTAGACGATCGCCGACGTTCCGACCACCACCATCACATCGGCGGCCTCGGTCGCCTCGACGGCTGATTGCCACGGCCCGTCGGGCAACGGTTCACCGAACCACACGATGTCGGGCCGGATCAGGCCGCCGCAATGACAGACCGGGGGCTCGACCTCGAGCGTCGGCTCGGCCATCTTGGGCAGCGTGCCGGTGTACGGCATACCGCAACGGTCGCAACGGAATTCGAACAGGCTGCCGTGCAGGTGGTGGACCGGCGCGCTGCCGGCGCGCTCGTGCAGGTCGTCGACGTTCTGGGTGATCACGCTGACCTCGGCACCGTCCTGCCAGGCGGCGATGGCGCGGTGTCCGGTGTTGGGCGCGACGTCGGCGACCAGATAGTGACGCCACAGGTACCAGCCCCAGACCCGTTCGGGATTGTCGCGCCACCCTTGCGTGCTGGACAGCTCGTACGGGTCGAACCGCGCCCACAGGCCGTTCTTGTCGTCGCGGAAGGTCGGTACCCCGCTCTCCGCGGAGATCCCCGCGCCGCTCAGCACCGTTACTCGCATCCCACAAAGATAGCCGTGCGTGGGACATACTGAGGACGTGGAGCTGCGGGATTTGCTGAAGGTCGACGTCAAGGCGGGCAAGCCGCTGTTCGACCAGCTCAGGACCCAAGTCATCGACGGCGTCCGCGCCGGCGCGCTGCCGCCCGGCACACGGCTTCCGACCGTGCGCGATCTGGCCGGCCAGCTCGGGGTGGCGGCGAACACCGTGGCCCGCGCCTACCGGGAACTCGAGTCGGCCGCGATCGTCGAAACGCGGGGCCGCTTCGGCACATTCATCTCCCGCTTCGACCCGACCGACGCGGCGATGGCGGCCGCCGCCAAGGAGTACGTCGAGGTGGCCCGGGCGCTGGGGCTGACCAAGTCCGACGCGATGCGCTACCTGACCAACGTGCCGGACGACTGAGCCCGATCCGCTTGGGCCCTAACGCAATACCTTCGCCAGCGTGCGCAGGTTGCGCGTCGTCGTCGACGACTTGTAGCGGGGCTTGCCCATCGTCTTGCCGATCGTGCTGTCCAGGGTGGCGCCCTTGGGCACCTGCCAATAGATCACGCCGTCGCCCCGGGCGATCTTCTCGTCGGGGCCCGCTTTGTCGCCCAGCCTCGCGAGCTCGTCCAGCACGGCGGGGTCCGCGACGAAGGTCACGTAGGACTGATACCCCTCGACCTCGGGCTCGAACGGGTAAGCGTCGACGACGGCCCGCACCGCTTCGAGGTCATAGACCAGCACCCACGCGTCGTAGCCGAAACTGTCGCGCAGCGTGGCTTCGGCCTTCTTGCGCACCGAGGGCCCTCGGGCGGAGGACTCCAGCAGGACGTTGCCGCTGGCCAGGATGGTGCGAACATTGGCGAATCCGGCGTCCGTCAATGCGGCCGCGACCTCGGCCATCTTGAGGTTGACGCCGCCCACGTTGACTCCGCGCAGGAATGCCGCGTATCTGGTCATGCCCCGATTTCATCACGACGTAGGCTGCTGACATGGGACGCCAAGTCTTCGACGACAAGCTGCTGGCCGTGATCAGTGGAAACTCCCTCGGGGTGCTGGCGACCATCAAACGCGACGGGCGACCCCAGCTGTCCAACGTCAGCTACCACTTCGACCCGCGTGACTTGGCCGTGCGGGTGTCGATCACCGAGCCGCGGGCCAAGACCCGCAACCTGCGCCGCGACCCGCGGGCGTCGATCCTGGTCGACGCCGACGACGGGTGGTCCTATGCGGTGGCCGAGGGCACGGCCACGCTGACACCGCCGGCGGCCGACCCCGGCGACGACACCGTCGAGGCGCTGATTGCCTTGTACCGCAACATCGCCGGGGAACACCCGGATTGGGACGAGTACCGCCAGGCGATGGTCACCGATCGGCGGGTGCTGCTGACCCTGCCGATCTCGCACGTGTACGGCATGCCGCCCGGGGTGCGGTAGGCGCCGATTCCGGTCATCCGGCGCTAGGCTGCCGGTATGGCTGAATCGAAGTCCTCCGAGGCGCCGGAATCGGACGACGACACCAAGCGCAAGTTCCGCGAGGCCCTCGACCGCAAGATGGCCAAGTCGTCGGGCGGCTCCGACCACAAGGACAGCGGCGGCAGGCAGTCGCGGGCGCACGGACCGGTGGAGAGCCGCCGCGAGTTCCGCCGCAAGAGCGGGTGAGGATCGGCCGTCGGCCCTTGCCGCCCAAGGCCGTTCAGCTTCCGGGCGGCGTGAGCAGGCCGATCGAGGGATCGTCCCGGCCGGGTTTGCCGCGCAGGCTGCCGCGCGTGCTGGGGTGGGAGAAGTCCACCCGGGACGGATCGTTCTGGTACGACCAGTCCGCCACGATCGCGCGTTGGCTGAACTTCCAGCGCCCGTCGTGGCGGGTGTAGGTGTCCAGGTACCGGCCGCCGATGATGACGTCGATGTCGTGTTCGGGGCCGGCGAAGGTGTGGAACACCAGGCAGTAGACCTCGCCTCGGGCGGTGTCGCCGTCGACCACGAAGTTCGTTGTGGTGACGTTGTGTTGGGACACCCGCACGTACGGTTCGGCCGCCTGCAGCTGCGCGATGAACTGTTCGACGCCGCCCGACGAGAACGCGCCGTGCGAGTCGGTCGCCTCGGGGTGGTAGAGGTTGCGCAGCGCTTCATAGTCGGCGCGGTCGACGGCCCGGCAATAGGCGGTGACGAGGGCATGCAGTTCGTCGCGGGCCAGCATCAGCGCCAATCGGGCCTCATCCACCACCACGCCACGATAACGCGGTGGTGGGGTGAGTAGTCTGCCAACAACGGCCCATCGGTCTTAGGGTGGTCAGCGGAAAGGTTGGTCTTCGACGTGAAACTTTGGCTCGCTCAAGACCCCGAGGCCGACGCGCTGCTGGACGAGGATCCGTTGGCCCTGCTCATCGGCATGGTTCTCGATCAGCAGGTGCCCTTCGAGACCGCCTTCGCGGGACCGAAGAAGATCGCGGACCGGATGGGCAGCTTCAGCGCCGCCGAGATCGCCGACTACGACCCCGACAAGTTCGCCGCGCTGTGTTCGGAAAAGCCTGCGATACACCGCTTTCCGGGATCGATGGCCAAGCGCATCCAGACCCTGGCCCAAATCATCGTGGACCGTTACGACGGCGACGCGGCCGGGCTGTGGAAGGACGGCGATCCCGACGGCGAGGAGCTGCTGCGGCGGATCAAGGGACTGCCCGGTTTCGGCGAGGTGAAGGCGCAGATCTTTTTGGCGTTGCTGGGCAAGCAGTACGGCGTCACCCCGAAGGGCTGGCGCGAGGCGGCCGGGCAGTTCGGCAAGGCCGGCACCCACATTTCCGTCGCCGACATCGTCGATGCCCAGTCGATGGGCAAGGTCCGTTCCTACAAGAAGCAGATGAAGGCAGCTGCCAAGGCGGCGAAGTAGTTGGTGACCAGAAGGGAAGGGCGGCAACGTGAAGACACACCTGACGTGTCCGTGCGGGGAAGCCATCGTCGGCAAGGATGAGGACGAGCTGGTCGAGCTGACCCAGGCTCATCTCGCTAGCGATCATCCGGGTCTCGAGTACGACCGCGACGCCATCCTGTTCATGGCGTACTAGCCGATCGGCAGACGCGAGCGCGCGTGCCCCCGGTGGGGAACACGCGCGCCCGTGGCGAGGGACGGTGCGGGCCTACGGCACCACCGTGGAGCCGATGGTGGGCATGAACTGGCACTGCTTTTCCTTGGTGGTGACCTGCCCGAAAATGGTCGACATGATGCTGCCGGACCCCGTGTCGGCGATCGCGGTCAGCGTCGTCGGCCCGTCGGCGTTGATGTCGGTGCGCGGCTTGAGCGCAACCGTCCCCGACTTACCCGTGGTCAGGTTCACCCAGGTGACGTTCAACGGCAGCTTCTGCACCTCGGCGGGCCCGGGAGTGCCGACCGCGGTGAACACGTAGGCGGTCTGCCCGGGGCCCGGGCCGGGCGTCGGGATTTTCGCCGGACCCGCCACCGACAGCGCCGTGGCGATGGCGCTGGTGCCGTCCGCCAGGCAATTGGTCCCGATCGAGGGGTACATGAAGTCCTGCGTGGGCGGGGCGTCGGGGCCGAACCCGGGAGCCGCCGCGGGTGCGGCGGCTGGCGCGGGAGCCGGTGCGGCGTCCGGCGCCGGAGCGGGGGCCGGTGGGGCCGCGACC
>NZ_MPNT01000033.1 GCF_001907675.1 Mycobacterium paraffinicum
TTCACCGTCACCACCGGGGCCCGCAGTTCCTGATCGACACGACGAACACGGGGTGGGTACTTTTATCCGGCCACCAGCGGATACCTCCACTTGGCCACCAGTGGGTACTTTTTCATGGCCACGGACAACCCATCGGTGTTATTTCGTTTGCCACAGTGGTCCACCTTGCCTACCCAACCCCGCCGGGGCCAGAGCCCGAGTACAGCGTGACTTATCGCAAAGGCGGCCCAAAACACCCCACCGGAATCCTTCAGGATGGCCAAACCATCCCCACACGCGAAGGGATGATTTTCGTTGTCACAGCAACTGATAAGTCGTAGCCCTGACCTGTCCAGGCTTCGCGCCGATGGTTACAACATTGAGACCGAGGGAGCGTTCCTCATAGTCCGCGATGTCCCTTATCTCGGGCCCCGTCGCCGCATCGTTTCCGGCACGTTGGTCAAAGCTCTTACGCTGAGCGGTGACATTGCTGATTACCAGAACGACCATACAATTTTCCTGGCCGGCCCGACCCCGCATGACTCAATGGGTAATCGATTGGACCGGGTGATTAACGCTAGTTCCCAACGTGAATTGTTACCAGGTGTCGTTGTCCACCACCTTCTCTCAAACAAGCCGGCAGGGGGGTTTGCGGACTATTACGACCTCGTAACCACCTATATAGCGGTGTTGTCGAAACATGCCGCCGCCTTCGACGAAACCGTCACGGCACAGACATTCCCAGTGGTTGTCCCTGACCATGAGGACCATAATCCCTTTGTCTACCTCGACACTGCTTCAGCACGTGCCGGCATTACCGCGATCAACGCCAAGGTAGAAGGTCACCGTGTCGCCATCGTAGGACTCGGTGGCACCGGAGCGTATGTCCTCGACCTCGTCTCCAAGTCACCTGTCAGCCAGATACACCTTTATGACGGCGATCGATTGATGCAGCACAACGCATTTAGATACCCAGGAGCTGTCCCTCTTGACGTCATCGCAGCGAAGGTTTTGAAGGTTGATTACTTCAGTGATCACTACACAACATTCCGACGGGGCATCACCCCGCACCCTGTATTCGTCGACGAATCAAACATCGGCGAACTGTTCGACATGGACTTCGTCTTTGTCGCGATCGATGACAATCCCAGCCGTGCCATGATCGCCGAGCGGCTGGAAGGCGCCGACGTCGCCTTCATCGACGTCGGTATGGGGATATACCTAACTAGCGGCCGTATCGGCGCCCAACTGCGGACCACAAGCAGCCTGCCCGGCCACCGCGAACACCTCTGGGACAACCGCAAACGGCTTCCCATTACGGACGGTGCAGACGATCTATACCAACAAAATATCCAGATTGCTGACCTCAATGCGATGAATGCAGCACTCGCCGTGAACCGATGGAAGCGCTATCTGGGTGTCTACGCCGACCTAAGCGGCGACCACCATCATCTCTACGTGACAGACTCCAACGACATTGTGAACGAGGATTTTTAATGTCCGCCATCTACCGCTTTGCCCACACGTTCACAGATGTCGTGCCGGCGGAGATCGAAGAAGGCATTCTTTATGTATCGCTCCAATACGCACTGATAGTCCATCTTTGCGCATGTGGGTGCCGAACGAAAGTCGTATGCAATCTCGACCCGGCTGACTATGCACTGGCGTTCGACGGCGAGTCAATCACCATCTGGCCATCGATCGGCAACTGGGATTTCTACTGTCGGTCGCACTACAACATTCAGTGCAGCTACGTACGGTGGGTGCCTCAGATGAGTCATCCTGAGGTCACCGCGGCGCGTGTAGCCGCCAGAAGAGCGAAAAAACAGAAATCTCTATCTGCTGTTCTACCGATAGCCTGGCGCTCTTCGATCCTTAACCAGGCCGCGTCGGCGCGCGTGTTATGGCGACGGCTGGCAGCGCACTGGTGATGGCATTTGCTGTTACGTGCGAATCGCGAGTTCAGCAGGTCAGCCCCCCAGCCGATGCGGTACACCCTTCCGAATGGCCGGTGGCGGGGCCCGTTGACGCCGCTCAATCAGACGGTCGCGCCGGCTGCGAGTTGGCCGCTGCAGAGCGCGACTGATTAGCGAAACGCGGCTCGTCGGCAACCAACAATGCCCAGCAACGGACGCTCAAGGCGACGCAGCAGGAATCGGTGACCGCTGACCTGCATCCACGTAGCCGGCCGACCCGGCACTGATCCCCCAACCCCCGTACTTCCTGGGCACACGGTAAGGCGGCCGGCCGCGCGGCCACTTAACTCATCCACAGGTCAGCGAACTTTCGAACCGTGCTTAGGGTAGGTAAAGTTACGGCGTGTTCTCCCACCGCTTAGGTCGCTGGGTGGGCCCGGGGGTTTCTGCAGTGGTTACCGCCGCCGGCCTGCTGTTGTCCCCCGCCGCGACGCCGACAGCCTCCGCGTTCGACTGCCCGGACGTCGAGGTGATCTTCGCGCGCGGCACCAACGAGCCCCCCGGCCTGGGCCGGGTCGGCGACGCCTTGGTGGACTCGCTGCGCCAGCAGACCGGCCTGAACATCCTGCCCTACGGCGTGAACTACGCCGCCAGCAAGCTGCAGCTGCACGGCGGCGACGGCGCCAACGACACCATCGACCGCGTCAAGAAGAGCGTGGAAACGTGCCCCAACACCAAGATCGTGCTGGGCGGCTACTCGCAGGGCGCGTCGGTGATGGACATCGTGGCCGGCGTCCCGATCGGCGGCATCAGCTGGGGCAACAAGCTGCCCGAGCAGTACGCCAACAACATCGCGGCCGTCGTCACGTTCGGTGACGTGGCCGACCGCGCCGGCGGCACGCTGCCCACTCAGAGCGCGCTGCTGGGCTCGAAGGCCGCCGACTACTGCAACCCCAACGACCCGATCTGCCACGCCGGCCCCGGCAACGAGTGGAGCGGACACACCGAGGGCTACGTCCCGGTCTACACCACCCAGGCCGCCGCGTTCGTCGCCCAGAAACTGGCCGCCTTGAGCCCGTCCAGCCCCGCGTTCGGCCCGCCGCTGGGCCCCGTTCCCCCCGGCGCCACGCCGTCACCGGTCTACGGTCAGCAGACCCCGCCCGGGTCGCCGCCGTCGATCCACGGCGGAACCGACCCCGCGCCCACGCCGGCCGCGCCGACCACGGTCACTCCGCAAGCTCCTCTCGTCTGAATCGTTACCCGCCCGCGACCAACGCGCCCCTAACATCGTGGGGTGCGGCTCATTCCACTGACGCTGGGCGCGGGGCTCCTCGCGGGCGCCGCGATAGTGGTTGCTCCCCAACTGCTTCCGCGGGCCTTCGCCTCCTGCCCCGGCGTCGAGGTGGTCTTCGCCCGCGGCACCGACGAGCCGCCCGGCGTCGGTAAGGTCGGCGGCGCCTTCGTCAACGCGCTGCGCCAGCAGACTTCCAAAAGCGTTGGCTCCTACGGGGTGAACTACCCGGCCAACAAGGACTTCCTCGCCGCGGCCGACGGCGCCAACGACGCCAGCAACCACATCCAGCAGATGGCCGGCAACTGCCCCAACACCAAGCTGGTGCTCGGCGGCTATTCGCAGGGTGCGGCCGTCGTCGACATCGTCACGGCCGCACCGCTACCCGGGCTCGGCTTCCGCCAGCCGCTGCCGCCCGCGGCCGCCGATCACGTGGCCGCCGTCGCCCTGTTCGGCAACCCGTCCGCCCGGGCGGGTCAGCTGATGAGCGCCCTGACCCCGGAATTCGGTGGCAAGACCATCGACCTGTGCAACCCGGGCGACCCGATCTGCTCGAGCGGCACCCGCTGGGCGTCCCACCTGAGTTACGTGCCCGGATTGACCAACCAGGCCGCGAATTTCGTCGCCCGCCGCGTCTAGCGCCGGTTGACTGTGGGTGGTATGCACGAAGATTCCTCGAAAGCCGTGCAAAGCCCCCACGCTCGGCGTGTTTAGCGGGTGCGCAGGTCCCGGGTGACCAGGTTGCGCGCCTCCAGCTGGTCGTCGGGCGGATAGTCGACGCTCACCAGCGTCAGCCCGTGCGGCGGTGCGGCCGCGTAGTCGCTGGATCGGCTTGTGGCGCTGAGCAATTCGCGGCACCAGGAAACCGGTCGCCGGTGCTCACCCACGGCCAGCAGCGCTCCGACCAACGAGCGCACCATCGACCAGCAGAACGCGTCGGCGGTGACGTGCGCGGTGATCAGGTCGCCCTCGCGCGACCAGTCCAGGCGCTGCAGGTCGCGGATGGTGGTGGCGTTCGGGCGATGCCGGCAGAACCCGGCGAAGTCGTGCAGCCCCACCAGGTCTCGCGAGGCGGCGGCCATCGCGTCGACGTCCAGCGGCCGCGGCCAGGCGGTGACGTAGCGGGCCAGCTGCGGCTGCGCCCCGTAGGGGGCGGTCGACAGTCGATACACATAATGGCGCCGCAGCGCCGAGAACCGGGCGTCGAAACCCGCTGGGGCCCGGGTGATGTCGAGCACCCGGACATCGGTGGGCAGGAACCGGCCGAGCCGACGGATCAGCGGCACGAATTCCGCCTCGCCGGTATGGGGTGAGCGCGGGTAGGCCTTCGGCAGCGCGGCCAGGGGCACATCGACGTGGGCCACCTGACCGGTGGCGTGGACCCCGGTGTCGGTGCGTCCGGCCGCCCGCAGCCGCACGGGCGTGCGGAAGACGGTCGTCAGCGCCTCGTCGAGAACTCCCGCGACGGTACGCTGACCCGCCTGCGCCGCCCAGCCCGCGAAACTCGTTCCGTCATAGGCGATGTCGAGCCGCAGACGGAGCTGAGAATCCGAGTCGTTAACTCTCGTCAGCCTCGTCGGCCTCTTCGGCCTTCTCGGCCTCGGCCCGCGCCTCGATGGCCTCGTCGTGCTTTTCCTCGGCGGCAGCCTCGGCCTCCGTGACCTCTGGCTCCTTGGCCTCGGCCTCGCCCGGCTCGGTCACCTCTTCGGCCGTCGGGCCGACGGCTTCGGAGGGCTCGACCGCCGCCTGAGGCGCCGCCGCCGCCACGGGCGCGTCGGCCTTCTTGGTCGCCTTCACCCGGCGCGCCCGGTCGGCCTCGGAGGTCACCGTCTTCTCCAGCACCAGCTGGATCACGGCCATCGGCGCGTTGTCGCCCTTGCGGGGCTCCACCTTGATGATGCGGGTGTAGCCGCCGTTGCGGTCGGCGAAGAACGGCCCGATCTCGTCGAACAGCTTGTGCACGACGTCCTTGTCGCGGATCTTCTTGAGCACCTCGCGGCGGTTGTGCAGCGTGCCCTTCTTAGCGTGCGTGATCAGCTTTTCCGCGTACGGGCGCAACGCCCGCGCCTTCGGCTCGGTCGTCTTGATCTGGTTGTGCTCGAACAGCGACGTGGCCAGGTTGGCCAGCAGCGCCTTCTGGTGCGAAGACGACCCGCCGAGGCGAGGACCCTTGGTGGGCTTGGGCATTGCGCTATCTCCTAAGTGGGGCCGGCCCCCGTATCAGGTAGGGCCGGGACGGACTTCTTTTGGTTACAGCTGTTCGGTTTCCGCGTAGTCCTGGTCGTCGTAGGCGCCCTCGGTGGACCAGGTGCCCGTGGCCACGTCGTAGCCGGCGACCTGCGACGGGTCGAAGCTCGGCGGGCTGTCCTTGAGCGACAGGCCCAGCTGGTGCAGCTTGACCTTCACCTCGTCGATCGACTTCTGACCGAAGTTGCGGATGTCGAGCAGGTCGGACTCGGTGCGGCTCACCAGCTCGCCGACGGTGTGCACGCCCTCGCGCTTGAGGCAGTTGTAGGAGCGCACGGTGAGGTCCAGGTCGTCGATCGGCAGCGCGAACGACGCGATGTGGTCGGCCTCGGCCGGCGACGGCCCGATCTCGATGCCCTCGGCCTCGACGTTGAGTTCGCGTGCCAGACCGAACAATTCGACCAGCGTCTTACCGGCCGACGCCAGCGCGTCGCGCGGGGTGATCGAGCTCTTGGTCTCGACGTCCAGGATCAGCTTGTCGAAGTCGGTGCGCTGCTCGACACGGGTCGCGTCGACCTTGTAGGTCACCTTGAGCACCGGCGAGTAGATGGAATCGACCGGGATGCGGCCGATTTCGGCGCCCGAGGCCCGGTTCTGCACGGCCGGGACGTAGCCGCGGCCACGCTCGACGACGAGCTCGACCTCGAGCTTGCCCTTGTCGTTCAGGGTCGCGATGTGCATGTCGGGGTTGTGCACCGTGACACCGGCGGGCGGCACGATGTCACCCGCGGTGACCGCGCCCGGGCCCTGCTTGCGCAGGTACATGGTGACCGGCTCGTCCTCCTCCGAGGACACCACGAGGCCCTTGAGGTTCAGGATGATCGCGGTGACGTCTTCCTTCACCCCGGCGACGGTGGTGAACTCGTGCAGCACGCCGTCGATGCGGATGCTGGTGACGGCCGCGCCGGGAATCGACGACAGCAGCGTGCGCCGCAGCGAATTGCCCAGGGTGTAACCGAATCCGGGCTCGAGGGGCTCGATGACGAACTGCGAGCGGTTGTCGGTGAGGACTTCCTCCGACAGGGTGGGTCGCTGAGAGATCAGCATGGTGTTTCTTCTTCTCCTTCTCGGCACCCGCTATTTGATGCCGTTGAGGTTCCGAGCCGGGCGGCCCGAAAGTCTTTTACTTCGAGTAGAACTCGACGATCAGCTGCTCGGCGAGCGGCACGTCGATCTGCGCCCGCTCGGGCAGCTGGTGGATCAGGATGCGCTGGCGCTCCCCGACCACCTGCAGCCAGCTCGGGATCGGGCGGTCACCCGCCGTCTCCCGGGCGATCTGGAACGGCACGGTGTTCAGCGAGCCCTCGCGCACGTCGATGATGTCGTACTGCGACACCCGGTAGCTGGGCACGTTGACGTGCACGCCGTTGACGCTGAAGTGGCCGTGGCTGACCAGCTGGCGGGCCATCCGGCGCGTGCGGGCGAGCCCGGCGCGGTAGACGACGTTGTCCAGCCGGCTCTCGAGGATGCGCAGCAGTTCCTCACCGGTCTTGCCGGGCTGCCGCGTGGCCTCTTCGTAGTAGCGGCGGAACTGCTTTTCCATCACGCCGTAGGTGAAGCGGGCCTTCTGCTTCTCCTGCAGCTGCTGCAGGTATTCGCTTTCCTTGATCCGCGCGCGGCCGTGCTGGCCGGGTGGGTAGGGACGCTTCTCGAACGCCTGGTCGCCCCCGACCAGGTCGGTGCGCAGCCGGCGCGACTTGCGGGTGATGGGTCCGGTGTAACGAGCCATTTCTTTCTACCTAGACCCTTCTACGCTTCGGCGGACGGCAGCCGTTGTGGGGCTGGGGGGTGACGTCGGAGATCGCGCCGACCTCGAGGCCCGCGGCCTGCAGCGAGCGGATCGCCGTCTCCCGGCCCGAGCCCGGGCCCTTGACGAACACGTCGACCTTGCGCACGCCGTGCTCCTGCGCCTTGCGCGCCGCGTTCTCGGCGGCCAGCTGAGCGGCGAACGGGGTCGACTTCCGCGAGCCCTTGAAGCCGACGTGGCCCGACGACGCCCAGGCGATGACGTTGCCCTGGGGGTCGGTGATGCTCACGATCGTGTTGTTGAAGGTGCTCTTGATGTGGGCGGCACCGTGCGGGATGTTCTTCTTTTCCCGCTTGCGGGTCTTCTGCCCCTTCTTGGGGGCAGAGGCTGCCTTCTTGGCTGGTGGCATGGGCGATTACCTGGCCTTCTTCTTGCCGGCGATGGTGCGCTTCGGGCCCTTGCGGGTGCGCGCATTGGTCTTGGTCCGCTGGCCGCGCACCGGCAGGCCGCGGCGGTGCCGCAGGCCCTGGTAGCAGCCGATCTCGATCTTGCGGCGAATGTCGGCCTGCACCTCGCGGCGCAGGTCACCCTCAACCTTGAGGTTCGCTTCGATGTAGTCACGCAAGTGGGTCAGCTGGTCGTCGGTCAGGTCCCTGGTGCGCAGGTCCTTGTCGATCCCCGTAGCTGCCAGGATCTCGTTCGACCGGGTACGGCCGACGCCGAAGATGTACGTCAGCGCGATCTCCATCCGCTTGTCGCGCGGCAGATCGACGCCTACTAGTCGAGCCATAGGTGGCGTTTCCTCTTTTTCTATGCGGAGGTCTAATCCCAGCCCGTTCCCGCTCCAAGATTTGGGGCGGGGCCCGGCCTCCGTCCGGGCGTGATGAACGGCCTATCCGTTCAGTGGTGCTGGGAGGTCATCATTCAGTTGTTCAGCGGGTGGGCTCGGTACATGGCGGCGACCCGCTGCGCCCGGCTACGCCGAGCTTGCGATCGCCGCTAGCCCTGGCGCTGCTTGTGGCGCGGATCGGAGCAGATCACCATGACCCGCCCATGCCGACGGATCACCCTGCACTTGTCACAGATTGGCTTGACGCTCGGGTTCACCTTCACGGCTGTTCGATCCTGTTCTTTCTCGTTGTCTGATGCGGGCTTACTTGTACCGGTACACGATGCGGCCCCGGGACAGGTCGTAGGGAGACAGCTCCACCACCACCCGGTCCTCGGGCAGGATGCGGATGTAGTGCTGCCGCATCTTGCCGCTGATGTGGGCGAGCACCTTGTGACCGTTCTCCAGCTCAATGCGGAACATCGCATTGGGCAGGGGCTCGACCACGCGGCCCTCGACCTCTATGGCACCGTCCTTCTTGGCCATAACTTTTCAGCAATCCTCGTCTTTGGTTTCGTATCCTTTTATGTGCGCCCTTGCCGGCGCAGCATTCGCCCGACTAGAAACGTGAGCCGGTTACAGGAAATTCCTCAGACAGGGCACGCAAAGAGTCGGCGCGGATGACGCACCGTTGTCCCACGATACCTGGTCAGGCCCGTTGACCCAAAATCGCCGGCAGCGAAATCCGGCCGGCCTCCTCGACCTGCCGCCGGGGCGCTGACGAGGGCATACTTAACCCCAATGACGAGCCCCGCGAGTCCCGCAGAACCCTCCGCCCAACCTCGCAAGCCGGTGTTGCTGACCGTCGACGACGATCCCTCGGTCTCGCGGGCGGTCGCCCGCGACCTTCGCCGCCAGTACGGCGACCGGCACCGCATCGTGCGCGCCGAGTCGGGCGCCGAGGCCCTGGACACGCTCAAGGAGCTCAAGCTGCGCGGTGAGACCGTCGCGGTGCTCATCGCCGACTACCGGATGCCGCAGATGAGCGGCATCGAATTCCTCGAGCGGGCGATGGACCTGTACCCGGCCGCGCGGCGGGTGCTGCTGACCGCCTACGCTGACACCCACGCCGCCATCGACGCGATCAACGTCGTCGATCTGGACCACTACCTACTCAAGCCGTGGGACCCGCCGCAGGAGAAGTTCTATCCCGTCATCGACGGCCTGCTGGACGCGTGGCGCTCGGCGCCCGAACGTCCGATCCCGCACACCAAGGTGATCGGACACCGCTGGTCGGAGCGGTCCTGGCAGGTGCGCGACTTCCTGGCCCGCAACGGGCTGCACTACTCGTGGTTCATGGCCGACGATCCCGACGGCGAACGGCTGCTGAAGGCCGCCGGCGAGGACGGCCTGCGGCTGCCCGTCGTAGTCACCGAACGCGGCGACACGCTGGTCGAACCCTCCGATGCGCAGCTGGCCGACACTCTGGGCCTGACCACCACGCCGTCGCAGGAGTTCTACGACCTGATCGTCATCGGCGGCGGCCCCGCGGGCCTGGCCGCCGCGGTATACGGCGCCTCCGAGGGGTTGCGCACGGTGCTGATCGAGCGCACCGCGACGGGCGGCCAGGCGGGCCAGAGCTCGCGGATCGAGAACTACCTCGGCTTCCCCGACGGCGTGTCCGGCGGCCAGCTGGCCGACCGCGCGCGCAGGCAGGCCGAGAAGTTCGGGGCCGAGTTGATCACCGCCCGCACCGCCACGGCGCTGGAGGTCAACGGCCCCAAGCGCACCGTGCGGTTCGCCGACGGCGGCTCGATCGACGCGCACGCCGTCATCCTGGCCACCGGCGTCGCCTACCGCCAGCTCCCGGCGGAGGGCTGCGGCGAGCTGACCGGGCGCGGCGTCTACTACGGGGCGGCCGTCTCCATCGCCTCGGAATGCGCGGGCGAGGAGGTCTACGTCGTGGGCGGGGCCAACTCCGCCGGCCAGGCCGCGATGTACCTGTCCCGCGAGGCCAAGTCCGTGACCATCGTGGTGCGCGCCCCGTCGCTGGATGCCTCGATGTCCTACTACCTCATCCAGCAGATCCAGCAGCGGCCCAACATCGCCGTGCGCACCTGCACTGAGGTGCGCCGCGCCGTCGGGGCCGACCACCTGGAACGGCTGACCCTGGTCGACAACCGGACCGGGGAAACCGAGGACGTCACCTGCGCCCGCATGTTCATCTTCATCGGCGCCGCGCCGCGCACCGACTGGCTCGACGGGGTGCTCGCCCGCGACAGCCACGGCTTCGTCCTCACCGGCCCGGACCTGCGCAACGTGTGCGGGTGGACGCTCGACCGCCCGCCGCATCACCTGGAGACCAGCGTGCCGGGTGTGTTCGCCACCGGCGACGTGCGGGCCGAGTCCGCCAAACGCGTCGCGGCCGCGGTCGGCGAGGGATCGATGGCCGTCATGCTGGTGCACCGCTACCTGGCCGAGGGCTAGGAGGGTCATGACCGCCAAGACGCCGTGTCAGCCCGACGAACTGCGCAGCCTGTTCCTGTTCGAGGCGCTCAGCGACGAGCAGCTGGCGGTGTTGTGTGCCAACGGGCACATCGAGAACTACGAACCCGGCCCGATCTGCGTCGAGGGCGAGCCGGCGACCTGCTTCTACGTCCTCATCGACGGGGAGCTGACGATGTCCAAGCTCTCCGGCGGCCAGGACATCGAAACCAACCGCACCTCGCAGCGCGGCGTCTACTGCGGCGCCTGGCGGGCGTTCACCGGTGGGAAGCAGAAGAGCTACGACGCCTCGGTGCACGTGACCAAGCCGTCGCGGTTCTTCGTGATGGACGCGCCGGTGTTCGCCCAGTTCATGAAGGACCAGTTCCCGATGGCCGTCCACCTGCTCGACGGCATCGCCGTCGGCACCGACCGGACCCGGCGGATCATCGACAACCGGGAGAAGCTGCTCGCGCTGGGCCGGCTGTCGGCCGGGCTGACCCACCAGCTGAACAACCCGGCGGCGGCCACCGTCCGCGCGGCGTCGGAACTGCGGCAGCGGGTGGCCGGCATGCGCCAAAAGCTCGCGATGCTCGCCGACGGCACCGTTACCCCGGAGGCGTTACGGGCGCTGGTGCGGCTGCAGGAAGAGGTCGCGGCCCAGGTCGCCAAGTCGGCCTCGACGAACCTGACCGCGATCGAGACGGCCGATCTGGAGGACGCCGTCGGGGAATGGCTCGAGGACCACGGCATCGAGGGCGGCTGGGACATCGCCCCGACCTTCGTCGAGGGCGGCATCGACACCGATTGGCTGGAACGCATCGCCGCGGCCACCGAGGAGCTCGGTGCGTCGACGTCGCTGGAGAAGGCCATCCGCTGGCTGACGTACACCGTCGAGGGCGAGCTGCTGCTCAACCAGATCCTGGAAGCGAGCAAACGGATTTCGGCGCTGGTCGCCGACGCCAAGCAGTATTCGCAGATGGACCGCGCCCCGTTCCAAGTGGCCGACATCCACGACCTGCTGCGCAGCACGCTGGTCATGTTCGCCGACCGACTGGGCCGGGATGCCGCCGTGCAGGTGGCCAAGGACTTCGACCGGTCCATTCCCGAAATCCCTTGCTATCCAGGTGATCTCAACCAGGTGTGGACCAATATCATCGACAACGCGATAGCCGCGATGGGCGAGGCGGGCGGCACGCTGACCATTCGCACATGCCGCGAAGGCGAGAGCATGGTCCGCGTCGAGATCTGCGACACCGGACCCGGGGTGCCCGAGGACTTGCGCGAGCACATTTTCGAGCCGTTCTTCACCACCAAGCCGTTCGGTGAGGGCACCGGGTTGGGGCTGGACCTGGCGTTCAACATCGTCGTCAAGAAGCATCGCGGGGATCTGCGGGTGGAATCGGTGCCCGGCGACACCCGGTTCATCGTGCTGCTGCCGCTCGAAGTCCCACCGGTCGCGGACCCGGAGGCAGCTGAATAGCCTGGAATAGGGCCACCGCCGCGCCGGTTGGGAACAACCATGACCGATGTAGCGAGCAAGCCCGATCTCGGCCGGTTCGGATCGTTCGGACGCGGCGTCACGCCTCAACAAGCCAAAGACATCGAAGCCCTGGGCTACGGGGCCGTCTGGGTGGGCGGCTCGCCGCCGGCCGAGCTGGCCTGGGTGGAGCCCATCCTCGAAGCGACGACCACCCTGCAGGTGGCCACGGGCATCGTCAACATCTGGACGGCAGCGGCCAAGCCGGTGGCCGAATCGTTCCACCGCATCGAGGCGGCCTACCCCGGCCGCTTCCTGCTGGGCATCGGCGTCGGCCATCCCGAGGCGCACGCGGAGTACCGCAAGCCCTACGACGCGCTGGTGGAGTACCTGCAGCAGCTCGACGACTACGGCGTGCCCGCCAACCGCCGCGTCGTGGCCGCGCTCGGCCCGCGCGTGCTCAAGCTTTCAGCGGAGCGCGCCGCGGGGGCACACCCGTACCTCACCACCCCCGAGCACACCGCACGGGCGCGCGAGCTGATCGGGCCGTCGGCGTTCCTGGCGCCCGAACACAAGGCCGTGCTGACCACCGACGTCGAGAGGGCCCGTACGGTGGGCCGCAGGGCGCTCGACATCTATTTCCAGCTCGCCAACTACCGCAACAACTGGAAGCGGCTCGGATTCACCGACGAGGAAGTCACCAAGCCGGGCAGCGACCGCCTGATCGACTCGTTGGTCGCCTACGGCACGCCGGAGGCGATCGCGGCCCGGTTGAAAGAACACCTGGCCGCGGGCGCCGACCACGTGCCGGTTCAGGTCCTGACGAAGGATGAAGACCTGGTGCCGGCGTTGGCCGAATTGGCGGGGCCGCTCGGACTGAGCTAGCAGACCCGGGAGGGGACGTACATGACCGAGGCAGTAGCACTCAAACCCGACCTGGGCCGGTTCGGGGTATGGCTGCCCAACCGATCCATCACCGGAGAACTGGCGGCTCGAATCGAGTCGCTCGGCTACGGCGCCGCCTGGATCGGCGGTTCGCCGGACGCCGAGCTGTCGTGGGTGGAGCCGGCCCTGGCGCAGACCACCTCGCTCCAACTGGCCACTGGGATCGTGAACATCTGGACGGCGCCGGCCCCGGCCGTCGCAAAGTCCTTCCAGCGCATCGAAAAGGCTTACCCCGGAAGGTTTTTGCTGGGGGTCGGCGTCGGACACCCCGAGCACACCGAAGAGTACGTCAAACCGTACGACGCGCTGTCCTCCTACCTCGACGAGCTCGACGCCGCGCTGGTGCCCACCAGCCGCCGCGTGCTCGCGGCGCTCGGGCCGCGGGTGTTGCGGCTGGCCGCGCAGCGCAGCGCCGGCGCGCACCCGTACCTCACCACGCCCGAACACACCGCCAAGGCCCGCGAACTGGTCGGCAAGTCCGTGTTCCTGGCGCCCGAACACAAGGTGGTGCTCACCACGGACGCGGAAAAGGCCCGCGCCATCGGGCGCAGGTATGCCGACTTCTACCTGGACCTGAGCAATTACGTGAACAACTGGCTGCGGCTCGGGTTCACCGAAGCCGACGTCCGCAAGCCGGGCAGCGACCGGCTGATCGACGCGGTGGTCGCGCACGGCACCCCAGAGGCCATCGCGCACCGACTCCGCGAACACTGCGACGCCGGGGCCGACCACGTGGCCATCCAGGTGCTGGACAGCCAGAACGACGACGCGCTCATTTCGGCGCTGAGCGATCTGGCCGGGCCGCTGGGGCTGACTCGCGCCGGCTGACCGATCCGCTCGGTTAGGGTTTGACCATGCGGTTACTGGTCACCGGCGGCGCCGGGTTCATCGGCGCGAACTTCGTGCACAGCACCGTCCGCGAACACCCCGAGGACTCCGTGACGGTGCTCGACGCATTGACCTACGCCGGGCGGCGGGAGTCTTTGGCCGACGTCGAGGATGCGATCCGGCTAGTGGTCGGCGACATCTGCGACACCGAGCTGGTCTCCCGGCTGGTCGCCGAGTCCGACGCGGTCGTGCACTTCGCCGCGGAGAGCCATGTGGACAACGCGCTGGACGACCCGGGTCCGTTCCTGCATACCAACGTGGTCGGCACGTTCACCATTCTGGAAGCCGTCCGGCGCCACGGCGTGCGGCTGCACCACATTTCGACCGACGAGGTCTACGGCGACCTCGAGCTGGACGACCCCAACCGGTTCACCGAGTCGACGCCCTACAACCCGTCGAGCCCGTATTCGGCCACCAAGGCCGGCGCCGACATGCTGGTCCGGGCGTGGGTACGCTCCTACGGCGTGCGCGCGACGATCTCCAACTGCTCCAACAACTACGGCCCGTATCAGCACGTCGAGAAGTTCATCCCGCGCCAGATCACCAACGTGCTCACCGGCCGGCGGCCCAAGCTGTACGGCAGCGGCGCCAACGTCCGCGACTGGATCCACGTCGATGACCACAACAGCGCCGTGCGGCGCATCCTGGAGAAGGGCGAGATCGGCCGCACGTACCTGATCAGCTCCGAGGGCGAACGCGACAACCTCAGCGTGCTGCGCACGCTGCTGAAGATGATGGGCCGCGAACCCGACGACTTCGACCACGTCACCGACCGCGTCGGCCACGACCTGCGCTACGCCATCGACCCGTCGATGCTGTACGACGAATTATGCTGGGCGCCAAAGCATACCGATTTCGAGGAGGGCTTGAGCGCCACCATCGACTGGTATCGTGCGAACGAATTGTGGTGGCGCCCTTTGAAGGATGCCGCGGAAGCCCGTTATGAAGGACGTGGTCAATAAGATGAAGGTTCGCGAACTCGACATCCCCGGCACCTGGGAGATCACCCCCGCCCTTCACGGCGACTCCCGGGGCCTGCTCTTCGAGTGGCTCACCGACCACGACTTCATCGGCTTCGCCGGTCACCGCCTGGACGTCCGGCAGGCCAACTGTTCGGTGTCGTCCGCTGGCGTGTTACGCGGCCTGCACTTCGCCCAGGTTCCCCCGAGCCAGGCCAAATACGTGACCTGCGTGTCCGGCTCGGTCTTCGATGTGGTGGTCGACATCCGTGTGGGCTCACCGACATTCGGCCAGTGGGATTCGGTTCTGCTCGACGACCTGGACCACAAGACGATCTACATCTCGGAGGGCTTGGCGCACGGGTTCCTTGCGCTCCAAGACAATTCGACGGTGATGTATCTGTGCTCGGCCGAGTACAACCCCCAGCGCGAACACACCATCTGCCCCACGGATCCGGCGCTGGCGATCGACTGGCCGCTGGTCAACGGCGCCGCCCCCAACTTGTCCGACCGCGATGCGGCGGCCCCAAGCTTCGAAGAGGTCCGCGCGTCGGGCTTGCTGCCCTCCTGGGAGGAGACGCAGCGGTTCATCAACGCCAAGCGCGAAGGGTAGCCGCGCGAACACTCGGGCGTTGCTGGGCGACCTGGTCATTTGCGCCAGTGACGCCGAGCGACGTTATGCCTCACCAGATATGGGGCGGCGGCGGTTTTGCCACCGAGAAGTCCCTCAGGTAGCGTGAATTCGCCCGCTTTGGCGATCTGTGACGAGACGACACCGGCAGCGCCCTATGCGGACGACTGGGGAGGCGGATGAAACTCGGGCAGGTATTCGATCCGCGCAATAACGCGCTCAATGCGTGGCGCTTGGCGCTGGCAGCCGAAGTGATCTTCTGGCACACATTCTCCGTCAGGAGTCACCTCCCGTCGGCCAGGGCGGTGCTGCAGCTGCTCCTGTGCATAGGGGTGGACGGGTTCTTCGCGATCTCCGGATTCCTGATCACCGCGAGCTGGCTGAGCAACCCGCGGATACGCGACTATCTCGCCGCTAGAGCTCTTCGCATCCTGCCCGGCTTTTACGTTTGCCTGCTGGTGACCGCATTCGTGATAGCTCCGATCAGTGTGGCGATTCAAGGCGGGTCGCCCACCAAACTCATATCATCGGGCGCGCCGCTCGAATACGTTCTGAAGAACAGTGCTGTGGCGCTGGTCAAATTCGATATCGATGGCACGCCGCGCGGCATTCCCAATGCGGGTATGTGGAACGGTTCGCTGTGGTCCCTCATTTGGGAAATCATGTGCTATCTCGTCGTGGCAGCCATCGGGATAGTCGGACTCGCCAAGTATCGGTGGGTTTCCATCGCGATTTTGTTGCCGGCGACGGTCGGGGCCGCGATGCTGCCGCCGCTGAGATTTCCCGATGTACTCAATCAACACGAGGGCGGTGATGTCCGGACCGCCCTGCTTTTCTTGATTTGCCGCTCCGCGATCATGTTCTCGGCCGGGGCATTCCTGTATCAGTGGCGAGACGTGATTCCGGCCCGATGGTGGCTCGTCGCGGTGAGCGTCGCCGTCGTCCTGGCGGCCGGTTCGCTCCCCGACTACCGGGTCGTCGCCGCCCTGCCCCTGGCATACGCCGTCGTCGTCTCGGGGTCTTTGATTCACAACAAGCGGCTGAGGCTGCGTACCGATCTGTCCTACGGCGCTTACATCTACGCGTATCCCACGCAGCAGCTGCTTGCCGTGAGCGGACTTCTCAGCCTGCCTTCGATGGTGTTCACGCTGGTTGTGGCGGCGGCCACCTTGCCCCTGGCCGCGGCGAGCTGGTTTTTCGTCGAGAAGCCGGCGAGATCTCTCAAATATCGCCTCAAGAGCAGGTCGGCCGCCCCCGTACCCGACGGTGCGAGCGGCGATCGCGGCACCCGAGAGGCACCTGATACCCCTAGTCGTGGGTGAGCAGTCCCGGAAGACACGGGCTTCCCAACTTCATAGAGTATTTTATGGTTCCGCGACCAGCTCGGGGGCTACGACAGGAAGACGCGTGACACTCGGGCAGGTGTTCGATCCGCGCAATAACGCCCTGAACGCGTGGCGGTTGGCGCTGGCGACGTCGGTGATCCTCGGCCACTCCTTCACCCTTACGGGACATCATTTGCCGTCCGGGATGGTTGGACACCTCCTTGGCGCGGGAGGGGTCGACGGCTTCTTCGCCGTCTCGGGATTCCTCATCACAGCAAGCTGGCTTCGTCATCCCCACGTCCGGGACTATCTCGCGGCCCGCGCCCTGCGCATCCTCCCCGGCTTCTATGTCTGCCTGGTCGTCACCGCATTCGTCATCGCCCCGATCGGTGTTCAGATCCAGGGCGGTTCGGCGATGAAGTTGGTGCTGTCCTCGGCGCCCTTCGAGTACGTCCTAATGAACAGCGCGGTGGCCACCCTCAAGGTCGATGTGGGCGGAACGCCTAGCGGGATCCCGTATCCGGGGACCTGGAACAGTTCGCTGTGGACACTCATGTTCGAGCTGGGCTGCTACTTCGCCGTGGCCGCCATCGGCGTCGCCGGCCTTGCCAACCGCCGGTGGGTCTCACCCACGATCGTGGCAATCGCGGTGCTGAGCGAGGCGTCGTTGGCGCGCTTCGACTTCGGCATCGAAGAGCCGATGGTTTCCAACTTCGCGGCCGCGAGCGCGCGCTTCGCCGTCATGTTCGCGGCGGGAGCCTTGCTCTACCAATGGCGGGCCAAGATCCCGGCTCGGTGGTCGCTCGTGTGGGTGTGCGTGGTAGTCGTTGCGCTGGGCGGCACACTGCTCCCGTATTACCGGCAGCTCGGTGGGATCCCACTCGCGTACGCCATCGTCGCCAGCGGCGCCCTGCTGCAGAACCACCGCCTCAGACTGCGCACGGATCTCTCCTACGGCGTGTACATCTACGCCTTTCCGATTCAGCAGTTGCTGATGATCTCGTGGGTTGGCGTTCCGAATCCGATTGTGCACGCGAGCGTTGCGACGATAGCCACGCTGCCGTTAGCCGCGCTGAGCTGGTTCCTGGTCGAAAAGCCCGCGATGTCGCTCAAATCTCGGCTCTTGACCAAGTGGGCGGCCGAAGAGCAAGCGGCCGACATGTTGGACCTCATGCTTGACGAGCCGACTGACAAACTTCCCGACCCCGCACAGTCGCCAGATCCCCCGCCCACAGCAGCACCGTCAGCACCTCAGCGGCCACAGTAATCGCGGCGTGCGGGGCCGGATCCCAGCCACGCTCCGTAAAGCCGTCGAGGCCAACCGTCCTCGATAGGGTGAATGCGACCAGCGACCCGCCCGCCACGGCGGCCGCCGCCCAGCGGAGCCATTCGGGACCGCCCAGGACAATCAGCAGCGCTATGGCGAACGAGGCGCTGGCCTGGACCAGAAAGGCGGCGCCGATGTCCGGGATATGGCGATAGCCATGGACATACAGGTAGGCGTGGCTGGCGGCGCTGACGGCCAGCGACACCGCCAGGCCGATCCGAATCAGGACAGTCATTGCAGGGGCTGCTCTTTCAACGCCAGGACGGTCTCGCCCTTGGTGTAGCTCACCTCGCGGATGCCGAGGGCATCGCGGAGCCTGCCGGCGGGCAGGGTGACCGGTTTGGGCGCGGGCCCGTCGCCGGGCTTCGGCAGCGGGTACGCGGTCGTCGTCCCGCTGTAGAACGTCACCTTGCCCTCCGTCTTGGAAAACAGTTGGTGCACATGCCCGTTCAGACACGTGACCGACGAGAACCGGCGCAGGTAGGACAGCGCCTGGGTCGCGTCGTCGGTGCCCCAGCCCCAGTTCGGGTACATCGCGAACAACGGGATGTGGCTGAACACGATGATGGGGGTGTCGCTCGGCAGCCGCGCGACGTCCTTCTCGACGAACTCCAGTTGGTCGGTGCCCAGATGGCCGAGTTTGCGCAGGTTCAACGTGTTGACGAGCGCGATCACGTGGACGCCCGCGGTGTCGAAGCTGTACCAGCCGTCACCGACGGATCCGGCACCGAAGGCGCTGCGGTACTTCTGGCCCGCGTCGTCCACCGAGTCGTGCTCCCCGGGCACGGTGAACACGTGCGGCGTCTTCAGGCCGGTCATCATCTGCCTCACCTGGTCGAACTGCTCTGGGCTGGACAGGTGCGTGAGGTCGCCGGTGTGCACCACGAAATCCGGTGTGTAGCCGAGGTTGTTGACCTGGTCGATGGCGTGGCCGAACGTGCCGGCGACGTCCGGGTTGGGCGCCCCGGTGAAGCCGATGTGGCTGTCGCTGATCTGCGCGAACCGCAGGGCCGGGCGGGCGTGGGTGTGCTCGGTGGCGGCCGCGCCGGCGACGTGCGAAATGACTTCGCCGCCAACCACGGAGAACCCGACCGCCGCGCCGAACCACGCCGTGTGCCGCATCAGCTGGCGGCGACTCATGTTCGGGTTCATCGGGTCACCACCACGGTTCCGCGCATCATGGGGTGGATCGAGCACACGTAGTCGAAAGTGCCGGGGTCGGTGAAGGTGTGGGTGAAGGTGGCCCCGGTCCCCATCCCGGGCGAATGGAACGAACCGTCGCTCGCGGCGACGGTGTGCGGCTCTTCGTCTCGGTTGGTCCACGTGACGGTGGTGCCCGTTGCGACGGTCAGCGTGGCGGGCGCGAACGCGAAGCCGTCGATGTTGACCTGGTTGCCGCTCACCGGCGCCGTCGGCGCGGAGACGGACACCGAACCCATCGACATGCTGGGGCTGGAGCCGGCGGCGGGCCGCGAAGCCGAGCAGGCCGCCAGCAGCGCGGCGGCCAGCGCGGCCGCCGAAAGCTTTGTAGGCGTCATGCCCATAGATAGGGCGACGCGTTACACCGCTCAGGCGGGCTGGTCGGGACGCGGGGGCGCGAAGACCTCGATGACACCGTCGACCTCGCGAACCAGCAACGGCGGCAACGGCTTCGGGGCGATCGGCAACTGATGGGTGAGCACCTGCCCACTCGGCGAGAAGGACGTCGAGTGACAGGGGCAGCGCAGCGTGTCGTCGGGCGCGTCGAACCACAACCGGCAGCCCTGGTGGGTGCATACCCCGGAGATGGCCTGCGGCTTGCCGTCGACACGGCGCACGAATCCGCTCACCGAACCGAGGTCGAACGGGTGCATGACCCCGTCGGTCACCTGTGAGCTGGCCGCCACCCGCTGCCAGGTCCCGGCATTCGGCGTGAGCGGCGCGTTGTCGGCGGCCGGCATGCCACCGGTTCGACCGCTGATCACCGCTCGGTCGATGGACACCGCGGTGACCGCGGCGGCCGCGGCCGCCGACGTGCCGACGATGACCTGGCGGCGGGTGTTGTTGCGCTTGGGCGCCACTTCCCCCCGGGCGTCGGACATCTGTTCGGCGAGGCGGCGATGCAGGTCGTCGAGGAACTCCGGGCGCGGCGCCTCGCCCCTGCGCCCGGCCGCGCGCAATTCGATCGCCGTGCGCAGCTGCGCCGCCTCGAAGTCGTCGGGGGCGAACGGCCTGGGCCGCCGGCCCCGCAACAGGTCGTCGACGTATCGGCGTAACCCTCGGGCGTTCATGCGCCCCCCTCGTTCACCTGCGCCGCCAGCCGCAGCGCGCGATGCTGTAGCACCTTGGCGTTGGCGACGCTGACCCCGAGCTCCGCCGCGGAGTCCTTGATCGAATGACCCTGCAGGAAGCGCAATTCGAGGATGTGGCGGTAACGGTCCGGGAGGTTGTCCAGGACCCGGGCGACACGCTGCGGCGCCGTGCTGATCGCCTCCTCGCTCTCCGGTGGCTGTTCGATGTCGTCGATCGAGGTTATCGCCCGGCCCAGGGTCTCGCGCCAATGCGCGGCCAGCACCGTCCGCGCGGTGACCCGCAGATAGGCGCGCACCTCGCCGACGCTCGCGGTCAGCCGCAGCGGCCGCAGCGCCGCGAGGAAGACCTCGGCCGTGAGGTCCTCGGCGTCGGCCCGGTTGCCGACCCGCGCGAACAGCGTGCGATACACCCAGGACGCGTTGTCCTGGTACACCGCTTCCCAATCGGGATAGCCGTCGTCAAAGCCGCTGTCGGGCACCGCCCGCAGCGGCCGTTTGACGGGTTCGTTTGCTGCCGCCACGTGCCTCCTCCACCCGATGAATATCGAGCCGGGTTACACCGGATATCACGGTGCGGCGAGCGAGGTTTGTTCACTGAGCAGCTCGTCGAGCTTGGTGGCGGTGGCCGAAAACACCGACTTGGCGATGCCCAGTATCCGTTCGCGAACCCGGGGCTTCGCCGAGGCCGGCGGCAGGAGGTGGCCGATCAGGTGACCGAACAGGTCCAGGCGCGCCGCGGACATCCAGGCGGTCAGGTCCGGGTCGTCGAGCCAGCGCAGCTGGTTGGCGTAGTCGGCCCGCGCCAGCCGCAGCCAGTCCGTGTCGGTGTCGGGATGCGGCAACGGCACGCACAGCTCGTTTTTCACCAGGTCGTCGGGGTACGCGGCTTCGACGTGGGCGATCAGCGCGGCGCTGAAGATCTGTTGGCAGCCGCGCACGGCCTGCAACGTAATCCGGTCGGCAGTGAAAATCGGTGTGGCGGGCCGTTTTTCGGCGCCGTCGGCGGTGCAGTCGATGTACAGCGCGTCGCCGACGCGTGTCACCGTGCCGCCGTCGAGGACCATCCGGTCCGCCTCGACGCGCCGCACATGTCCCATCCGGATCACGTCGCCGATCCGCCGGAGCTGATCGAGTTCGGGCCGGGTGACGGTCGCGCAGCGGTACATGGTCGGGCGCACCGCCGGGTCGATACGCAGCAGCAGGCCGGCGTCCTCTTGCCGCGCGAACAGGTCCTCGATCGATGTCGCGTCCCGGATGGCCCGCAGCTGCGCGGTGAAGCTGTTCTTGATGACGTCGGCGAACAACGCCCCCGGCTGCATCGTCGCGCGATCGAGCAGCCAGGAGTCGCGCGGCATGATCCACGTCAGCCGGTCCGGCGCGATGCCCTGGCCGAGCAACCACAGGCAGGTGTCGATGCCGGTCTTGCCGGCCCCGACGATCACATAACGCTCGTGGGCGCCGAGTCTCGGCAGGTCGCCGGGCGGCACACAGGTGACGCCCGGCGCGACCGCGTAGGGCGGCGGGCGCATGGCCGGCACCGTGACGCGCATGTACGTGGCGTCGACGATGCGGCGCGCCACGGTGACGGTGTAATCGTCGCCCGCGAGCGTGGTGAAGCGGCCATCACCGCGATACTCGCTCATCGGGAAGTAGGTGACCCGCCCGCTCGCCAACAGCTGCCGGCGCATCACGTGGTCGTAGTAGGCACACACCTCCCCCGCCGTGGCCAACTCGTAAAGGCCTTGGTTCCAACCGATTTGATCGATCGAGCCGCCGCCAAGCGGCAGCGAGTTGACACCGTAGAACGCCGAGGGCTGATGCAGGCGGACGAACGGGTAGGCCATGGTCCAGTGCCCGCCCGGCTGGTGGTAGCGGTCGACCAGCACCACGCGGGTGTCCGTGCCCGACGTCTCCGTGACCAGCGTGTCGACGAACGCCATGCCCATGGCGCCCGCGCCGACCACCAGGTAGTCGGCCTCGATGGTGCGCATACGCCTGAAGGCTAGCGCGCTCAGCCGATGTCGGCGGCCGCGGCGCGGAGGTCGTCCAGGGCCTTGCGGGCCAATTCGGCGAGGTCCTGGTCGTCGTCCGCCGCGAGCCATTCGGCGTAGGCCTCCTTGAACGCCAGCACGCCCAACTCGGCCGCCAGGGCCGCCGCCCGGTCCGGCACACCCCGGGCGCGCAGCGCGTCCGCCATGGCCGCAGCGAGGCCGACCTGTTTGAGGGCGTCGCGCTCCTGCAGCTCGGTGCTGCTGGCGATGACGGCCTGCAGCCGGGGACCCAGCTGGCGATTGAACGGCGTCATCGGCCCGGCCGCCCGCTGCAGCCCGGCGCCAACCGCGGCGAGCGGGCTCGCGTCCGGTGGCGCCGAGGCGATGCCTTCCGTCAGGAGTCGAGCGAGGGTCTCCTGGCCGGCGGCCAGCACCTCGCGCTTGTCGGGGAAGTACCGGAAGAAGGTGCTCTTCGTCAGGCCGGCCTGGTCGGCGATCTCGGCGACGGTGGTCCGGTCGTAACCCTGCTCGGCGAACAGCTGGAGGGCGGCGACGACCAACCGCGCGCGCGCATCCGGTTCCCAGCGGGGCATCCGGTCATCGTAGCGATGCGACATTTGTCCCATCACTCTGCTAGCGTGATGAGACCTAAGTCCCATCACTCGAGGAGATGCTCATGCGCGTTTTCGTCACCGGCGCCACCGGCGGGATCGGTTCGGCCGTCGTGCCCGAGCTCATCGGCGCGGGCCACGAGGTCCTGGCGCTGGCGCGCTCCGACGCGTCGGCGCGGGCCGCCAAGTCCCTGGGGGCCGACGTGCTGCCCGGCGATCTCGACGACCCGGAGAGCCTGCGCACGGGCGCCATGGAGTCCGACGCGGTCATTCACCTCGCGTTCCTGCACTTCGACGATTTCGAGAAGGCGGTCGCCCAGGAGGCCGGTGCCGTCGAGGCTTTCGGTGCCGTGCTCGACGGGACCGGAAAACCGTTCGTGATGGCCTCGGGCACGCCTCCCATCCCCGGCCGTACTTCCACCGAGCGCGATTCGATTCCGACCGAGGGGCCCGTCGGCGGCCGCGGCCGAAACGCGCAGGCCGCCCTGGAACTGGCGGGCCGAGGGGTTCGCTCGGCGGTCGTCCGCCTCCCCCGCTCCGTCCATCGGGCGGGCGGGCCGTGCGGTTTCGCCTCGCTGCTCGTCGAGGCCGCCCGCCGAACCGGGGTATCCGGATACGTCGGCGACGGCACCCAGCGCTGGCCCGCCGTGCACGTCCTCGACGCCGCACGACTGTTTCGCGTGGTCCTCGAGGAGGCCACCCCCGGGACGGTGGCGCACGCCGTCGGCGACGAGGGCGACCCGATGCGCGCGCTCGCCGAGGCCATCGGGCGCCAGCTCGACCTCCGCGCGGCGTCGGTCCCGGCGGAGCACTTCGGGTTCCTCGGCGCGATCTTCGCCCTGGACCAGCCGGCCTCGAGCGAGCTGACGCGAGAGAGGTTCGGCTGGCGCCCCACCCATCCGAGCCTGTTGGCGGACCTGGAGGTCGGGAACTACCCCGTGTGAGGCTACGGTCGCGACCATGATCAGCTGGAGAGAGTTCACGGAAGTCGCTCCGCGCATCGCGACCGTCTTCGCCCGCCGCCACGCCGCGACCGGCAACCTGTGCATGCTGGCCACGCTTCGCTCGGACGGATTTCCCCGGATCAGCCCGATCGAGCCGAGGATCTTCGAGGATCAGCTCTGGATCGTCGGTATGCCGGGTACGACCAAATTCCACGACCTGTCTCGCGATCCGCGTTTCTGCCTGCACACCGCCACCGTCGACACCGAGGTCAAAGAGGGGGACGCGAAGTTGTTCGGCGTCGTCGAGGACGTCGCGGACGGGGCCGTGCGTGAACGATTCGCCGAAGCGCTCTACGAAGAGACCGGCTTGGACATTCGGGGGCAGGAGTTCGACCACTTCTATCGGGCCGACGTGACCGGTGGGTCTGCGGTCGAGGTGACCGATGGCCACCTGGACATCACGATCTGGAAGCGCGGCGAAGCCGAGCGGGTCGTACGCAAGCACTGAACGCCTTGCCACGCCCGAGCCAAGTTACTAGGATATGCAAGTATTCGCTGAGTAACGACGACCCGAGGGCACCATGAGCACACAGATCCCGCACTTCATCGATGGGCAGCGCACCGCCGGCCAGTCCAGCCGCACCGCCGACGTCCTCAACCCGAGCACCGGCGCGGTGCAGGCGCAGGTGCCGATGGCGGGCAAGGCCGACGTCGATGCCGCGGTGGCCTCGGCCGTCGAGGCCCAAAAGGGTTGGGCCGCATGGAATCCGCAGCGTCGCGCGCGGGTGATGATGCGTTTCATCGACCTGGTCAACGACCACATGGACGAGCTCGCCGAGCTGCTGTCCCTCGAGCATGGCAAGACGCTGGCCGACGCGCGCGGTGACATCCAGCGCGGCATCGAGGTCATCGAGTTCGCCGTCGGCATCCCCCACCTGCTCAAGGGCGAGTACAGCGAGGGCGCCGGTCCCGGCATCGACGTGTACTCGCTGCGTCAGCCGCTGGGCGTGGTCGCGGGCATCACGCCGTTCAACTTCCCGGCGATGATCCCGCTGTGGAAGGCCGGGCCGGCACTGGCGTGCGGGAACGCCTTCGTCCTCAAGCCCAGCGAGCGCGACCCCTCGGTCCCGGTGCGGCTAGCCGAGCTTTTCTTGGAGGCGGGCCTGCCGCCCGGCGTCTTCCAGGTCGTGCACGGCGACAAGGAGGCTGTCGACGCCATCCTGCACCACCCCGACATCGCGGCGGTGGGCTTCGTCGGCAGCTCCGACATCGCGCAGTACATCTACGCGACGGCCGCGGCCACCGGCAAGCGCTCACAGTGCTTCGGCGGCGCGAAGAACCACATGATCGTGATGCCCGACGCCGACCTCGACCAGGCCGTCGACGCGCTGATCGGCGCCGGCTACGGCAGCGCAGGTGAACGCTGCATGGCGATCAGCGTCGCGGTTCCGGTCGGCGAGCAGACCGCGAATCGGTTGCGCGCCAGGCTCGTCGACCGGATCAACAACCTGCGGGTGGGGCACAGCCTGGACCCCAAGGCCGACTACGGCCCGCTGGTCACCGAGGCCGCCCTGGCGCGCGTGCGCGATTACATCGAGCAGGGCGTGGCCGCCGGCGCGGAGATCGTGGTCGACGGGCGCGAACGCGCCAGCGACGACCTGACGTTCGACGACGCCAGCCTCGAGGGCGGATTCTTCATCGGCCCAACCCTGTTCGACCACGTCACCCCCGACATGTCGATCTACACCGACGAGATCTTCGGACCCGTGCTGTGCATCGTGCGCGCCCACGACTACGAAGAAGCGCTGCGGCTGCCGTCGGAGCACGAGTACGGCAACGGGGTCGCGATCTTCACCCGCGACGGCGACGCCGCGCGTGACTTCGTGTCCCGGGTGCAGGTGGGCATGGTCGGCGTCAATGTGCCGATCCCGGTTCCGGTGGCCTACCACACCTTCGGCGGTTGGAAGCGCTCGGGCTTCGGCGACCTCAACCAGCACGGCCCGGCGTCGATCCAGTTCTACACCAAGGTCAAGACCGTCACGTCGCGGTGGCCGTCCGGCATCAAGGACGGGGCCGAATTCGTGATCCCCACGATGGATTAGGGCACCGTGTTCACCCTCAACGACGACGAGCGGGTCATCACCGAGACGGCGGCCGCGTTCGCCGCCAAACGCCTGGCGCCGCACGCCCTGGAATGGGATGCCACCAAACACTTTCCGACCGATGTGCTGCGGGAATCCGCCGAGCTCGGGATGGCCGCGATCTACTGCCGCGAGGACGTCGGCGGCAGTGGGCTGCGCCGGCTCGACGGCGTCCGTATCTTCGAGCAGTTGGCCATCGCCGATCCGACCACCGCCGCGTTCCTGTCCATCCACAACATGTGCGCGTGGATGATCGACACGTTCGGCACCGCCGAACAGCGCAAGGCGTGGGTGCCGCGGCTGGCCGCGATGGACGTCATCGCCAGCTACTGCCTCACCGAGCCGGGCGCGGGGTCCGACGCCAGCGCCCTGAGCACCCGAGCCGTCAGGCAGGGTGGCGACTACGTGCTCGACGGTGTCAAGCAGTTCATCTCCGGCGCGGGCGCCTCGGACGTCTATGTGGTGATGGCCAGAACCGGCGGCGACGGTCCG
This sequence comes from Mycobacterium paraffinicum, assembly GCF_001907675.1. Lineage (GTDB taxonomy): Bacteria > Actinomycetota > Actinomycetes > Mycobacteriales > Mycobacteriaceae > Mycobacterium > Mycobacterium paraffinicum_A. The sequence goes on from NZ_MPNT01000033.1 coordinate 26,519, forward strand.
CGCGGCATCTCTGCCTTCGTCATCGAAAAGGGTTCCGCGGGGCTCAGTTTCGGGCCACCGGAAGAGAAGATGGGCTGGCACGCGCAGCCCACCGCGCAGGTGATCCTCGAGGGTGTGCGGGTGCCCGCCGAGGCCATGCTGGGCGGCGCCGACGGCGAGGGCGCCGGTTTCGGCATCGCGATGAACGGCCTCAACGGCGGGCGCCTCAACATCGCGGCGTGCTCGCTGGGCGGCGCCCAGTCCGCGTTCGACAAGGCGGGCACCTACGTTCGGGACCGGGCGGCGTTCGGCAAGCCCCTGCTCGACGAGCCCACCATCCGGTTCACCCTGGCCGACATGGCCACCGGGCTGGAAACCTCGCGAATGATGTTGTGGCGGGCCGCAGCTGCGTTGGACGGCGACGACCCCGACAAGGTCGAGCTGTGCGCGATGGCCAAGCGCTATGTCACCGACACCTGCTTCGAGGTGGCCGACAAGGCGCTGCAACTGCACGGTGGCTACGGCTACCTGCGGGAGTACGGTCTGGAAAAGATCGTCCGCGACCTGCGCGTGCACCGCATCCTGGAGGGCACCAACGAGATCATGCGGGTGGTCGTCGGCCGGGCCGAGGCGGCGCGGGTGCGGGCGAGCGCGTAGAAGGGCGACCATGACGAGCATCGCTTTTCTCGGCCTGGGCAACATGGGCGGGCCGATGTCGGCGAACCTGGTGGCCGCGGGCCACACCGTGCGCGGCTTCGACCCGGTGCCCGCGGCCGTCGCGGCCGCGGCCGGCAACGGTGTCACCACGTTCGACAGCGCCGCCGACGCCGTTGCCGGGGCCGACGTGGTGATCACCATGCTGCCCAGCGGCGACCTGGTGAAGCGCTGCTACGCCGACATCCTGCCCGCCGCCAAACCGGGCGCGTTGTTCATCGACAGCTCGACCATTTCGGTCGACGACGCCCGCGAGGCGCACGCGCTCGCGGAATCGCACGGGGTGTCGCAGCTGGACGCGCCGGTCTCCGGCGGCGTGAAGGGCGCCGTCGCCGGGACGCTGGCGTTCATGGTGGGCGGCGACGACGACGCCCTGGGGCGCGCCCGGCCCGTGCTGGAACCCATGGCGGGCAAGGTCATTCACTGCGGCGCGGCGGGCGCCGGGCAGGCCGCCAAGGTCTGCAACAACATGGTGCTGGCGGTCCAGCAGATCGCCATCGGCGAGGCGTTCGTCCTCGCCGAGAAGCTCGGCTTGTCCGCGCAGTCCCTCTTCGACGTCATCACCGGCGCGACCGGCAACTGCTGGGCCGTGCACACCAACTGCCCGGTGCCGGGACCGGTGCCGACGTCGCCGGCCAACAACGACTTCAAGCCGGGTTTCGCGACCGCCCTGATGAACAAGGACCTGGGGCTGGCGATGGACGCGGTGAGCTCCACCGGTTCGGCCGCCCCGCTGGGCAAGCACGCCGCCGAGATCTACGCCAAGTTCGCGAGCGACAACGCCGACAAGGACTTCAGCGCGGTCATAGAGATGCTGCGCGAAGGCTAAGAGCAGCCAGCGTCGAGCGTGTACTCGGGGTGGAAAATCGCCCGAAAACCCGCCGCCAGTTCACGTTCGGCGGAGGACGGGCCGCCGGCGCGTCCCCCGTACTCAGAAATCGCCAGCGTCGCGGCGCAGCGTCTCGATCGACGAAACCAGTGCGCGCGCTTCGCTTTCCGACATCCCGATGTCGGCAAACACCTGCTCGTTGAGCGTGACCGTGGCGTCCTCGACCGTCGAGCGGCCCAGGTCGGTGATCTGCACCAGCGTGGTGCGCCCGTCGGTCGGATGCGGCACCCGCCGCACGAGCCCGTCGGCCTCCAGCCGGCGGATCGCGTGGGTCACGCTGGTGACATGGACCTGCAGCCGGTCGGACGCCTTGGTGATCGGCAGCGCGCCGGTGCGGCTGAACGCCAACAGCCGCAGCAACTCGTAACGGGAGAAGCTCAGGTCGTAGGGACGCAACGCCGTCTCGACGCGGGCCAGCAGGATCTGGTGCGCCCGCATCACCGACGTCACCGCCACCATCCCCTGCGCGACGTCGGCCCACCCGGAACGCTCCCAGTTGTCGCGCGCCGCCGCGATCGGGTCACGCTTCGGCGGTCGTGAGGAAGCCACGCCCCTTCATACCGCACGCGGCGCGGGGGCGCGGCCTTTCCCCAGCGCGGACAGCACCGCCAGCGTCGATGCGCGGTTGCCCACGGTGATCCGCGCGCCACCGTCGGGGTAGCAGCGCACCCGCGGGCCGCCGGCGGCGAAAACCTCGCGCCACGACCCACCCCGCCCATCCCGTTTCGCAGGCAGGTACATGAAGTTCGCGTGCGCGTCGGTGGTGTAGATCCCCAGCGCGCTCAACCGCATCCGGAGGTAACCGCGTTCGGCGTTGATCATCCGGACCCGTTCCAGCAGTTGTTCTTCCGCGCGGTACGACGCGGCGACCGCGAGCAGGCTGGTGATGGCCGCACCGAACGGCAGCTGATGGGACCACAGGGTGCGGGCCAGGTCGCGCGACGCCACCCCGTACCCGATCCGCAGCCCGGCCAGGCCGTACGCCTTGGAGAAGGTCCGCACCACCACCACGTTGGGGAAGCGGTCGACCAACGCCGCCACCGGGATGCGGTGCTCGGGCGCGGCGAACTCGATGTACGCCTCGTCGAGCAGGACGACGGTGTCGCGCGGCACGCGACGCAGGAACGCCGACACGGCCGCGACGGGTTCCAGCGTTCCGGTGGGGTTGTGCGGCCGGCACAGCACGACGACCCGGGCATCGACGGCCGCGCGGGCCAGGCCGGCGAGGTCGTTGTGACCGTGCTCGTCCAGAGCAACCGTCCGCGCCCTCAGCCGCGCCATCCGCGCGAGGATCGGGTATCCGTCGAAGGTGGGTGCCGACATCGCGATCGCGTCGCCCGGGGCGGTCAGCGCCTGCAGGACCTGCAGGACCACGCCCGTCGCGCCGGCGCCCGGCACCACCCGCTCGGCGGGCACCCCGATGTGGTCGGCGATCACCGCGCGCAGCTTCTCGGGCAGTAACTCCGGATAGCGGTTGGTGGCGTGCACGGAGCGGATCAACGCCGACCGCACCGCCGGCAGCGGGGGGAACGGATTCTCGTTGAGCGACAACGCAAGCGGATCCAGCGCGCTGGGCAACGCGTCGCAGACGTCGCCGGGGTCCGGGGCGGCCTGCATCAGCCCCGCCCGCCCCAGCGCACCGCCGCCGCACCGGCGAAGTCACCGGCGTGGGCGAAGGCGGCCATCATGACGACGTCGCCGGCCCTGACCTGACCGTCGGAGACCGCGCGGTCGAGGTTGATCGGGATCCCGGCGCCGAACAGGTTGCCGCACTCGTCAAAGGTGTCTCGATGCCGTTCGGGGGGCAACTCGAGCGCCTCGCGCCAGTTGCGCAGAAACACGCGGTTCGGCTGGTTGGTGACCAGCAGATCGATCTCCTTGGCGGGCAATCCTATTCGATCGCACACCGCCAGCGCCACCTCGGGAACCTGGCGGTTGCCGCGGGCCAGCACCTTGGTGATCTTGCTCTCGGTGAAGCCGATGCTGCCCTCGCCGGAGCCGGCCTGCCACCACTTGCGGGGCGGGTCGTAGGACAGGGTCATCTCACCGGCGTACTCGCCGTAGGTCCGGCACTCGACGTCGAGGATGGGTGATCGGTCGCCGAGGGTGACCAGGCCCACCGCCGCGCCGTCACCGGGCACCGCGGACTGCGCCTTGCGGCGGATGGTCGGCTGATCGAAGAACTGCCCCGCCGCGTTCTGCGCGATGGCGATCAGGGCGGTCCGCCCCGCGCCGGAGGCCAGCAGCTTGCGAGCCACGTTGAGCGCCAAGACGAACGCCGCGCAGCCGCCGTTGTTCAGGTCGAGCACCCAGGACGGCCGCATGCCCAACCGGTGCGCGACGCCGCCGCCCTGGCCGTAGAAGGCCATGTCCGGCACCTGGGTGTGGGTGATGAGCACGTCGGCGCCCTCGACCGCGTCGTGGCCGTGCCGCTCGATCAGGCCCTGCGCCGCTCGTTCGATCATGTCGATGGAACTCTCGTCCGGCCCGACGTGATGACGAAACTTGGGGGCCCGGAACATGACGTTCTCGCGCAGGTCGTCGGATTCGGCGAATTGGGCGTAGTAGTCGGCACCGATCGGCTCGCCGGGCAGATAGGTGGACACGTCGATCAGGCTGACGCTCATGGTGTCACCTCATCCATTTCGGCGTCACCGGCAGGCCGTTGCGGTGGCGGTATTCGGCGATCGCCTTGAGGTTCTGCAACTCCAGCGCATGCCCGGCGCCGAACATGTCCCAGAAGTCGCCCACCCACACCGGACGCTGGGCCGGAGCCGTCTCGGGATAAGGGTTGCGGTCGTAGAAGGGGTGGTGGCAATTGGTCCACAGCACAACCGATCCCGGCTTGTCCAGGACGACCTGCGCATCGACGACACGCATCAGGTACACCATCCACAGGTGCTTGCCCTGATCCCACGCGCAGTGGTAGTCGACGGTCCGCGCCTCCGCGTTGGCGACGGTCCGCGTATAGATCTCGGTCTCCGAACCCAGCCGGTCGTAGGCCAGCCACAGGCCGGGCTCGTCGGTGGTCGTGAAGCCGCGCAGGCTGTAGGTCCACTCCTCGAGGCTGCGGGTGTCCGACATATACTCGTAGAGCTCGTCGGGCGGGCACGCGACGTAGTCGTTGACCGTGCAGTACTGGCCGAATACCTGGTCGTGCGGGTACACCGACCGCATCATCTCCATGATGATCGGCGTCGCCTGTTCCCGTGGGCTGGTCTCGATGCGGACCACCCCGTCGAGGGGGGTGGGGATATCCTCAAGCGCTGGCAGCGACATCGGCCCGGTTCTCCTTTGTAGTCGAAACCTGTTCTGTGACAGCCGCGTTGCTTGACAGCGCGGTGAGAAATGGTGCAAACGGCGGGATTTCGTCGGCGGAGCACTGAACGCTGACGACCGCCGGACCCGCGACGTCCAGCGCCACCCGCAGCGCCGCGGCGAATTGGTCGGGTTCGCTGACATCGACCGACGTCAGCCCGGGAAACATCGCCGCCAGGCCGGTTCCCAGTGCGCTGGGCCGGAAACGGTTGTAGCTGTAGCGGTCGTCGTAGAACAGCTGCTCGCGGGTCACGCACATGGCGTGGGCGTTGTTGTTGAACAGCACGAACGTCACGGGAAGCTGGTATTGCACCGCCGTGTGCACCTCCAGGCCGTGCATGAAGAACGCGCCGTCGCCCGCGATCACCACGGTGCGGCCGCCCGCCCGGCCGCCGTTCGCGCGCCCGAACGCCATCCCGATGCCGGCCCCGAAGCTGTAACCCATGCCGCCCATGCCGAGCGCGGCCACGAACCTGCCGCCGCGCCGCGCCGGCAGGTAGTGGATGGCGGCGGCGCCGGTGTTGCCGGCGTCGACCACGATGTCGGCCGTGTCGGGCAGCGTCCGGTCCAGCACCGCCATCGCGTCGCGGTACCGCAGCCCCGGGCCGGCGCAGGGCGGCGGCGTCAGCTCGGTGCGCCGCACCACGTCCGGCACCCGCAGGCCGTTCGGCCGGCCGTGACCGCGCAGCGCCTGGGTCAGCAGGCGCAGCGAGCCGCGCAGGTCGTCGGTGTGCACGTGGGTGCAGCGCGGATAGGGCCGCGCCGAACCGATCGACAGGGTTCGCACGCCGGCCAGGGCGTCGTCCAGGCCGCCGCGCGCGGTGACTGTCAGCCGGGTGCCGACGATCAGGCATACGGAACCGGCGCGCACGGCGTCGGCCACGCTCGGGTGCCCCATCACGCCGGTCACCCCGAGCGCCGACGACGACCCCAATCCCGGCGTGCCGGCCACGTCCTTGGCGTCGGGGACCGTGGCCACCCGGGCGCGCAGCAGCGCGCGCAGGTGCTCGAGCTCGGCCCGGGCGTCGTCGCGGGCCACCTGCTCGCCGGCGATGATCGTGACCTGACCGGTGGCACGGCGCAGTTCGGCGGCGATAACCTGCGGGTTGCCGATCGGCGCGCCGAGGTCGGCCGGACGCTCGGCGCCGTCCTCGACGGCGAGGTGCGCCTGTTGAATGTCCTTGGGCAGCAACAACACCGCGGGACCGCCGGTGCGCGCGGCGGCGACCGCCCGGGGCAGCGCGGCCACGATGTCGGCCGGCGCGAGCACCCGCTCGCACGACAGCGACACCGCCGAGAACAGGGCCTGGGCATCCAGAGAGCCGTTGCGCCCGCTGGTGTCCTGGAAGCTGCCGCGGCCGTCCATCGCGGTGGCGGCCTGGCCGACCAGGGCCAGCACCGGAACCCGGCTGGCGAACGACTCGCCCAGGCCGGCGACGAGGTTCAGCGCTCCCCCGCCCGAGGTCGACGCGACCACGCCCAGACCGGCGCCGCTGCGGCTGTACCCGTCGGCCATCGTGGCGGCCGAGAACTCGTGCTTGGCCAGCACCGCGGTCACCTCGGGCCGGTGGTGCGCGGCGTCGTAGAGGTCCTCGATGTTGGCACCGTCGATACCGAAGATGTGGTCCACCCCGAGCGCCGCCAGTTGACCGACGACGTGGTCGACCACCCGGTAGTTGCCGAACATGTCTTCAGACACGAGCCGGGCTCTTGATCGGTTCACCCCGGCGGGTGAACCGTATGCGGGCGACGATCGTCATGCCTAGATGACCATCGAACTGCGCGACGTGGTGCGCGAGTATCGGGTCGGCGGTCAAACCGTGCGGGCGCTCGACGGGATCAGCCTGCGCCTGGCGGACGGTCAGTTCGTGTCGGTGGTCGGCCCCTCCGGCGCCGGGAAGAGCACCTTGCTGCACCTGCTCGGCGCGCTGGACTCACCGGATTCCGGCTCGATCACGTTCGACGGCGAGGAGATCGCCCGCCTGGGCGACGAACAGCAGTCGCGGTTCCGCCATCACCGGGTGGGCTTCATCTTTCAGTTCTTCAACCTGCTGCCGACGCTGTCGGCCTGGGAGAACGTCGCGGTGCCCAAGCTGCTCGACGGGGTCCGGCTCGGCAGGGCCAAACCGGAGGCGATCCGGTTGCTGGACCGCGTCGGGCTGGGCAACCGGACCGAGCACCGGCCGGCGGAACTGTCCGGCGGCCAGATGCAGCGGGTGGCGGTGGCCCGGGCGTTGATGATGGACCCGCCGCTCATCCTCGCCGACGAGCCGACCGGCAACCTCGACTCCGCGACGGGTGCGGCGATCCTGGAGCTGCTCGCGGGCGTGGCGCACGAGGACAGCCGCGGCCGGCTGGTGGTGATGGTGACCCACAATCCGGACGCCGCCGCGGCGACCGATCGGGTGATCACGTTGCAGGACGGGCGGGTGGGTTCCGACATACCGGCGGTTCCCGCGTGAGGATCACGGCGGCGGCGAGCCGACTGCGCGTGTTCAGCCTGCGTGAGCTCGCCGTGCACCGCCGCCGCACGTTCGCGTCGATCGCCGTAATGGCCGTATCCGCAACGTATCTGGTCGCCATCTTCGGCATCTTCGGATCGATCACCGGCTCGGTCAACCGGCTGGCCGACGGGATCGCCGGCGTGGCCGCGCTCGAGGTGTCCGGCAGCACCGACACCGGATTTCCCGACACGATACTGGCCGACGTGGCCGCGGTGCCCGGCGTCGCCACCGCGGCGCCCATGATCCGGACCTCCGCGTCCACGCCGACCGGCCCGGTGCTGCTGTTCGGCGCGGACGCGAGCACGGCCGCGCTGGGCGGCGCCCTGAAGGACGCGGTCGCGCGACCGGTGCAGGCGCTGTCCTCGACGCCCGACGGGGTCCAGGTCGGACCGCGGGTCGGCTACGCGAAAGGCCAGACGCTGCAACTGGGTTCGGGCTCGGTCACGGTCAGCGAGGTGCTCGCGGGCAAGCAGTTCGCCGATCTCAACGGCGGGCACTACGTCCTTGCGCCGCTCGCGCTGGCGCAGAGCGTCACCGGCCGCCCCGGTCAGCTCGACTCGATACTGATCACCACCAAACCGGGAGCCGACCTGGCCGCCGTCACCGCCGCGGTCACCGCCGCGGTGAACGGCCGCGCGCTCGTCGCGGCCCCGAGCGTCCGGGCCGCCCGCGCCGGCGACGGCGTCAAGCTGATGAACTACATGGCCTTGCTGGGGGCGGCGGTCGCGCTGGTGGTCGGCGCGTTCCTGATCTACACCACGATGACCATGGCGATCACCCAGCGTAGGCCGGTGATCTCCATGCTGCGCGCCATCGGCGGCCGGCGCGTCACCATCGTCGGCGACATGCTCGCGGAGGCGGCGATCCTCGGCGTCATCGGCGGGGCCATCGGGTCGGGGCTGGGAATCCTGGCCGGCCACATCGCAATTCGCCGATTGCCCCCGGCGATGACCCAGGGACTCGAGGCCCGGGTCGAGTATTGGCTGCCCGGTTACGCCATCCCGCTGGCCCTCGCGGCGACGGTGCTCACCAGCGTGGTCGCGTCCGCGATGGCCGCGCGGCAGGTCTACAAGGTCGCGCCGATCGAGGCCCTGGCGCCCGTCGGCGCGTCGGCGGCCGACGTCGTGCCGCGATGGCTGCGCGTGGCCGCCGGGGCCGGCGCCGTCGCCGTGCTCGCCGCGTCGATCGGCATCGTCATCGGCCAGCGCGGCACCCTCGCGTTCGCCGCGATGGCCGCGCTGTTGAGCGCCGAGATCGCGCTCGGCTTCGCGCTCAGCGCCGCCATCGTCAAGGCCACGGCCGCGACGGCCCGCGTGTTCGGATCGGCCGGGGCGCTCGCGGCGGCCACCGTCGAACGCGCGCCGCGGCGGGTGTGGGCCACGGTGATGACCGTGCTCATCGGGGTGGTCACCACCGTGGTGATCACCGGCGCCAACGCCGACATGATCCGCTCGGCCCGCGGCATGTTCTCCCCCGCCGCCGACGTCGACGTCTGGGTGAGCGCGGATCCCCCCGACAGCTACCCGACTGACCCTCTGCCGCAAGGACTTTCAGAGAAGGTCGCCGCCGTGCCCGGGGTGGCGCGGGTGACCGAGGGCGCGTTCGGGTTCGCCGTCGTCGGGGGCACCCGGGTCCTGCTCGACGGCTTCTCCGGCGGAACCCACGATTCGCTGTTCCGCGCGCTCGACGAACGGCTGCGGGCCGACGTGCTGGCCGGCCGGGGCGTAGTGCTCACCCAGAATCTCGGAGCGACGCTGCACGTCCGCGCCGGCGACCGGCTGCAGCTGCAGACGCCGCACGGCCCGCGACAGGCGGCCGTGCTGGCCCTGGTGCCGTTCTTCTCCACGGTCATCGGCACCGTCGGCATCGACCTCGATCACCTGCGGGCGTGGTTCGACCGCCCGGCCGCGACGACGCTGCAGATCACCGCGGCCCCCGGGACGGATTCCAAGCGGCTGCTGTCGGAGGTCCGCCGGGCCGTGCCCGCGCCCAACCACGTCTACGACGGCCGCGCGGCGCTGGCCGGGCTACAGGCCCCGCTGCATCAGAGCATGTTCATCGCCAACGCCGTATGGGTCATCGTCGTCGCCGTGGCCGCCGTCGCGCTGCTGAACACGCTGACCCTTTCGGTGATCGAGCGCCGCCGCGAGCTCGGGGTGCTGCGTGCGATGGGGTCCAGCCGCCGGTTCATTCTGCGGACGGTCCTGGCCGAGGCGGCCGGAATCGGTTTCGTGGGAGGGCTTTTGGGGTTGCTGTTCGGCCTGACCGACCAGTGGCTGTTCAGCCTGATCAGCGGGGACATCATGAACTTTCCGGTCGGCTTCCACCTGAGCCCGATGGCGCTGGGCTTCACCGCGGGGGCGCTGACGATCTGCCTGCTCGGCTCGCTGCCGCCGGCGCGGCGGGCGGCGCGGCTGAACATCATCGAGGCTGTCAGCGTGGATTGAGCGTGGCGAACCCCTGCAGGTGGGGCTTGCAGGGGAACGGGACCGGAGTGCGCGGGATGGTGCGCAGCGCGGTGGTGTCGAACCCGGCCGCGGCGATGGCATCCAGGGTTCGCCGGTTCGGCTCGCATCCGGCGGCCAGCCACGACCACGGCTTGGCGACCAGGTCCTGGCAGCGGCCGGTCGCGCCGTCGCCGCGCACGTGCTCGAGGACCACCAGCCTGCCGCCGGGCGCGAGCACGCGGCGGATCTCACGCAGCGTGGCGGCCACGTCGTCGACCGAGCACAACACCAGTCCGATGTGCACCGAGTCGAAGCTGTTGTCCGGGAAGGGAATCGACTCTCCGGTCCCGTCGACGATGTCGACGGCGATGCCGCGGCGACCGGCGAGGCGGGACGCCATCCGCCGGAACGACGCCACCGGCTCCACGGCGGCGACCGAGGTCACCGCGGCGGGCAGGAACCTCAGGTCCGTGCCCGGACCCAGGCCGAGCATCAACAGCCGGCCGGTCGCGTTGCTGAGCGCCGCGCGGCGATACCGGTGGTAGAACAGCCGATCGAAGACCGGCTGGCCGAACCGATATATGTATGGGAACAACAGGTTTCGCCGCGTCACGCGCCCAGGTCCATTCGGAACGGAGGGTATTCGTCGCGCATCAGGGAGACGTACACGGCCACCCGGTAGCGCCACCGGACGATGCCCAGCAACAGATCGGACATGCCGTTCGGGATGGTCCCCGTGCACAACAACGTCACCGCGGCGGTCACGCATAGCAGCTGCAGCAGCGGCTCCATCGACCAGCAGAGCAGGATCTGCGGGAGGGCCAGCAGCCACTTGACCAGCACGGCCCAGTTCTTCAGCCGCTCCGGATAGTCGACCTGCAGATCGCCCGGATAGTCCGGCCGCGACGCGAGCGTGAACGGTGGATAGGAGTCCGTGCTGTTCATCGGGAACCGGAAATTCATCACCCGCCACGACCAGCGCAGCACCCCGACGTTGAAGTCGAATATCGGCCGCGGATAGCGCCCGGTGAACAGGATGGCGACGCCCGCGACGACCGTCGACAGGGGGTAGACGAGGTACAGCCCGATCAGGATCGGGTAGTGCGGGACCGCCAGAACGCACCACTTGACCAGCCAAAGCCAGCGTGACGGGGCGTCGAAATCGCCTCGCACCCTGACGGATTCGTCGTTCATGGGCTGGACCGGCTGGTCGTCGCTGCCCTCATCTCTCGGTCGATCTCCGCGGACATCCGGCGGTGGCTCGTCCAGGACAGAAACAGCGTAAGCGCGCGGGCCTGCAGCCGATCCGGGATCAGCGCGGCCGGCCGCAGCACGACCTCGCCGTGCGACACCGGCAGCGACGCCACCCGCGACACCGCCATCACCCTGCGCCGGCGGGTTCGCTCATACCTGCGCAGCGCGCTCGATACGCCCGCGTCGCTCGCCCGGTCCGAAAGGGCCTTGCACAGCACCATGGTGTCGAGCAGGGCCTGGTTGGTCCCCTGCGCCAGGGTGGGCGGCATCGTGTGCGCGGCGTCGCCGAGCAACGTGACCGGGCCCCGGCCCGCGGGCGGCATCGGATGGCGGAAATGCGGGTACGGCGAGTGCGCCAGATCGTCGTCGGTCAGCGCGGCCAACACCGCATCGACGGCGCCGGACCATCCGGTGAAGTGGGAGCGGATCGTCTCGATCGGACGGGACGGCCGCACGAAGTCGTGCGACCACGGCAGGTCGAACCACCACTGCACCTCCGCGCCCCCGGCGGGCCACAGGCCCAGGTTCCCGCGCTCGCCGATCACCATCAGCGCGGTGTTCCTGTCCGGGATCTCAGCGAGGCTGATCAGCCCCTGCCAACTGCACCAGCCGGTGGGTTTGGCCGCCCGGCCCCCGAGGGCGTCGCGGACCATCGAGTGCAGGCCGTCGGCGCCGATCACCAGGTCGCCCTCGACCGAGCGGCCGTCGCCGAACTGGACCCGCACGCCGTCGGGCGTGCCCGCCAACGCGATCGCGTGGGAGTCGCAGCGGATGCGGTCGGAAGGAAAGCCGTCCAGCAATCGCTCCAGCAGGACCCGGCGCGGAACCATCCGGACGGGCGCGCCCAGCCGCTCCGCCAACGGGGACACGTCCAGCGTGGCCAGCGGCCGGCCGGTGGAGGTCACGGCCCGCACGGTGGACAACAGCTGACCGGCCCCGGCCATGTCGACGCCCAGCTGCCGAAGCACCGTGTCGCCGTTGGACCAAATCGTCACCGCTCCACCCGCCGCCCGCACCTCGGGCCGCCGCTCGAAGACGGCGACGTCGTGCCCGTCGCGCAACAGCCCCCGGGCGACCGAGATGCCGCCCACGCCGGCGCCCACCACCACGACCCGGAGGGAGCGCCCGCGGCCAGACACGTCAGGGCCTTACATCGAGCGCTGCAGCAGAACCTGGCCGCTGTCGGCGGCAACCACCTGCACGGCGGCGATCTGGTCGACCGGCGTCGAGATGCTGCCCGCGGGCGTCGCGGTGTGGCCCGGCACGGCCACCCAGGTCGCCAGCCGGGTCTGGCTGCCATCGCGACCCACCACCACCATCGCCAGCGTGTCGTGGTGCGCGTTCAACGGCGCCAGGCACACGCACCGCAGGTTGATCGACGTGCCCCAGTGCTGGCTGGACAACTCCACCGAGGAGGCCAGCATCGTCGTGCCCACCTGCGCCATCGGCTCCGCGGACGCGGCGACCTGCTGTGACGAGGACGACAAATACCCCTGCACCCCGACGAACACGCCGATCGCGAGCACCACGGCCGCGGCCGACGAGGCCACCCAGGTCACGATGCGCGTGCGGCGCCGGCGCCAGCTCACCTTGGCCAGCAACGACGCCAACAGCTCCGGCGACATCTCCGGCGTCGCCGCCAACGACTGCGCGGCCGGGTCGTCCATCGCGGCGACGTCGTCGCGGCTCAGCTGCGAGAGCAGGCCCGGCACACCGCTCAGGTCGGCGACGGCCTCGCGGCAGGCCGGGCAGTGCGCGAGGTGCGCCTCGAATTCGCGACGCTCGGCGGCCGACAACGAGCCCAAAACATATGCGGCATCCCACAACACGTACGGGTCGTCGGGCGGGCCGAGCCCCCGTAACGTCACCTTCATCTCATCCATTTCCTCTTCACCCTTCAAGCTTTCGGGGCCCCTCAGCGGGTGACCCCAAGTTCCTGCAGAGTGAGCCGCAACGCCCGCACGGCGTAGTGTAATCGCGACTTCACCGTTCCCTCGGCGATGCCGAGGTCCGCAGCAATCTGTGCGGTAGTCCATCCGCGGTAGTAGGACCGCTCGATCACGGCCCGGTGCTCCGCGGACAGTTGCACCATCGCGTCGGCAATCAGCAGCTTGTCCAGCGCCGCGTTCACCTCGTCGGGCGTCGACCGCTCGGGCGCGCCGGCCTCGTCCGTCGAGGCGACGACGTTGCGGAAACGGGCGCTGCGCCGGTCGTCGATAATCATGTTGCGCGCGACCGTGAACAGCCAGGCCCGCGCCGAACGCTCGGTGTCCCCGACGACCTCCGGGTGCTGCCAGGCTCGCAACAACGTCTCCTGGACCACGTCCTCGGACAGGCTTGCATCGCCCGTCAACCGAAGCGCGTAGCGCCACAAAACCGCTGCGTGCTCGTCGTAGAGCGCCTTCATCAGGGCGGCTTCGGCAGCTGCCGACGCCCCACGAGTCCCTGCCACACGGGCCACTCCATCACCTCCGACTACTGAAACGAGTCGAATGACTGTTTAGTTCAGCGTCAGGATCCGCGGCCCGGCGTCGGTGACCGCCACGGTGTGTTCCCAGTGTGCCGCGCGCGAGCCGTCGGAGGTGGTGACGGTCCACTCGTCGTCGAGCACCACGGTCTTGCCCGTCCCCAACGTCAGCATCGGTTCGATCGCCAGCACCGACCCGGGGGCCAGCAGCGGGCCACGGCCGGGCGAGCCCTCGTTGGGCAGGAACGGGTCCATGTGCATGTGCCGGCCGATGCCGTGCCCGCCGTAGCCCTCCACGATGCCGAACGCCAGCCCGTGCCGGCCCTCGGCCGCACGCGTGCCCGTCTCGATGGCGTGCGAGACGTCGGTCAGCCGGTTGCCGGGGACCATCGCCGCGATGCCGGCCTCCAGCGACTCCCGGGTGGCGTCGCAGAGCGCCTGGTCGGCCGCGTCGAGGGTCCCGACGCCGAACGTGATCGCGGCGTCGCCGTGCCAGCCGTCCAGCACCGCGCCGCAGTCGATGGACACCAGGTCACCCGTCGCCAGAATCTCTCCGGCCGACGGGATCCCGTGTACCACCCGCTCGTTCACCGAGGCGCAGATCGAGGCGGGGTAGCCGTGATAGCCGAGGAACGACGGGATCGCGCCGGCCTCCCGGATCACCGACTCGGCGATCTGGTCGAGGCCCAGGGTCGACACCCCGGGGACCGCGGCCGCCCGCACCGCCTGCAGCGCCGCCGCGACCACCGCCCCCGCCGCCGCCATCGCGTCGAGTTCGTCGGGGGTGCGCTGCGGCACGACTTTGCGACTCCGCAGCCGGGCCAGCGGGCGCACGATTACTTGCCCAGCGCTTGCAGGGCGCGGGCGAACACCTCGTCCATCGAACCGATGGCGTCGACCGTCTTGAGTTCGTCGCGGTAGTACTCCAGCAGCGGCGCGGTCTCGTCGCGGTAGACCTTCATCCGGTTCAGGATGACGTCGTCCGTGTCGTCGGCGCGGCCACGGGCCTTCAGCCGTTGCAGCAGTTCGTCTTCCGAGACGCGGAACTCGAGCACCGCGTCGATGTCGGTGCCGCGGCGTTCGAGCATCCGGTGCAGCGCCTCGGCCTGTTCGGTCGAGCGGGGGTACCCGTCGAGGACGAAGCCGCCGGCCGCGTCGGCATCGCTGAGGCGGTCGTCGACGAGCTGGTTGGTCAGCTCGGAGGGCACCAGGTCGCCGGCGTCCAGGTAGCGCTTGGCCTCCAGGCCGAGCTTGGTCCCGTTCTCGATGTTGCTGCGGAAGAGCTCACCGGTGGAGATGTGCGGGATCCCCAGCTTCTCGGAGAGCTTCTGGGCCTGCGTTCCCTTGCCCGCCCCCGGCGGCCCGAGCAAAACGACTCTCACTTCAGGAACCCTTCATAGTTGCGCTGCATCAACTGGCTCTCGATCTGTTTGACCGTATCCAAGCCGACACCAATCATGATCAAAACCGCAGTACCGCCGAACGGCAAATTCTGAACCGCCCCACCGTTGCCGATCTGCAGGAACAAGTTGGGCAGCACCGAGATCGCGCCGAGGTAGATCGAGCCGGGCAGCGTGATCCGGCTCAGCACATAACGCAGGTAATCAGCGGTGGGCTTGCCCGGCCGGATACCGGGAATGAATCCGCCGAACTTCTTCATCTCGTCGGCACGTTCGTCGGGGTTGAACGTGATCGACACGTAGAAGTACGTGAAGAAGATGATCAGCCCGAAGTAGATGCTGATGTAGATCGGGTCGCTCGGGTCGGACAGGTAACTGCCGACGAACTTGTCCCACCAGCTGTTGCCCACACCGCCGCTGCCGCTCCGGATCAGCTGCGTGATCAGGTGCGGGATGTAGATGAGCGACGACGCGAAGATGACCGGGATGACGCCGGCCTGGTTGACCTTCAGCGGCAGGTAGGTCGACGTTCCGCCGTACATGCGCCGGCCGACCATGCGCTTGGCGTATTGCACCGGGATCCGGCGCTGGCCCTGCTCGACGAAAACCACGCCGACGATGATGGCCAGGGCGGCGACGCAGACGGCGGCGAAAATGGCCCCGCCGCGGCTGTCCAGGATGGTCTTGCCCTCGGACGGGATGCGCGCCGCGATGCCCACGAAGATCAGCAGCGACATGCCGTTGCCGATGCCGCGCTCGGTGATCAGCTCACCCATCCACATCACCAGCGCCGCGCCGGCCGTCATTACCATCACGATCACGACCAGAGTGAAGATGCTCTGGTCGGCGATGATGTCCAGCGAGCAGCCCTGCAGCAGCCCGCCGTTGGCCGCGAGGGCCACGATGCTGGTCGCCTGCAGGATGGCCAGCGCGATGGCCAGGTAGCGGGTGTACTGCGTCATCTTGGCCTGGCCGGACTGGCCCTCCTTGCGCAGTTCCTCGAACCGCGGGATGACCACGGTGAGCAGCTGCACGATGATGCTGGCGGTGATGTAGGGCATCACCCCCACCGCGAACACCGTCAGTTTCAGCAGCGCACCGCCGGAGAACAGGTTGATCAGCGAATAGATCTGGCCGGCCGCGCCGCCGCTGGCCTCCTTGATGCACTGCTGGACGTTCGGGAAATTGACGCCAGGGGACGGCAGGGCGGCGCCCAGCCGATAGAGAACGACGATGCCCAGCGTGAAGAGGATCTTCCGTCTCAGGTCGACTGTCCGCAGCGATGAGATGAAAGCCGAAAGCACTCTTCCTCCTGCGCAGCCGGGGGGTCTCCTGCATTACGCGCCCAACACTCGCAGGCCAGGACGTACGGCGTCGCGCGTCAAACCGTGTACGAGACTAACAGCTGGATCGAGTGGGGCCGTCCACGGCCGTCGGCGATCGCCGATAAGTGCACAGGAAGCCGTAAGCCCCGGAAGGTAGAGTTCGGTTGGCTCGTTGCATTTGCTAAATAAATTAGGAGCACCATGACACGCACTGACCAAGACAGCTGGGACTTGGCCTCCAGCGTCGGTGCCACGGCCACGATGGTCGCCGCGGCCCGCGCGCTGGCCACCGAGGGCAGCGACCCGATCATCGACGACCCCTTCGCGGCGCCTCTGGTGCGGGCGGTCGGGCTCGACTTCTTCCGCCGCTTGGTCGACGGTGACCTGGCTTCGGCGGACGCCCAGGACGGCCAGGGGGACCTGCAGCTGGAAACCGATTCGATCGCGGTGCGCACCCGCTTCTTCGACGACTTCTTCCTCAACGGCGCCCGGGACGGAATCCGCCAGTCGGTGATCCTTGCCGCCGGCCTCGACGCGCGCGCGTACCGGCTGAGCTGGCCGCCCGGAAGCGTCGTCTACGAGGTCGACCAGCCCAAGGTCGTCGGATTCAAGACGGCCGCCATGGCCGAGCTGGGTGCCACCCCCACGGCGGAACGCCGGACCGTCAGCGTCGACCTGCGCGACGACTGGCCGGAAGCGTTGCGGCGCAGGGGATTTGATCCGACACAGCCCACGTCGTGGAGCGCCGAGGGCCTGCTCATGTACCTGCCGCCCGAGGCTCAGGACAAGCTGTTCGACAACATCACCGAGCTCAGTGCCCCCGGCAGCAGGCTGGCCACCGAGTTCCACGGCGACTCCGGCCGGACGATGACCGAACGCGCAAAGCAGTTCAACCAGCGGTGGGCCAACATCGGCTGCGACATCGACCTGTCGAAGCTGTTCTTCGAAGGCGAACGCAGCAACGTGGTGGACTACCTCACCGGCCGGGGCTGGCACGTCACCACCCGGGCGCGGCGGGACTACTTCGCCGACTACGGCCTGACCTTCCCCGACGACGAGACGTCGCAGCTGCGCAACATCGTCACCGTCACCGCGACGCTGAGTTAGCTCGATGGCGGCGACCCGCCGCGCCCGGTCCCCCGCAAGCGGGAGGTGCCCCCAACGCGCGCTTGCGATCGCCGCTAGCTCAGCCGGGCTTGGCGGCCGGGGCCCGCACCACCATCGGCACCGCCGGGAAGCACCACGCCATCTCGGTGCGCGACTTGCGCAACGCGGCGGTGCCGTACCCCTTCTTGCGGTGCTCGGGGTGAATCCAGATCCGCACGTTCACCTCGCCGCCGAGCAACTCGCCGAACACCATTCCGACCTTCTCGCCGGAATCGACGGCCACGAACCAGGCGGCCTCCTCGTCGTCGAGGCGCCCGAGCGCCGCGCTGATCTCGTCGTCGAGGTTGCCGGCCGGCCCACCGGACCCGTCGCCGGCAGCGCCCATGTCCTCGGTGCGGGCGGCGAAGATGTCGCGATCCTTGTCGGCGGAGAAGGGCCGCAGTTCGAGGGTCTCCCCCGAGCTGGCCGGCCGCTCGCCGAGGGTGAAGCTCAGCTGCTTGTTCAGGTCCTCGAGCTCGGAAAGGATCTTGCGGCGCGAGTCGATGGTGAGCTGATCGAACGACATCCCCATCACCGCTTCGGCGGCCAGGTGGGAGGTGTCGAGCAGCCGGACGATCGCCTCGACCGCGGCCGCCTTGTTCTCGGACTCCACCACCACATCGGCGATTTCATGCCGCCGTTCAAGGGCTTTCAGCAGGGCATTGGCGATCTCGCGACGGGCGGCTTTGCGGTCGTGGTCGGTCATTGCACCAGACTAGAACGCCGGTGGGGGAAGCGCGCTACAACGCCGGTTTCCCAGCTCCAGGAACCGTTGGTAGCGCTCCTCGACCGGGGCCGCCCAGGCGGGGTCGGGTTCGACGACGCGCTCGGTGCGCGCCCAGCGCGCGGCGTCGGCGATCGAGGTTTCCAGGCCCGCCGCGATCCGCGCAAGAAAGGCCGCGCCCAGCGCCGCCCCCTCGGGGACCGCGGACACCTCCACCGGCCGGCCCGTGGCGTCGGCGATCGCCTGCATCCACGGCCCGACCCGGGTGCCGCCGCCCGTGGCGACGATCCGGGCCGCGGGGGCCCCGCCGAGCTCGATCAGCTGGCGGACCACGAAGCCCGACGCCTCGTAGGCGGCCCGGCGCAGCGCGGCGGCGTCGTGGGTGAGGTCCAGGGCGTCGAGCACGGCCCGCCGATCCGGGTCGTGGAACGGGGTGCGCTCGCCACGGATGTAGGGCGACCACACCGGCACCCGCCCGGGCCGCGCCGCGGCAGGGTCGGCCGGTGCGACGACGCGGTCCACCCAGCCGAGGAACAGCCCACCGGCATTGCTGGCCCCGCCGATCTGGTTCTTGCCCGCGGCCGTATGGGGGATGGTCCACAGCCCCGGCACCTGCCGCGGCTCCGGAATGGTGGTCCACACGATCAGCGTGGTGCCGCACAGCACCAGCACGTCGCCGTCGCGGTCGGCGCCCGCCACGATCTGTTCGCACAACGCGTCGATCGCGCCGATGCCCAGCACGGCGCCGCTGCCCCGCACCCGCCCGGCGGCGGCCCCCATGCTCTCCACGCGCGGCATCTGGTCGGGCCGCGCGCCGCGTTCGGCGCACGCCTCGGGGTTCCAGCCGGTCCCGTCGAACAGCGGGTAGGCGGTGGCGGCGGTGGCGAAGTCGATCACCGCCTCGCCCGCCAACGCGTGGTTGGCCACCGCGGGCGCCGGCCAGAACCCGGCCGCGCCCGGCGCCCGGGCCGCGGTCCAGCGCAGGAACTCGGCGGCCTCCCCCAGCGCCGGGAGCGGCTGCGGCTGTTGGTCTCCCGAGCGGCCGCGTTCGTCGCCGTACAGCAGCCCCGGCGTCATCGGCACACCCTCGGCGTCGACGGCCGTCAGCGACGGCACCATCGCCGACACCGCCACCGCCCGCGCGTCCGGGCGGTCCAGCCGGTCGAGCGCCGCCACGGGTCCCCGGCGCCACGCCTGGCCCGCGTCGTGCTCCAGCCGCCCGGGCATCGGCACCCGCAATTGATGCGGGATCCGCGCCCGCGCCGTCACCCGGCCGTCGGCGTCCGCGGCGACCGCCTTGACCGCGGTGCTGCCGACGTCGATGCCGATTGTGACGTCATCACGTGACACGGGCGTCACCGTACGCCAGCATTGGGGTTCGTGACGTCAAGACCGCGCGCCCTGGTGACCGCCCCGCTGCGCGGCCCGGGGTTCGCCAAGCTCCGCGAACTTACCGAGGTGGTCTACGACCCCTGGATCGAGCAGACCCCGCTGCGGATCTACAGCCCCGAGCAACTGGCCGAGCGCATCGCCGACGAGGCCGCCGATGTCGTTGTGGTGGAAAGCGACTCGGTGGGCGGG
Organism: Mycobacterium paraffinicum; assembly: GCF_001907675.1. Lineage (GTDB taxonomy): Bacteria > Actinomycetota > Actinomycetes > Mycobacteriales > Mycobacteriaceae > Mycobacterium > Mycobacterium paraffinicum_A. The sequence continues at coordinate 46,267 of NZ_MPNT01000033.1, forward strand.
CCGGTCTTCGAGCAGGGCGTGCGGGCGATCGCCTCCACCCGCGGCGATCCGAACAACGTCGACATCGCGGGGGCCACCGCGGCCGGCATCCCGGTGCTCAACACCCCGGGCCGCAACGCCGACGCGGTCGCCGAGATGACGGTGGCACTGCTGCTGGCCGTCACCCGGGCGCTGCTACCCGCCGACGCGGATGTCCGCAGCGGCAACATCTTTCGCGACGGCAGCATTCCCTATCAGCGGTTCCGCGGCTGGGAGATCGCCGGGCGCACCGCCGGGCTGGTGGGCCTCGGCGCCGTCGGCCGCGCCACCGCATGGCGGCTGTCCGGGCTGGGCCTGCGGGTCATCGCCCACGACCCGTACAACGACGACGCCCGGTACGGCCTGGACGAGCTGCTGGCCGAGGCCGACGTCGTCTCCCTGCACGCCCCCGTCACCGACGACACGGTCGGCATGATCGGGGCGAAGCAGTTCGCCGCCATGCGCGACGGCGTGGTCTTCCTCAACACCGCCCGCGCGCAGCTGCACGACACGGACGCGCTCGTCGACGCCCTGCGCGGCGGCAAGGTGGCCGCCGCCGGCCTGGACCACTTCGTCGGCGAATGGCTGCCCACCGACCACCCATTGGTCGGCATGCCCAACGTCGTGCTGACGCCCCACATCGGGGGAGCCACGTGGAACACTGAGGCTCGGCAGGCGCAGATGGTGGCCGACGACCTGGAAGCGTTGCTGGCCGGTGTGACGCCCGCCCACATCGTCAACCCGGAGGTGCTGGGCCCATGAAATCCGTAGACAACCCCGAGACGGCGGTGCTGGACGCGGCCAAGGACATGCTGCGCCGGGGCCTGGTCGAGGGGACCGCCGGCAACATCTCCGCGCGGCGTTCCGACGGCAACATCGTCATCACGCCCTCGTCGGTCGACTACCGCGACATGCAGCTCGACGACCTCGTCCTGATCGACCCGGACGGCGCCGTGCTGCGGGCCGCGGACGGCCGCGCGCCGTCAACGGAGCTGCAGCTGCACCTGGCCTGCTACCACGCGTTCGACGACATCGGCAGCGTCATCCACAGCCATCCGGTGTGGGCGACCATGTTCGCCATTGCGCACCAATCGATTCCGGCCTGCATCGACGAGTTCGCGGTGTACTGCGGCGGCGACGTCCGCTGCGCCGACTACGCCGCGTCCGGCACGCCCGACGTCGGCGCCAACGCCGTCAAGGCGCTCGACGGCCGGGGCGCGGCGTTGATCGCCAACCACGGCCTGGTGGCCGTGGGTCCACGGCCGGACAAGGTGCTGCACATCACCGCGCTGGTGGAGCGCACCGCCCAAATCGTCTGGGGCGCAAGGGCCCTCGGTGGCCCGGTGCCCATCCCCGACGACGTGAACCGCAACTTCGCCGCCGTCTACGGCTACCTGCGCGCGAACGCCTAATGCGCGCGGTCCGGTTCGGCCACGCCAGCGTGACGCGGGTCCTCGAACTGCAATTCGACCTGGCAACACGCCTTTTCGCGCAGACGCCGCCGTCCGGCTGGCGCGACAACGCCGACCTGTTGGTGCCGGACTTCTTCGACCCCTGCACCGATCAATGGCACATCGCGATCCAAAGCTGGGTGATCGATGTCGACGGGCTGACCGTCGTCGTGGACACCGGTGTCGGCAACGATCGCGACCGCCCGCACATGCCGCCCCTGGACCACCTGAACACCGGATTCCTGGCCGCCCTGCGGTCCGCGGGCGTCGACCCCGCCAGGGTGGACGTGGTGGTCAACACGCACGTCCACTCCGACCATGTCGGGTGGAACACGATGCTCGACGACGGCGCGTGGGTGCCCACCTTTCCCAACGCCCGATACGTCGTCCCGGCCGCCGACTACCGCCACTTCGCACCCGGCGGCCCCGCAGCCACGCGAACACCGCGCAGCGAGGAGGAAGCCGCCCAGCAGCGCGGCGACCAGCTCGTGTTCGCCGACAGCGTCGCCCCCATCGCCGCGGCGGGCCAGCTCGTCCAATGGGCGGACGACTACCAGATCAGCCCGTCGCTGCGGCTGCGGCCCGCCCCCGGACACACGCCGGGCTCCTCGGTGCTGTGGCTGAACGCGGGGCAGCCGGCCGTGTTCGTCGGCGACCTCACCCACAGCCCGCTGCAACTGCGCCGCCCGGCCGACGCCTGCGCCTTCGACATCGACGCGCCCGCCGCCGCGGCGACCCGCCGGCGGATCTTCACCGAGGCGGTCGGTGCGAAGGCTGCCGTGATCCCCGCGCACTACCCGGGTCACGGTGGCGCCACGATCCGAGCCGTCGCCGACCAATTCGACGTCGATCACTGGCTCGACATCGAGCCCCTCTAGGATTCCTGGCGCGCGGCCGCCTGAGCGAGCTGGACCCGCGAGTTCAGTCCCAGCTTCGCGTAGACGTGGCCGAGGTGAGTTTCCACCGTCCGCGGCGAGGCGAAAAGCCTTGCGGCGATGTCCTTGTTGGCGAGGCCCTCGCCGACCAACAGGACCACCTCACGTTCGGCCGGGGTCAGCGATGCCTGGCCGCTGGCCGGGCGCTTGCGCTCGCCGCGACCACGCAGAGCGTATGCGATCGACTCCTCCGTCGACAGCGCGGCGCCTTCCGCCCAGGCGTCACCGTTCCGGTCGGCAGCACGTCGCTCCAGGTCAACTCGGTATCGGTCACGTTAGCCAGCATGGCCAGGACCGGAACCGAAAACATCAGTGAAATCCCGCATGTCCGGCGCGCCAGCTGCGCGGGGAGACACCGTGTTCCCTGCCGAACAGCCGGCTGAAATAGCCTGGATCGGGTATCCCGACGCGCCTGGCGACAGCCGCGATCGAGAGGTCGGTCTCGGCCAGCAACCCGCGGGCCGCGGCCATGCGGCGCTCGACGATCCACTCCCCGACGGTGCGTCCGGTGCGGCGCCGCACGACCGTGGTGAGGTGCCCCGGCGTCATGCCCAGTTCGGCGGCAACGTCGGACAGCGATAGTGGCTCGGCGTACTGCCGGTCGATCACCGCGAACACCTCCGCTAGCAGCGGCTCGCCGCTGCGGCGCAGCTCGGGCACCACGGGTCCGGCCAGCCGCGCCAGGTCGATCAGCAACAGGGTCAGGTGCGCCAGCGTCGCCTGCCGGTAGCCGTCCTGGCGGGCGAGCAGTTCCGTTTCGATCGAACGGATCGTGGCGTCCCAGGCCGGCCGCCGCACCGCGGGCACCTCCAGGCGCAGTATCCCGCCCGCGCGCCCGTGCAGGAACGGGAACAGCAACGGGTGTGCCCGCCACGCGGGCCACGGCGACCGCGCATCCTCGCCCAGCGCGGCCGGGTCAAAGAACACCGCCACACCGGCCTCGCGAAGGTCCAGGCGCCCAGGGTCGAGCACCCGACCGGCGGCCGCCACGTAGAGGCGCCCGGCCGCGGGGAGGTACCAGAGCGCGGGAAAGTCGTGAATATGGCGACCACCCTCGACGAAATCGTCGGGGCTCGAACGCACCACCGATACCGGGGGCGTACCAGGATCGCTGCGGTACTCGTAGATCGGCACGCCCGCGCGCTGCCGAACCAACCGAGCGGGACTGGTCATGCGGCCAAAAATAGTCCTACTATTGCTTAGAATCACCTAATTTTTCTTTTGCCCAGCGCTTCACCATGGATCACATGACCAAACATCATCCACATGACTACCTCCCCGCCGCCGGCCATGACGCGCTGCTGCCCTGCTACGACCTGATCTCACGGCTGCTGGGCATGAAGAAGGTCCACCAAACCCTGATCGCTCAAGCCGGGCTGGGCGACTCCCGTCGTGTCCTAGAAATCGGCTGCGGCACCGGCAATCTCATCATTCGCGCGAAACGCGACTACCCCCAGTTGGAGGCCGTCGGCTGCGACCCTGATCCCCGAGCGCTCCATCGGGCGCGGCGAAAGACCGACGCGATCCGCTTCGAACAGGGCTACGCCGAGCGGCTGCCTTACGCCGACGGCGAGTTTGACCGGGTGCTCTCGTCGATGATGCTGCACCACATCAACGACGACGCGAAAACCGCTGCGGCGGCCGAAATCTTTCGCGTCCTGCGTCCCGGCGGCAGCCTGCACCTGGTCGACATCGGCGGCGACACGACCACCGACCGCGGCCTGACGGCGCGGCTGATCAGGCGCAACCCCCATGCGGCGGGCAACCTCGGCGACGCGATTCCGCGCCTGCTCCGCGGGGCCGGTTTCGACTGCACCGAGGTCGCCACGCATCGCCAGCGCGTGGTGGGACAACTCGACTACTACCGCGCGACCCGCCCCGCCTAGCGCCGCTCGAGGCGGACCGGGAGGGATTCGTACACGGTCATGTTGTTGCACAGATCGGGGAGCGTCATGAGCGGCTCGCCGACTTCGATGGCGCCGGTGTTCAGCAGGATCTCGTCCAGGGCGGCCCGAACTTCGGCCCGCGCCAGCATCGCGCCCAGACAGTGGTGGGCGCCACCACCCCCGAAGGACTGGTGGGGGTTGGGATCGCGGCGAATGTCGAACCGGTACGGATCTGAGAAGACGTCTTCGTCGCGGTTGGCCGAGCGCAACATCGTCACCACCCGCGCCCCCTCGGGGATCCGCACGTCGCCGAGAATGACGTCCCTGGTCGCGCCCCGCACCCAGAACATGATCGGCGTGGAATAGCGGATCACCTCCTCGACCGCCGTGCGCCGCGCATCCGGGTCGGATCGATACACCGCAACCTGGTCCGGGTTGGCCACGAACGCCCGCATCCCGTCGCACAACGCGTTTCGGGTCGTGTCGGCGCCGGCCAATCCGAGGATGAAAAAGAAGATCTCGAGCTCGTTGGAGGGCAGCAAGAAGCTCTCCCCCGATTCGCCCGTGATCTCCGTGGTGCACAACGCGCTCCAGATGTCGTCCACCGGGTGCTCACGCTTGTGAGCGGTCAGCGTCCTGGCGTACTCGAACAATTCCATGAAGGGCAACAGGTCGTCCCCATCGGGGAGGGACAGCTGCGCGCCGGCGGTCTTCAACACCCGGTCGATCAAGCCGAACACGTGCGGGCGGTCGGCGTCGGGAATCCCGACGATGTCGCCGATCACCGAGATCGGCAGTCCCGCAGCCAGATCGACGAACTCGCCGCCACCGGATTCCAGTAGCGCGGCGGCCATCGACGTGGCCCGGTCTCGGATGCCGTCCTCGAGCTTGGCCACCGCACGCGGTGTGAACGCGCGGGCGATCACCTTGCGGCGAATCGTGTGATCGGGCGGGTCCATGCTCACGATGGCCGGGTACGCGTCGAACATCGGCACGTCCTGGATCAGCGGTCCCCGGGTCGCCGTGAAGGACTCGTGATCGCGATGCACCCGCGCGACGTCCGCGTGCTTGGTGCACACCCAGAATTCGCGGCCCACAGCGGATCTGACGTCATTCGTGAGCCGCTGGTGAAACACCGGCGTGTGGGCGCGCAACTCGGCGAACAGGCCGTCGGGAAATCGCGTGGCCCAGATCGCCGGCTCGGCGAGATCGATCGTCGTCTCCGTCACGATGCGCCCCGCTGGAGCTCGCCGCGCAGGCCGGCCAGGATCAGACGCAACCCGTACGCGAACGTCTTGTCGCTTGGGCCGCCCGCGGGGCGCGTGTGCTCGAGCTGCACGGAACCGAGCAGATGGATGTACAACGCGGCGTGGGCCGCATCGAAATGCTCGGTACCCAAGCCTGATTCGCGCAGAATCGCGCGAGAAGCGCGGTCCAACTCGGTCGCCGCGGCGGTGTGCGGATGCTCCTGCAGCAGAGCCGCGATGCCGGGCACGTCGACCAGCGCCTGCCAGGCACGCAGGTAAAGCGCGACGACACGCGTTTCCCAGTCGCCCTGCTGCGGCACCTCGATCTGTGCGAGCACGGATTCGATCAGCAGGTCGAGCAGTTCCCGCTTGTCGCGGACGTGGTAGTACACCGAAGAGGCCGACGTGCCTGCCTCTGCGGCCAGCTCGCGCATGGTGACACGGCTGACGCCGACGCGTTTGGCCAGTCGCAACAAGTGCTTCGTCAGGTGCGCCCGGTCCAGCGCCCCGTAGCGCAGCACCGGCGCCTTAGCCGCGGCCCCCATACGCCCCCACTTTCGAACAGTGTACGAATTCGAACAGCATTCAGATTAGAACAATGTTCGCCTACGCTGTCAAACATGGCGCCCTACCGCGTGGTTCAGTGGTCAACCGGCAACATCGGAAAGCGAGCGCTCGGCATCCTGCTCGACCGCGACGACTTCGAGGTCGTGGGCGTCCACGCCCTGGGCGCGGACAAGGTGGGTCGCGACGCGGGGGTGCTCGCGGACCGGCCTCCTACTGGAGTCACCGCGACGAGTGATGTCGACGCGTTGCTCGACCTTGCGCCGGACTGCGTGAGCTACATGCCGCGCGCCATCGACTACGAACTGGTGGGGGCGATGCTGCGCCGCGGCATCAATGTGGTCACCACCGGCGACTTCCTGACCGGCACCCATCACCCGGTCGAACTCCCGGCGCTGCAGGCGGCGGCGCGAGCGGGCCGAGCGACGTTCCTGGGAACGGGATTCGAGCCGGGTTTCATCAACGTCGTCGCCGGCTTCCTCACCGGTGCGTGCCCCCGGGTGCGCAGCGTCAAACTCGTCGAAACACTCGACTGCACAACCTATCCCGTACAGGACGTGTGGAAGGTCCTGGGATTCGGCAAACCGCCGCGTGAGCGGGTGACGCACCTCGACCCGGAGAAGCAACGCTACGGCCTGGGCTACTTCGAGACACTGGACATGATCGCCACCATGCTGGGCGCCGAACTCGACTCCAAGGAGGCCTTCGTCGAGCCCGCCGTGCTGACAAGGGATCTGAACCTGGGCTGGGTGGACTACGCTGCCGGCACCGCCGGGGGTCAGCGCCGCACCTATCGCGGCTATCGCGGCGGTCGCCCGGTGATCGAACTCGCCATCTGCTGGACCATGAGCGACGACGCGCTCGAGCCGAAGTGGACCGACCCCAAGGGTTTCAGCGTGGTGATCGAAGGCGAGCCGCACGTCGACGCGACGATCCGGTTCGGCAAACCCGGCGAGGACGTGATGACGGTGTTGATGGACAGCACCGCCGTCGCGGCGGTCAACGCCATCCCATTCCTGTGCGACGCACCACCGGGCGTCATAACCCCGACCGATCTGCCCGTCATCGGATCTCCCGGCGCCCTGGCCTAGCGCCGGTCGAACGCGATCTTCACCGCACCGCTGTCGGCCTGGTTGGCGATTGCGAGGAACGCGTCGCGCCACCGCGCCAGCGGGAAGGTGTGGGTCAGCATCGGGCGCAGGTCGACGCGGCTTTCGCGGGCCAACGAAGACAGCCGCGTCGTCCGGGATGGAATCGGGCACACCGAACAGCATGCTGTCGTGGGCGGGCATCGATTCGGCGTAGCCGCCGGTCACATCGACGGACACCCCGGTGTGGATGCCGGGCTTGATGTCCCCGTCGGTGAAGCTCCAGCACAGGCTTTAGCCGCCGTGCTCGCAAACCGGACATGGCGGGGAGATGCCGCAGGGCCCGCAGGACAGCCACGGGTTGAGCACCACCCGCTGCCCCAGTTCCAGCCCGCGGGCCTTCGGGCCCAGCGCCACGGCGTCGGCGACCACCTCGTGGCCCATCACCTGCGGGAAGGAACAGAAGGACGACATCGCGTTGTCGGCGTCGCCCTCGTCGAAATCCATCAGGATCTGCTTGGAATCCGAACCGCAGATGCCGGTCAGCCGCGGCCGGGTGAGTACCCAATCGTCATGCGGTAGTTGCGGTTCCGGCACCTCAGGCAGCGCGGTCGGGGTGCGGCCCAAGTTCGCCGTGAGCGTGTTGGCCGCGTCGGGAACCTCGAACGGCTCCGGCGGCACGCCATACACCAGCGCCCTCGTCGGAGAGCCATCCCCGCCGCGCCCGCGATCAGCACCCGATCGGCCATCGGTCAAGGTTGCCGCGAATCGCGGGAAGCGTACAGTGGTAACAGCTTGTTATATTGGCTAATTATTAGCTTGACTACTTCTGAATTGGGGCAGACATGACTTCCATCCGGTACGAGGGCGACACCTGGGACCTGGCGTCCAGCGTCGGGGTGACCGCGACCATGGTCGCCGCCGCCCGCGCCGTGGCGACCCGCGCCGACCGACCGCTGATCAACGACCAGTTCGCCGAGCCGCTGGTCCGGGCCGTCGGCGTGGACCTGCTCACCCGGCTGGCGACCGGCGAGCTCAATCCGGACGAGCTCAACGACGCGCACGACGGCGCGACCGGCTCCACCGGCGCCATGTCGCGCATGGCGGACAACATGGCGGTGCGCACCAAGTTCTTCGACGAGTTCTTCCTCGACGCGACGCGGGCGGGCGTCAAGCAGGCCGTGATCCTGGCCTCGGGCCTGGACGCCCGCGCCTACCGGCTGGACTGGCCCGCCGGGACCGTCGTCTACGAGGTCGACCAGCCGCAGGTGATCGACTTCAAGTCGCGCACGCTGGCCGAGCTGGGCGCCGCGCCCACCGCCGACCGGCGCGTGGTGGCCGTCGACCTGCGCGACGACTGGCCCGCCGCGTTGCGCGCAGCCGGATTCGACCCGGCCCAGCCGACCGCGTGGAGCGCCGAGGGCCTGCTCGGCTACCTGCCGCCGGAGGCGCAGGACCGCCTGCTGGACACCATCACCGACCTCAGCGCGCCCGGCAGCCGCCTGGCCGTCGAGAGCGCGCCCAACCCGGAGCCCGGGGACGAGGAGAAGATGAAGGAACGCATGCAGCAGATCTCGGAGCGCTGGCGGGCGCACGGTTTCGACCTGGACATGGCGGGGCTGGTCTACTTCGGGGACCGCAACGAGGCGGCGCCCTACCTCGCCGACCATGGGTGGCGGCTGAACAAGGTCAGCATCCGGGAACTGTTCGCGGCCAACGGCCTTCCGCCGCTCGAGGACGACGACGTGCGCATGGGCGAGGTGCTCTACGTGAGCGGCACGCGATGAGCGTGGGACGTAGCGAAGGCGACAGCTGGGGACCCGCGTCCGGCGTGGGCGCCACGGCCACCATGGTGGCGGCGTCGCGGGCCGTGGCCTCGCAGGGGCCCAACGCGCTGCTCGACGATCCGCTGGCCGAGCCGCTGGTCCGCGCCGTCGGCCTCGAGCCCTTCATCCGGATCGTCGACGGGCAGGTCGACTTCGAGGACGACCCGCTGTTCAACCGCAAGGCGCGGGCCGAGCAGATCACGGTTCGCACCCGGTTCTTCGACGACTTCTTCATCGGCGCCACCAAAGACGGTGTGCGCCAAGCCGTCATCCTGGCGTCCGGCCTGGACACCCGAGCCTACCGGTTGCGGTGGCCGGCGGGCGCCGTCGTCTACGAGATCGACCAGCCGCAGGTCATCGCCTTCAAGACCGACACGCTGGCCGGCCTCGGCGCCGCCCCCACCGCCGAACGCCGCGCGATCGCCATCGACCTGCGCGACGACTGGCCGGCGGCGTTGCGCGACGGCGGGTTTGACGTGACCAAACCGACCGCGTGGAGCGCTGAGGGGCTGCTCCCCTACCTGCCGCCCGAAGCCCAGGACCGGTTGTTCGACAACATCACCGCGCTCAGCGCGCCGGGCAGCCGGTTGGCCACCGAACACGTGCCCGACCCCGACGTGTTCTCCGAGGAACGGTTGCGTCGCATCAGCGAACGGTGGCAGCGGCTCGGTTTCGACCTCGACGCGGCCGACCTGTTCTACCGGGGCGAGCGCAACGTCGTCGTCGACTACCTCAGCACCCACGGGTGGCAGGTGACCACCCACCCGGTGCGGGAGCTTTACGCGCAGAACGGGTTCGAGTTTCCCGAGGACGAGATGGCGGCCACCTTCGGCGAGTTGAGCTACGTCGCCGCGACGCTCGCGTAGCGGGTTGGCTAGGGTTGCGCCTATGTCACGCGCTCACGACGACGAGTGGGATCTGGCGTCCAGTGTGGGCGCGACCGCGACCATGGTGGCCGCCGGTCGCGCCATGGCCACGAAGGATCCCCGCGGCCTGATCAGCGACCCGTACGCCGAACCGCTGGTGCGCGCGGTGGGGGTCGACTTCTTCACCAAGATGATGGACGGCGAGCTCGACTTCGACGCGATCGAGAAGGCGTCGCCGGTCCGCATGCAGGCGATGGTCGACGGAATGGCCGTGCGCACCAAATATTTCGACGACTACTTCGTCAACGCGACCACCGCGGGAGTCCGGCAGGTGGTCATCCTCGCCTCGGGGTTGGACGCGCGCGCCTACCGGCTGCCGTGGCCGACCGGCACGGTGGTCTACGAGATCGACCAGCCCCGCGTCATCGAGTTCAAGACGGGCACGTTGGCCGGCATCGGCGCGGAACCGACGGCGACGCGGCGCACGGTGCCGATCGACCTGCGCGCAGACTGGCCGGCCGCCCTGAAGGCGTCCGGATTCGACCCCACGGAACCGACCGCATGGCTGGCCGAGGGCCTGCTGATCTACCTCCCGCCCGAAGCCCAGGACCGGCTGTTCGACAACATCACCGCGCTGAGCGTGCCCGGCAGCACGATTGCCACCGAATTCGTGCCCGGCATCATCGATTTCGATGCCGACAGGGTGCGGGAGATGTCCGGTTCCTTCCGCGACCACGGCGTGGACATCGACATGGCGTCGCTGGTGTACGCCGGCGAACGCAACCACGTCCTGGACTATCTGCGGTCCAAGCGGTGGGACGTCGAGGGCACCACCCGGACGGAACTGTTCCGCCGCCAGGGCATCGAGGTGCCGCCCCCGCAAAACGACGATCCGCTCGGCGAGATCATCTTCATCAGCGGCGGGCTCACCGGTTAGCTCTTAGAACCGCGACGGCCCCGGCCACAGCGCGCTGGCGCCGCCCAACGCCTGTTCGACGTTGTCCACGATGCCGGTGACCGTGCGGCCGAGCAGCGCGGCCAGCGCGTCGGGCAGCGACGCGGCCGCCGGCTGCGACGAAGCCCGGGGTCGCACCATGTCCAGCAGCGACGAGCTCGGATAGTTCACCACGCGGACGTCGGTGTCCGCGTCCAGGCCGGCCAGGATCTTGGCCCGGCGTACCGCCGTGCGGAAGCCGCCGAGTTCATCGACCAAGCCGCGCTCGAGGGCGTCGGCGCCGGTCCAGATTCGTCCCTGCGCAACGCGATCGACGGCGTCGGCGGTCAGGTTGCGCGCCTCGGCGACCCGCTGCACGAAGTCCGCGTAGAAGAAGTCCGCCTCGGCCTCTCGATGCGCCTGCTGTTCGGGCGTGAACGGCGCGTCGATCGACCACGCGTCGGCATTGGCGTTGGTGCGCACCGTGTCAGATCCGACGCCCAGCCGCTCCAACAAGTCACGGATCACCAGCTTGCCGGTGATGACGCCGATCGAGCCGGTGACCGTCGCCGGGTTGGCGACGATCGCGTCGGCCCCCATCGAGACGTAATAGCCACCGGACGCGGCGACCGCGCCCATGGACGCCACCACCGGCTTGCCGCGCTTGCGGGCCTGGGTCACCTCGCGCCAGATGCTCTCCGACGCGGTGATGGTGCCGCCGGGGCTGTTCACCCGCAACACGATCGCGGACACCGAGTCGTCCGCGCCGGCCTCCCGCAGGGCCGCCCCGATGGTGTCGCCGCCCGCGGTCGCGGTGCCCAAGGGCAGGAATTGGGGGCCGCCGCGGCCGTCGACGATCATGCCGTCGAGGGTGACGACGGCCAGCGTCGGCTTGGGCCGGCGGCCGGGAACCGGTGGCTTGGGTGGGGCCAGCCGGGAGCGGGCCGCACCCGCGTAACGCGCCAAAAACAGCCGCGGCGGGTCGCTGTCGTCCGAAACGTCCTCTATCCCAATCAGTTCCGCGATGCGGGCGTAGGCCTCGTCGCGAAATCCGATCCGGTCGAGCAGGCCGGCGGACACGGCGTCGTCACGCAACAGCGGGGCGCGGTCGGCCAGCGCGTCGAGGGCGCCCGGGTCGAGCTTGCGCGATTCGGCGATGGCCCGCCACGCCTGCTCCTGCAGGCTTTCCAGCATCCGGGTGACGGCCTCGCGGTGTGCCGTCGTGAAGCCGTGCTCGGTGAAACGGTTTGCCGCCGACTTGTATTGGCCGCGCGCGACGAATTGGGGTTCGATGCCCGCCTTGTCGAACGCGTCGCGCAGGAAGGTGGCGTTGCTGGCGAAGCCGATCAGTCCGACGCTTCCCGAGGGCTGCATCCACACCTCACCGAACGCCGAGGCCAGGTAGTAGGACAGCGTGCCCGGATAGGTCTCGGCCCAGGCCAGTGACGGCTTGGCGGCGGTGAAGGCGACGATGGCCTCACGCAGCTCCTGCACGGCCGCCGGTGGCGACGCGGCCAGTTGCACGCGGGCGATCAGCCCGGCGACCCGCGGGTCGTCGGCCGCGCGATGGATGGCAGCTATCGCGTCGCGTAGCACCATCGGCCTGCCGCCGGAGAAGATCGCCAGCGGGTCGAACCCCGCCGCCTCGGGCGGCGCGGACCGCAGGTCGAGCTCGAGCACGCAGCCGTTGGGTACGCCGTGGTGGCGGGCGGTGTCGACGCGTCCGGCCAGCGCGCGGACGTCGTCGACCCCGGGAAGCGAGGGCAGGAAGGCGAACATGTTTTGCAGCGTACCGACACCGCCGCCGTACGGTGGTGGGGTGAGGTTCGCCATCGCCATCCCGCAGTTCGACTACAACCGGTTCGACGACGAGGGGCTGCGCGCATACCTGGTCCGCGCCGAGGAGCTCGGGTTCGAGGGCGGCTGGGTTCTCGAGCAGATCATCGGCGAGGCACCGCTGCTGGCGCCGCTGGAGTTGCTGGCCTACTGCGCGGCCTGCACCGAACGCCTTCGCCTGGGGGTCGCCGTCCTGGTGACGTCGCTGCACGATCCGCTGCAGCTGGCGTCGTCCGTCACGGCGGTCGACCGGCTCAGCCACGGCCGGCTGGACGTCGGCGTCGGGACCGGCGGGGGCTTTCGCAGGTTCGCCGCGTTCGGCGTCGAAAAGGACACGTACATTTCCTATTTCACCGAGGGCCTGAAGCTGATGAAAGCCGCCTGGTCCGACGAACCCCGGGTGACGTTCCATGGCCGGTTCCGCGACGTCGACGACGTGCCGATCCAGCCCAAGCCGGTGCAGCGGCCGCACCCGCCCATCTGGTTCGGCGGCCTGGCCCCCAAGGCCCTGGCCAGGGCGGTACGCCACGGCGACTCGTTCTTGGGCGCCGGTTCGTCGACCACCGCGGCGTTCGCCGGGGCCGTCGCCGTGGTGCGCCGCGAACTGGACGAACAACAAAGGGATCCGGCGAGTTTCACCATCGGCAAGCGCGTCTACCTGATGGTCGACGACGACGCGGCGCGTGCCCGCGAGCGGGTGCTCGCCGGGCTGCGACGGATCTACGGCACCATGCCCGGCATCGAGGACGTGCCGGTGGCGGGCACGCCCGATGACGTGGCGCGCGGGCTGCGTGAGGTGATCGACGCGGGCGCCGAGTACCTGTTGCTCAATCCCGTCGGCGTCGACGTGCCCGAGAACCGCGAGCAGATGGAACGCCTTGCCGCGGAGGTCATTCCGCGGCTGGGTTGATCAGAGCTCGGTGGCCGAGCCGCCCGCGGCGGTGATCTTCTCGCGGGCGCTGCCGCTGAACTTGTGCGCGGAGACCTCGACCTTGACGCTCAGCTTGCCGTCGCCGAGGACCTTCACCAACGCGTTCTTGCGGACCGCGCCCTTGGCCACCAGCTCGTCCACGCTGACCGAACCGCCCTGCGGGAACAGCCGGTTGATGTCGCCGACGTTGACGATCTCATACTCGGTGCGGAACCGGTTCCGGAATCCCTTGAGCTTGGGCAGCCGCATGTGAATCGGCATCTGCCCACCCTCGAAGGTGGCCGGCACGTTCTTGCGGGCCTTGGTGCCCTTGGTGCCGCGGCCGGCGGTCTTGCCCTTCGACCCCTCACCGCGACCGACGCGGGTGCGGGCCGTCTTGGACCCGGGCGCTGGCTTCAGGTCGTGCAGCTTGATGGTCATTTGGCCTCCTCCACCTCAACGAGGTGATTGACCACCGCGATGAGGCCGCGTGTCTGCGGGTTGTCCTCGCGGATCACCGAGTGGCGGATCCGCCGCAGGCCCAGCGTGCGCAGGCTCTCCCGCTGCTTCCAGCGGGCACCGATGGTGCTGCGCACCTGGGTGATCTTCAACTGGCTCATTGCGGTGCCGTTCCCTCGCGCGCGGCACTGGCGGCCAGCGCTTCACTTTCACGTCGCGCCCTCAGCATTCCGGCCGGGGCGACATCCTCGATCGGCAGTCCGCGCCGGGCGGCCACCTCCTCGGGACGCTGCAGCAGCTTGAGCGCGGTAACGGTGGCGTGCACCACGTTGATCGCGTTGTCGCTGCCCAATGACTTGGCCAGGATGTCGCGCACCCCAGCGCATTCCAGCACCGCACGCGCCGCGCCGCCGGCGATCACGCCGGTACCCGGGCTGGCCGGGCGCAGCAGCACCACACCGGCGGCCGCCTCACCCTGAACCGGGTGCGTGATGGTGCCGCCGATCAACGGCACGCGGAAGAAGCCCTTACGCGCCTCTTCCACGCCCTTGGCGATGGCGGCCGGAACTTCCTTGGCCTTGCCGTAGCCGACGCCGACCATGCCGTTGCCGTCTCCCACGATGACCAACGCGGTGAAGCTGAAGCGCCTACCGCCCTTGACCACCTTGGAGACTCGGTTGATGGCGACGACCCGCTCCAGGTAGTTGCTCTTGTCGCCGTCGCGGTCGCGGCCACCGCGGCCACCGCCGTCGCGCCGACCGCGGCTGTCACGGTTGTCGCCGCGCGAGTCGCGGTTGTCGCCGCGGGCCTCGGGGCCGCCGGCTGACTGTTCCGCCATTATGCGGTCCTTCCGGTCTTGTTCAGGCTCTTGATCATCTAGAAACTCAATCCGTTCTCGCGCGCGGCATCGGCCAGCGCCGCGATCCGTCCGCCGTAGGTGTACCCGCCGCGGTCGAAGACCACGGAGTCGACGCCGGCGGCCTTCGCACGCTCGGCGATCAATTGCCCCACCCGCACGCTGCGGGCCTTCTTGTCGCCCTGCAGCCCGCGCACGTCGTCCTCGATCGACGACGCGGCGGCCACCGTGGTGCCGTTCTCGTCGTTGACCAGTTGCACGTGAATGTGCCGCGCGGACCGGTTGATGACGAGCCGCGGACGCTCCGGAGTGCCCGCGATCTTCTTGCGCAGTCGGGCGTGCCTACGCAGCCGAGAGACCCGGCGAGTTGCGGACACGCTCTGCCCCACCGGCTTTCGCGCGGCGGTCTCAGCTTGCTTTTGCGCCATGACTACTTACCTGTCTTTCCGACCTTGCGGCGGATCTGCTCACCCTCGTAACGCACGCCCTTGCCCTTGTACGGGTCGGGACGGCGCAGGCGGCGGATGTTCGCCGAGATCTGGCCGACCTTCTGCTTGTCGATGCCGGAGATCGAGAACTTCGTCGGGGACTGGACCGCGAAGGTGATGCCCTCCGGCGCCTCGATCACCACGGGATGGCTGTAACCCAGCGCGAACTCGAGGTTGGCACCCTTGAGCTGCACGCGGTAACCGACCCCGAAGATCTCCATCTTGGTGGTGTAGCCCTCGGTCACGCCGGTGACCAGGTTGGACACCAGCGTGCGCGACAGCCCGTGCAGCGAGCGGTTGCGCCGCTCGTCGTTGGGCCGGGCGACCACGATCGCTCCGTCCTCGCTGCGCTCCACCGTAATCGGTTCGGCCACCGTCAGATTCAGGCTGCCCTTGGGCCCCTTCACCGAGACGTTCTGGCCGTCGATCGTGACGTCGACTCCGGCGGGAACCGGAACCGGCTGCTTACCAATGCGCGACATGTCTACTCCCTCACCACACGTACGCGAGGACTTCGCCGCCCACGCCCTGTCTGGCTGCCTGACGATCCGTCAGCAGGCCCGAGGAGGTCGAGATGATCGCCACGCCCAGGCCGCCGAGCACGCGCGGCAGGTTGGTGGATTTCGCGTACACCCGCAGGCCGGGCTTGGACACTCGCCGCAGTCCGGCGATGCTCCGCTCCCGGCTCGGTCCGTACTTGAGCTGAACGATCAGCGACTTGCCCACCCGAGCGTCTTCGGTCCGGTAATCGCTGATGTAGCCCTCGCTCTTGAGGATCTGGGCGATGTTGGCCTTGATCTTGGAGTGCGGCAACGTCACCTCGTCGTGATACGCCGAATTGGCGTTACGCAGACGTGTCAAGAAATCTGCGATCGGGTCCGTCATCGTCATGACAGCGTTGGTACCTTCCTCGCGGTGGTTCCCGGTTCGGGCCTGTCGCGCACCTGTTCTGGGTTGGTCTTGGGGTCCTGGCTCTTACCAGCTGCTCTTCTGCACGCCGGGCAGCTCGCCCGCGTGCGCCATCTCGCGCAGGCAGATCCTGCACAGGCCGAATTTGCGGAAGACCGCGCGCGGCCGGCCGCACTTGTTGCAGCGCGTGTAGCCGCGCACCGCGAACTTCGGTTTGCGGTTGGCCTTGTTGACCAGTGCCTTCTTCGCCATCTACTCAGTTCTCCTTGAAGGGAAAGCCGAGGGCCCGCAACAGCGCTCGTCCTTCGTCGTCGGTCGTCGCCGAGGTGACGACGTTGATGTCCATGCCGCGGACCCGGTCGATCTTGTCCACGTCGATCTCGTGGAACACCGACTGCTCGGCCAGGCCGAACGTGTAGTTGCCGACACCGTCGAACTGCTTGGGCGACAGGCCGCGGAAGTCGCGGATACGCGGCAGCGCGATCGAGGTGAGGCGGTCGAGGAACTCCCACATCCGGTCCCCGCGCAGGGTGACCCGGGCGCCGATCGGCATGCCCTCGCGCAGCTTGAACTGCGCGATGGACTTGCGCGCCCTGCGGATCTCTGGCCGTTGCCCGGTGATCAGCGCCAGGTCGTTGACCGCGCCGTTGATCAGCTTCGCGTCCCGGGCCGCGTCGCCGACACCCATGTTGACGACGACCTTGGTGACGGTCGGGATCTGCATGACGTTCCCGTAGCCGAACTGCTGCTGCAACGAATCACGAATCTCGTTGCGATAGCGCTCTTTCAGGCGCGGCTGCACCTTCTCAGTTGTCGTCATGCTAGATGTCCTTGCCGTTGCGCTTGGAGATGCGGACCCGCTTGCCGGTCTCCTCGTCGACCCGGTAGCCGACGCGGGCGGGCTTGCCGTCCGAGTCGACGACCATCACGTTCGAGACGTGGATCGGGGCCTCCTGGGTGACGATTCCACCCGACTGGGCGCCGCGCTGGTTGCTCGAAATCGCGGTGTGCTTCTTGATCCGGTTGACGCCCTCGACCAGCACCCGGTTGCGTTCCGGGTAGGCCTGCAGCACCTTGCCCTTGGCACCCTTGTCCTTACCGGCGATGACCAGGACGGTGTCGCCTTTGCGGACCTTCATTTACAACACCTCCGGGGCGAGCGAGATGATCTTCATGAACCGCTTCTCACGCAGCTCGCGGCCGACGGGCCCGAAAATGCGCGTGCCGCGCGGGTCGTTGTCCGGCTTGATGATCACCGCGGCGTTCTCGTCGAACTTGATGTAGCTGCCGTCCGGGCGGCGGCGCTCCTTGACCGTGCGTACCACGACGGCCTTGACGACATCCCCACGCTTGACGTTGCCGCCGGGAATGGCGTCCTTGACGGTGGCGACGATGACATCACCGATGCCGGCGTAGCGTCGCGACGAACCACCGAGCACCCGGATGCACAAGATCTCCTTGGCGCCGGTGTTGTCGGCGACCTTCAGCCGCGATTCCTGCTGAATCACTCGATCTCCTGACCTGGTTGCGTGTGCACGGCAGGACGCAGGCCAAAGCCCACCAAAAAACCTGACATGCGCGGTCTTTGTCGCCGAAGGGCACGCGGGGCCGATTCGCACCGGCCGAGGTCTGCCCAAGGCAACCCCTAGAGTCTAGGGGACGACCAGCTCAGAGCCAAATTCGCGGCCAAGGCGGCGTCAAGGCCGGTTCGAGGGAGCGCCTTCCCCGATTCTCCGGATATCGCCGAGGTGGTGCACGCCCTCGTGCATCGCCTGGCGCACCAGCCAGCGCGCGGTGCGCTGCTCGCCCGGCAACCGACTCCCGGTGCGCTCCCAGTCCTGGCCCTTGGCCCGCGCGACTTCGTCCCGGAAGCCCGCCACGGCGGCCGCCAGCTCATCGAGCGTGGCGTCGATGTCGCAGTCGTTGTAGCGAAAGCGGCGGGCCCGCAGGTCGTTGAGCATCGGTTCCCAGGCCGGCCGGACCTCGGTGCGGACGCGGTGCAGCCGGATGGTGAAGCTGACGTAGACGTCGCGCAGGTGGCAGAGGTATTCCGCGACCGACCACACGTCGGGGCCGGGCCGGACCCGTCGCGCCTCGGGCGGGATCACGGACACGGCCTCCCGGATGGTGTCCGGCAGACCGGCGATCACGCCGATCGCGTCATCGAGCCGAGTCTCCGAATAACTCACCCCGCAGGCGGCGCAGACGTGATCCTCGCCGGCCAACGGGGGCAGCGACGCGGGCATGGAGCAATCTTCCACTTAGAACGGTGGTGGCTCTTCGTCGGCTTCGGGTGGGGCGGGCCCGGAGGAGGTCAGGGATTCGGCGTGCCGGGTGGTGCGGGCTTGGCGGTTGTGGCGGCGTTCGGTGGCGATGCGGGTGGCGCGGTCTTGGGTGCGGGTGCGGCGGCGTTTGGGCATCATCGCGGTGCGGTCGGT
>NZ_MPNT01000034.1 GCF_001907675.1 Mycobacterium paraffinicum
CCTGTCGGCGGCCGTGCGGCGTCGACAGGTCGGCGACGATGTCGGCGTCCTTGATGTCGACGCCGATCACGGTGTGCCCGTCGGCCTTGAGCCGCTGCGCGGTCTCGTAGCCCATCCCGGACGCCGACCCGGTGACCGCATAAATGCCCATCGCTTTAGTTCTTACCAGCCGCGGTGGTCTCGGACCTCAGGTTCTGGTGGCGGCCTTCTCGACATCGAGCAGCTGCTCGCCGCGTCGTTCCTCGTCGTACGCTTCGCGGCCGCCCCGCAAGCCGAACAGGCGTTTCGAGAACAGCAGGTAGATGACGGCGGCCACGTTGATGGTGAAGGTGACCACGCGGGTCATCGTGATGCCCTTGGCCAGGTCGTGAATCTCCAGCGGCAGGAACACCGACGTGGCTATCACCGCGAAGTACTCACCCCAGCGCTTGAGCAGCCACAGGCCGACGCCTTCCACCACCTCGAGCAGCGCATAGGCGGCCAGCATCAGGGTCAGCAGGGCCAGCGTGGAGGGCTTGGCGGCCAGCGCCTTTTCGAGTTCGTGCACGACGGTCATCTGGTCGACCTTGAACCCGGCGGCACGGAAGATCGGCAGGTCGCGATCGAGGGTAGCCTGGATGGCGCCCCGCGCGCCGCGGAACTTCCACACCGCGTATGCGGCGAGCGCGATCACCACCGCGCGGAACAGGCGTTCCACCGCGAGCGTGCGGATGATGATCGCTTGGCGTAACGCCTTGCCGCGCATGATCATCGGCGCGTCTTCGGCTGGTCCCCGCCCGTGCGGCGCGCCGACGGTGAATTCACCGCACCGCAGGCAGCGCCACACCTCCCCAAGCCCGGTGGTGCCGCTCAGCCGCGCGGCGAGATCCTCCTCCTCGGGCGCATAGGTGGCGTGTCCCGCGATCGCGCAGGTAACCAGCTCCCACCGATTGATGCCCTGATCTTTGCGCATGGCCGATCATCGCACTGCCGGGCGCGGACCACGCAAGAGGGCGCGTCAGAACCGGGGACTGGTGCGCGGCCGTTGGGCGCGGGGGCTCACCGCCCCCAGGAGGCCGGTGAGTTCGGTGACCGTTATCTCGTCGAGGTGCTCGACCGCCGCGACGATGTCGGCCCGCAGCGCCTCCCCGGTGAAGGGTTCGGCTAGCCATCCGAACTTGTCGACGACGCGTACCCACGACATCGGCCGGGTCGGGGAGCCCTCGTAATCGTCTTGCTCCCGGTCGAATTCGCGTCCGTCGCGGGTCCGCAGGTGGACCCGGGCCGCGGTGCGGTTCGGATAGCCGGCGGTCAGGTCGGCGGCCGGTTCGACGTCGACGCGGGTCAACAGGTCTTGCACGTCGGCGCGTAGAACCCGCTCGGTTTCCAGCTGTTCGGGGCCCACCCCACCGTCGAGGAGCGCAACCGCGGCAAGGTACTTGAGGCTGTAGTCGGCCTGCTCCTTGGTGCGGGGGGCATCCTTGGCGCCGTAGGCGCCCCCGCCGGCGAAGTCATACGCGCCCTGGAAGACCTCGAGGGTCGCCCGCGCGATGTCCTCGCCGCGCAAGCCGTGCTCGCCGCGCAACGCCAAGATCGCGTCGATGACGACCTGGCCGT
Organism: Mycobacterium paraffinicum; assembly: GCF_001907675.1. Classification (GTDB taxonomy): domain Bacteria; phylum Actinomycetota; class Actinomycetes; order Mycobacteriales; family Mycobacteriaceae; genus Mycobacterium; species Mycobacterium paraffinicum_A. The sequence continues at coordinate 1,597 of NZ_MPNT01000034.1, forward strand.
GGATCAGTGAGCAGTACTGCTTCAGGTAGGTCCGCTCGACGCAGGAAAGGCCGCGATCGGTGGTGACGAGATCGATGGGCTGGTCGAAGAGTTGGACCAGGCCGTGCGGACCCTCGAACAACGACTTGGGCCCGGTGACGCCGCGGGCGGCCAGCATGGTCGCGTAGACGGCGCGCATGCCGGTGATGGCCGGTGAGATGCCCTTCCAGTTCGAGACCGGCTCGGCGTGCACGGTCGCCAGCGAGACGTTGTCGGTCGCGGCGGCCGCGATGGCGTTGGCGGTGGCGTCGACCCTCAACCCGAGCAACTTGGCCGCGCCCGCCGCGACCGACATCGACAGCTGCAGCGCATGATTGAGCCCCCGCGCCATCACGGGTACCTGGGCGCTGAACCGGCATTGGACCTCGTAGGCGACCGCCAGGGCCAGCAGGAAATCGGCCCCGCTGGCGCCGGTGTGCTCCGCGACCGCCAAGACCGCGCCGAAGTTGTCGGCCGGATGGCAGAGCCCTCCGACAGTCAGATAGGTGTCCAGCAGGTCGGGATACCGCACCAACACCGCGTTGAAGAACGCGGCCTGGTCCACCGATGCCCGTCCGCCGCCCACCAGCGTGGCGGTGGGGACGCCGCTGAATTGATCGGTGTGCTCGCGAATGGTCGCAATCAGCTCCCCGTTCAGGGAACCGACGGCGCAGGCGATGCTGTCGAGCACGTTGCGCTTCAGCAGCGCCCGCGGCCGCCCCGTCAGATCCGCCGACTCCGCGCCGACGACGAATCCGGCCAGCTGATCCACAACGTAGTTCTCTGCCATGACTTTTCGCCTTCCGCGCTGCTCATTCCACTGAAGCGCAGCGCCGGGCGCCCGTCCAGAACCGTTCTCTTACCAGTGCTCGATGAGACTTCTCACCGCAGGTGAGGGTCGCCGGCCGGGGCCCACCACCGCCCGGCGGGCGGGGCCGGCCAGGCGCGGGTGCGCGCGATCGCCAGCAACGCGTCGACGGCGCCACGCACGCTGGCGCGGTCGTCGTCGCGGCGGTGCAACAGCGACCAGGTCCACAGCGGTACCGGTTCGGCGACGGGACGCTGCCCCAGACTCGGTGGCAGCGCCGCGGTATGGCGCTTCGGTGACGCGAGCACGGCCCCACCCACCTTGCGTACGTGCGCGTAAAACGCATCCCCGGTGATGCCGCCGTCGTCGATGTGCACGACGCGCGCGCCGACGGCGGCCGCGAACTCGGTGGCGTACCGGTTCCACGACGACCATGCCGACTCGTCGGCGTCGACGAGCACGCTGACCCGTTGTGCGGCAATGGGTTCCGTCGAGCTGGCGCCCGGCAGGACCGCGCGCAGCGGCTCCGTTCGCACCAGGTGCGCGACCAAGCCACGCTCACTGACCTGGTCGGCGGTCACCCACGCCAGGGCGATGTCCAGGGTGCCCTCGGCCACGCGGTCGGCTTGGGCGTGCGACGGCAGCACCCATTCGTCGAGGCGCAAGTCCGCCGCGGACCCCACCAGGGCGGTGATGTCATCGGGCAGCCAGCTGACGTACCCCAGGCGCACCGGCGTGCTGCGCGCCGCCGCCCGCTGGAGCCGGTGCTTGGCATCGTCGGCCAGCGTCAGGATGTGGCGCGCGTCCGGAAGGAAGGTGCGCCCGGCTTCGGTCAGCCGGACGCTGCGCCGGTCCCGCACGAACAAGTCGGCGCCCAGCTCGCGCTCCAGCGCGATGATCTGTTGCGAGAGCGCCGGTCCCGAGATGTGCACGCGTTGCGCGGCGCGGCCGAAGTGCAACTCCTCGGCGACGGCCACGAAATAGCGCAGCTGCCGCAATTCCATACGCGGAGCCTAGACCGCGCGATCGATCACGCCGGGCCGCGGCGGCGCCACGCTGATCGCGGTCGTTTCCTCGGTCAGGTGCTTACCGATGAGCCGGATCTGCCGCGCCGACAGCGGGCACAGCGGATGCACGGCCACCATCAGTGCCACCTGGCGGTGGTCGAAAACCGGTGCGGCGATGGTAACCACGGGTTGCTTGCGCCGGCCGGGGTTGTCGTCGGAGAGGAAGCCGATGGTGGTGAACTCGGCGAGCAACTGATCCATGATGTGGCGCACGGGTGTCGGCATCTCAGCGCTGTCCAACGTGCCGACCACCTGCACGGCCTGGGCCAGTGCGGGCGTCGTCCAGTCGACGTCGAAGCCGCGCTCCCTCGTGCGCGCCAGCACCTGCTCCAGGCGCCGGATGCGATCGGGGTTGTCGCCCGCACCGCGGCTGATCCATGCGCGTTGTCCGTTCTCGTCGTCCCACGCGGCGAGGGCCACCCCGAAGGGCGGAGCGTAAGGGATGCGATCGCCGGGTATCCCGGACGGTTGGGCGGCGGGCTCGCCCTCAAAGGCGGTGACCACCAACGAATCACCGAACCGCTCGACCACGGAGCAGGCATAGCCCACCTCGCGAGACAACCGCAGTGCCGCGGAGCGCGCCGCGTGCGCCAGCGGGCGGGCGGTGTCCGTTCGCGCCGCCACGACGGCCAGCGCCGGGCCCAGGGTGAACGTCTTGGCGACCGGGTCGCGGCTGGCCCACCCGCGGTCGCACAACGTCTTCAGGATCGCGTGCGCCGTCGCCTGGGTGAGATCGAGCTCGCGTACCACGTCGGAAAACCGCAGCCGCGCATTCCCCGACCGGGCCAGCAGCTCGACCACGTCGAGCACCCGGGCCGTCGGCGCAGACGTCGCTCCGCGAATGGCTTGACTCCTTTGCCGCACGATTTAGAGTTGAGCGGACATTCGAGATTCTATATCGACTATTCGAGAAGGCGTATGCTTTTGCTCGCTGCGGCGTTGAGCGACGGCCCGCCGCGCATCATGGTCCATCCGAACGGAGACCTGACATGACCGAACGTGATGACCGCCAGGACATCGGCGAGCTGCTGGTGCGCTACGCCACCGGGATAGACCGGCGCGACTGGTCGTTGTTCAGGACCGTATTCACCGAGGACTGCGAACTTGACTACGGCGAGATCGGCTCGTGGCGAGGTGTGGATGCCGTCACGGAGTTCATGGACACGACACACGCGATGGCGGGGCACACTCTGCACCGCTTGACCAACCAGGCCATTACGGTCGACGGCGACAGCGCGTCGGCCCGCACCTATGTCGACGCGGTAATCATGTTCGGCGACAACCAATCCGGCGTCAACGCGTGGGGCTTCTACGACGACGACATCGTCCGGGCCGGTGACGGCTGGCGCATTGCGCGCCGCCGATTCACCCCGGTGCGCATCACCACATTCGGGGGCCCTTAGATGTCATTCGCAGGCAGGTACGGACCGTGGGCGCTGGTGGCGGGCGCCTCTGACGGAGTGGGCGCGGCATTCGCGCGCGGGCTCGCCGAGCGGGGCGTCAACGTGGTGCTGATCGCCCGTCGGCAGGCCGTCCTCGACGAAGTGGCGGCCAAGATCCGCGACGATACGGCGGTGTCCACCCGTACCCTCGCCATCGACCTCGCCGAACCGGGCGCGGCGACGGCGATCGTGGGGGCCACCAGCGACCTGGAGGTCGGCTTCCTCGTGTACTGCGCGGGCGCCGACCCCAACTTCGAGCCGTTCCTGGCCAATCCGATCGAAGTCGCCGAAGCGATGGTGCAGCGCAACTGCATGGTGCCGATGCAACTGTGTCATCACTTCGCCGCGCCGATGGTCGAACGGGGCCGCGGCGGCATCGTGTTGTTCGGGTCCGGGGCCGGCCTGGCCGGTGGCGCCAACATGGTCGCGTACGGCGCGACGAAGGCATTCGACATGGTGTTCGCCGAAGCGCTCTGGGCCGAGTTGCACGACAAGGGCGTCGACGTCCTGGGCCTCATCCTGGGCAAGACCGACACGCCCGCGTTGCGGCGACTCGAGCACAGCCGCGGGCAGATCGGCTCGCTCGACGACGTACCGCCGGGCGCGGCCACAGTGACGGACGTGATCGCCGAGGCGTTCGGAAACCTGGGCAACGGGCCGACGCTGATGGTCGGTGACATGATGCGCGCGGCCGAACAACTGCTGGCGTCGCTAACCCGCAACCAGGCCGTCGAGCTTTTCGCGCAAGCCGCGGCGGCCGCCATGGGACCGGACAATTAGTGACTACCTCCCCCGCTCGCGGGCCGTCATACTGCACTGGGGCGGATTTCCCTCCGAAAGGTTTGCCAAACTTCGAAATCAGGGCAGCCTAACTTTTCAGCCGCGCCCATCTGGCCAGCAAAGATAAGCTGCGGTGCGTCAACCCGCCGCCGATCGATGGCGTTGCTGGCGGCCCGCTTCACGGGTAGTTTAGGGAGGCGTTAGGCACGGCTAATCCACCGGGAGCAGCCGCTCCAATCGCCACCCCTCCCGATCGAAAGACGACGATGCTCGGCACCGACAGGCCCGCGGTCACGACCGCGACGGCAGAACGGTCGCGGAGTCTCACCTTGACTCGTTCGGGTTTGATCACCGCGGCGTTCGTCGCCCCCGCGATGATCATCCGCATCGTCGGCCTGCATCCCGACCCGGTCGTCGCACTGCTGATCTACGGGGCGGCGGTCGTCTCGGCGAGCTTCTTGCTGGCCTGGGCGGCGGAGACCGCACAGATCGATGTCTCCGGTGGGCTGGCGACGGCGATCCTCGCGTTGATCGCGGTGCTGCCCGAATACGCCGTCGACCTGTACTACGCGTACGTCTCCGGCCACAACGCCGAGTACACGCAATACGCCGCGGCCAACATGACGGGCTCGAACCGGTTGCTGATGGGTCTGGGGTGGCCCGTCGTGGTGTTGGTGAGCATCGTCGTGGCGCGCAAGGCGGGCGCGAAGAACACCACCGGTCTGGCGCTGCAACCGACCAACCGCGTCGAACTCGGGTTCCTCATGGTCGCCGGCGTCATCGCCTTCGCGATACCGGCGAGCGGCCAGATTCATTTCGGGTTGGGGCTGGCGCTGCTCGCCTGGTTCGGGTTCTACCTCTATAAGGTCAGCCACGGCGACGTCGAAGAGCCCGATCTGATCGGGACCGCCGCCGCCCTCGGGGAGCTGCCCGACCGGGGGCGGCGCATCCTCGTCGTCGGCCTCTTCCTGCTCTCCGGCGCCGTGATTCTGCTGTGCGCCAAGCCCTTCGCCGACAACTTGGTCGCCGCGGGCACCGAGCTGGGCATCGACCGGTTCCTGCTCGTCCAGTGGCTGGCCCCGCTCGCGTCCGAGGCCCCTGAATTCATCGTCGCCACCATCTTCGCCGCCCGCGGCAAGGGCACGGCGGCCATCGCCACCCTGATCTCCTCCAAGGTCAACCAATGGACGCTGCTCATCGGGTCACTGCCGGTCGCCCACCTGCTGGGCGGCGGCGGATTCTCGCTGCAGCTGGACTCACGTCAGATCGAAGAGGTGCTCCTCACGGCCACCCAGACCATGATGGGAGTGGCGCTGCTGCTGGCGCTGCGGTTCCACCGCGCCGCGGCGTGCACGCTGCTGGCCTTGTTCGTCGTGCAATTCCCGATCGCCTCGACGCATGGCCGGCTGCTGCTCTGTGCCGTCTACACCGTGGTGGCGGTCGTCGCGCTGATCCGCTACCGCCGTTACGTGGCGGCCACCCTGCGGGCGCCGTTCTTCGGGACGGCCCTCCGGCACAGCGGTCACCCGCACCATTCGGAGCCAGACGCCTAGCGCCCAGTGATCGCCCGGCCGTATACGGTCCACGGTATGAATCGAGTTTCGGTGATCACCGGCGGCGCGGGTGGCATGGGTCTGGCCACGGCCAGGATCGTCGGCCGCGACCACACCCTGGTCCTCTGCGACGTCAGGCAGGACCGGCTCAAGGCGGCGGCCGCAGCGCTCGAGGCGCTCGGGATGACGCCGACGGCCGTCGACTGCGACGTCACCGACCGGGCTGCCGTCGATGACCTGCTCGAAACGGCGCAGGGTCTCGGGACGCTCGCCTCGGTCATCCACACCGCGGGTGTGAGCCCGAGCATGGGCCCCGCCGACTATGTCATGCGGACCAACGCGCTCGGCACGCTCAACGTCAACGAGGCGTTCTACGCCGCGGCCGGCGAGGGCGCCGTGATCGTCAACGTGGCCTCGATGGCGGCCCACATTCTTCCCGCGGAAATGGTTCCGGTGGACCAATTTCCGCTCGCGCTGCGCGACGCCGACGCCTTCCTGGACGCCCTGATGACGACGTGCGACATCGTGCCCGAGGAAGCGCGGTCCGGCATCGCCTACGCGGTCAGCAAGAGCTTTGTGAAGTGGTACAGCCAGTCGCAGGCGGAGAGGTTCAACGGGCGCGCGCTGCGCATCGTCTCGGTTTCACCGGGCTCGATCGACACCGAGATGGGCAGGCTCGAGGAGCAGGCGGGCGCGGGCGCAATGGTCACCAACGCCGCGGTCCCGCGGTGGGGCAAGGCCGAGGAGATGGCCGAACTGCTCGCCTTCTGCGCCAGTGACAAGGCGGGCTACCTCACCGGCACCGACATCCTCAGCGACGGCGGCGTCATCGCCTCGATGACCGAGCGGGCGCGGGCGGCCGCCGCCGGCTGAGCCCGCCGGCGTCAGACCAGGTAGTAGAGCTGCGGGTGCGGGGCGATTTCGGCCGGCGCCGTGAGCGGCGCCGGCCCGTCGATCTTGTGGTTCGCGTAGCGCACCGCTTTGAGTGTGGCCGAGAACTCCTCGTCCTCCTCGGGGAAGACCTGCTCGGCGGGGAACCAGCTTTGGAACCCGACATTGTGCAACATGCCGAGCGTGTCCGGACGCACCCCGGCGAGCAGAATCGTCACGCCGCGCGCGGTCTCGTCGCGCAGGAAATGCTCGATGCGTTCGATGCAGACGACGTCGGGATGCCGCACCCGTTTCAGCCGCACCACCACGAACCTGATGCCTTCGTCAGCGACCCGTCGGCTGATCTCGGAAAGGTAGCGATCCAGCTCCGGCGCGGCGCCGAAGAACAACTCACCCTCAAGGTCGTAGATGACGATCGAGGGATCCACCGAGTCTCCGGGAATACGTTCGCGCACAACGCGTTCCGGCGTGACGACGAGTTCGCGCGCCTTCAGCTTCGCCGCGCGCGGCACGAACAGCAGGATCGACAGGACGACACCGAGCAGCACCGATTTGTCCAGATCGATCGCCACGCCGGTGAACGCGGTGACGACGACCAACCCGGCGTCGTACTTCGACGCCTTGAGCGTGTAGACCAGGCGCCTGAAGTCGACCAGCCGCGCCGCGGTCACCAATAGCAGCCCGGCCAGCGCCGCCTGCGGGACGTACCGCAGCAGCGGTGCGAACAACAGCAGCGCCGCGGCCACCGTTGCGGCCGAGACGATTCCAGAGAACCGCGTACGGGCTCCGGCCTGGAAGTTGATGGCCGACCGCGACAGCGAACCCGAGCCCGGCAGGCTTTGAAAGAAGCCGCCGGCAAGGTTGGCCAGGCCTTCGGCCATGATCTGCCGGTTGTAGTCGATCTGCTGGTTGGTTTGATAGGCAATGGCTTTGGCGATCGAGAGCGCCTCGATGATGCCGACGAAGGCGATCGCCAGCGCGCCCGACGACAAGTGCGGCAGCCAGCCGGTGTGCACCTCGGGGACGTGCACGGTGGGCAGGCTGCGCGGGATCTTGGCGGCGACCGCGACGGCGGTATGTCCGTTCGAGCCCGGAACCGACCAGCCCGCCAAATACGCGATCAATGCGGTGACGATCAGCACGGCGAGCATGTCGATCTGCGGCCACCGATAGCGCTGCACCAGCTTCCGCAGAACCACGGCCAGCACCACCGCCGCGGCGCTCAGCGTCAGGGCCCGGTAGTTGATGTGGTCACCGTGCGTCAACGTCAGCCACACGCGACGCAGAACCTGCATGTGGCCGTTGCCCTTGTCCCGCACGCCGAGCGCGTTGCCCAGCTGGCCGATGGCCAGCAGAAACGCTGCTGCCGCCATGAAGCCGATGATCACCGACTCGGATATGTAGCGGGTCAGATTGCCCAGCTTGAACAAGCTGATCACGATCTGGAACGCCCCCACCAGCACGGCCAACAGGAACAGCCCCTCGAACAGTTCGGTCGCGTTCTCCGGGTCGATGAACGCCAGTGCCGTGAACACCAGCAGCGAGATGGCGCTCGTCGGCCCGTTGATCAGATGCGACGACGACCCGAAGACCGAAGCGGCGATCGTCACGACGATCGCCGAATACACACCGAACCGGGGATCCACCCCGGCGATCAGCGCGTAGGCCATCGCCTGGGGAAACGAAATCGCGGCGACGGTGAGCCCGGCGATCAGGTCGTGCCGACCCTTCACCAGGTCGTAATTGAAGGCGATGGCCACCGCGCCGGTCTTCCGCTAGGTTCCCGACACCGCGCCCGGCGGCGCGGAGATCGCGTCGAGGATTCCGTTGGTGCCGAAGAACTGTTCTCGCGCGTCGGCCCAGTCCTTGGCTATGGCGCCGATCGGGAAGAGGGCCAGCGGCGGCAGCCGATCCGCGTGTCGGGCAAGGATTTCCGGCTTGAACGGCCGATAGCCGTACTGCGCCACCTGCTCTTGCCCCGCGTCGGTGAACAGGTAGTCGAGGTAGGCCTTCGCGTAGCCGGCCGTCTTCGCGTCCGTGACGTTGGCGTCCACCCACGCGACCGCGGGCTCGGCAAGGATGCTGACCGGCGGATAGACGAGCTCGAGTTCGTCCTTGTTGGCCGTGACCTCGCGCAGCGCTTCGTTCTCCCATGTGAGCTGCACGTCGCCTACCCTCGCCAGGGTGAAGCTGTCGCCGGCGCTCCGGGCGCCGGCATCGGAGACGGCTACGTGCCGCAACAGCGTCCGCACGTAGTCGGCCGCCTGGGCGTGGCCGCCGCCGCGGGTGGTGACCGAACCCCAGGCCGCCAGCACGCTGAGCTGGCCGTTGCCCGAGCTGCGCGGGTTGGGCGTCACCACGGACACGTCACTCTTGATCAGGTCAGCCCAGTCGTGGACGCCCTTGGGATTGCCCTTGCGGACGACGAAGACGATGGTCGAGGTGTAGGGCACCGAATGATTCGGCAACCGCCGCTGCCAGTCGGCCGCGACCAGCCCCCGCTTGCTCAGCGTGTCGATGTCGCTGATCAACGCCAGCGACACCACGCTGGCTCGTTGGCTGCCGTCCAGGACGCTGCGCAGCTGCCGCCCCGATCCACCGTGAGACTCCTTGATGTCGAGGGTGATTCCGGAGCGTGCGCGGTATTCGGCGACGAACGCCCGATCGACGGCGGCGTACAGCTCGCGCGTCGGATCGTAGGAGACGTTGAGGATCCGGTTGGCCCCCTGGGGGGAGGCGTACTTGACCGCGATCACCCCGGCCGCAACGACGACGGCCACAACACCGAGGACTGTGAGCCAGTCGACCCGCAACAGCGGGAGTGTCGGACGCGCGTCCAGCATCCAGGCGTCCTCCCGCGGCAATGGCCCAGCCAGGTTCGTTGGAGCCAAACTTTTTAAGCATGTTAACGATCGGCCCACCCGGGTGCAGCGGTGAGAATCAGCCTGAAAATAAGTGCACGCGATCGGAGCGTCAAAGCCGACCGCGGTCGCGGCACCGCTGCCTATGCTGAGCCGATGCCGCAACGGGTGCTGCGTGAACGCCTGATCGATCTGGAAGAGCCTGACAGGGACGTGGCGCGCGGCCGGGCGCTGCGCAAGACCGTCCCGCGGCGCACCCTGGCACAGCTGACTTTGTCCGGCCGCTCCGCAACCGAAATCCTGGTCGCTCAAAACACTGGGCGTCTAGGCGATCTCGTGCCACTGCGGTTCGCGCGAATGCTCACCGACCCGTTCTCGTTCTACCGCGGGTCGGCGGCGGTCATGGCGGCCGACCTGGGCGCCAGCCCGTCGAGCGGCATCGAAGTGATGTGCTGCGGTGACGCCCACGTGTCCAACTTCGGCATGTATGCGGCGCCGCACCGCTCAATAGTGTTCGACCTGAACGACTTCGACGAGGCGGCCGTCGCTCCGGCGGAATGGGACGTCAAGCGCCTGATCACCAGCGCGATCGTCGGCGGCCGCCACGCGGGTTATCGCGCAAAAGCCATCCGCCGTTGCGTCGAGCAGGCGCTGGTCGGCTATCAAACCAGCCTGCGGGCGACGCTCGCGATGAACGTGTTGGACCGCTACTACCTGCGGGTCGAACCGGAGCGGGACAAGGCACAGGTGTCCAAGGGCCTGGTCGACGTGATGCAGAGGACGGCATCCCGGGCGCGCAGCAGGACGTCGGCGCGAGTCTTCAAACAGCTCACCGAGATTGGCGCCGACGGCACGCCGCGGCTACGGGAGGACGCGCCGGTCTTGCGGCACGTCGACGAGGACATCGAAGCCGTGCTGACGGAATCCATACAGGAGTATCTGACCACCGTGCCCGCGGACGTCGCGCTGCTGCTGTCGCACTTCCGCGTCACCGATATGGCGCTGCGGGTGGTCGGCGTCGGCAGCGTCGGCACCCGGTGCTACTTGGTCATCCTGGTCGGTCCCAACCGCACCCCGTTGATCCTGCAGATCAAGGAAGCGAACCGATCGGTGCTCGACGAATACGGCGGTTGGCCCCAGCCCGACACGCTGGGGGCCGCCGTCGAGGCCGGGGGCCAGGGCATGCGCGTGGTCGACGGCCAGCGAATGCTGCAGGCGATGTCCGACGTATTCCTCGGCGCCACGCGCAAGGACGGCCGCGATTACTACGTCCGTCAGTTCCACGACATGAAGGGCACGGTCGAGACGGAGGGCATGGGAGCCGCCACTTTCCGCGACTACGTCACGGCCTGCGCGGTGCTGTTGGCGCGGGCGCATTCGCAAAGCGCGAATGCGTCGTTGCTGCGCGGCTACGTCGGCACCAGCGCCTCCGTGCACGACGCGGTTGCCGAGTGGTGTTACGCGTACGCGGATAAGTCGCTCGACGATTTCCACCAATTGCGGGCCGCGGCCGCGGCCGGCGACATCGAGGTGGCCGCGGATCCCGTCCGGTAATCAATCAATTGATAGTATTTATGCCGGTGTGAGCTCCCGGCAGGAAGGCGGCACCGGTCGATGCGAAGCCGCGCTGCCATCCTCTACGACTACGGCAGTCCGTGGTCGGTCGAGGAGTTCGAGCTGGACCCGCCGAAGGCCGGCGAGGTCCTGGTGCAACTTGCCGCCACCGGGCTCTGCCACTCCGACGAACACATCCGGCGGGGCAAGCTGGCCCCACCGCCAGAGACGTTGCGGGCTCTCGGATTACCGACCATGTCGCCGACGATCGGCGGGCATGAGGGTTCCGGTGTGGTGGTGGAGGTCGGGGCGGGCGTCGCCGGGTTTGCGCCGGGCGACCACGTGGTGACATCCTTCGTCGCGGTGTGCGGCCGATGCAGGTGGTGCGCCTCGGGGATGGAGTACCTGTGCGACACGGGGTCGGGGACTTTGACGCCAGGTATGCCGACGGACGGCACCTTTCGCCATCACACGATCGACGGGCGAGACCTCGGCCACGTCTCCAAGATCGGCGCGTTCGCCGAACACACTGTGGTGGCGGCGGATTCGCTCATCAAGATCGCCCCGGACTTTCCGCTGGTGCCCGCCGCGCTGTTGGCGTGCGCGGTTCCCACCGGCTATGGCTCGGCCGCCCGGCGTGCGGGGGTACGGGGCGGCGACACGGTGGTGGTGATCGGGACCGGCGGAATCGGCACCGCGGCCGTTCAGGGCGCCCGCATCAGCGGAGCGGCCCGGATCGTCGCCGTCGATCCGAGCGACTACAAGCGCACCTCCGCAACGAAATTCGGCGCCACCCACACCGCAGCGACGGCGACGGACGCGCTCGAACTGGTGCGCGACCTGACCCGCGGCGTGATGGCGGACGCGGTCGTGGTGTCCCCCGCCGTGATCGGTGAGGCCGACGTCGGGGCGGCGCTGGCGCTCACCCGCAAGGGCGGCACTTGCGTGCTGACCGGCCTGCCCGCGCCGGCGACGGACTCGATCGCCGTCGCGCTGCAAGACTTCATCCTGATGAACAAGACGTTGTGCGGCACGGTGTTCGGGGCCTGCAACCCCAGAAGCGACATCGCCCTGCTGGCCACGCTCTACGAGTCGGGTCGGTTACTCCTCGACGAGATGATCACCAAACGCTACCGGCTCGACGACATCAACGACGCCTACGCCGATTTGACCGCCGGCCGGCTGATCCGGGGAGTCATCGATTTCGGCATGCGCTAACGGCGCCGGCTGGTTGCCGGTGCGGTGCGACCAGTCGCGCCGTCTCAGCCGCCAGGTCCGCCGGGCGTACTCCAGCTCGGTGTACGGCCATTGGGTGACGATCCGGCCGGTGGGCGAACGGAAATAGCTGTCGCACCGCGTCCAGATGGTGCGCTCCAGATCCGCGGAAAGCGCATCGTTGTAGCGTTTTTCGGCTTCGGGACGGACGTCGACGTAGCCGCCCTTGCGCGCCACCCTGCTGACCGCGCTGGTGACCAGTCGCGCGCCGGCCTCGAGGATGTAGACGATCGAGTTGCCGCCCTGGTTGGTGTTGGGGCCATAAAGCATGAAAAAGTTCGGGAAGCCGCTGACCGCGACGCCCAGGTACGCGGTCGGGTCGTCGCCCCAACGCTCGTGCAGGCGGCGTCCGCCGGGCCCGATGACGTCGATGCCCGACAGATAGCGGGACGTCTCGAACCCCGTGGCCAGCACGATCGCGTCGACGTCGACCCTCCGCCCCGCCTTGGTCAGCACGGCGGACGCGTCGATCCGCTCGATGGGGTCGGTGACCAACTCGACATTGTCACGTTGCAACGCCCGGTAGAACTCATCACCCAGCAGCACGCGCTTGCAGCGAAACGGATAGTCCGGCGTCAACGCCCGGCGCAGCCGCTCGTCGTCGACGGTGCGCTCCAGGAATGACGTCGCGATCCGCGTGCGCGACGTGACGACGGGGTCGTCGGCGAAGGTCGCGGTGTTGTCGTGCTGAAACTTCCAGATCTGCCAGCGGGTGCGGCGTACGGCCAACGGGTTGCGGCGGAATCGCGCCAATTCGGCGGCGCTGTAAGGACGGTCATCCTTGGGCACCATCCACGGCGGTGTGCGTTGGAAGACGCTGACGCGGTCGGCGACCTTGGCCAGTTCGGGGACCGCCTGCACCCCGCTCGCGCCGGTGCCAATGACCGCCACGTGCTTGCCCGCAAGATCGGCGTGGTGATCCCATCGTGCGGTGTGCATCAGCGCGCCGGAGAAGTCGCTCAAGCCTGCGATGTCGGGAAGCTTTGGGGCACCGAACAATCCGACCGCGCACACGACCACATCCGCCGTCAGGCCGGCGGTGTGCCCCGCCCGGTCGAGCTGGCATTCCCAACTCCCGTCGTTCCAGCGAACCGAGCGCACCCGGGTGCCCAGCATGAGGTGCCGGCGCAGATCGAAATCGTCGGCCACCGATTCGAGGTAGGCCAGTATCTCGGGTTGCCGCGCATAGGTACGGCTCCACGTTTTGTTGGGCGCGAAGGAGAACGAGTAGAGGTGGCTTTGGATGTCGCACGCGGCGCCGGGATAAGTGTTGCGCCGCCAGGTGCCTCCGACGCCGTCGTCGGCTTCGATGATCACCAGATCGTCGAGGCCGGCCCGGCGCAGCGCGACCGCGGCGCCGAGGCCGCCGAATCCCGCGCCGATGATCGCCACCCGGGGCGGGCGCCGGCGCAGAGTCGCCGCCCGCAGCCGGCCGACGCCGTAGTGCCAGCACGCCCGCGCACTCGTCACGTCCCGGCCGTCCCGCCGCGAATCAGGTAGCCCTCGAGGCCACCGCTCGTCCGCCACGCCCGCAACATGTCGGCATACTCGGTGGGTGCGCCGAAGAAGAAGCTGCCTTGACGAGTCTTGGTGTCCGCCTTGCCCTCACGGTTGTAGTAGCCGGGGGTGCACGTCTGGGCGCGCTCGGCGCTGGCGGCCGACCGTGTGACAACCGTGTCCACCCAGGCGGACTCGGCGTCGGGCGTGGCCTCGATTTCGTCGACGCCGTGCTCGAGCGCCCAGGCGATGATCCACGCGGCGTGCGTGGCCTGCACGTCGAGCAGGTAGGGGAAGTTCACCGTCAGCCCCGCCTGGGCGATGCTCTCGATGAAGCAGTTGGGAAACCCCGTCGTGCACAGGCCCTGGAACGTGCGCACACCGTCGGCCCAGTGGTCGGTCAGCGAGACCCCGTCACGGCCGATCAACTCGAACCCGGTGCAGCGGCAGTAGTCGGTGCCCACCTCGAAACCCGTTGCGAAGATCAGACAGTCGAGCTCGTATCGCACGCCGTCGACCACCACTCCCGACTCGGTGATGCGCTGGACCCCGCGGCCGCGGGTGTCGACCAGCGTGACGTTGTCGCGGTTGAACGTCTGCAGGTAGTCGTCGTGGAAACAGGGGCGTTTGCAGAAATAGCCGTACCACGGTTTGAGCGCCTCGGCGGTGGCCGGATCGGTGACGAGCTCGTCGACTCGCGCCCGGATCTCCTCCATCTTGGCGAAGTCCGCGATCTCGATGTCGCGGCCACGTTGCGCCGGATCCACGACGCCATCCCCGTCATGGCGCATCACGGGAAGCTTGCGCGTGATGCTTGTCCAGGCGTCGGCGACCAGGTCTTCGTCGGCTTGGCCGCCGGCGGTCAGGATCTGAAAGTTTTCGATGCGCCGACGCTGCCAGCCGGGCCGTAACGTGTTGGCCCACTGCGCATCCGTGGCGCGGTTCGCGCGGACGTCGACCGACGACGGCGTCCGCTGGAAGACGTAGAGCCGCTGCGCCGCCGCGGCGAGGTGGGGGACGCACTGGATCGCCGTGGCGCCGGTGCCGATGATGCCGACCCGCTTGCCGGCCAAATTCTCCAGGCTCTCGCCGGTGTAGGCGTAGTCCCACCGGCTGGTATGGAAGGCGTGCCCGCGAAACGCGCCGAGGCCCTCGATCCCCGGCAGCTTGGGCTTGGCCTGGTAGCCGTTGGCCATGGACACGAACCTGGCCCGCATCTCGTCGCCACGGTTCGTGCGGATGACCCACCGCGACTCCTGTGCGTCCCAGCGGATCTCCTGCACGTCGGTCCGCAGGCATGCGTCGCGATACAGGTCGTAGTGCCGCGCGATTCGCTGGCAATGGGCGAAGATCTCCGGACCCTTGGCGTACTTCTCGGTCGGGACATAGCCGAGCTCCTCCAACAGCGGCATGTATACATACGACTCGACGTCGCAGGCGATCCCCGGGTAGCGGTTCCAGTACCACGTCCCGCCCACGTCGGCCGCCCGATCGATGAGCCGCACGCTGTCGACGCCGAGCTGGCGCAGCCGCACCCCCGTCAGGAGCCCGCCGAAGCCGGCGCCGATGACCGCGACATCGACCTCGTCGGTCAGCGGCTCGCGCGTGAATTCACCGTCCACCCAGGGGTCGTCGGCGAAGCGGGCGAACGCCCCCGCCGCCTCCACGTACTGCGCGATGCCGTCGGGCCGCAATCGGCGCGCGCGCTCTTCGGCGTACTTGCGTCGCAGCGCGTCGACGTCGAATGTCGCGCCAACGGTTTCAGTCAAGGCCCGATCCTCTCGTGGCCCGACTATATAATCAATCGCTTGATCATATCAAGGTGTTGCGGCGCCCGCCCGCGGCTACCCTCGCCCGCCGGCGGCTACCCCCGCTTGCCCGCGGCGAACAAGGTTCCCCTGATCATTTTCTTGGCCGCGTCCAGCGCGGCGTGGTAATCGCGCGGCGGCGACGTCGCCGCCAGCTCGACCAACCCGTAGATCAGCGCGTAGACGGCCTCGACGACGCTGTCCCGATCGGAAGCCTGCGACAGCTCGCCCCGCCGGTAGCCGTCGTCGACGATGCCCTCGATGATGTCGCGGAAGGCCTGAAACCCCGTGCCCCCGTGGACATGTGGATCGGGGCCCACCGCGCCTTCGGCGCGGATCACCCACTCGAAGGCGGCGAGGTCGGGGTACTCGCGCATGAGCCGACCCGATTCGTCGAGTACCGCCTCGATGCGGTCGACCGCGCTCCCGGACCGGGTGGCGGCCGCGCGCAGCCGTGGTAATGCGACATCGGTACGCGCGGCGATCGCGGCCTTGATCAGCTCGGCCTTGTTCGGGAAGTAGTTGTACAGGCTGGCACTGGTGACGTCCGCGGTGCGGGCGATCTCGCGAATCGTGGCTCGCGAGTAGCCTACCGTCGCCACGCAGCGCATCGTGGCCACGATGATCCGCTGGCGGGTCTCCTCACCGCTGGCGCCGACGGGGCGTCCCCGCGTCACCGCAATCTCCCCACTCGCGCGTCCCGTCCGCCGGCTCTCGGTGCCTGACATGGTCGAATATAATCGAGTGATCGATTAGTTCGAGGCTTCCTGCGGAGGTGCGCGGTGCGTGAGGGACCGGGCTGCGGCGGGCGCCTTCCCGCATGAGCGTCCCGCCCGCACAATTGGGGCGCCCGGTGGGCGCCGACGGTGAGCAGACCCGCGCGCGGATCATCGCGGCGGCAATGCGATGTGTGGCCGACATGGGCTACTCCCGCACCACGATTCGCGAGATCGCCCGCGCCGCCGACATGACGAGCGGCAGCCTGTACCACTACTTCCCCAACAAGTCCCAATTGCTGGGCGCGGCGGTCGAGGATATCGAGCGGATCGCCGTCCCGCGGTTGCGGGACGCGGCCGCCCAGGCCGACGACGTGGTCGATCGGCTCACGGCGGTGCTCGATGAGGCGAGCCGGATGATGCGCGAGCAACCGCACCTGGCCGCGTTCGATCGCGCGGTGCGCACAGAGAGCACGGAGCATCCCGTTCGCGGCCGGCCGAAGTATCTCGGGCTAACGGCATTGCGCCGCATCATCATTGAGATCCTTCGCGACGCCCGGACTGATGGTGCACTGCCGCCGGGCACCGACCCCGGGGCCGCCGCCGACGCGGTCCATGCGCTGGCACGCGGTCTCACCGAGCGCGCGGCCACCCTGGACGCCGACGCCTACGCCGCCACGCTGGCCTCGGCGAAGGCAGTGATCAGCGGGGCGCTGTTCGTGCGCCCAGCGAATCACCCCAAGTCCACAGCGCGACGCCGATCAGCACCAGGTCTTTGAGCAGGAACTGGCCCGGTAGCGCCGACAGCACCGGGATGCCATCCGCGTGAGTCGCGACCACCCCCGGCGTGGTGAACAGGAAGCTCACCGTGCCGAGGAACAGCACCACCGCCAGCGCACTGCCGACCGCCGACGCGCGCGGCCACACCGGTCTCAGGGCGATCAGAACTGCGGCGGCGATTTCCATGGTGCCCAGCAGGTGTCCGACGGTGGCGACGCTCAGCATGTCGTAGATCCAGCTCATCAGCGGGCTGTTCTCAATCAGTACACGGGATTCCATTTTCACGTACTTCCCGAACCCGATCCAGGCCAGGACGACGACCAACCCGTACCGGCTGATCAGCTGGCCCGACAGCGTCAACGACGGCGCCACGCGGGAACCGGCGGCGACGGGGGCCGGGGTGCGGGTGGTCACCGACGATTCGATTTCGTCCACAGAGCAGCCACGAGCGGGCCTCCGATTTTGTTCACCCGCCCGGACAACCGTTATCCGGCGTAGCGATCCCGCAACTGAGCCAGCGTCGCCTCGATGCCTTCGGCATTCCCCTTCACCGCACCGATCAGCTTGTAGTAGTTCAGCGCATTCTTGACCGCCCCGGCCTGGCTGTAGTCGAACGTCTCGGTAACCCGCGTCCGGGTCGGCGAGAGCGCCTCGAACTCCCACCGCCAGCGGTGCCCCAGCGGATGACGCCATTCGATCAGTTCGTTGGGTTTGAGCGCGGTCACCGTGCTGGTGATCCGATACGGCAGGCCGTACATCTTCATGCTGGTCGAAAACTTCGATCCCACAGCCAGTTCCGCGGGAACTTTGACGTTGGCACGCACGGTGCCCGACCCGTCCAATTCGCTGTGTCGCCGCGGGTCGGCGGCCATCGCATACAGCTCGGCGGCCGGCGCCGCCACTTCGACCGACCGGCTTACCTGCCGCGGACCTGCGTCGACAACGTTGGTCATGATCTTTCCTTTCGGCTGTCCGGCAGCGTCAGCTCGACGCTACGCTCGCCGAGTCGAATTCAGAACAGGGAAATGCCCCGCCCCGGGGCCGCGGCGAGCGTAACCGGGCGCACACGCCGAGCTGCGCCGAAAAGCCTATGAGTCAATCTATTTCGGGAAAGGTGCGCCGATCACCGGCGCAGCGCGGGGCAAGGGGGGCGCACGCCGTGCGCCTGGCCGCCGAAGGTGCCGACATCATCGCGGTCGATATCACCGGGCCGTTGCCGCCGAGCGTTCCCTACGATTCGCCGACGCGGTCGCCCGGCTCGCCTCCGACCAGTCTCGATTGGTCACGGCAACCCAGGTTTCGGTCGACATCGGCGTGGGCTGCGTCTGAAGCTATCGAGACAGGCAAACCGCTTCACCAGGTGCCGACGCTATTGCCGCTATCGCCCACGATCGCTATGGTCGCAGGTCATGGGCGTGCTGCGCTTTTTCTGGCAACGTGTACTTGCGTTCGACCGGCTGGGCTCGCGCATTCCTCAGCTAATCCAGATCTGGCTGACCGAGTTCTTCTTCGTGATGCCGTTGACGTTCTTCGTCGGCAGGGTGATCGACATCCACGGCGCGCTGGGCGTGCCCGGCACCGGCGAACGGCTCGACGGAACCTTCTGGGGAGCGCTCGTGGTGTCGCTGGTCTTCGGATTCTTCTTCGTCCGCTCGCTCGTGCGGCCGCGGGTGGTGCAGGGGTCGTGGACCCCGACGGTGCACGCGGACGTCGGGCCGGTGACCGTCTACGGCGGTAACTCCGCGTGGCGCGTGACCTACCCCTATCTGACCAGTCACCCGTCGTACGCGCTGCTGTTGTTGATCACCGCCCCGATCCCCGCCGTCATGTGGGCGGCCACCGCCAATCAGGGCGACAGCACGTTCTACTGGCGGGTGTGCGGCATGGTCGGCCTGACGATCCTCGCGGTCATGGCGCTGGCGCGCGTATTGGCTTGGTACGTCTTTCGATTCGGCCGTCGCCAGCTCGACACGCAACTGCGCGGCCTGGCGATCTCGCCACGCCGACTCGGCTGGGAAATCGCCTGGAAGCCCGTGCTGGCCTTGGTGCTCTTGATGTACGCCATCGTCTGCGTCCCGTTGGGTGTGCTCTGGGTCAAGGAGCAACGGACGATCGCGGCCCTGCCGGTCGTCACCATCGACGACGCGCAGCATCCGGGCGAATATCGCCGCGTGAAAGGCGCCGTAGCTGCGGCGCCCGTCTACTGGGCGCCGCAGGGCCGGGGCCGCGGCGGCAACAACTACGCGGGGGCCGGCGTGCTGGTGGCGCTGACCACCGGCGGTGAGGCGCTGCTGCTCGCCGATTCGATGGCGGTCGCGGACTTCAAGGGCATGATGTCGCGTGTTCACAACGGCGACCTGACGGCCACCGGCAAGGTGATCGATGCCGTCACCGCCGACCAGCGCAAGTACTACGGCTTCGACGAGGAGGCGTTTCCCGCACCCCCGCCCACGGGCCGGGTGCTGCTGTTGTTGTCCCAGCCCTGACCCCCGACCGCGCAATCCGGCAGAATCGTGCTGCCGCCCGTGTACGAACCCAGCGATGATGGAGATGACGCCCGAAGGTGTCGTCATTGGGTGTCCACCCGAGGCACATGTCGGAAGGAGTGCCATGGTCACCAGCGAATATCGGGTCGACGGGATGAGCTGCGGCCACTGCGAGTCGGCCGTGAAGGACGAGGTCGGCCGCCTCCCCGGCGTGGAGCGCGTGGACGTCAGCGCCGACACGGGCAGGCTGGTGATCACGAGTTCCGTTCCCATCGACACCGACGCCGTCCTCGGCGCGGTCGATGAGGCGGGCTACGAGGCCGTCCTGGTCGCATGAGCGCGTCGGCGGTGAGCCACATCGAGCTCGAGATCGCGGGGATGACGTGCGCGTCGTGCGCCGCGCGGATCGAGAAGAAACTGAACAGGCTCGACGGCGTCGCCGCCACCGTCAACTACGCCACCGAAAAGGCCGCCCTGACCGTTCCCGCGGGGTATGACCCGCGTTTGCTGATCGCCGCCGTCGAACAGGCCGGCTACACCGCCGCCCTGCCGCAGCCTCGGGAAGGGCCGGGCCCCCAGAGGGGCGCCGACGCCGAACTCACCGCGCTTCGCACCCGCCTCATCACGGCCGTGCTGCTCGCCACGCCGGTGATCGCCATGGCGATGATCCCCGCGCTGCAATTTCGCTATTGGCAATGGGCGTCGCTGGTCCTCGCGGCGCCCGTCGTCGTGTGGGGTGGCCGTCCCTTCCATGCCGCCGCCTGGGCCAACCTCAGACACGGCGCCGCCACGATGGACACTCTCGTCTCGGTCGGCACGCTGGCGGCGTTCCTGTGGTCGCTGTACGCGCTGTTCCTCGGCACCGCCGGAACACCGGGGATGCACGACCGCTTCGAACTGACCATCCGGCCCTCCGACGGCGCGGGCAACATCTACCTCGAAGTCGCCGCGGGCGTGACCCTGTTCGTGCTGGCCGGACGGTACTTCGAGAAACGGTCCAAGCGGACGGCGGGCGCCGCCCTGCGTGCCTTGCTGGAGCTCGGCGCCAAGGACGTCGCCGTGCTGCGAGGTGGCGCCGAGGTCCGGGTCCCGGTGGACGGCCTCACGGTCGGGGACCAGTTCGTGGTGCGGCCCGGGGAGAAGGTCGCCACCGACGGCGTCGTGGTCTCGGGTTCCTCGGCCGTCGACGTGTCAATGCTCACCGGAGAGTCCGCCCCCGTCGAGGTCGGCGAGGGCGACGGCGTCACGGGCGCCACCGTCAACGTCGGCGGACGTCTCGTCGTGCGCGCCACCCGGGTCGGCGACGACACGCAGCTGGCCCACATGGCCAAATTGGTGGAGAAGGCGCAGGCGGGCAAGGCCGAGGTGCAGCGGCTCGCCGACCGCATCTCCGCTGTGTTCGTCCCCGTGGTCGTCGGCGTTGCTCTGGCGACACTGGGCGCATGGCTCGCGTTGGGGTTCCCGGCCACCGCGGCCCTGACCGCAGCCGTCGCGGTGCTGATCATCGCCTGCCCCTGCGCGCTCGGGCTGGCGACCCCGACCGCCCTGCTGGTCGGAACCGGCCGCGCGGCCCAGCTCGGCGTGCTGATCAAAGGACCCGAAGTCCTGGAGTCCACCCGCCGCGTCGACACGATCGTGCTCGACAAGACGGGCACCGTCACGACCGGGAAGATGGCGCTCGTCGGCGTGATCGCGGGCGAGGGGACCGACCGGGCGACGCTGCTGCGCTACGCCGGGGCGGTCGAGGATGCCTCCGAGCATCCCATCGCCCGGGCCATCGCCAAGGCCGCAACGGCCGAGCTCGGCCGGCTGCCCGCGGCCGAAGGATTCAGCAACTCCGCGGGCAACGGCGTGCGGGGCATCGTCGACGGCCACACCGTCGTCGTGGGGCGCGCCAGCCTGGTGGCCGATTGCGGCCAGCCGCTGGACGATGCGCTTTCGGCGGAGAAGAACCGAGCCGAGGGCGAGGGCAAGACCGCGGTCGCCGTCGGCTGGGACGGCCGGGCCCGCGGGGTTCTGGTCGTCGCCGACACCGTCAAACCGACGAGCGCCGAAGCCGTCCGGCGCTTCACAGCGCTCGGCCTGACACCGATCCTGCTGACCGGCGACAACCGGGGCGTGGCCGAGCGCATCGCCGACGAGGTCGGCATCGCGCAGGTCATCGCGGAAACGCTGCCCGCCGACAAGGTCGCCGCCATCGCGCGGTTGCAGTCGGAAGGCAAGGTCGTCGCGATGGTCGGCGACGGCGTCAACGACGCCGCGGCCCTGGCGACCGCCGATCTCGGGGTGGCCATGGGCACCGGCACCGACGTCGCGATCGAAGCCGCCGACCTCACCGTCACCCGCGGCGACCTACGCGCCGCCGTCGATGCGATCCGGCTCTCCCGGCGGACCCTGACCACCATCAAGGCCAACCTGTTCTGGGCCTTCGGCTACAACATCGCCGCGATCCCGCTCGCCGCGCTCGGCTTGCTCAACCCGATGCTCGCGGGCGCCGCGATGGCGTTTTCCAGCGTTTTCGTGGTTGCCAACAGCCTGCGGCTGCGCTCCTTCACCAGCGTCACAGCCTCCTAACGGCCACGCCCACACGCGGCGCTGGCAGGCGGGCCGGCGGGGCCGGTGTGGGATAGTTGTTCCCGACCCACCGCGTTCGAAAAAGACCACGGGTCCGCCCCCGCGCAGCGACTCAGCAAAGGCAACGACCGTTGGACCAATTCTTCGGACGACTGTCCTTGCTGCACGGCTGGTTTCCGCCGACCGTGCAGGCGCTGACGCTGTTGCTGTTGATCATCGCGATCCAGTGGCGTGCCCGACGGTGGCTCAAGCGAGTGCTGCCCGTGGCCCTGATCGCGGCCGCCGCAACGACCGCGGTCGCGTATTGGTACATCACGTCGCTCGGCGTGGCCGGGGACCCGGCGCCGACGACGCTATGGCTATGGATCGCGGCGACCGGCCTGGCAGCCGCGGTTTTCCTGGTGGGCTGGCCGGGCGCGCGGTGGTGGCGCCGGGGGGTGGCGGTGCTGTCCATCCCCCTGTGCGTGCTGTGCGCGAGTTTGGCCCTGAACAGCTGGGTGGGTTACTTCCCGACGGCGCTGGCCGCGTGGAACCAACTGACGTCGGTGCCGTTGCCCGACCAGATCGACCGCCTGCGCGTGACCGAAATGCAGGTCGCCGGGACGAGGCCGAGCAAGGGCGTGGTGGTGCCGGTGGACATCGACGACAACGCCTCCCACTTCCGCCACCGCCGGGAATTGGTGTACCTGCCACCCGCGTGGTTCAACAGCAATCCGCCACCCCGCCTCCCGGCGGTGATGATGATCAGCTCGGCCTTCAACACCCCGGCCGACTGGCTGGGCCCCGGTGGCGCATTCACCGCGATCGACAACTTCGCCGCCGCCCATCGCGGCTTCTCCCCCGTGCTCGTGTTCGTCGACCCCACCGGCTCGTTCGACAACGACACCGAGTGCGTCAACGGCAGCCGCGGCAACGCCGCCGACCATCTGACCAAGGACGTCGTACCTTTCATGGTGTCGAACTTTGCCGTGAGCGCCGATCGAGCCAACTGGGGCGTCGCCGGATGGTCGATGGGCGGCACCTGCGCGGTCACCCTGGCCGTGATGCATCCGGAACTGTTCAGCGCGTTCGTCGACATCGCCGGTGATCGCAGCCCCAACGTGGGCCCGAAGGATCAAACGATCGCCAAACTGTTCGACGGCAATCGCACCGCCTGGGCCGGCTTCGATCCGCTCACCGTGATCGCCCGGCATGGTCCGTACAGCGGATTGTCGGGGTGGTTCGACGTCCCGGGGTCGTCCGAACCGCGCAACGTCGCCGAGGAAGCCAATCCCACGTCCGGCGCCCCCGGCACCGACCCCGCCGCCAACCCGGAAGGCCAGGACACCGCCGCCAACGCGCTCTGTGCGGCCGCCTCCGCCAACGGCATCTCCTGCGCCGTCGTCAGTCAACCCGGCAAGCATGACTGGCCGTTCGCCGCCCAGGCGTTTACCGCGGCGCTGCCCTGGCTGGCCTCGACCCTGGGGACACCCGCAACCGAGCCGGTACAGCTGCCCCAGCGCGGGGGCGGCGAACCACACTGATCACAAAATTCACAGCTGACCCACCCGTAACACCTCCGAAATGTTCGCCCTGGTAGTGGTACGGTTCGCTGCTGATGGCTGACGATTCTCTCCGCGACGGACGGCCCCTCCGCGGGTCGGCCCGGCCCGTCCCGCGGCGAAGCCACCGGCGGGAACAGCCCGCCGCCTTCGCTGCAGGCCTTCGTCTGCCCGCGATGAATCGCCGCCAGTTCCTGGGTTCGCTCGCCGCCTCGGTCGTCGCCGGCGTGGGCGGCGCGCGGTTGGTGGTCGACCCGCAGCCGCGCACCTTTGCGGACGTCCCCGCGGATTCCGTGGCGACTTCGGGGCCCGCCGCCCCGGGGGCCCTGTTGCCACCGCCGCCGCCCGGCGCGCGGATCCCGCTGCCCGGCGGCGGCGCGCTGGTGAAGATTCCCGGCGACGGCGACCTGCTCGCGCTGACCGTCGACGATGGCGTAAACAGCGAGGTGGTCCGCGCCTACACGCAGTTCGCCAAAGACACCGGTGTCCGGCTGACCTACTTCGTCAACGGCACCTACGACTCCTGGACCGAGAACGCCGACATGCTCCGGCCCTTGGTCGACAGCGGGCAGATCCAACTCGGCAACCACACCTGGTCGCACCCGGACCTGACGACGCTGACCAAAGAGCAGGTCGCTCAGCAGCTCACCCGCAACGACGAGTTCCTCAAGAAGACGTACGGGATTGGCGCGAAGCCGTACTGGCGCCCGCCGTACGCGAAACGCAACGCCGTCGTCGACGCCATCGCCGCCGACCTGGGTTACACGGTGCCGACGCTGTGGTCAGGGTCGTTGTCGGATTCGACGTTGATCACCGAGGAATATATCGTCCAGATGGCAGACCAGTACTTCACGCCGCAGGCGATCGTCATCGGGCACCTCAATCACCTTCCGGTGACGCACGTCTACCCTCAGCTGGTCGAGGTCATCCGGGATCGCAACCTGCGCACCGTCACGCTCAACGACGTCTTCCTCAAGACGCCCTAGGCCTCCGCGCCGCGAGACCGCCACAGGCTACGCCGCACTACAGCGGGTCGACGGCCTCTTTCGCCTCGCGCAAACCCGCGCCGGTCAGCTCCCGGTACAGCTTGATCGCGCCGATCTTGTTCCCTGCACGGGCCATGGCGACGACCTCGGCGGGCACGCCGTTCTCGAACACACCCGAGGGGGCCGCGCCCGCGTCGCTGCCGAACGTCGGGCATGGGACTCCGAGTTTTTCGGACAACAGGCGCACCTGCTGTTCCAGCAGGGCGAGCCGGCGGTAGACGTGCGAATCTTCCATCACGCAATGATTATGGCTTACGCCGCGTCGCGAAATGCCTTGATGGATTGGTTGTTACGTGGGCGCCCACGCCAGCTTTGTGACCCCCCGGCAATGGTCGACGTAGAGATTGTAGCGCGGTCAGCCATCGCGGTAGCTGCGACAAATCCAGCCAGATCGGCGCGAACCTCGCTGCGGCGCAGCGCGTTCCAGGCATGGGTGCGCTGCTGCCGATCGAGCACGACCAGGGGCAGCACCCGCCGATAGGGGGGATGTTGATGCCGCACCGCTACGAGCCCGGTGAGCCGCGGGTCGGGACTGCAACCGAGCATTGCCGGGGCATTCCGCGATAGTCACATCTGACTATCGACCCATCCATACCGCCGCGGTTACCTTGTTTGCATGGCGCAGTGGGTACCGCCCCCGCTCCCGGCCGAACTCATCGCTCGTCGCCGCGGCCCGCTCGTGGGCCGTGACGCGGAACTCGCGGTGTTCGAGCAGGCCTGGCAGCGGGTGGATGCGGGCAACCGCCAGGCGGTCTTCATCGGCGGCGAGCCCGGCGCCGGTAAGACACGGCTGGCCGCGGAGGTGGCCGGGACGCTGTTCGACCACGGTGTCGCGGTGTTGGTGGGCAGTTCGACCGCCGACGAGGATCTGCCCTACGCGCCCTTCGCCGAAGCGCTCGACCGGCTACTGATCGCCGGTCCCCCGGGTTCGATGACCGAACCGCTGGGCGAAGTGGGTGCCCAGCTGCGGCGGCTGTCGCCGCACGTGGGCCGGCATTTGGCCGACGACGGTCCGGCGCCGGACGTTGGTGCGGCGCGGCAGGCTCTCTTCGACGCGTTGACGCGATTCCTGCGGCGTCTGGCGGTCGACCGCCCCGTCGCGCTGATCCTCGACGACCTGCACTGGGCGCAGCTGCCCACCCTCGCACTGCTCGAGCACGTGTTGATCGGCTGCGCCGATGTGCCGGTGCTGGCGGTGGTCACCTTCCGCACGACCGAGCCCGACCGGTCCGACGACCTGGCCACCCGGCTGGCCGAACTGCACCGGTTCGACGGGGTGCGCCGACTGGACCTGGCGGGCCTGGACACCGAGGCCATCGCCGAGTTCGTGGCGCGGACCCAGCAACTGGCGCCGGCGTCGGCGCGCACCGCGGCGGCGCTGCTGCGCGAGCGCACCGGCGGCAATCCCTTCTTCCTCACCGAACTGGTCAACGACCTCGAAATCCGGGGCGGGCTCGCCACTTTGAGCACGCAGCAGACGGTCCCCGCATCCATCGGCGACGCCATCGCGCGCCGCCTTGCCGGGCTGGGCACCGCCGTGCGGGCGGTCATCGAGCAAGCGGCGGTTTTGGGCCAGACGTTCGATTTGCCGGCGCTCATCTCGACGCGCGAGACGGAGGTCGGCGCGACGCTGGCGGCGATCGATTCGGCCGAGGCGGTGGGGCTGGTCCGCGCGGTCCACGACTCCGACGGCGAATTCGCCTTCGTGCACGCCCTGACCCGTGAATCGGTGCTCGGCGGGATGGCCGCCTCGCGGCTGC
This sequence comes from Mycobacterium paraffinicum, assembly GCF_001907675.1. Lineage (GTDB taxonomy): Bacteria > Actinomycetota > Actinomycetes > Mycobacteriales > Mycobacteriaceae > Mycobacterium > Mycobacterium paraffinicum_A. The sequence goes on from NZ_MPNT01000034.1 coordinate 28,054, forward strand.
GGATCATGCACGCGCGCGCCGCCGAGGCATTGGAGGGACGCGCCGACCCGTCGCTCGTTCCGCGGCTGGCCAACCACTTCCTGATGGCGCACGTGCTCGGCTACCACGAGCAGGCGTTGCGGTACGCGCGTCAGGCGGCCCGGATGGCCGAGCAGAGCCTGGCCTACGAGGACGCGGCGAAGTGGTTCGAGCGGGCGGCGTCGCTTCCCGAGCTCAGCCTCGCTGACCGGGCCAGGCTGCAACTGGACGCGGCCGCCAACCACGTGCGCGGGGGGTCGTTCGCGCGGGCTCGGGGCATCTACGAGCGCATCGGCGGGATGGACGACCCGCTGATGCGGCTGGAGGCGGCCGTCGGCTACGAGGAGGCCAATTGGCGCTCCGCGCAATCTAATTCGAAGGCTGCGGACTTGCTCGCGTCGGCTCTGGAATCCAGCGGGCTGCGGGCCGAGGACCCTCGCTACGTGCAGGCGCTCGGCAGCTTCGGCCGGGCCCTGGCCTTCGCCGGCGAAGCGGCCCGGGCTCGCGCGGTCGGCGCCGACGCGATCGAGCGTGCACGGGCGATCGACGACGCGTCGGTGCTTCTACACACGTTGAAAACCAGCCTGTGGCAAGGCCTTACCCCGGAGATGAGCGAAATCCAGGCGGAGCGCGCGGCCGAGGTGTCGACGATGGCCCTGTCGCGTCGCGACTACGAGTCGCTGGGCGCGGCGTCACACTTCCACGGCATGGTCAGCTACCTGTCCGGCCGCCCCGACGGCCTGGCCGCCGCGACCGCCGACATGCGGCGAGCCGCGCAGACCTGCGGACAACCCGCCTTCGGCTTCGTCGGCGCGTGCATCGAGCAGGCGCTGGCCTATCTGCGCGGTGACTTCGCCGGCGCCGAACGCTGGGCCGACATCGCCTTGCGCACAGGGGATTTGTTCGGCGCCGACGACACCGAGGGGTCCAACGGCGTCCAGATGTTCATGATCCGTCGCGAGACGGGCGAGTTGAAGCGGTTCGGCGAGTTCATCGACGGCAGCGAAACATTTACCGGCCGCTGGGTGCCCGGGCTGCTCGCCCTCTACACCGAGCTCAAATGCGAACGCGGCATGACCCGGGCGCTCAGCCAATTGCTCAACCGCAACCTAGGCGACCGCCTCGAGGATGCGCAGTGGCCGATGGAGCTGGTGTTCATGGTCGAGGCGGCGCTGGAACTGTCCCACCGCGAAGCGGTCCACGCGCTGCGGCCCTACGTCGCGCGTTATGCCGGAAAGAATTTGGTGGCCGGGCAATTCGTCGCACTGTTCGGCAGTGCGGACCGATATCTGGCCCGCATCGCGGCGCTCTGCGGGGATAACCGCGCGGCCGAGCGGCACTTCGCCACGGCGATCCAGATGGACCGCCGGATGGGCTCGGTGGTCCATATCAGCGAGACGCTGGCCCGGCAAGCGTTGTTCGCCGCGTCGTGCGGTCGCGCCGAGGACGCCCGGTGCCTGACGGAGGAGGCGAGGGCAATCGCCGGTGCGATCGGCCAGACCCGGGTCGTCGACTTGGCGGATTCGCTGCTTGCCATCGGTGCCCTGGGTCCGGACGGCCTGACCGTGCGGGAGGTCGAGGTGCTCCGGTTGCTCGCCGAGGGGCTGAGCAATCGCGCGATCGGCGAGCGCCTCTTCATCAGCACCAACACCGCCGCCAACCACGTGCGCAACATCCTGATCAAAACGGGCGCCGCGAACCGCACCCAGGCGGCGATGTACGCCGCCGACCACGAGCTTCTCGGGTAGCGCCGTCAGATCTCGGACAGGGCGCCGTCCGGCATCAACCGGTCCTTCACTTCGACGACGGCGTCGGCGGGCAGGCCGGCACGCGCGGCCGCGGACCTGATCGCCTCCGGCGAAGGCGCCTCATACAGGCAGTAGGTCTTTCGTTTATCCGCAGACAGGAACGAGTACATCCAGCGAACACCCTCCAGGTCGTTGATCCGGTTGATGCCGTCGGCGATCTCGAGGTTGGGTTCGAGTTCCTCGGCAAAGTTGCGCTCGACCATGAAGATGGGCACTCAGGACTCCTGTTCACTGTCTCGGTTCGAGCCTAGGCCGTCAACGGCCGTCACGACATGGCAATTTCCCGCGAGCGTCGATCCGCGATGGCCTAGCTCTGGTCGGAGAGCAACATCTGCAGCGTCTCGCGCAGGTCGGCCAGTCGCTGCCGGCCCAGCACCCGTTCCCACCGCCCCTCCAAATCGACGGCGTTCGAACGCATTACGCGTAGCGCTTGCCGGCCGCGCGGTGTCAGCTCGATGATCCGCGCCCGCGCGTCGGCGGGGTTAGGGGCTCGGGTGACGTAGCCGTGGCGCTCCAGCCCGGCGACCGCCTGGGCCACCGCCTGCCGGCTCACCTGGAGTCGATCGGCCAGATCCGATGCGTGCAGCCCGCCGGCCGCCAGTGGGACGAGCGCCACCGCCTGCGCGGGACGGATGCCGTCGAGGCCTGCGGCGGCAAACGCCGCCCGCAATCGCGGCGCCCCGGACGCGGCCACCAGGTTGACCAGCGCGGGCACCGTGGGCTGCCAGTCGGGGCCGTGAGGGTGGCGCATGGGGAAAGTGTGCCATCCGGAACAGGAATGACAAGCTACTTGTCAAAATCCGCCGCGCCTGCCACGATGGCGACATGCGATCGCGCCGCTTCCGGGCCGCCGGCTTGTGCCTTCTCGGTCTCCTGGTCGTCGTCCTCGGCGGCTGTGTGGGCGGCGGCGGGCACGCGCTGGGAACGCCCGGCCCGCAGACGATTCCGGTCGGTCAGTCCGTCCAGAGCATCGAATGGGGCGGCGTCAGCCGAACGTTTCACCTGTACCGGCCGCAAGGATTGACCGATGCCGCCCCGCTGGTGGTGATGCTGCACGGCGGTTTCGGCAATGGTGAGCAGGCCGAGCGCGCCTACCACTGGGACGCCGAGGCCGACCGCGGACGGTTTCTGGTCGCCTACCCCGACGGCCTCAACCGGGCCTGGAACGCCGGCACTTGCTGCGGCGAACCGCAGCGCGTCGGCGCCGACGACGTTGGGTTCATCACGGCCATGGTCGGTGCCGTCGAACAGCAGATGCCGCTCGATCGCGCACGCATCTATGTGACCGGCATGTCGAACGGAGCCATGATGGCGCTCCGGCTCGGCTGCCAGTCCGACGTCTTCGCCGCGATCGCTCCGGTGGCGGGCACGCTGCTGACCGACTGTTCCCAGGCGCACCGGGTATCGGTGCTGCAGATCCACGGCACGGCCGACGATCGCGTGCCGTACAACGGCGGACCCGGAAAGGCCTTCTCGTTCAACGGGACCGCCCGCGTCGACGGGCCGTCGGCGCAATCCGTCAACGCCACTTGGCGCGCCATCGACGCGTGCGGGCCGCCGAACTCGAGCACCGCCGGGGACGTGACCACCCAAGTCGCCGGCTGCCCGGACGGGCGGACCGTCGAGTTGATCTCGGTGGCCGGCGCCGGCCATCAATGGCCGGGCGGCGAGCCCAGCCCCCTCGCCGAGAAGCTCGCGGGCACCCCGGCGCCCTCGACGGCGCTGGACGCCACCGACACCATCTGGCAGTTCTTCACCCAAAACCACCGGTAGGGTGCCGCCACCGTTCGCGGTGGCGATCCCTGACCCCTATCGCAGTGCCAGCATCCCGTCGATGAGCATGTGCAGCACCTGCCGGGTCTCCCGGCGGGTGCGTTTGGGGTCCTCTGCGGTGGCGATCAGCATGGCGGCCTCGTCGAGCGCGCCGATCAGCACGTGCGCCAGCGGCCGCACCGGCTGCTTGGGCACCTCGCCGGCTCGAATGGCCTCGGTGAGCAACTGTTCGGTCATGCCCAGGCTGTACCGCTGGGCGACATCGCGAAAACCGGCCCAGCCCAGCACGCTCGGGGCGTCCAGGAGCATCAGCTGCCGCACTTCCGGATCACCGGAAACCTCGAGCCACGCGTCGACCGCGGCGCGGATCGCGTCCGCCGGCGTCGTCGCTCCCGACTCGGCCACCAGAGTGCCCATGCGGGCCATCACGTCCTGTTCCACGGCCTCGACGACCTCGCGGAACAAGGCCGCCTTGTCGGCGAATTGGTGGTACATCGCGCCGCGCGTCACCCCGGCTGCGGCCGCGATCTCCGGCGTACCCACATCCACGTAGCCGCGCAAGCCCCAGAGCTTGCGGGCAGCCGCGATCAGCGCTTCGCGGGTCGCCGCGGAGCGCTCTTCCTGGGTCCGTCTCTTGCTTTCCATACAGTCTGTTGGTAACTTACGAACAGGCAGCCTGTTTGTAAGTGTATCCCGAGGTAGGAGTTTTTTTATGTCGACGATCGACATTAGTGCCGGAACCATTCATTACGAAGCAACCGGACCCGAAAGCGGCAGGCCGGTGGTCTTCGTGCACGGGTACATGATGGGCGGCCAGCTATGGCGCCGGGTCAGCGAACGGCTGGCGGGCCGGGGGCTGCGCTGCATCGCTCCGACTTGGCCGCTGGGCGCGCACCCGGAACCGTTGCGCCGCGGCGCCGATCGAACCATCACGGGGGTCGCGGGCATGGTCGCCGAGGTGTTTGCCGCGCTCGACCTCGAGGACGTGGTCCTGGTCGGCAACGACACCGGCGGGGTCGTCACCCAACTCGTGGCCGTGCACCACCCGGAGCGGCTCGGCGCGCTGGTGCTCACGAGTTGCGATGCGTTCGAACACTTTCCCCCGCCCATTCTCAAGCCGGTGATCCTGGCGGCCAAGTCGAAGACGACATTCCGCGCAGTTTCACAGGCCATGCGGGTGCCGGCGGCGCGCAAGCGCGCGTTCGACGGACTGGCGCATCGCAACATCGACGACCTCACCGAGGCGTGGGTGCGCCCGGGGCTGTCCGATCCCCGCATCGCCGAAGACCTGCGCCGGTTCACGCTGTCGATGCGCACGGAGGTGACGACGGGCGTGGCGGCGCGGTTGCCCGAGTTCGACAAGCCCACGCTGGTCGCGTGGTCGGCCGACGACGTGTTCTTCGAACAGGAGGACGGCGCCCGACTGGCCGCCACCATCCCGAACTCCCGCCTCGAGATCATCGAGGGCGCAAGAACGTTCTCGATGATCGACCAACCGGACCGGCTCGCCGACCTGCTGTCGACGATCGCGGTACGCACCTAGTGCCGTCGGCTTCACGACCGTAACGCCACGGCGAAAATTCGAGTTGAATTTCGCCGTGGCGTTACGCTCGCGGGCATGAAAGAAGTGCTGCAAGGACGGCGGATCTTGGTAACCGGCGGAGCGACCGGCATCGGAGCGGCCGCGGTGGGAGCGCTCGGCGAGGCGGGGGCGGAGGTTGTCGCCACCTATCACCGGACACCGCCGCCGGATGGTCTCGCGGCCGCCTGGTTGCAGTGCGACGTGCGCGACGCCGACGGTGTCTCGACGATGGTGCGCCAAGCCGCCGACGGCATGGGCGGACTCGACGTGTTGGTGAACGCCGCGGGTCTGTGGCAGGCCGGCATCCCGGGTTACATCGGCGTCGACGAGATCTCGTTCCTGTTGGACACCAACGTGAAGGCCACCATCCTGACCAATCAGGCCGCGTACGCCGTGATGAAGGACCAAGACCCCAAAGGCGGCAGGATCATCAACTTCGGATCGTCGGAAGCCGTTATGGGCAGCCCGATTTCGGCGGTCTACGCCGCAACCAAGGGTGCGGTTCAGGCCTGGACGCGGTCTGCGGCCAAAGCCTGGGCGGCGGACAAGATCACCGTCAACGCTTTGGCCCCTGCGGTGCAGACCGCCGGCGCCGATCGGCTGCGGGAGTTCCTCGGCCCCGACGCGAGCGCGCTGATCGATCAGCAGATGCAAATGATGATCCCGTTGGGCGGGGCGCTGGGGGATCCCGCCCGCGACCTCGGGCCGATGCTCGTCTTTTTGGCCGGCACCGGTTCCGGGTTCATCACGGGGCAGCTGCTGGCCGTCGATGGTGGCCTGATGATGGTGGGTGGATGACGGCCGGACAAGTCATTGAAGGCCTGACAGGCCCGGACGTCTTTTGGCTTTGAGCCGGCGCGGTGTTCGCCCGGAGGAACCGAGTCGCGCAATGGGTCAATGTGATTCGCGGATACGAACCCCCGGCCGGATCGGTAAAGCGCCTTCAGCAAATCGACCCAGTACTTCGAGGGCGATCATGGTGCACGTCCGCTCCCGGTTGTTCGACCCCGGCCGGTGCGGCCCGCAAATCCACGCTATTCGGAATGCCTCGTTCCGCGCGCCGGTCTAGCATCGTCGCCATGGGCGCCGAGGAGCAGGCGGCAAACGCCCCGGGCCACGAACCGGCGAATTCCGCCGACTTGGTCCGCACCCTCCTAGGCTGGTTACGGCGTCGCCTTGGCCTTGACACGGCGTGGGTGGCGTCGTTCTCCAGCGGCATGCAGGTGTTCGAGGTGGTCGACGGCGACGCCAGCGCCTTCGGTCTCTCAGCAGGCGACCGCTCTTCGCTGTCCGGGTCGTTTAGCGTCCGCGTGATCGATGGGCGGCTGCCCGCCGTCATCCCGGACACGTCGGCCGATAAGACTGCCTCCGTTCTGGCGAAAACCCGCGAATGGGGTGTGGGCGCCTATGTTGGTGTCCCGTTGATCGGCCCGGATGGCTCGGCGGTCGGGATGGTGTGCGCGGTCAGCCAGCGGCCGCAGCGGCACCTGGCCGACGTTGATCTACGAGTCACCAGGAAGATGGCCGAACTCATCGGCGCTCTGATGGAACTGCCGGGGGACCCGACGAAGATCCATACCGATCAACACGAAGGCATTCGCCGGATGGTGGCCGAGCGGGACTTCGAGATCGTATTTCAAGCGGTGCACAATGTTTCGACCGGCAAGGCGCTCGGTGTCGAAGCGCTCGCGCGCTTCCCATGCGAACCGTTTCGACCCGATCTTGTCTTCGGCGAAGCGGCCGCGTTGGGCTTGGACATCGAACTGGAGACCGCGGTCGTGGCGCGCGCACTGTCGCTGGTGCCGCAGCTGCCCGAGGATGCATTCGTCGCAGTGAACATCTCTCCATCGGCGGTGCTGCGCACGCCGTGGCCCGACCTGTTGGCCGAGGTTGACCCGTCGCGTCTCGTGCTGGAGATTACCGAGCACGACGCCGTCGAGAACTACGACGCCCTCGACGACGCCCTGGATGCATGCCGGGCGCGCGGTATGCGGGTGGCGGTCGACGACGTGGGCGCCGGCTTCTCGTCGTTTTCCCATGTGCTGGAGATAGCACCAGAGTTCATCAAGATCGATCGCTCCATCACACGCAACATCGACGCCGACGCGGCGCGGCGGCGACTGGCCCAGTCGATCGCGGAACTGGCCGCGCAGATCGGCGCGACCGTAATCGCCGAAGGGGTGGAGACTCAGGGCGAACTCGATGCAGTGGGTGCGGTCGGCATTCCCTGGGCGCAGGGTTTCCACCTCAGCCGGCCCAAGTCCCACACCCACGGTTTCGCGGCCGGCGCCGTCGTCGCCGAACCGGTCGATCAGTCCGCAGCCGTTTTCGACCTACTGGGCGAGCGGCGGTTCGAGCTGGCGCTGACGCACTCGCCCATCGGCATGGCCGTCGTCGGGCTGGACGGCACCTTCCAGCGCACCAACCGTGCGCTCAGGACCATGCTCGGATACGGCCGAAAGGACCTGGCGGGCTTGACCTTCCAGGAGATCACCCATCCCGACGACTTGGACGCCGACCTGGCTCTGCTCGGCGAATGCCTTGCGGGGCGCCGCCGCGCTTACCGCATGGACAAGCGTTACATTGCCGCCGACGGGCGCGTCGTATGGTGCAACCTCACCGCTGTGCTCGTCCAAGGCCCGCGTAACCAGCCGCGCTGCTTCGTGTCCCAGATTCTCGACGTCACCGCCGACCGCATGCGAGAGGCCGAGCTGGCGCGCCGAGCCAGCACCGACACACTCACGGCGATTGCCAACCGGTCCGCGGCGTGGAGCCGGCTTGAGCAACTCGACGCCGCCGACGACGGCTACGGCATTCTGTTTTGCGACATCGAGAAGTTCAAATCCATCAACGACCGACACGGCCACCAGGCCGGCGACGAACTGCTGGTCGAGATCGCCGGCCGGTTGCGCGCCGCGGTCGGGGAAGCTGGCCTCGTCGCCCGATGGGGTGGCGACGAATTCCTCGTCATCACCGACACGGTCGACGATCGTGGGCTCAGCTTGCTCACCGACCGGATCACCAGCCAGCTACAGCGAACGCCGATCACCCTCGCCGGCGGGACCGAGATCTCGATCGTTTTGACGATCGGCAGCGCGGCACACCGACCGGGAGACGGCCGATCCATCGACGCCGTCCTCGAGCGCGCCGATCAAGCCATGTACGAGCAGCGACGCAGCCAAACCGGCGCCGTCACGGCAAGACGGCCCGGCGTCTAGGGTGTCTGCGGCGGAGAGGCCGCGGCATGCGTCTTACTGCCGCGCCGGGCGATGGGGCCATCAGATGTCGCGCTCTGTTCCTGAGCAGAATCAGCGATCTGTGCAACTCGAACAGCATGAGGCAATGTTGGCCGTCCGATCCGGAGTGCGCCGTGATACACGCAGCCAGCCGCGAAGAATCCTCTGAGAAATGGCGGCAAAGGTTTCGCGAACACGAGATGGCGGACGGCCGCGGTCGCCCGGTGCGCAGTCGCGCCGATGGACCACGGCGGTGTTGTGACCGACGGCCGGCCGCTACCATAAGACGGACCGTCTCGTCTCGCAGGCTGGGCATAGTGAAGGTGAATCCGACCGATGACTGACGACACCATTCAAGCGCTGCTCAACAAGCGCTTGTCCGACCCGGGGACCGCGGTGAAACACCACGGCCTGCAGTGGAGTTGGAGTCAGTACCTGGCCGGCGCGGCCACGCGGGCGGCGGCCCTGATATCCGCCGCCGACCCCGGCCGGCCGATGCACGTGGGCGCACTGCTGGGAAACAACCCCGAGATGCTGAGCCAGATGGCGGCGGCAGGGCTCGGCGGTTACGTCCTGTGCGGCCTGAACACCACCCGGCGCGGCGCGGCGCTCGCGGCCGACGTCCGGCGCGCGCACTGCCAATTCCTCGTCACCGACGCCGAACACCGGTCACTGCTGGACGGCCTGGACCTCGAGGGAACGCACGTCCTGGACACCTCCACAGCCGAGTGGACCGAATTCATCGAGGGCGCCGGCGAACTGGTGCCGCACCGGCAGGTCACCGCGATGGACCCGTTCATGATGATCTTCACGTCGGGAACGAGCGGCAATCCCAAGGCGGTTCAGGTGTCGCACCTGATGGCGACGTTCGCCGGCATCAATCTGGTCCAGCGTTTCGCCCTGTCCGAACAGGACACCTGCTACGTGTCGATGCCGCTGTTTCACTCCAACGCCGTCGTCGCCGGGTGGGCCCCCGCGGTGGTTTCCGGCGCGGCGATCGTGCCGGCGAAGTTCTCGGCAAGCAGCTTCCTCGACGACGTTCGGCACTACGGCGCGACCTACATGAACTACGTCGGCAAGCCGCTCGCCTACATCCTGGCCACACCGGAACGCCGCGACGACGCCGACAACCCCCTGCGGGTGGCGTTCGGCAACGAGGCGAACGACAAGGACATCGAGGAGTTCGCGCGGCGCTTCGGCGTGCAGGTCGAGGACGGGTTCGGCTCGACCGAGAACGCGGTCATCGTGATCCGCGAACCCGGCACGCCAAAGGGCTCCATCGGCAAGGGGATCGACGGGGTGGCGATCTACAACAGCGACACCGTCGCCGAGTGCGCGGTCGCCCGCTTCGACGCCGACGGCGCCCTGCTCAACGCCGACGAGGCCGTGGGTGAGTTGGTCAACACCGCCGGCTCGGGATTCTTCACCGGCTACTACAACGACCCGGACGCCAATGCCGAGCGCATGCGCCACGGCATGTACTGGTCCGGCGACCTCGCCTACCGCGACGCCGAGGGCTGGATATACCTGGCCGGTCGGACCGCCGACTGGATGCGGGTGGACGGGGAGAACCTGGCCGCGGCGCCCATCGAGCGAATCCTGCTGCGGCACAAATCAATCAACCGCGTGGCGGTGTACGCGGTTCCGGACGAGCGGGTCGGCGATCAGGTGATGGCCGCGGTCGTCCTCAACGAGGGGCACACCCTCGACCCCGACACGTTCGAGACGTTCCTCGACGCGCAGCCGGACCTGTCCCCCAAGGCCCGCCCCCGCTACGTCCGCCTCGCCACCGACCTGCCCAGTACCGCCACCCACAAGGTGCTCAAGCGCCAGTTGATCGCCGAAGGCACCGGCATCGGCGACGGGGAGATGCTGTGGGAGCGCGAACCGCGCGGCACCGCCTACGCGGTCGCGACGCCTACGTCTCGGGTACCCGGCGGCGGATCTGGCCCTTCGACCGTCGCACCCGTTTGACCGGATCTTGCGTTGTGCCGGAGGCGATCTCGTCGCGCAACTGCGTGATGTTGGAGAGCTCCGCATACAGTCCGCGGATCGCATAGTCCAGGACGGCGAACGAGAAACGCTGACTCGGGTCGTCGGTGATGCCAAGCTCCCGCGACCGCTGGCGCGACCACAGCGCCTCGTCCAGCCGCGCCCGGGTCGCCTCGAGGTGCCGCTCCAACGTGTCGACGATGCGTTCGGGGTCCTCGCCGCGGGAGAGCCAGGTCTTGAGGATGACAGGGTGCTTGATGACGACCTGGTCCTGGCCCGGGAAGTGTTGCACCCAGCGGCGCAGCGCGTCGAGTCCGGCGTCGGTGGTCTCGTAAAGCGTGATCGCCCGCTTGCCCGATTGGGCGCCGATCTCGCCGACCATGCCGCGGGCCAACAATCTATTCAGTTCGCGCCGAACGTGACTGACCGATGGCGACCAGTAGAAGTGACCGACCGACAGCTCGGCGCGCAGCTTGATCTCCCCCGCGGTCAGCTGCTCGTCGTTGGCGGCCAGCACGCCCAGCACGAGGTAGGCGGTTACCGGCAGGCCGTTGCTGATGCGCCGGGGGCTCATGGCCGTCCTATCCCTGGCCGGCGAAGTAGGGCAGCGTCACGTCGGGGCCGACCGGGTGGAATTGCACCCGCACGCGCATGCCGATCCGCAAATCCTCCGGTGCCACACCGACGATGTTGGTCAGCATTTGGTAGCCCTCGTCCAGGGTGACGATGGCGGGCGCGTAGGGCGGCTCGAATTCCGCCGTCACCGGCCGGTGCACCACCGTCCAGCTGTAGATCTCGCCGAGTCCGCCGCTCCGCTCCCAACGGATTTGCGCCGAAAGGCATTCGCGGCAGTGCTCGGTCGGCGGGAAGTTCGCCAGCCCGCAGGCTTCGCAGTGTTGATACCGCAACTCGCCGCACTTGCAGCCCTGCCAAAAGGGCACGCTGAGGTGGCTGGTGGCATGGGGCACCGGGCCGGTTTGGGGCCGCAAGGCATCGGAGGTCACCGCGGCTCGTCCCCCAGGATCAGCAGCGTGGTAAACAAGGCGCCCGCTCCCCCGTTGCTGCACAACGCAATGTGCGCGTCGGGGACCTGCAGCTCTCCCGCCTGACCGCGCAGCTGCTGGACCGCTCGGATGGCGCGCTGCATCATCTGCGGGTTGGAGCCGGCATGGCTGAACGACATGGTTCCTCCGTCGGTGGTGATGGGATGGCTGCCGTCGACGGCGATGTGGCCGTCGGCGACGAATGGTCCCCCCTCGCCCTCGCCGCAGAAACCGAACGCCTCGAGCTGGCGGATGATTTCGAAGGAGAACGGGTCGTAGAGTTCCAGCACGTCGACGTCGTCGGGCCGCAGCCCGGTGTGAGCGAACGCGCGCTCGGCCGCGCGCCGGCCGACCACGCCGTTCACGTGTCTGTCCCGCCGACCGGCCAGATCCCACGCCGGTGGGTGCTGGTAGGACGGGCCGTGAAAGTCGGCGCCGCTGCCCAGCACGTAGATGGGCTGGCTTGCGCCATCGAACTTTTCGAGGTTGGCCACCACGAGCGCGCAGCCGCCCTCGGACGTGGTGGCGCAATCTAGCAGATGGAACGGGTCGGCGATGGGCCTCGACGAGGTGATGTCGTCGGGCGTGAAGGGTCCGCGTTGGTAATACACCGCTTCGGGGTTACGCGATCCGTTGTTGCGGATGGTCGCCGCGACGATCGATAGCTGTTCGCGCGTAGTGCCGTAGACGTGCATGTGGCGACGCGCGATGAGCGCGAACTCGGCGGTGGTGAACATCCCCCACGGGGCGACGAACTCGTTTTCGGGCCGGGTCCACGGCGCCGTGGCCTCGTGGTCGCGGTACTCGCCGGCCTGGGCGGCGACGAGCACCACCACGTCGGCCATGCCGTGCTCGATGGCGGTGACCGCTTCGGTGATCATGCCGACGCCGAAGGCGAGCCCCTGCCAGGCCGGGCCGAGGCGCAGGTCGTAGATCAACGCGGTGGACAGCGGGCCCGCGCTGACCCCGTCGACGTCCTCGATGCGCAGGCCCGCATCATCGAGGGCGCCCCGGATGGCCGTCAGCGCGAGGCTGCGGGACGTCTCGCCGTCCAGGCGCCGGCCCTGCGGGGTGTTGTGCACACCGACGATCGCCGCGGTGCGTTTCGTGGCTGCCACTCTGTGATCCTTTGTTCTGCTTTAGTTTTCGTCCGCGACGACACCGAGGTAGGTGCCGACAACGTCGCATTGCCGCCCGTCGCGGGTGACGGTGCCGATTTTCGTGGTCCGGGCATCGGCTGGTGTCGCGCCGGCATCGACGACATCGATCCGCACGTCCACGGGCCGCGCCGTCTGCGGGTCGGTGATCTCGACGACCATCACCACCGCGTGCTCGCCCTCGTCCCACTCGACGCTGGTGATCCGGTGCCGGGCGGTCAATTCCATCACCACGGTGTCGTGGCGCAGCAGGAAGCGGACGGGTGCACACAATTCGCCGGCGCGGGGCGGCACGCACAGGGTGACCGCCATGTCATAGTCCAGCCGGCCGCGGGGCGATGGTTCCCGACTGTCGCAGGGCGGCCAGGTCTTCGTGGCCGCGTCCCAACAGGCCCGTGAGCACCTCGCTCGTGTGCTGGCCGTACAGCGGCGGCACCCGGCGAATCCAGCGCCGCGGCCTGCCCAGGAACGCGAACGGCATTCCCGTGCACAGGAAGGAGCCGGCGACCGGGTGGTCGACGGCTTCCCAGAATCCGCGGGCGTGCAGATGCGGGTCACGCAGTAACTCGGGGGCCGGTGTGACGCGCGCCGCGGCCACCCCCGCCGCGCGCAGCGTGTCGACCGCCTCGGTCACCGGCCGGCGCCCGGTCCAGTCGGAGATCAGCTTGTCGATTTCGTCCGGTTGCTCCGACCAGTCGTTCGCGGCGAGGTCCGGCCGGCCGAGGAGCCGGGCCAAGGCCGTCCGTGCGGCGCCGTCCATCGCGGCCAGCGCGACCCAGTCGTCATCTCCGCGGCAGCGGTAGACCCCTTGAGGATTGGCATCAGGGCCGCGATTACCGTCGCGGCGCATCGTGATTCCGTGTTGTGAGTACTCCACCAGCATCTCGGCGGCGACGTTCAGCGCTGCCTCCACCATGGTTGATTCGACGTGCATCCCGCACCCGTCACGGTCGCGAACCACCAGCGCGGCCACCGCTGCGAAGGCCGCGTGCAGGCCGGCGATCGGGTCGCACACACCGCGCGGAATCACCGGGGGGCCGTCGGCGTGTCCGGTCATCCACGCCATGCCGGTCGCCTGCTCCATCGTCTGGGCGAAGCCCACGCGGTCGCGCCAGGGACCGTCGAGGCCGAAGGCCGGCATCCGCACCATGATCGCGCGCGGGTTAGCCGCGCGCACGGCATCCCAGCTCAGGCCGAAGTTCGACATGACCCGGGGCGAGAAGTTCTCTATCACCAGATCGCTTGTGGCGATGAGCTCCAGCGCGATGGCCCGTCCTGCGTCGGTGCTCAGTTCGACGCTGACGCCGCGCTTGTTGCTGTTGCTACACAGGAAGACCGGGCCCCATTCCCACCACTGCTGCCAGGTCGGTGGGCGGCCGGCGGAGAACCTCATGCCGTCGGGCCGGCGAACACCCTCGACTTTGATCACGTCTGCGCCCAGGGCACCCAGTAGTTGTGTCGCGACCGGCCCCGCCCAGAAGGCGGTGAAGTCGGTGATCCGGGCGTCGGCCAATGGCAGTGCGTCGGCGTCGGTGCCGCCGACCGGGCGGGCGCGCGGCGGCCAGTGGACGTTGCCGTTGTCGGCGCCCAGCCCGGGGGCCCGTCCGGGCGCCCTCGTCGCCATCGCGTCGCTGCGATATGGCACCCTCGGCTGCAACATCCCCGCCTCGGATTCCACGAACACGCCCCGCTCCACGAAATGGTCGATCTCGGGCAGCATTTCCGGCGTCGCGATCGGGGCCACCGGGATGCGGAAGGCGACGGCGAGGTCGACGATCTCCTGCGTGGTGCGTGTCTGGGTCCACTGCGTGATCATGTCGAGGAATTCGTCGCGGCGGGCGACGCGCCCGCCGAATGAGGCGAGATCGGCGTCGTCGAGCAGATCGGCGCGCTCGATCAGCACCAGGAAGTCCTGGAACTGCTGCGCGGTGATGGTGCAGAAGCCCACCAGGCCGTCGGCGGTGGGGACGATTGACGGCAGCTCCAGACTACGTTGCCCCAGAAGCGAATCCGCCCCCAGGACGCTGGCCGACATGGCGGACAGTCCCCCCATCGCGATCACCATCGCCTCGTACGTCGAGACGTCGATGATCTCCCCGCGGCCGCTTCGCGCGGCATGTCGCGCGGTCGCCGCCGCCACCGCCGCCGCGAACGTGCCCGCCAACCACTCACCGAGTTGGCCGCCGGCCTGCACCGGTTCGTCCTCGGGCCAGCCGCGGCCGGCGGTCGAGCCGCACAGCGCCTGAAGGATGAACTCGTTGGCCAGTACGCGGTCGTCCACGTAGGGTCCCGTCGTGCCGAACGGCGTCACGGCGACCACCACCGCCGACGGACCGGTGTGGGTCGTGATCGCGTCGAGCGTCCAACCGTCGGTCAGGTCCGTCAGCACGATGTCGGCGCCGGCCAGCGGGGCGGTGATCTCCGCCCGGCCGTCATCGGTCACCGACTTCTTGCCCGCGGCCAGATAGTCGAATAGCGCCCCGGGCGGCCCGCCGGCCGCCCGAGTACGCACCGAATCCCCTTGCGCGGATTCGATTTTCACCACCTCGGCGCCGGCGTCGGCGAACATCTTGCCGCAGTAGGACACCGCGAGTCCGTTGGACAACTCCAGCACGCGCCAGTCCGCGAACGGCGCTCGGGCTGTCACGATCAGTTGCCCAGGGTGGTGGCGCGTCCTGAAATGCCGGCGGCCTCCGCAGTCACCTGCGACTGCAAGGCGAACTGGGTCATTCTGGTCCAGGCGTCGCGGTCACGCTGGCTGGCCAGGTGGCCGACGTGCGTCACCACGTCGACATCGGTGGCCTGGGCGCGTAGGTAGCCCGCCCGGGCGTGCTCCTTGGGGATGTGCCGGAACGGGTCGAATGAGTAGGCGGCCATGGCGTTTTCGTGGGTGATCTTGTCGATGACGGAGTCGTCGAGATGCCCCATGGTCTCGATGACGTCCTCGGGCGCGAACGGCCAGTTGCTGTCCGAGTGGGGGAAGTCGGACTCCCAGCACAGCATGTCCTCGTTGAACCAGTCCATGTTGTGGACGCCGACCTTGTCGCTGATGAAGCAGGTGTAGAAGTGTCGCTTGAACACGTCGGCCGGCCCGCTGTAGCCGGGCGGGAACGTGGCGAGCGTCCACCCCGAATGGCGGTTGTAGACGTGCTCGGCGCGCCACAGGAAGTACGGTATCCACCCGACGTCGCCCTCGGTGAGCGAGAATTTCAGCTGCGGGAAGTCCGCCCAGAACTCGGCCCAGATCAGCTCGGTGAAGGTGAACATGCTCATCATCGACGACGCCGTCATCTGCACGCTGGGCGGGGCGTCGGTCGAGACCTGCGGAGATCGCGACGCGGAGCCGACGTGCGTGCACAGCACGGTCCCGTTCTCGCACACCGCCTCGAACAGCGGATACCAGTACTTGGTATGAATGCTGGGCATCTGCAACGCTTCCGGATTCTCCGAGAACGTCACCGCGTGGCAGCCCTTGTCGGCGAGGCGTTTGACTTCCTTGGCCGCCTCGGCCACGTCGAACAGCGGCAGGATGCCGCAGGGGATGAACCGGCCCGGGTACGCCGCGCACCATTCGTCGATGTGCCAGTCGTTGTAGGCCTTGATCATCACCAGGTTGACGTCGCGGTCGGGGCCCTGGTTGAGCACCTGCCCGGAGAAGCCGGTGAAGTTGGGGAAGTTGAGGCCTGCCAGCTGGCCGCCGGCGTTCATGTCGCGGACCCGCTCGTCCACGTTGAAACACCCGGGCCGCATCTCGTCGTAGCGCGAGGCGTCGATGTTGTACATTTCGCGGGGCTTTCCCGCGACGGCGTTCAGGCCCATGTTCCGGCCGCGGACCTCACCGTAGTACCACTGCTGGACGCCGTCGGGTTCCATGACCACTCGCGGGGCGCGGTCTTTGTACTTCGCGGGTACGTGCGCGTCGAACATGTCGGCGGGTTCGGCGATGTGGTCATCCACGCTGATCAGGATCAGGTCGTCCTTGTTCATGCCACACTCCTCACCGAGGTAGTGACTAGTAGACAATGGCGTTCGTCACAGTGTCAACCGCGTGCACGGGCACGCTTCGACGCCTAACGGCCCTCGTACCAATCTAAATGGCGGCAGCCCGCCCTCCGCGCCGCCTACCTCGTCGCAGCTCGATCGCGGATCAAAAAGCAACTATTAGTCGCTTCCGGCGTGGGCACCCGTGCGCGATCGTGCTGCGTCCGCTGCCCTGTTCCGACATCCGGTGTTACCCCCCGCACACTGCGAACCCAGCCTGCGCGAGACCGGCGCGCGTGGGACAGCGAGATCATTTTGATCGGAGCGACCGTTACGGTGCTGTGCGGTGTGATCAACAGTCAACGGCGCCCGCCCGGTCGAGATAGGCGTCGGGGCCGGCGCCCGGCAGGCCGATCGCCTCGTCGGCCGCGTGCACGTGCGGACTGTCGACGTCGTCCTCGGCGTGCACCGCGACCGTTTAGTGCCCGAGTTCGGTTGCGGTGCCGATGATCCCGAGCGCGATCTCACCGCGGTTGGCCATCAGCAGGGCCGCGTTCATCGGAGCGGCGCGCCCCACTGCACCTCGCCGCGCAGCTTGGCCTTGATCAGCTTGCCGCTGGCATTGCGCGGCAACGCATCCGACGTGACGGTGATGTATTGCGGAATCTTGAAGTCCGCGAGGTGTGCGCGACAGTGCTCGAGCACCGCCGCGACGTCGATCTGCGTCTGGGCGCCGAACAGTACGGCGCCGACCTTCTCGCCCATCACATCGTCGGGCACCGCGAGCACGCAGGCGTCCGCGACACCTGGCGCGGCCAGCAGCACCGCCTCGACCTCGACGCTGGAGACATTTTCACCGCCCCGGTTGATGATGTCCTTGAGCCGGTCGACGATGTGCACCCGGCCCGCGGCGTCGACCCGCACCACGTCGCCGGTGTGCAGCCAGCCGTCGGCAAAGGTCGCCTCCGTGGCCTGCGGCCGGTTCCAGTACCCGGCGGTCACATTCGCCCCGCGGGCCACCAACTCGCCCAACCCGGGGTCGTCACCGCTGGGAATGACGCCGAGATCCACCGAGGGAACCGCATACCCGACCGAGTCGGCGTGCTCGACCGCGTCGGCATCGGGCAGCACGGTCATCAGCGAAGCCGACTCGGTCATGCCGTAGCCGTTGAACACCGTCGCGCTGCCGAACGCTTCCTTCACCGCCCCCACCAGTGAGGGCGCGATGGGCGCGCCCCCGTACCCGACCCAGCGCACGCCGGAGACGTCCGTGCCAGCAAAAGCCTTGTGCCGCAATATCAGTGCATAGATCGTCGGGACGGTCACCAGCTGCGAGATGCGTTCGGCGGTCAGCGTCGCGATCAGCTGGTCGAGGTTCAGCGCCGGCATGATTACCGATGCTCCCCCGAGGCGTGCGGCGGCCAAAAGCTGTGAATTAAACCCGGTTACATGGAAGAGCGGCACCGAGATGAGCGTGCGCATTTCCTCGCCAAGGTCCCTCGGCTGCTTGAGGCAGCGGATCACATTCTCGGTGTTGGTCACGAACGCCTCGTGTGTGGTCGGCACGCCCTTCGGATGACCGGTGGTGCCCGACGTGTAGAACAGGGCGGCAACGTCCGTCTGTGCGAGACCGTGGGTCACGTAGGGATCGCCGTCGGGCAATGGCGCGTCCGGGGCCAGGTCCATCCGCGCTCCCGAGTCGGACAGGACGAACTCGATCTCCGGTGGCGCCGAGCGCGTATTGACCGCGACCGCAACGCCACCGGCCATCACGGTGCCCCAGAACGCGAGCACCCAATTGATCCCGGCCGGGTAACGCACGGCGACGCGATCGCCCGGGCTTAGGCCGTCCGCTCGAAGTCCGCCGGCCACGCGCGCCGCGCGGTCCCACAGCTGCCCGTACGTCAATCGGCTACTGCCGAGTGCTGTCAATTCAGCGACGGCCTCCGATCCTGGGCGGTTGTCGACCTGCTCGGCGAGCATGTCCAGCAGCGTCGCGGGCAGGCGCCCGTAGCGTAGGACACCGTCGGCACCGCGGGACACGCCGGTCGTCGGGAATGGGTTGTGCGTGCGGGGAATTTCGATCACAGGAGGCATACAGTCCTTCTGAGTCGTTGTCATAGTCGCGCGGCGATCGCCCGCAGGAATTCGATGTTCTCGACATCACGGTTGGTCGATTCGTCTGATGTCGTCCCGTACGTGCGGTTGGACGAGAGTTTGACAATGACGGCGGAATGCGATGGATCCACGTAGACAAACTGGTTGTAGATGCCCATTGCGGCAAATTCACCGCGATCACCTTCGGGTACCCACCACTGATAGCCGTAGCCAAGCGGCAGATAGTGATCGTTGATGATGACTCGCCCGGGCATAAGATGCGGCTCGCTCGCAGTAACCGAGGCTCGCACCCAGTCCGCAGGGACCACCTGGCGGCCGCCGCGGCGGCCTCCATTGCGGTATAGCTCACCCAATTTGGCGAAGTCGTAAGGAGTCATCATGAGACCGGCGAACGCCATTTCCGTTCCCGCGACGTCGAGCAACCAATAGCCGTTAGAGCTGATACCCATGGGTTCGCACAGCTTCTCCTGCATGTACGCGGTCAGAGGCCGCTGGGTTGCGCGTGCCAGCAGGTAGCCCAGCGCCGCGGTCTCGGCCGAGTTGTAACGGCACACCGTGCCGGGAGGACTCTCGCGAACCATCGATGCGACGAACGCCTCAACGGTGCCGGCTCCGCCAGCCGCCGCGGCGAGACGGTAGATGTCAGAGGACGGGTCGGCGTAGTCCTCGTTCCAGCGCGCCCCTGAGGACATCTGCAGCATGTGGCGAATCGAGACACCGTCGTAGGCCGAGCCTGACTCCACCGGTATGTATGCACTGATCGGCTCGTCGATGCTGCCGATGTGACCTTCGGCGACCGCTATGCCCACCAGCGCCGACACGAAGCTTTTGGTGACCGACCAGGAAAGCCAGTGCACGTCTGGGCCGCCGGTCAAGGCGTATCGCTCATAGCGCACGACGCCCGTGGAGTACCAGCAGCGCCACGGTGTCGGTGTCGACGAGGAACTTTTCGGACGACCTTGCCGCGCCGCCGAATTGATAGGTCGGCGGCAACGCGATGGGGCGCCCCATGCCGAACGGGTGCGGCGACGACGACGGCGACGTCATGCGATTAGGGGCAATGTCCTTTAGCAGCGGGAACAACTCGTGCTTAGGACCACCGTCAAAGAGCCCCAAATCCAGCAGTGACATCGGTGCGTCGTCCACCCCGCCGAGTCTAGGCGTACCACTCGGTTTGTCAAACCATTTGGTACGCCTAGTGAGGGTTGCCAGCTATCCTGGAGGCTTTTGACAGCTATCCTTGAGCAATGTCATCGCCGACACGCGTCGACGGCCGC
The DNA here is from genome assembly GCF_001907675.1 of Mycobacterium paraffinicum. Taxonomy (GTDB): domain Bacteria; phylum Actinomycetota; class Actinomycetes; order Mycobacteriales; family Mycobacteriaceae; genus Mycobacterium; species Mycobacterium paraffinicum_A. The sequence continues at coordinate 48,039 of NZ_MPNT01000034.1, forward strand.
ACACTGCGCTACCAAGGTCGCCGCGAGGAACTTCTCGCTGCGGCCGCCGAGTACGTTTTGGAAATCGGCGCGAATGTCTCGCTGCGCGTGATGGCCGATGCGCTGGGCGTGACGCACGCGACGCTGATACGGCACTTCACATCCAAGTCGGCGTTACTCGCCGAGGTTGTCGAGCATGTCCGCGTGGAACTGCTAAGCCAACTCGGCCTTCTCGGCGAGCCTCACACGGGCGCATCCACAGCCACCATCGCGCAGACGTTTTGGGCCAGACTCGCCGACCCGCGCGAACGACGACAGTTTTTGGTGATGACCGAGATCTACGCCCTCGCGGTCCGCGACCGCCGTCGTTTCACCGGGCTGCTGGAGTCACTCGTATACGACTTCGTCACTCCGATCGCGAACAGTCTGATGCGCGACGGAATGCCGAGCCGGCGGGCAACGGCGGTTGCCACCGCGCTCCTCGCCCAAATCCGCGGCCTTCAACTCGATTTGGCCGCAACCGGTGATCACGACCGCGTCGACGAAGCCTTTGCGGTCGTTCTCGAGTCATTGCTGTAACCGCATCTCGACGAAAAGCGTCTGCCTGTTCTGCCTTAGCAGAGTCCTGTGCAGAATCGGAATCAGCGATCATCGCGCGGACCACTGCACCGCTAGGTGGGTGGCATTCCACCCCTTTGGCCGCGCCCGGGGCGGCAGACGTCGCTTGTTCATCGCTCTTGCGCGGGCAGGAGTCGCTTGAGGCTGACTTCAACTCAGCGGCAGAGGATTTGCCGAGGTCGCTGGCGCACGCCCCCGGCACGATCGTTCGCGAGCTGCGCCCAGCACTGGTGACGACGCTCAAGGAACCGTCGGGGTGGAGGGCTCCGAGGAGACAGATCGAACCACCCGAATCCTGGATCGGCCGCCGCGGCGCACCCTCTTGCGTTGCTGCTCGACCATCACGGCGCTCAATTGGCCAGCACGCAAAGCGGATTCGCCGGCGCCATCGGGGCCGTCCTGGCCGGCCTCGCAGCAATTGCGGTCGACCCCCGCATGTGGGCTCGGTAAGAGCATGCAAGAACCCCCGTCTGTTACTTGGGCTTTCGGGATCACACCTACAACGGGTCCGGCCTTCACTGTAGCCACAACTGCGCCTCGCAAGTCAGCATGCGTGCCTACCGCCAACGACAAGCTCGCTCGATGTCGCGATCGCGATGCAATCACCGAGCAAGCGATAACTTGTGTTCGGCGAGAGGTGGCATGAACTATGAGTGCCGAGCGCGCGTGGTCGGCGATCGCATGGGCAGTCATCGCTTGGTATTTGCGTTCAGCTCCAACAGGCGCTCGCGTAGACCGGTTGGCATTTGCTCGATCCACTGCAGCTCCGAGCCCGGGACCGGCAGGGTCTGACCGAACTCGACCATGTTGGTGTTGGCCAACGGGTTGAGATAAACCCACGTGAGTGACGAGTCGATGTGGGCGACGTCGACAAGGAGTTCAGCGATCCGAAGGAGAAGCTGTTCTCGGACCTCGAGGTCACGCCCGTCTCGAATGTGCCCGTAGACCCACACGCTGTCCGGGGCCGGCTGCCCGCCGATGTAGTGACTGGTCGCGTCGATGCCTTCGAAGATGCACTGCACCAACGCCGGCGGCGCCCCGGTGCATTCGCTGTGTATCAGCGTCACCCCCTGGGCGATGCGCTGCTTCTGGTCAGCGCTGAGCTGACCATCCCTGGCCCAACAGACATACGTCGGCATGAGATCCCATCGCTCCAATCAATGATGCGGTCGTGACGTCGTCGCTTTCTTGCATGCCGAGCGGCTCCGTTGTCAGCCGCAACGCTGGCGGATCGTGCAGTCCAGCGATCCACGCACAGCCGACGCTACGGATTGGTTTTGCCTTCGCCACTACTCATCCGCAGAAGGCCTCTAGCGGCGATCTCCTCGTTGAACTTGAGCGTCAATTGACCGGTAGGCGCTGCGAATCGGTCTAACGGCATGGCTCAGGACCTCTCGAACTTAACTATCGTCAAGCTAGTAAATGGCACTTTACTGGTCGTGCTATCTTGAAGCAAGTAAAAACTGGGCCTGTATTGCCGTGCAATCGGCGGAAGGCGAAGTCATGCCGCTGCGATCTGACTGGTCGATGGATACCTGTCCCATGGCGCGCAGTCTTGACGTCCTCGGAGATCCGTGGACCGTACTGATCTTGCGCGAATTATTCAGTGGCATCAATCATTTCGGCCAAATTCGCGATCGCCTACAAGCGGCCGACACCGTGGTGTCGGACCGATTGAACCGCTTGTGCGACGCCGGCGTGATCGAGCGAATCGCATCGCCGGAATCGCGGCGCGGGCGTCCGACCTACCACCTGACCCAGTCGGGTGCGGCAACGCTGCCGATCCTGCAAGCACTCGCCGCGTGGGGTGATCGTCACCGAACGCCTGCCCAACTCAAGAGCACGAATCTAGACGTGTGGTGCACCACGTGCGGCAATGCAGCGACTGTGTCCGCGGATTGGTGTATCCATTGCCAGGTCCCGTTGACTGTTGATCACACCGCGTGGCGCCGTAACGGTCGCTCCGATGAAGTGATCTCGCTGTCCGCCGCCGCACCGGTCTCGCGCCGGCAGGGTTCGGAGCGTACGGGCGGCAACGCCTGAGTGATCGGAACACGCCGCCGCGCGCAGTGTCGCAGGGCCACCACCGCAACGAAAGTTGCGCGACCGAGTAGGCGTCTTCGGCGGCGAGTGCGCACGTAACGTCTAACCGAAACGCAGAGCTTCCGCGGGGCCGGACAGTTCGGCCTTGAAGTGCCGGGTTTCGTTGTCGGCCAGCACCTCTGTGACCCCGTTGTCGATCCCGTCGATGATGTGGCGGGCGACGTCAGCCGGGTCATTCTTGGTCACATCGAACGGGGCTGTCATGTCGGTGTCGGTGTAGCTCAGGTGCGCCCCGATGACCTGCGTGCCCTGGCCTTCGAGTTCGATGCGTAGCGAGTTGGTCGCCGACCACAGCGCGGCTTTGGATGCGCCATAGCCGCCGAAGCCGGCGACCCAGGACAAAACGGAAGCGACGTCGACCAGGGCGCCGCCACCGTTGCTGGCCAAGATGGGCGCGAAGGCTTTCGCGACCCGCAGGGCTCCGAAGAAGTTGGTTTCAAATTGTTCACGTACCGCGTCGATGTCGCTAGTGAGAAAAGTCAGCGCGCCAGCGACGCCCGCGTTGTTGATGACGATATTGGCGTCAGTCGCGACGGCGGCCAAGGCTGCAACCGATGCGGCGTCGGTGACTTCCAACGGAACGGCGACGACGCGGGGGTCGTCGCCGGGGCGCGGGTTACGTGCTGTGGCGTAGACCTTCGTGGCCCCGCGCCGTAAGAGTTCGTCGACCATGGCCTTACCGATACCGCGCTGCCCTCCGGTGACGACGACTGTGGATCCCGCGACTTGTACCATGATGAGGTTTCTCCTTCTCTGGTAGATGCTGTTCGTTTTTTGGTGCCGGCAACCCGGCTTCCGCTATGTCCCAATAACCTTGTAGGGCAACTCGTTCTGGATTTTGGCTGACCCACTAGAGGTGCTGGTTGGCGACGATAACGGGCGGCGACATTGGTTGCTTGCAGAGCTTTCCACTGATGTCGGCATTCGGCGCTAACCGAAGTGCGGAGTAGGCCAATCGCTGTCGCTGATTGTCCCCGCGACGTTGCGCAAGGATTCCGACCGGACGACCAGTTCGTTTCCAATGGCATTGTGCTGGTGGATGGTTAGCGTCGTCACCGCGTCCTATTCGCCGCGCGTGTCGTTGACGCTGCCCGCTTGTTGACGGCGCTGGTACTGCGCCGTCCGGGAGGGCGTTGTGACCGAGCTCTGTACGCCTCGCGGCGTTGCTGGCGTTCTGCCGCGTACTCGGGACCCGGTTCGGCGTCCAGGTCCGATATCGGCACCCGTTCATCACATGTCGGGCACACGCCGTCCAGGCCGACTTCGGTTCCGCATGCTCGATGCGTGGTGCGTATCGCCAGGGGTTCGCTCTCGCTCTTGCACCATGTCTCGGCCCACGCCCGGTAGGCGAGGATCACGGGAAAGAAGTCGCGTCCCATCGGGGTCAGCACGTACTCGTAGCGCGTCGGGCGCCGGCTGTAGGTTCGCCGTTCGACCATCCCGTCGGCCTGCAACCGTTTGAGCCGAGCCGAGAGCATCTGAGCCGTGGCGCCGGTTTGCGCTTGCATCTCATCGAAGCGACTGCAGCCTGCGAACAGTTCACGCACGATCAGCATGGTCCAGCGATCGCCGACAATGGCCGTCGATCGTGCGACTGGGCACAGCGTGTCTGCCGCGGCTTCGCTCCATCTAGCTACGCCCATCTCATCGCTCCGCTCCGCACGGTCACTTGTAACTATGATTTTCATAGTCTACCCTCGAGGCATAGATGTCAATGCGGCGCAACGGCAGGGCCGGTCTCGCCTAGGCGGGCCAGCTGGCAACCGTGAAGGAGTAACTGAGATGCAACTCATCGCCACGGTCACCTTGAACGCCAAGGAACCGCACGCGGCGCCGCCTACCGACCTGCGAGAGGCCGAATTCCAGGCGGTGCGTGGCCTTTACATGGACGGATTCATCCAGCAAATCTGGGTTTACGCCGACGGCTCGGGCTCCTCGATGATTGTCGAGGCGCCCTCGGCCGCCGTCGCGGCGGACAGACTCGGCGCGCTGCCGATGGTCCGCGGCGGCTACCTAACGGCACCCACGGTCGTGGCGCTGGCTCCCTACTGGGGCTTCGGTCCGCGCTCCTGACGCCACGACCACCTCGACAATCCCTGCCCCCAGCTCCTGCACACAGCTTCAGGGATACAGAAACTGCTGCCGGGCAAAGTATTACGCAGATGGAAGGATATACCGATGCCATTCGCTCGAATAGACCTCGCAGAAGGGCAATCCGACGACTACCGCCAAACGATCGGCGATGTCGTCTACACGGCCATGGTCGACACACTCGGCGTGCCTGAAGGGGATCGCTTCCAGGTGATCAATGAGCATCGCGCGCAGAACTTCATCTTCGACCCCGAATACCTCGGCATCAACCGGACGAACGACTGTGTGTTCATCCAAGTGACGCTGCTGGCCGGCAGAACCGTGGAAAAGAAGTCAGCGTTTTACAAAGCCATCGCGGACGGTTTGCACGAGCGGCTCGGGATGCGCCGCGAGGACATCGTCATCAATCTGGTGGAGAACACCAAAGAGAACTGGTCCTTTGGCAACGGCGAAGCTCAGTACGCCAGTTAGCCCCAGCGGCTTGAGGGCGACAAGGGATGTCATGCCGTCACTGCAGATAGATGTGCCCGCTCGTCTTGAGTTCGGGTCTAAACGCTTGCTGGCCAGACGATTCGGGTTGGCGTACGCGGCGACGATGGGCGCTGATCCGGAACTGGTCACGGTCTCAATACACGATCTGGGCGAGGGGTCCGTGTGGCGCTGCACTGCAAGCGAACCTCATCCGCACACCTTGATCATGTGTGACGTTCGCCGCGGCCGGTCAGCCGAAACTCGCGCAGCACTGGCGCGCGAACTCATCGAGATTTGCGCCGATGTCCTGGGCCTGGACCGCTTAAGCGTGAAAGTGGAGTTCACCCAGCACAGTGGAGATGAGATGTTCCATCCGCACCTCGGAGGATTCAACACCGACTGGACAGCGCGCGACCCCAACGCCTCCGACCCGGGGTAACTGCTCGGTGCGATCACGCAGGTACGGCTGGGTCGGCCGGTGACTAGGGTCCACGCCGCGACAACCGGCGTCCAGCCCGGAGTTGGCCTGCCCTAGGGGGTCCAGGCTCGGAGCAACCCGAGTGAACGTCATGGTAATCGGGCAGACGTGACGCACATGGCTCTGGCAGCGCCTTCCGAGCAGCCCGACAGGTTTCGCGTCGTCGCGCGGAAGTACCACCGTGGCCGCCCGCGTCGTCACTGTCGCGCGTGGTCATCGCTGGCCAACCACAGCAGCGATGGACTCGCCGCCTGAACTAGGGGCTACCGAATCACCAAGCGGTTGAGGCTCGGATCGGGCGCCCTCAGTCGGCCAGCGCGTAGCGCAGCATCGTGACGTCGTCCTCCGGGTAATCGGAGAACACCGGTTGCACCCGCATCCCGACCCTCAGCTCGGCGGGGTCGTCGTTGACCATCTCGGTGGAAAACCTTGGCCCCTCGTCCCATTCGACGATGGCCAGTAGCTGCGGGACGGCGTCGGCGAAGTGCGGGCTGACGGGCCGGCGCGCCACGGTGAAGGAATACAACGTTCCCATGCCGGAGATCTCTCGCCATTCCAGGTCGTCGGCAAGCGTGCGCGGCGCGCGCACCCGTGGATAGAACACATAGCTCTGCAGCGACGGCGAATACTGGATGACGATACGATGCTGTGCCAGCGCGTCCTAAAACGGCGCGCTGGTAGGCGTTTTGACGGGAATCGGACGCTCGCAGGCGGCCATGTCGATCAATCCCCCTCGAGGATCAGCGTCGTCTGTTCCGACAGGATCCCGCCGTTGCCGGACACGAAGGCACGGTTGGTTGGCATTGAACCGCTGGTCGACGACGACCTTGGCCATCGCCCTCTCGTCGTAGCCGTAGACGGCCGCGTAGCGCTGGGCGACCTGCCCGTAGGGTCCGTTCTGGCCGAGGTTGCCGTAGGGGATCTCGAATTCGGCTTGGGGAGAGCCGTATTGGTTGCTCGACGAGCCGAAGAACATCGCGTCGACCATCGGCCTGGGCTTTTTCTTCGAAGACGGGGTGATATGCGGGCCGGCAGCGCGCACAACACCGTGTCACAGATGCCCAGTTCGATCGCCGCCGCCGCCCGCCAGACCATGGCCGCGGCGCTGGCGCCGCCGAGATCCACATGTTCGGCGAATCGCGCTCCCACGCCGAGGTATTCGGCGATGGTCGACGGCACGAAAATCTCGGACTCCGCCAGGTGCGATGCCACGATTCCGTTGACGACATCGCCCGGCAGGCCGGCATCGTCGAGTGCGGCCGCCGAGAGCTCCGCCCATTGTTCGATCACGAACGGCGCGGGCGAGGCCTTGTTGAGCCGTTCGGGCGGGGGCTCGACATAGCCGACGATCGCGGCTTCTCCGCGTAACCCCATGGGCGGTAACTACTTTCGAGGTAGTCCGAGGATCATCTGTGCGATGATGTTCAGCTGGATCTCCCGGGTTCCTCCGCCGATCAACTCGGCGGGCAGGTGCAGGTAGCGCTCCACGATGTCGGGGTCGGCGTCGGCCACCATGGCAGCGCGCCCCGTCAACCGGAGGGTGGCCTCGAATGTTCTGCGCAGGAGCTCGTTCATCGCCACCTTGGCGATGCTGGACGCCGGGCCCGACGCCTGGCCGTCGAGCAACCGGATGGTCTCCCGCACCCCCAACGCCTTGATGGCGTTGGCGTACGCGTCGAGTTCGCCGAGCGCGCGCAGCGCGTCGTCGCGGTCCGGCCCGGGTTCGGCCGCGAGCCGGCGCAGCGCGGCGGCCCGGTCGAACTTCACGTAACCGCTGATGGCCGAACGCTCTTCGGCCATGGTGGCGATCGCCAGGTTCCAGCCATCGGTGGGGGCGCCCAGCAACATCTCGTCGGGGACGAACACGTCGTCGAGGAACACCTCGTTGAAGTGCGCCTGCCCGGTGGCCGTTTTGATCGGCTGGATCTCGATGCCGGGCGACCGCATATCCAGGATGAAGTAACCGATGCCGCGGTGTTTGCCGGCTTCGGGGTCGGTGCGCGCCAGCAGGGCGCCAAGGTCGGCGTACTGCGCCAGTGACGTCCAGATCTTGTGGCCGTTGATCCGCCAACCGCCGTCGACCTTGGTTGCCCTGGTGGCCAGGGACGCGAGGTCGGATCCAGCACCGGGCTCACTGAACAGCTGGCACCAATGAATCTCGCCGCGCTGGGTGGGCGGAATCAGCTTTTCTTGCAGGTCGTTTGGTGCGGCGGCCAGCACCGAGGGCAGGATCCACTCGGCGATGTTCAGCGAGGGCCGGACCAGACCGGGTCGCTTGGCGAACTCTTCGTCGATGATGAGCTGTTTGAGCGGACCCGCACCGACGCCCCACGGCGCCGGCCAGTGAGGCGCGATCAGTCCGGCATCGGCCAGCAACGTGCGCTGAGGCCCGGAAGCCTGGTCCGGGTAGTCGCCGTGGGGTGCGGGTTGGTCATTGCGCAACTGCGTTGCGGCGTCAAGGGTCTCGGCCACCCAGGAACGAAATCCGGCTTCCGCGTCGCCGAGGTCGACCGACATGTCGCGTTGCCGGGTGCAGGTCAGCTGCCCGAGGCGCCGGGCCCAGCGATTCACCGGACCGATCGAGGCCGCGAGACTGATCGCCCGCCGCCAGTACAGATGCAGGTCATGTTCCCAGGTGAAGCCGATGGCACCGAACATGGTCAACGCGTCGAGGACAAGGTCGGGCACCGGGGCGACCGCGATCACGGCCGCCGCGGCGGCGGCCATGCGGTGCTGGTCGAGCGGCTCGTCGGCGGCTCGCACGGCATCCCAGGCCGCGGCGGTGGCCAGCTCGCTGCTGACCAGCAGCATCGCGGCGTTGTGCTGCAACGCCTGGAAGGTGCCGATCACCTTGCCGAACTGTTCGCGGATGCGCAGGTGTGCAGTGACCGCCTCGACGCACCACTGCACGATGCCGGCCGTCGTGCTGGCCAGCAGGCCGAGCGCGACACACCGCGCGCGGTCGGGATCGATCCCGGTGAGCACCTCCGGGCCGGCCGCGGGGTAGTCGTCGAGGCGCAAGACGCCGGCGTCGGAGACCAGGTCGGTGCCGTTTATGGGTTCGGTTGCTGCCGCGGGGTTTTCGGTGTCGACGACGACCCAGACCACGGCGTCGTCCTCAGTGCGTGCAGCGAGGAGAATCGTGCACGCCGCACACACGCCCGCGGTGACGTCCGACGCGCCGGTGACCACCCATCCGCCATCTTCGGCGCGCGCGCTGAAATCACCATCGCCGGGGAGCACCACCGCCGCGGTGCGGCCGGCGGCGAGGTCGCGCAGCAGCGCCTCGGCGGCCGGTGAGGCGTCGGCCAGCAGGGCGACGGCTCCCGCCGCGACCGTCGGCAGCAGCGGCCCAGGCAACAGCGCCTTACCCGCCGCCTCCAGCACGCACGCGGCGTCCATCAGGCGGCCGCCCTGCCCCCCGAGGCTTTCGGGCATGTGCACCGCGTGAAATCCGTTGCCGACAAAGGCCGCCCACCATTCGGGCCGGCGCCCGGCGGCCAGGTCGTCAAAGCTGTCGCGGGTGGCCGAGATGGGCGCGTGCCGGGCGGCGAACTGCCCGACCGCGTCGCTGAGTTCCTGTTGCTCCGGGCTCAGTCCGAGGGTCACGACGACGGCCGAGAGGTGACTGAAGTTGGCCGCACCGACTGCTACCCTTCCGGCTAGAATGCCCTTACAAGACGGACCGTCTCGTCTTGTGCAGACTACCGGCGCCGGTCAGGATATGTAAAGCGGGCTACCGCAGCAGCGAGGATCACCCAATGCCAAGCGATCTCACCCAGGCGACCACGCCGAGGCGCCGCAGCGAGAAGTCGCGCACGGCGATCGTCACCGCCACCCGCGAGCTCCTTCTCGAACGCGGCTTCGACGGTCTGAGCATCGAGGCGGTCGCCGCGCGTGCCGGCGTGGGCAAGCAGACGATCTACCGGTGGTGGCCCAGCCGCTCGGCGCTGGTCGCCGACGTCATGCTCGAGGACGCCGACAAATTGCTGGCATCGGTATCCCACACCGGCGATCTGGCCGCCGACTTGGTGGGCTGGGTCGGCAAGCTGGTCGCCAGCCTGACGACCGATCGCGGCTCGGCCATGCTGCGAACCCTGACCGTCGCCTGCACGGAACACGAGGAGACCGCCGTGCGTCTGCGGGCGGGCTTCAGCGCGCCGCTGCACGACAGCGTGCGGGACCGACTGCTCGCCGATGGCATCGCCGCCGCCACCGCCGAATCGGCCGCGGACGCGATCGTCGGCGGCGTGGTGTATCCGATCCTCTCCGGCGCCCAGTCCTATTCGCGGCGGCGAGCCGAACGCACCACCCGGCTCATCGTCGGCGCGCTCCTCGGCTGATGCCGGCCGATCACCCGACTTTGATGGCTGCCAGGCCCTGACCCACCCGATCCGGCAGGGATCCCCCGTGGCTGAGCCAATCGTCCAGCGCGATGCGCACGGTCGCCATCGTCAGGGCACCGATCAGGCGGGGCCTGGGGTCCTGCGGGGCCAATCGCGGCAGGCGCGGTGCGATCAGGTTCGCGATCGCCAGCTCGTACCGCACGTAGATGTGCAGTGTCCAGGCGGCCAATGTGTCGGAAGACCTTGTCAGGACCGCTAATTCGCGAATCTGATCCTCGATGTCGGCGAAACCGGCGGCGAGCTCCGTGAAGGCGCCGATGACCGCGTCGGTAGCGCTCAGGCGCTCGGGCTGGGCCGCCAGGGCGGCGGTGATCTGGTTGAGCCAATGGACGGTCATGCCCTCGGCGACGGCGTCTTCCTTGGAGTTGAAGTAGCGGAAGAAGGTCGCCCGCCCGATGTCGGCCTCGTCGGCGATGCGGTCCACCGTCGTGCCCGCCAAACCACGGTCGGCGACCAGCTGCGCCGCGGCGCCGGCGATGCGCTGCCGCATCGCCGTTCGCTTGCGTTCGGCCAACGTTGTCGTGGCAGCCATTCCCCCACCTTTTCCCGCGAATCCGCTCCCCATCGTAAGACATAGTCTTACCATGAGACGATGTCTCAAGACCTCGATTCGTCCGATCAGGCGGTCCCGCAGGCGCGGGCCGCGTGGCAGTTCTTCCAGCAGATGGTCACCGATGTCACCAAGATCGTGACCGAGGACGCCGAGTCCGAGCGCGAGCTGCTGGAAGGGTTGCGGATGATCGCCCGCGTCTCGTCGCTGTGCGCCCAAATGTCGGTCGAGGCCGACGCCGAGCGACCCACCTTCTTCGACATGTGTTCCGAGAACCGCATGGTCGGCGGTCCCAATCCGGACGGCAACTATTACCTGGCGATGATCCGCGGCGACCGGAGCTACCGGGTCACCGGCTCGCGGGGAACCAGCGCCTACCTCGGGCTACAGGTCCTGGCCGGGACGGGGCTGACGCCGCGCCGCATGGCGGGGTATGTCAACGATGTCCAGTTAGCTTTGACTGCAGGCGAATTCGCGCTTGTGCTGTCCAGGAAACAACCCGCAGATCTCGCCGGTGCGCAGTGGGTGCAGATCCCCGACGACGCCTCGTCGGTGGTGGTCCGCGAGTACATCGGCGACCGCGCGCACGAAGAACTCGCCACGCTACGCATCGAGGCGATGGATCCCGCTCCGCTGACCCCGCTGTCCGACGGCGAGCTCGCCGATCAATTCACGGCGATGGCCTGGTCACTGATGAAGCTGACGACACTGCACCGCACCATCAAGCCGGAATTGCTGGATACACCCAACACGCTCCTGACCGCGGACGCCGCCAACCTGGGCGCCGCGGACACCACTCCGGACAACCTGTACATGATCGGGACCTACCGGCTGCAACCGGACGAGGCGCTGGTGCTCGACATCGCTCCGCCCGACACCCGCTATTGGAACGTCACGCTGGAAAGCATCTGGCACGAGTGCCTCGAGCCGCGGGCTCGGCACAGCTCGGTGACGAACCGCGGCGTGGCACGCGATCCCGACGGTCGGGTGCGGATCGCCGTCTCCGCGAACGACTTCGGGTTGGGCCATTGGCTCGACACCGGTGGCCGGCATCGAGGCTTCGTCGTCCTGCGCTGGCTGGACAACCCCAGCCCACCCGACGTGAATGTGTCGGTGCGCCGATCTGAGGAGGCGGTGTGACGCTGCAGGATCGATTCGCCCCCGAGCGGCTGGTAGCCACCGCGTGCGAGGAAGCCGGCAGCGACGACTTCGGCGCCGAGGGCTGGCGGCCGGGGCTGCACCGCCTGACCGACGGGCTGATTCACGACGCGCGGCTGTCGGACATCGGGGTGGAGATCGCGCACCTCGACATCATGCGGGCCCTGAAGAACCGCCTCCGTGTGATCGCTTGGCGCAAAGCACACCCCGAGATAGCCGCCCAACCGGTCGCGGCGCCGATTTTCATTGTCGGACAGCCCCGCACCGGAACCACCATCCTCTACGACCTGCTCGCGCAGGATCCCGAGCTGCGCGCCCCGTTGACGTGGGAGGTCGACGAGCCCTGCCCCGTGCCGCAGCCGGAGACCTATCACGACGACCCGCGGATCGCGCAGACCCAGGCCAGCATCGACATGTCCGAACAGATCATGCCCGGGTTCCTGGCCTTTCACCCGATGGGCGCACTCGTCGGGCAGGAGTGCGTGCGCATCACGGCCGGTGAATTCGTCAGCATGATCTTCTCCGTGCAGTACCGCCTGCCGAGTTACTATCGCTGGCTGCTCTATGAGGCGGACCACGCGGGCGCCTACCGCTATCACCGAATCTTTCTGCAGCACTTGCAATCCGGCGTACCCGGCCAGTGGTTGCTCAAGTCGCCCGCGCATCTGTGGCAGCTGGACACCCTGCTGGCCGAATACCCCGACGCATTGATCGTGCAGACCCACCGCGACCCGCTGAACGTCATCTCGTCGATCGCCGCCCTCACGCACCACCTGCGCCGGATGTGCAGCGACGAATCCACCATCGCCGAATGTGCGGCCCAGTCCTACGAGGAGATCGTCGTCGGCCTGGAGCGCGAGATGGCCCTGCGCGATGGCGGCGCCGTGCCGGCCGACCGGGTGATCGACGTGCAATACAGCGACTTCGTCAACGACCCCTGGACCACGATCAAGGACATCTACCAACGGCTCGACCGCGAGCTGCGCCCCGACGCCGAGCAGAACATGCGCGAGTTCCTCGCCGCCCATCCCGGCGACGGGGGCCGCGGTCGCTACACCTGGTCGGACACCGGCCTGCAGGCGGGCGAGGTGCGCGAGCGGGTGGGCGCCTACCAGGACCGCTACGCGGTGCCGACCGAAACCCTGCGGTGAGCCGGGACGCATCGAACACCGTTGCGACGCTTGGGGTCTGAAGCGAGTAGGATCGCCGCAAAGCGACGGGAGCGGCCATGGACGAGGACTGCCTCAAGCTCACCACCTATCTGGCCGAGCGCCGGCGAACCGACACGGGGTTTGTCTCCGATGTGCTGCTCGACCTGTACGCCGAGCACCACATCGCCTGCGGCGTGGTGCTGCGCGGTGCCGGCGGCTTCGGCACAGGCCGCCACTTGAGGACCGACGAGTCGCTGACCTTGTCGGAGGATCCGCCCGTCGCGATCGTGGCGGTCGACACCCAGGCGAAGATCGAGGCCCTGCTCGATCCGGTGCTCGCCATCAAGCAGCGCGGCCTGGTCACCCTGGAGCGGGCGCGGCTGCTGAGGGACGGCGGGTCCTTCCCGGGGCCACCGGACCTCCCCGCCGAATTGCGCGAAGCCGTCAAGCTGACCGTCTACGTCGGCCGCAAGGAGCGTGTCAACGGCGCCCCCGCCTACGTCGCCGTCTGCGACCTCCTGCATCGGCGCCGGGTCGCCGGCGCTTCGGTGCTGCTGGGCGTCGACGGTGTCACCCACGGGCAGCGGCATCGTGCCCGCTTCTTCGGTCGCAACGCCAACGTGCCGATGATGATCCTGGCCGTCGGGTCCGGTGAGCGCATCGCCGGGGTGTTGCCGGAGCTCGCCGGGCTGCTTCAGGAACCGATGTTCACGCTGGAGCGGGTCCGGGTGTGCAAACGCGACGGCGAACTCCTGGAAAGGCCGCACGCCCTGCCAGGGGTCGACGAACACGGTTTGGCGCTGTTCCAGAAGCTGACCGTCTACACGTCCGAGTCGGCATTGGTCGACGGGGTGCCGATTCACCGCGCGATCGTGCAGCAGCTGCGTCAGCGCGATGCGCCCGACGGTGCGACGGTGTTGCGCGGCATCTGGGGATACCACGGTGACCACCGGCCGCACGGCGACAAGTTGCTCTCGCTGGGCCGGCGCGTCCCCGTGGTGACCATCCTTGTTGACACCCCGTCCAACATCGCCGAATCCTTCGCTGTGATTGACGAATTGACCCGCGACGACGGGCTGGTGACGAGCGAGATGGTGCCCGCCGTGGTGTCAGACGAACACGATGCCGGCGACGGCCCGCCGCACCTGGCCCGCCACCGCTACTAGACGGTATGGGGGGCTGGGGCCTCGCTCACATGTGAACGTGGGTTGCGGTCGGGAAATGGGTCCTGGCCGTAGAGCCACAGATGTGGGAGGCCCCAGTGAAGGTTCAGCGTACGAGTGTTGGGT
>NZ_MPNT01000035.1 GCF_001907675.1 Mycobacterium paraffinicum
CGGGCCGCCGCCGAGGCCGACTTGGCCGGCAAGGCCGCGGGGTATCGGCCCGATGAGTTGGCCGTCTACGCCAAGCGGCTGCTGGATTGGTTGCATCCCGACGGGCACTTCAGCGACGCCGAGCGGGCCCGCAAGCGCGGCATCATCCTGGGCGCCCGAGCCGTGTTCCTCGACGAGTAACTTAATGGACGAGTGACTTAATGGACGTCGCCGACCGTGGGGCCTATGGACGTAAATCGGCCGAAAATCCGTACGTAGGGCCCACACTCGACGAGTGATTCACGACCTCGCGAAGTTGGCGTCCTTCGTGACGGATTTCCTGTTCGTGCTGCGACGCTGTCGCGACGGGGTCGTCAGGCATGCGCTCTTCTTTCGATGCGCTTTCCAAAAGCATTGTCGTCCAACGTAAATAGCCGACCCGATCAGAACTTCAGATGCTGGCTGACGTCGCCGACCTGGTCGACGAACATTGTGCGGCTGTCGAACCGCCAGGCGCCGTCCACGCGGTGGAACGTGTCCTTGTAGTGCCCGGTCACGATCACCTGCAGCGGCAGGTCGGGAGTCGCCTGGGTGACGCAGTAGTACGACGTGCTGCGCGCGGTCCCCGCGGACTCGTCGATGTGCAGCTGCACATTGGTGGTGTTGTGCTTGGTCTTGGGGGTGCCGTCTTCATAGATGCGCGTGGCCATCTCGTACATCTCGCGCACCCGGGCGGCACCGGCGAACACCGTCTCCGGCGGGCCGTTCTCCACGCCGCAGATGCGGCCATGCTCGAAGAGTCGGGCGACGCCGTCCAGGTCGCCTCCGTCGAGAAGCTCGGCGTAGGTGTAGATCAGGTTGGTGATTTCTGTTGCGCTGTCACTCATGTGGACCGCCCGTCGCACCTATGTCCTCCGCTTCCGCGAACAATGGTGGCAGAACCGGTCGAATTTACATAGAACCGACCATTAGTCTTGATCGCCGTGACCGTACCTTGGACGCCGAGCCGGCTCGGCAACCTCACCGGCAAACGAGTCGTCGTGACCGGAGCGACCAACGGCGTCGGGCTCGGGACCGCCCGTGCCCTGGCCAAGGCCGGCGCCCACGTGATCCTGGCGGTGCGCAACACCGAGCTGGGCGAGCAACGCGCGACCGAGATGGGCGGCTCGACCACGGTGGCCAGGGTCGACCTCGCCGACCAGTCCTCGGTGCGCGCCTTCGCCAGTTCGATCGACGACGATGTCGACATCCTGATCAACAACGCCGGTGCCCTGACCGAACGCCGCACCGAAACGGTCGACGGATTCGAAAAGACGCTGGGCACCAACCTGCTCGGCCCGTTCGCCCTGACCAACCTGCTCCTGCCCAGGGTGCGCTCGCAGATCATCAACGTCGGCTCCGACGCGCACCGGTCCGCGACGCTGCACCTGGACGATCTTCACCTGCGCCGGCACAAGTGGACCCGGCTGGGCGCCTACGCACAGTCGAAGCTCACGGTCATGCTCTGGGGCCTCGAACTGGACCGCAGGCTGCGCGCGGCCGGGTCGCCGGTGGTCACCCAGCTGACCCACCCGGGCTGGGTCGCGTCGAACCTGTCGCAGCTCGGCGACTCCGCTCTGATGTCGATGGCGCACAAGGTGGTCAAGGTGGTGGCCGACCGGCTGGCCAACGACATCGACGAGGGCGCGGCCCCCACGCTGTACTGCATCAGCGAACCGTTGCCGCCCGGCAGTTATGTCGGGGTCAGCGGGCGGTTCGGCCTGCGCGGCGGGCCGGTGCTGATCGGCCGGTCGCCGGTCGCGTGCGACTACGACGCGGCCGCCCGCCTGGTCGCCTTCGCCGAGCACGAGACCGGCACGAAGCTGGAGGTGTAGCCATGGGGGAACTCGACGACAAGGTCGCCGTCATCACCGGTGCGGCGCGCGGCCAGGGCCGCAGTCACGCGGTGGCCTTCGCCGAACAGGGCGCCGACATCATCGCCGTGGACATCTGCACCGACATCGACGCGATTCCCTACCCGCTGGGCACCAAATCCGATCTCGACGAGACCGCGCGGCTGGTCCAAGCCGCCGGCCGCAGGGTGGCGCCCGTCGTCGCCGACGTCCGCGACCTGCCGCAACTCGAGGCCGCGGTGCAAAGCGGAATCGACGACCTCGGCGAGGTGGACATCGTCGTCGCCAACGCCGGGGTGGTGGCGATCGGTGACCCGGAGGCCCATTCCGAGCCGGTGTTCAACACGATCGTCGACACCAACCTCAAGGGCGTGTGGCACACGTTGCTGGCGACGGTGCCCTCGATCATCCGCAAGGGACAGGGCGGGTCGATCGTGCTGGTCAGCTCGTCGCAGGGGCTGACCGGCCGGGGCGGCGACGGCAGCGCGGCGATGTTCGCCTACGCCGCGTCCAAGCACGGGGTGGTCGGGTTGATGCGGTCAGCGGCCAATGCCTACGCGCCACACAAGATTCGGGTCAACTCGGTGCACCCGAGTGGCGTCATGACGCCGATGATCCTCAACGACTTCGTCGTCAACCGGATGCTGGAGAATCCCAACCCGGCCGTCTCGCAGATGCTGCTGCCCGACGTGCCGCTGGTCGAAGCGCAAGACGTGACGGAAGCGGTGCTGTGGCTGGTCGGTCCCCGGGCCCGCTACGTGACGGGCGTGTCGATACCCGTCGACGCCGGGCACATCGTGATGTAGCCCGTGATAACGCCGGGCTAGCCCCGGGCGACCTTGCCGGCCTTGATGCAGGACGTGCAGGCGTTGACGCGCTTCTTGTTGCCGCCCGGGCGGGTGACAACGTGCACGGTCTGGACGTTGGGGTCCCACCGGCGGCTGGTGCGGCGGTGGGAGTGCGACACCGACTTGCCGAAGCCGGGGCCTTTCCCGCAGATGTCGCACACAGCGGCCATGGTTCAAGCTCCTCAAATCTCGGGGGTCCGGCTCGGCGGTCTGACACGGGGCCGGGAAAGCCCGGGCCGACCCGGGCCCAACCAGGATACCGACTCCGCTGGCAACCACCAAAACGATCACCACCGCTGTCGCCCCGTCTGGCTAGGCTCAATGGGCCGGATCGCCGCGGCGGCGGGTGGTGGTCACGGGCAGCCGTCGCGCGAGTCGCCGGGCTACGCTGGCGCCCACCGGGGGCCTGGTTGTGGAGGAGGTGGCTGACACTGGGAACGTCGGAACGTCTGCTCGACGCGATCACCTTGCGGGACTGGGCGCACACCGCCGTCAGCGACCTCATCACCCACATCGACGAGATCAACCGGCTCAACGTCTTCCCGGTCGCCGACTCCGATACCGGCGCCAACATGCTGTTCACCATGCGTTCGGCGCTGGCCGAGGCCAACGCCGGGGTGAACTCCGAGGGCGGCTCGGCCTGCGTCGCCCGGGCCACCGCCGCGATGTCGGCCGGTGCGCTGAACGGCGCTCGCGGAAACTCCGGGGTGATCCTGTCGCAGATTCTGCGCGGAATCGCCGACGTTACCGCCGTCGCGGCGGCCGATTCCGGCGGTGAGCTGCCCCACATCGATGCCGCCATCCTCGCGGCGTCGTTGCGGCGCGGCGTGGACCTGGTCATCGCGTCGATGGGCGGCGAGGAGATCCCGGGGACCATCGTCTCGGTGCTGCGGGCGGCGGCCGACGCCGTCGGGGAGCGCGCCCAGGCCGGGGAGGGTCTCACCCCGGCGATCACCGCCGCCGGCGACGCCGCGGTCGTCGCGCTGGAGAAGACGACCGAGCAGCTCGACGTGCTGGCCGACGCCGGCGCCGTGGACGCCGGCGGCCGCGGCCTGCTGGTGCTGCTGGACGCCCTGCGCACCACCGTCACCGGTCAAGCCCCCGCGCGAACCGTGTACGAACTGTCGCCGCGAGCGCCCCAACCGGACGGCGCCGCCGAGCGCCCCGCGCCGCAATTCGAGGTGATGTACCGCTTGGACGGCTGCGATGCGGCCGCGGCCGACGCGCTGCGGGACCGGCTCGGGGAGCTGGGCGATTCCGTGGGCATCGCGGCCGCGACGTCGTCGGCCGAGCGTACGTACTCGGTGCACGTGCACACCGACGACGCCGGCGCCGCGGTCGAGGCCGGGCTCGCGGCGGGGCGGTTGAGCCGCATCGTGATTTCGGCGTTGAGCTCCGGCGCGGCCGGCCTGCCGGTCGGCGGCTGGACCCGGGAGAGGGCGGTGCTGGCCGTCGTCGACGGCGACGGCGCCGCCGAGCTGTTCGGCGGGGAGGGCGCCTGCGTGCTGCAGCGCGACCCGGCCGCCGGCGACCCGGTGAACATCAGCGCGCATCAGCTGATGCGCGCGGTGATCGACACCGGCGCCGCGCAGGTGATGGTGCTGCCCAACGGCTACGTGCCCGCCGAGGAGCTGGTCGCCGGGTGCACCGCGGCCATCGGCTGGGGGATCGACGTGGTGCCGATCCCGACGGCGTCGATGGTGCAGGGCCTGGCCGCGCTGGCCGTGCACGAAACCGGCCGGCAGGCGGTGGACGACGGCTACACCATGGCCCGCGCGGCCGGTGCGGCCCGGCACGCGTCGGTGCGCATCGCGACCGAAAGCGCGTTGACCTGGGCCGGCCGCTGCCAGCCGGGCGACGGGCTGGGCATCGCGGCCGACGAGGTGCTCATCGTGGCGGCCGATGTGGTCGCTGCGGCCATCGGCCTGCTGGATCTGTTGCTGGCCTCCGGTGGGGACCTGGTGACGGTGCTGGTCGGCGCCGGCATCGAATCGGAAGACGACGTCGCGGACGTGGGCGGCGTCCTGCAAAAGCACATGCACGACCATCACCCGGGCACCGAGCTGGTCACGTACCGCACCGGCCATCGCGGTGACGCGCTGTTGATCGGGGTCGAGTAGCCGTGGTGTCGCTGGGCGACCGGCTGGACTTCGTGGTGGGCGCCAAGGCCGCCGATCAGCTCGACGAGGAGTTGGGCATCCGCACCGTCGACGATCTGCTGCGGCACTACCCGCGCAGCTACACCGAGGGTGCGACCCGGTGGGGCGCCGACGACCAGCGCCCGCCGGCCGGCGAGCACATCACCATCGTCGACACGATCACCGAAACCAAGACGTGGCCGATGAAGAAGACCCCGAAGAAGGTCTGCCACCGCATCACCCTCGGTGCCGGCCGCAACAAGGTGACCGCGACGTTCTTCAACGCGAACTATCTGAAGAAGGACCTGACCGAAGGCACCAAGGTGATGCTGTCGGGGGAGGTCGGGTTCTTCAAGAACGTCATGCAGCTGACGCACCCGGCCTTCCTCATCCTCGATTCCCCGGACGGCAAGAACCGTGGCACCAGCTCGCTGAAGAACATCGCGATCGCCTCGCAGGCCACCACCGGCGAGGTGCAGATGGCGGCGTTCGAGCGGGCCTTCTTCCCGATCTATCCGGCGACCACGAAGGTGCAGAGCTGGGACGTCTTCAGGTGCGTGCGCCAGGTGCTCGACGTCCTGGATCCGGTGGACGACCCCCTGCCCGCCGACCTGTGCAGCCGCCACGGCCTGGTCTCCGAGGACCGGGCGTTGCGCGACATCCACCTGGCCGAAGACGCTTCCGCGCGGCGGCGGGCGCGGGAGCGGCTGACGTTCGACGAAGCCGTGGGGCTGCAGTGGGCGCTGGTCACCCGGCGGCACGGCGAGCTGTCGGAATCGGGCCCCCCGGCGCCCCCGCGCCCCGACGGATTGTCCGCGGAACTGTTGCGGCGCTTGCCGTTCGAGCTGACCGCCGGGCAGCGTGAGGTGCTCGACGTGTTCGCCAAGGAGCTCTCGGCCACCCGGCCGATGAACCGCCTGCTCCAGGGTGAGGTCGGATCGGGCAAGACGATCATCGCGGTGCTGGCGATGCTGCAACTGGTGGACGCGGGTTACCAGTGCGCGCTGCTGGCGCCGACGGAAGTCCTTGCCGCCCAACATCTTAGGTCCATCAACGACGTGCTCGGCCCGTTGGCGATGGCCGGTCAGCTAGGTGGAGCGGACAACGCGACCCGGGTCGCCCTGCTCACCGGTTCGATGACCGCGGCGCAGAAGAAGCAAGTCCGTGACGAGGTGGCCAGTGGCCAGGTCGGGATCGTCGTGGGCACCCACGCGCTGTTACAGGACGCGGTGGAGTTCCACAACCTGGGCATGGTGGTGGTCGACGAGCAACACCGGTTCGGGGTCGAACAGCGAGACCAGTTGCGGGCCAAGGCTCGTCGGAGGGTCACCCCGCACCTGCTGGTGATGACGGCGACGCCGATACCGCGCACGGTCGCGCTGACCGTCTACGGTGACCTGGAAACCTCCACACTGCGCGAACTGCCGCGTGGCCGCCAGCCGATCACCAGCAACGTCATCTTCGTCAGGGAGAAGCCCGCGTGGCTCGAGCGGGCCTGGCAGCGCATCACCGAAGAGGTCGCCGCCGGTCGGCAGGCCTATGTGGTGGCGCCCCGGATCGACGAGACCGACGAGCCGGAGAAACAGGAGCAGCAGGCGAGACCGTCGGAAACCGCCGAAGGACTCTACGCGCGGCTGCGTGCGGGCGAGCTGGCGAACGTGCGCCTGGCACTGATGCACGGGCGGTTGTCCGCCGAGGAGAAGGACGCCGCGATGGCGGCGTTTCGCGCCGGCGAGACCGATGTGCTCGTGTGCACCACGGTGATCGAGGTGGGCGTCGACGTCCCGAACGCCACGGTGATGCTGGTGATGGATGCCGACCGCTTCGGCATCAGCCAGCTGCATCAGCTGCGCGGCCGCATCGGCCGCGGCCAGCACCCGAGTTTGTGCCTGCTGGCCACCTGGGTCGCGCCGGGGTCGCCGGCGGGCCGGCGGCTCTCCGCCGTGGCCGCGACCCAGGACGGGTTCGCGCTCGCCGACCTGGACCTCAAGGAGCGTCGGGAGGGAGACGTCTTGGGCCGCAACCAGTCCGGTCGCGCGATCAATCTGCGCTTGCTCTCGCTGGCCGACCACCGCGACGTCATCGAGGCCGCGCGTGACTTCTGCGTCCGAAGCTACGACGAAAATCCGGCCAGCCCCGAATTGGCTTTGCTGGCAGCGCCTTTCGTCACCACCGACCGGATCGAATACCTGGATAAGTCGTGACCGCCAGCGACGATGCAGTGGGGGTACCGCCCGCTTGCGGGGGACGAAGCGATGAGGTGGGGGCACCACCCGCTTGCGGGGGAGTGGGGGCACCTCCCACTTGTGGGGGACGGCGCTGGTGAATCGCAAGGTGCTGCTGTGGTTGTCCGCGACCGCGGCGCTCGCCCTGCTGGTGGCCTACCAGACGGTCGGGTCCTCGACGGCCAGGCACGCGGACGAATACGCCGCGCGCGCCGACGTTCCGACGGTGCAGCCGGGCACCGACGTGCTCGCGGGTATCGCGGTGCTGCCGCTTCGGGCGCACCGGTACGACTACCGCCGCGCGGCGTTCGGCGACGCGTGGGACGACGACAACGACGCCCCGCTGGGCCACAACGGATGCGACACCCGCGACGACATCCTCAACCGCGACCTCATCGACAAGACCTACGTGTCGACCAAACGGTGTCCGGACGCGGTGGCCACCGGCACCCTGCACGACCCGTACACCAACAAGACGATTGCGTTCCAGCGCGGCGCCAGGGTAGGCGAGGCGGTGCAGATCGACCACATCGTCCCGCTGGCCTACGCCTGGGACATGGGCGCCTACAACTGGCCCGACGGGCAGCGGCTGCGGTTCGCCAACGATCCGGCCAATCTGGTGGCGGTCGACGGACAGGCGAATCAGGACAAGGGCGATGCGCCGCCGGCGCAGTGGATGCCGCCGAACGCCGCGTTCGCCTGCCAATACGCGATGCAGTTCATCGCCGTGCTGCGCGGCTACGCGCTGCCGGTGGATCAGGCGTCGACGGGCGTGCTACGCCAGGCGGCGGCCACCTGCCCGGCGGGATAGCTCAGGCGCCCTCGAACGTGTTGGGATCCGGGCGCAGCCGGGTGCCGTCGTTGAGCCCGTTGATCGCGTCCATGTGCTCGGCGGCCAACTCGAAGTCGAACACGTCGAGGTTGCCGGAGATGTGCTCCGGGTTGGCCGACCGGAAGACCACCGCGTTGCCCAACTGCAGGTTCCACCGGAGCAACACCTGAGCCGGCGTCTTGCCGTATTCGCCGGCGACCGAGGTCACCGTCGGGTTGTCCGTCAGCTTGCCGAGCGCCAGCGGCGTATAGGCCTGGGTGACGACGTTGTGCTCCGCGTTGGTCTTGCGTACGTCGGCCTGGTTGAGCAGCGGGTGCAGTTCGACCTGGTTGACCGCCGGGGTGACGAAGGTCAGGTCGATGACATCGGTGACATGCTGCTCGGTGAAGTTCGAAACGCCGATCGAGCGCGCGAGCCCGTTTCCGCGGCATTGGATCAGGCCGCCGAAGGAGTTCACGTACTCACCGCGCGACGGCACGGGCCAGTGGATCAGGTAGAGGTCGACGTAATCCAGGCCGAGCCGCTCCAGGCTTTCCTTGCAGGCCTCCTCGGACCGGAGGAACCCGTGGTCGGCGGCGGCCAGCTTGGTGGTGACGAAGAGCTCGGCCCGCGGGATCCCGGAGGCCGCGATGGCGCGGCCGACTGCGGCCTCGTTGCCGTAGGCCGAGGCGGTGTCGATCAGCCGGCAGCCCATCTCCAGCGCCGCGGAGACCGCGCGTTCCGTCTCGTCCTCGGACAAGTCGGCGACACCCAAGCCCAGCACCGGCATCGTGTTTTCGTCATTAAGAGCTATCGAGGGCACGGCAGCGCCCGACTCGCCAGCCAATGTCATTCACCTGCCTGTGGAATTGAAGGTTCGTGGGCCCAACCGGGCGCCGTCATCGAGCGAGGAGATCGACGCCATTCCATCGGCGCCGAATTCGAGGCGCTGAGTTCGAAATGGAACACGTCGGAGCTGCTCGCAATCCGTGAGGGGGTTACCGGTTTGGGGATCACGATATTACCGAGCTGGAAAATACCACCTCAGCAACACCGGGCCGGGGGCGGTGATTCGGAACCCGGTCTTCTTTTTGGGATATTCGTCACCACGTAGAGTTGGTCGCACGGCACACCGGGGGGCCACCCGCCCAGCCCGTACCGGACGCGCAGCGCGGCACCGACCGCACCTGCTCGGTGGCCGCCGAAGACCGGAAGAGTCCGAGACGAGGGCGCGGAACGAGCAACCGTCCGTCGTCGAGCGTCGCCACGTTGGATGCACAGGGAGTGCCCATGACCAAGAGCGTGCCCGCGCCGGACCTGCATCTTGGCGTCAAACACGCGCCCATGCGCCTGACCAGCCGCATGCAGGGCGCGGTCTCCACGATCGGTGTCAAGGTCATTCCGTGGATCCCGGCCCCGGCCAAGCGCGCGCTGTTCGGTGGCCGCTCGGTGACCATCGACGGCAACACGCTGGACGCCACGCTTCAGCTGATGCTCTCCGGGTTGCGCGCCGTCGGCATCGACGGCCTGGTGGTCGACGACGACGCAAGCGCGTCCCGCGCTCAGATGCGCCAGATGCTGCTGGAGCTGCCCGGGCCGCAGATCCACGTCGACGTCCGTGACCTGTCCCTGCCCGGACCCGCGGGTGAGATCCCGGCCCGGCACTACCGGCCCCCCAACGGCGCGTCCGCACCCCTGCTGGTCTTCTACCACGGCGGTGGGTGGTCGATCGGCGACCTGGACTCCTACGACGCCCTGTGCCGGTTGACCTGCCGCGACGCCGGCATTCACGTGTTGTCCATCGACTACCGGCTGGCCCCCGAGCATCCGGCCCCGGCCGCCGTCGAGGACGCCTACGCCGCCTTCAGGTGGGCATACGACCACGCCGGGGAACTCGGCGCCGCGCCCGGTCGCGTCGCGGTCGGCGGCGACAGCGCGGGCGGCAACCTGGCGGCCGTCGTCTGCCAACAGGCGCGCGACGAGGGCGCGCCCGCCCCAGTGCTGCAGTGGCTGATCTACCCGCGGACCGATTTCACCTCGCAGACCCGTTCCCTGGGCCTGTTCGCCCGCGGCTTCGTGCTGACCAAACGCGACATCGATTGGTTCGAGTCTCAGTACCTGCGCGGCTCGGGCGTCGACCGGGCCGACCCCCGGGTATCGCCACTGCTGGCCGAGTCGCTGGCCGGGCTGGCGCCGGCCCTGATCGCGGTCGCCGGGTTCGACCCGCTGCGCGACGAAGGGGAGAGCTACGCGGCGGCGCTGCGGGCCGCCGGGACGGCGGTCGATCTGCGGTGCATGGGGTCGCTGACCCACGGCTTCATCAACTTGTTCCAGCTCGGCGGTGGCAGCGCCGCCGCGACCACGGAGCTGATCTCGGCTTTGCGGGCCCACCTGAGCCGGGTCTGATCTGTTGCGCGTTCGGCGCCGGTAATCTAGAGGCGCCCACGAAGACCACCCGATTACCGAAGGATCGCGCAACTGTGGCCGACAAATCCAAACCGCGCTTTGACATGAAGGCGGCCGACGGTAAATCGGGCCGACTCGTGCAGATCGGCGGGACCGCCGTCGTCGTCATCTTCCTGGTCGCGCTGGTCTCCTACATCGTGGTCACACACCACAAGAAGACCGCCGCCATCGGCGCCGGCGACACCGTGCGGGTGACGTCGAGCAAGCTGGTCACCCAGCCCGGGACCAGCAACCCCAAGGCCGTGGTCACCTTCTACGAGGACTTCCTCTGCCCGGCCTGCGGCAACTTCGAGCGGACCTTCGGGCCGACGGTGTCCAGGCTGATCGACGTCGGCGCCATCGCGGCCGACTACTCCATGGTGTCGATCCTCGACAACGCCAGGAACCAGAACTACTCGTCGCGGGCGGGCGCCGCGGCGCTCTGCGTGGCCGACGAGTCGCTCGACGCGTTCCGCCGGTTCCACACCGCGCTGTACACCACCGACCTGCAGCCCAGCGAGCGCGGCAGCAGCTTCCCGGACAACGCCCGGCTGATCGAGATCGCCCGCGAGGCCGGCGCCGCGGGCAAGGTGCCCGACTGCATCAACAGCGGCAAGTACATCGCCAAGGTCACCGGCGAGGCTGCGGCCGCGAAGATCAACGCCACGCCGACCATCAAGATCAACGGCGACGACTACGACCCGTCCACCCCCGACGCGCTGGTCGCCAAGGTCAAGAGCATCGTGGGCGACGTGCCCGGCATCGACGGCGCCACCGCCCCTCCGGCCACCTGATCGCCCGGTGTCGACCCAAACCGCCGATCTGACGGCGGAATCGCGTCAGCAAGCGCCCGTCCCGGCGCCCAGCGCGTGGTGGGTGCTGATCGCCGGCGTGATCGGCCTGGCCGCCTCGGCGACGCTGACGGTGGAGAAGATCGACCTGCTGCTCAACCCGGCGTACGTGCCGACGTGCAACTTCAACCCGGTCCTGTCGTGCGGCTCGGTGATGGTCACCCCGCAGGCATCGGTGCTGGGCTTCCCCAACCCGTTGCTCGGCCTGGTGGCCTTCACCGTGGTGGTCGTTACCGGGCTGCTGGCGATGGCGAAAGTGCCGTTACCGCAATGGTATTGGATCGGTTTGACGATCGGGCTGCTGCTCGGCGCGGTGTTCGTGCACTGGTTGATCTACGAGAGCCTGTACACGATCGGCGCGTTGTGCCCGTACTGCATGGTCGTCTGGGCGGCCACCGTCACGCTGCTGGTGGTCGTCGCGTCGATCGTGTGGCGTCCGGCGCTGCTGAGCCGGGGACGCGGTGTGGCGTGGGTGTTGTATCAGTGGCGGTGGTCCATCGTCGCGCTGTGGTTCACCACGGTGTTCCTCCTGATCATGGCCCGGTTCTGGGACTATTGGTCGACGCTCCTGTAAGTGTTGGCGCGTGACCCGCATCATCGGCGGCGTGGCCGGCGGCCGGCGCATCGCCGTCCCGCCCCGCGGGACCAGGCCGACCACCGACCGCGTGCGTGAGTCGCTTTTCAACATCCTGACCGCGCGGGACGACCTGAGCGGCGCGGCGGTGCTGGATCTCTACGCCGGTTCGGGCGCACTGGGATTGGAGGCGCTGTCGCGGGGGGCCGCCTCGGCGCTGTTCGTGGAGTCCGACCCGCGCAGCGCGGCCGTCATCGCGCGCAACATCGACACCCTGGGGCTGGCCGGCGCGACGGTGCGCCGCGGTACGGTCGCCACCGTCCTGGCCGCCGGGACCGCGAATCCGATCGACGTCGTCCTCGCCGACCCGCCCTACGACGTCGCGGCCGCCGAGGTGGAGGCCGTCTTGGCGGCGTTGGTCACCCACGGCTGGGCGAAACCCGGAACCGTCGCGGTGGTGGAGCGCGCGGCGAGCGGCGCGCCGCTGACCTGGCCGGTCGGCTGGTCGGTGCGGCCGCCGCGCGTGTACGGCGACACCCGGTTGGAGATGGCCGAGCGAGGGTGAGGCCGGCGTGTAGCGTCTTCCGTCATGGGCGCCGCTCCTCCTCATCACTGCGTTCTGCATCGTCGTCGGCGCGCGTCATGAGCGGCGCGGTGTGCCCGGGATCGTTTGACCCGGTGACGTTGGGCCACATCGACGTCTTCGAACGGGCGTCGGTCCAGTTCGACGAGGTGGTGGTGGCGATCCTGACCAACCCCGCGAAGAAGGGCATGTTCGATCTCGACGAGCGGATCGCCATGATCAACGAGTCGACGACCCATCTGCCCAACCTGCGCGTCGAGGCCGGGCAGGGTCTGGTGGTCGACTTCGTCAGGTCGCGGGGGATGACCGCCATCGTGAAGGGCCTGCGCACCGGCACCGACTTCGAGTACGAGCTACAGATGGCGCAGATGAACAAGCACATCGCCGGTGTCGACACCTTTTTCGTCGCGACGACGCCGCGGTATTCGTTTGTCTCGTCGTCGTTGGCCAAGGAGGTCGCGACGTTCGGCGGCGACGTGTCCGAGCTACTGCCGGAACCGGTCAACCGGCGACTGCGCGAAAAGCTCGCCGGCCGCCCTTAAATCGTTGCGCCGCAAGTCATCAGCGCGCGGCTATCTTTGCGACCGCGGCGCCTTGCCCCAGTTCTTCGGTCGGTTGGTGGTCGGGCTCGCGCGCAACGGATTTGGCACCGCTAGTGACACGCGTGTTCGTGCCCGCCGTCGGGCGAGCCGCCCATCATCCGCGCCATCGGAATTCCGCCCGTCATGACGAACCGGATGACCAGCATGGCCGCGACGGCGAGGAAGGCGATATTCAGCCAGGTCGTGTAGTTCCACGAAACCGCCGCTTCCATGACGGTGGCGTTGCGCTGCTTCGGAATGAGATGCGTTGCACCGAAGATAATTTCGACCAGATAGCCGGCGGCGACCATCGCCGCGTAAAAGGTGCCCAGCAGCGTCAGCATCATCTTGGTGCCGTAGTACTTGCGGTAGATATTGAGGATCGGCAGGATCAGCAGGTCGGCGTAGATGAACGCGATCACACCGCCGAAACTGATGCCTCCGTTCCACAGCACTGCGGCCAGCGGGACGTTGCCAATCGAGCAGACGAACGACACGATCGCCACGATCGGTCCCACGAGCGGGCCCCATATGGTCGACCAGGTCGGGTGGTCGGCGAAAAAGAAGACCTGCCAGAACTTTTCGGGCACCCACGCCGCGATGGCGCCCGCGATCAACAAGCCCAGCACCAGGTCGCGCAGAATCGCCAACCACTCCATCACGAACACGTGGGCGACGGAAGTGAAGCCCTCCCCGGAGAAGAGGCGCTGCGCGAACGAACCCTGCTTCTTGATGGACATGTCCATGGCGGCATGGCCTTCCATCGAGCCGGCGATCCCGCGGTCGGCCTGCTCACGGGCGGCATCGACGAGCCGCGAGCGCACGAACAGGCGGAACAGGACGGCGAGGACCACGATCATCAACGGGCCGCCGACGAACTCCGCAGCAGTGAACTGCCAGCCCATCAGCAGCGCCAGGATGATGCCCAGTTCGACCACCAGGTTGGTGGAACCGATCTCGAACGCCATCGCGGCGGTGAAGTTGGCGCCCTTGCGCACGAGTGACCGGGCCAACGCCACCGCGGCGTACGAGCACGACGACGACGCCGCGCCGAGGCCGGCGGCCAGCGCCAGGGTTCGCGGCCGGTCGTCGCCCAGCAGCCCAACGATCGTCGAGCGCCGGACGACCGCCTGCACCACCGCCGAAAGGGCGAACCCCACGATCAAGGCCCACAGAATTTCCCACGTCATCGATCCCGCCACCGCCAAGGCGTGTCCGATCGCTGATAGCACGAGTGCTCGATCCTCCCCTTCGGTGGTTCCCGGTCCAAACTATACCCCGCAGGGGTATCCGTCAACGGCGCAAAGCGTCCTGGCCAGGGCGGGGGGCGGCCGCGATCCCTAGAATGGCCGCAGCAGGCGCCATCAACCTTGGCGGCGCGGACGGGCGTTTCGATGGGATCTACGCGGGACTGCGGCATCGCTGCGGGTGGAGTGGCGCTTCTCGTCGTCGACGAGGTCAAATGTCCGACACACCGGCCCGCCACCGCTGTCACAAAGGCAACACCAGGCACACTGGTAACAACAAGATTTTTGCAGACGCCAGGAGGAAATGGCCGTGTACCGAGTCTTTGAAGCGCTCGATGAATTGAGCGCCATCGTTGAAGAAGCGCGCGGCGTTCCGATGACGGCCGGCTGCGTGGTCCCCCGCGGTGACGTGCTGGAACTGATCGACGACATCAAGGACGCGATCCCCGGAGAGCTGGACGACGCCCAGGATGTCCTCGACGCGCGTGACTCGATGCTGCAGGACGCCAAGTCGCACGCCGACTCCATGGTGTCCTCGGCGACCACCGAATCCGAGTCGATGCTCAACCACGCCCGCGCGGAGGCGGACCGGCTGCTGTCCGACGCAAAAGCGCAGGCAGACCGCATGGTAAGCGAGGCTCGCCAGCACAGCGAGCGGATGGTCGGTGAGGCTCGCGAGGAAGCGATGCGCATCGCCACGGCGGCGAAACGCGAGTACGAGGCCAGCGTCGGCCGTGCCCAGGCCGAGGCCGACCGGCTGCTGGAGAACGGCAACATCTCCTACGAGAAAGCCGTCCAAGAGGGCATCAAGGAGCAGCAGCGCCTGGTGTCGCAGAACAGCGTGGTGGAGGCGGCCAACGCCGAGGCCACTCGTCTCATCGACTCGGCGCACGCCGAGGCCGACCGGCTGCGCGGCGAGTGCGACATCTACGTCGACAACAAGCTCGCCGAGTTCGAGGAGTTCCTCAACGGCACGCTGCGCTCCGTCGGGCGCGGACGTCACCAGCTGCGGACGGCGGCCGGCACGCACGACTACGCGGTGCGCTAACCCCTGCGGGGCGGCCGTGCCCTGGCATTATGCGGCGCGCGCCGTAGGATTTCTCCTATGACGCGGCAGCACAGCACCACCTCCCAGCGCCGTCTGAACTCGCCGATGTCGATCGACATCACCAGGCTCGGGCGGCGCCCGGGCGCGATGGTGACCTTGCGGAAGACCGTGCCCAGCCCGTCGCGCATCGGGCTGGACATGATCGCGATCGCGCGGGACGCCCCGTTGGATCTGGACCTGCAGATTCAGTCCGTCTCCGAAGGCGTGTTGGTGACCGGGACGGTGGACGCGCCCACGGTCGGCGAATGCTCCCGGTGCCTGACGCCGGTCAACGGTCGGGTACAGGTCAGTCTGACCGAGTTGTTCGCCTATCCCGACAGCACGACCGAGGCGACCACCGAGGAGGACGAGGTCGGTCACATCGTCGACGACACCATCGACCTCGAGCAGTCGATCGTCGACGCCGTAGGGCTGGAGCTGCCGTTCGCACCCCTGTGCACGCCCGACTGCCCGGGGCTGTGTCCCGAATGCGGGGTCGCCCTGGCGGCCGAGCCCGGCCATCGGCACGACCGCATCGACCCGCGGTGGGCCAAGCTGGCCGGCATGTTTCCCGAGCCCGACGCGGGTGAGCAATGACGTCACGCCAGGATCTGCTCGATGCGCTCGGGGTCGAACTGCCCGACGAGCTGCTCACGCTGGCGTTGACGCATCGCAGCTATGCCTACGAGCACGGCGGCCTGCCCACCAACGAACGCCTCGAATTTCTCGGCGACGCCGTGCTGGGTCTGACCATCACCGACGAGCTCTACCACCGGCACCCCGACCGCTCCGAAGGTGACCTCGCCAAGCTGCGGGCCAGCGTCGTCAACACCCAGGCGCTGGCCGACGTCGCCCGCAAGCTGACCCCGGACGGCCTGGGCGTTCACCTGTTTCTCGGTCGCGGGGAAGCCAACACCGGTGGCGCCGACAAATCGAGCATCCTCGCCGACGGGATGGAATCGCTGCTGGGCGCCATCTATCTGCAGCACGGGATCGACACCGCCCGCGAAGTGATCCTGCGACTGTTCGGCGGCTTGCTGGACGCGGCGCCGACGCTGGGCGCCGGGCTGGACTGGAAGACCAGCCTGCAGGAGCTGACCGCCGCCCGGGGCATGGGCGCGCCGTCCTACGTCGTCACCTCCACCGGCCCGGACCACGACAAGGAATTCACCGCGGTCGTCGTCGTGATGGACACCGAATACGGGTCCGGCGTGGGGCGCTCCAAGAAGGAGGCCGAGCAGAAGGCCGCGGCCGCCACCTGGAAAGCCCTCGAAGAGTTGGACACCGCCGGGAAGACGTCCGTCTGAATGGTGCTGACCCACCCCCGCAAGCGGGAGGTACCCCCAGCGCCCGGCTTCGCCGCGCTGCGATCATCGCGGGTCGATGGTGCTGACCCGCCGCGCCCGGCTTCGCCGCGCTTGCGATCATCGCGGGTCAATGGTGCTGACCCGCCGCGCCCGGCTTCGCCGCGCTTGCGATCATCACTAAATGCCTGAACTGCCCGAAGTCGAGGTCGTGCGCCGCGGCTTGCAGACCCGGGTCGCCGGCAGAACGATCACGGCCGTTCGGGTGCATCACCCGCGCGCGGTGCGCCGCCACGAGGCCGGTCCGGCCGACCTCACCGCCCGGTTGCTCGACGCGCGCATTACGGGCACCGATCGGCGCGGCAAGTACCTATGGCTGCTGCTCGACGGCCCACAGGTCCCGGACACCGCGCTCGTCGTGCACCTCGGCATGAGCGGGCAGATGCTGCTGGGTGAGGTGCCCCGCGCCGACCACGTGCGCATCTCCGCGCTGCTCGACGACGGGACCGTGCTGAGCTTCGCCGACCAGCGCACTTTCGGCGGCTGGATGCTCGCCGACCTGGTGAGCGTGGACGGGAGCGTGGTGCCGGCCCCCGTCGCGCACCTGGCGCGCGACCCGCTGGATCCCCTCTTCGACCGCGACGCCGTCGTGAACGTCTTGCGGCGCAAGCACTCCGAGATCAAGCGGCAGCTCCTCGACCAGACCGTCGTGTCGGGCATCGGCAACATCTACGCCGACGAGGCGCTATGGCGCGCCAAGGTCAACGGGGCCCGCATCGCGGCCACGCTGAGCCGTCCCCGGCTGGGCGCGGTCCTGGACGCCGCGGCCGACGTGATGCGCGACGCGCTGGCGCAGGGCGGGACGTCGTTCGACTCGCTGTACATCAACGTCAACGGCGAATCCGGCTACTTCGACCGGTCGCTGGACGCCTACGGCCGCGAGGGACAGAACTGCAGGCGTTGCGGCGCGGTGATGCGCCGGGAGAAGTTCATGAACCGGTCGTCGTTCTACTGTCCGAGATGCCAGCCGCGGCCGCGCCTTTGAGTGTGCGAGCAGGGCTTTGCGCGTGCGGCCACGGTGGCGACACGCCGAGGGATGCCACCCGGGGCGCACGCTCGATGCGCGCCGGCCGGGCGTTTGCAAGAAAGGCTAGAAAGGTGAGGTTATCCTCACCTGGCGTCGTTATCCTGGGTGGCATGGTGAACCGATGGCGCCGGGTCGGCTAGTGCGGAGCTCACTTGAATCGGATTCGCCGACCGTGCTGGCCCAGCTCGCGCCGGGCCAGCGGGCGAGGATCCTGGGCGTGGCGCCGGCGGCTTCTGCCGTGGTGGCGGGCCGGCTGCGGCAACTTGGCTTCCGGCCGGCGTCGGACGTCGAGGTCATCCGGCGGGCGCCGATGGGCGACCCGACCATCTACCGCGTGCAGGACACCGAGCTGTGCCTGCGCCGCCGCGAGGCGCGGCTGATCCAAGTCGACCCGGGGAGCGTCGCATGACGTCCTGCCATGAGGAAGGCGCCGCGGTCGCGGTCGCCGGTGTGGCACGCGTCGCGCTGGTGGGCAGCCCCAACGCGGGCAAGACGTCGGTGTTCAACCACCTCACCGGGCTACGCGCCAAGACCGGCAACTATCCGGGCGTCACCGTCGGGCGCAGGGTCGGCATCACGAAAATGGACGGCGTCGAGATCGCCGTGGAGGATCTGCCGGGCACCTACAGCTTGGAGCCCATCAGCCCAGACGAACAGGTGGTGGCCGACCTGCTGGCCGGCAACGTCGCCGACGCCGGCCGTCCCGACGCGATCGTTCTGGTGGCCGACGCCACCACGCTGCACCGCTCCATCATGCTGGTGGCCCAGGTGATGCGGCTTGACGTCCCGTGCCTGTTGGCGTTGACCATGACCGATGAGTTGACCGCGCGCGGCGGTCGCATCGACGCGGACGCCTTGTCGACCGCGCTGGGCATCCCGGTGCTCCCGGTCATCGCGCACCGCGGCGGGGGCATCGACACCCTGCGCGCGCGGCTGGTGTCCTTCGACCGGTGGCAGCGGCCCCCGATCCTGCCGCCGGGCGACGACGACGGCATCGACGCCTGGGGTAAGTCGGTCCTGCGTGCGGCCAAATACGTTGCGCCGCAGCCCGATCAACGCACCCGCGGCATCGACAGGATCGTGCTGCACCCGCTGTGGGGAACCGTCATCTTCTTCGCGGTGATGTTCTGCTTCTTCCAGGTCGTCTTCACCATCGCCGCGCCGCTGCAGGACCGCGTCAGCCAGGGCCTCGGTTGGCTCGGCACGCTGGTCAGCGACCACGTCGGCAACTACGTCGTGCGGGGTCTGCTCGGCCAAGGACTCATCGGCGGCGTGGGGACGGTGCTGCAGTTCATCCCGCAGATCGTGTTGCTGTTCTTGCTGATTGCGCTGCTGGAGAACGTCGGTTACATGGCGCGGGCGGCATTCCTGATGGACCGGGTAATGGCCACCACCGGGCTGGAGGGTCGCGCCTTCGTCGCGATGCTCTCGTCGTTCGCCTGCGCCATCCCGGGGATCATGGCCACCCGGACGCTGCCGTCGTCGCGCGACCGAATCGCCACCATCATCACGGCGCCGTTGATGACCTGCTCCGCGCGGCTCCCCGTCTTCACCCTGCTGGTCGGGCTGCTGGTTTCGCCGCAGGCCCAGTGGTGGGGGTTCAGCGCGCAGGGTGTGGCGATGTTCCTGCTGTACCTGTGTGGGGGCACCTCGGCGCTGATCGCCGCGTCGTTGTTCAAGTCGACGATCCTGCGCAGCGATCTGCTGCCGTTCACGATGGAGCTTCCGCCGTACCGTTTCCCGTCCCTCAAGAACGTGCTCATCACCATGTGGGATTCGGCGAAAGTGTTCCTGCGCAAGGCCGGGACCATCATCCTGGGCACCTCCGTGGTGCTCTGGGTGCTGCTCAATCTGCCGGCGCGCCAAGCCGAGACCGCGCACATGTCGCCGACGGAGACCACCGCCTACGTGATGGACCACAGCTACGCCGCCGACGTCGGGAAGGCGATCGGGCCGGTGTTCAAGCCGCTCGGTTTCGATTGGCGCATCAACGTCGCGCTGCTCGGTTCCACCTCGGCGCGTGAGGTTTTCGTGTCCACCCTTGGCCAGGTTTCGGCGGCGACGAATCCCGACGACCCACACGAGGCCCTGGTCGCGATGAGCGACGACGGCGGCCACAGGGTGTTCACCGCGCCAACCGTCATCGCGCTGATGGTGTACTTCATCTTCGCTTTGCAATGCATGTCCACCGTCGCGGTGATGCGCCGCGAGACCAACTCGTGGCGGTGGCCCGCGTTCGCGTGGTCCTACATGTTCGTGCTGGCCTGGACGATGGCGTTCGCGGCCCGCTCGATCGCGGTCGGTGTCGGCGCATGATCCCCATCCACGCCACGGCGACCGCGGACCCGCGTCAGCTGCGCTGGGTGGTCCCACCCGACCGGCTGCCGGCGCGCGGCACCGTCCTGCGCGCCCCCGGCCGGCTCGGCGCCCTGCTGGACGACGGGGTAATCACCGAGCTCGTGGTCGGCGCCGGCGACGTCCTGATCACGATCGGCGCCGGGGGTAGCTGGCGTGAACTGGGAGATGACGTCCGCGAGGCGCTCGGTGCGGCCCTGCTGGAACCGCAGGGCTGGACGGTCGACGAGTCGTCGGGCCCGGATCTGGAATCCGTTGCCGCGGAACTGCTTGCCGGGCCCGTGGGCGCCCTGGCCACCTCGCACGGCGGGTCGATCGAGCTGGTCTCGGTGACCGGCCACACCGTGACGGTGCGGATGGTCGGCGCGTGCGACGGATGCCCGGCCGCGTCGTCGACGCTGCGGGATGTCTTCGAGCGTGAGCTGCGCCAACGGGTCGGTCAGCACGTGGTTGTGTCATGCGAAAACAATTCGGCCGCAATCTCATTGGGTAAGAAGCTGTTGTCGCTGATCGTCCGCTGAAGACTCGAGCCTCGACGTCGGGCGTGTCAATCGAAGATGTCTCGGCGCGCGGCCCCTGGGGGCAAGGCGGGGTCGACGAACCACTCCCGGGGAAAGAGCAGGCCGAACGCCTGCGGCGGCAGTCGCAGCAGGACGTCGTACATGCGCGCTCCCACGGTGGACTCGCCGATCTGCGAGCGGTGGGCGGCGAACGCGTCCCGCTTCTGGCGCGCGAAGCCAAAGACGTCAATCCGGTGGGTGATGCTCGCCCGCGGCGCGTACGCGGTGCGGGCGACGTCCGGCTCGTAGGGCGGCGGCAGTCTCAGCAACCGGGCGAGCCGGCCGGCGCGCACCAGTAATTCCCGCGGCATCGTCGCCTCTAGCACGCGTGGCGTAGCCGCGAATTCGGCGGCGCGCTTGCCGACGTGATGCACCTGGACATGATCGCGGTGACCGTAGCCGCCGTTCGGTTGATAGCTGAGCAGAAGGTCGGCGTCTTCCTCGGCGAGGATGGCCGCGAGCCGCTGCGCCGCATCCTCGACGTCTGCGCGCCCGAAGCGGATTCGCCCCGGCGGGTCAGGGTAGAACTGTGGGCCATAACCGCTGTCGGCGTAGCCCAGACACTCGACCCGGTGAACCCCTAAAATCCTTGCGCTCGAACGCAATTCGTCTAGACGGAAGCCGTCATCCGCGTTGTGTACCCGTCCGTCGGTCGCGGCCACGACGACCACGCGGTGCCCATCCGCCGCCGCCCGCGCGAGCGTGCCTCCGGTGAGGATCACCTCGTCGTCCGGATGGGCGTGGAATGCGACCACAGTGGCCATGAACGCAGTATGCCCGCGGCGTCGGGCGCGCACTGCCCGGTAGAAATGAGCCATGACCGAACTCTGGGTGGAGCGCACGGGATCGCGCCGCTACACCGGACACAGCTCGCGCGGTGCGCAGGTACTCGTCGGCTCCGAAGACGTCGACGGCGTCTTCACCCCTGGCGAGCTGCTGAAGATCGCGCTCGCCGCGTGCAGCGGGATGTCCAGCGACCAACCACTCGCCCGCCGGCTCGGCGACGACTACCAAGCGGTGGTCAGAGTGTCCGGTGACGCCGACCGCGAACGCGAGCTGTACCCGCTGTTGGAAGAGACGCTCGAGCTCGACCTGTCCGGGCTCACCGCGGAGGAGAAGGAGCGGCTGCTGGTGGTGGTCGACCGGGCGATCGAGGCGGTCTGCACCGTCGGGCGCACGCTGAAGGCCGGTACGAACGTCAGCTTCAAGGTCGCCGATGTCGGAACCTGACGTCCGGCTCACCGCCTGGGTGCACGGGAAGGTCCAGGGCGTCGGTTTCCGCTGGTGGACGCGCAGCCGGGCGCTCGAATTGGGGCTTACCGGCTACGCGGCCAACCAGCCCGATGGCCGCGTGCTGGTGGTCGCGCAGGGCCCACGCGAAGCCGCCGAGCGACTGCTGGCGCTGCTGGAGGGCGGCGAGGCGTGGCCGTCGCGGCCCGGCCGCGTCGACAAGGTGGTCGCCGACTGGTCGGAGCCGCGGGAACGGTTCGAAGGGTTTGTCGAGCGCTGATGCGGCGCGCCAGCGCCCTCCGTCGCGTGACTGATGTGGCCATTGTGACCAGTGCGGCAAGGCGTGAACAACGGCCGCATTTCGCGCCTCCCGACACCCCTCGCTAGGGCCGACCCGAGCGATTCGAGCGGTAGTCTGGCTCGCCGTGTACCTCAAGAGTCTGACGCTGAAGGGCTTCAAGTCCTTCGCTTCGCCGACGACTCTGCGTTTCGAGCCGGGCATCACCGCGGTCGTCGGGCCCAACGGTTCGGGCAAGTCGAACGTCGTCGACGCCCTGGCCTGGGTCATGGGGGAGCAGGGCGCGAAGACCCTGCGCGGCGGCAAGATGGAGGACGTCATCTTCGCCGGCACCTCGTCGCGGGCCCCGCTCGGCCGCGCCGAGGTCACCGTCACCATCGACAACTCCGACAACGCGCTGCCGATCGAATACTCCGAGGTGTCGATCACCCGGCGCATGTTCCGCGACGGCGCCAGCGAATACGAAATCAACGGCGCCAATTGCCGTTTGATGGACGTCCAGGAGCTGCTGAGCGACTCCGGGATCGGCCGGGAGATGCACGTCATCGTGGGGCAGGGCAAGCTCGACGAGATCCTGCAGTCGCGGCCCGAAGACCGGCGCGCCTTCATCGAAGAGGCCGCCGGGGTGCTCAAGCACCGCAAGCGCAAGGAAAAGGCCCTCCGCAAACTCGACGCGATGTCGGCGAACCTGGCCCGACTCACCGACCTCACCACCGAGCTGCGCCGCCAACTCAAACCGCTGGGCCGCCAGGCCGAGGTGGCCCGCCGCGCCCAGACCATCCAGGCCGACCTGCGCGACGCCCGATTGCGCCTGGCCGCCGACGACCTGGTCAACAGGCAAACCGAGCGCGACGCCATCTTCGAGGCTGAGGCCACCATCCGCCGCGAGCACGACCAGGCCGCCGCCCGCCTGGCCGTGGCATCCGAGGAGCTCACCGCGCACGAGGCGGCGGTCGCCGAACTCTCGCAGCGGGCCGAATCGGTGCAGCACACCTGGTTCGGGCTGTCCGCGCTGGCCGAGCGGGTGGCCGCGACGGTCCGCATCGCCAGCGAACGCGCCCATCATCTCGACGTGGAACCGGCGCCGCCCAGCGACACCGATCCGGACGCGCTGGAAGCCGAGGCGGAGCGGGTCGCCGTCGCCGAGCGCCAATTGCTGGCAGAACTCGCCGAGGCGCGCACCCGGCTCGACGCCGCCCGCGCCGAGCTGGGCGAGCGCGAGCGCGAGGCCGCCGAGGCCGATCGGGCCCACCTGGCGGCGGTGCGCGCCGAGGCCGACCGGCGCGAGGGCCTGGCGCGACTGGCCGGTCAGGTGGAGACCATGCGGGCCCGCGTCGAATCCATCGACGACAGCGTCGCCCGGCTGTCCGAACGCATCGAACAGGCCGCCGCCCGCGCGCAGCAGTCCAAGGCGGAGTTCGAGACCGTGCAGGGCCGCGTCGGCGAGCTCGACCAGGGCGAGGTGGGCCTCGACGAGCACCACGAGCGGACCGTCGCCGCCCTGCGGTTGGCCGACGCGCGAGTCGCCGAACTGCAGGCCGCCGAGCGCGACGCCGAACGCCGGGTGGCCTCGCTGCGGGCCCGCATCGACGCGCTGGCGGTCGGACTGGAGCGCAAGGACGGCGCGGCCTGGCTCACCGAAAACCATGCTGGCACAGGACTTTTCGGCCCGATCGCCAAGCTGGTCAAGGTCCGCTCCGGCTACGAGGCGGCGCTGGCCGCGGTGCTGGGATCCGCGGCCGACGCCCTGGCCGCCGAGAGCTTCGGCGCGGCCCGGTCCGCGGTTGCCGCCCTCAAGCAAGCGGACGGTGGACGGGCGGCGTTGGTGCTCGGCGATTGGCCCGCCGACGACGCCGCGTCGCGCGACGCGCTGCCCGGCTCCGCCCTCTGGGCGCTGGACCTGATCGAGGCGCCCGCGCGGCTGCGCGGCGCCATCACGGCGATGCTCTCGGGCGTCGCGGTGGTCGACGACCTGGATCAGGCGCTCGAGCTGGTGGCGGCGCGCCCGCGGTTGCGTGCGGTCACGCTCGACGGCGACCTGGTGGGCGCCGGCTGGGTGAGCGGGGGCTCCGACCGCAAGCTCTCCACGCTCGAGGTGGCCTCGGAAATCGACAAGGCCGGCAGCGAGCTGGCCGCCGCGGAATCGCAGGTCGCCCAGCTGACCGCGGCGCTGTCCGGCGCGCTGACCGAGCAGGCCGCCCGGCAGGACTCCGCCGAGCAGGCGCTGGCCGCGCTCAACGAATCCGACACCGCCATCTCGGCGATGTACGAGCAGCTGGGGCGGCTCGGGCAGGAAGCCCGCACCACCGAAGACGAGTGGACCAGGCTGCTGCGGCAGCGCGAAGAGCTCGAGGCCGGCCGCGCGCAGACCGTCGAAGAAGTCACGGCACTGGAAAGCCGGCTGCGCAACGCCCAAGAGACGCAACACATTCAGGCCGAAGCGCCCAACCATGCCGAGGTCCGGCAGCGGATCGCCGCGGCCGCCGAGGCCGCCCGCAGCGCCGAGGTGGAGGCCCGGCTGGCGGTGCGCACCGCCGAGGAGCGGGCCAACGCGGTCCGCGGGCGAGCGGATTCCCTGCGCCGCGCGGCCGCCGCGGAACGCGAGGCGCGGCTGCGCGCCCAGCAGGCGCGCGAGGCGCGGCTGCGCGCGGCCGCGGTCGCCGCGGCGGTGGCCGACGCCGGACGGCTGCTGGCCCAGCGGCTGGACCGGGTGGTCGGGGCGGCGTCGAAGATCCGCGACGCCCTGGCGGCCGAACGCCAGGACCGGACGACCGCGATGGCGGCGGTGCGCGACGAGGCGAACGCGCTCGGCGCCCGGGTCGCCACCCTCACCGACTCGCTGCATCGTGACGAGGTGGCCAACGCGCAGGCGGCCATGCGCATCGAGCAGCTCGAGCAGATGGTGCTCGAGCAGTTCGGGATGGCGCCCGCCGACCTGATCGCCGAGTACGGGCCGGACGTGGCGCTGCCGCCCACCGAGCTCGAGATGGCCGAGTTCGAGCAGGCCCGGGAACGCGGCGAGCAGGTGGTCGCGCCCGCGCCGATGCCGTACGACCGGGCCACCCAGGAGCGGCGGGCCAAACGCGCCGAGCGGGAGCTCGCGGAGCTGGGCCGGGTCAACCCGCTGGCGCTCGAGGAGTTTGCCGCGCTGGAGGAGCGCTACAACTTCCTGTCCACCCAGCTCGAGGATGTCAAGGCGGCCCGCAAGGACCTGCTGGACGTGGTCGCCGACGTCGACGCCCGCATCCTGCAGGTGTTCAGCGAGGCGTTCGTCGACGTGGAACGCGAATTCCAGGAAGTCTTCACCGTGCTGTTCCCCGGCGGGGAGGGCCGGCTGCGGCTGACCGATCCCGACGACATGCTCACCACCGGCATCGAGGTGGAGGCGCGCCCGCCCGGCAAGAAGATCACCCGGCTGTCGTTGCTGTCCGGTGGCGAGAAGGCGCTGACCGCGGTGGCGATGCTGGTGGCCATCTTCCGCGCCCGCCCGTCGCCGTTCTACATCATGGACGAGGTGGAGGCCGCGCTCGACGACACCAACCTGCGCCGCCTGATCAGCCTGTTCGAGCTGCTCCGGGCGCGGTCGCAGCTGATCATCATCACGCACCAGAAGCCCACGATGGAGGTCGCCGACGCCCTGTACGGGGTGACCATGCAGGGCGACGGCATCACCGCGGTGATCTCGCAGCGGATGCGCGGGCAGCAGGTGGAGCAGCTGGTCTCGAGCTAGGGCCCGCTCGGGCCGGTGGCGGGCGGCTGGAAGGATTGCCACCGTGTCGCAAGGTCTTTGGATCGCCATCGCGGTCGTCGCCGTCCTGGTTGTCATCGCCGCGCTGGTCCTGGGCCTGGCGCGGTACCGCCGCCGCCGGATCAGCTTCACCGCCAAGCCGGAGCCCGGCGCGATTGACCGGTCGGGCGGCTACACCGCGTCGTCGGGCATCACCTTCAGCCAGACGACCCAGGCCGACCGGCTCGACACCACGGGCCTGCCCGCGGTGGGCGACGACGCCACCATTCCCCGCGACGCGCCGCGGCGCACGATCTCCGAGGTCGAACTCCCCGAACCGGAGACCGTCACCCCGCCGCCCGTAGCGGCCCCCGAGCCGCCGGCCCGCGAGGCCCCGGAGATCGAGGCCATCGCACCCGCGGAGGGCCGGCTGGAGCGGCTTCGCGGCCGGCTGGCCCGCTCGCAGAACGCGTTGGGGCGCAGCGTGTTGGGCCTGATCGGGGGCGGGGATCTCGACGAGGACGCGTGGCAGGACGTCGAGGACACCCTGCTGGTCGCCGACCTGGGGCCCGTGGTCACCGATTCGGTGATGACGCAGCTGCGCGCCCGCCTGGCGGGCGGCGACGTGCGCACCGAGGCCGACGCCAAGGCCGTGCTGCGCGACGTGCTGATCCGCGAGCTGCACCCCGAGCTGGACCGCTCGATCCGCGCGCTGCCCCACGCCGACCACCCGTCGGTGCTGCTGGTCGTCGGCGTGAACGGCACGGGAAAGACCACCACCGTCGGCAAGCTGGCGCGGGTGTTGGTGGCCGACGGGCGCCGCGTCGTGCTGGGCGCCGCCGACACGTTCCGGGCCGCCGCGGCCGACCAGCTGCAGACCTGGGCGTCCCGGGTGGGCGCGGAGGTGGTGCGCGGGGCCGAAGGCGCGGACCCCGCATCGGTGGCTTTCGACGCCGTCGACAAGGGCATCGCCGCGGGCGCCGACGTGGTGCTGATCGACACCGCCGGCCGGCTGCACACCAAGGTCGGGTTGATGGACGAGCTCGACAAGGTCAAGCGCGTAGTGAGCCGCCGCGCAGCCGTCGATGAGGTGCTGCTGGTGCTCGATGCCACCATCGGACAGAACGGGTTGGCGCAGGCGCGGGTTTTCGCCGACGTCGTCGAGATCACCGGCGCAGTGCTGACCAAGCTGGACGGAACTGCCAAGGGCGGCATCGTATTCCGCGTCCAACAGGAACTCGGCGTGCCGGTGAAGCTGGTCGGGCTCGGGGAGGGACCCGACGACCTGGCGCCGTTCGAGCCGGGGGCCTTCGTCGACGCGCTGCTCGGCTGAACCGCTTACACGGCTAGCGGGACGTTAATACCGCCGAAACACACTGGCCCCATTGCGGAAACAACCATTGCGCAAGGTTCTGGATCAGGTCACAGGCGTCGCCTGACGGCCATTCATGTCCTGACCGGAGGTGAGCGAGTGGCATTCCCGCAATTGGGCCAACCCGATACCGGCGATACCGCCTGGATGTTGGCGAGTTCCGCGCTAGTGCTGTTGATGACGCCGGGCCTTGCATTCTTCTACGGCGGCATGGTGCGCACCAGAAGCGTGCTCAACATGATCATGATGAGCATCAGCGCGATGGGTGTGGTGACCGTGCTGTGGGTGCTCTACGGCTACTCGATGTCGTTCGGTGACGACCGGGGCGGTGTCGTGGGCAACCCGACCGATTACTGGGGCCTGGCAAAGCTCATCGGCGGCAACGCCGTCAAGGCGGACCCGAGCAAGGGCGTCACGCAGGTCGACATTCCGCTGGCCGGCACCATGCCCGCGACCGTGTTCGTCGCCTTCCAGCTGATGTTCGCGATCATCACCGTCGCGCTGATCTCGGGTGCGGTCGCCGACCGGCTCAAGTTCACCGCCTGGCTGGTGTTCTCCGCACTGTGGGCGACCCTGGTCTACTTCCCAGTCGCGCACTGGGTGTTCGCGGCGGACGGGTTCGCGTCCGAGCACGGCGGCTGGATCAACAACAAGCTGCACGCCATCGACTTCGCCGGGGGGACCGCGGTCCATATCAACTCCGGTGTGGCGGGCCTGGCCCTGGCGATCGTCCTGGGCAAGCGCAAGGGCTGGCCCACGACGCTGTTCCGGCCGCACAACCTCCCGTTCGTGATGCTCGGCGCCGGTCTGCTGTGGTTCGGCTGGTTCGGGTTCAACGCCGGTTCGGCGACCAGCTCGAACGGTTCGGCCGGTACCACCTTCATGACCACCACGATCGCGACGGCCACGGCCATGCTGGCCTGGCTGCTCACCGAGCGCATCCGCGACGGAAAGCCCACGACGCTGGGTGCGGCGTCGGGCATCGTCGCCGGGCTGGTCGCGATCACCCCGTCCTGCTCGTCGGTCAACGTGCTCGGCGCGCTGGTGGTCGGTGCGGTGGCCGGCGTGGTGTGCGCGCTGGCGGTCGGGCTGAAGTTCAAGCTCGGCTTCGACGACTCGCTCGACGTGGTCGGGGTGCACATGATCGGTGGTTTGACGGGCACGCTGCTGGTGGGCCTGCTCGCCGCGCCCGAATCCCCTGCGATCGACGGCGTGGCCGGGGTGTCGAAGGGGCTGTTCTACGGCGGCGGCTGGTCCCAGCTCGAACGTCAGGCGGTCGGCGCCTTCGCCGTACTCTTCTACTCGGGCATCGTCACGCTGATCCTGGCCTTGATCCTCAAGTACACGATCGGGTTGCGCGTCCCCGCCGAAGAAGAATCAACAGGCATCGACGAGTCTGAGCACGCGGAGAGCGCGTACGATTTCGGAGCGATCGGTGGGCAAGGATCGGTCCTTCCGGCGGCGCGGACTCCGGTGGATGACCGCAACGGCCTGGAGGAGGACCGAGTGGGCGACAAAGTGGAGGCAGAGCAGGCATGAAGCTAGTCACCGCAATCGTGAAGCCGTTCACCCTCGATGACGTGAAGACCAGCCTCGAGGACGCGGGCGTCCTGGGGATGACGGTCAGCGAAATTCAAGGGTATGGGCGGCAGAAGGGCCACACCGAGGTTTACCGGGGCGCTGAGTACTCGGTGGATTTCGTGCCGAAGGTGCGCATCGAGGTCGTGGTCGACGATTCCATCGTGGACAAGGTCGTGGACAGCATCGTCGGGGCGGCGCGCACCGGCAAGATCGGTGACGGCAAGGTCTGGGTCTCTCCCGTGGAAACCATTGTGCGAGTGCGCACGGGTGAACGCGGAACCGATGCCCTCTGACCGTGGCCGTGCATCGTTGAACCAGGCCGGACGGGCCGGGAGGGTATGACAAGCCCCCTCGACCGGCCATCTGAAGCGGGGACAGGAAGCGCCGGCGGGGCAGCCGATTTGGCTGCCTCGCGGCGCCGACTGCTGTCGGAGGGTCGCGAGCTCGCTGCGGCGGAGTTGCGCAAGGCCTGGCTGGAGCTGCACGAATCCTGGCTGGTGGCCAAGGGCGACGCGATCGGCATCACCGACGGCAGCGGTTTCGCGATCGTCGGGGTCGGGGGGTTGGGCCGGCGCGAACTGCTGCCGTATTCGGATCTCGACCTAATGTTGTTGCACGACAACAAATCCAACGAGGTGCTGCAGCGGGTCGCCGACGGCCTGTGGTATCCGTTGTGGGACGCCAACGTTCGGCTCGACCACAGCGTGCGGACGGTGTCGGGGGCCCTGGGCGTCGCCAACAGCGACCTGGTGGCGGCGCTGGGCATGCTGGACGCGCGCCACATCGCCGGGGACGAGCGGCTGTCGGCGGAGCTGATCGACGGGGCGCGACGCCAGTGGCGCAGCGCCATTCGATCTCGCATGGACGAGCTTGTCGCGATGACATACCAACGCTGGCAACGGTGTTGGCGAATCGCGCAGCGGGCCGAGCCGGACCTCAAGTCGGGCCGAGGCGGCCTGCGCGACGTCCAATTGCTTGACGCGCTGGGCGTCGCGCAACTCATCGACCGCCACGGCATGGGCCATCCCGACGCGCCGGGGGGCTCACTGGACGCCGCGTATCTGACGATGCTCGACGTCCGCACCGAACTGCACCTGGTATCCGGACGCGGACGCGACCAACTGCTGGCGCAGTTCGCCGACGAGGTGAGCGCCGCGTTGGGCGTCGGGGATCGATTTGCGTTGTCGCGCTTGCTATCCAGCGCCAGCCGCACGATCGCCTACCACGCCGAAACCGGGCTGCGGACCGCGCAGAACGCGCTGCCCCGGCGCGGCCTGACGGCGCTGGTGCGGCGCCCGCGG
This sequence comes from Mycobacterium paraffinicum, assembly GCF_001907675.1. Lineage (GTDB taxonomy): Bacteria > Actinomycetota > Actinomycetes > Mycobacteriales > Mycobacteriaceae > Mycobacterium > Mycobacterium paraffinicum_A. The sequence continues at coordinate 30,077 of NZ_MPNT01000035.1, forward strand.
CGGCGACCGTTGGACGAGGGCGTGGTCGAGTACGACGGCGAGGTGGTGCTCGCCCGCGACGCCCACCCCCAGACCGATCCCGGACTGGTACTGCGGGTCGCAGCCGCGTCGGCGGCCACCGGCCTGCCCATCGGCGCCGGCACGCTCAAACGGCTGGCCGACAGCGTTCCGGACCTGCCCTCGCCGTGGCCGCGGGAGGCGCTGGACGACCTGCTGGTCGTGCTGCTGGCCGGGCCCACGACGGCCAACACCATCGAGTCGCTGGACCGCACCGGGCTGTGGGGTCGTCTCTTCCCGGAGTGGGACGCGGTGCGTGACCTGCCGCCGCGCGACGTCTCGCACAAGTGGACCGTCGACCGGCACATCGTCGAAACCGCCGTCAACGCCGCGCCGCTCACCACGCGGGTGGCGCGGTCGGACCTGCTCGCGCTCGGCGCGCTGCTGCACGACATCGGCAAGGGGCGCGGCACCGACCACTGCGTGCTCGGCGCGGAACTGACCATCCCGATCGCCACCAGGCTGGGCCTGTCCGACGAGGACACCGCGACGCTCGCGGGCATGGTCCGCCATCATCTGCTGCTGCCGGTGACGGCCACCCGAAGCGACCTCAACGACCCCGAGACGATCGAGTCGGTGGCCGCCGCCCTCAAGGGAGACCCGCAACTGCTCGAACTCCTGCAGGCGCTGGCGGAGGCCGACTCCAGGGCCACCGGGCCGGGAGTGTGGAGCGACTGGAAGGCGTCCCTGATCGAAGACCTGGTCCGCCGCTGCCGGTTGGTGATGGCGGGCGAGCCGCTTCCCGAGGCGGAACCGATTGCGCCGCATTATCTTTCGTTGGCGGCCGACCGCGGTGTGCACGTGGAGCTCAAGCCCGGTGACCGCGAGCGCCTGACCGCGGTGATGATTGCGCCCAACCAGCGGGGGCTGGTTTCGAAAGCCGCTGCGGTCCTGGCGTTGAACTCGCTGCGCATCCATTCGGCGTTGGCCAACATTCACGAGGGCGTGGCGATCGTCGAGTTCGTCGTGTCACCGGTCTTCGGCTCGCCACCCGAACCGGGTTTGCTGCGACAACAATTCAACGGAGCCCTGGCCGGTGACCTCGATGTCCTCGGCACGCTGGAGAAGCGGGACAGCGACGCCGTGAGCGCCGCGACCGCGCGGGCCGGCGAGATTCAGGCCGGCGTGCCCGTCACCCGGTCGACCGCCCCGCCCCGCATCCTGTGGCTCGACGCCGCGACCGCCGGCCAGTTGATCTTCGAAGTCCGCGCCATGGATCGCCTGGGGCTGCTGGCGCTGCTGACCCACGCACTGGAACAGGCGGGGGCCGACATCGTCTGGGCCAAGGTGAACACGTTCGGGTCGACGGCGGCGGACGTCTTCTGCGTGTCGGTGCCGGCCGACGCCGAGGACGACGCGCGAGCCGCGATCGAAGAGCATCTGCTAGCGGTGCTGGGCGGCCCGGCGGTCGAAGTGCTTCAAGAGCCGGTCGGCGACTAAGGCGTCAGGTGTGCTCGGCGTTGAGGCGCCGCAGGGCCTCGATCCGGGCCTGGATCTGCTCGCGGGTGGCGGCGGCGATCGGCGGCCCCCCGCAGCGACGGCGAAGTTCGCTGTGGATCCAGCCGTGCGGCTTGCCTGTGCGGTGGTGGGTGGCCGACACCAGGGAGTTCAGCTCGCGGCGCAGGTCGCGCAGCTGGCCATGCAGCGTGGGGGCCGCGGAGACCGCGGCGGCGGGCGCGCCCTGCGCGGCCCGTCGCTGCAGCTGCTCGTCCTGGCGGCGGTGCAGCAGCGCCCGCATCTGCTCGGCGTCGAGGAGGCCCGGGATGCCGAGGTAGTCGGCCTCCTCGTCGCTGCCGGCCGGCGCGGCGGTGCCGAACGACGATCCGTCGAAGATGACCTGGTCGAGCTCCGCGTCGGCGCCCAGTGAGGTGAAGCCGTTGTCGGCTTCGGTTTTCTCGGTCTGCGTTCTGGTGGCCGGGTCACCGTCGAGGGGGTCCTCGTCCGGGCGATGCGGCTCCCCGAGCACGTGGTTGCGTTGGGCCTCCAGCTCGCTGGCGAGCTGCAGCAGGTTGGGCACCGACGGCAGGAAGATGCTCGCGGTCTCGCCCGCGCGGCGCGACCGGACGAACCGGCCGATGGCCTGCGCGAAGAACAGGGGCGTCGACGCACTGGTGGCGTAGATGCCGACCGAGAGCCGCGGCACGTCGACGCCCTCGGAGACCATGCGCACCGCGACCAGCCAGCGGCTGGTACCGGCGGCGAATTCGCTGATGCGGGCGGACGATCCGGGGTCGTCGGAGAGCACCACCGTCGGCGCCTCCGAGGTCAGCGTCGTCAGCAGGGCGGCGTAGGCGCGGGCCGCCGTGCGGTCGGACGCGATGATCATGCCGCCGGCGTCGGGCACGTGCTCGCGCTTCTGGCGCAGCCGTTGGTCGGCGGCCGCGATCACCGCGGGCATCCATTCGCCGGCGGGGTCGAGCGCCGTGCGCCACGCCCGCGCCGTGTGCTCGGCGGTCAGCGGCTCGCCCAGCCGCGCGGCGTGCTCCTCCCCGGCGCTGTCGCGCCAGCGCGCCTCCCCGGAGTAGGCCAGGAACACCACCGGCCGCACCACTCCGTCGGCGAGAGCCTCCGCGTAGCCGTAGGTGTGGTCGGCCCTCGAACGCCGCACCCCGTCGGCTCCGGCCTCGTAGGCGACGAACGGGATGGGGCTGTCGTCGCTGCGAAAGGGCGTTCCCGTCAGGGCGAGCCGGCGGGTGGCGTCGCCGAAGGCCTCGCGGATGGCGTCACCCCACGTCTTGGCGTCGCCGCCGTGGTGGATCTCGTCGAAGACGACCAGCGTCTTGCGCTGCTCGGTGCGTACCCGGTGCAGCGTCGGGTGCGCGGCGACCTGAGCGTAGGTGACCATCACGCCGTGGTACTCGCCCGACATCTGGGCGTTGGAGTTGGAGAACTTGGGGTCCAGCGCGATGCCGTGCCGCGCCGCGGCCTGCGCCCACTGCACCTTGAGGTGCTCGGTGGGCACGACGACCGTGATCTGTTCGACGGCGCGCTGGCCCAGCAGTTCGGCCGCCACCCGCAGCGCGAACGTCGTCTTCCCGGATCCCGGGGTCGCCACGGCCAGGAAATCGCGCGGTTGGCCGGTCAGGTATTTGACCAGTGCCCTGCGCTGCCATCCGCGCAGCGCCCGGCCGCCGTTGTCGTCGACGGGGGTCTCCGTGCGAGCGACCGGTTGCACGGACATTTCCCCCCGGGTGGTTGTAGTTTTCGGTGCGGCCGCCTGATTAGGCGATGGCTGTGAAATCTAGCACGCCAACGCTTTTCGGCGCAGTAACGACTCGAGCGGGGTTACCGCGCGTGGCTCGCCAGGTCGCGCGCCTCCAGCCACCCGCGGATGTGTTCGGCGACGTCAGCCCAGCCCGGCTCGAGCATCATGTTGTGCCCCATCGGGAAGAAATGCGGCTCGGTCCGGTAGGCGCGCGCCGTGGCGCGTACCTCGCCGACGCTGACGAACCCGTCGTACTCGGCGCCCAGGACCAGGATCGGGGCCCTCACCCGCCGGGTTCGGACGCGGCGGAGCACCGGATCGGTCATGGCGGCGCGGACGCTCTCGGCCCCGGCGCGTTGCCTGCAGGACTCGACGATGGCCTCGGGCGTGTCGGCGCAGAACAAGTACTCGCGGGCCAGCGCCGGGGTGGCAAGGAATTTCAGCAGCGTGGGGTCGCTCCACGCTTCCATGGTCATCGACGGGCGGCGGCGCCAGACCCGCAGCGCCATGGTGAGTACCCCCTGCGGCGGCACGGAGCCCACCAGCACCGCCGCCGGAGCGCTGCGCTGTTCGAGGTAGCGCTGGATGACGAAGCCGCCCAGCGAATGGCCGATCAGTACCGGCCCGCCGCCCAGTTCGTCGGCCACCGAGCGGAGGTCCTCGATGTAGTCGGCGATGGAGACCTTGTGCAGCGGCTTCGCCGTCGGGCTGCCGCCGTGCCCGCGCAGGCTCATCGCGGCCGCGCGGTAGCCCGCGTCGGCGAAGAAATCGAGGAAGTGCTCCCAGCACCATGCGCCGTGCCAGCCGCCGTGCACGAAGAGCAGCGGCACCGGATGGGCGGGGGTGCAGGACCCTCTGTCGATCACCTCGAGCATGGGTTTTCACCTCGTTCGGCCGCGTTTTGGTTCGCTCGACCATTCAAACCCGCTCGTCGTTTCGGCGAGACTGAAACTACGCACACCCTCACCGGCGTGTCGTGTGCGTAGTTGCAGTGTCGCGGTCGACGGGCGGCGTCGGGCCGGCCGCGCCGGGCTCCACTAGGCTGGCGGGGTGTTTGAATCGCTGTCCGACCGGTTGACCGGTGCACTTCAGGGGCTACGCGGCAAGGGTCGACTGACCGACGCCGACATCGAGGCCACCACCCGCGAGATCCGGCTGGCGCTGCTGGAAGCCGACGTGTCGTTGCCCGTGGTCCGGGCGTTCGTCACCCGGATCAAGGAGCGCGCCAGGGGCGCCGAGGTATCCGGTGCGCTCAACCCGGCGCAGCAGGTCGTCAAGATCGTCAACGAAGAGCTCATCGGCATCCTGGGCGGCGAGACGCGCCAACTCGCGTTCGCCAAGACGCCGCCGACCGTGGTGATGCTCGCCGGTCTGCAGGGTTCCGGTAAGACCTCGCTGGCCGGCAAGCTGGCCGCCTGGCTGCGCGGCCAGGGACACACCCCGCTGTTGGTGGCCTGCGACCTGCAGCGGCCGGCCGCGGTCAACCAGCTGCAAGTCGTCGGCGAGCGCGCCGGCGTCCCGGTGTTCGCTCCCCACCCCGGCGAGTCCCCCGAATCGGGGCCCGGCGACCCGGTCGCGGTGGCGGCCGCCGGTCTCGCCGAAGCCCTGGCCAAGCACCACGACGTCGTCATCGTCGACACCGCGGGACGGCTGGGCATCGACGAGGAGCTGATGGCCCAGGCCGCGGCCATCCGCGACGCCGTCAACCCCGACGAGGTCTTGTTCGTGCTCGACGCGATGATCGGGCAGGACGCCGTCACCACCGCGGAGGCCTTCCGCGAGGGCGTCGGCTTCACCGGCGTCGTGCTGACCAAACTCGACGGTGACGCCCGCGGTGGCGCGGCGTTGTCGGTCCGCGAGGTGACCGGCGTCCCAATCCTTTTCGCCTCCACCGGCGAGAAGCTGGAGGACTTCGACGTCTTCCACCCGGACCGGATGGCCGGCCGCATCCTGGGCATGGGCGACGTGCTGAGCCTGATCGAACAGGCCGAGCAGGTCTTCGACGCCGAGCAGGCCGAGGCCGCCGCCGCCAAGATCGGCACCGGCGAGCTGACGCTCGAGGACTTCCTGGAGCAGATGCTCGCGATCCGCAAGATGGGCCCGATCGGCAACCTGCTGGGCATGCTGCCCGGGGCCGGGCAGATGAAGGACGCGCTGGCCCAGGTCGACGACAAGCAACTCGACCGCCTGCAGGCCATCATCCGCGGCATGACGCCCGAGGAGCGGGCCGACCCGAAGATCATCAACGCCTCGCGGCGGCTGCGCATCGCCAACGGGTCCGGCGTCTCGGTGTCCGACGTCAACCAGCTGGTCGACCGCTTCTTCGAGGCCCGCAAGATGATGTCGTCGATGCTCGGCGGGATGGGGATCCCCGGCATGGGCCGCAAGTCGGCGACCCGAAAGGCCAAGGGCGCGAAGGGCAAGAAGGGCAAGAAGGGCGGACGCGGCCCCACGCCGCCCAAGGTCCGCAACCCACTCGGCGCCGGGATGCCGGGCATGCCGGCGGGGTTCCCCGACCTGTCGCACATGCCCGAGGGCCTCAACGAGCTGCCGCCCGGGCTGGCCGACTTCGACCTGTCCAAGCTCAAGTTCCCGGGCAAGAACTAGTGACGATCGCGAGCGCGGCGAAGCCGGGCGACGCGGGTCGTCACCATCGGAACTAGCCGCGCCGTGCGCCTGCACGTGCGAGGTGTCGGGCTGCCCGACGAGACCCCGATCGAGCTGTGGATCGTCGACGGCCGCACCAGCGTCGAACCGGTCGCCGGCGCCGACACCGTCTTTGACGGCGGCTGGATTCTGCCCGGCCTGGTCGACGCCCACTGTCACGTCGGCCTGGGTGGGCGCGGGGAGATACCGCTCGACGACGCGATCGCCCAAGCCGAGACCGAACGCGACGTGGGTGCGCTGCTGTTGCGAGACTGCGGCTCGCCCACCGACACCCGCAGCCTGGACGACCACGACGACCTGCCCCGCATCATCCGGGCCGGAAAACACCTCGCCCGGCCGAAGCGCTACGCGGCGGGCTTCTCGCGCGAGCTGGAAGACGAGTGGCAGCTGCCCGAGGCGGTCGCGCAGGAGGCGCGGCGCGGGGACGGCTGGATCAAGCTGGTCGGCGACTGGATCGACCGCAGCGTCGGCGACCTCGCCCCGCTGTGGTCCGACGACGTGCTCAAGGCCGCGATCGAGACCGCGCACGCCCACGGCGCCCGCGTCACCGCGCACGTCTTCAGCGAGGACGCGCTGCCCGGCCTGATCAACGCCGGCATCGACTGCATCGAGCACGGCACCGGCCTCACCGACGACACCATCGAGCTGATGGTCGAGCGCGGCACCGTCCTGGTCCCCACGCTGGTCAACATCGTCGAGAATTTCCCCGGCATCGCCGACGCCGCGGCCACGAAGTACCCGACCTACGCCGCCCACATGCGTGACCTGCATGCCCGCGGCCCGGGGCGGCTCGCCGCGGCCCGCGAGGCCGGTGTGCCGATCTACGCCGGCAGTGACGCGGGCACCATGGTCGCGCCCGGGCGCATCGCCGACGAGGTCGAGGCGCTCAAGGGCATCGGGATGAGCGGGGGCGAGGCGTTGGGCGCGGCGTGCTGGGACGCCCGCCGCTGGCTGGGCCGCCCCGGCCTCGAGCACGGCGCGTCCGCGGACCTGGTGTGCTTTTCGGACGATCCGCGCTCGGGCCCGGCGGTGCTGCGCCGCCCGGACCTGGTGATATTGCGCGGCAAGGTGTTTCGCCCGTCGACGTAGCCGCGGGATCCCCCCGGCGGCGGCCAATCCCGCGGGCGGCGTGCTACCGGGTGTGCCGGTTTCCGACCCGTCGACATTCCCTTCGGCCCTGGTCAGGACGCGCTACACCGATTCCAAGAAAAGATTGCGAGTACTTGCTATCTATGTTACGTTCGGTTCCACCGCGACGAGTGGAGGCAAAAAATGGCGTACGACGTGATCATTCGCGACGGGCTGTGGTTCGACGGCACCGGCGGTGCGCCGCAGACCCGCACGCTGGGCATCCGGGACGGCGTGGTGGCGACGGTGTCGGACCGCCCGCTGGACGAGACGGGTTGCCCCGAGGTGATCGACGCGGCCGGCAAGTGGGTGGTGCCCGGCTTCGTCGACGTGCACACCCACTACGACGCCGAGGTGTTGCTGGACCCGGGCCTGCGCGAGTCCGTGCGCCACGGTGTCACCACCGTGCTGCTCGGGAACTGCTCGCTGTCCACTGTCTACGCCAACTCCGAGGACGCCGCCGACCTGTTCAGCCGCGTGGAGGCCGTCCCCCGCGAATACGTTTACGGCGCTTTGCAAAACAAGACCTGGTCCGGCGCGGCGGAATACATCAAGGCGATCGACGCCCTGCCACTCGGGCCGAATGTCGGCTCACTGCTTGGCCATTCGGACCTGCGGGCGGCGGTGATGGGCCTCGACCGGGCCACCGACGCCGCCGTCCGGCCCACCGACGCCGAAGTGGAGCGGATGGCGAGCCTGCTCGACGAGGCGCTGGACGCCGGGGTGCTCGGCATGTCGGGGATGGACGCGGCCATCGACAAACTCGACGGTGAACGCTTCCGGTCGCGGGCGCTGCCGTCCACCTTCGCGACGTGGCGCGAACGGCGCCGGCTGATCAAGGTGCTGCGCAAGCGCGGCCGCATCCTGCAGAGCGCGCCCAACGTGGCGAAGCCGGCGACCGGGATGCTCTTCTTCGTGGCCAGCAGCCGGATCTTCAACCGGGGCAAGGGCGTTCGCATGAGCATGCTGGTTTCCGCCGACGCCAAGTCGATGCCGCTGTCGGTGTACGTCTTCGGACCGGGGGCCCGCCTGCTCAACAAGCTCCTGGGCGCCAGCGTGCGGTTCCAGCATCTGCCGGTGCCGTTCGAGTTGTACTCCGACGGGATCGACCTGCCGGTCTTCGAGGAGTTCGGCGCCGGAACCGCCGCCTTGCACCTACGGGATCAGTTGCAGCGCAACGAGTTGCTGGCCGACAAGGAATACCGCCGCCAGTTCCGGCGCGAGTTCGACCGCGTCAAACTCGGACCGTCGCTGTGGCACCGCGACTTCCACGACGCCGTCATCGTCGAATGCCCCGACAAGTCGTTGATAGGCAAGAGCTTCGGCGCCATCGCCGACGAGCGCGAATTGCACCCGCTCGACGCGTTCCTCGACGTGCTCGTCGAGAACGGTGAACGCAACGTCCGCTGGACGACGATCGTCGCCAACCATCGGCCCAAGCTGCTCAACGCGCTCGCCAAGGAGGGCAGCGTGCACATGGGCTTCTCCGATGCCGGTGCGCACCTGCGCAACATGGCCTTCTACAACTTCCCGCTGAAGCTGCTCAAGCGTGCCCGGGACGCCTACCGGGCCGGCGCGCCATTCATGTCGACCGAGCACGCGGTGCATCGCCTGACCGGCGAACTGGGGGAGTGGTTCGGCATCGACGCCGGCACGCTGCGCCAGGGCGACCGCGCGGACTTCGTGGTGATCGACCCGGCCGGCCTCAACGAGGCGGTCGAGGGTTACTACGAGGAGGAGGTGCCCTTCTACGGCGGCCTGCGGCGCATGGTCAACCGCAACGACGACGCCGTCGTCGCGACCGGCGTGGGCGGCGCCGTGGTCTTCCGCGCGGGCCGGTTCCGCGAGGGCTACGGCCAGACGGTGAAGTCCGGCCGCTACCTGCGCGCGGGCCAGCGGCACCGCGGCCAGAGCGCCGTGAAAATCGGGGCCTGACATGGCCAGAACTCAGCAGCAGCGTCGCGAGGAGACCGTGGGCCGACTCCTGGACGCCTGCATCGACACCATCATCGAGGTCGGGTACGCCCGGGCGTCGGCCGCCGTGATCACCAAGCGCGCGGGCGTGTCCGTGGGGGCCCTGTTCCGGCACTTCGGGACGATGGGCGACTTCATGGCGGCCACGGCCTCCGAGGTGTTGCGTCGTCAGCTCGAGACGTTCACCAAGCGGGTCGCCGAGATCCCGCCCGATCGGCCGGCGCTCGAAGCCGCCCTGGCGATCCTGCGCGACGTCACCGCCGCCCCCAGCAACGCGGTGCTCTACGAACTGCTGGTCGCCGCGCGCACCGACGAAAAGCTCAGGGCCACTTTGCAAAACGAGCTGCGGCAATACTCCAGCAAGATTCTCGAGGCCGCCCGCACCCTGCCCGGCGCCGAGAGCTTCCCCGAGGAGACGTTCCCCGTCCTGGTGGCGGTGCTGACCAACGTGTTCGACGGGGCCGCGGTGGTGGAGGGGGTGCTGCCGCAGCCGCAGATCGCGGAGCAACGGATCCCCATGCTGATGACGCTGCTGTCCGCGGCGGCGCCGGACGCGGGCCTATAGCGAGCCGACGCTGGACTGCGGGTTGAGCGCGAAACCCCAGTCGAACAGCGTCGCGGCCTGGTCCCAGTAGGTCGGCCCGCCGGCCTTGACCAGGCCGTACATCATCGCGATGACCAGCCGCCGGCCACCGCGTGCAGCCGCGCCGACGAAGGTCTTGCGCGCGGCGTCGGTGAACCCGGTCTTGCCGCCGATCGCGCCGGGATAGCGCTGCAACAGCTCGTCCTGGTTGACGATCGGTTGATCCCCGTGATCGCCGGGGAACATCGCCGACGGCTCGGCGGTGATCTGGGCGAACACCGGATTGGCCATCGCGGCGCGGAAGATGACGGCCAGGTCGTGCGCCGTCGAGGCCCCGGACCCGCCGGGCCCGTCGAGACCGGACGGCGTCGCGGCATGGGTGTTCGTCGCGCCCAGGGCGGCCGCCTTGGCGTTCATCTTGGCGACCGTGGCGTCGGGTCCGCCCAGCATGTGCGCCAGCGTGTTGGCCGCGTCGTTGCCCGAGACCAGCAGCAGGCCGTCCAGCAGCTGGCGCGCGGTGTAGAGCCGGCCCGGTTTGACGCCGACACAATTGCACTCCACCTGCGTGTCGGCGGTATCGGCGACCACTGTGGAGTCCAGGCTCACCTGGTCCAGGGTCACCAGCGCCAGCAGCACCTTGATGGTGCTCGCCGGCGGGTGGGCCACGTTCTGGTCGCGGGCGGCCAGCACCTGGCCGCTGTCCAGGTCGGCGACGATCCAGGTCTGCGCCGGGCCGTCCGGGATCGGCATCGAGCCGACCGGCTGCGTGCTGTCGGCCCAGGACGCTGGGACGGTGGCCCCGCACGCACCGACCGTGAGCAGGGCCGCGGCTGCGGCCATGACCTTACGCATGGGCCGAAAGTCTAACTTCCGGGCCTTTTCGGCGCCGATTTTCGTCTACTGTCCGATGCATGTTGAGCCTGGCCGAGATTTCCGACCGCTTAGAGATCCAGCAGCTGCTGGTGGACTACTCCACCGCCATTGACCAGCGCCGATTCGACGATCTCGACAAGGTGTTCACCGACGACGCGTACATCGACTACACCGCGCTCGGTGGCATCGAGGGCCACTACCCCGAGGTCAAGAAGTGGCTGTCGGAGGTGCTGCCGAACTTTCCGGTGTACGCGCACATGCTGGGCAACTTCTCGGTGCGTATCGATGGCGACAAGGCGTCGTCGCGGGTTATCTGCTTCAACCCGATGGTGCTCGGCGGCGACAACGATCAGGTGTTGTTCTGTGGGCTCTGGTACGACGACGAATTCGTCCGCACGCCGGAGGGTTGGCGGATGACGCGCCGGGTGGAGACGAAGGTCTTCCAGAAGGTCATGTAGGGCTTGCGCCGAGATTGCCGCCAGGGCTGTTCGGCACGCCCCGGCCACCACGATGGCGGCGACCCGCAGCGCCCGGCCCCGCCGCGCTCGCGATCGCCGCGATTTCTGACACGGCGACCCGTTCTGGCACAATAGGCGGCTGTCCGCCGAGCGATCACGCATCGCTTCGTGGTCAGACACGCGAGGCAAAACCGGATCCTGGCATCCCGCCCCGATCGCTGAATTGCAGCGTGACACACACAGGAGAATTCGCTTAACCATGGCTGTGAAGATCAAGCTCACCCGGCTTGGCAAGATCCGCAATCCCCAGTACCGCATCGCCGTCGCCGACGCGCGGACGCGGCGCGACGGTCGCTCCATCGAGGTCATCGGTCGCTACCACCCCAAGGAAGACCCGAGCCTCATCGAGATCAACTCCGAGCGCGCCCAGTACTGGCTGTCCGTGGGCGCCCAGCCCACCGAGCCCGTCCTCAAGCTGCTGAAGATCACCGGCGACTGGCAGAAGTTCAAGGGCCTGCCGGGCGCCGAGGGCCGCTTGAAGGTCGCCCCGCCCAAGCCGAGCAAGCTGGAGCTGTTCAACGCCGCGCTGGCGGAGGCCGAGGGCGGCCCGACCACCGAGGCCGCGAAGCCGAAGAAGAAGGCGCCGGCGAAGAAGGCCGCCAAGGCCGCCGCGCCGGAGGCCGCCGCTGAGGCTCCCGCTGAAGCCGCGCCGGCCGAGACGGCCGCCGAGGGCGGCGAGCAGGCCGAGCCGGGCACCGAGAGCTGACGCGGCGATGAGCACGGTCGTCGTTGACGCGGTGGAGCACCTGGTGCGGGGGATTGTCGACAACCCCGACGATGTCCGGGTGGACATGGTGACCAGTCGCCGCGGCCGAACCGTCGAGGTCCACGTCCATCCCGACGACCTCGGCAAGGTGATCGGTCGCGGCGGTCGCACCGCGACCGCCCTGCGCACGCTGGTCGCCGGTATCGGTGGCCGCGGCATCCGCGTCGACGTGGTGGACACCGACCAGTAGCCGCTCATGGAACTCCGTTGGAGTTGACGGTCGGACGCGTCGCGAAGGCGCACGGGATCGGCGGCGAGGTCGTCGTCGAGATCCGCACCGACGACCCCGACGCCCGCTTCGCTCCCGGTAAAACGTTGCGCGGCAGGGCTTCCCGCGGCGGTGGGGAACGCGACTTCGTCGTCGAGAGTGTGCGTGAACACGGCGGGCGGCTGCTATTGCGATTGGCCGGGGTGACCGATCGCGACTCCGCCGACGCGCTGCGCGGCACCTTGTTCGTCGTCGACTCCGACGACCTGCCCCCCATCGCCGAGCCGGACACCTACTACGACCACCAGCTCGAGGGGCTGCACGTCCGGACCGTGACGGGCCAGGACGTCGGTGTCGTCGCCGAGGTGCTGCACACCGCCGCCGGCGAGCTGTTGGCGGTCCGCCGGGGCGACGGCGGGGAAGTGTTGGTGCCGTTCGTCGGCGCGATCGTCACCTCGGTGTCACTCGACGACGGAGTCGCGGAGATCGATCCGCCCGAGGGCCTGCTGGATCTGGCATGAGGATCGACGTCGTCACCATCTTTCCCGCCTTCCTGGACCCGCTGCGGCAATCGTTGCCGGGCAGGGCGATTCAGTCGGGCCTGGTCGACCTGCGGGTGCATGACCTGCGTCGGTGGACGCACGACGTGCACCGCTCGGTCGACGATGCGCCCTACGGCGGCGGTCCCGGGATGGTGATGAAGGCGCCGGTGTGGGGCGAGGCATTGGACGAAATCTGTTCGGAGCGAACCGTTTTGGTTGTGCCGACACCCGCCGGAGCGTTGTTCACCCAGGCCGACGCCCAGCGCTGGAGCGGCGAGGAGCATCTGGTGTTCGCGTGCGGTCGCTACGAGGGCATCGACCAGCGGGTCATCGAGGATGCCGGCCGACGGATGCGGGTCGAGGAGGTCTCGATCGGCGACTATGTCCTGCCGGGTGGGGAGTCGGCGGCCGTCGTGATGATCGAGGCCGTGGTGCGCCTGCTTCAGGGAGTGCTCGGCAATCCCGCCTCACACCTGCACGATTCGCATTCCCCGGCCCTGGATCGGCTGCTCGAGGGGCCCAGCTACACCCGGCCGCCGAGCTGGCGCGGGCTCGACGTACCCGAGGTCTTGCTATCCGGCGACCACGCGCGCGTCGAGGCATGGCGGCGCGAGGTTTCGTTGCAGCGCACCCGCGAACGCCGACCGGAGCTGCTGGACCCTTCCGATTCGCCCGGCGACGATGCGCTCCGCGAAGTGGAGCGAGGAGGAGCCGGGCAATCCGATTAGAGCCCGCGCCCCAGCGGGTCGATCCGACCTTCGGGAAATATCGTCTTGACCGCCCTGGTGATGGTCTCGCGGGCGGTGGCATCGTCGGAGGGTTGCAGGGACTGCACCACCATGATGTAGCGACGGTCCGCGCCGATCACGCCGGTCGACAGGTGCATCCAGTCGCTGCCGATGCAGCACATCCAGCCCTGCTTGACCGCCACCGGTTCGGCATACAACCCGTCCGGGATGCCGAATCGCTGCGGATACCCGTCGAGTCCGTTCGGCGTGGACTGGGCCAGGTCGTCGACGATGAGCTTCGCCTTGTCGGGCGGCAGGCCGCCGGACCCGTCGAGCAGCATCTCGTAGTAGCGGACCAGGTCGGTCGTAGTGCTCATGGTGTTCCACCAGCGTCCGTCGCTGGGCGGCGTGGTCGACGCCAGCCCATAGCGGGCCGCGACCGCGGCGATGATGGCGTTCGCGCCGCCCTGGGCCCAGAATCGCTCGGCGGCGCCGTCGTCGGAGGACTGCAGCATGATGTCCAGCGCCTGGCGGTCGTCGGCGCTCAGCGCGGCCTTGCCCTCGGATGCGTGCAGCAGCAGGTCGTCGGCGATGAACAGCTTGGCCACCGATGCGGTGCCGATGACCTGGCTGTTGCCGGTGGTAACCAGCTGATGGGTCTTTCGATCGAGAATCGCCACCGACAGGGCGGCCCCGCCGGCCGCGGCCTCGTCGGTCGCTTGCTGCGCGCGAGCCTGCAGGCCCACGGGTTGCGCGCTGGGCGGCTGCTGCTCCGGCTGCGTGGGCTCGACCGCCTCGAGCATCAGCTGCGCCCGCTGCGGGGACGCCTGGCGCAGGCCGCGGTCGGGGGTGACGTACACCGGGAAGTTGTAGACCTTGGCCTGTACCTTCGCCTCGCAACCGGCGGCCACCACCAACGCCACCGCCGCTGTGGCGGTGAACAAAGTCAGCGGCCGAACGCGCATTCCCCTCCTCCGACTGGCTCGGACGGTGCACAGGCGCGGGCCGCGTCGCGCCACCTGATCCGGCCGTCACGCAGGTCCGGTAGCGCGTTCTGGCCCCAGTCATATGTACCATTTACCAGCGCGTTCGGCTCGCTGCGAACCGCGTCGGGAGCTGTGATTTTCGTGGCAAGCGCCCTGTCTGGCACAATTGACCAGTTGTCTCCAGGGGTTGCCGGCCGGCCGGGCCGTTTTCCGCCCGCTGCGAGATACGCGCAAGTTGCCCAAAACCATCGGCTTGGCGACCGCCTCACACCCCAGGTGAGGGCTGTCCCCGCAGGCCGCGACCGCAAGGAAGTGCCTTCTCAAGATGAACCGCCTGGACTTCGTCGACCAAGCGTCGCTGCGCGACGACATCCCGGTTTTCGGCCCGGGCGACACCATCAACGTGCACGTCAAGGTCATCGAGGGCGCCAAGGAGCGCATCCAGGTGTTCAAGGGCGTGGTGATCCGCCGGCAGGGCGGCGGCGTCCGCGAGACGTTCACCGTGCGCAAGGAGAGCTACGGCGTCGGCGTCGAGCGGACCTTCCCGGTGCACTCGCCCAACATCGACCACATCGAGGTGGTGACCCGTGGCGATGTCCGCCGCGCCAAGCTGTACTACCTGCGTGAGCTCCGCGGCAAGAAGGCCAAGATCAAGGAAAAGCGCTGAGCCGGGACGGCCGGGCGGCAGTCCCGGTCGGTTTACAGCGCCACAATCTGCGCTGGCTACTCTGATCTCGTGACCGATCCCACGGACTCATCTGAGCCCCAGTCCGCCCAGTCAGAGCCGAAGGTCTCCACCCGCATCCCGGACCCGCCCGAAGGCGAGGCGCCGAAGGCTGCCGAATCGATTCCCGAGCCGGCGGACGCGCCCGACAAGGACGTGCCGGAGCGCACCAAGCGATCCGCCCTGCGGGAATTCGCGCTGCTGGCGGTGATCGCGGTGGCGCTCTATTACGTCATGCTGACCTTCGTGGCGCGGCCCTACCTGATCCCGTCGGAGTCGATGGAGCCGACGCTGCACGGGTGCGCCGGCTGCGTCGGCGACCGGATCATGGTCGACAAAGTCACCTATCGCTTCGACCCGCCGCGCCCCGGCGACGTCATCGTCTTCAAGGGACCGCCCTCCTGGAACCTCGGCTACAAGTCGATCCGGTCCAACAACACCGTGCTGCGCTGGGCACAGGACGCGCTGTCCTTCATCGGCTTCGTGCCTCCCGACGAGAACGACCTCGTCAAGCGGGTCATCGCGGTCGGGGGGCAGACGGTGCAGTGCCGCGCCGACACCGGGTTGACGGTCGACGGCAAGCCGCTCAAGGAGCCCTACCTGGACCCGGCCACCATGATGGCCGACCCGTCGGTGTACCCGTGCCTGGGTAGCGAGTTCGGGCCGGTCAACGTGCCCCAGGGGCGGCTGTGGGTGATGGGTGACAACCGGACGCACTCGGCGGACTCCCGCGCCCACTGCACCAGCGTTCCGGCCGAGGCGCTCAAGGGCGTGTTGTGCACGGGCGATCCGACGTCGGGGACCGTGCCGGTGTCCAACGTCATCGGCAAGGCGAGGTTCATCGTGTGGCCGCCGGGGCGCTGGGGTGGCGTGTCCTCGGTGAACCCGCAGCAGCACCAGTAGCCATGGCCACGACGTGGCCGCCGCGGACGGTGATCCGCAAATCGTCGGGATTGCGCACCCTGGAATCCGCGCTGTACCGCAGCGGGTTGGGCCCGGTCGCGGGCGTGGACGAAGTCGGTCGCGGCGCGTGCGCGGGCCCGCTGGTGGTGGCCGCCTGTGTGCTTGGTCCGGGTCGGTTGGAAAGCCTCGCCGCGCTCGATGATTCGAAGAAGCTGACCGAGGCCGCCCGGGAGAAGTTGTTCCCGCTGATCCGTCGCTACGCGCTGGCCTACCACGTGGTGTTCATCCCGCCGGCCGAAGTGGACCGGCGCGGCGTGCACATCGCGAACATCGAGGGCATGCGCCGCGCCGTTGCCGGCCTACCGGTGCGGCCCGGGTACGTGCTCAGCGACGGATTCCGCGTCCCCGGGCTGCCGGTGCCGTCGCTGCCGGTCATCGGGGGCGATGCGGTGGCGGCCTGCATCGCCGCGGCCAGCGTGCTGGCGAAGGTGAGCCGGGACCGGCTGATGGTCGCCATGGAGGCCGACCATCCGGGTTACGGCTTCGCCGAGCACAAGGGCTACAGCACGCCGGCGCACAGCGCGGCGCTGACGCGGCTCGGGCCCTGTCCCGAACACCGCCATTCGTTCATCAACGTGCGGCGGGTGGCCATAGGGTCACAAGGGTCGGGTGGCCGCGTGGTGGCCGAATGCAGACCGGACCTCCGCCCGCGCGCGGCGGGTATCGGTGAGGAAAGATGGGACCAGGATTCCCTGGGCGGAACGCCGGGGAAGTGTTTCTCCGAGAAGGACGTCTGAACAGATGAGTGCCGAGGATCTCGAAAAGTACGAAACCGAGATGGAGCTCTCGCTGTACCGCGAATACAAGGACATCGTCGGACAGTTCAGCTACGTCGTGGAAACCGAGCGGCGGTTCTACCTGGCCAACAGCGTCGAAATGGTGCCGCGCAACGCCGACGGCGAGGTCTATTTCGAACTGCGGCTGTCCGACGCGTGGGTGTGGGACATGTACCGGCCGGCGCGGTTCGTCAAGCAGGTGCGGGTGGTGACGTTCAAGGACGTCAACATCGAAGAGGTGGAAAAGCCCGAGCTGCGGCTGCCCGAATAGCCCGGGAGCTAGCCGCCCTCCGGGGCCTGCTTGTCGTCCGAGGACGGCAGCTCACCGCGTTTCTGGATCACCTCGCGCGCGACGTCGGCCAGCTTCATGTTCAGCGCCTGCGAATGGCGGCGCAACAGGTCGAACGCCTGCTCCTCGGTCAAGTCTTGGAGCAGCATCAGCATGCCAACCGCTTTACCGATCTCCCGGTTGCTCAGCAGTCCCCGGCGCAGGCTGCTGGCGTCCTCGCCCTTGGCGACCGCGTTGATGGCCACGCTGGCGAACGCGGCCAGCACGGCCGCACGCCCGGCCGACTCGGCGTCGAAGACGTTGGGGGTGTCGCTGAACAGATTCAGCGCGGCGCCTTTGCGCTTGTCCACCAGCAGCCGAAAGCCCATCGCCCCGCGCACCGGGGTCTCGGCCACCAGCACCTTCGCCAGGTGCGGCCACAGCGACGGTGTCCTGAGGTCGGGATCGATCTGCGGGGTTTCCTCCTCGATCGCGTCGATGCACGGCCCGTCGCCGGACCGCCGTTCCAGCTCGTCGATCTGCTGCGCCAACTGGTCGCTCGCGCCCACGGTGACGTAGCGGTCGCCGTCGCGAACCAACAGGCTGGCGTGGTCGCAGCCGCGGACCACCAGGGTCGCGGCGACGCAGATGGCCGCATACATCTGGCTGACGTCCGAGCCCTGGTAGATGATCTCGGCCAGCGCGGCGAACACCGTGCCGGGGTCAGCCGTCTCCCCGCCCGGCGTCGGCCGGTCCGCGGCCGTCGATTCGTCCACCATGTTGTGCCCCATTCCCCGCGCCATGCAGTCTGACCCCGCGTTCGATCGCCGTAGATTATCGGCTCTGCGCGCGCGCCTCACACACTGTTCGGCCCGATTGCGACGAATTGAACGCGGACGGTCGGCCCAGGGCCCGGGCGGTGAGCCTTCACGATCCGCCAGCGCCCGGCAGTGGTCCGGGTGACGTTTCCCACCCGTGGTTTCGGCGGGCCTCCGAGGGGAAAAAGCCTTGGAGTGGGAATTACCGTCGCGGTGACCGGGCCGACCGGCGAGATCGGGCTGTCGGCGGTGACGGCGCTGGAGCGCGAACCGGCCGTGGAGGCCATCATCGGGATGGCGCGCCGGCCGTTCGACCCGTCTTCGCGCGGCTGGCAGAAGACCGCCTACCAGCAGGGCGACATCCTGGACCGCGAGGCCGTCGACGCCCTGGTGGCGCAGGCCGACGTGGTGATCCACCTGGCGTTCATCATCATGGGGTCGCGGGAAGAAAGCGCCCGCATCAACCTGCAGGGCACCCGCAACGTGTTCGAGGCGACGGTCGCCAGCGAGCGGACCCGGCGGCTGGTGTACACGTCGTCGGTGGCGGCCTACGGGTATCACCGCGACAACCCCGCCCCGTTGACCGAGGACGTGCCGGCGCGAGGGTCCGAGGAGCATTACTACTCCGAGCAGAAGGCGGCGTGTGAGGCGCTGCTCGGCGAGATCACCAAGGACTCGCCGCTGGAGGTCTTCGTGTTGCGGCCGTGCATCGTCGCCGGCCCCAACGCCACCGCCTTGGCCGACGCGATGCCGTGGAACCAACTGCCCGGCCCGATGCGGGCCGTGGTCAAGGCGGTGCCGATACTCAAGCCGGTCGTCCCCGATCCGGGATACCCATTGCAGCTGGTGCACCACGACGACGTCGCGAGCGCGATCGCGTTGGCGGCCACCACGCCGGCGCCCCCCGGGGCGTACAACATCGCCGGTGACGGCGTCGTCACGGTGGCCGACGTGGCCAGGGCCCTGGGTGGCCGCCCGGTCCGGGTGCCCGCCGTAGCGGCCTCCGCGGCGTCGGCGGCGCTCTCGCGGGTGCCGCTGGTCCCGTCCATGCTGGAATGGCTGCACACCGCGCGCACGTCGATGGTCATGGACACCACCAAGGCGCGCACCCAGCTCGGCTGGCGGCCGGTTCACTCCTCGGCGGAAACGCTGACCGCGCTGGCCTCGGCGCTATGAGGCCGGGGTAGTTTTGCTGCGTGAGATCTCAGCGCTCCGCCGCGATCCCCGCCGACGGTGAGATCGCCTCGTGCGACACGTAACTGCGCGCCGGCGGGTGACGCACCTGACCGCCGGGAAGGCCGTCACCCGGCCCGACGCCCTGGTCGTCGAGGAACCGCTCGAGATCCGGGTGAACGGCGCGGCGGTCACCGTGACCATGCGCACGCCGGGGGCGGATTTCGAATTGGCGCAAGGCTTTCTGCTCACCGAGGGGATCATCGCGGGCCGCGACGACGTGCAGAGCATCCGCTATTGCGGCGGTGCCGTGGAGGGCACGAACACCTATAACGTCCTGGACATTACGTTGGCCCCGGGCGTCGCGGCGCCCACCCTCGACGTGACGAGAAACTTCTACACCACCTCCTCGTGCGGCGTCTGCGGCAAGGCGTCGCTGGATGCGGTGCGGCTGATCGGCCGCTTCGCCCCCGGGGCGGATCCCGCGACTCTCGGAGCGGCCACGCTCGAAGCCATGCCCGGCCAACTCCGTTCGGCGCAAAAGGTTTTCGACAGCACCGGCGGGCTGCACGCCGCCGCCCTCTTCGGGGTCGACGGGACCATGCTCGCGGTGCGCGAGGATGTTGGCAGGCACAACGCCGTCGACAAGGTCATCGGCTGGGCGCTGGAGCAGCGGCTGGTGCCGCTGGCCGGCTCGGTACTGCTGGTCAGTGGCCGGGCCTCCTTCGAGTTGACGCAGAAAGCCGTGCTGGCCGGGATTCCGGTGCTGGCCGCCGTGTCCGCGCCGTCGTCGTTGGCGGTGTCGTTGGCCGAGGAGTCGGGGATCACATTGGTCGGCTTCCTGCGCGAGGACTCGATGAACATCTACACCAGAGCCGACCGCATCAGCTAGACGTATTCGGCCGGTTGTGGATGAACGCGGCACTGGGGATAACCGGCCGCTGCGAACGGTTCACACGCGCCGCTGTGGCCCGCCATGTCGGGGCCGGCCCGCACAGTGGCCGCATGACGACCGAAACGACGATGACCCGGGTCCAGCTCGGCGCGCTGGGTGAGGCGCTCGCCGTGGACCACCTGACGAGGGCGGGATTACGTGTCCTGCAACGCAACTGGCGTTGCCGCTACGGCGAACTCGACGTCGTCGCCTGCGACGACGCCACCCGCACGGTGGTGTTCGTCGAGGTGAAGACCCGTACCGGCGACGGCTACGGCGGGCTGGCGTACGCGGTCACCGAGCGCAAGGTCCGCCGGTTGCGCCGCCTGGCCGGGCTCTGGCTGGCGGACCAGAACGTTCGTTGGGCGGCGCTGCGCATCGACGTGATCCGGGTGCGGATCGGGCGCCGGCGCACTCCCGAAATCACCCACCTGCAAGGGATCGGCTGATGGCGCTGGGCCGCGCGTTCTCGGTCGCCGTCCGCGGCGTGGATGGCCAGATCGTGGAGATCGAAGCCGACATCAGCTCCGGATTGCCGGGCGTTCACCTGGTGGGGTTGCCGGACGCCGCCCTGCAGGAATCCCGCGACCGGGTCCGGGCGGCGGTCACCAACTGCGGCAACGACTGGCCGCAGGCGCGGCTAACGCTCGCGCTTTCACCGGCGACGCTGCCCAAAATGGGATCCGTCTACGACATCGCCCTGGCCGCGGCCGTCCTGTCGGCGCAGCGCAAAAACCCGTGGGACCGCCTGGAGAAGACGGTTCTCCTAGGCGAACTCTCGCTGGACGGCCGAGTGCGCCCGGTGCGCGGCGTGCTGCCCGCGGTGCTGGCCGCCAAGCGCGACGGCTGGCCGGCCGTCGTCGTCCCGGTCGACAACCTGGCCGAGGCCAGCCTGGTCGACGGCATCGACGTCTGGGGAGTGCGCACGCTGAGGCAGTTGCAGAAATGGCTCAGCGGTTCCGCCGCCCTGCACGACCGGATCACCACCGCGTCCACCCCGCCCGAACCGTCGATCGATCTGTCCGATGTGGTCGGGCAGACGCAGGCGCGGTTCGCGGTGGAGGTGGCCGCCGCCGGTTCGCACCACCTCATGCTCACCGGGCCGCCGGGTGTAGGCAAAACCATGCTCGCCCAACGACTTCCGGGGCTGCTTCCGCCGCTGTCGGAGAGCGAGTCACTTGAGGTCACCGCGATCCATTCGGTGGCCGGGCTGCTGTCGGGTGAGACGCCGCTGATCACCACGCCGCCGTTCGTGGCGCCGCATCACAGCTCCACCGTGGCGGCGCTCGTCGGCGGCGGCTCGGGCATGGCGCGCCCCGGCGCGGTCAGCCGCGCGCATCGCGGGGTGCTCTTCCTCGACGAATGCGCGGAGATCAGCCTCAGCGCGCTGGAAGCCCTTCGAACCCCGTTGGAGGATGGGGAAATTCGCCTTGCCCGACGCGACGGTGTGGCCTGCTATCCGGCCCGGTTCCAGCTGGTGCTGGCGGCCAACCTGTGCCCCTGCGCGCCCGCCGAGCCGCAGGACTGCGTGTGTGCCGCCGCCGCCAAGCGCCGCTACCTCGGCAAGCTGTCCGGTCCACTGCTCGACAGAGTTGACCTGCGGGTGCAGATGCACTCGGTGCGCGCGGGCGCGTTCTCCGGCGGCGAAGCCGAGTCGACGGCGCAGGTTCGGCAGCGGGTGACCCAGGCCCGCGCGGCCGCGGCCGCGCGCTGGTCGCCGTACGGATTTCGCACCAACGCCGAGGTCAGCGGGGCGCTGTTGCGCCGGAAGTTCCGCCTCGGCAACGCGGCGATGACTCCGCTGCAAAGGGCACTGGATCGGGGGGCGCTCAGCATCCGCGGCCTGGACCGGACTTTGCGGGTCGCGTGGAGCCTGGCCGATCTGGCCGGCGGGGTGTCGCCGGGGCTCGAGGAGGTCGCGGCTGCGCTCAGCTTCCGCCAGCCGGGGGCGCAGCGATGAGGGCCGGCCGCGAATCACCAGTACGGGTTGGTCAACCAGTCGTTGTGCCCGCCGCGAACCGCTATCGCGACGGTCACCAGGATGGCGAACGCCCGGGCGAACTGCGCCATCGCGCGACCACCCTCACCGCGCTGTTCCATGTCGCGCAACGCGACGAACGCGAGGACGCCGCTCAGGATCGGGATGGGCAGGCCGCACCAGCTGACCAGGCTCAGCGCGAATGCCGCGATCGCCCAGGGGTTTGTTGGGCGGGCGGGCACCGCGAGCTGGGTCGGCGGGCAGACGATCATCGTTCACTCCCTTCGTTGCCGGCCGGGCGATGGCGAATGGGGGTCGACGACAACACATTCGCGTATGGGCCTCAACGGATCCTTGGCGAATCCTTGGAACCCGGAGCGCCCCGATGCTGACCGCGGTCGACGATCCCGTCCTGCGTGCCTGGGCATACCTGTCCCGGGTGGCCGAGCCGCCCTGCGCCGAGCTGGCCACCCTGGTCCGGTCCGTCGGCCCGGTGGAGGCGGCCGACCGGGTGCGCCGCGGTCTGGTCGACGACGTTCTCGCGCGGCACACGGAGGCGCGGCGCGAAATCGATTGTGCGGCAGCCGACCTCGAGCTGCTCGCCCATCGCGGGGGACGGTTGATCACGCCGGACGACGACGAGTGGCCGCTGCTGGCATTCGCCGCGTTCGGGAGCGCCTCGGGCAAGGCGCGCGGCGCGGCCCCGATGGTGCTGTGGGCACAGGGTCCGGCCCGGCTCGACGAGGTGGCCTACCGTGCGGCCGCCGTGGTGGGAACGCGGGCCGCGACGGCGTATGGCGAGCAGGTGGCCGAGGACTTGGCGGTCGGGCTGACGCAACGGGAGGTGGCCGTCGTCTCCGGCGGTGCGTACGGGATCGACGGCGCGGCACATCGGGCGGTGCTGAACGCCGACGGCGTCACTGTGGCGGTGCTCGCCGGGGGACTCGACATCCCGTATCCCAGCGGCCATGCGGCGCTGCTGCATCGCGTCGGCCAACACGGGCTGCTCTTCACCGAGTACCCGCCGGGCGTCCGACCCGCCCGCCACCGGTTCCTGACCCGCAACCGGCTGGTGGCCGCCGTCGCCGGGGCCGCGGTGGTGGTCGAGGCGGGGCTGCGCAGCGGCGCGGCGAACACCGCCGCGTGGGCGCGGGCGCTGGGGCGGGTGGTGGCCGCGGTGCCCGGCCCCGTGACGTCGTCGGCATCGGCCGGCTGCCACGCGCTGCTGCGCGACGGCGCCGAGCTGGTCACCCGCTCCGACCACGTCGTCGAGCTCATCGGCCGCATCGGCGAGCTGGCCGCCGAGGAACCGCGCCCGTCGACCGTGCTCGACGGGCTGAGCGACGCCGAACGCCGGGTGTACGAGGCGCTGCCGGGCCGCGGCGCCGCAACCGTCGAGCAGCTCGCGATCGCGTCGGGGCTGGCGCCCGAGCGGGTATTGGGGCCGCTGGCCATGCTCGAGCTGGCCGGGTTGGTGTGCCGTCAGGAGGGCAGGTGGCGACTTCTCCGGGCCGCGAGCGGCCAAGCAGCATCGACGCCGCGGCTCGTATAGTCGACGGGGGCCGGGCGGGGATGGGAGGACAAGTGGCGGGTCGACCTCTGCAGCGCTTCGAGGTTGTCGATACCAAGGAGCTCACACCGCACATGGTCGCGGTCGTGCTGGGCAGCAAGGACTTCGACGCCTTCGTGCCCAGCAAATTCACCGATTCCTACGTCAAGCTGGCGTTCGTCGCCGACGACGTCGATGTCGATGACCTGCCCCAGCCGTTGACCCTCGACAGCTTCGCCGGCCTGCCCCCCGAGAAGCGGCCGTCGGTCCGCACCATGACCGTGCGCCACGTCGACAGCGCCGCCCGGCAAATCACGCTGAACATCGTCACGCACGGCGAGCATGGGATCGCGGGCCAGTGGGCGGCCGCGGCGCGGCCCGGCCAGCGGATCTTCTTGATGGGCCCCGGCGGTGCCTACACGCCCGATCCGGCCGCCGATTGGCATCTGCTGGCCGGTGACGAGTCGGCGCTACCGGCCATGGCCGCGGCGCTAGAAGCGTTGCCGCCCAACGCCGTCGGCAAGGCGTTCATCGAGGTGGCGGGCCAGGAAGACGAGATTCCCCTGACCGCGCCGGAAGGCGTCGAGGTGCATTGGGTTTATCGCGGCGGCCGGGCCGATCTGGTCCCCGAGGACCGCGCCGGCGACCACGCCCCGCTGATCGAGGCGGTCACCACCACGCCGTGGCTGCCCGGGCAGGTGCACGTGTTCATCCACGGCGAGGCGCAAAGCGTCATGCACAATCTGCGGCCCTACATCCGCAAGGAGCGCGGTGTGGACGCGAAGTGGGCGTCGTCGATCTCGGGCTACTGGCGGCGCGGCCGCACCGAAGAGACCTTCCGGCAATGGAAGAAGGAACTGGCCGAGGCCGAGGCCGGCGCCTCCTAGCGGGTTCGTCGGTCCGATCGCCGGCTGGCATCCTCTACTTCCATGGCGCATTTCGGCGATTACCAGAACGAGATCTACTTCAAGGGTCTGGGCGGGGTCGCGCCCGCGCTGCCGATGGCGTTCGCGGAGCTGGAGGCCCGGGCCGAGCGGGCGATGTCGCCGTCGGTGTGGTCCTACGTCACCGGGGGCGCCGGCGACGAGCGCACCCAGCGGGCCAATCGCGAGGCGTTCGACCGCTGGGGCTTGATGCCCCGGATGTTCGTCGGCGCCGCGGAGCGTGACCTGTCGGTCGAGATGTTCGGCCTGACGCTGCCGTCGCCGGTGTTCATGGCCCCGATCGGCGTCATCGGCATCTGCGCTCAAGACGGCCACGGCGACCTGGCCACCGCGCGCGCCGCGGCGGCCACCGGCGTCCCGATGGTCGTTTCCACCCTGACCGCAGACCCGCTGGAGGACGTCGCCGCCCAGTTCGGCGACACCCCCGGCTTTTTCCAGCTGTACACGCCGAAGAACCGCGAGCTCGCCGCCAGCCTGGTGCGGCGGGCCGAGGCCGCCGGCTACAAAGCAATCATCGTCACCCTGGACACCTGGATTCCCGGCTGGCGTCCGCGCGACCTCAGCACGGCGAACTTTCCGCAGTTGCGGGGGCTGTGCCTGAGCAACTACACCAGCGACCCGGTCTTTCGCGCCGGCCTGCCGCGCCCGCCCGAGGAGGACCCGCAAGCCGCCGTGCTGCAGTGGATCACGACGTTCGGCAATCCGTTGACGTGGGACGACCTGCCCTGGCTGCGATCGCTGACCACGTTGCCGCTGATCATCAAGGGCATCTGCCATCCCGACGACGCCCGGCGCGCCAAGGACGGTGGTGTCGACGGCATCTACTGCTCGACCCACGGCGGACGCCAGGCCAACGGCGGCCTGCCCGCGCTGGACTGCCTGCCGGGGGTGGTCGAGGCGGCCGACGGGCTGCCGGTGCTGTTCGATTCCGGCATCCGCAACGGTGCCGACATCGTCAAGGCGCTGGCGCTGGGCGCGACCGCGGTGGGCGTCGGTCGTCCATATGCCTACGGTCTGGCGCTGGGCGGCGTCGACGGCGTCGTGCACGTGCTGCGTTCGCTGCTGGCCGAAGCGGACCTGATCATGGCCGTCGACGGCTATCCGACACTGAAAGATCTCACCCCGGACACGCTTCGGCGCGTCGACTGATTCGAGTCCCGGCGGCCTGCGAACGTGGCAGGCGTGGAGGCCATCCTCGAGGAATTCGACGAGTACCTGGAACTGCAATGCCTGCGTTCCGCGCATACTCGTCGCGCATATCTGGGTGACTTGCGCTCGTTGTTCACTTTCCTCGACGACCGCGGAGCCGGGCTGAAGGATCTGAGCCTGCCGCTCTTGCGCTCATGGTTGGCGTCCGGGGCCACGGCCGGCGCGGCCCGCACGACGCTGGCCCGCCGCACGTCGGCGGTCAAGGCGTTCACCGCGTGGGCCGCGCGGCGCGGGCTGCTGGCCGGGGACCCCGCGGCGCGGCTGCAGGTGCCCAAGGCGCACCGCACGCTGCCGGCGGTCCTGCGCCAAGACCAGGCGCTCGACGCGATGGCCGCCGCGAAATCCGGTGCCCAACAAGGGGATCCGATGGCCTTGCGGGACCGGCTGATCGTCGAGATGCTGTACGCCACCGGAATCCGGGTGAGCGAGCTGTGCGGCCTGGACATCGATGACGTGGACACCCGCTATCGGCTGGTCCGGGTGCTCGGCAAGGGCAACAAGCAACGCACCGTGCCGTTCGGGATGCCGGCCGCCGAGGCGCTGCGCGCCTGGCTCGACGAGGGACGCCCCGCTCTGGTGACCGCCGAGTCCGGCCCGGCCCTGCTGCTGGGGGCGCGGGGCCGGCGGCTCGACGTGCGTCAGGCCCGCACCGTGGTGCACCAGACGGTCGCCGCGGTGGACGGCGCCCCCGACATGGGCCCGCACGGGCTTCGGCACAGCGCGGCGACACACCTGCTGGAAGGGGGGGCCGACCTGCGGGTGGTGCAGGAGCTGCTCGGCCATTCCAGCCTGGCGACCAC
>NZ_MPNT01000036.1 GCF_001907675.1 Mycobacterium paraffinicum
CTCCTCAACGCCAGCGACAAGAACGCCGAAACGATTGCCCCCACAGCAGCTCTCACGGCATAGTGAACAACCGCAGAGCCTCACGCGAACACGCGAATGCTCTTACACCACTCCACGGGACGTGACCACGGCGACCGGCGTCATGCATCAAGGAGGACCAATGAGTGTCGATGAACTTCCCACCGGTGTGGGGTGGACCGGCCTGCTCATCGCATACATCCGAGCCCAGGAGACCCAGAGACAAGATCGCCTATTCGCCGACCCCCTAGCGATGGAATTCGTCGCTGCTGCCAGGCGCAGTGAATCCGCGAGCGGCAACCGATTACCGCGCCTTGGCCCCGCTCAGGACGACGGTTCGTCGGCGCTGTGGGAGCTCTTCAGCTTCTACTTCACGCTGCGCACTCCGTTTTACGACCGCCGACTTCTTGACGCAATCGATGCGGGATGTCGCCAAGTAGTACTGCTTGGAGCAGGATTCGACACTCGCGCCTTCCGGCTGGGTCTGGCCGACGACACGACAGTTTTCGAAGTCGATCAGGCGGCAGTCCTGAAGTTCAAAGAACGTGTCCTTGCCCGCACTGGAGCCGTCCCCGACTGCGCGCGTGTGTCCGTGGTGGCTGATCTGCGCCAAGATCTGTCGTATCCACTGCGCGCCGCAGGATTTGACCCGACGCAGCCAACAGTGTGGATTGCCGAAGGCCTGCTGATGTACTTCTCCCGGGAGCAGGCCGATCGGCTGCTTTCCGATGTTACGACGTGGTCGGCCCCCGGCAGCAGAATTATCGGTGAGTACTTCACCCGCCGCTGGGAAGATGACGACATCGATTACGACAGACTCGATGATCGAGATCAGGCCGCCTGGGACCTGCTGATGACGGAGTTTCTCTACGGTCCGATATCGGATAGTCCCGGTGATTGGCTTTCATCTCACGGGTGGGGCCCCGGCGAAACTACGACCGTAGCGGAATTAGGGCGCAATGGTATGCGCGCGCTGCCCGCGCAATTCCGCCGATCCCATGGGGTAGACGTCTGGCTGTTCGACGGCTCGATACCTGCCATTTCGCGCTAGCAAGCCTGACCAGCAGCCCTCGCCGGCCGACATCACCTTCACCATATCCAGGTCAGGAATGATCTTCGTTGGGTCCGTCAAGGGCTCCGCTGGCTGCGCGACGCCGTGATCCAAGCGTCATTGTTGACGTTCGGCAGACACATCATGGCGCTCGATATCGAAACCGGCCAAGCTATCGGCTCCGCTGCGCGAGGCGCGGCCATCACCGGAGTTCGCTTGGGCGCAGCTTAAACCGGAAACCGCTGCCGCGATCGGCCGTCTCGAGGCCATATTTGAAGCAGACGGCCGCACAGTCTTATTCGAGTCGGTCCGCGAACTTATTGCCCAGCAGGTGGCCGACTGGAACGGTGAAGAACCCGGCCTGAGCCGAAGCTGGATGGCGACCGCAGTGGGCTCCTTTGATGAACTCGATCGGCACACAGGAAGCGCTTGCCGGCCATTGGTGTATATGCAACAATGGCACTTATGAGTGTTTCCCCGGTGGAGGAGATCGTCGGTGACTGCGTCGCGTTCCGCACCCGACTTCTCGGCCGGGCGATAACCGGTCTCTATGACGGCGCGTTGGAGGTCCACGGCCTGAGCATCGCTCAGCTCAACCTACTGGCGGCGCTGGGCAAGGTCGGCCCCTGCTCGCCGGCGCGGTTGGGCGAGCTGTTGCTGCTGGATCGATCCACGGTCAGCCGCAATCTGAGTCCGCTGCTCAAACAAGGCTGGGTGGCCGCGGTGTCTTCGGACGCCAAGGGGATCCGGGAGATCGAGCTGACCTCGTTGGGCCGCAAGAAGATCCGCGCCGTCATGCCCGCCTGGCGGCGAGCCCAAAAGCAGGCAACCGCGCTGCTTGGGACGCATGGAGTGGACGCGGTCAAGGCGCTGGCCAGCACGGTGGGGGACCTGCCTACCGATTGACAACCACCCCTCGGCGGAGTGGAAGTTCCAACTAACCGAATGTTGTATTTACACCAAAGGAGAATCACATGAAACGCGACTTCACCGATCAGGTCGTGCTGATCACCGGGCCTCCAAAGGGCTCGGCAAGGGCATCGCCTTGGAGTTCGCCAGGCGGGGTGCCGCGGTGGTCCTGGTTGCGCGCTCAGCCGGCCCGCTCGAACAGCTCGCAAAGCAGATCCGCCTGCTGGGCGGCCAGGCACTGGCGGTGCCGACCGACGTGACGTCCCCACAGGAGGTCAGCGCCGTGGTGAGTAAGACGATGGACCGATTCGGCAGGATCGACGTGTTGGTCAACAACGCCGGCATTGCCAAAGTCGGTCCCGTCGAGTCTTCCACATTCGCCGAGGACGCCCGACAAACCATGCAGGCCAGCCTGTTTGGTGCGATCAGCCTGACCCAGCAGGTGCTGCCCATCATGCGTCGGCAGGGCTCGGGCACGGTGGTCAACATGTCGTCGGTCATGGGCCGCAAAGCCATCGCCCGCTTTGGCTCCTACGGACTGGTGATGCACGCGATGTCGGGATTCTCCGACGCACTTCGCCAGGAGTTGGCGGGCACGAAGATCAAGGTGTCGGTGATCTATCCGGCGCTGACCGCCACCACGCTGCTCGAAGAGGTCGACGAGGCCGACATGCCGCCGGCGTTTCGCTACCTGACTCCGCTGACGGTCGACGAGGTATCCCGCGCTGTGGTCACCGCTGTTCGCCGCGGCAAGCGCCGCGTCGTGATCCCGAGGATCGTCACGTTGCTGCTAGTCACCGAAGCGATCTCCTCACGCGTGGCCGACCTTTTCCTTACCGGGCTGGCGCGCTACCGCTGGTTTGGCTGGGCGGTAGGGCTAAGTCGCGGAAAGACCTACCACCAGAGCATCTCGCCCAGCCCTGCCTCGGCCGGACACCACCGCGTCCACGTTGGGTGATGTCGCCCACGCCCAATCCGGCTAGCACAGGACTATTTCAACCTCCGGCCGTGTTGCGTCATGAGAATGCCTAGGGCTGTGACGAACTGATAGCCACGACGCCCGTCTCGCAAGCATTCATTCGCACGAAGGAGTCGAACTTGTGAGCTCGCCGTCTTTGCACTTCAACGCTTTCATCTGGCCGAACGGCTATCACGAGGCCGCGTGGCGTGTCGTCGACGGCGATGTACGCAATGTGCTGGGTCTGTCCTATTACACGGATATCGCGCGCATCGCCGAACGCGGGCTGATGGACTCGATCTTCTTGGCCGACAACATCGCCATCGCCGAATATCGCGCCACGTACCTGCCTCAGACGCAGTTCGACCCGATAGCGGTGCTCTCGGCGCAGGCAGCAGTCACCGATCGCATCGGGCTGATCGGGACTGGCTCGACGACCTACAGCAAGCCGTGGGAGCTGGCTCGCCGCTTCGCGACGCTCGATCACCTCAGTGGCGGCCGCGCCGGCTGGAACATCGTCACCACCGTCACTCCGCTGGCCGCCGCCGCCTTCGGTGAGCGATTCCATCCCGAGCACGCCGACCGCTACGCGCAGGCCCACGAGTTCGTCGACGCCGTCACCCACGTCTGGGACAGCTGGGAGGACGACGCGGTCATCGGCGACCGCGACCGCGGCGTGTGGGCAGACCGCGCCAAGTTGCACGCGCCGCGCTTTCACGGCAAGTACTACGACGTCGAGGGCGTCCAGCCATTTCCGCGCAGCCCGCAGGGGCATCCGGTACTCGTTCAAGCGGGACAATCTGCCGCAGGCGTTGGGCTTGCCGCGCGATACGCCGAAGTGGTCTTCTCCGGACCGCCCTCACTTGAGGCGGCGGTCGCTTTCCGAGCCAACCTTCACGAACAGGCCGCGGCCCTAGGACGAAAGCCCGATCAGGTGCTGGTGCTGCCCGCATTGATGATCACACTCGGCGGTACCGAAGCCGAAGCTCGAGCACGCGCACAGCGCCTCGAAGACCTGGAGAACCCCGAGTTTCGTTGGCAGAACACTCTTTACACAGCGGGGCTTGACCCGGACGGCTTCGATCCCGATGTTCCGCTGCCTGCCGAACTCTGGGCCGAGCGGTCGGCGCCGTCAAGCCGCGCCGAGCAGCTCTTTGCAGCCTCGCGCGCGCGGCCGGAGGCCTCGTTGAGGGAGATCGCCAAGCAGGTGACTGGCGGACTGGCGGGACAGACGCATTTCATCGGCACGCCGGAGCAGCTGGCCGACCATGTGACCGCGTGGCAGGACGCAGGCGCAGTCGACGGGTTCACCATCATGGGATCGACGTTGCCGCACGAACTTACGACGTTCGTCGACCATGTCGTTCCCATCCTGCAGCGCCGCGGCCGATTCCGCACCGAGTACGCCGGGCCCACACTGCGCGATCACCTTGGGCTTGAACGGCCGGCCAAATAGCGTCTTCCTTAAAATTCGTCGCGGTCGACGACGAAGCGGACCTGGCAGGCTTTGTGGATATTGCCCGGGCGGAAGCCCACCACGTCGGTATCTACGACACGGAAGCCCAGGCTGCCAAAGAGCGAATGCCACTCGCTAATCCGTTTAAATTGGCAGCCGAAGTTCATATCGACAAGGCCCTGCGCGACGGCGTTACCAAAGAAATCAATAAGCACAAGCGCCCGAAATTGATCGCTTTCATCCAGTTTATTAAATTCGCTAAGCTCAGTCTGTCCCGCTGCAGCACCCAGGGGGACTGCGGCGACGGCGTAGGTGTCTTCCTCGATAACCAACCGCCGGGCAACACGTCGCAAATTAATCAACAGTGGAATCAGATCTGGCTCGTCAACGTGATGGAGCACGGTTTTGACGATCGCACTGTCGAACGTGTCGTCCGCATAGGGGACGTCAACAGGCGACGCCATCTGCCGGAAGGGTAGATGGCCAGCTTCCGGGCCGCGGTAGTCCATGACATCGGTGGTGTAGCAGTTATAACCGGCGCGCGCGATCAGCGCAGCTAAATGACCGCGACCGCTGCCGAAGTCGAGGACTTTGCTACCGCTAATGGCGTCGGCGAGATTGTTGAAGTCCTGTACCGGCTTGCGTTGCGACTTATACGCCGAGTAGCCCTCGCTGAACCATGACCCGTCACCCTCGGATGTGAAGAATCGTGTGTGCACCTCTTCAGCCGCTTGATAGAGCTCGCGCCCATTATCAGCTGCCAGCAAATACTTGCACACGTCCCCCAGGACGGCACGTATATTGCTGGAGTGACGAGGAAAGTGGGATTTGTAACTCTTCTCCAGTACTGACAAAGTGAAGTTCAGGGCTGTGGTTTCGTGCTGCAAAATCTCATGGATGAACTCGTATTGCGCTCGTTTGGTGGTTGTCGACACCAACAATCCTTTCGTCGCGCACGCTTCGAAAGCCCGACGCGGCGTCATTGGGTAGCGACAGGCGGAGGCAAAGAATTTGATTAAACGCATGATATCAGCACGATGCAAATTGAAGGCATGTGCTAAAACTGGTTAAATTTTTCTTGATTCTCCTTTACAACAGCGCCAGACCCGCGTATTAGCAAAGATGACCGATCCGCGACGGCGCCACACCTCTTTTCCTCGACGCTGATTGGCGGAGGTCGCTGACGTGGTGTTCTGATCGCAGACGAATGCGAGTGCGCCGCTCACCGCGGTCTGGCCACCGCCGGGCACCATCGTCGCGGGCAAACCGAAATCTTCCCGTGCGCCTGGCGAACTGCTGCACGCCGGTTGCGTGTCGGCGGGCAGATGTGTGGGCAGCGACACACCTCCCGATGCTTGGACCGGGTGCCCGTTAGGGTGGCCACCTATGGTGGTGCTGCGCGGCAAGCGGATCTTGTGCGACATCGACGGCACCTTGATCGACTCGACCGCCACAGTCGAACAGTCCTGGCGTACATGGGCCAACGAATACGGCGTCGACTACGAAGTGGTACGAGAGGTCTGTCATGGCAGGCGCACCGAGGACACTGTCGCGCAATTCGTAGCACCGCACGACCTGGTCGCAGCGACAGCTCGTCAACTCGCTCTGCAAGAGTTGGCTGATCTCGACGGTGTCTTGGAGCTACCCGGAGCGCGCCGACTGCTTGATGCTCTGCCGCATAGTTACTGGGCCGCGGTGACTTCCGGGCCCCGCTCGTTGATGGCTGCTCGCCTGGCCGCGGCGCGGCTCCCAGCCCCGACGTTGCTGATCGCGGCAGAAGATGTATCGAACGGCAAGCCAAACCCCGAGAGCTACCTCAAGGCCGCTGCGGCGTTGGGCGTCGAGGCGCGGGAGTGCCTGGTTGTGGAAGATGCGCCGGCGGGCGTCGGTGCCGGCCGAGCCGCGGGGGCGCAAGTGCTCGCCGTCACGACCACTCACCGCGCCGCCGAACTCGCGGACGCCGACGTCGTCGTAACCGATCTGTCCTGCGTAAGTGTCAAAGTCACCGACGGTGGTGTCGAGTTACTGGTCACCGAAAGCCGTTGACAACAACCCGCATTACGCGACCGCGAATGGCCGATGACGATCGGCTTGACCGTCGGGTTGCCGATGATGCCCGCGTAATGGTTGACGACATCGGCAATGTCAACGTCGTTCGTGGCGTCGGGATCGCGTCGCCCATCCAGCAGGCTCATAGCGCCCAGTCGCACGCGTAACGCGCGCTATCGTCTGCGGGTGGCCATATCGACTCCGGTAAGCGCAGCGGTCGTGACATTGCTCGCGATGACGGCTTGCGCAACGGCGCCGCTCGGCGCTGCCGACCCGACACCCCAACAGTCGCCGTTTCCGACGGGCAAAGCCGGCACCACCATCCATGTCACGGAATACAGCGCCGCGACCGCCGACGTCACGCTCAACAACGTGAGCTGGGTTTCGGGCTGTACCGCGAGCGGAGCGGGTTGCAACGTCATCGAGCTCACCATCGTCGGCAAGTCGGACACGCCATTCAGCTACGGCGAGGCCTACGTCACTGCCGCGTCGTCGCCGTGGAGGCAAGACCCTTACCGGGACGTCGAACGCGGCTCGTTGACGGTTGACTACCAGAAGATCAACAAGACGCCGCCCCTGCGCTCGGGCAGTGTCGCCAACGGCCAGACCGCCCACGGATACATCGCCTACGACACCGTCAACCAGGGTGACGTGTACATCGAGTTCAATGACCCCAACGCTCCGGCGGCGCCCACCCCACTAGCGGGCTGGAAAGTCCACACCTAGCGTCGAAGAGCCAGTTGGTAGGGCTCAAAGATAGACTTTCGGCGTCGGAGTTCCAGGCGGCGCCGGTGATGCTTGGGTCGCAGTGACCGCCGAAGGTGAGAGTCGGTGGTGCGCGGTGAACGAGTCGGGAAGCGACGCCCCTCCCGCCGCGCTGGAAGTCATGCGTTCCGACGAGGAAGCGGCCAACGGTTTCCGGGAGTGGCTGGCCGCTGCGGAGCGGGCCGGTCAACGAGTCCTGCGGCAACCAGACGGCACCTACGTGTTGTGGCGGCGCGACGACGTGCTCGCCGCCATGCGCGACGGTGACCTATTCGCCAGCCGTCAAGGCGAGCTGATGCCCGGCAATCCGCCGTTCGGCCCGTACCGGAAAATCATGGTCGAGCAGTTGTTCACCCCGGGCAATTCGCGGGACATGCTCAAGCCCGTGCGCGCGATCATCGAACAATGCGTGGGCGCCGTGGTGACACAGCTAGACCGCTGCGATGGTGCGGGCGTCGCCGAGGTTGTCTGGCGCGCGGCATTCGTCACGGTCTGCGGACTGCCGACGCACACCGCACCCGACGCGGTCAACACGCAATTGGTGGCGGCGATGCGCCGTGCCCCGCTGGGCGGCCCCAATGTGATCAGCCTCCTCGCCAACGAACCGCTGACCGATGAAGAAGTCCTTGGGCTGATGGCCTCGGTGGGCCGCGGCTTCATTTTCGCGGCGATCGCCATCAGGGCCGGACTGGCGGTACTGGCGCGAAACCCGATGCTGCAGCGGGAGCTACGCGAAAAACCGGACCGGCAACGCAGGTTCGTCGAGGAGCTGCTGCGGCTGGACGGTGGGGCGAAAACCGTTTCCCGGATCACCAGTCGCGGCGTGACAATCGGCGAAACGACGATTCCAGCTGGGGCACTTGTCGAGCTATGTGTCGGATTCGTTCATCGCGACGAGGCCGACGATATGTCCGGCCATGATATCAAACTCGATGGCCCGCAGAGGAATTGGAGTTTCGGGGGAGGCCCGCACCGGTGTCCGGCATCGCACATTGCCCGCGACCTGCTGGTGGTGTTCTTCGAAGTGTGGCTAGCCAAAATCCCGTTCTTCTGGTTCGACTGGAACGGCGGCGATGTGCCCAAAGCGTGGTATCCCAAACCCTACAGCCCTTCGCCCACCACGATCTTTGAAGGTTGGTTCCCCGTTCGCGTACCACTCAGGTGGCGACCGGACCGGTAGCTACGACCGGCCTTCGCGGATATTCTGCGGTTGTTGCGCGGGCGGCCTAATCCGCGATTCGTTCCTATGAATTCGACATGAGCAACCGACGTTAGTAACCGTCCGCACATATTGCCGGACTAACATCCCTGCCCTTGTACAAGGAATTCCGTGGTGGTGGCGGGTAGCACGCGCACGGAGGTTGGGAACGGTAGCAAATCGGAATCTGTGGGATGGCCAAGCGATTGCCGCCACGGGTGACACAACGACCAGGAGAAGACGACATGAAGCGCATCTTTGCCGGAGCGGTGTTGGCGGGCACCGTGACGCTGGCCAGTTTGGGAGTGGGCACAGGCACCGCTCAGGCGGATCCCTCGACTGGCATCTGTAACCAATTGGCGATGTGCAGCTACATTTGGTGCCCGGGCAGCCCGCTGCCGATGCCAGACGTGGTGTGGGACATGAACAGGTGCCACCACTACTACGGCGGCAGCCTCGGCCATCCGGGCACCGAGGGCGGCATTCCGGTCGGCGCGCACATCCTCGAGGGAGATCCTTCCCCGGCGAACACCTGCGGCGGATCACCTATCTGCTTGCCCGGCCTGTAACGGGACGGCGGAGGTCTCGACGCTGCTGACGAAACCTCCGACTCCAAGGTCGCGGTGCCCGACGAGACAGTGGTGCCGGCGAGGGCCCATTTCCCGGTGGCCTGGCGAACGGGCGACCACCCATCGGAAATTGACGGGAAAACCGGCAAGCCCTTCGACCTCAGTTCTCGACCGCGAACAGCGGCCACTCTCCTGCCACGCCCTTGAGGTTGTGTTCCCCGCGAGCCGCAAAGCTGAGGCCCGACCCGGTGACCAGATCGACCACGGTGCGCGAGACGAGCACCTCGCCCGCCCCGGCCGCTGCCGCGACCCGCGCCGCGATGTGGACGGCGATGCCGCTGATGTCGT
Source organism: Mycobacterium paraffinicum (assembly GCF_001907675.1). Lineage (GTDB taxonomy): Bacteria > Actinomycetota > Actinomycetes > Mycobacteriales > Mycobacteriaceae > Mycobacterium > Mycobacterium paraffinicum_A. The sequence continues at coordinate 9,322 of NZ_MPNT01000036.1, forward strand.
CATCGCGCAGCTCGACCTCGCCCGTGTGCACGCCCGCCCGCACTTCAAGTCCCAGGCTGCGCAGCACGTCGCGGATCGCCATGGCGCACCGGATCGCTCGGGCGGGTCCGTCGAACCGGGCGAGGAAGCCGTCGCCCGTGGTGTTGACCTCACGACCACGGAAGCGTTCGAGCTGGCGGCGGACCTGGGCGTCGTGCCTGCCGAGTAACTCCTTCCATCGCTGATCGCCGAGTTCGACTGCTTGCTTCGTGGAATCGACGATGTCGGTGAACAGCACGGTCGCCAAGACCCGCTCGACCGCAGGCGCCGGCCGGACGCCGGTGAGGAACTCCTCGATCTCGTCGAGCAAGGCGTCGGCGTCATCGGTGAAGAACAGGTGGTCGGTTCCGTCGAGTTCGACGAACTTGGCGCCGGATATCCGGTCGGCGAGGTAGCGGCCCATCTCGACACTCACCATCCGGTCGTCGCGCCGGTGGAGCACGAGCGTCGGCAGCTGGATCGTGGGCAAGATGTCGCGGATGTCCAGGCGCGGGTAGAGCGCGAAGATGTTTCGGACCATGCCCGGGCTGGCGGCCATGCGCTGCAGCCTTGCCCACCACCGCCGCAGGTCGGCGTCGCCTCGCCGGCTCGGAGCCCATCCGCCGAGTGCGACGCCCTCACCCCAGCCTTTGGCGCTGAGTTCGACCAATCTCGACAGCTGCTCCTCTGTGACGCCGAGTGGGTAGTCGGGCGCCCGCAGCAACCGGGTGAAGGTGCCATACAGCGTCAGTGAGTTGACGCGGTCGGGATGGCTGGCTGTCATCAGCATCGCCATCGTGCCGCCTTCGGAAATGCCGACCACGTCGGCGCTTTCGCATCCGGCCGCGTCCATGACGGCGCGCAGGTCGTCGACGGACTCTTCCAACGTCGGGGCATGGGCCGCCGGATCGGAAAGGCCCGTGCCCCGCTTGTCGAATGTGACGACGCGCCTAAATGAGGCCAGCCGCGAAAAGAAGTGAACGACAGACGGCTCCTCCCACATGATCTCGAGGTGGGAGATGAACCCGGGTGCGACCACGAGGTCGGGCCCTTCCCCGATCACGAAGAAGGCGATGTTCAGGTCACCGCTCTTGGCATAGCGAATGTCCGGTGCCCTGCCCGCGACGTTCATGGCCAAACACTACGCCGGGTCGACCACGCGAAGGCCCTGAAAAAGGGGTTAGGCCCTTGCGGCGACGGCCACCGGCACGCACTTCATGACGCCGGCCATCAGCGGGCCGGCAGCTTGAGGATGCGGAAATGGGAGCTGTCGTTGAGGTACACGTCGCCTTCGCGGTCGACCGCCACACTGAACGGGTTCTTGAGGTTGCTGAACGGCAACACCGTCGGGCTGCTCGCGCCGGCATCCAATCTCAACACGCGGTTGGCGCCGAAGTCGACGACGTAGACATTCCCGCTGTTGTCGACCGTCACATCGGTGGGCTGCTTGAGGTCACTGAACGGCAGCACCCTTGGGCTCCCGGTTGTGGGTGCGAGCTCCAGCACGCGTCTACCGTCGGAGTCGACGACGTAGACGTTGCCGTTGGTGTCCACCGCCACCCCGCTCGGGTCAATACCGTTGAGCGGCAAAGCAGTCGGGCTCGTGGATCCCGCCGCCAGCTTCAATACTTGCTTGCTACCCGAGTCACTGACGTAGACGTTGCCCGAGGTGTCCACCGCAACGCCGGCGATGACGTCGAGGTCGCCAAACGGCAGGACGGTGGAGTCGGCGCCTGGTGCCAGTTTCAGCACCCTGTGGTGAAAGCCGTCGGCGACGTAGAGGTTGCCCGCAGCGTCTACCGCCGCGTCAAGGGCCTGGCCGAGACCGGTGAACGGCAGGGGCGCTGGTTCATTGGTGCCCGCCCGCATCTTCCACACCCGGCCATAGTGCGAGTCGAGCACGTAGACGTTGTCCGCGGCATCCACCGCCACTCCGGCGAGATGGTTGATCAGCTCGCCGAACGGTAGCTCGACTTGAGGCCCGTACGTCACGGGATGCGGTAGCGGCGTCGCCGTCCGTGACGTCGCTGCCGTCGGCGCACCGGAGGTCGCGGTGGAACATCCCGCCGTTGACAGTGCGGCCGTGGCGATTGCCACCGTCGCGGCTATCGCAATGAATGGGATGCGGTTCATGACTCGATCTCCGTTCGTCACCGCTGGCCGGGGTAGGGCACCGCATTGATGACGCCGCCGCCGTTGACCGTCGGCCCGAGGAGCACCGTTGACGTGCCGGCGGCTGGGTTGTAGTCGATGAGCGCCAGGCCGCCTCCGCACCCGGCCCTTGCCTTGAGGTCGAGGTCGCCACCGTTGACACCGACGACCACGACGCTGTCGCCTTTCACCTCGGGTACCGAGACCTTCGACGTCGTGCCATCGTCGTTGAGCTTGGCGAGGTAGACGACGCCACACGCGCCCGCTGCCTGCACGAACGTCCCGGCCGGCAGCTGCCACGCGTCCAAGTCGCCGTAATCGGGGCCGTGACCGTTGTTCGGCGCGGTCAGGGCGGTGGGCGCCCCGCCGTCGATGGGCACCAGCCACAGCCGGGGCGCGCCCGTGCCGTCGCAGCGCGTGAGCGCGATCCTCGCGCCTGGATCCCACCACCGCATCGGTGTGCAGTCCTTCTGGCCGGCGATCGGCAGGGCCTCGCCGGCCACCCCGTCGTTGCCCATCAGGGCCAGGCCGGAGGCCGTCCCCATCACCAGCTGGGTGCCGTCCGGCGTGGACAGATAGCCCTCGAAGTCCTGACTGATCGGGTAGCTCAATTGATGGTTACCGGCGAGGTCGACGCGTTCGAGCGAGCGACCCTCCGAGACCGTCGACCGGTACAGCAGCAGCGCTTTGCCATCGGGTCGCGTGTAGCGAAGGGATGGGTGGGTGCCGTCGACGGTGAACGAGGTCTTCGTGCCGCTACGCAGGTCGACCTCGGTGATGACCGTCCGGCCCTTCTCCTCGGTCGAGAACAGCGCCCGGGTCCCGTCTCCCGACCAGTCGACCAACGACGGGTTCGGGCCGTCCCCCGGGGGCGGGAAGGTGGTGATCGGGTAGCGGCCGCCCGCCGGGTCGACCAGGTACAGCGTCGTGGTGGATGCCTGGCGGGTGGGTGAGCCAGGCGGCGGTGACTCGCCAGGACGCAGCCCGGGTGCTGGGCTCCACATGGCGAGCATCCAGCCGGGTCCGACCTGAGACCAGGGGACGGCCCCGAGCTCGGCCTCGACGCCGTGGGCAGCCATCGCCGGCGAGTTATCGGGCTCGGCGTGTGCCGTCGGCGCGAGGGGGCTCGTCGCCGTGGCGGCCGCCAATGTCATCAGCGTGGCCGTCGTCAGCTTCATCCTTCGTCCTAGCCTGGTGCAGTGGCTCCGCCGCGTTGAGGTTCTTGCCATCTTCGTTTCCTCTGGTCGAACAGTCCGTGGTTTCGCTGGGCTGCGCTGCCCGGTCACGGAAAAGGCTGCGGCGGACGCCTTGCGTTTTTCTTGCGCCCACCTTGCGTGGGTCGCCGACCCCGCCGCGATGCCTTTGCGGCAAACGGGTGCATCGCTCGGCCGCCAGGGGAGATACTGCGTCGGTACCCGAGGAAGCGAGGCGGATGGCGGTGGACGCGCGCGTCGGTACGACGTTCGGTAAGTACGAACTCAAGCGCCGGATCGGCCGGGGCGGCGGCGGTGTGGTGTACGAGGCCTACGACACAGGCAAGAGGCGAACCGTCGCGCTCAAGGTGCTCGCGGAAGAGCTCTCAGCTAACACCACCTTCCGGACGAGGTTCCAGCGCGAGTCCCAGGCGGCGGCGATGCTGCAAGAACCGCATGTCATTCCGATCCACGACTGGGGCGAGATCGACGGCAGCCTCTACATCGACATGCGCCTTGTGCAGGGACAGACTCTTCTCGACCTCATCGCGGAGGGACCGCTGGCGCCCGCACGGGCGGTGGCCATCATCGGGCAGGTCGCTGACGCGCTGGACGCCGCACACGCCGAGGGGTTGATCCATCGCGACGTCAAGCCGCAAAACATCCTCGTTACGCCTGCCGATTTCGTGTATCTGGTCGACTTCGGAATCGCCCAGACCATGGCCGACCCGCGGCTGACGACGGTGGGCACTCAGATCGGCACGTTGAATTACATGGCGCCCGAACGGTTTAGCGACAAGGCGCCCACACCCGCTGTCGACGTCTACTCTCTGTCATGCGTGTTGTACGAGTCGCTGACCGGAGACGCCCCGTTCGCCGGTGACAGTCTTGAGCACTTGGTGGCGGCACACCTCGCCTTGCCGCCACCGCGACCGAGCGTGGCGAATCGGTGCGTCCCCGAGGCGCTCGACGAAGTGGTCGCTCGCGGCATGGCCAAACACCCCGACGAGCGGTACGCGACAGCGGGCGGCCTCGCCCGCGCAGCGCAGCGCGCGTTGGGAAGTACTTCGGTTGATGGACAGGGCACTCGACCGTACACAGCCGTCCCTGTGCCGTCCGGCGTCCCGACGGAGCAATTCACCGCCGGGGAGGTTCGTGATCGCCGATCAAGCGAACGCGGGCGGAACTGGGTGCTGCCGACCGTGATCGGGGTCGCGGCGGCCCTGATTGTCGCGGGCATCGGGGTGGCCATCGGCATCCTCGCCCACGGACCGACTGCGCAACAGCAGACGCCGCCGGCGCGCGCCGTCCAGCCTCCACTGATCACTGGACCCGACTTGAGCAGCCTGCATCAATCCTGCGACCAGGGCTTCTCCTTACCGACGGGAACGGGGTTCGGCACTCGCGCCGGACGCGGGACTCCCGAAACCTCATGCCTTTTCGCCAACAGCGTGCTGACGTCGTACTGGGCTGAATACGGCAACGCAAGCCCGCTACCGCGGGCTGTGTCGGCGCCGGGCGCCGTCGACTGCAAGACCGTGCCCGGGGCACTGTGCACGGGGTCGAACTTCCTCATGCATTGCCAGCAGCACCCAGGAGAAAGCTGGATCACGTGCGTCGGGGGCAGCAGCGCGCGCGTGTACCTGTGGTGACGTCGCGGACCGGCACCCGACAATGAGTTCGAATAGCCCCCGAGCAGAAGGGATTGCTACCGCGATGGTTCAGAACGCTCTCCGGTTTGGGGTGTTGGGGCCGTTGCAGATGATCGCCGACGGCACCGAGTTACCACTGGGACCGGCCAAGCAGCGGGCCGTGCTGGCGATGCTGTTGATCAACCGGAATCGAACCGTCTCGATCGACGCGTTGATCGACGCGGCGTGGCAGGAGTGCCCACCGCCCGAGGCGAGGGGGAGCTTGCACGCGCACGTCTCCCGACTCCGCCGGCTGGTGAGCGACGCCGGCGTGGACCCGGGCACTGTTCTGGTTCGTGCCCAGCCGGGATATCGGCTCAACGTGCCCGACGAGGCGTGCGACCTCGGCCGCTTCGCCACCGCGCACCGGGCAGGGATTGAGGCCGCTGCCGCAGGCAGGTTCGCGCAGGCCGGCAGTCACCTATCGGCCGCGCTGGCCGAATGGCGCGGCCCGGTGCTCGACGATCTGCGCGACTTCCGATTCGTCGATGCCTTCGCCGCCGCCTTGGCGGAGGACAGGCTGGTGACACTGACCGCGTGGGCTGAATCTGAGATAGCTTGTGGGCGAGCCCATTCGATCATTGGAGAACTCGAAGCGCTGGTGACCGAGCATCCCTATCGAGAACCGCTGTGGGCGCAGTTGATAGCCGGCTACTACCTGGCCGACCGCCAACACGACGCACTTGATGCATACGCGCGGCTCAGGACTGTGCTCGCAGACGATCTGGGCATCGATCCCGGGCCTACCCTGCGCAATTTGCATCAGAGGGTCCTCAACCAGGAGCCGCTGGACGTGAAGCACGCGGCGCGCGCAACCGCTAAGCGCGCCGCGGGGACCCTCCAGTGGCGTACCGAACCGGGCCGCGAGCGCGCCGTTGCCCATCTGCGCGACTCCGCGGGGCGTCGCTATCGACTGCGCGGAACGGCCACGAAAGTTGGGCGTCTCCCCGACAATGACATCGTTCTCGACGACGACACCGTCAGCCGTTTTCACGCGGTGATCGTCGACACCGGAAATAGCTTCGTCATCACGGATCTCCAGTCAGCCAACGGAGTCGACTTAGGGGGAGAGCGGATTCGCGGCAGCGCGACGCTGGCCGATGGTGACCGGATTTGCATCTGCGGCCATGACTTCACCTTTGAATTCGGTGTGCGAGCTGACGGTGGCGCATGACATGAACGAACCGTGTCCCTGCGGCAGTGGCGAGCGCTATGGCGCGTGTTGCGAGCCGCTCCACCACGGCGAGGTACAGGCCCGCACCGCCGAGGAATTGATGCGATCGCGGTATTCGGCGTTCGCCCGCGGTGACGCCGACTACCTGTTTCGCACCTGGCACCCGCGCACGCGGCCGTCCGACGTGACCGTTGACCCGGGCAGCACCTGGATCGGTCTGGATGTGATCGACACGGTCGCGGGCGGCCCGCAAGACGATTGGGGAGAGGTGGAATTCACGGCCCGGTACGAGTCCGCCGGCCGCGCCGACACACTGCGCGAACGCAGTCGCTTCGCGCGTCGCGCCGGCCGGTGGTTCTACCTCGACGCCGTGACGGCAGAGGCATAGCCGGTCCCGATCTCAGGGCAACAGCGCAGCTCGGGGACTGACCCGGCTTTGGTCGAGCGAGTGACGGGACTCGAACCCGTGTGTACGGCTTTGCAGGCCGCTGCCTAGCCACTCAGCCACACCCGCACGAATCGCCACCATGCCAGCGCACGCGGTCGTTGCCCAGCGATTTCCTCGGTCTGATTATTTCCGCGAGCGGCAGTATCCGCCCTGTTGGCGGGCGACGGCTAGATTACCCGTATGCGCGGCGTTCGCCTGGTTCATGCCTTCCTGACCGTCCTCACAGCGGGGCTGCTGCTGGCGGCCCCCGCCAGCGCGCAGCCGCCGTCCAAGCTCACCGATCACATCACCGACAGCGCCGGAGTCTTGACGGATCCCGGTCGGGCGGCGGTGAGCTCGGCGATCGACCGGCTCTACCGCGATCGGCACATTCAGCTGTGGGTGGTCTACGTCGACAACTTCTCCAGGTTCAAACCGGAGAACTGGGCCGACCGAACCCGCAACGCAAGCGGATTGGGCGGCCGCGACGTGCTGCTGTCCGTCGCCACGAACACCAAGCTCTACACCCTATCGGTGCCGCCGCAGGTGCCCGGCCTCACGGATGCCGAGCTGGACAGCCTGCGCAGCAAGCGAATTGAACCCGCGGTGGGCGCCAAGGATTGGAGCGGCGCCGCGGTCGCTGCGGCCGACGGATTGGACAAGTCGGCAAGCTCGCCGAAGCCGATCTGGCTGATGATCGCAATCAGCCTGATTGTCGTCGTGGCCGTAGTCGTAGTGTTTCTCGCGCTCTATCGCGCGCGCCGCCGCCGCGCCGCCCGCCGCGGCGGGCAGCGGGGGATTGAGGGTCCCGACGATTCATCGGGGGAGGCGCTGTCGGCCGCGGACGCCCGGCTGCGTCAGATCACCGACTACGTCGCCAGGCATGGCGAGAGCGTCGGCGCCGAGGCGCAGACCCGAATCCAAGAGGCCAAGCGGTATTTGGCGGCGGCGCATGCCAAGGAAGCAATTAACGAGGACGAGGCGATCGCCTACGCGAACCGGGCATCCACGCTGGCCGCTGAGGCACAAACGCTGGCGAATGCCGACGTGCTGGCCGCGCACCGGAAGCGCGGTCGAGGTACATCTTCGCGGTGATCGTCAGGGACGCAGTTCAGAAACACCCGCTCACATGGATTCGCCGACCGCCCCCGACGCAGACATTCACTGGCGGCGGTGGCGGCGGAAAGTCTTGCGGTAGCGGCGCGTAGGCGTCCGGTGGTGGGATATTGGCGTTGACCGTGTCGGCAACATTCGTGCACCCGCTCACCGAGACACGCCGGCCGACGCTTGCACACACATCTGCGTTCGCCACTCCGGGCGGCTGCACCACGGCGTAGGTTTCGGGGATCGCGGCAAACGCCAAGACTGCCATGCCTCCTGTGGTCCAAGACCGTACCCTGGCATTCATCGGGACCTCCTCGTTCTCACCGGCGGCGAATTGAGGGCCGCAACATGGTTATGGGCCCGACCAGATCGCTCAGGGAGTTGCGCCGCTCTGCCCGAGTAGCGGGGTCCACTGGCAACGTTGCCTGATGTCGGCGAGCGGCTGACGGATGTTCTCGAGATCCGCCTGCTCCTGCGGGTTGGCGTTGAAATATTGCTGCACGTCGTCACGGATCTGATCTTTTGGCCGGTCCTGCAGGTCGGTGTAGAAGCCGTTCAAGTCCGGATGGGTGAACAGGTACGTCGAGAGCGCCGCGGCCACACCTGCCGCGACACCGGCCACGTCCGCCGCCGTGCAGTTGGCGGGTCGAGGCGTCGGATCGGCCGAGGCGGTTGCCGTGGTCGCGCATAGAAGCGTGGTGCTGATCGCGCCCGCACCGATTGCCCCGACCAGTAGCCGGCGCGGGGCCAAATCTGCGAGGAGGAGGGCTGCTCTGTTCAAGGTCAGTCGAGCTGCAGTTGGCATGGTGTTCACTCTGGACCCGGACTGAGGTCCCTCACTCGGGCCGAAAGTCACTACTAGCGCGGCCAACCGTCACCCGCAGGCTGGAGCGGACGGATTGGCGGCCGGGGGACCGTCGGCGCGCAACAGCGAGCGGGTGATCCGGCCGCTCTGGAAACGGATCTGATGCGCGGGACGACGCAGGGCCTCGATACTGGCGTCTGGGTGCACGATGACTCCGCCACCGGACGGGATTCCGAGCCCGTTGACCGCCCCCTGGAGCACTTCGACCGTCCGCGACAGCCGCGCCCACTCGCCGGCCTCATCGTGCGCGTCGATCACCCAGGGGACGAGATCGAACATGCCGAGCGGCTCGGTCGCGAGAGACGTCGGCGTCTCGACGATCCCAAAGCGTCCCAACTGGACCGCGCCGGCCGAAATGCCCACCAGAAGTGCGCCTTGGGCGTACCGGTCCAGAATCACCTCTTTGATGCCGGTTTTCTCGAAGGTGTCCCAGCCGAGGCGCACGTCGCCGCCCGCGAGGACGATCAACTGGGCACTCGCTAGGGAGGTGCGATCGTCTGGGCCGAACGATGAATCGATCATGCGGCGATGGGTGATTCCAACTGCATCCATCGCCGCTTCGAAGATGCCGTAAAACTCCGGACGATCTCCGTTGGAAGCGCCGAGATAGGCGGCGCTCAGCGGGTTGCCTCGGGCTAATCCGTCGATGGCCTGCTCGAGGAGCAGCCCGTCGCGCCGTTTCCAGAAGAGCAGCTGACTGTCCGCCAGGAGATAGAGCGGTTGTCGTTGCGGCGCAGTGTCAGTCACCGACAGGCCTGGTCGCGGTGACCTCGTCGAACCGCGCCAGCGCGGCGTCAAGGTCTACATCATCGAACATCTCGCAGCGATCGACCCTGTCGCCCTGGAATGTGAAGAAGACGATCTCTCGCCACTCCGCGTCGAAGCCGTCTTGAGAGGTGCCGTATGCCGTATGTGTAATGACGGCTCCAGCGTTTGTCAGCCGGTGCACTGTCTCGATGCACATCTTGAGGTCGGGCGCGACGTCCCACGTGGCTTGGACATACGGGACGATGTTGCCCGGCTCGAACGTTATGCCGCGCCGATGGTCGATGTTGACGAAATCCGGCGTGGTCGCCGGCGTCTCGTGCCGGTTGAGCCCCGCGTATGTCTGCGCCATGAGCGACCACGTGTGCCCTTCATCCGCCGCCTCGCCTGCGAGGTAGCGCCCATCGAGTTCTTCGAATGCGGCGTCTAATTCGTAGGGATCGAACAGGATGCGTGTCCCAATCCGGTTTTCGGCATCCAGCTCGACAATGCAGAGCAGCTCGACGTTGAAGTCTTCGGGCCCTTCGTCCAGCGAGAATCGCGTACGTCTGAGGAGAAGTCTTTCGCCGCGGGTCGCGATGATGGTCGATGCGACGTGGGTGACCCCGATCTCGGAAAGGCTTCGCATGTTTGCGACGTCAGAATCTCGGCCTCGCCGAATGCCGGCATTCACGGTCCGCCGGCGGTCGTCATTGGCCACGTCATCAGCCAGCATCGCCCCCAGGGCTTTCCAGTCACCTGCCGCGATGTACCCCCAGAACTGTTGATCAGCACGGGTTGCCACGTTTTCAAACCTCGGCGCGGGTGGTTCAAGTTGCTCGAACCGCGCGAGCGCGGCATCGAGCTCCGTCTCGTCAAAGGTTTCGTAGCTGCTGAGCAGGTCACCTTCGAAGGTGAAGATGGTGATCGTTTGCCACTCGGCGTCGAAGCCTTGTTGTGAAGTCCCCTTAACCACTTGCGTGGCGACGGCTCCGAGTTCGGTCAGCCGATGCACACTCTCGACGTAGACGTGTACCTGCGGAAGAAGATCCAGATTGGCGCGAACAGTTGCGGCCAGATCGGCGCCCTCGATCGTCACGCCCCGTCGATGGTCGATGTAAATCACGTCCGGCGTCATCGTGGGAAGTTCGTGCCGATTGAACTGAGCGTGGCCTTGCGTGACCAGCGACCACGTCCGCGCGTGGGTGACCGCTTCGCCGGCGATGTACCGAGCTTCGAGTTCGGCGAAGGCGGCGTCGACGTCCTCGGCGTCGAATGAGATCTGCGCCACGATCCGCCCGCCGGTGTCAATCTCGGCGACGATGAGCATCTCGATGCTGAACTCCCCATGCTCTATGTCGCGGCTCGGGGAAGAGATACGAGTGAGGGCGAGGCGTTCGCCGCGGGTTGCAATTACAGTCCAGGTTGCCGGTGCGGCCTCGGCTAAGGCTCGCAAGTTTGCGATCACGGTGTCGCGACCGTCCCAGAACCCGGTATTCACCACGTCATGCCGGTCGTCGATAAATCCGTCATCCGCCAGCACCTCGGCGATCGCCGTCCAGTTGCGGGCCTGGAAGTGCGCGAAGAAGCGGTCATGTGCCCGACTGGCCGCATTTGCTAACCGTCGCCTTTGCCGGTGCAGTTCCTCGAAGCGGACGATCGCTTCGTCGAGGTCGACCTCGTCGAATACCTCGCAATGTTTGAGCCTCTCGCCATCAACTACCACAATGCAGATCTCACGCCACTCGGCTTCGAAGCCCTCAGGCGAGGTTCCGGCAGCAGCGTGGGTGACGATCGCACCCAGTTGGCTCACTCGGTGCACCGCTGCAATCCGGATGGTCAGCTCCGCCGTCTGATCCAACGCGCTACGGAGGAATTCGACTAGTTCGCCGGGAGCCCACGCCGCCCCTCGCCGGTGGTCGATATCCGCGAAGTCCGGTGTCATCAGAGGTAGTTGGCGCCGGTTGACCGCGGCGTAAGCTCCTGATATCGCAGACCAAGTGCGCGCGTAGGCGGCCGCTTCTCCTGCAAGGTATCGGGCATCGAGCTCGCTGAATGCCGCGTCGATATCTTCCCGGTCGAAGACAATGCGTGCTGCCACCCGGCCGTCGGCGTTGATCTCGAGGACGTCGAGCCCGACTGAGTGAAATCCCTCAGCTCCGTCCCCGTGCAGGGAGCTTCGGATGCGGCTGAGGACAAGGCGATCGCCGCGGGTCGCGACCACCTCTGTCATTACGTCGACTTCGCCCTCGTGTAGTCCCGAGATTTCGGCGATCACGGCGTCGGGGCCTTCACGTAGGCCGGCGTTGACTACGTGGCGACGGTCCTCGGTCCAAACATCATCGGCGAGCAACTCGGCGATCGAGTGCATGTCACCAGCCGCATACGCCGACTTGATCCACTCGTAGGTCCGGCTCGCAGCGTTTTCTAGGCGAGGAGATGGCTCACTGAGTTGTTCGAACCGCGCGATCGCGGCCTTAACGTCCGCTTCGTCGAAGACTTCGGAGCGGCTGACCAGGTCACCATCGACAGTCACCACGCTGATCCCTCGCCATTCGGCGCCGAAGCCCTCGCGCGAGGTTCCATGAGCGACATGGGTGTAGACCGCTCCGAGATCGCTCAGCCGATGCACCGCCTCGGGGTAGGTGCGGATTTTCTGGTCGAGTTCCCACCCGGCACGGACGTAGTCAACCAGCTCACCCGGGGCGTGAGCCGCCCCTCGGCGGTGGTCGATACTGGCGAAACCGGCTGTGGTGGCGGGTAGTTCGTGACGGTTCAGTGCGGCACAGCCAGCGGCGATGACCGACCACGTGCGAGCATGGGCGGCCGCTTCACCGCCGAGATAACGGGCCTCGAGCTCGTTGAAGGCAGCCGCTACGTCGTCGAAGAAGACGACCGCAGCTATCCGCTCGTCGGCATCGATTTCGAGGACCCCGAGCGTCTCCGTGAGAAACGCATCCGGCCCTTGCTCCGAGTTAGAAAAGCGCAGCCGCATGAGCGCGAGGTGTTCTCCGCGGATCGCTATGACCGTCGACGTCACGTTTCGTGTCCACAGGTCGGCCACCGTCTGCATGTCCGCGGTCTGCGCGTCCCGACCATATTGGACTCCCGCGCCGACCACCCGACGGCGATCGTCATTGGTGAAGTTTTCGGCCAGCATCGCCGCCATGGCCTGCCAGTCGCCGACCCCGAAGCAGGTTAGGTATCGGTTACCCACTCGGCTGGCAGCGTTTTCCAGCCGTGGCGCGGGCTGGCCGAGTTGTTCGAATCTCGCGATCGCGGCGTCGATCTGGGCTTCGTGGAATACCTCGGTGCGGTTGATCAGGTTGCCTTCGATTGTGAAGACCGCGATCCCGCACCACTCCGCGTCGAACCCCCTTTGGGACGTTTCGTAGGCCCCATAAGTGATGACTGCGCCGGGAGGGTTCAGCCGATGGACTTCTCTCACATAGATATGAATGTTTGGGTCGATTTCCAACCCGGCCCGAAGGTAGGCGCTCAGGTCGTCCGGCCCAAACGCTGTCTCCCGCCGGTGATCGATGTTGACGCAATCCGGGGTAGTCAGCGGCGGCTCACCTCGGTTCAGCGCCGCATAGCTGCTCGCAATGATTGACCAGGTCCGGGATTGACCAGCCGCTTCGCCGGCGAGGTAGCGCGCGTCGAGTTCGGCCATCGCGGCGTCGAAGTCGTCAAGCTCGAATGCGACGTGGGCTGCCAAGCGCTCCTTGGCGTCACTCTCGAGAACGCTGAGGAAGTCCATACGGAATGGCCCAGATTGCCGGCCCTGCCCGAGGATGGAGGATCGACATAACGCGAGGCGCTCTCCGCGAGTGGCGATGACGGTTGACATGATCGTCTCGGCACCGATCTCGGCTGTGGCTTTGCTGTTCGCAACTTCGACAGCTCGGCCGCGCCGGATGCCCGCGTTCACCGTGCGTCGACGGTCGTCGTCGATCACGTTCTCCGCCATGGCGTTCGCCGTCGCAGTCCAGTCTCGGTCCGCGAAATAGGCGCCCAAGCGGTCATACACCCGGGTTGCGGCGTTTTCCAGCCGCGATGCGGGCCGGCTCAGCTGATCGAAGCGGGCAAGCGCGGAGTCGAGATCTGCCTCGTCGAAGACTTCTAAGCGGTCGATCAGCTCACCGTTGATTGTAAAGACGCAGATATCGCGCCATTCGGCTTCGAAGCCTTCTCGTGAGGTTTCATGCGTCACAGACGTGACCACACTCCCGCGGTCACCAAGCCTGTGCACCGCTGCGATGTAGTTGTATAGGTCAGGGGTGGTGAGCCAGTTAGTGAGCAATGTAGACACATGCCCTGGGGGAAACGAAATGCCCCGCCGGTGGTCGATATTCACCCAACCCGATGTCGTCGCTGGGTGCTCGCGCCGATTGAGCGCTGCGTAGGCCCGGGTCATCACCGACAACGGGCCAGCGTACGCGGCCGCTTCGCCCGCCAGGTAGCGCGCATCTAGCTCCGCCATGGCCGCGTCGAAGTCGTCCAGGTCAAACGCAATCCGCGCCGACACCCTTCCGATTAAGTTGAGTTCGAGGACGTCGAGAAAGTCATTGTGAAAGGCTTCTGGTCGCTTGTCGCGGCCCCAGGTTTGACTACGGCAGAGCGCCAACCGGTCGCCTCGGGTAGCGATGACATCCGACGTCATGGATTTGACGCCAACATCTGCCGTTGCCGATAGCTCTTCTAGTACGGACTTACGGCCTTCTCGCTTACCGGAATTCACCGTTCTGCGACGATCGTCGCTGGAAATGTCGTCAGCGAGGACGCTGGCTATCGCATCCCAATCTCGCGCCGCAAAGGACGTTTCCACGAGCTTGTGGGTTTGAGTAGCCGCGTTTACCAGCCGCGACGCCTTCGGCTGAAGCTCCTCGAACCTACCGAGTGCGGCGGCCACGTCTGAGTCGTCGAATAGCTCGCTGCGGTTGATCCGGTCGCCGTCGAACATCACAACATCGGTCACCCGCCACTCGGCGTCGAAACCGTCCGGTGAGGTCCCGATCGCCACGTGAGTAACAACCGCGCCGAGATCGCCGAGCCGGTGCACAGCCTCAATGTAGATGCGGGACCGCGGCGAGAGTTCCCAAGTTGCACGGAGATACGCGGCTAGATCACCCGCACCGATTGGCGCGAGCCGTCGGTGGTCGATGCTCGCCCAGTCGGATGTCGTCGGAGGGATTCTCCTCTGGTTCAGCGCTGCGAAGGCCCCTGTAACGAGCGACCAGATATGGGAGTGGTTGGCGGCCTCACCAGCGACGTATCGACGGTCGAGCTCATCAATGGCAGCGTCGAAGTCGTTGAGATCAAAGATGATCCGGGTCGTGAGCTGCCCTTCGGTATTGATCTCAACGATGTCGAAAACATCAGTGTGGAACGCCTCTGGCCGCTGGTCGCGCCCCCAAGTTTGGGTGCGACAGAGCGCCAGCCGGTCGCCACGGATGGCGATGACATCCGACGTCAAGCTTTCAACGCCAATCGCCAGCGTTGCCGACATCTCTTCGAGTACGGCCTCACGGCCCTCTCGTATGCCGGCATTCACCGCCCGACGGCGATCGTCGGTCGAAATGTCTTCGGCCAGGATCTCGGACATCGCGCCCCAGTCGCTGGTCGCGAAACACGCTTGCAGACGCTCGCGTACTTGGGTTGCCGCATTTTCCAGACGCGATGCCGGGCGGCTCAGCTGGTCGAAATTCGCGATCGCGGTATCCAGGTCTGTCTCATTGAATAACTCGCAGCGGTTGACCATGCCGCCTTCGACCGTCGTAAAGGCGACCTCGTGCCACTCGCCGTCAAAGCCGTCGTGCGACTTTCCATATGCGACATAGGAAACGACCGCCCCGCGTTCGTTCAACCGATGAACGGCATCGACATACGTGGTGATGTTCTGGTCGATATCCCACCCCGCGCGGATGTATGCGGGCAGCTCGTTGCGAGCGAATGTCGCCACCCGGCGATGGTCGACCGTCGTGCAGTCGGGTGCCAGCGCGGGGAATTCGCGGCGGCTCATCGAGGCAAAGGTCCCCGTGACCACCGACCATGTGGCGGCATGCGGTGCCGCCTCGCCAACGAGGTAACGGGCATCGAGCTCGGCAAGGGCGGCATCAAGATCCTCGACGTCGTAGGCGACGACATTGGCGATCCGGTCGTCGGCGTCGATCTCGACGACGTTGAGGGCATCGTTTTGGACCGCGGCGGGGTCGCGGCCTGAGGCCCGAGTGCGGGCGAGCACCAGACGCTTCCCGCGGATCGCCACGGCGCTCACCATCGAGATCGTGAAGCCGACTTCGGCGGCCGCCTGCAGATCCCGCACCACGGCACTTCGACTGTATTGCGTCTCGGCACTCACGACCCGCCGGTGATCGATGCCGATGTAGTCGTCGGCGACGGTGTCCGCCAGGGCGTCCCAGTCGCGGGTCGCGAAGTGCGACCAGACGTGCTCGAATACCAGCGCCGCCTTGTTCTCCAACCGCCGCCGGGCGGGCTGCTCCGCCTCGAATCGGGCGTCAAGCTCGGCCATAGCGGCGTCGATGTCATCGATGTCGAACCAGATTTGCATTACGACTCGGCCGTCATCACCGATGCCGTAGAGGCTGAGGAATTCGTCCTCCGGCGCCCCAGGACTCGTGTCCGCAGTCCCTACCGACAACCGAACGAGAGCCAGGTGTTCGCCTCGCACGGCCAGGACGACCGAACGCATTCGTACACCGCCACTTTCAACAATGTGCCTGTTATCCCGTGCCCAATCATCCGATGGCAGGTCAGCGCGGGTGAAGCCCACGATCTTCCGGCGGCTTTCGACCGCGACTGCGGGCGCAAAGAGCGGCTCCAACGCATCCCAATCTCCAACGTTGATAGCCGCGACGACGCGTTGTCCCACTCGTATGCAAGCGTTTTCGGGCTCGACAATAGGTGGTTTGGACGGGGCCGCGGCAGGCGGTTGTTCGCCGACGAGTCCTCGCGCCCGTTCGGCCAGCGCCGCAGCCCCTTTCCGCTCGTACAGCTCGACGGCCCGTTCGGCGGCGGCCCGCGCTCCCGCGACGTCGCCGGCCGCACCCAGCGCGGTTGCCAGCGCAAGGCATGCGTCGCCGTGATCGACTAACGCGTCGGTGCGCTCGGCCAGCGCGACGGCCTCCTGGGCAAGCCGCCGCGCCTCGCCGTGTTCGCCGCCGCGGGACAGCAGCCGCGCCCGAAGCGTGCGCCAGGCGATCGACGCCTTCAGCGCGTGGCCGGCGAGACGCTCGCTCTCGGTGCACAATTCGTCCGCCTCGGCATCCTGGTCCAGCGCCAGGCACGTGCGGCCTAACAACGCCGCAGTTTCGGCGGTGTCGGCATCGAGACCCATGCGGCGAAAACCGTTGTAGGCCTTGCGCAGATGCGCCTCGGCTGCGGCGGGCTCGTCGACCACCAGCTCCACTATCCCGGCGAACTGCTCGACTTCGACGAGGGCGTGGCGCAGGCCGAGCTCGGTGACCGTGCGACGGGCCGAGTCGATCATCCGCCGCGCCGCCGCCGCCCGTCCGCGGAAGGCCTCCAACACCGCTTGGCACCGCGTCGACGTCGCCTCGACCGCCGGCGAGTCGGTGGTGATGCGCAGCAGCCGCACCACGTCCAGGCACCGGCCGCCCGCGCGCGGCACCGGATTGGGGCCCCAGAGCGCCGCGAGCGGCGCCTGCGCCAGCACCGCGTTCACCCGGCGGTGTTCACGCGCGCGCCGCGCCGCGGTGAGAGCGTCGTCCAGGGCTATCTCGCAGTCGCCGATCCTGCCCAGCCGGGCCAGGCACCCGGCGCGCACGGTGTGCGCCTTCGCCTCTCCGGCGGCATCGCCCAACTCCGCCAGTTTGTTGGCGGCGGAGCCGACCGCGGCCTCGACCGCGTCCAGCCGCTCGGGATGAATCAGCATCGACAGCTGGCCGTCGAAGCAGGTCGCCCATGCCGCAAGTTGGGCGGAATCGACCGTGGTCGTTTGCAATTGAGCGACGGCACTGCCCGCCGAAACCACGTCACCCGCGGCCAGCAGCGCCTCGCAGCGCGCGATCAGCAGCGCGGCGACCTGGTCGTCGCGGTCGGGCAGCTCGTCGTCGATCTCTTCCAGTGCGTGCAGGGCGCGGTCGTAGAGCTCGGCCGCGCCTTCGTAGGCCAGTCGCGCCATCGCCTGATCCGCCGCGCGCCTGCAGTATTCGACCGCCTTCGCCGCGTTCCCCGCCCATGCGCATTCGAAGTAGTGATACGCCAATTCGGCGAGCAGTTCCTCGTCGGCGCCGGGCTCGTTTTCCAACGTGGTGGCGATGCGCTGGTGCAGCCGCATGCGCCGCACGGACGGTAATTCGGCCAACAGCGACTGCCGAACGATCGCGTGGTTGAACCGGTAACGGCCGCCGGGCTCCTCGATGACGATGCCGGCCTTGCACGCCTCGTCGAACGCGTCGACCAGGTCGTCGCCGACGACACGTTCGACCAGTTCGAGTGCGAACCGGCTCCCGACGACAGCGGCGGCAGCGAGCGCCTTGTTCGCCTCCGCCGGCAGCCGGGAAAGACGGCGGCTCACCGCCTCGCGCACGCCTTGGGGCAGGGTGCTCTGGTCCCAGCGGCCGCCGCTTTCGTCCACATGGCGCAGGGCCTCGATGAGGAAGAACGGGTTGCCGCCCGTGACCGACGCCAACGCCCGGGCCAGCTCTTCGTCGTCATAGCCCGCCTCGGCGACGTAGGCGGTCACGTCGTCCTCGTCGAGACCGCTGAGCGCCAGGCGGCTGGCGGTGCCATCGCGGTTCAGGTCGGCGAGCATGGCCGCCAGCGGGTGGGAGCGGTCGAGGTCGGTGCTGCGATACGTGCCGATGATCTGCAGTCGCGCCTGCTCACCGAAACGCAGCAGATGCCGCAACAACAGCAGCGTCGGCTTGGCCGCCCAGTGCAGGTCGTCGAGGATCAGGACGACGGGCGCGCGCCTGGAGGCCAGTGCCAACAGCGCGACGACCGCGTCGAACAGCGCATACCGTTCGGTGTCCGGGTCGGCCCGTGTCGGCGCCGCCAGGTCGGGGAGGACATCGGCCAGCCCGCGAATGAGCGTGAGTAGCGCCTCCACGCCGCGCAGCGCACGGAGCCCGCTCGCGCCCAGGCACGGCAACAGCGAACGCAGAGCTTCCGCGAACGGTTGATACGGGGCGCCGAGGTCCTCGTCGCATCGGCCGTAAATCACGAGTGCGCCCTGGTCGTAGGCCTGCCGCGACCACTCACCGGCCAGGCGCGTCTTGCCGACCCCGGGTTCGCCGGCGATCAGCATCGCGTTGGTGCCCCCGGCGAGGGCGTTCTGCCACCCCGAAGCCAGTCGCTCCAGCTCATGGCCCCGCCCGACGAACGGCCCGCGGCCGGCGAGCACCGTCGGCAGGCTCGGGCGTTCCAGCGGCGGCTCGATGGGACCCGCCGGACCGGGGTCGTCGGCGGTGAGCAGTTGCAGCTCGAAAACGTGTTCCGGTCGCGCGAGATTGCGCAGCTGGCGCGTTCCCAGGTCGGCGAGCACCACGTCGTCGGGCAGGGAGTCGATGACGAGCTCTGCCGTCGCGCCCGAGCACAGGATCTGGCCGCCGCTGGCCAGCGACCGCAGCCGAGCGGCGCGGTTGACGGCGCGACCGAAGTAGTCGCCGTCGCGGAGCTCGACCTCCCCGGTGTGCAGCGCCACTCGGATACGCATGGGCTCCCGCAGCGCCCACGGCTCGTGCACGATCGCCTCTTGCAGCTCGATGGCCGCGGCCGCGGCCGCCGAGGGCCGATCGAAAACCGAGAACGTGGCGTCGCCCTCGCCGCGCGTCTTGATCAGCCGCCCCCCACGCGACGTCACGACCTGTTCGACGAGCTCGTCGTGCCGTGCCAGCGCCACCGCCATGGCCGCGGCGTCCGCCTCCCACGCGGCCGTCGACCCTTCGATGTCGGTGAGCAGGAAGGTGACGGCCCGAGTCACCGACGAAACTTGTTGTGCGGCGGGCATTTCCAGCGAGGAGTCTTGCGCGACGATCGCGGCCTCCAGCCGGCGGAGCTCGGGGCCCGGGTCGACGCCCAGTTCGTCGGCCAGCAGCGTACGCGCACGCTGGTATGCGCCAAGCGCTTCGCCCTGCCTGCCGGCGCGATACAGCGCGAGCATGAGCTGGCCCCACCGCCGCTCCCGCAGCGGGGCGTCGGTCACGGCGGCCTCGAGTTCCCCGATGATCTCCGCGGCCCGGCCGGTCGCCAGCAGCGCATCGGCCCGATCCTCCACCAGCGCGGCATGGCCCTCGATCCAACGCGTTTTCTCGGAGGTTCCTCGCCGGCTGTCGGGCAGCTCGGGGATCCCGCGCCAGAGGGCGAGCGCCTCCTCGAAGCGGGCCACCGCCTGGCCGATGTCGCCGGCGGCGGCGGCGTCGCGTCCCAGCCGGGCGGCCGACTTGTACCGCGCGGCATCGACCTGACTCTCAGCCAGGGTCCAACCCGCGCCCGCTGTGACGACGAAGCCGTCACCGAGCGTGCGACGCAACGAGGAGATGTGGGTTTGCAGCGCCTTGGCCGCAGTGCGTGGTGGGTCCTCGCCCCAGAGCAGTTCGACGAGCGTGTCGGCCGCCACGACGGAACCGCCGTGCAGCCCCAGCATCGAAAGGATCGCGCGAGGCTTGGCGCCCGGGATGACGACGGGCGCTCCGCCTTGCCGAACCTGCAGAGGTCCCAAAACCCCCAGTTCCACCGATGGAAGCGTACTCACGTAGGTCATCGTCGGTGGGGCAATTCAAAGCATGGTCAAGACTGAGTAAAGCTCTCATCGCCCGGAAGATCATCGCCACCCTAGGGCCTACCCGTGTGAACCGTTAGGTTTGTATCCATGGGCGATGAGGGGGGAGGTGGTTCGGCATTCACCTGGCAGGGCCGGCGTGAGCTGGTCAGCCAGATCCATGAGCAGCTCGACGAGCTGGTCGAAGCCCGCGACCAGATGGAGCAATTGGTCCGGGTCATCAGCGAAATCGGTTCGGACCTCGACCTCGACGTGACCCTGCGCCGCATCGTCAAGGGGGCGATGGAGCTGACCGGCTGCCGTTACGCAGCCCTGGGCATCCGCGCTCCCGACGGCGCCCTGGTCGCGTTCGTGCGTGCGGGAATCGACGACGACACTGCGCGGCTGCTCGGTGATTTGCCGGTGGGTGAGGGTCTTCGCCTCGAAGACGTGAGTGCTCATCCGCAGGCCGGGGCGCTGCAAGCCCACGATCCGCCGATGCGGGCGCTCCTCGGGATACCGATCACCGTTCGGGGATCGAACTTCGGCAGCCTCTACCTCGCCGACGACCAGGCGGGCCGGGTGTTCTCCGACTCCCAGGCGGCCGCCGTGCGGGCCCTGGCCACGGCCGCGGCGGCGGCCATCGACAACGCGCGCCTGTTCGAGCGGGAACGGGAATCGGCGAAGTGGACGAAGGCCAGCCGCGAGATCACCACCGCGCTGCTGTCCGGCGACCCGCAGACGGGGCCGCTCCAGCTCATCGTGAACCGGGCGCTGGAGCTGGCCGGCGCCGAACAAGCGATTCTGCTGATACCCAAGGAGGCCGACGTGCCGGCCGACGAGGTCGACACCCTGGTTGTGGCCGCCACGGCGGGGCGGTACTCCTCGGAGGTGATCGGTCGCCAGGTGCCGATGGAAGGTTCCACCACGGGCGGGGTCGCACGGCGCGGCCTACCGCTGATCACCGACTCCTTCCAATATCCGATCGAGGGATTCACCGATGTCGGCGAACGTTCCGCGATTGTCATGCCGCTCATCGCAGACGGCGCGGTTCTTGGCGTCATCGCCGTCGCCCGCGACCCGCAGCAGTCGCCCTTCGACAACGATTACCTCGAGCTCGTCAGCGACTTCGCCCGGCACGCGGCCATCGCCCTGGCGCTGGCGGCGGGTCGCGAACACGCGCTCAACCAGGAACTCGCCCAAGCGGACACCGTCGATGACGCGGTGAACGCCGCGGCGGAGGAGTTGCGCCGGCTGTGGCGGGCCCGCCGCGTCGTCGCCGTCACGTTCCCGGCGCAGAGTTCCTCCACCGGAAGCGCTTATGGCCCACTGCAGGTCGTGTCGGTCGGCGAGCCTGTGGAGTGGGGGGACCTGCCGCCTCACACCCAACGCATGCTCAGCGCGTTGCGCGAGGGTGACCTACTCACCCCCAGCACGGGGGAGCCCGGGACGGCGGGCATCGCGCTGCAGCACCCCGAGGGCGTGCTCGTTGTCTGGATCGATTTGGCCGAACGTCGGTCGTTCACCCTGGAAGACCAGACCTTGCTGACCGTGTTGGCTGGCCGGCTCGGCCAGGGCCTGCAGCGGGTCCATCAGGTCGACCAGCAGCGCGAAACCGCCCTGGCGCTGCAGCACGCGATTCTGGGACCCGCTGATCTGCCGCACGGCTTCGCCGTCCGTTATCAGGCTGCCAGCCGGCCGCTGCAGGTGGGCGGTGACTGGTACGACATCGTCGACCTCGATGACGGGCGCATCGCGATGGTCGTCGGCGACTGCGTGGGGCATGGGCTCGCCGCCGCGACGGTGATGGGGCAGGTGCGCAGTGCGTGCCGCGCGTTGCTATTCGAAAACCCCAGCCCCGGCGCGGCTCTCGCCGGGATGGATCGCTTCGCCGCGCGGCTGCCCGGCGCGCAATGCACCACCGCCGTCTGCGCGGTGCTCAACCCCGAGACCGGCGAGCTGGTGTATTCCAGCGCCGGGCACCCGCCGCCCATCCTGGTCGACGCCGATGGCACCACCCAGCTGCTCGACGACGGCCACACCATCGCGTTGGGAGTACGGCCCAACTGGTCTCGCCCCGAGGCCCGGGTGACCGTGCCGGCCCGCGCCACACTGCTGCTCTATACCGACGGCTTGGTCGAACGTCGCCGCACCGCCTTGGGGCAGGGCATCTCCCGGGCGGCCGAGTTCGTGCAGGACGGCCGCGGGTCGACGCTCGACGAGTTGGCGAACCACATCATGTCGGGTCTGGCTCCCACCGGTGGCTACCAGGACGACGTTGTCGTTCTGCTTTATCGTCATCCCGCGCCGCTGGAGCTGACATTCCCGGCCGACCTCAGTCACTTGGCCCCCGCACGAACCGCGCTGCGCACCTGGCTGACTCGCACCCGACTGGACCCGGAACAGGCGATGAACGTGCTGGTCGCCGCCGGCGAAGCCGTCGCCAACGCCATCGAGCACGGTCACCGGGACCAGCGGGAAGGCACCATCAGCCTGGGTGCGACCGCACTGGTCGACCGGGTGCAGTTGACCATCACCGACACCGGCTCGTGGAAACCTCCGCAACCGGCGAGTTATCCCCACCGGGGACGGGGTATTGCCCTCATGCGGGGGCTCATGAATGACGTCACCATCAATCCCGATGCCGCCGGAACCACGGTTCACCTATCCGCGAGGATCACATGATGCCCACGTCGCTCACCCTCGACACCGCGCGTCGCGACGACGGGGAGCTGATGCTGGTCGCGGCCGGCGAGATCGATCTGAGCAACATCGACGCCTTCGTTGCGGCCCTTACCACCGCCAGCGGGGAAGCCGCGAGCGGCGGGCCGCTCACTGTCGACCTCAGCGGCGTCGAGTACCTCGACAGCGCCGCCATCAACGCCTTGTTTTCCCACGCCAACCACATCAACCTGATCGCCCACCCGATCCTGATGCCGATCCTCTCCATCAGCGGCCTCACGGAATTGGTCGCCATCGAACCCGCGCCTTCGGCGGACTGATGACGACCGGCCGAGCGTCAGGTGTTCTCGGCGATCCAGGTGCTGGTGAAGCGCTGTAACGCGGGGAGGCTTGCGGCCAAGTCGGCCTGCATCGACTTCTCGAGTTTGCGGCCCACCAGCGGGATCCTCATCGCCACCTCCACGGCGAAGCGCAGCCGGGTCCCGTCCCCGGCGGGTGCCATGACCGCGTCCGCGCGCCCCGACCCTAGGCCGCCCGAGGAGACGACGTTGATCTGCCCGCGGACTTCGCCGTCGGCGACGGATCGCCAAATTTCGGTGTGCACGATCTTCAGCTCCCCGGGGACGACCTTGGCGATCAGAGCGGGCATTATCTGCCGGGATACGTGTTGGGTGGCGCGCACCGTCACCGTGCCGTCGGCGTCGACTTCCAGGGAATCCAGCGTGGTCGGGGCGTTGCTCGCCTTCAGGCGGGCGAGCCAATAGTCCTCGCGCCCAAACGCTGCGTGGATTTGTTCCACGCTGGCGGGCGATTCGATGCGGATGTCGAAGGATCGCGACACAGCATCCGATTCTTGCAAAGGGCGGGCCCGGGTGAGCGCCATGGCGCAGGTTTGCGCAGGTTTCGAACGTACGTGCGATGGATATCCCTCCTCGCGGAGGTGGAACACATGACTGATGACACGCGACAGGCGCCGAGCGAGAACCCGGAGAAGGACACGTCCCAGTGGGTGACCGGTGACGAGCCGATGACCGGGCCGCAGCGCAGCTACCTGCACACGTTGGCTCAGGAAGCCGGGCGGGATGCTCCCGACGACTTGACCAAGGCGCAGGCGTCCGAGCTCATCGACGAGTTGCAGGAGCAGACCGGACGCGGCAACTGATCACCCGGGCGGCCGGCCGCCGACGATGGGTGTCGTCGGCGGCCGGGGCCGGGTCTCCTTGGGGGCGCGGTCTCCGAATCTGACGCTGACGCGCTGGAATTCCTTGACGCGCTCTGCTTTTGCTCTCTTGGTGTAGGTCTTGCGGTCGGCCGGTGTGAGTTCCGCTTCGTCGGAGAAGGGAGTGAGCAACGCCCGCGGGTAAAGGCGTTCCACCAGAACGACATTGATCTCGGCGCAGAGAACCAGCGTGGACGACACCAGGAACAGGAAGGCCAGTAAACCCAGCACCAACGCGAAGACGCTGTTGGTCGCGCTGGCCGACTTCACCGTGTGCCGAATGTATCCGGCGCCGCCCCACTGCAGGACCTGCCAAATGACCGCAGCCGCAAGCGCTCCGGGCAGCACCTGGCGATAGGTGAGGTCCCTCGCGGTGGTGACGCGAAACGCCACCAGGCAGATCATGGCGTTGATCGCCACGGCGACCAACGCGACGCCGACCTTTCCGAAGATGCCCAGCGCGCCCGTCGCCTGAGCGGCCGCCGACAGGACCGTTGCGGCGATGGCCGCCGAGCCGAGGACCAACAGCAGCATCAAGCTGCGCAGCCGCGAGCGGATCGGGTCGGGACGCTTGTTCCTCGGCAC
Organism: Mycobacterium paraffinicum; assembly: GCF_001907675.1. Lineage (GTDB taxonomy): Bacteria > Actinomycetota > Actinomycetes > Mycobacteriales > Mycobacteriaceae > Mycobacterium > Mycobacterium paraffinicum_A. The sequence continues at coordinate 33,919 of NZ_MPNT01000036.1, forward strand.
GGCCCACACGGAGTCCATCGCATTCTGCACCGCCTGGCCCACACCCAACCCGCCGTAGAGCGCGCCCGCGATGCCGACGACCACTGCGGCGGTCCCCCCGCTGAGCCCCGCCGGCTGATGCAGCTGAGCGCCGATGACCGGGAATTGGCTCAGCGTGCTGTTCAGCACCTGTGCCTGCAGGTCGGGGCGCCCGGCGAGCAGCACCCCCAGGCCGGTGGTCAACAGCAGCAGAAGCGGGAACAGGGACACGAACCCGTAATAGGTGATCAGGGCGGATAGGTAGCCGCCTTGGTCGTCGAGATATTTGTAGATGACCCCGATCGCCACGCCGGCGGCGCGGTTTCGTCGCTGAAGCCTGTCCAGCCAGCCGACCATCTCGTGCTCACTTCGTCGCGACGGAAGCGGATACCCCCCCGATGGGATTGCCTGGTGATACCCGCATTCGGGCCGGATCAATCCGCTCGGGCCCTGCCGGGCTGGCTCCGTGCCAGGATGGGCTGATGGGCGATGACGAAATGCATCCGGAGCGAGAGTTCAACGAACGCAACATCGAGGAATTCCGCCGCAACGGCGGCAAGGTCGGAGGACAGTTCGAGGGCTTCCCGTTGCTGTTGTTGACCTCGACCGGGGCACGGAGCGGCGCACAGCGGGTAAATCCGGTCGCATACTTCGATGTCGACGGCAGGATCTATATCGTCGGATCCGCCGCGGGCCGGGACAAGAACCCCGCGTGGGTGCACAACATCCGCGCCAACCCGAGGGTGACCGTGGAGATCGGCTCACAGGGGCCCAAGCCGGCAACCGTGCGCGAATTGCCGCGCGACGAGCGCGATTCCGCCTATCGGATCGTCGTCGAGCGGGCGCCGGGGTTCGGCGAGTATCAGGAGCGCACCGACCGAGTCATCCCCGTGTTCGAGTTGGTTACCGAATAACAGCACCGCCAACGGGTTTCGCGTTGCAAAATCGTCTGCACCGAGCGTCATCGGCCGGGAGGAGACCGACATGACAAGTGCCGCATTGAAGCATCTGGGGCGCGGTAGGGCGTTCGGCGCCTGCGTACTTGCTTTGGCGATGTTGCCGGTGATCGCCGTTTCGGCACCGGCGGTCGGCCGGGCCGACCCTAATTGCGCTGACGGGTTTGTCTGGAGCGCGGACTTGCATCAATGCGTTCCTTCGGTCCCCGCCGTGAACGGGCCGGGCGGACCCGCCGGCCCCGGCGGGCCGGGCGGACCCGGGGGACCGGGCGGGCCAGGTGGACCGGGCGGCCCGGGGGGACCCGGCCCGCGATAACGCCAACTAGCTCGGGAACTCTTCGCCCCTTGCGGTCGTTATACCTACTAAGTATCGCTTTGACTGCAAGGGGACAGACGTATGCCACGCACAGACCACGACAGCTGGGATCTGGCCACCAGCGTGGGTTCGACGGCCACGATGGTGGCCGCGGCCCGAGCGATCGCGACCAAGGCCGACGACCCGCTGATCGACGACCGCTTCGCCGAACCGCTGGTTCGCGCCGTCGGAGTGGACTTCTTCACACGATGGGTCGACGGCGACCTCGCCGCCGCTGACGTCGACGACCACGAATCCGGCTGGAAGCTCGAGCACATGCCCTTGGCGATGGCCGCCCGCACCCGGTTCTTCGACGCGTTCTTCCTCGACGCTGCGAAGGCCGGGATCCGTCAGGCCGTGATTCTGGCCTCCGGCCTGGACGCGCGCGCCTACCGGTTGCCGTGGCCCGCCGACATGACGGTCTTCGAGATCGACCAGCCGGAGGTGATCGAATTCAAGACCACCACCCTGGCGGAGTTGGGTGCCGCCCCGCAGGCGGACTTGCGCACCGTGGCCATTGATTTGCGTCGAGACTGGCCCACGGCTCTGGTGGACGCCGGCTTTGACAAGAGCCGTCCGACCGCGTGGATCGCGGAGGGTCTGCTCGGGTACCTGCCGCCCGAGGCTCAGGACCGCTTGCTGGACAACATCTCCGCGCTGAGTGCCGAGGGCAGCAGGCTGGCCGTCGAAGCGATCCCGGACCGGCCGCAGCAAGACGTCGAGAAAGCCCGCGAGATGATGCGCAGGGCCACCGCCAAATGGCGCGACCACGGCTTCGAGTTGGATTGGGAGGAACTGGGTTTCGAGGGTGAGCGCAACGACGTCGCCGACTACCTGAAGAACCTCGGCTGGCGGACGGTCGGCAAGCAGATGAGCGAACTGCTGGCCGGCAGTGGGTTGGCGGCGATTCCTCAGACCAACGACTCGGTGTCCGTCGCCGACACGATCTACTACAGCTCGGTTCTGGACGGATGACGGAGCCGAGTCGCAGAGGGCTCAACGACGCGGTCACGCGGCTGTGGGGCGTCCTGGCCCCGGTCTACGACCTGCCGTTCCTGCAGCGGTGGGTATACCGTCCGCCGCACGATGAGGTGATAGCCCAGCTGCGCGCGCACCACGCCCGCAAGATTGCTGATATCGCCTGCGGCACAGGAATTCTCAGTGATCGCATCGCCCGCGAGCTCCGGCCCGACGAAATCTACGGTGTCGACATGTCCGACGGCATGCTCGGCCAGGCGCGCGCCAGAACGGACGCGGTGCAGTGGTTGCACGGCCCGGCGGAGCGGCTGCCGTTCGACGACGGGGCTCTCGACGCGGTGGTGACCACCTCGGCGTTTCACTTCTTCGACCAGCCGGCGGCGTTGCGCGAATTCCACCGCGTGCTGGCGCCCGGTGGACTGGTGGCCGTTGCGGCCCTGAGCGCGCGGCAACCGCGACTGCAAGCCCCCTCGGCCAATAGGTGGAAGCCGCAACACAATGCGTCGCCGGCGGAGATGCGGGCGATGTTCGAAGACGCCGGGTTCGTTATCAGCGAGCAGCGCCGGATCCCGCGACCGGTCTGGACCCGCGTCATTTCCGACCTGATCACCGTCGGCGTCAAGAACTGAGCGACCGTCAGGCGGCCAGCCTGCTCGCGATGCGAGGAGCGGATCGCGAGAAGTGCTCGCAGCGGCCGGTGTACACGACACGCGAGGGTCGGTAAGTGGGCACGTGACGGGTGACCGTGACGGCATGCGGCCGGACGTGGCGTTCCTGTCCGCGCTCAGCCGTCCGTTCGATGACGTCGGTGGCGATCCACCCGGCGCCGAATAGCGCCGACGCGACGCCGAACTGAAGCGGCGAGCCGGCGGCAAGCGCGGTCAAAGCGCAGATTCCAGAAACCACGGCGACGAGAAGTGTGCCCAGGTAGAGGAGCGTCACGCGCGGGTCTCGCGCAGGCCGCATCGACATCGCGCCTCCTCGTAGGTCGATTGTTTTGGTGCGGAAATCCGAACCGTGACCTCCATGTTTCGTTATCGAGACATGCCGATCGAGGGCCATACGGCATCTATGGCATGGCGTAGGACCCTGACCGGGGGGTCAAAAGTCCCACCGCGAGGTAATCCGCTTCATGTCGTGTCCGCACGCCGGGATGGCGTAAAGCTCTGCGGGTCAGTCTGATTCGCCATGCCGGCTACCGGGCCGACAGCACGAACGCCCGCCTCGCCGAGTGGCGAAGCGGGCGTCGTCTTACTGCTGTTTACAGCGGAATCCAGACTCCGAAGAACCAGAAGCCCCACTGATTGAAGCCGGGGTCCCACACGGGAGTCTCCTCATAGCCCCAGTAGTTGATCGGACCGTATCCCCAGTATCCACCGGGCGGGGGGAGCGGCCGGTCCCACGCGGGTCGTGGCGGCGCACCGGGTCCCCAGGGCGCCGGCCCGTCACCCCATGGGGCGCCACGGAAGTAGCCGCGTTGGGGATCTCCGTGCCAAGGGCCACCGGGTCCGCCCGGGCCGCCGGGACCGCCGGGACCGCCTGGGTGGTCAGGCCCGCCCGGGCCGCCGGGTCCGCCCGGATGATCGGGTCCGCCGGGACCGCCGGGACCACCCGGCCCACCAGGTCCGCCCTGAGGCCCGCCCGGACCGCCGGGACCGTTGGGGCCCCCCGGGTGGCCGGGACCGCCGGGACCACCCGGACCACCCGGACCACCCGGACCGCCGGGACCTCCCGGATCACCGGGTGCGTTGGGTGGGTGAATGCCCGCGGGAGCGGGTGCGCCATGGTTGCCGGCCGGGCCAGGCGGCGGCCCGCCCGGAGCAGCGCTGGCCGCACCGGCCCCCATGCCCAATGCCGCAGCGCTCAGCGCGCCGGCCACGGTCATCCCCCCAAGAAATTGCTTGAATTTCATAGTCCTTCACCTGTCTAGCCACTAGTGAATTCCTCGGAATCCCCCCTTACATCACCCGACCGTAGATAGCTTGCCTATGCAACGGCTGTGAGGGGCCCATGCGGAGCTTTTGGGCGTTCATGCCGCACCTCGACATCACGGAAGGCCTCGGAACCGCCAAACAGAGATCACTGCGACCCGCGACGGCGCGTCGCAGCAGGCGTTTACGTGTCGCCGGTCGACAGCAGCCTGACGCGGCACCTTTAGGTAGCCCGACGAGCCGGCGTAAGCCCTTTGGCAAGGCTATGTTTGCTGGTTCTGCGGATCTTTCATGTATATCGTTGCGGCCGTGTCGAGCCGGTCGCATCCCCATCCGTCCGAACCGCATGTGGGTTCGGTGTCATCGAAGTTGAACTGGCTGCGCGCCGGAGTCCTGGGCGCCAACGACGGGATCGTGTCCACTGCGGGCATCGTGGTGGGTGTCGCGGCCGCGACGGTGGAACGCGCACCGGTATTAACCGCCGGTACCGCGGGGCTGGTGGCCGGCGCGGTGTCGATGGCGCTGGGCGAATACGTCTCGGTCAGCACCCAACGTGACACCGAGAAGGCGCTGCTGCACAAGGAACGCGAGGAGCTGCGCGACGACCCGGTGGCCGAGTTGGACGAGCTCGCCGCCCTGTATGAGGCGAAAGGCCTGACGGCGGCGACCGCCCGCACCGTCGCCGAGGAACTCACCGACCACAATCCGCTCCTCGCCCACGCCGAAGTCGAACTGGGCATCAATCCCGAGGAGCTGACCAACCCCTGGCAGGCAGCGTCGTCTTCGGCGTTGTCGTTCGCAATCGGGGCCCTCCTGCCGTTGATCGCGATCCTGGTTCCGCCGGCGGCGTGGAGGATCCCGGTCACGGTCGCGGCGGTGCTCGTCGCGCTGGTGATCACCGGGGCGGTGTCGGCCGGTTTGGGGGGAGCGCCCAAGGGTCGCGCGGTGCTCCGCAACGTCATCGGAGGCGGTCTCGCTTTGGCGATCACATACGTGATCGGCCACCTGGTGGGCGCAGCGATCGCCTGAGGGGCGGCCCGGAAATACTGACCCGAATGGGCTCGACCCGCGGCGACCGGGACTGGTAACTGTAATATCTACTGTTGCCATCCTCAGATGAGGGATCCCAACTCCGGGCGGAGCGTCGTGCATTGACCGAAACGAATCTCGCGCCGGATGACGTCGATTCGGCGGCGCAGGCGCCGTACTTCCTGCGCGACGAAACCCGTTTCGTGCCAAACCAGATCGCGCGTGGTGGGTGGGGCCCGTCGCTCAGCGGGCATGTCGTCGGCGGACTCCTCGGGTGGGCGGTGGAACGCGCGGTCGATGATCCGGAACTGCAACCCGCCCGGCTGACCGTCGACCTTCCCGCCCCGGTCGCGCTGGAACCCATGGAGGTGCGCACCACCGTGCACCACGACCGGCGGCGGCTGCGGCTCGTCGAGGTCGTCCTCACCCAGCATGGCGCCCCAGTCGCGCGGGGCAGCGCGCTGTTTCTGCGGCGCGGACCGCAGCCAGAGGGGCGGGTATGGTCGCCGAACCCGCAGATGCCGCCGCTGCCCATCGAGGATGGCGCCCAACCCACGCTCTTCATGCGCACCTATGGCTGGGGCACCGAACTGCAGAATCGCGACCCCGAATGGGTCGACCCCTCCGGCCCGAAATACACCTGGCTGCATGAGACACGCTCGCTCATCGACGACGAACCGCTCAGCCCCTTCACCCGCGCCGCCATGGCGGCCGATATCACCGCCTCCCTGGCTAATTGGGGCACAAACGGTTTGCAATTCATCAACGCCGACTACACGCTCACGCTGAGCCGACTGCCGGAAGGCCCAAACATCGGCATGGCCTCGCTGACCCATTACAGCCACGACGGAGTGGCCACCGGTTCGGCCGTACTGGTCGACTGCAAGGGTCCCATCGGCAGCGGCGTGTCGGTTGCGATAGCGCACTCCGGATTCCGCCCGACGCAGGTCAATCCGACGAACGAATGAGCATCGGGAGTGACGTCACCTACTGGCGGCTGATCGCCGATGCGGCGCGGGCGGGATCGCCCCGGCCATTGCTCGCCGACGATCACGGGCGCACGCTCTCCGCGCGGCAATTCCACGACGCCGCCTGCGCGACGGCCGCCGCTTTCGCGGCGCGCGGGATCCGCGCGGGAACCGTCGTGTCGTGGCAGTTGCCGACCACGCTGGAGACCATGGTCGTCATGGCGGCGCTGGCCCGGCTGGGCGCGGTGCAAAACCCGATCATCCCGATACTGCGAGAGCATGAGGTGGGTTTCATCACCGAGCAATTGTCCTCGGAATACCTCGTGGTGCCCGATCTTTGGCGCGGGTTCGATCACGGCGCCCTGGCGCGCGGCTTGGCCGCGGCCCGGGGCTTAGAGGTCATCACCGTCGATTTGGCGACGCCCCCGGTCGGCGGCGAGCTTCGGCTGCCCCAGGCCGACACCGGTGCGCTCCCGTCGCCGCCGGCTTCGGCCGGCGATGCGCGATGGGTCTACTATTCGTCGGGAACCACCGCGGCGCCCAAAGGAATTCGTCATACCGACGCATCGGTGATGGCCGGCGCGACCGGGCTGGTCGAGGCGATCGGCATCAACGGCGACGACGTCGACCCCATCGCTTTTCCGGTCGCGCACATCGGCGGCGCGGTGATGCTGGCCGCCGGGCTGCGGACCGGCATGCGGTTGGCGCTGTTCGAGGTATTCGACCCGCCGACGACACCGTTCTCCATCGCGTCGCACAACCCGACCTTCCTGGGCACGGCGACGCCGTTCTTTGTCGGCTTCCTCGAAGCCCAGCGGGCCCACGGCGACCAACCGCTGTTCCCATTCCTGCGCGGCTGCCTGGCCGGCGGCGCACCCATCACCGCCGAGCTCGGCCGCCAGGTCCGGGAAGTGTTCAACCTGCCCGGCATCGCCAACGCGTGGGGGCTCACCGAATTCCCCGTGGCGGCTTCACCTTCGCTCACCGACACGCCGGACTCGCTCGACCACACCGTCGGCAGGCCGACCCAGGGGGTCAGCGTCCGGGTGGTCGGCAGCGACGACGCCGAACTGCCCGTCGGGCAGGAAGGTGAGCTGCGGCTCAAGGGGCCGCAATGCTTTCTCGGCTACGCTGACCCCGCACTGGACGCCGACGCGTTCGACGATGACGGCTGGCTGCGCACGGGAGATCTCGGGCTCGTCGATCAGGACGGCAATGTCCGCGTGACCGGTCGCATCAAGGATGCGATCATCCGCAACGCGGAGAATGTCTCGGCCCTCGAAGTCGAGAACGTGCTGGCCTCCCACCCCGCGGTCGCCGACGTCGCGGTCATCGGCGTTCCCGACCCGCGCACCGGCGAGCGCGTATGCGCGGTGGTGGTGCCCGCGGCGGCCGGCGGCGTGTCGTTGGAATCGCTGGTGCAGCATTGCCATTCGAGCGGGTTGAGCCGCTACAAACACCCAGAGCGCCTGGTGATCGTTCAAGCGTTGCCGCGCAACCAATTCGGCAAGGTGATCAAGAAAGATCTCCGCGAAGCCTTCGGATGATTTTGGCTGAAAGCTACGAGAACAGTCCGGGGTTGTCGGCGAAGTATCGCTCGACAGTCAAAGCCGGTTGGCCCGTTAACCTTTCAACGTCATCCGTGGCCCGGTCGTAGCGGCCCGCCCGGTGCAGCAGCGCCATCGTGGCGAGGTGCTGCTGGAGGTGCGCGGGCAGGTTGAGCGGTTTCAGAACCTCGTCAACCCAAGTGTCGTGCGGGATATCGGCGCCGGTGATCGGCCTGTGCAACGCGCGGGCATACTGGGCGGCCAATCCATCGATGTCCAGGCTCTCCGGACCCGTCAGTTCGTAGACCTGCCCCCTGTGCGAGGTCGGGTTCACCAGCACGGTCGAAACGACTCTCGCCACATCGCTGGCGGCGATAGGCGACGTCCGGCCCGTACCGAAGGGGAGTGGGAGCACGTTGCGCTCCCGTATTGAGCGAACTGCAAACAGCGTAAAGATCGGATTGTCAAGGAAAGTCGTCGGTCTGATGTGTACGACCGGCACCCCGGACCAATTCAGCACGTGCTCGGCCAGGAAGTGCAAGCGATGTTGACGAGACTCGCCTGTGCTGGTCAGTGTCATCTGCGAGACCGTCATTTGGGACATGTTCACGAGCACTTCGAGGGTGCGCGATTCCAGCGCCGCGGCGCAGATCACCACCGTCGCTTGAAGGTAGTCGGGTGAGACGCTCATGGAAAAGAACATGCGATCAACGCCGGCCATGGCGTCGACGACATTCTGCGGATCGGTGAGGTCGCCGACCACCACCTCGGCGCCCATGTCGCGCAATGGATCGGCCCGCTCGTCGTCGCGGTGCACCAGGGCGCGCACCCGCTCCCCGCGCTGCCGCAGTTGCTCGATCACCAGCCGGCTCACCCCGGCGGTGCCGCCGCCCGCGCCGGTGACCAGATACAACGGCTCAGTCATAATCGACGACCAACCACGATCAGGCAACCCGGCATTTCATCCTCTGCTCCCGGCGCGTCCAGCCGATAACCAGTGGTCAAAGTGTAGGCCGTTTACCGCCGACGGCGTAGCGTGCAAAATGCACGCCAGGGATGTCCGTGGGCGCCGTGCCGTGTCCGATGCGCACGGGCGCTACACCGCGTCAGGAACAACCGGACTTCGAACGGAGGCATGGCATGACGTATGCGGGCAAGGACTATTACCCGGTGTGGTTGGACGATCTGGCCGACGATGTCACCCTCGAAGCGGCAGCGATGGACGGCACGGCGCACGGAACGAAAGATGTGGGCGCGATCATGGTTGTCGCCCGCGAGCAATATGAGAATCAGGTGTTCACTTACGCGGGCCCTTGCGGCGACTACGGATTCGTCGAGGACTACACGGCTGAGGTCCGCGGCGTGCCGACGAGGGTGATCGTTCTCGTTACTTACAACGCCGCCGGGCAGACTCAGCGCATTGTGGTGAACCACCGGCCACGCAGCGCACTGCTGTCGTTCTCACGCCTGATGCGCGAGAAGTTCGCCGGGACGGCGTTGGTCAAACACTGGGAAACTACACCGTAGTCGCACAACGCTTCTGGCCAGATGCGTTGTGTGCGGACGTCGAGTAAGAGAAGGCCGCTATGACCACAGTCCGAGCCGCCGCTGTGCAAATCAGCCCGGTACTCTACAGCCGCGAAGGCACGGTGGACAGGGTTGTCGCAAAGATTGACGAATTAGCTTGCCAGGGAGTGAAGTTCGCGACTTTTCCGGAGACATTCGTTCCGTACTATCCGTACTTCTCGTTTGTACAGCGCCCGTTCGAAATGAGTTCTGAACAATTGAGATTGATGGCTGAGGCGGTGGCCATACCGTCGCCGGCGACCAACGCAATAGGCGCGGCCGCCCGCCGAGCGGGCATGGTGGTCTCGATAGGGGTGAACGAACGTGCGGGCGGATCGCTGTTCAACACCCAGCTGCTTTTCGACGCCGACGGAAGTCTGATTCAGCGGCGCCGCAAGATCAGTCCGACCTACCACGAACGGATGATCTGGGGGCAAGGCGACGGTAGCGGACTTCGCGCCGTCGACAGCGCCGTCGGCCGCATCGGTCAGTTGGCTTGCTGGGAGCACTACAACCCGCTGGCGCGGTTTGCCTTGATCGCCGACGGCGAGCAGATCCACTCCGCGATGTTCCCGGGATGCTTCGGTGGCGCATTGTTTGCCGAACAGACTGAGATCAGCGTTCGCAATCACGCCCTCGAGTCCGGCGGTTTCGTGGTCTGCGCGACCGCCTGGCTCGATGCGGATCAGCAGGCGCGGATCGCCGCCGACACGGGCGGGCCCGTCGAGCCGATCTCTGATGGCTGCTTCACCGCGATCATCACCCCGCAGGGTGAGCTGCTCGGCGCGCCGGTGCGGTCCGGCGAGGGCGAAGTGGTCGCCGATCTGGACTTCTCACTGATCGACAGGCGCAAGGCACTGATGGATGCCGGCGGACACTACAGCCGTCCCGAATTGCTCTGTCTCCGAATCGATCATGCGCCCAAGGCGCCCGTTGAAAGCCAAGACCACGACCACCAGCCCATGGCCGCCCCGGAGGCGAGCGACCACACCGGCCTCTGACTTACAGCCCCTTGGGCGCGTCGCGGACGGCCTGCACCGCCGCGGCATCGCCGTCGAATTCGACTCGTGCCGCGCGCCCGACAGCGAACAGCAGCAGCTCCTCGGGCGGACCGGTCACCGTGACGGCCGGGCCCTGTCCCGCGGTCAGCAGCGTCTTGCCCTCCGGGGTGCGCAGCGCCACCCGGCCCGGCACCTTGGCAAGCGTCATCCGCGCCATCAGTGGCAGGGTGCGGCGCAGCATGCCGCTCAGGGCCGGTTCGAGTTCGCGCGGCACCCAGCCCGGCTGCGCGCGGCGCACGTCTTCGTGGTGGATGAACATCTCGGGGACGTTGGCCACCGGATCGAGCAGCTTGAACGGGGAGTAAAGCGGCGGGCCGGACGCCACCTTGTCGACCAGCTCGTCCCAGTCTGCCCGCTCGGCCACCTGGTTCTGCACCTTCTCGGTGTGAGCGGCGAAGAACGGGATCAGGATGCCGGGGGCAGCGTCGGGACGGTATTCCCGGATGACAAGGTGGGCGGCGAGGTCCCGCGTCTTCCACCCTTCGCACAAGGTGGGCGCCTCCGGCCCGGTGCTGCGCATGGTCTCCACCAGGGCGGCTCGTTCGCGTTGAGCAACAGACATCCGTTCAGCCTAGGCCCGACGTGACGGGCCCAAGCGACGCGCTTCTCGCATCTCGGTAAATTTGGTGCGTCAATGTCCTCCAAGGGGACCCGGGAAGAGACGTAGGGAATGTCATGAACGCGCGTGTCGAGCAGCTGGAGTTTCAGGCGGAAGCACGGCAACTGCTGGACCTGATGGTCCACTCGGTCTACTCCAACAAGGATTCGTTTCTGCGGGAGCTGATCTCGAACGCTTCCGACGCACTGGACAAGCTGCGGCTGGAAGCCTTCCGCAACAAAGACCTCGACGTCGACACCTCCGACTTGCACATCGAGATCGAGGTGGACAAGAACGCTAGGACGCTCACCATCCGGGACAACGGCATCGGCATGACCCGCGACGAGGTGGTCGGGCTGATCGGCACCCTGGCCAAGTCGGGCACGGCCGAGCTGCGTCAGCAATTAAGGGAGGCCCAGAACGAGGCCGCCTCGGAGGAACTGATCGGCCAGTTCGGCATCGGGTTCTACTCGAGCTTCATGGTCGCCGACAAAGTTGAGCTGCTCACCCGCAAGGCCGGCGAGAGCGAAGCCACCAGGTGGGAATCCAGCGGCGAAGGCACCTACACCATCGAAGCCGTCGACTCGTCTGTCGGGGATGCCCCCCAGGGGACGTCGGTCACGCTGCACCTCAAGCCCGAAGACGCCGAGGACGAGCTGCACGACTACACCTCGGAGTGGAAGATCCGGAGCCTGGTCAAGAAGTACTCCGACTTCATCGCCTGGCCCATCCGAATGGAGGTCGAACGACGGACTCCCGCTGAGGAGGACGGCGGCGAGGAGACCGTCACCACGGAAGTCGAGACCCTCAACTCGATGAAGGCGCTCTGGGCCAGGCCCAAAGAAGAGGTCTCCGAGGAGGAGTACAAGGAGTTCTACAAGCACATCGCGCACGCCTGGGACGACCCGCTGGAAGTCATCGCGATGAAGGCCGAGGGCACCTTCGAGTACCAGGCCCTGCTGTTCATCCCGTCCCACGCACCGTTCGACCTGTTCAACCGCGACGCCCAGATCGGAATCCAGCTGTACGTCAAGCGGGTGTTCATCATGGGCGATTGCGACCAGCTGATGCCCGAATACCTGCGCTTCGTCAAGGGCGTCGTGGACGCGCAGGACATGTCGCTCAACGTCTCGCGCGAGATCTTGCAACAGGATCGGCAGATCAAGGCCATCCGCCGGCGGCTCACCAAAAAGGTGCTGTCCACCATCAAGGAGCTGCAGTCCGAGCGGCCCGACGACTACCGCAGCTTCTGGACCCAGTTCGGCCGAGTCATCAAAGAGGGTCTGCTGTCGGACTTCGACAACCGCGAGACCCTGTTGCAAATATGCTCATTCGCCTCGACGCACAGCGACGAGGAGGCCACCACTCTCGCCGAGTACGTGGAGCGCATGAAGGAGGGGCAGGAGCAGATCTTCTTCGCGACGGGCGAGACGCGGCAACAGATCCTGAAATCGCCCCATCTGGAGGCCTTCAAAGCCAAGGGTTACGAGGTCTTGCTGCTCACGGACCCGGTCGACGAGGTCTGGGTGGGAACGGTGACCGAGTTCGACGGCAAGCCGCTGCAGTCGGTGGCCAAGGGCGAAGTGGACCTGAGCTCCGAAGGAGAGGAGAGCGAGGCCGAGCGTGAGGAGCAACAGAAGGACTTCGCCGACCTGCTGACCTGGATGAAGGAAACGTTGAGCGACCACGTCAAGGAAGTGCGGCTCTCCAGCCGACTGACCGAGTCGCCCGCCTGCCTGATCACCGACGCCTTCGGCGTCACTCCAGCGCTCGCGCGGCTCTACCGCGCGTCCGGGCAGGACATCCCGGTCGGCAAGCGGATTCTCGAGCTCAACCCGAACCACCCGCTGGTGACCGGGTTGCGTGAGGCCCAAAAGAAGGCGGAGGACGACGCCGCGCGCGCCCAGGTCGCCGAAACGGCCGAATTGCTCTACGGCACAGCCCTTCTCGCCGAAGGGGGCGCGCTCGACGATCCGGCGCGGTTCGCCGAACTGCTCGCCGACCGGTTGACCCGCACGGTGTAGCCGGGGATTTGCCGGGGTTGCGCTCGCGGCGTTCGCGGCGGGCCGTACCCGCAAATGGGAGATTGGCGGATTGAAAAGCCGCTGGCAGGGATAATCACCTCCCATGGCTGAGTTTCGCGTCATCGACCCGCGTGGGCGGGTCGTCGCGACGAAGGATTTTGCCAGCGCGGAGTCCGCACACGCGTGGTTCATCCATTCGGTCGGCGGCAGCACGGAGCTTGGTTGGCGCATGGAGGTCAACGACGACGGCCAGTGGGCCAACTTCGACGACACGCAGGGGTTCACCGCTCCGGTCAGCCACCGCCCCGCAACGCGCTGATCGGCTTCACGGCCCGATGACGAAGCAGCGGCCGTTGCCGCTGGTGAACAACACCTCTTGAACCACGGACGGCGCGACGGAGGGGAAGCCGAACCGATGCACCTGTTGGTCGGCGGCGATTTCGGCGTCCTGCGACTCGCTGGTGCCGTCCTTCTTGCGCACCAGCGCGGTGACCTTGTCCGGCTTCGGCGGGCTCTGCGGGTCGCGGAAGTACCACACCTCGATCCCGGCGCCCGAGGAATCGCCGCGCCAGCCGTCCGCGTAGTAGCACGCCGGATTTCCCTCGGCGTCCGGCGGCGGTGGCGGGCATATCGATAGCCCGACGCACGCCGGCGTGCTGGTGGTGGGCGACGCGCCCGTCGTCGGCGCGGGTGAAGGCGCGGTGGTCGTCGTCGCTGGGGCGGCCTGGGCAGCGGGTGTCCCGGCAATCCCCGCAACGATTGCTCCGACGATGACCAATCCACGAAGCATGTTGGCGAGCCTCCTGTTAGCGAAGCGGCGTTGGTTGCTGACGACTAAAGAGCTAACACCGTGACGCGGTCGTCCGGCAAGCGTCGAGCCCACGTAGGCTCCGCTCATGCACGTCGACGCGATGACGGTCCCGCAGCCGCTACACGAGATCGGCGATCTGGCCCGGCGAACGCAAGCCGCCGGCTTCTCCGGTCTGTTGTTCACCGAGACGGGCCGCACGGCCTACCTCAACGCCGCCGTGGCGTCGCAGGCCGCACCCGGCCTCGAGTTGTCGACCGGCGTCGCGGTGGCCTTCCCGCGCAGCCCCTTCGTCACGGCGGCCACGGCCTGGGAGCTTCAGGAAGCGACCGGCGGGAAATTCCGGCTGGGCCTGGGCACCCAGGTGCGCACACACGTCGTCCGGCGCTACGGGGTGGCGTTCGAGCGGCCCGGACCGCGGCTGCGCGACTACTTGTTCGCGGTCAAGGCCTGCTTCGCGGCGTTCCGCTCCGGAACGCTCGACCATCACGGCGACTTCTACGACCTCGACTTCATCACCCCCCAATGGAGCCCGGGTCCGATCGACGCGCCCGACCCGAAAGTCGATATCGCAGCGGTTAATCCGTGGATGCTGCGGATGGCCGGCGAGGTGGCCGACGGCGTGCACGTGCATCCGATCGGCGAGCCCGGTTACATCGCCCGACACGTGTTGCCCAACGTCGCCGACGGGGCGGCGAAGGCGGGACGTTCGCCTGCGGACATCGCCGTGATTGTGCCGGTGATGACGATCGTCGGTGACACCGACGAGGAGCGCGACAGGCAACGAGAAGGCGTGCGCGCCAGTATGGCTTTCTACGGCAGCACCCCCAACTACGCGTTCATCTGGGACCAGGCCGGGTTCGAGGGCACGACCGCCCGGATCCGGGAGAAGCAGAAGGCCGGCGACATGGCCGGCATGGCCGCTCAGGTCACCGACGACCACATCGCCGTCTTCGCCACCGAGTCGACGTGGGACGGACTCGCCGACGCACTGACCGACAAATATGCCGGAAAGGCCACGCGCCTAGTGCTTTACAACGCCGTGGGCGATCCGGAGCGGTTCGAGCGGTACGGCGAGGTGGCCCGTCAGATCCGGCAGTGACGGCTATTGCTTGCCGATTTTCCCGGCGATCTGATTGGCGATGTTGACACCGAGGTCTCCCGCGTCCTTGCGGCACGCGTCGACGTCGACGACGACGTTGCTGCGGACGGTCAACGCCCGCTGACAGGGGATGCTCAGGTTCACGCCGTTTCGGCTGAAGGACAGCGTCACGGTTGTGCTCAGCACCCCGTTGGCGTTGGCGACCGGTCCGACCTTCCACTGAAGTTCGGGATGGTTGCCGTCGGCGGGTACGGTGTCCCCGCGGTTGGCGCAGCCCGGCCATTGCTGGGCCGAGGTGGTGAAAAACGCGTTCGCTTGATCGGGCGCGGGGAACAACACGACAAACTGGTACACGTCAGGGCTTTCCAGGTCATCGGCGCCCGGGGGAGCGGGCGCAAGGTCGTGGTAGCCGTAAACCGCCGTATAGCCGCTGTCCGCGTAAACCGGTGCCAGGGCCGCGTGGAGGGCGTACTTGCATTCGGCGGGAAGCGTGTAATCGGTGCGCTTGGCCGTGTCTTCCTCCAGCGCGGTCTTCGGTGGGTCGCTGGTTGTGCCCGTGACCCCCAGCATCGTGTCGATATCGCTCGGGCTGAGCATGAGGTCGGGCAGCTGCGCCTTCGCCAGGGGAGTCTTCGACGCGCCCGTGGCGCTGCTGGTAGTCGACGACGAGGCGGCGGCGCCCCCGTCATCGTGGCTGCAGCCGGCGAGCAGTATTCCGGCGGCGGCGATGGCGACTGAAGCTGTCAGCTGGCGCATGTCGAGTGCCTTTCCTGCCTAGGCAAGCCATTTCGCGCACCCCCAGCGCGTCCCCTATTCAAAAGTTGGTCCGATGCAGCGTACTTCAGCAGCCAGGTGTTGCGAGGGGGTTCGGGGCTAAGCGATATGTTCGCTACGTGGCCGCAGTCGACTTCACCTCGGTAGCGCCGATCGTCCCGGTGCGAAATCTCGACGTCGCCCTGGCTCGATACCGGCGGCTTGGCTTTGCCGCGCGCGCTTACGACGGGCCAGACCGCTACGGCTTCGTCGACCGCGGATCCGTATCTATCCACCTCACCGAATGGGACGAGCACGACCCGTTGCGAACCGCCGCAAGCGTGTACCTCTACGTCAGCGATGCCGATGTCGTCTATGCGGAATGGGCGGCGCTGGAAGACCTTGAAGGCCGCCTGGTCCCACCGCAGGACACTGCGTACGGTCTGCGCGAATTCGCCTATGTCGATCCGGACGGCACCGCGCACCGGGTCGGCTCGCGGATCTGATCAAGCTGACACCGCGGGCTTTTCGTCGGTCGGGGGAGCCCCGGCGGCCTGGCTGTGGGCCAGCGCCACCGTCGCGGCCGCCATCACCGCGACCGACAGGCCCAGTGCCACCAGGCCGATGCCGTTGGTGCGCAGCGTCTCACCGAGCACGGTGACGCCGAGCACCGATCCGACGACGGGCTCGGCGACGGTCACGGCCGGAAGCGACGCGGTGAGCGGGCCGGCCCGGAACGCGGACTGCTCCCAGGCCGTCGCCGCGATGGCCACCACCACCCACACGTACACCTCGGGCAGACGCAGCAGGGCGGGAATGCCGCGGTCCAGCTGGTCGACCACACCCTTCGTCAGGACCGAAAACAATCCCCACAACGAGCCCGACATCAGACCCAGCAGCAACGCGCCGACCGCGCCGGGGAACATGCGCGCGCCGATCACGCACAAGATCAGCGCCGGACCCATGACCAGCGCGACGACGGTCCAGGTATGCACCGACCCTCGTGGCGTCCCCTCCTGGGGGTCGCCGACCGTCACCACCACCGCCACCGCGGCCGCCAGCAGCACGGCCCAAATGCCTTGCCGCGCCGTGATTCTCCGGTGATTCACCCGTGCGCTGATCAGCAACGCGAACAGCAAGGATGTCACCAACAGGGCCTGCACCAGCACCACCGACCCCAGGTCCAGCGCCGCGGCCTGCAATCCGAATCCGGCGGCGGCCACCAGGCTGCCCGTCCACCATTGGCGATCGCGGAGGAGCTGGCGGAACAGCGCCACGGTGCCGACCGGCTCGTCGGTGACCTGTTGGGCGGATCGCTGCTGGATGACGTCTCCGATACCGACCATCAGGGCGGCGGCGATCGCGAGAACCGCGGCGATATCTGTCCTGCCCAAGCGGCCCTCCTGTGTAGTTAGCCAACATCAAGTCTTGCGCCCGCGGTTGATGAGTTCAACCGGGCGACTCGATACGAGGACTTGCGACCCTAGCCGCCTGGGCCGTGCGCGGCCGATGGTAGCGGGAGCTTTCCCGCGAAAACTTTAGGAGGCATGGCGCATGACAGGCCGAAGACTTCGGCACGCGCTGCTGGCACCGCCCGCGCTCGCGGCCGCTGTCGTCGCGGTGCTGTATCTGCTCTTGGTCGGCTGGGGAATGCTGCTGCGAATACCGCGTGTCAGCGACTCGACGCGCCAACTGACCAAGCGGGTTAATCCCTATCTGCGCACGATCGCCGGAACCCGACTGGGAATGCTCTACTTCAACCTGAGCGCCCTGCAGCACGTCGGTCGGCGCAGCGGCCGAACGTATGTGACGCCGCTGAGCGCCTACCCGCTCGGTGATGGTTTCGTGCTTGCGGCGGCATACCCCCATGTTGACTGGCTGGAGAATGTGTTGGACGCGGGCAGATGCGCGTTGACCTGGAACGGTAGCGAGTACTCGCTCGCAAGGCCCGAATTGATTTCCCGCGCGGAAGCTGTGCGGGCGTACCCGCGCCTGGTGCGGCCTTTCCTGGTGGGCGGAGCGGGCCAGAACAAGTTCGTATGGCTGCATCGCGATGAGGCGCCGAACGAACCGCCGTCGCAAATTGACTCGCTGCAGCCCGATACCACATCGCCAAAGCTGCCTTCTCGCACGCAGATGCACGAGATTGACGAACCGACCTCCCGTATCGGCGCGATGGCTACCGAGGCGTTCGATCTGCTCATCGATGCCGTCGGCGACATTTCACCGGACAGCTGGGACCAGCCGTCTAACCTCGCGGGGTGGAGCGTGCGCGACCTGGTGGGTCACGTCACCGGCAGCGCTGCCAAAGTCGTGACGCTCGTGGAGGACGGCGAGATCTGGGAAGGTCCCTCGCAGCCTTCCCAATGGGCATGCGACGACCCAGCGGCACGGCTTCGCGAGCTCGCAACGCGACTACACGGCGCCCTGCCGGGCGCCGACCTCGACGGGATGCGGAAATCGCCGGAAGGTCAGGTCCCGTTGCGCCGGGCGCTGACCTACCCGGTCTCGGATTTGGCCATGCATGCCTGGGACATCCATCGCTCACAAGGGCGGCTGGTTGAGCTGCCCGAGGACCTGCTGGCGCTGAGCCGCGGGCTGGTTGAGTCGGTGCCGGAGCCGCTGTTGCGGCGACCGGGTGGCTTTGGTCCAGCTCATTCCGCGCCTTCGGATGCGCGGCTCATGGCCTACCTCGGTCGCTCAGTCGACGGCAGCGTATGACGGGTCGGGCGCTGCTTTGTCGGCGGCCTGAATTTCGTTGCCGCTCAGGCACTCCGAGCTGGCGGGAAACGCTGGCGCGTCCCGGAACTCGCGGGCGCGGTGAATTCTGCCGCCCCTTGATCTCGCATACGAAGCAAACCCCACACGCGCGTGTCGCTCAGCGGCGGGCACTCCGCGCATCCCCCGCGCCGGCAACGGCTGTGACGCGTGTGGCGGACCGCGGGGCCTCAGCTGTTGCGGCTGATCTTGAGTGCGGTGGTGATCATGGGGATCTGCAGGGGCAGTCGCGCCAGGGCGGCGATCCTCATCGGCCAGGGCTTGTTCCACCACAGCCGGCACATATTGATGTTGGCCGGGAACACCCCGACGAACAACGCGGCCGCGGCGAGCGCGGCCAGTCGCCGGGTGCGTCGGGGCAGCAACGCCGCCCCGACACCGACGTCGGCCACTCCCGACGCATAGGTGTAGAACCGGGCGCTACCCGGCAACTCGGCGGGAACGATCGTGTCGAACGGCTTGGGCGCCACAAAGTGCAGCGTCCCCACCCCCAGGAGCATCGCCGCGACGCGATACGCGGTCAGCTCGGTGGTGTCCCGCATGGCGACTGATCTCGTTGTCATCGACCCATTGTGTCCTGTCACGCGCGGTCTGCGTCGGTGTAGTGGATGATCCCGCAAACGTTGCGACCGGCCAGCATGTCGCGGTGAACTCAGGCCAGTTACTATTGGCCATACGGTATTTGTTACGATTCGCGTCATCTACTGACACCCGCGCTGCCGACCGCAGCCAGACCGTTCGAGGTTGAATATGGCTACACCCGTCATTGTCGGAGCGGTTCGGACGGCGATCGGCCGCTCCTTCAAGGGCACGCTCGTCAACACACCCCCCGAGACGCTGATCACCACGGTGCTCCCCGAGGTGGTGCGCCGGTCCGGCGTCGACCCGTCCGCCATCGACGACATCATCTTTGCCGAATCGAACTACGGTGGTGGGGATTTGGCGAGGTACGCGGCCACCGCGACGGGGATGGAGGACATTCCCGGCCAGTCGGTGAATCGGCACTGTGCGGGCAGCCTGACCGCCATCGGCAATGCTGCGGCCCAGATCGGCTCCGGGATGGAGCGCGTGCTGATCGCCGGCGGCGTGCAGTCGCTGTCGATGATGCCGCTGACCAATTGGCGGATCCCGGGCCCGGAGTTGAAGTTCCAGGAGCAATGGATGCCGCCGACCCATGTGGAGACGCCCGACGCGCCCGGCAGGGACATGTCGATCACCGTGGGCTGGAACACCGCGCAGGCGGTCGGGATCACACGCGAGGAGATGGACGCCTGGGCGGCCCGGTCACATCAGCGCGCCATCGCGGCCATGGATGCGGGCAAGTTCGTCGACGAGATCATCCCGCTGAAGGTCACCCAGTTCGACGGTTCGGTCACCGAGTTCTCCGTCGACGAACACCCTCGCCGGGACACCACGGTGGAGAAGCTCGCCGGGCTGAAAGTGCTGCACCCGGAGATCGAGGGCTTCTCGATCACGGCGGGCAACAGCAGCGGCACCAACGACGCCGCGGCGGCCGTGGCCCTCGTCGACCGCGACTACGCCGCGGCCGAGAACCTCAACGTGATGGGCACGGTACGGGCGTGGGCCGCCGCGGGCGTGCCGCCGCGGGACTGCGGTCTGGGCGCGGTCAAGGTGATCGGCAAGGTGCTGCAGCGGGCCGGTCTGTCGGTTAACGACGTGGCGTTGTGGGAGATCAACGAGGCGTTTGCCTCGGTGCCGATCGCGGCGTGCCGGGAGTATGGCATCGACGAGGAAAAGGTGAACTTCTCCGGCAGCGGCTGCAGCCTCGGCCACCCCATCGCGGCCTCGGGTGCGCGCATGGTGACCACGCTGGTCTACGAGCTGGCCCGGCGCGGCGGCGGCATCGGCGTCGCGGCCATGTGTGCGGGCGGCGGTCAGGGCGGCGCCGTGGTGATCGAGGTCTAGACGGTATGGGGGGCTGGGGCCTCGCTCACATGTGAACGTGGGTTGCGGTCGGGAAATGGGTCCTGGCCGTAGAGCCACAGATGTGGGAGGCCCCAGTGAAGGTTCAGCGTACGAGTGTTGGGT
>NZ_MPNT01000037.1 GCF_001907675.1 Mycobacterium paraffinicum
GGCCTACAACATCGCCGGGGCCCACCGGCACACCCCCGAGATCGCCCAGGGCCTGCGGGCGGTCACGAACCGCGACGTCTCGGTGTCGTTCACCCCGGTGCTGATCCCGACGTCGCGCGGCATCCTGGCCACCTGCACCGCGCGCACCCGTTCGCCGCTGTCGCAGCTGCGGGCCGCCTACGAAAAGGCTTACGACGCGGAGCCTTTCGTTCACCTGCTGCCCGAGGGCCAGCTGCCCCGCACCGGCTCGGTGATCGGCAGCAACGCGGCGCACATCGCGGTCGCGGTAGACGAGGCCGCCGAGACGTTCGTGGCCATCGCCGCCATCGACAACCTGGTCAAGGGCACCGGCGGAGCGGCGGTGCAGGCGATGAACCTGGCGCTGGGTTGGCCGGAGGCGCAAGGCCTTTCGGTGGTCGGGGTCGCGCCGTGACTCGCGCCGGCGACGATGACGCCGGCGCAGCCGGGGTCGGTGGGGGTACCTCCCGCTTGCGGGGGAGAGCGGCGCCATCTGTCGTAGCAGCCGAGGCGCGCTTGGTGCGCGAACAGGGCGTCACCGCGCCGGCCGGGTTCCGGGCCGCCGGCATCGCCGCCGGCATCAAGGCGTCGGGCAACCGCGACCTGGCCCTGGTCTTCAACGAGGGCCCCGACTACGCGGCCGCCGGTGTGTTCACCCGCAACAAGGTCAAGGCCGCGCCGGTGCTGTGGACCCAGCAGGTGCTGGCCACCGGCGCCCTGCGCGCGGTGATCCTCAACTCCGGCGGCGCCAACGCCTGCACCGGACCGGGGGGCTTTCAGGACACCCACGCGACCGCCGAGGCCGTCGCGGCCGCGTTGTCGGACTGGGGAACCGAGACCGGGGCCATCGAGGTCGCGGTGTGCTCCACCGGCTTGATCGGTGACCGGTTGCCGATGGGCAAGGTGCTGGCCGGGGTGCGGGCGATCGTGCAGGACATGGCCGGCGGGCTGAGCGGCGGGGACGAGGCCGCGCGCGCGATCATGACCACCGACACCGTGCCGAAACAGGTTGCGCTGCACCACGCGGGCAACTGGACCGTCGGCGGGATGGCCAAGGGCGCGGGCATGCTGGCGCCCTCGCTGGCCACCATGCTCTGCGTGCTCACCACCGACGCGGCCGTCGAGTCCGCCGCGCTCGACCAGGCGTTGCGCCGGGCCACCGCGCGCACCTTCGACCGGCTGGACATCGACGGCAGCTGTTCGACCAACGACACCGTTCTGCTGCTGGCGTCGGGGGCAAGTGAAATCACGCCGAGCCAGGCCGATCTGGACGACGCCGTGCTGCGGGTCTGCGACGACCTGTGCGCGCAGCTGCAGGCCGACGCCGAGGGCGTCACCAAGCGCGTCATCGTCACCGTGACCGGGGCCGCCTCCGAGGACGACGCGCTGACCGCCGCGCGCGTGATCGCCCGCGACAGCCTGGTCAAGACCGCGGTCTTCGGGTCCGATCCCAACTGGGGCCGGGTGCTGGCGGCCGTCGGGATGGCCCCGGTGACGCTGGACCCGGACCGAATCACCGTGTCGTTCAACGGCTTTGCCGTGTGCGTCGACGGGGTCGGGGCGCCGGGCGCGCGCCAGGCGGACCTGTCGGGCGCCGACATCGACATCACCGTCGACCTGGGGGTCGGCGACGGCACCGCCGCCGTCCGCACCACCGACCTGTCGCACGCGTACGTCGAAGAGAATTCGGCCTACAGCTCGTGACGGTCGACACTCGAGAGCTGTCCACCGCGGTCAAGGCTCAGGTGCTGGCCGAGGCGCTGCCCTGGCTCAAGCAGCTCTACGGCAAGGTCGTGGTCATCAAGTACGGCGGCAACGCCATGACCGACGACACGCTGCGGCACGCGTTCGCCGCCGACATGGCCTTCCTGCGCAACTGCGGCATCCTGCCGGTCGTCGTGCACGGCGGCGGCCCGCAGATCACCGCCATGCTGCGCCGCCTGGGCATCGAGGGCGACTTCAAGGGCGGATTCCGGGTCACCACACCGGAAGTGCTGGACGTGGCGCGGATGGTGCTGTTCGGCCAGGTGGGCCGCGAACTGGTCAACCTGATCAACGCGCACGGCCCCTATGCCGTCGGCATCACCGGCGAGGACGCGCAACTGTTCACCGCCGTGCGGCGCAGCGTCACCGTGGACGGCGTGGCCACCGACATCGGTCTGGTGGGCGACGTCGAACGGGTCAACACCGCCGCCGTGCTGGATCTCATTACGGCGGGCCGCATTCCGGTGGTGTCGACGCTGGCGCCGGACGCCGAGGGGGTCGTGCACAACATCAACGCCGACACCGCCGCGGCGGCCCTCGCCGAGGCCCTGCGCGCCGAAAAGCTGTTGATGCTCACCGACGTCGAGGGTCTCTACACCAGCTGGCCGGACCGCGGCTCGTTGGTCAGCGAGATCGACACCGCCACACTTTCCCAACTGCTACCCACGCTGGAGGCGGGCATGATCCCCAAGGTCGAGGCGTGCCTGCGGGCCGTGACGGCCGGCGTGCCGAGCGCGCACGTCATCGACGGGAGGGTCGAACATTGTGTGCTGGTGGAACTATTCACCGACGCGGGCACCGGCACCAAGGTCGTGAGCGCATGACTGAAGGAAACGCGATGAAGCAGCGCTGGGAAGCCGTGATGATGAACAACTACGGCACCCCGCCGCTGGCCTTGGCCAGCGGCGACGGCGCCGTGGTGACCGACGTGGACGGCAACACCTACCTGGACCTGCTCGGCGGCATCGCCGTCAACGTCCTCGGCCATCGCCACCCCGCGGTCATCGAGGCCGTCACGCACCAGATGGCGACGTTGGGCCACACCTCCAACCTGTACGCCAGCGAACCGGGCATCGCGCTGGCCGAGGAGCTGGTGGCCCTGTTGGGGGCCTCCGACGAGGCCGGGGCGCCGACGCGGGTGTTCTTCTGCAACTCGGGAACCGAGGCCAACGAGGTGGCGTTCAAGCTGTCGCGGTTGACCGGGCGCACGAAACTCGTTGCGGCGCAGGGCGGTTTCCACGGCCGCACGATGGGGTCGCTGGCGCTCACCGGTCAGCCGAGCAAGCAGGCGCCGTTCGAACCCCTGCCCGGATACGTCACGCACGTGCCGTACGGGGACGTCGACGCGCTGGCCGCGGCGGTCGACGAGGCCACCGCCGCGGTGTTCCTCGAGCCGATCATGGGGGAGGGCGGCGTCGTCGTCCCACCCGAGGGCTACCTGACCGCCGCCCGCGACATCACCTCGCGGCACGGCGCGCTGCTGGTGCTCGACGAGGTGCAGACCGGAATGGGCCGCACCGGAGCGTTTTTCGCCCACCAGCACGACGGCATCACCCCCGACGTCGTCACCATGGCCAAGGGGCTCGGCGGCGGGCTGCCCATCGGCGCCTGCCTGGCCGTCGGGCCTGCCGCGGAGCTGATGACCCCCGGCCTGCACGGCAGCACCTTCGGCGGCAACCCGATCTGCGCGGCGGCGGCGCGGGCGGTGTTGCGGGTGATCGCGGACCAGGACCTGACCCGGCACGCCGAGGTGCTCGGCAAGTCGGTGCGCCACGGCATCGAATCCCTGAATCACCCGCTGGTCGACCACGTTCGCGGGCGCGGGCTGCTGCAGGGCATGGTGCTGACCGCGCCGCGGGCCAAGGAGGCCGAAAGCGCCGCACGCGCGGCCGGCTTCCTGGTCAACGCCGCCGCCCCCGACGTCATCCGGCTGGCCCCTCCGCTGATCGTCACCGAGGCCCAGCTCGACGGCTTCGTCGCGGCCCTGCCGGGCATCCTGGACAAGGCCGCCCATGCCTAGGCACTTTCTGCGCGACGACGACCTGTCGCCCTCCGAGCAGGCCGAGGTGCTGCAGCTGGCCGCCGAACTGAAGAAGGACCCGTTCAGCTGGCGCCCGCTGGAGGGGCCGCGCGGCGTCGCGGTGCTCTTCGACAAGAACTCCACCCGGACCCGGTTCTCCTTCGAGGTGGGCATCGCCCAGCTCGGCGGGCACGCCGTCGTCGTCGACGCCCGCAGCACCCAACTGGGCCGCGACGAGACGCTGGCCGACACCGCGCGGGTGCTGTCCCGCTACGTCGAGGCCATCGTGTGGCGGACGTTCGGCCAGGACCGGCTCGAGGCGATGGCCGAGGCGGCGACGGTCCCGGTGGTCAACGCGCTCTCCGACGACTTCCATCCCTGCCAGGTGCTCGCCGACCTGCAGACCATCACCGAACACAAGGGATCGCTTGCGGGGCTGCGGATGTCCTACTTCGGCGACGGCGCCAACAACATGGCCCATTCGCTGCTGCTCGGCGGGGCGACCGCCGGCATGCACGTCACGATCGCCGCGCCGGACGGCTTCGCGCCCGCCCCGGCATTCGTCGCGGCGGCCACGGAGCGCGCCGAAGCCACCGGCGCCTCGGTCACCCTCACCGCCGACCCCGACGCGGCCGCACGCGGCGCCGACGTCCTGGTGACCGACACCTGGACGTCGATGGGGCAGGAGGACGACGGGCGCGACCGCCTCACACCGTTCCGGCCGTTCGGGGTCGACGAGCGGCTACTGGGCCTCGCCGACCCGGAAGCCATTGTGCTGCACTGCCTTCCGGCCCACCGCGGCGACGAAATCACCGACGCGGTGATGGACGGGCCGGCCAGTGTGGTGTGGGACGAGGCCGAAAACCGGCTGCACGCCCAGAAGGCGCTGCTGGTCTGGCTGCTGGAGCGGTCGCGATGACCCGCTCGAAGACCACCACCGAAACCACCCGGGCCGGCCGGCAGGACCGCATCGTGGCGATCCTGTCGTCGGCGTCGATCAGCAGCCAGGGCGAGCTGGCGGCCCGGCTGGCCGACGAGGGCATCGAGGTCACCCAGGCCACGCTGTCCCGCGACCTCGAGGAGCTCGGCGCGGTGAAGCTGCGCGGCGCCGACGGCGGCGTCGGGGTCTACATCGTCCCCGAGGACGGCAGCCCGGTGCGCGGGGTGTCCGGCGGCACCGCGCGGCTGTCCCGGCTGCTGAGCGAGTTGCTGGTGTCGGCCGACGCCAGCGCCAACCTCGCGGTGCTGCGCACCCCGCCGGGCGGCGCCAACTATTTGGCCAGCGCGATCGACCGCGCGGCGCTACCGTACGTCGTCGGCACCATCGCCGGTGACGACACCGTCTTCGTGGCCGCCCGAGAGCCGATGACCGGCGCCGAGCTGGCCCGCACCCTCGAAGCCCTCACCACGACATAAGGAGATTGGTTCATGTCAGATCGCGTCATCCTGGCGTATTCCGGCGGGTTGGACACGTCGGTCGCGATCAGCTGGATCGGTAAGGAGACCGGCCGTGAGGTGGTGGCCGTGGCGATCGACCTCGGCCAAGGCGGCGAGGACATGGAGGTCGTCCGCCAGCGCGCCCTGGACTGCGGCGCGGTCGAAGCCGTCGTCGTCGACGCCCGCGACGAGTTCGCCGAGGGCTACTGCCTGCCCACCATCTTGAACAACGCGCTCTACATGGACCGCTACCCGCTGGTGTCGGCCATCAGCCGGCCGCTGATCGCCAAGCACCTGGTGGCCGCCGCCCGCGAGCACGGCGGCACCACCGTCGCGCACGGCTGCACCGGCAAGGGCAACGACCAGGTCCGGTTCGAGGTCGGATTCGCCTCGCTGGCACCGGATTTGGAGGTGCTGGCGCCGGTCCGCGACTACGCGTGGACGCGGGAGAAGGCGATCGCGTTCGCCGAGGAGAACGCCATCCCGATCAACGTGACCAGGCGCTCGCCGTTCTCCATCGACCAGAACGTATGGGGCCGCGCGGTGGAAACCGGCTTCCTGGAACACCTTTGGAACGCGCCCACCAAGGACGTCTACTCCTACACCGAAGACCCCACGATCAACTGGAACACCCCCGACGAGGTGATCGTCGGGTTCGAGCGCGGCGTCCCGGTGAGCATCGACGGCAAACCGGTGTCGGTGCTGGGCGCCATCGAGGAGCTCAACCGCCGCGCCGGCGCCCAGGGGGTGGGGCGGCTCGACGTGGTCGAGGACCGGCTGGTGGGCATCAAGAGTCGCGAGATCTACGAGGCCCCCGGCGCGATGGTGCTCATCACCGCCCACACCGAGCTCGAACACGTCACGCTGGAGCGCGAACTGGGCCGCTTCAAGCGGAACACCGACCAGCGCTGGGCCGAGCTGGTCTACGACGGGCTTTGGTACTCGCCGCTGAAGACCGCGCTGGAAGCGTTCGTCGAGAAGACCCAGGAGCACGTCACGGGCGAGATCCGAATGGTGTTGCACGGCGGGCACATCGCCGTCAACGGCCGGCGCAGCGCGGAGTCGCTCTACGACTTCAACCTGGCCACCTACGACGAGGGCGACAGCTTCGACCAATCCATGGCCAAGGGCTTCGTCTACGTGCACGGGCTGTCGTCGAAGATCGCGTCCCGCCGGGACCTGGCGGCCGACGAAGCGTGAGCACACGCGAGGGCTCGCTGTGGGGCGGCCGGTTCGCCGACGGCCCGTCGGACGCGCTGGCCGCCCTGAGCAAGTCCACTCATTTCGACTGGGCGCTGGCCCCCTACGACATCGTGGCGTCGCGGGCCCACACCGTGATCCTGTTCCACGCCGGGCTGCTCACCGCCGAGCAGCGCGACGGCCTGTTGGCCGGGTTGGACAGCCTCGCCGAGGACGTGGCCGACGGCAGCTTCACACCGCTGGTGACCGACGAGGACGTGCACGCCGCGCTCGAGCGCGGGCTGATCGACCGGGTCGGCCCCGACCTGGGCGGCCGGCTGCGGGCCGGGCGGTCGCGCAACGACCAGGTGGCCACCCTGTTCCGGATGTGGCTGCGCGACGCGGTGCGCCGGGTCGCCGACGCGGCCCTGGAGGTGGTGGCTGCGCTCGCCGCCCAGGCCGGCGCGCACCCGACGGCCATCATGCCCGGCAAGACGCACCTGCAGTCCGCCCAGCCGGTCCTGCTGGCCCACCACCTGCTCGCCCACGCGCACCCGCTGCTGCGCGACGTCGACCGCATCGTGGACTTCGACAAGCGCGCCGCGGTGTCCCCGTACGGTTCCGGGGCGCTGGCCGGCTCGTCGCTGGGGCTGGATCCCGACGCGATCGCGGCCAAGCTGGGTTTCGCGGAGGCCGCGGACAATTCCATCGACGCGACCGCGGCCCGCGATTTCGCCGCCGAGGCCGCGTTCGTCTTCGCGATGATCGGCGTCGACCTGTCCCGGCTGGCCGAGGACATCATCCTGTGGAGCTCGACGGAGTTCGGCTACGTCCGGTTGCACGATTCCTGGTCCACCGGCAGCTCGATCATGCCGCAGAAGAAGAACCCCGACATCGCCGAGCTGGCCCGCGGCAAGTCCGGACGGCTGATCGGCAACCTGGCCGGGCTGCTGGCCACGCTGAAGGCGCAGCCGCTGGCCTACAACCGCGACCTGCAGGAGGACAAGGAGCCGGTCTTCGACTCGGTGGCCCAGCTGGAGCTGGTGCTGCCGGCGATGGCGGGGCTGGTCGCCAGCCTGAGCTTCGACGTCGACCGGATGGCCGCCCTGGCCCCGGCGGGCTACACGCTGGCCACCGACATCGCCGAGTGGCTGGTGCGCCGGGGCGTGCCGTTCCGGTCCGCGCACGAGGCCGCCGGGGCCGCCGTGCGCGCGGCCGAGGGGCGCGCCGTCGGGCTGGACGAGTTGACGGACGACGAATTGGCCGCCATCAGCCCCGAGCTGACGCCGGAGGTGCGCGAGGTGTTGACGATCGAAGGCTCGGTGTCCTCGCGCGACCGGCGGGGCGGGACCGCGCCGGCCCGGGTCGCCGAGCAGCTCGAATCCGTGCTGGCCGAATGTGAGCAGCTCAGGGCGCGGCTCGGCGGCCGGGGATGAGATGACCTCGATTTACGCGCCGGCAAATTTGAACCGGACTAGAATCCCCGCTCAAGCGATGCGGCTGAACCTGTCGAGCCAGAACTTCGTCATCAAGGGGTGGGACCAATGAGCGTCGTCGCCGGCGTATTCGGTGCCTTGCCGCCGTATCGCTATTCCCAGCGTGAGCTCACCGACTTCTTCGTCAGCATCCCCGAATTCGAGGGCTACGAAGACATCGTCCGGCAGCTGCACGCCAGCGCCAAGGTCAACAGCCGCCACCTGGTGCTGCCGCTGGAGCGCTATCCCACGCTGACCGACTTCGGCGCGGCGAACCGCATCTTCATCGAGAACGCCGTCAACCTCGGCTGCGAGGCCCTCTCGGGCGCCCTCGACGAGGCCGGCCTGCGGCCGCAGGACCTCGACGCGCTGATCACGACGACGGTCACCGGCCTCGCGGTGCCCTCCCTGGACGCCCGGATCGCCGGGCGGCTGGGGCTGCGCGACGACGTGCGCCGGGTTCCGCTGTTCGGCCTGGGCTGTGTGGCCGGCGCCGCCGGCGTCGCCCGGCTGCACGACTACCTGCGCGGGGCGCCCAACGCCGCCGCGGCCCTGATCTCGGTCGAGCTCTGCTCGCTGACCTATCCCGGATACAAGCCGTCGCTGCCCGGCCTGGTCGGCAGCGCGCTGTTCGCCGACGGGGCGGGCGCGGTGGTCGCCGTCGGCGAGCGGCGTGCCGAAAAGGTGGCCGCGGGCGGGCCCAGCATCCTGGACTCGCGCAGCACGCTCTACCCTGATTCGCTGCGCACCATGGGTTACGACGTCGGCGCCGCCGGATTCGAGCTGGTCCTTGCCAAGGACCTGGCCGAGGTGGTGCAGGAGCACATCGAGCAGGACGTCACCGGGTTCCTCGGCGCGCACGGGCTGACGACGACCGACATCGGCGCCTGGGTCAGCCACCCCGGCGGCCCGAAGATCATCGACGCGATCAACGCGAGCCTGAGCCTGCCGCCCGACGCGCTGGAACTGACCTGGCGTTCGCTGGGTGAGATCGGCAACCTGTCGTCGGCCTCGGTGCTGCACGTGCTGCGGGACACCCTGGCCAAGCCGCCACCCAGCGGAAGCCCCGGGCTGATGATCGCGATGGGCCCGGGTTTCTGTTCCGAACTCGTGTTGCTGCGCTGGCACTGACCTAAGGCATTGCTTCTCGTGCCCCTCAGAGATTTCGCGATGGACCGACCAACGACCCCGACCTCCCGCCCGGGTCGCGCCTCATGAGCAGCGACCCCGAGGAGCTCGTCAAGGCGCTGCGCGCATCCCTGAAGGAAAACGAGCGGCTGAAACGGGAGGCCCGCGAATACCTGGCCGCGGCAACCGAACCCGTCGCCGTGGTGGGGATGGGTTGCCGGTATCCGGGCGGGGTGGATTCCCCCGAGGCCCTGTGGCAGATGGTGGTCGAGGGCCGCGACGTGGTCTCGGACTTCCCGGCCGACCGGGGCTGGAACCTGGCGGGCCTGTTCGATTCCGATCCCGACGCGGTGGGCAAGTCCTATGCCCGATGCGGGGGCTTCCTGGCCGACGTGGCCGACTTCGATGCCGCGTTCTTCGGCATCGCACCCAGCGAGGCGCTGGCGATGGACCCGCAGCAACGCCTGCTGCTGGAGGTGTCGTGGGAAGCGTTGGAGCGGGCCGGGATTGACCCCGCCACCCTGCGCGGTTCGCCGACGGGCGTGTTCGCCGGCATCTTCCACGGCTCGTACGGCGGCCAGGGCAGGGTGCCGGGGCATCTGGAGCGCTATGGGCTGCGCGGTTCGACGTTGAGCGTGGCGTCGGGCCGGGTGGCCTACGAGCTGGGCCTGGAGGGGCCGGCCATTTCCGTGGACACCGCCTGTTCGTCGTCGCTGGTGGCCATGCACCTGGCGGCGCGCTCGTTGCGGGCCGGGGAGTGCGACCTGGCGCTGGCCGGCGGGGTGACGGTGATGGCGACCCCGGCGATGTTCATCGAGTTCAGCCGGCAGCGGGCGCTGGCCGCCGACGGGCGGTGCAAGGCGTACGCGGGAGCCGCCGACGGCACGGGTTTTTCCGAGGGCGTCGGCGTGCTGGTGCTCGAACGGTTGTCCGACGCGCGGCGGTTGGGGCACACCGTGCTGGCGCTGCTGCGCGGATCGGCGGTGAACCAGGACGGCGCCTCGAACGGGCTGGCGACGCCGAACGGGCCGTCGCAGCAACGGGTGATCCGCGCCGCGCTGGCCGACGCGCGGCTCGGCACGGCGGACGTGGACCTGGTGGAGGGGCACGGCACGGGCACCACCCTCGGGGATCCGATTGAGGCGCAAGCGGTCCTGGCGACCTACGGGCAGGACCGGCCGGCGGACCAGCCGCTGTGGCTGGGGTCGATCAAGTCCAACATGGGTCACACCTCGGCGGCGGCGGGCGCCGGCGGGGTGATCAAGATGGTGCAGGCGATCCGCCACGGGCTGATGCCCAAGACGTTGCACGTGGATGTGCCGACGCCGCATGTGGATTGGTCGGCGGGGGCGGTGTCGCTGCTGACCGAGGCGCGGGACTGGCCGGCGCAGGACCGGCCTCGCCGCGCGGGGGTGTCGTCCTTCGGGATCAGCGGCACCAACGCGCACGTCATCGTCGAGCAGCCGCCGGCGGAAACCCCCACGCCGGCGGGCGATGACGTCCCCGCGCCGTGGGTACTGTCGGCCCGATCGGCCGACGCGCTGGCCAACCAGGCGTCCCGGCTCCTGGCGCGGCTGAACGACGACCCGGGTCTGCGGGTGGTCGACGTGGCCTGGTCGCTGGTTTCGACGCGGTCGCTGTTCGAGCACCGGGCCGTGCTGGTGGGCGCCGACCGCGAGCGCCTGATCGCGGGGCTGGCCGACGTGGCGGCCGGCGCGCCGGGCGCGGGCGCCGCGGTGGGCCGGGCGCAACCGGTCGGCAAGACGGTGTTCGTGTTTCCCGGGCAGGGCTCGCAGTGGGTCGGCATGGGGGCCGAATTGCTCGACAGCTCAGCCGTGTTCGCCGAACACCTGCAGCGTTGCGAGAAGGCGCTCGCCGAACACCTCGACTGGTCGCTGGTGGACGTCATCCGCGGGGCGCCGGGCGCGCCCGGGTTGGACCGGGTGGACGTGGTGCAGCCCGCGCTGTGGGCGGTGATGGTGTCGCTGGCCGAGTTGTGGCGCTCGGTGGGCGTCGTCCCCGACGCGGTGATCGGTCATTCGCAGGGCGAGATCGCGGCGGCGTACGTGGCGGGCGCGCTTTCCCTGGAGGACGCGGCCAGGGTGGTGGCGCTGCGCAGCCGGCTGCTGGTGGAATTGTCGGGTGCGGGCGGCATGGTGTCGCTGGCGTGCGGGTTGTCCCGGGCCGAGGATCTGATCGCCGGGTGGGGCGAACGGTTGAATGTCGCCGCCGTCAACGGCGTTTCGGCGGTGGTGGTGTCCGGTGAGGTGGGTGCCCTCGACGAGTTGATGACCCGCTGCGAGGCCGACGGCGTGCGGGCCCGCAGGATCGACGTGGACTACGCCTCCCACTCCCGGCACGTGGACGCGATCCGCCCGGCGCTGGCCGAGGCGCTGGCCGGGATCGAGCCGCGATCGTCCTCGATCGCGTTGTTCTCCACCGTGACCGGCGAAGTGTTGGACACCGCCGGCCTGGACGCCGACTACTGGTACCGCAGCATCCGGCAGACGGTCCAGTTCGAGCGCGCGGTGCGCAGCGCGTGCGACGCCGGGTACGGGGTGTTCGTCGAATCCAGCCCGCACCCGGTGCTGCTGGCCGCCGTCGAGGACACCGTGACCGACTGCGGCGCCGCGGCATTGGTGGTGCCGTCGCTGGGCCGCGACGACGGTTCGCTGCAGCGGTTCTGGCTGTCGGCGGGCCAGGCCCACGTGGCGGGCGTTCCCGTGGACTGGAGGGCCGCCGTCGCCGGTTTGGGCGGGCGGCGCGTCGACCTGCCCACGTACGGCTTTGCGCGGCAGCGCTTCTGGCTGCCGGGCGGCGCCACCGGGTCGGGCGACGTGGCCACCCTGGGACTGGCGGGCGCGCGGCACGCGCTGCTGGGCGCGGTGGTGGCGCGGCCCGATTCCGGTGGGGTGGTGCTGACCGGCCGGTTGTCGACCGCGGCCCAGCCGTGGCTGGCCGACCACGCCGTCGGTGGCACGGTGTTGTTCCCCGGCGCGGCGTTCGTGGAGCTGGCCATCCGCGCCGGCGACGAGGTCGGGTGCGCGACGCTCGAGGAGCTGACGTTGTCGGCCCCGTTGGTGCTGCCGGCGACCGACGGGGTGCAGGTGCAGGTGGTGGTCGGGGCCGCCGACGAGTCGGGCCGGCGCGAGCTGTCGGTGTATTCGGCCGCCGCGCAATCGGAGTGGGTGCTGCACGCGCACGGCTCGGTGCGTCCGGCGGCGGTGACGCCGTCCGCCGACCTGTCGGTGTGGCCACCGGCGGGGGCGGCGCCCATGGACGTGGCCGACGCCTACGCGCGGCTGGCGGACCGCGGCTACGAGTACGGCCGCTCTTTCCGCGGCCTGCGCGCGATGTGGCGGCGGGGGGAGGAGATCTTCGCCGACGTCGCCGTGCCGGACGACGCCGGCGCGCAGGACGGTGGCTTCGGGATCCATCCGGTGTTGCTGGATGCGGCGCTGCACGCGATCGGCGTCGCCGGCGAACGGGGCGAAACCCTGCTGCCGTTCTCCTGGCAGGGGGTGTCGCTGCACGCGGCCGGCGCTCCGCGGGCGCGGGTCCGGATAGCGCCCTCGGGTGCCGGGGCGGTGTCGGTGGAATTGTCCGACGGGTCCGGGCTGCCGGTGTTGTCGGTGCGCTCGCTGGCAATGCGCCCGGTTTCGGCCGAGCAGCTGGCGGCGGTCGCCGCGCCCGCCGAGGGGCTCTTCGAGGTGGCGTGGTCACCGATAGCGTTGAGCGACAAGCATTCCGACGCCACGTTGTGGGAGCCGGCCGCGCACGGCACCGATCCGGTCCGGTCGGTGCACGCGGCCGCCGCCGAGGCGCTGGGCGTACTGCAATCGCGGTTGGCCGATCCGGAGTCCGGGACGCTGGCGGTGCGGACCCGCGGGGCGGTCGCGCTCGCCGGTGAGGACGTCGCGGACCTGCCCGGCGCGGCGGTGTGGGGGCTGGTGCGGTCGGCGCAGGCCGAGCAGCCGGGCCGGGTGGTGTTGATCGACTCCGACGGATCGTTGGACGCGCGCGCCGTGATGGGTTGCGGCGAAACGCAATTGGTGATTCGCGCGGGCGTGGCCTACGCGGCCCGGATGCGGCCGGCGCGCGGCGGATCGGTGTTGCGGCTGCCGGCCGGGGGCTGGCGGCTGGACGCGGGCGGCGGGGGCACGCTGGAGGACCTGGTGGTGGGCCCGTGCCCGCGGGCGGAGCTGGAGGCCGGGCAGGTCCGGGTGGCGGTGGCCGCGGTCGGCGTGAATTTCCGGGATGTGTTGGTGGCCTTGGGCATGTATCCGGGCGGCGGCCAGTTGGGGGCTGAGGGCGCGGGCGTGGTCGTCGAGGTGGGCCCCGGGGTGGCGGGCCTGGCGGTCGGCGATGCGGTGATGGGGCTGCTCGGCGTGGTCGGTTCCGAGGCGGTGGTCGACAGCCGAATGGTCACGCCGGTGCCGCGAGGCTGGTCGCTGGTCACGGCCGCGGGGGTGCCGGTGGTGTTTCTCACCGCGCTCTACGGGTTGTCGGTGCTGGCCGGGCTGCGCGCGGGCGAGCGCGTGCTGGTGCACGCCGCCACCGGCGGGGTGGGCATGGCCGCGGTCCAGCTGGCGCGGCACTGGGGCGCGGAGGTGTTCGCGACCGCGAGCCGCGGCAAGTGGGACACCCTGCGCGCCATGGGATTCGACGACGACCACATCGGTGATTCGCGGACGCTGGACTTCGAGGAGAAGTTCTCTGCGGTAACCGGCGGTGCCGGGGTCGACGTGGTGCTCAACTCCCTGGCCGGTGAGTTCACCGACGCGTCACTGCGGCTGTTGGCCCCCGGCGGCCGGTTCATCGAGATGGGCAAGACCGACGTCCGCGATCCGCGCGTCGTCGCCGACGAACATCGCGGCGCGCGCTACCAGGCCTTCGACCTGCTGGAGGCCGGACCCGATCGCACCGCGGCGATGCTGGCCGAGATCGTCGAACTGCTGCGGGACGGCGCCCTGACGCCGTTGCCGCTCAAGGCCTTCGACGTGCGCTGCGCTTCGGCGGCCTACCGGTTCGTCAGCCAGGCTCGGCACATCGGCAAGATCGCGCTGACCATCCCGACCGGGCCCGGCGCCGTGCTGAGCGGCTGCGGCGGGCTGGCCGGCGGCAGCGTGGTGATCACCGGCGGCACCGGCATGGCCGGTTCGGCGCTGGCCCGCCACCTCGTCGACCGCTACCGCGTCGGCCACGTCGTGCTGGCCAGCCGGGCCGGCGCCGGGGCCCCGGGGGTCGCGGAGCTGGTGGACCGGTTGCGGGAGGCCGGCGCCGCCGTGTCGGTGGTGGCCTGCGACGTCGCGGACCGCGACGCGGTCGCGGCGATGTTGGCGCAGATTCCGGCGCAGTATCCGCTGCGCGGTGTGGTGCACGCGGCGGGCGTCCTCGACGACGGGTTGATCGCCTCGCTGACCCCGGATCGGGTGGACGCGGTGTTGCGGGCCAAGGTCGACGGAGCCTGGCACCTGCACGAGCTGACCCGGGACCTGGATCTGTCGGCGTTCGTCGTGTTTTCGTCGATGGCCGGGATCGTCGGCACCCCGGGCCAAGCCAATTACGCGGCGGCCAACAGCTTCCTCGACGGCCTGGTCGCCCACCGTCGGGCGCATGGACTTGCGGGCCTGTCGCTGGCCTGGGGGCTGTGGGAGCAAGCGTCGGCGATGACGGCGCACCTCGGCGAGCGCGACAAGGCCCGGATGAGCCGGCTCGGCATCGCGCCGCTGTCCACCGAGCAGGCGCTGGAATCCTTCGACGCCGCCATGCTGCTCGAGACCCCGGTGCTGATGGCCGCGCGGCTGGATCGGGTCGCCCTGTCCGACAACGCCGCCGCGCTGCCGCCGCTGCTGAGCGAGCTGGCCGCCCGCGCCACCCGCCGCGTCGTCGACGACGTCGACACGACCGCGCTGCTGACCGGTCTCACCGCGCGCCTGCACGGCCTGACCCCCGAGGCGCGCCAGCGCGAGCTGGTCGACCTGGTCCGCGCCAACGCGGCGACCGTGCTGGGCCTGCCCAACCCGGCCGACATCGACGCCGGCCGCGCGTTCTCCGACCTCGGCTTTGACTCGCTCACCGCCGTCGAACTGCGTAACCGGCTGAAAACCGCTACGGGCCTCACCCTTTCGCCCACGTTGATCTTCGACTATCCCACGCCCGCTGCCCTGGCCGAGCACCTCGACGGCCACCTGTCCGCCGGTCCGGTTGACGACCGGCCCGACCTGATGGCCCGCTTCACCGACGTCACCCGCGAATTGCAGGCGCTGCTCGCCCGACCCGACTGGGACCCCTCCGACAAATCGGCGTTGCGGGCGCGCCTGCACACCCTGCTCGCCGCCCTGGGACCCGCCGATCACCTCGACCCGGAGGGCCTCGACGCCGACCTCGATGCCGCCACGGAAAGCCAACTCTTTGCCATCCTCGACGAAGAACTCGGCCGCTGAGACCGCGATGCCGGATACCACGCAGCACGTCGATTACCTGAAACGCCTGACGGCGGATCTCCGGCGGGCGCGGCGACGCGTCTCGGAGCTGGAAGGCAGGCTGTCCGAACCGATCGCGGTGGTGGGCATGGCGTGCCGGTACGCCGGCGGGGTCGATTCGCCGGAGACCCTGTGGGCGCTGGTGAACGACGGCCGCGACACGGTGTCGGACTTCCCGGCGGATCGCGGCTGGGACGTCGACGGGCTATACGACCCCGATCCCGACGCGGCGGGAAAGATGTACACCCGCCAGGGCAGCTTCCTGCGCGACGCGGCGGACTTCGACGCCGGTTTCTTCGGGGTGGGACCCAGCGAGGCCCTGGCGATGGATCCGCAGCAGCGGTTGATGCTGGAGATCTCGTGGGAAGCGTTGGAGCGGGCGGGGATTGACCCGCTGGCGTTGCGGGGCTCGGCGACCGGCGTGTTCGCCGGCGTCATCCACGCCGGCTACGGCGGCGAGGTGAAGGGTGAGCTGGAGGGCTACGGGCTGACCGGTTCGACGCTGAGCGTGACGTCGGGGCGGGTGTCCTACGTGCTGGGGCTGGAAGGCCCGGCGGTGTCGATCGACACGGCCTGTTCGTCGTCGTTGGTGGCCATGCACCTGGCGGCGCAGTCCCTGCGCTCGGGGGAGTGCGACTTGGCGCTGGCCGGCGGCGTGACGGTGATGGCCACCCCCGCCGCGTTCGTGGAGTTCAGCCGGCAGCGGGCGCTGGCCCCCGACGGCCGGTGCAAGGTGTACGCCGGTGCCGCCGACGGCACGTCGTGGTCGGAAGGCGCGGGCGTCCTGGTGCTCGAGCGGCTGGCCGACGCGCGACGGCTGGGGCATCCGGTGCTCGCGGTGCTGCGCGGTTCGGCAGTGAACTCCGACGGCGCCTCCAACGGCCTGACCGCACCCAACGGGCCGTCCCAGCAGCGGGTGATCCGGGCGGCGCTGGCCGACGCCGGGTTGACCGCTGCCGACGTCGACGTGGTCGAAGGCCACGGCACGGGAACGGTTTTGGGCGATCCGATCGAGGCCCAGGCCCTGCTGGCGACCTACGGGCAGGACCGGCCGGCGGACCGGCCGCTGTGGCTGGGATCGATCAAATCCAACATCGGGCACACGTCGGCCGCGGCGGGAGTGGCCGGTGTGATCAAGATGGTGCAGGCGATGCGGCACGGGGTGATGCCCAGGACGCTGCACGTGGACGTGCCGTCGCCGCACGTGGATTGGTCGGCGGGCGCGGTGTCGGTGCTGACCGAACCCCGGCCCTGGCCGGCGCGGGACGGGCAGCGCCGGGCGGGGGTATCGTCGTTCGGGATCAGCGGGACCAACGCCCACGTCATCGTCGAGCAGCCGCCAGAGTCGGAAACCGTTGCGGAACAAGCTGATTCACCCGACATTGTGATGCCGTGGGTGGTGTCGGGCCGGTCGGCCGAGGCGTTGGCCGCGCAGGCTTTGCGGCTGTCGGCGCACCTGGACGCCGAGCCGGCTCTGCGCGCCGTGGACGTCGGCTGGTCACTGGCCACCACCCGTGCGGCCCTGGAACACCGCGCCGTGCTGGTGGGCCGCGATCGGGACACGCTGACCGCGGGGCTGGCCGGGGTGGCATCCGGGGCGCCCGGCCCGGGCGTCGTGGTCGGGCGTTCCCGCCCGGTCGGCAAACGCGTGTTCGTGTTTCCCGGCCAGGGCTCGCAGCGGCTCGGGATGGGACGCGAACTGTATCAACGCTTTCCGGCGTTCGCGCAGGCCTTCGACGAGGCCGTGGCGGCGGTGGATGGCCACGCGCGGTTGCCGCTGCGCGACGTGATGTGGGGCGGCGACCCGGGCCTGTTGGAAAACACCGAGTTCGCCCAGCCCGCGTTGTTCGTCCTCGAAGTCGCCCTGGCGGCGCTGTGGCGGTCGTGGGGGGTGACCCCCGATGTGGTGATCGGCCACTCGGTGGGGGAGATCGCGGCGGCCTGTGTGGCGGGGGTGCTGTCGTTGCCGGACGCCGCGCGGGTGGTGGCGGCCCGCGGACGGCTGATGGCGGCGTTGCCGGCCGGCGGCGTGATGGTGGCGGTGAACGCGACCGAGGCCGAGGTGGCGCCGCTGCTGAACGGCGGCGTGAGCCTCGCGGCGGTCAACGGCCCAGATGCGGTGGTGCTTTCGGGCGAGCGAACCGCGGTGACGACGGTGGCGGACCGGCTGGCGGACTGCGGCCGGCGGGTGCGGCAGCTGGCCGTCTCGCACGCCTTCCACTCGCCGTTGATGGAGCCCATGATCGGGGAGTTCTCCTCGGTGCTGGCCGGGGTGTCGCCCGGCGCGGCGCGAATCGACCTGGTGTCCAACGTGACCGGACAATTGGCGGGGCCCGGATACGGGTCCGCCGAGTACTGGGTCGAGCACGTGCGCCGGCCGGTGCGGTTCGTCGACGGCGTGCGGGTGGCCGAATCGCTGGGCGCCGGCGCATTCGTGGAGGTCGGCCCGGGCGCCGCGTTGACGGCCGCAGTGGAGCGGTCCCTGGCGGCGGAGCCGGCCGTCGCGGCGGTGTCGATGGGCAAGGGCCGTCCCGAAGTCGATTCGCTGCTGCTGGCGGCCGGGCAGCTGTTCGTCTCCGGCGCCGCGGTGGACTGGGCGGGCGCGTTCGCCGGCCTGACCGCGAACCGGGTCGACCTGCCGACGTATGCCTTTCAGCGGCGCCGGTTTTGGCTGTCGTCGGAGGCGGTGGGCGGGCGCGACACGGCCGGGTTGGGGTTGACCGGCGCCGAGCATGCCCTGCTGGGCGCGGTCGTGGAGCGGCCCGATTCGGGCGGTGTGGTGTTGACGGGCCGGCTGTCGACGGCCGCCCAGCCGTGGCTGGCCGATCACGCGGTGACTCAGACGGTGCTGTTCCCGGGTGCGGGGTTCGTCGAGCTGATGCTGCGGGCCGGCGACGAGGTCGGCTGCCCGGTGATCGAGGAGCTGACGCTGTCGGCCCCGTTGGCGTTGCCGGCGACCGGCTCGGTGCGGGTGCAGGTGGTGGTGGACGCCGCCGGCGAGACCGGATCCCGTGCGGTGGCGGTGTATTCGCAGGCCGGTGCCGAATGGACCGTGCATGCCCAGGGTGTGGTGAGCGAAGGTGCGCCCACGCCGGACGCGGACCTGTCGGTGTGGCCCCCGATCGGCGCCACGGCGGTCGACGTGACCGGCGCCTACGACGATTTGGCGGGGCGCGGCTACGGCTACGGTCCGGCCTTCCGCGGCCTGCGGAAGGTGTGGCGGCGGGGGACCGAGATCTTCGCCGAGGTCGAGGCGCCGCAGCAGGCCGGTGTGGCGGTGGGCGGCTTCGGGATCCATCCGGTGGTGCTGGATGCGGCCCTGCACGCACTGGGCGTGGCCGACGAGGGCGCCGAGACTGTCTTGCCGTTCTCCTGGCAGGGAGTGTGCCTGTACGCGGCCGGCGCGTCGCGGGTCCGGGTGCGGCTGGCGCCGGTGGGTCAGGGCGCCGTGTCGGTGGAACTGGCCGATTCGTCGGGCCTGCCGGTGCTGTCGGTGCGCGAGCTGGTGACGAGGCCGGTCTCGGCCGCCCAGCTGTCCGCGGCCGCGGCGGCCCGCTCCGGTGGCGGCGAACTCCTGGAGGCCGTGTGGTCCCCGGTCACGTTGACCGACAACGCCGGTGGGCCCGCTCCCGAGGTGTGGCAGCCGACGTCGGCCGGCGACGGGGTGATCGGATCGGTCTACGCCGCCACCCATGAGGCGTTGGGCGTGTTGCAGTCCAGGGTCGAGGACGCCGGGCCGTTGGTGGTGCTGACCAGCGGCGCGGTCGCGCTGCCCGGCGAGCGGGTCGCGGACCTGGCCGGTGCCGCGGTGTGGGGGCTGGTGCGCTCGGCGCAGGCCGAGCAGCCGGGCCGGGCGGTGCTGGTCGACTCCGACGGTTCGCTCGATCTCGGCTCCGTAATCGCCTGCGGCGAGCCGCAATTGGTGGTGCGTGCGGGCACCGCCTACGGCGCACGGCTACAGCCGCTCAAGCCGCACCCGCTGTTGCCGTTGCCCGAGCCGCCTTCGGTGTGGCGGCTGGCCGCCGGCGACGCCGGGACGCTGGAGGACCTGGCGGTTCAGTCGGGCCCGCCGGCGGAGCTCGCGGCCGGGCACGTGCGGGTGGCGGTCGCCGCCGCCGGGGTGAACTTCCGCGACGTGCTGGTGGCCCTGGGCATGTATCCGGGCGCCGCGCAGCTGGGCGCCGAGGGCGCCGGACTGGTGACCGAGATCGGTCCCGGCGTCACGGATTTGGCGGTCGGCGACGCGGTCATGGGCATATTGGGCCTGACCGGGTCGGAGGCGGTCGTCGACCGCCGGCTGCTGACGCGGGTACCGTCGGGCTGGTCGTTCGCACAGGCCGCCGGCGTGCCGGTGGTGTTCTTGACGGCGTATTACGGATTGTCGGTCCTGGGCGGCCTGCGCGCCGGCGAGCGGGTGCTGGTGCATGCCGGCGCCGGTGGCGTGGGTATGGCGGCCGTGCAGCTGGCCCGCCATTGGGGCGCCGAGGTGTTCGCGACCGCGAGCCGCGGCAAGTGGGACACCCTGCGCGCCATGGGCCTTGACGACGACCACATCGCGGATTCGCGGACGCTGGAATTCGAGGAGAAGTTCTCCACCGCCACCGGCGGTGCCGGCGTGGACGTCGTGCTGAACTCGCTGGCCGGCGAGTTCACCGATGCGTCGCTGCGGTTGCTGGGCCGCGGCGGGCGCTTCATCGAGATGGGCAAGACCGACCTGCGCGACCCGGCAGCCCAGCCCGGGATCTATTACCGCGCGTTCGACCTGATGGAGGCCGGCCCGGACCGCATCGCGGAGATGTCGGCCGAGCTGATGCGGTTGTTCGCGGCCGGGGCTTTGCGGCCCCTGCCCGTCAAGGCCTTCGACGTGCGTTGCGCCGCAGAGGCTTACCGGTTCGTGAGCCAGGCCCGGCACATCGGCAAGGTGGTCCTCACCATGCCCGGCGGGCCGGCCGGCCTGGCCGGCGGGACCGCGCTGATCACCGGCGGAACCGGCATGGCGGGCTCGGCGGTGGCCCGCCACCTGGTCGACCGCTACCGGGTGCCACACGTGATGCTGGTGAGCCGCAGCGGTGAGCGGGCGGACGGGATGTCCGGGCTGGTGGCCGAGCTGCGCGAGGCGGGCGCCGAGGTGTCGGTGGTGGCCTGCGACGTCGGCGACCGGGACGCCGTGGCGGGGCTGCTGGCGCAAGTGCCGGAGCGCTTCCCGCTGCGCGGGGTGTTTCACGCGGCGGGTGTGCTCGACGACGGGTTGATCGCCTCGCTGACCCCGGATCGGGTGGACGCGGTGTTGCGGGCCAAGGTCGACGGGGCCTGGCACCTGCACGAGCTGACCCGGAATCTGAATCTTTCGGCGTTCGTGATGTTCTCGTCGATGGCGGGGATCGTCGGGGCGCCGGGCCAGGGCAACTATGCGGCCGCCAACTCGTTCCTCGACGGCCTGGCCGCGTACCGCCACGCCCAGCGACTGCCCGCCCTGTCGATCGCCTGGGGGATGTGGGAAGAGGCTTCGGCCATGACCCGGCACCTCGGTGATCGCGACAAGGCCCGGATGAGCCGCGCCGGGCTGGCGCCGCTGTCCACCCCGCAGGCGCTCGACCTGCTGGACGCCGCGCTGCTGACCGAGCCGCCCGTCGTCGTGGCGACCCGGCTCGATACCGCCGCGCTGGCGCACGGCGGCGCCGCGCTGCCACCGCTGTTGAGCCGCTTGGCGACTCGCCGCGCCCGGCGGGTGCTCGACC
Source organism: Mycobacterium paraffinicum (assembly GCF_001907675.1). Taxonomy (GTDB): domain Bacteria; phylum Actinomycetota; class Actinomycetes; order Mycobacteriales; family Mycobacteriaceae; genus Mycobacterium; species Mycobacterium paraffinicum_A. The sequence continues at coordinate 21,245 of NZ_MPNT01000037.1, forward strand.
CCACCGACATGGTGTCGCTGACCGGGCTGCGGGCGCGGCTGGAGGGCCTGGACCCCGAGCAGCGGCGGCGCGAGCTCGTCGAGCTGGTGTGCGGCAACGCCGCCACGGTGTTGGGGCACAGCACCGCGGACGTCAACGCCGCCCAGGCTTTCGCAGATCTCGGGTTCGACTCGCTGACCGCCGTGGAGTTGCGCAACAGGCTCAAAATCGCGACCGGCCTGACCCTTTCGCCGACGCTGATCTTCGACTACCCGACTCCGGCGGCGCTGGCCGAACACCTCGACGGCCAGCTGGCCACCGGTACGACCGGTGAGCCGCCCGATCGGATGGCCCGCTTCAACGACGTGGCCCGCGAATTGCAGGCGCTGCTCGGCCAACCCGACTGGAGCCCCGGCGACAAGGCGCAGCTCATCACCCGGCTGGAAGCCCTGGTGCACACCCTGACCGGGCCGGCGGACGTCGCCTATCCGGAGCAGCCCGACGACCCGTTCGACGACGACATCGCCACCGCCACCGAGAGCCAACTCTTCGCCATCCTCGACGACGAGATCGGCCCCTAGCATGGCGGACGTCGCAGTCATCGGCCTGGCGTGCCGATTCCCGGGCGCGGCAAACCCCCGCGAATTCTGGGATCTCATCCGCGACGGGCGGGAGGCGACGCGGTTGCCCGGGGACGTCGCCGAGTTCGACGCCGACTTCTTCAACCTCTCGCCGCGCGAGGCGTGCGCGATGGACCCGCGCCAGCGATTGGCCCTCGAACTGACCTGGGAAGCCTTCGAGGACGCCTTCGTGGTACCCGAAACGGTTCGCGGAGCGGACATTTCGGTGTATGTGGGGGCCATGGCCGACGACTACGCGGCCCTCACGCTGCGCGACATCGCCGACAACCTCGACCACCACTCGTTCGCCGGCATCAGCCGGGGGATGATCGCCAACCGGGTCTCGTACGCCTTCGGCTTGCACGGCCCCAGCATGACCGTCGACTCCGGCCAATCGTCGTCGCTGCTCGCCGTGCACCTCGCCTGCGAGAGCCTGCGCGCCGGCGAGTCGACGCTGGCGATTGCCGGCGGGGTCCACCTCAACCTGGCCGACGAAACCGCAATGCTGGAGCGCGAATTCGGCGCGCTGTCGGCGTCGGGTCACACCTACGCGTTCGATCGGCGCGCGGACGGCTACGTGCGCGGCGAGGGCGGGGGACTGGTCCTGCTGAAGCCGTTGCCGGCGGCCCTGCGCGACGGGGACCGCGTTCACGCGGTCATCCGGGGCAGTGCCGTGGGTAACGCGGGGCACAGCGCCGCCGGCCAGACCGTGCCCTCGGTCCCCGGTGAGGCGGACGTGATCCGCCGGGCGCTCGCCGCCGCCGCCGTGGGCAGCGGCGACATCGATTACATCGAGGCCCACGGCACCGGCACCAAGGTCGGCGACGCGGTGGAGGCCCAGGCGCTGGTCGAGGTGTTCGGCGGGCGCGAGCTGACCGTGGGCTCGGTGAAGACCAACATCGGTCACGCCGGCGCCGCCGCCGGAATCGCGGGCTTGCTCAAAGCCGTTCTGGCCGTGGAACACTCGGTGCTGCCGCCGAGCCTCAACTATTCCGCGAATCCCGAACTGCAACAGCTGCGGGTCAACACCGCCGCGCTGCCCTGGCCGGCGGCGGGGCGCCCGCGCCGCGCCGGGGTCTCGTCCTTCGGGATGGGCGGCACCAACGGGCACGTCGTCGTGGAACAAGCACCGCCGCAACCGGATACGCCCGCCGATCCGCACCAACCACCACTCGCGTGGGTGCTGTCGGCGCGCTCGGAGCCCGCCCTGGCCAACCAGGCGCGCCGGCTCTCGGCGTGGGTCGCGGGCCCGGGGCGCGGCGCGGCGGACGTGGCGTGGTCGTTGGCGACGACCCGCTCGGTGTTCGAGCACCGGGCGGTGCTGGTCGGCGGGGATCTCGGGGCACTGATGCGCGGCGCGTCGGCCCTGGCCGCCGGCGAGCCGGCGCCCGGTGTGGTCGCAGGCCGGGCCGGGTCCGCGGCGAAGACGGCCTTCGTGTTCCCCGGCCAGGGCTCCCAATGGCCGGGGATGGGCCGCGAACTGCACCTGCGGTTCCCGGCCTTCGCGCACGCCTTCGACGAGGCCGCGGTGGCGTTGGATCCCCACCTGCGGTCGCCGCTGCGCGAGGTGATGTGGGGTACGGACGCGGAGGCGTTGCAAGGCACCGAGTTCGCGCAGCCGGCCTTGTTCGCGCTCGAGGTCGCCCTGGCCGCGTTGTGGCGGTCCTGGGGCGTGACGCCCGATGTGGTGCTGGGCCATTCGGTCGGCGAGATCGCGGCGGCGCACGTGGCCGGCGTGTTGTCGCTGGGCGACGCGGCGCGCATCGTGGCGGCGCGCGGCCGGCTGATGGCGGCGCTGCCGGGCGACGGGGTGATGGTGGCGGTGAGCGCCGGGGAGGCCGAGGTCACCCCGATGCTGGGTGACGGTGTCGGCATCGCGGCGGTCAACGGCCCCAACGCGGTGGTCCTGTCGGGCGAGCGCACCACGGTGGCCGCCGTGGCGGAGCGGTTGGCGGACGGCGGCCGGCGGACGCATCGGCTGGCGGTCTCGCACGCGTTTCATTCGGTGTTGATGGAACCGATGCTCGACGAGTTCGCTCGGCGGGTCGCCGACGTCGAGCCGCAGCAAGCGCGAATCTGCTTGATTTCCAATGTGTCCGGGGAGCCGGCCGACCTGGGGTACGGGTCCGCGCGGTACTGGGTGGAGCACGTGCGCCGGCCGGTGCGGTTCCTCGACGGCGTACGCACGGCCGAGGGCCTCGGGGTGACGGCGTTCGCGGAGGTGGGCCCGGGCGGCGGGTTGAGCGCGGCGGTGGACCAGTCGCTGACGACCGAGCGCCCCGTCTCGGTGGTGACCCTGCCCAAGGACGGTCCCGAGGTCGAGTCGCTGCTGACCGCGGCCGGACGGCTGTTCACCGCCGGGGTGTCCGTAGGCTGGCCGGCCGTGCTGGCCGGCTCCGGAGGCCGACGCGTCGAGCTGCCCACGTATGCCTTTGCCCGCCAACGATTCTGGCTGGGCGGCGCGCAGGATGCGTTGCCCGCCAACGCAAGCCGGTCCCCGGACCTCGCCGAGCAACTGCACGCGCTGACCCTCGAGGAGCAACGCCGGCGACTGGTCGCACTGGTCTGCGAGCACGCGGCCGCTGTCGCGGGACACCCGGACGGCCGTGCCATCGACCCCGACCGCGCCTTCGCCGACCTCGGCTTCGACTCACTGACCGGCGTGGAACTGCGCAACCGCCTGACGACCGCAACCGGGTTGGCCCTGTCGCGCACGCTGATCTTCGACTATCCCACTCCGGCCGCGCTGGCCGATCACCTGCGTCAGCAGCTATTTCGTGGCGAAGACCAGGAATCCGACGACGAGAAGGTGTGGTCCGCTCTGCGCAGGATTCCGCTCGCCGAGCTGCGCAGAACCGGCTTGCTCGACAAACTTCTGCTGCTGGCGGGTGGCCCGGAAAACGTTGTCGCCGAACCGGTCACCGACCCGATCGACGAGCTGAGCCCCGACGATCTGATCGCGCTGGCGCTGAAAACCGAGGACGCTGAATGAGCAAATTCCGATCCAATAAGACACATGTCGAATACTTCAAACTTTTGCCGAATTACCGGCAACCGCTTAAAATTCGAAAATTAGCGAAAGTCCCATTCGAGCTGGGATGCAAGCAAAAGGGTCGGGCATGAGCGTCATCGCGGGTGTATTCGGAGCGTTGCCGCCGCATCGTTACAGCCAGGCCGAAATCACCGAGCAACTCGTGCAATTCCCCGCATTGACCGAACACGAGGAGATCGTGCGGCGGTTGCACGCCGCCGCCAAGGTCAACAGCCGCCACCTGGTCCTGCCGCTGGAACGGTACCCGTCGCTGACCGATTTCGGTGAGGCCAACGAGATCTTCATCGAACACGCCGTCGAACTCGGCTGCGAAGCGCTGCTCGGCGCGCTCGAGGAGGCCGGTCTGCGGCCGCAGGACATCGACATGATCGCCACCACCACGGTCACCGGGGTCGCGGTGCCGTCCCTCGACGCGCGGATCGCCGGACGGCTGGGCCTGCGTCCGGACGTGCGCCGGGTGCCGCTGTTCGGGCTGGGCTGCGCGGCCGGGGCCGCCGGGGTGGGCCGGCTGCACGACTACCTGCGCGGCGCGCCCGACGGCGTCGCCGTCCTGGTGTCGGTCGAGCTGTGCTCGCTCACCTTCCCGGCGGTCAGGCCGACCGTCTCGGGGCTGGTGGGCACCGCCATGTTCGGCGACGGCGCGGCCGCCGTGGTCGCCGTCGGCGACCGTCGCGCCGAGCGGCTGAGCCCCGGCGGACCCGACATCGTCGATTCCCGCAGCCGCCTGTACCCCGAATCGCTGCACATCATGGCCTGGAACGTCAGCTCGGCCGGGCTGCACCTGGTGATGTCCCCGGAGCTCACCAACTTCATCGACCGCTACCTGGCCGACGATGTCGGCCGCTTCCTGAGCGCCCACGGGCTGGCGAAGGACGACGTGGCCGCCTGGGTGGCGCACCCCGGCGGTCCCAAGGTCATCAACGCGATCGCCAACAGCCTCGAGCTGGCGCCGGATGCCCTCGAGCTGACCTGGCGCTCGCTGGGCGAGGTCGCGAACCTGTCGTCGGCGTCGGTGCTGCACATCCTGCGTGACACCATCGCCAAGCCGCCGCCCGGCGGGGGCCCCGGGCTGATGCTCGCGATGGGGCCGGGATTCAGCGCCGAGTTGGTGCTACTGCGCTGGCGCTAGGTCGACGGTCAACCCCGGCTTGGGGGACAGCGCGGCAAGGTTGACGGCGCGGATGCGCTGGGGCGGCATCCGCAGCGTGGTCCTGGCGAGCAGGCGGGCCAGCATGACGGTCAGCTCGGTGGTGGCCATGGCCGCGCCGATGCAGCGGTGCAGGCCGCCGCTGAACGGAAGGAATTCGTGTGGCGCGGGCTTGCGATAGCCGGGGGCGTCGGGGTCCCACCGCTGCGGCCTGAATCGCGTTGGCTCGGGCCATATCTCGGGGACGCGATGCGTGACGTACGGGCTGAAGATGAGCAGCCGGCCCGCCGGTATGCGGTGGCCGTCGAAGGAGATCTCGCGGATCACCTTGCGCGCCGAGATCACCCCGGGCGGGTAGAGCCGCAGGGTTTCGTGGACGACGCCGTTGAGATAAGTCAGCGCCGTCAGGTCGCCCGCGCCCGGGGGCCGTCCGCCGAGCACGCGTGCGACTTCCTCGGCGGCGGTGTCCCACGCGCCCGGCACGGACAGCAGCATGTAGATCGCCCACGCCAGCGCGCCGCTGGTGGTCTCGTAGCCGGCGGTGATGAGCGAAATGACGGCGTCGCGAATCTCGTTGTCGCTCAAGGCGTAGCCCTCGTCGCCGCGACCGTTGATAAGCATCGTCAGCATGTGGTCGTCGGGCCTGGGATCCCTGCGGGCGGCGGCGATCTGGGCGTCGACGAGGGCGTCGATGCGTTTCCGGGCGGCCACCGCCCGTCGCCAGCCCGGCGCGTTGAGCCGCCGTTGCAGCGCGACCACCTGCGGAAGCATGTGGGTCAGGTCGAGCAGGGGTTGCAGCTGTTCGCCCAGGAAGTCCGAGTGGGCGGCCAGGCGCGGGCCGAACAGGCTCTCGCCGGTGCTGCGCCGCACCGCCGAGCGGCACTCCGCGTAGATGTCCAGCCGCTGCCCCGGCCGCCAGCCGTCGATCACGGCGTCGATGGTGGACACCATGGTGGCGACGTAGTCCTGGATCTGCCGATGGCGCAGGCCGGGCGCGACGACACTGCGCCGGCGCCGGTGGTCGTCGCCGTCGCTGACGATCAGCGCGGTGGGTCCGTCGACGATGGCGAGGTTCTGAAAGGTCAACCGCCAGCTGAACGCGTCGGCGTTGGCGAACACGAACTTGTTGGCCTCGGCGCCCAAGAGGTAGGTGTAACCGTGCCGGCCGACGCCGGAATTGATGACCGGGCCGCGGCGCCGGTACAGGGCCAGCAGGGCCTCGCCGGGCGGGTACCGCACAGGGTTCATTCAAGCGCCTCCGATAGCTCCAGCCAGCGGCCCTCCGTCTCGGCGACCTCGTCCTCGAGCTCCCGCAATTCCCGGGTGAGCCGCGTGATGCCCACGTGATCGGACTGGTCGTGCTCGGCGAGTTCGTGGTGTTTGGCCGCGATCCGGTCGGCCAGCCGCGCGAGCTGGCGGTCCACCGCGGCCAGCTCCTTCTCGGCGGTGCGGCGCTCGGCACCGGACATCCCCGGAGAAGACGCCGGCGGGGGCTCGGTAGGAGCCGCAACGGTCCGGCGCGCCGCCAGCCGCAGGTACTCGTCGATGCCGCCGGGCAGGTGCCGCAACCGGCCGTCGAGAATGGCGTACTGCTGATCGGTGATCCGCTCGAGCAGGTAGCGGTCGTGCGAGACGACGATCAGCGTCCCCGGCCACGAGTCGAGCAGGTCCTCCATCGCGGTCAGCATGTCGGTGTCGACGTCGTTGGTCGGCTCGTCGAGGAGCAACACGTTGGGCTCGGAGAGCAGCGTGAGCATCAGCTGCAACCGGCGCCGCTGGCCGCCGGAGAGTTCGCCGACGCGGGCCGAGAGCTGGCGCCCGCCGAAGCCGAGCCGCTCCAGCAGTTGGGCCGGCGTGACCTCGCGGCCCTCGACCTCGTAGGCGCCGCGCAGCCGGCCCAGCACGTCGGCGATGCGGTCGTCGGAGAGGCCGGCCAGGGCGTCGCCCTGCTGGTCGAGCACGGCCAGCTGAACGGTCTTGCCGCGCTTGACCCGCCCGGTGTCGGGCGCGACGGTCCCGGCGATCAGCCCCAGCAGCGTCGACTTCCCGGCGCCGTTGGCGCCGACGATGCCGGTGCGTTCGCCCGGGGCGATCCGCCACTCGACGTCGCGCAGCACCGGGCGGCCGTCAAAGGCCACCGACACGTCGAGCAGGTCGATGACGTCCTTGCCGAGCCGGGCCGTCGCCAGCTTGGCCAATTCGACGGGGTTGCGCAGCGGCGGCACGTCGGCGATCAGCTGGTTGGCCGCCTCGATCCGGAACTTGGGCTTCGAGGTCCGCGCCGGCGCGCCGCGACGCAGCCAGGCCAGCTCCTTGCGCATCAGGTTCTGCCGCTTGGCCTCCGCGGTGGCGGCCAGCCGGTCCCGCTCGACGCGCTGCAGCACGTACGCCGCGTAGCCGCCCTCGAACGGCTCCACGATCCCGTCGTGCACCTCCCACGTCGTGGTGGCGACCTCGTCGAGGAACCAGCGGTCGTGCGTCACCAGCAGCAGTCCGCCGGCGTTGCGCGCCCAGCGCTGTTCGAGATGCTCGGCCAGCCAGGTGATGCCCTCGATGTCGAGATGGTTGGTGGGCTCGTCGAGGGCGATGACGTCCCACTCGCCGATCAGCAGCCGGGCCAGCTGCACCCGCCGGCGCTGGCCCCCGCTGAGCGTGGATATCGCTGCGTCCCAATCGATGTCGGAGACCAGGCCGCCGACCACGTCGCGGACCCGCGCGTTGCCGGCCCACTGGTGTTCGGCCGCCTCGCCGACCAGCGTCCAGCCCACCGTGTGGGCCGGGTCCAGCGTGTCGGCCTGGCTGAGCGCGCCGACGCGCAAGCCGCTGCGCCGGGTGACCCGGCCCGAGTCGGGCCGCAGCTCGCCGGTGAGCAACCGCAACAGGCTGGACTTCCCGTCCCCATTCCGGCCGACGATGCCGATGCGCGCGCCGTCGTTCACGCCCAGCGTGACCGAATCGAATACCAGCTGGGTCGGATATTCGAGCCGAATGGCCTCGGCTCCCAATAGGTGCGCCACTGGCCCGACCCTACTGCGGCTGCGCCAGGGGCAGCAGCGCGCGGTCGACCTCACCCTCGGTCTCCGCCGACGCCTTGCTGGCCACCGCGTCCAGGAAGCGGCTGGCAGCGTCGCGCAGCTCCAGGCTGCTTTCCTCCGGACCGCCCACACCAGGATGTCGAACGCCCGCTCGGCGTAGATGTCGTAGGCGGCCCAACGCATGGATCAGGCTTTCCGGTACGGCTCCGCGTCGGCGTGTTTGAACTCGAGTCCCAGCCCGGGCCGGTGTTGGTCCGGTCGCAACGCGCCGCCATTGGGGGGCAGCGCGCCGTCGAACAGCATGTGTTCGATGCGATGGTGGTCGTGGAAGTACTCGAGGTGCCGCAAATTGGGGATGGCCGTCGCCACGTGGGCGTGCAGGTTGGGGGCGCAGTGCCCGGACACGTCGACGTTGTAGGCGGCGGCAACCGCCGCGGCCCGCAGCCAGTCGGTGATGCCCCCGCAGCGGGTGACGTCGATCTGCAGGCAATCGACCGCCTGGGCGGCGAGCATCCGGTTGAAGTAGGCCAGGTCGTAGCCGTACTCGCCGGCGGTGACGTCCGGGGCCACCTGGTCGCGCACCTCCCGCAGCCCGGCGAGGTCGTCGGAGGAGACGGGCTCCTCGAACCACGTGACGTCCTGGTCGGCGGTCGCGTTGGCGATCCGGATCGCCTGCTTGCGGCGGTAGGCGCCGTTGGCGTCGACGTAGAGTTCCGCGTCGGGCCCTATCACGCTGCGCGACAGGGTGATTCGCTCCAGGTCGCGGCGCTCGTCGGAGCCCCAGGACTCGCCGATCTTGATCTTGACACGCGGAATCTTCCACTCACCCACCCAGCGTTCCAGTTGGGCGCGGGTCCGCCGCTCGTCGTACGTGGTGAAGCCGCCGCTGCCGTAGATCGGCACCGATTCGTGTGCCATGCCGAGCAGCCGGCAGACCGGCAGGCCGAGCAGCTTGCCCTTGAGGTCCCACAGGGCGGTGTCGATCGCCGAGATCGCGCACGACACCAACCCGGGCCGCCCGTTGTTGCGCATGGCCCCGACCATCGCCTGCCACCCGCCGGTGATGTCCAGGGCGCTGTGTCCGGTGAGCGTGCCGGCGAGCGCGCCGTTGATCAACGCCGCACAGGCGCCGTCGGCGTACGTGTAGCCGATCCCGCGCCGCCCGCCGGCCGTGACCTCGGCCAGCACCAGCGTCGTCGACGACCACGGCAGCGTGCCGTCGGCCTCCGGCGCGTCGGTGGGGACTTCGTAGACCTGCGCGGCGACGTCGTCGACGGGTGCGTCGACGCTCACCGTGCCCACCGGCGCGCGAGCCACGCGCCCACCCCGGCCGCGCCGAGCGCCCCGGTGCCGCTGACCACCGGGTGCTGCGACGCCCACAGTTGCGGGCTCATGGAGTGGGACTTGTCGTGGAACCCGCCGTGGGCGCCGCGGTCGCTGCCTGGCTCCTGGTCGAGCGGGTGCCAGAGGTTGTGGGGCCGCCCCGCGTCCACGCGCTCGTCGGTCTGCTGCGAGTCGTACCCGGTGCGGCCCAGGTAGCGGTCCAGCAGTGGTGCGATGAACTTCTGTGCCAGCAGGGTCACCATGGTGGAGTCGCCGACCCAATACTGTTTGCGCTCAGGATGATCCGCCGCATAGAGGACGCCGCGGGCAGCGACCTCGGGCTGGTAGATCGGGGGCACCGGCTGGGGGTGGCGGGGCAGCCGCGACAGCACCCAGGAGAACTGGGGGGTGTTGACCGCGGGCATCTGTACCACGGTCACCCGAACCTTCGAGCGCTCGTGCAGCAGTTCGCAGCGTACCGATTCGGTGAACCCGTTGATGGCGTGCTTGGCGCCGCAGTACGCCGACTGCAGGGGGATGGACCGCTGGCTCAGCGCGGACCCGACCTGGACGACGGTGCCGCGGTCCCGCGGCCGCATTTTGGCCAGCGCCGCCATGGTCCCGTGCACGTACCCCAGGTACGACACGTCGGTGACGCGCTTGAATTCCTCGGCGCTGATCTCGCTGAACGGTGCGAACACGGAAGTGAAGGCGACGTTGACCCAAACGTCGATGGGGCCGAAGGCGGCCTCGGCCTCGTCGGCGGCGGCGACGACGGCCGCGTGATCGGCGACGTCGGTGGGGATGGCCAGCGCCTTGCCGCCGCCGGCTTCGACGTCGCGCACGGCGCCGTCCATCCCGGCGGCGCCGCGGGCGAGCAGGGCCACGTTCGCCCCGCGCTGCCCGAACAACTGGGCGGTGGCCCGGCCGATGCCGGCGCTGGCCCCGGTGATCACAATCGTTTTCGGGGTCGGTGTCATCGCCGAAATCTCCTTTCAGCCGTGGTGGACGCCGTCGTCGGCGAGGGTGGACGTGCATTCGAGCAGCAGCGCGTGCGCGAAAGCCTGGGGAAGATTGCCGCGCAGCTGGCGCTGCCGGACGTCGTACTCCTCGCAGAACAATCCCGGAGGTCCGCAGGCGGCACGGTTGCGCTCGAACCAGCGCACTGCGCAATGATCGTGTCCCAGTTGGTGTTCGGCGAGCGCCATCATGAAGCCGCAGAGCAGGAAGGCGCCCTCGGCGTCGCCGAGGTCCCGCTCGTCGTGCCGGAAGCGGTAGACGAACCCGTCGTCGCTCAGCTGGTCGCGGACGGCGTCCAGCGTGGCCCGGGTGCGCGGGTCGTCGGCGGGCACGGCCCCGCGCACGGGCGGCAGCAGCAGCGACGCGTCGACGCCAGGCAGTCGTGGGCTGCGCTGCCAGTAGCCGCCCTGCGGGTGCAGGCTGCTGGCGGCGGTGTCGGCCAGGATCGCGTCCGCCAGCGACGCGCAGGCGGCCACCTCGTGGCCGCCGCCGGCCACCTTGGCGATGGCCCGCAGCCCGGCAACACACGCCAGGCGGGACTGGGTCCAGTGCTCATCGTCGATCTCCCAGATCCCCGCATCCGGTTCGCGCCAGCGCTTTTCGATCGCGCCGATGGCGGTCTGGGCGGCGCGCCAGCCCTGGGCCTCGAGCCGGCCGGCGTTGCCGGCCCGGGCCAGCAGCTGCAGCGCCTCGCCGAGGACGTCGAGCTGGAATTGCTGGTTGACCCGGTTGCCGACTTTGTCGGTGCCCCCCGGATAGCCGGGCAGGTCGAGGTCTTCTTCACCGGGCACGCTGTCGCCGGTGACGGTGTAGGCCGGCCAGAGGTCGGGCCCGTGCTCGAGCAGCCGGGCGCCGATGAATTCCACCGCGCGGTCCAGTAATTCGTGCGCTCCGACCGTCGCGGCGGCGATGCCGGCGTAGGCCTGGTCGCGGATCCACGCGTAGCGGTAGTCGTAGTTCTGGTTGGTGTGCGCGCGTTCGGGCAGGCTCATCGTCGCGGCGGCGACCATGCCGCCGCCGCTGCTGGTCAGCCCGCGCAGCACGGCGTAGGAGTGGCGCGCGTCGCGGGGGGCGATGCTGCACTTCAGCTCCGGAGCGCTGCGATGCCAAGCGGCCTCCGTTGCGTCCCAGGCGATGTCGGGGTCGGGCGGCCGGTCGGGCAGCGCCCGCTCGGAGAGCTCCAGCACGAAGTCGTGTTGACCGCCCTCGTCGACGGTGATCTCGCACGTGAGCAACTCGCCGCGGCCGCGCGCAGCCTTGACCGAACGCACATCGCAGCCGCCGAGCCAGCGCCAGCGCAAGGGTCCCGACTTTGCGCTGCACACCCCGTCGTCGACGCTCGGCTCGCCGGCGCCGCGGCGGCCGAACGCGGCACTCGGCTGCAGCAGCACCCGCACGCGCGCGGTGCCGCGGCAGCCGATCAAGCGGCGCAGCATCACCACCCGGTCGGAGTCGCCCGGGAAGGCAAGGGCCTCACGGCATTCCACGATGCCGTCGCGGGTGATCCAGCGATTGCGCCAGATCAGGCTGCCCGGCTCGTAGTAGCCGCCCCAGACGTGCCGCACGTCGGTCGGGGTGATCGCGTACGTCCCGCCGCCCCCGATGAGGTTCGAGAACACCGCATCGGAGTGCCACCGCGGCGCGCACATCCACGCGACGTCGCCCTGCGGCCCGATCAGGGCACCGCGCTCGCCGTCGGCCAGCAGCGCGTACTCGCGCAACACCCGCGGCGAGAAGGTCGCCTCGACGTCGATCGTGCGGTCAGCCACGGACCCCCGCCTCCGCCGGTCGCCTCACCGCGAGGTCGGTGCCGATCCTTCCGGTCGCCATCCGATCGGCGAGCCGGGAGGCCAGCGCCATGATCGTCAGCGCCGGGTTCGCCGAGCCCTGCGTCGGACACACCGAGCCGTCCGCCAGGAACAGGTTCGGCACGCCCCACACCCGGTGATCGGAATCCACCACCGAGTTGTCCGGACGGGTGCCCATCCGCGCGCCGCCGATCAGGTGGGCGAACCGCTGGATGGTGAGCACGTCCTGGGCGCCGGCGGCGTGCAGGATGTCGCCGATCACCGCCGTGGAGTAAGCCATGTTGGCCTTGTCGTTGTCGCACAGTGTGTAGTCGAACCGGGCCACCGGGAGGCCATACGGGTCCCGCTCTTCGGCGAGGGTGACCCGGTTTTCCGGCATCGGCAACAACTCGTTGAGCACGCCGATGGTCGCCCAGTGGTTGTAGTCGCGCATGTACTCCCGCATAGCGCGGCCCCAATGCCCTTCCGCGAGTACGTGTTCGGCCCACCCGATGGGCAGCGGCGAGACGGTCTGGATGGAGAAGCCGCGGGCGAAGCCGCGCGACGGGTCCGTCTCGTAGAACTGCTCCGAGGACACCTCGGGGGGCGGGGCCTTGTACATCCGGACCTCTTCGGACCACCGCCCGGCCGACTGCGTGGCGCCCTGCACCATCACATAGCGGCCGACCTGGTCCTCGTTGTTACCCAATCCGTTCGGGAAGCGTTCGTTCGCCGAGTTCAGCAGCAGGCGCGGCGTTTCGATGGAATACCCGGCGATCGCGACGGCCTTGGCCCGCTGCAGCCGTTCGGCGCCACCCGCCTCGTCGTAGTAGACCACCCCGCGGGCTGCGCCGGTCTCGTTGAGCTCGACGCGGGCGGCCATGCAGTTGGCGCGGATCTCCACCGCATGGGCCAGCGCATCGGGCAGGTGGGTGACGAACGGGCTGGCTTTGGCCGCCACCTTGCAGCCCTGCAGGCAGTAGCCGCGGTAGATGCAGTGCGGGCGGTTGCCGAAAGTGCCGTTGACGATGCCGACCGGGCCCACCCTCATCTCGATGCCGAGCTGCATCGCCCCCCGCCAGAGCTTGGCGGCGGCGCCCGAAATCGGGTGTGGTGAGAAGGAGTAACGGTGAGGGTAGCCCCACGGCCAGTTCTGCCCGGCGACCGGCAACTCGAGCTCGACGCGCTCGTAGTGGCGGCGGATGTCCTCGTATCGGATCGGCCAGTCCGCCCCGACCCCGTCGAGGGTGTAGGTGTGAAAGTCGCTGGGATGAAACCGCGGGGTGTAGCCGGCGTAGTGGACCATCGAGCCGCCCACCCCACGCCCGGAGTTGTTCTTGCCCAACTCGATTGGGTCCTCGCCGCCGATGATCCGCTTCTGGGTCCAGTACAGGGAATGCGCACCCGCCTCGTCGGAGACCCAGTCCTCGTCCGGGTGCCAGAACGGGCCCGCCTCGAGGATCACCACCCGCCAGCCGGCACGCGCCAGCCGTTGCGCCAGCACCGACCCGCCGGCGCCCGCACCGACGACCACCAGGTCGACCTCCTCGTCGTCGCGGTACCGCTTCATCGTCTTTTCGCCGGGCAGGTCGCGCGAATGCACATCGAGCAGGAACCGCGATTCGTTGTCCTTCGGCCCGATCGCTCCCCTCAGGAGGCCGCGGAGGCGGTCGCCCATCACACCTCACCCCGCTCGACCACTTGCACCGGGTCCTCGTGCGTGGCGCCCCGGGTCTCGAACGGCTCGCGGACGGCGGCGGGTCCGGTGGCACCGCCGAGGCGCATGAACCCGCGCGGGTAGGCCGGGCCGCCGAAGCCGATCTCGTTCCACGCCCAGGGGTGGGAGTAGAAGCCGGCCAACGCCATTCGCATGCACACCGACCAGGCGCGTTTGACGTTCAGGCGCTCCCAGGTCCCGTCGTCCAGCGCGCCGCGGGCGAACTGGTCGATGATCTCTTCGCGGGTGTCAGGGTCGGCGTCGGCGAACGATGCCCGCCCGTGGCGGCGGGACGCGGTCTCGTCGAGCGCGCGCAGCACCAGCCGCCAGGTGTCGCGGTCGTCGGGCAGGTCGGCATACTGGTAGCCGTCGAACCGCCCGTCGGCCAGCTTGGAGTCGACGGACTCGGGGACCGGCACGCGCGGCTCGCGGTCCTGCGCCAGCACCGTGTCGCAGAATGCGCGCAGGCACGGCTCCTCTTCCGCGGTGAAGAAGCGCAGCGGGCCGGGCGGTTCCAGCCGGGCCAGCACCACCCTCTTGGTGGCCTCGTCCCACGTATCGGCCGTCTCCAGCACGTCGAAATCCGGGTAGCGGCCGATCATTTGGGGTGTGACGCCGCGGCGTTGCTTGGGCAGCCAGGACGGGTGCGGGGGTTTGCGATCCGCGCGCAGGTTGGGCAGGTGGTCCGGGCGTGAGGTGTCGGCCATCGCGCTCAGCCCCGGAACCGCTCGCGCCGCAGGATCGAGGCCAGCAGTCCCATCGCCCCGACCATGCACATCAGCCCCGGCGCCGCGACCGGCGGACCCATGGGCACGTTGTAGGACGCGTTCCTCCACCCGCCGGGCTTGCGGGCGACCCCGCGGGCGTGCAGGTATTCGCCCATCAGGCCGTTGGCGGTGTAGACACCCGCGGTGATCGGCAGCCAGAGTTTCGCCCAGCGCCGCGAGAACACCCCGCCTATTCCTGCGACCACCACCGGCGGTGTCACCACGATCGGACTCCACATCCACTTGTTGCCGAAGCTGGCCTTGTAGTGCTCGAAATAGATTTCCGCCGTCGTGACGACGGCCGCGACGGCCGTCAGCCCGGACAGCGAGCGTTCGAAGCGACCGTGCGCGACGTCGTACAACGCGCGCTCGGCGATGTGTTCGGCCTCGCCCGTGCGTCGACCGCCATTGCTTAACAACAACATTGGGTTCCTTTCCTCGCCATTTGAGTCAGCCGATCGGCTGCGCGGGCTGATCCGGATATGCGGGGATGTAGTGCGAGGCATAGGCGGGAGCGGGTAGCCGCGCGCGGAGAGTGCCTGCCGCCGTCTTGCCCACGCGTCACCTCATTCCTGAAACGAAACACGCTCGGCCAGCCGGCGCGATGAACCCTCGCGACGGCCGCCCAAAGAACTGGCAAGCGCCCAGCTGCGTGTTTCAACCGAGGTGGTCCCGACAGCGCGTCGTGACCGAAGCGCATCCGGTGCGTACCCGATTCCCGCCGGTGTAAACAGTTCGATCGGTGTCGGGTTGGCCGCCCGTCGGGGTTTCTTGCGAGCCCCGGCGGCCGTCCGTGACGTCTCTCAACCACGTCGGCTGTGATGTCTCAGGACATCAGTGACAGTTCTGCATCAGGGCTTCAGTGACGGTTGGTGTGTCAGGAGTTTGGTGACGGTTTCTCGGGGTTGGGGCGGCGGGGGCCGCGGGGTCGGCCGTTGCCGACGTATCTGATGCCAGGTGCGGGTCGGGTGTGTTCGATGAGGACTTCGCCCTGCAGGTCGGTGACGATGACTTTGTCTGCGGCGCTGACGACGAGGACCTGTTGAGCGTCGGTGGCCGGTTGTCTTGAGTCAAGAAGATGGCAGGTTTTTGCTGGTGAGGTAGGCCTGTTTGGGGGTGTGGTCGGCGAGGGCTGATCGGATGGTGTTGTAGATGATGCGGAAGCGGTGGACTTCCATGTCGAGGGCGTCGCCGTCGCCGATGTAGCCGCGGTAGAGGTGCTCGTATTTTAGGGTGCCGAAGAACCGTTCGATGACGCCGTTGGTTTGTGGTGATTTGATGCGGGTGCGCACGTGGCGCAGCAGGGGGTCGTCGCCGGTGAAGGCGATCTGAAAGGTTTGGCCGCGAAAGCAGGGACCGTTATCAGAGACCAGGGCAATGGGGGCAGGGGCGTGGCCGATGACGGTTTCGGCGGCATCGACGATGTCCATGAGGCCGCGGTCGTCGCGTAAGTCGGCCAGGTCCAGGATGCGTTGGGCTTCGGTGATGGCCAGCTGCAGACAGCGCAGGGCATCAGCACCTCGGCCGGTAGGGGTGACGGTGACGGCCAGGCAGTATTTGGTGGCGTAGTCGATGACCGCGCAGATGCGCCAGATACCGCCGGTAGTGGTTTCAAATTCAGAAAAGTGGGTCTGCCAGACCCGGTTACGTTCGGTGGGCGGATCCTGGAACACTTTGCGGCGCAACACAGCCCAGGACTTGCGATCCGCCCGAAAGCCTTGCGGCAGAAGCAGTCCGCGCCGCCGTAAGGCTC
Organism: Mycobacterium paraffinicum; assembly: GCF_001907675.1. GTDB lineage: Bacteria > Actinomycetota > Actinomycetes > Mycobacteriales > Mycobacteriaceae > Mycobacterium > Mycobacterium paraffinicum_A. The sequence continues at coordinate 37,445 of NZ_MPNT01000037.1, forward strand.
GGGCCACCGAGGAATTGGTGACGTCGTGGCCATCGGCACGCATCAACGCGGCGATCTTGCGATACCCCCACGCCGGCCAGGCTTCGGCGTACTTGGCGGCCACCGCCTCGATGCGGTCGACTGTCGGCGCCGGCCACGGCCCTTTGATCGGGGCACCGTGACGCAGCGGCGCCAACCATCGTCGGTAGGTGCGTTCGGGGATGCCGGCCAAAACGCAGAACCTCGAAACCGGCAGACCCGCTGCTTCTCTTAGGGCTTCGAGGTCGACGAAGGGACCTGATCGGCGAAAGCTGCACCGCGCTGCCAAATCCGCAACTGCACCGTGGCTTCGGCCAGCGCCAGCTTGAGTTGCTCGTTTTCCATCCGCAGCCGCCGCTGCTCGGGATTGCCCAGCTTGCCTGCCGGCCCACCAGGAACCTCCTCGAGCCGCTCAGCGCCGGCCTCCAGGAACTGGTGCTTCCACTTGGTGACGGTGACCGTGGCGACCCCACACCGGCGTGCTGCCTCAGCACACGTCATCTCGTTGGCCAAGACTGCCACCACCAGCCGGGTTTTCTCCTCAGCCGGAATCTTCGTCCGTCGCGACCGAACCATCTGCTCAACCTTTCAACTCCGGCCGCAGTTATCCACACTTTGCGACCCTGCCAAAAAGTTTGAGTCAGTGGATGGTCGTATAATCGAACACATGTTCGAGTACTCGCTAGCGTCGCGGTCGACGCCGGAATCGTCGGCGCTGCTGGATCGGATGCGTGAGGCGGGCCGTGCGGAGGCGCGGGCCGCCGCCGACCGGTTGGTGGCGGTCGGCGAGCTGTTGGTGTTGCGCTGCCGGGACTCGGGGGAGCGGGCGGACTGGGCGGCCGACGCGTGGGAGGCGGTTGCCGGGCAGGTCGGTGCGGCGCTGGGCTGCAGTGTGGCGATGGCGCATAGCTACCTTCGGTACGCGGTGGCAATGCGCGAGCGCCTGCCGCAGGTCGGCAAGGCCTTCCAGGCCGGCGATTTCGACTATCGCGCGTTCCAGACGATCGTGTTCCGCACCGACTTGATCACCGACGCCGAGGTGTTGGCGCGGGTGGATGCCCGGCTCGCGGCGTTGCTGTCGCGGCGCCCGTCGCTGACCCGCGGCGGGTTGAGCGCGGCGGTGGATCGCGTGGTGGCGCTGGTGGATGCCGATGCGGTGCGCCGGGCCAAGGAGGCGGCCAGCGATCGGTTCGTGGATGTGCAGGCCAACGAGTCGGGGATGGCGTGGCTGACGGGCAGCATGTTCGGCGCCGACGGGCATGCCCTGGATCGGCGGCTCGACGAGCTGGCGCGCGGCGTCTGTGACGCCGACCCGCGCAACCCGCGGCAGCGGCGTGCCGATGCGCTCGGGGCGCTGGCCGCCGGGGCGGACCGGTTGCGGTGTCAATGCGGAACGCCCGAGTGCGCCGCCGCCGAGCGCACCCCGAGCGCCGTGGTGATTCACGTGGTCGCCGAGCAGGCCGCGGTCGCCGGCCACGGCACGGTCCCGGGCGTCCTGCCCGGTTTCGAAGGACTCCTGCCGGCCGAGGTGATCGCCGAGTTGGCCCGTTCGGCCAAGCTGGTGCCGTTGGACGTGCCGGGCCAGGCCGAGCCGCGCTACACCCCGTCGAGGCGGCTGGCCGACTTCGTGCGGTGCCGGGATCTGACGTGTCGGGCGCCGGGCTGTGATCGCCCGGCCGTCGACTGCGACATCGACCACACGATCCCGTACTCCGAGGGCGGTGCGACGCATCCGTCGAACCTGAAAGCCCTTTGCCGCCAACATCATTTGCTGAAGACGTTTTGGGGGTGGCGGGACGAACAGTTGCCCGACGGCACCCTGGTCTGGCGGCTGCCCGACGGGCACACCTACGTCACCACCCCGGGCAGCGCGCTGCTGTTCCCCAGCCTGTGCGCGCCCACCGGCGACGTCCCAGCCCCCACACCCGTCGAGCGGTGCGGCGAGCGCACCGCGATGATGCCGCTGCGCACCCGCACCCGCGCCCAGAACCGGGCCCAGCGCATCGCCACCGAACGCCACCGCAACCGCCGAGCCCGGCTGGCCGCCCAACCCGCGGTGCCAACCAGCTCGTCATCCGCCGGCCCCGCGCCCCCCGACGACGACCCGCCACCCTTCTAGTCGCGGGTCAGACGGATTTGGTGACGCCCACGTAGGACAGGACCACGTCGGATTCGTCCGTCACCTGAGTCAGGGTCGCGTAGGACCGGATGAACGACTGGCCGACGCAGCCGTCGATCTTGACGTGGAAGCCCGTGACGATGACCCGGGGATTGGGGCCCTTGAAGTCTTTCTTGGCCACCGGTACGACAATTACGACGCCGGGCTTGAGGCCGACGGTGACCACGCCGTTCAGCGGTGTGGTGATCAGCGGGACGGCCACTGGCGTACCGGCCCCCAGGCCCGCGATGCCGAGGCCCGGGCTGACGCCGGCGCTGCCCGCGATGGTGACACCGTTGGACGTGCTCATGTCGATTCCGCAGCCGATCTCGTAACCCACGTCGAGCACCCCGCGAGGCTGTTCGAGCCCGTCCAGCGAGCCGAAAAACGTTCCGCGGGCGAGGTATTCGCGAGACGAGACCGCGGTGGTCAACGGCGCTATGGGGGCTTGCGACTCGTCCTTGGCCGCAAGTGTCAGGGTCCAGCCTTCGGGCGTCGTGAAGGTCACCGGGTCCGATGACGGCACCCGCCCGTCGTCCGGTGCCCCGGCGGTGGCCGCGGCGTTTTCGGCGTCGGGATCGGCGGCCGTCGGCGGTGCCGAAACCACTGATGTGACGACGCACAACGAGAGAATCGCAGCGCGACGGACGATGACGGCTACCGGCCACACGAGCGATACCGTATGCGCGGGCCGATTCCGGCCCAGAAATTTGCTGGCCGACCGGCCGAAGTCGTTGTGCGTTCGTGACCGTTATGGAACATCGGTCCGAACTCGGGCGATGACCGGTGTGAAGGGCGGCGATGAGAACCCGTCTGCGCGCTCGCCGACTGTTCGCCGGGGCCGCCTCGTCTGGCTGAAAGCAACGGCCGCAATGCTGAGACGACTGCGGTGCTGGGCGATGCTCAGGTCCAAAATCGACCTGCCCGACCGCAACGATTGAGCCCCCGGAGCAAACCGCCTGGCCAGGACCGCTGAGCCCGGCGATGTGCCATGATGTCGGAGCTGTCAAGACACAAGGGAGCGGCCGTGGATCTCAACTTGTCGATTGTCACGCGACCGGTCGAGCGCCTGATCGCTACGGCGCAGAACGGGCTGGAGGTCGTCCGGCTGGGCGGCTTGGAAACAGGTAGCGTCCCATCGCCGTCGCAAATCGTCGAGAGCGTACCGATGTACAAGCTCCGGCGTTATTTCCCACCGGACAGCCGGCGCGAGAAGCCGCCGGTGGGCCCGCCGGTGCTGATGGTCCACCCGATGATGATGTCGGCCAACATGTGGGACGTCACGCGCGAGGAGGGCGCGGTGGGCATCCTGCACGCCAACGGGTTGGACCCCTGGGTGATCGACTTCGGCGAGCCCGACAAGGTCGAAGGCGGCATGCGCCGCACGCTGGCCGACCACATCGTCGCGCTCAGTCAGGCCATCGACACCGTCAAGGACGTCACCGGCAGCGACATCCACCTGGTCGGCTATTCGCAGGGCGGCATGTGGTGCTATCAGGTCGCCGCCTACCGGCGGTCGAAGAGCCTGGCCAGCATCGTCACCTTCGGTTCGCCGGTGGACACCCTGGCCGCCCTGCCGATGGGCATCCCGGCAAACTTCGCCGCGCCCGCCGCCAATTTCATGGCGGACCACGTCTTCAGCCGGTTGGCCATCCCCAGCTGGATGGCGCGCACCGGCTTTCAGATGCTCGATCCGCTCAAGACCGCCAAGGCGCGCGTCGATTTCGTCCGCCAGCTGCACGACCGTGAGGCGCTCCTGCCGCGCGAACAGCAGCGCCGGTTCCTCGAGCGCGAAGGCTGGATCGCCTGGTCGGGTCCCGCGATCTCGGAACTGCTCAAGCAATTCATCGCCCACAACCGGATGATGACCGGCGGCTTCGCCGTCAACGGCCAGATGGTCACGCTCACCGACATCACCTGCCCGGTGCTGGCCTTCGTCGGCGAGGTGGACGACATCGGGCAGCCGGCCTCGGTGCGCGGCATCCGGCGGGCGGCACCCGACGCCGAAGTCTACGAATCCACCATCCGCACAGGCCATTTCGGCTTGGTGGTGGGGTCGAAAGCGGCGCAACAGAGTTGGCCGACCGTCGCCGAGTGGGTCAAGTGGCTGTCCACCGGCGGCGACAAGCCGACGGGCATCGACCTGATGGCCGACCAGCCCGCGGAGCACAGCGACAGCGGGGTCGCGCTGAGCTCCCGGATCACGCACGGCCTCGGGGAAGTGTCCGAGGCGGCGCTGGGCATGGTCCGCGGCGCGGCGAACACGGTGGTCGCGGCGAACAAATCGATGCGCACCCTGGCCGTCGAAACGGCCCGCACGCTGCCGCGCCTGGTCCGCCTGGGCCAGATCAACGACCACACCCGCATCTCGCTGGGCCGCATCATCGACGAACAGGCGCACGACGCCCCCCAGGGCGAATTCCTGCTGTTCGACGGGCGGGTGCACACCTACGAGGCCGTCAACCGGCGCATCAACAACGTCGTCCGCGGGCTGATCGAGGTCGGCGTCCGGCAGGGCGACCGGGTGGGCGTCCTGATGGAGACGCGACCCAGCGCGCTGGTGGCCATCGCCGCCCTGTCCCGGCTGGGCGCGACCGCGGTCGTGATGCGACCGGATGCCGACCTGGCCGCATCGGTCCGGCTCGGCGGGGTGACCGAGCTGCTGACCGACCCCACCAATCTCGAGGCGGTGCTGGCGGCGGACCGCCAAGGTCTCCGGCAGGTGCTGGTGCTCGGCGGCGGCGAGTCGCGCGATCTGCACCTGCCCGACGACAGCGATGTCATCGACATGGAGAAGATCGACCCGGACGCCGTCCAGCTGCCCGGGTGGTACCGGCCCAACCCGGGATTGGCCCGCGACTTGGCGTTCATCGCGTTCAGCGCGGCCGGTGGCGAGCTGGTGGCCAAGCAGATCACCAACTTCCGCTGGGCGGTGTCGGCCTTCGGGACGGCCTCGACGGCCGCCCTGGACCGCCGGGACACCGTGTACTGCCTGACCCCGCTGCACCACGAGTCGGCGTTGCTGGTGAGCCTGGGCGGCGCGGTGGTCGGCGGCACCCGCATCGCGCTGTCCCGCGGCCTGGACCGCGACCGGTTCGTCCAGGAGGTGCGGCAGTACGGCGTCACCGTGGTGTCCTACACCTGGGCCATGCTCCGCGAGATCGTCGACGATCCCGCGTTCGTGCTGCACGGCAACCACCCCGTCCGGCTGTTCATCGGGTCCGGCATGCCGACCGGCCTGTGGGAACGGGTCGTCGACGCGTTCGCGCCCGCGCACGTCGTCGAATTCTTCGCCACCACCGACGGACAAGCGGTGCTGGCCAACGTGTCCGGCGCCAAGATCGGCAGCAAGGGCCGTCCGCTGCCCGGCGCGGGCCGCATCGAGCTGGCCGCCTACGACCCCGAGCACGACCTGATCCTGGAGAACGAGCGCGGCTTCGTCCAGGTCGCCGAACCGAAACAGGTCGGGGTGCTGCTCGCCGCGTCCAACGGCCCGATCGATCCGACGGCGTCGGTCAAACGCGGAGTCTTCGCCGCCGGCGACACCTGGATCTCCACCGAGTACCTGTTCTACCGCGACGACGACGGGGACTTCTGGCTGGCGGGCCGCCGCGGCTCGGTGGTCCACACCGCGCGCGGCCTGGTGTTCGACGAGCCGGTCACGAACCTGCTGGGCTGCATCAACGGTGTCGATCTGGCGGTGACCTACAACGTGCCGGTGGGCGACCGGGAAATCGCGGTATCGGCGGTGACGCTGCTTCCCGGGGCCAGCATCACCGCGGCCGACCTGACGGATGCCGTCGCCAGGATCCCGATCGGGGTGGGGCCCGACATCGTCCAGGTCTGCCCGGAGTTGACCTTGAGTGCGACGTACCGCCCCACGGTCAGCGCCCTGCGCGCGGCGGGAATTCCCAAGCCGGGCCGTCAGGTGTGGTACTTCGATGCCGACGGCAACTTCTTCCGCAAGCTGACCCCCACCGTGCGGTCCGAGTTGAGCGGGCGTTCCGATGGTTGACGATTCACTGCTGAGCATCCTGGTCTGCCCGGCCGACCGGGGCCCGTTGCTGCTCATCGACGATGAGCTGTACAACCCGCGGCTGCGGCGCGCCTATCGCATCGAGGACGGCATCCCGGTGCTGCTCGTCGACGAGGCCCGCGACGTCGACGACGACGAGCACGCCCGGCTCATGGCACGAGGCCGTCCGGCAGATCCCCGGTGAGGTAGCGCTGCAGGTTCGGGGCGACGGTCCGGGCGACCTGCTCCGCCGGCAGCGACGCGAACGGCTCCAGCTGCAGGACGTAGCGCGCCATCACCACGCCCACCAGTTGCGAGGCGACGAATTGGACGCGGATCAATCCGCTGCCGGGCGGATTGTCCACGCGCGGGCCGATTTCCACCCCGATCACGTCCTGGATGAACGAGCGGAACAGGTTGACCTCCGTGCCGGCAAGGATGGAGCGCAGGGCCGCGACGAACGCGGTGCCGACCTCGGAATCCCACAGCGGCAACAACATCGACGGCAGCGTGTGGCCGAGTTCCTCGACGGGCACCTCGCGCAGCCGGCCGATCACCTGCATCGGGTCGATCGGGATGTGCACGGCGGCCGCGAAGAGCTTTTCCTTGGTGCCGAAGTAATGGTGCACCAGGGCGGAATCTACCCCGGCCGCCGCCGCCACCGCGCGTATCGAGGTGTCGCGAATACCGTTCCGCGCAAACAACTCTCGGGCGCTGGCCAGGATCCGCTCGCGGCTGTCGGAGCTGCCGGCCGGGCGTCCGCGCCGCCTGCGCCCGGCCTCGACGGACGCCACTACGGGGTCCGCCGCCGCAGCGTCGCGGCCGCCAGGCACAGCGCCGCGAGCGCGAACCCCAGCACGACGACGATGTCGCGCACCGCGACGTAGGTCAGCTGTGGGTGGGCGCCCACCTGCTGCAGCGCCTCCAGCGCGTAGCTGGCCGGCATCACGTTGCTGACCCACTGCAGCCAGTGCGGCATCAACGCCCGCGGCACGATGATGCCGGCCAGCAGCAGCTGGGGCACCATCACTAGCGGGATGAACTGCACCGCCTGAAACTCGGTGCGCGCGAAGGCGCTACACAGTAGGCCCAGGCCCACGCCGAGGACGGCGTTGACGATCGCGATCGCGAACACCCACGCCGGGCTGCCTGCGGTGTCGAAGCCGAGCAACCAGAACGACACGATGCATGCCAGCACCGCCTGCGCCGCGGCGGCCACCGAGAAGGCGGTGCCGTAGGCGATCAGCAGGTCGAACCGGCGCAGGGGAGTGGTCAGGATGCGCTCCAGCGTCCCGGAGGCCCGTTCACGCTGCATGGTGATGGCCGTGATGATGAACATGACGAACAGCGGGAACAGTCCCAGCAGGATCAGGCAGGCGTTGTTGAACGGCGCCGGGGTGCCGGGGCGGTGCGGCGCGTTCTGAAACATGTAATACATCAACGTGATCACCAAGATCGGCACGAACAGGATCATGGCGACGCTGCGGTGGTCGGCCGCCAGTTGGCGCAGGATCCGCGTCGTGGTGGCGGTGTAGCCCTTGAGTCCTAGCCGGCCTGGCGCATGGTGCTGCGCTTGATGATGGACAGAAACGCGTCCTCCAGTGACGGGCATCCGGTGTCCTCTCGTAGTCGGGCCGGGGTGGTGTGGGCAAGCAGGTGACCGTCGCGCATCAGCAGCAGGTCGCCGCAGTGGTCGGCCTCGTCCATGACGTGGCTGGAGACCAGCAGCGTGGTTCCGGCGCGGGCGAGGTCGGTGAACTGCTCCCAGAGATCGGCGCGCAGCACGGGGTCGAGGCCGACCGTGGGCTCGTCGAGGACGAGCAAATCGGGCCGGCAGACCAGCGCGCAGGCCAGCGACACCCGGGTGCGCTGCCCGCCGGAAAGGTTGCCGCAGAGGGCGGTCCGGTGGTCGGTCAGCCCGACCCGCTCGATCGCGGCGTCGGCGGAATGGTGGTCGAAACCGTACAGGGCGGCGAAGTAACGGACGTTGTCGACGACCCGCAGGTCGTTGTAGATCGTCGGGTCCTGGGGAAGGTAGCCCACCCGGCGGTGCAGCGCCGCCGACCCGGCCGGGTGGCCGAGCACCTCGACCGTCCCCGAGGTGACGATCTGGGTGCCGACGATGCAGCGCATCAGGGTGGTCTTGCCGCAACCGGAGGGGCCGAGCAGGCCCGTGATGCTGCCCCGCCCGATCTGCACCGAGAAGTCGTGCAGGGCGGGGCGTTTTCCGCGGACGGCCCGCAGGTGTTCGATGCGGACGGCCGGGGTCGCGATTAATTCATCACGTGATGAAGTCATCATGTGATGAATATCGTCCTCCGGCGAGGAGATGTCAAGGGTTGAGGCGCTCGTCCAGTCCGGGGCGGCGCAGCGGCAGGTGCCCGTGCACGCCCTCGGCATAGGCGGTCTCGGCGTGCTGGGTGAGGTCGACGCCGGTCGTCTCGTCCTCCGGGCTGAGCCGGAAGCCCATCACACGGTCGATCACCTTGGCGAGCACGAACGACACCGTGAACGCGTACAGCGCGACCACGACGATCGCGAGCAGTTGCTTGCCCAGCTGGGTGAAGCCGCCCCCGAACAACAGGCCCCGCGGGCCCGCCGTCATGACCGCCGTGGCAAGCAACCCGATCAACGACACCCCGACGACGCCGCCGACGAAATGCACACCGACCACGTCGAGCGAATCGTCATAGTTGAAGCGGAATTTCGCGCTGACCGCGAACGAGCACACCACCCCGGCCGCGAGGCCGACGACCGCCGCGCCCAGCGTGTTGACGGTTCCGCACGACGGCGTGATGGCGACCAGCCCGGCGACCACACCCGACGCCGCGCCGAACGTCGTCGGCCTGCCGTCGCGGATCTGCTCGACCGAAAGCCAGCCGAGCATGCCGAGGCAGCCGGCGACGAGCGTGTTGAGGAAGATGGCCGCGGCGGTCCCGTTGGCGGCCAGGGCGGAACCGGCGTTGAACCCGAACCAGCCGAACCACAACAGGCCGACGCCGAGCAGCACCAGCGGCAGGTTGTGCGGCCGCATGGCGTCCTTCTTGAAGCCGATGCGCGGGCCGAGCACCAGCGCCAGCGCCAGCGCGGAGGAACCGGACACGATCTCCACGACGAGGCCGCCCGCGTAGTCGAGCACCCCCAGCTTGGCCAGCCAGCCGCCGGGTCCCCAGACCCAATGCGCGACAACCGAATACACGACGACCGCCCACACCGGCACGAACACCATCCAGGCCGCGAACTTGGCGCGGTCGGCGATCGCGCCGCTGACCAGCGCGGCCGTGATGATCGCGAACGTCACCTCGAAGGTGGCGAACAGCAGTTCGGGAACCGTCCCGCGGGTGGTGTCCGGGGTGATCCCGAGCATCCCGACGTGGCGCAGGTTGCCCAGGAACCCGCTCGCGCCGTCTTCGGAGAACGCGATCGTGTAGCCGACCAGCAGCCACGCCACCGTGACGAGCGGAATGGAGATGAAGCTCATCATGATCATGTTCAGCACCCCGGTGGTGCGGACCATCCCGCCGTAGAAGATCGCCAGACCGGGGGTCATCAACAGCACGAGTGCGGTGCTGGCCAGCAGCCACGCGGTGGCGGCGGGGTCGATCGGATGCATGACGCGCGCTCCTTCACTGGGTCGCAAGACACCGGGATATTGCCATGGTGGCGCCGCCGGTAGGTTCGGTGGGTGGCCGCAAGCCAGCTGTTAGTCGACCCCGTGGCGGCCGCGCATCGGCTCCTCGGCGCCACCCTCACCGGCCGCGACGTCAGGGCCGTCGTCGTCGAGGTCGAGGCGTACGGCGGCGTGCCGGACGGCCCGTGGCCGGACGCGGCGGCCCACTCCTACCGCGGCATCAGTGGGCGCAACGCGGTGATGTTCGGACCCCCTGGCCGGCTCTACACCTATCGCAGCCACGGAATCCACGTCTGCGCCAACGTCTCCTGCGGTCCGGACGGCACGGCCGCGGCCGTCTTGCTGCGGGCCGCCGCGCTCGAGGACGGCGCCGACGTCGCGCGCGCCCGCCGCGGCGAGCTGGTCCGCGCGGCCGCCCTCGCCCGGGGGCCGGGCAACCTGTGTTCGGCCCTGGGAATCACCATGGAGGACAACGGGATCGACCTCTTCGACGCCGACAGCCCGGTGACCCTGGAACTCAACGAGCCGCTGACCGCCGTGTCCGGTCCCCGCGTCGGCGTCAGCCAGGCCGCCGACCGGCCCTGGCGGTTGTGGCTCACGGGCCGCCCGGAAGTCTCGGCCTACCGGCGCAGTCCGCGGGCGCCGGCCCCGGGAACCAGCGACTAGACCCGGCGACTGTGGGTGATATGCACCAGAATTCGGCCGGATCCGTGCGTAACCCCCACGCTCGGCCGGCTAAGCGCGCGCCGGCTCGGCCGGGTGGGTGACCACGCGAAAGCCGGGGTCCGCGCGGCGCGCGAGGAAGACGAACGTCACGGCCAGCAGGGGCGCGACGGCGCTGTATACCGCGGCCGGCGTGGCCATTTCGGCGCTGTTCAGCAGTTGCGGGCTCAGCGCGATGCCCATCGCCACCACGGCGTTGTGCATGCCGACCTCCAGGCTGACCGCCACGGCCTGCCGCGGAGCCAGCCGCATCAGGCGTGGCGCCAGGTAGCCCACCGTCAGGCTGACGGCGCAGAACGCGACGACGGCCCCCGTCAGCGCGCCGATGTTGTGCCACAGCGTCGTTCGCCCCCCGGCGATGGCACCCAGCACGGCGACGACCAGCAGCGCAATGGCCAGTATCCGGACCGGTTTCTGCAGGCGCCGGACCAGCCCCGGGAAGCGGTGCCGGAAGGCGACCCCGACCGCGATGGGGACGAGCACCATTCCGAAGACCGTGAAGAACTTGTCCGCCTGGAGCGGCAGGAACCGCCCCCCGCCCAGAAACCAGGTCATCGACACCGCCAGGATCGCGGGCAACGCGACGATGGACAGCACGGCGTTGATCGCGGTCAGCGTCAGGTTGAGCGCCAGGTCGCCGTTGAACAGGTGGCTGAGGATGCTGGACATCGTCCCGCCGGGGGTGGCGGCCATCAGCATGAGCCCGACCGCCAGGTGGGGTTCGAGACGGAAGGCCTCGGCGATGACCAGGCACAGGGCCGGGAGCAACAGCGACTGACAGATCAGGGCAACCACCAAAGGCTTGCGCAGCGTGGCGGCCCGTTTGAAGTCGTCGACCGTGAGCGTCAGCCCGAGGGCAAACATCACGACCACGACGACCAACGGCCAGAATGGGCTGTCCATGACGCTCCGCGTTGTCGGTGCACTTGTCGCCGAAGGCTCTGGTGCGACGCAGCGCCGCGCATGAGCTTGCCTTATCGGGCGGCGCGAGGGCGAATCGCGGCCCCGGGAGCGACTAAAGTCGCTGGCGATGTCTTCCGGGATCTTTGACGAGCTGAGCTGGCGCGGCCTGATCGCGCAGTCCACCGACCTCGACGCGCTGGCCGCCGAGGATCGACCGCTGACGGTGTACGCCGGCTTCGACCCCACGGCCCCCAGCCTGCACGCGGGCCACCTGGTGCCGCTGCTGGCGTTGCGCCGTTTTCAGCGCGCCGGCCACCGTCCGATCGTGCTCGCCGGCGGGGCCACCGGCATGATCGGCGACCCGCGCGACGTCGGGGAGCGCACCCTCAACGAGGCGGACACCGTCGCCGAATGGACCGAGCGCATCCGCGGGCAGCTGGAGCGCTTCGTCGATTTCGACGAGTCCCCGACGGGCGCGGTCGTCGTCAACAACCTGGACTGGACGGCCCCGCTCTCGGCCATCGAGTTCCTGCGCGACCTGGGCAAGCACTTTTCGGTCAACGTCATGCTGGACCGCGACACCGTCCGGCGCCGGCTGGAGGGCGACGGCATCTCCTACACCGAGTTCAGCTACATGCTGTTGCAGGCCAACGACTACGTCGAATTGCACCGCCGCTACGGCTGCACGTTGCAGATCGGCGGATCCGATCAGTGGGGCAACATCATCGCCGGGGTCCGGTTGGTCCGCCAGAAGCTGGGCGCGACGGTGCACGCGCTCACCGTCCCGCTGGTGACGGCGGCCGACGGCACCAAGTTCGGCAAGTCCACCGGCGGCGGCAGTCTGTGGCTGGACCCCGCGATGACCCCGCCGTACGCCTGGTACCAGTACTTCTTCAACACCGCCGACGCCGACGTGATCCGCTACCTGCGGTGGTTCACCTTCCTGTCGGCCGACGAGCTGGCCGAGCTGGAAAAGGCCACCCAAGAGCGCCCGCAGCAGCGCGCCGCGCAGCGGCGGCTGGCCCACGAGCTGACCGTGTTGGTGCACGGGGAGGCGGCGACCGAGGCCGTCGAGCATGCCAGCCGGGCGCTGTTCGGGCAGGGCGAACTGGACCGGCTCGACGAACCGACCTTGGCCGCCGCGCTGCGCGAGACCTCGGTCGCCGAGCTCGAACCCGGCGCCCCCGACTCCATCGTCGACCTGCTGGTGGCCACCGGACTGTCCGACAGCCGCAAGGCCGCGCGCCGCACGATCGGCGAGGGCGGCGTCTCGGTCAACAACGCCCGGATCGAGAGCGACGAATGGGCCCCGCGGCCCGCCGACTTCCTGCACGGCCGGTGGCTGGTGCTGCGCCGCGGCAAGCGCAACGTCGCCGGGGTCGAACGAGTAACCGCGTAGGCCGCGCGGTTGTCGCTTCACGACAACAAATCGGCGCGGGGACGGGCGGGGTGTACGACGTAGTCCTCGGGCCTGAACTGGCGAGTGCGCCTGCGAAAGTCGAACGTCGCGCTCGGCCATAAGTGACTGTTGCGGCCGGTGGCATCGCGGTACCAGTTGTCGCAGCCGCCCGCGGTCCAAACGCTGCCTTCGGTGAGTTGGTCCACCGCCTCCACGAACCGCGCCTGGGCCTGCACCGTCGGCTCGATGGTTGCGGCGCCGCGGTGGGCGGCGTACCGGATCGCGTCGATCACGACCTCGATTTGGGACTCCAGCATGTGGATCACCGAGGTATGGGCCAAGCCGATGTTGGGTCCGTGCATGAGGTAGACGTTGGGGTAGCCGGCGACCATCGTGCCCAGGTGAGCGCGTGGGCTCCGGCCCCAGGACTGCGCCATGCTGGCGCCGTCCGCGCCATAGATGCGGTCGGTCAGCGGCAGGTGGTCGGTCTTGAAGCCGGTACCGAAGATGATGGCGTCGACTTCGTGCAGTGTCCCGTCATTGTCGACGATCCCGGAGCGGGTGACCTCACGGATGCCGCTCGTGACGACGTCGGCATTCGGCTGGTCAAGCGAGCGCCAGTAGTCGTTGGAGATCAGGACGCGCTTGCAGCCGAGGCGGTATGTCGGCGTCAGCTTGGCCCGCAGATCCGGGTCCGACACCTGGGCGCGCAGGTGCTTGAGGGAGGTCCGCTCGGCCGACTTCATCAGGGCGGGATGCCGGAAGGCGAGCACGTTCAGCTCGCGTCGGGCGTAGATCCGGGCCCGGTAAAGCCAGTGCAGTCCGGGCACCTTCTCGAGCAGGCGCTGTTCGGTTGGGCCGATGGCGCGGTCGTGCCGCGGCATGACCCAGGGTGCGCTGCGCTGAAACAACGTGAGTTGTGCGACGTGGGGCTGGATCGCGGGGACGAACTGGATCGCCGAGGCGCCCGTGCCGATCGCGGCCACCCGCTTGCCGCGCAGGTCGAACGAATGGTCCCAACGAGAGGAGTGGAACACCTTTCCCGCGAAGTGGTCGATGCCAGGCAGGCGGGGCATGGCCGGATCCGCGAGGGCGCCGGTGGCGACCACCATGTGCTCGGCCTCGATCGCGCCCTGTCGCGTCGTCAACCGCCAGCGCGCGGCTGAAGCGTCCCAGCGGGCTTCCTCGACGGGGCAGTTCAGGCGGATGTGGGGCGTCAGCCCGAAGTCGTCGGCCACCCGCTGCAGGTAACCGAAGATCTCGGGCTGCGGAGAGAACATGTGCTGCCATCGTGCGTTGGGGGCGAAGGAGAAGGAGTACAGGTAGCTTTCGACGTCGCACGCCGCGCCCGGGTAAGCGTTGTCCCGCCACACGCCGCCCACGGCGCCGGCGCGCTCGAGGACGACGATGTCGTCGATGCCGGCTTGGCGCAGCCGGATGGCCGCGCCGAGGCCGGCGAATCCTGATCCGATGATCGCGACTCGCACCACGCGAGCCCCGTTGCGATTGAGTGCGTTGGTCATGGCTTCGACACGCCGATCTCGCTCGCCGGAGCGGCACCGCTCGCACTCAGGATCGGCTGGCTTGCCGCGCGTGGGCTTGGCGGAAAGGTCGCCAGCCAGGAGCGGTAGCGGCGCAGCGCGCGGCGTCGGTGCAGTTGGTCGCAAACCATGGCGTATGCGGGGCGGGTGCCTAGCGCGGGTTGCCGGCCGCGGGCGATGCGCCGCAGCTGGTGGCGGACGAGCGCCATGCTGGCTGCCGACGCAAGCGTCTTATCCGTCCAGTTCACTCGGCGGAGCTGGCCGCGCGCTTGCCTGCCCGCGCGCCAGCGGTTCGGAAGGTCAGGGGTTACCGCCAGCGCCGTGGCCATGCCGACCACCGACACTCCGTGGTCGAGCGCTGTCTCGGCGGTCTCCCGATGGGTTATCCCACCCGTGAGCATCAGCGGCAAGGGGCTGGTCTCAGCCAATGCGGCGGCCAATTCCAGGAAGTACGCCTCCCGCGCTTGTGTGCGTGCATCAGCGGGGCGCCCCGTCATCGCCGGGCTTTCGTAGCTGCCGCCGGACAGCTCGACAAGGTCAACACCGAGGGGCTCGAGCATGCCGATCACCTGGCGCGCGTCGTCGGCGTCGAAACCCCCGCGCTGGAAATCGGCCGAGTTCAATTTCACCCCGACCGCGAACGACGGTGACACCGCCGAGCGGACCGACCGCACCACGTCCACCAGCATCCGGGCCCGATTGTGCAGCGAGCCACCCCACTCATCGGTTCGGCGGTTGCTCAGCGGAGAGAGGAATTGCGAAAGAAGGTATCCATGCGCCGCGTGCACTTCCACGCCGTCGAATCCGGCTTGTTCGGCACGAACGGCCGCGACCGTGAATCGTTCGACGGTGGCCGCGATCTGTTCGGGCGTCATCGCGATCGGCTGGCCGAAACGCTTGCTGTGCTTACCCGCGTCAACCCCGATCGCCGAGGGCGCCCACGTAACCCCGGGCATGTCGGCCTGCACCTGGCGGCCGGGGTGATTGATCTGCATCCACATCGCGGAACCGCCGGCCTTGCCGGCCGCGGCCCACTGCCGGAACGGCTCCAGTGGCGCCGCATCGTCGAGAACGACGCCTGCGGGGCCCGTCAGTGCCTGGGCGTGGACCATCACGTTGCCGGTGATCAACAGCCCGGCACCGCCGGTTCCCCAACGCCGGTATAGCGAAAACAATCGTTCTCCGGGCAGCTGCCCGGAGTCCGCCATGTTTTCTTCCATCGCCGCCTTGGCGATCCGGTTGCCCAGTGTCAGGCCGTTGCGCAGAGTCAACGGCGAAAACAGTTCGGTCGACATCGTGAGGAGCCTCTCGATCGGATATGATGTGAACGCCGCTTACAGTACGGTGGCAATGTGAGCAGTGTCAACATGAGTGAAAGTGAGCTATGTCAACCTCGACCGCGCCCTACCACCACGGCGATCTACCGGCGGCGTGCCTGCGCGCCGCGATGGAGCTGCTTGAAGAAGGTGGGGCGACGGAGCTATCACTGCGTGCCGTGGCAAGGCGCGCCGGCGTGTCCCCCGGGGCCCCGTATCGCCATTACGCCAACCGCGAGGCTCTGTTGTCCGCGGTCGCGGCGGTCGGCTATCGCGAACTTGCCGCCCTCTTGAACTCGGCCCAGCGCGCGCCGGCATCGCCGGATGACCTCGCGGACGTCGCGGTCGCCTATGTGCGGTTCGCGTTGGATCGGCCGGCGCTGTTTCGAGCGATGTTCGGCGAGCCCTGCGATCAGGGCCGCGAACGGGTGGCGGCAGCGGCGGTGATCTCCGAGTATCTGGGAGCGATCGTGCGACGGATTTTTCCCGACGTCGACGAACACGCGATGTCGACCGCTGTCTGGGCGCTTGTCCATGGCTTGGCCTTCCTGCATCTGGACGGCAAGCTTGATTCCTCCGATCCCGCTGAAGTGTCGGCTCGCGTGCGCGCTGCCATCAACGCGATGCTCGGAGCGTCCGGCGGCGATTAAGGCTGCCAGCCGGTCCCCGTCGTGGGGATCGAAAAGGTCTCAGGAACGCACCCGCAAAACGCCTGGATGCGCAAATCTTTACCGCACCGTGTTGCGGCTGTGACCCGCATTGGCCAGGGTGGTCACGGTGACATCCCTGAGGCGTGTGGAGTGGGCCCTGCTGCGTCTCGTCGGAGTGGGCGCCTGTGTGGCGGGCCTGGCGGCGCCGCTGGCCGCGCCGGTCCGCGCCGACATGCGCGGGAATGCCTTCCTGATGGCGCTCAGCAACGCCGGCATCACCTATCCCCATCCGGCCAGCGCCCTGGCGCTGGGCGAGTCGGTGTGCCCGATGCTGGTCATGCCCGGGCAGTCCTTCGACTCGGTGGCCGCCGAGATGTCGAACCGCAGCGGGCTGGGCTACGAGTCGGCCGGCCTGTTCACCATCGTCGCCGTCGCTGTTCGCCACCAAGATCGCCGAGGAGGCCGTCACCACGGACCGCAAGATCGACGTCCGCAGCGAGCTGCGGTGTGCACCCCCGGTTCCCACGCTGGTCGAGATGTCCAAAGAGGCCGAGATGATCGTGGTCGGCAGC
>NZ_MPNT01000038.1 GCF_001907675.1 Mycobacterium paraffinicum
CCGGGGCCGGGGGCGCCGGTGGTGCGGCAGGCGGCGCGCCCATCGGCGGCGCGGGCGGCGGGGCCATCGGCGGCGCGGGCGGCGGGGCCAGCGGCTGCCCCCATGGCGGGACGGCGTTGGGCGGCGGGCTCTGGGGCCCGACGCAGATCACCGTGCAGCCGGGCATTCGCGTCGGGGCCTGCTGCGGCATGGGCGTCATCCACGGGAACATCGGCTGCTGACCGGGGCTCTGCGGCGCGGTGAGGTCGATCAGCGGCATACGCGCCAGGGGGTCGTCCGACGGCAGACCGTTGATGTTCATCGGCAGGTTCGGACCGAGCCCCTCGGCATGCTCGAGGTGCGCATCGGCGAGCGGAGGCGGCGGGCCCGTCATCGGAGGCAGGTCGACGGGAACCACGCCGGTGGCGTACGCCGAGGCCCAGCCCAGCACGTTCTGCGCGTACGCCATCGAGTTGTTGTAGCGCAGGATCGCGGCCATCACCTGCGACGGGTCGCGGAGGTTGAGGCCGCCGCTGCACAGATACCGTGCCGCGGCCAGGGTGGAGTCGAACAGATTCTGCGGATCGGCAACGCCGTCGCCTTTGCCGTCGGAGGCGTAGCGCGCCCAGGTGCCGGGCAGGAACTGCATTGGCCCCATCGCACGGGCGTAGGTGGGGCGATTGCCGACACTGCTCTGAAGGATGATCTCGTTGCCCGGCAGCGTGCCGTCCAGCGCGGGTCCATAGATGGGGACCACCGCCGTGCCGCGGGCGTCAACCGCCCCGCCGCCCGCGTGACCCGACTCGATGCGCCCGATCCCGGCCAGCAGGTTCCAGCTGACGCCGCAGCCTGGGGCGGCCGCCGCCATCTTCTGTTCGGCGTTGCGATACGCCGCCAGCGCGATGCTCGGAATGCCGAGCGCGCCGGGCGCATTGACGATCATCGGCTTCGGCGGTGCCGACAAGGCCGGCTCGGCGACGTGGAACGCGTTCGGCGAACGGTCGATGGAGACGACGGCCGGTCCCGAGAGATCGGGGACGGCGGGCGAGACCGCTGCCATCGGGGCGACATTCCGGTGCACCGGGGGGAGTTTCTCGGGGAGCGAGGGCGCGCCTCCGCTCACTGCTCCCGCGAAGACCAGGGGGGTGATGGCGGCTACGCCGAAGGCGCGCGTGCGCGTCACCTGAAGAGCTCGCTGCCGCTCCGCCGCGGCGGCCGGGCGTGGACCCCGGCGTCCCCCAATGCGCACTCGACCGTCCTAGGTATGTGAGCTGGTCAACTGCTTCTCAGCCGTGAACTAGATCACCATACATAACTCTTGTGACCAGAGTGGCGCAATGGTCTGAACTGGTTCTCAACCCGATTTCTTAGTCGCGCGGTCGGCGCCGTCACCGTCCGGCACCGCCCCGGAGTCCTCAGATTCGGCGTCCAAACCGGCCAGCAGCGAGCGCAGATCGTCGAGTTCGTGGCGCAGATACTCGCGGGTCACGACCTCGCCGACCGCAAGCCGGACCGCCGCCAGCTCGCGGGCCAGGAACTCGGTGTCGGCCTTGGTCTGCGCGGCGCGATGGCGGTCTTGTTCGAGGGCGACGCGGTCCCGGTTTTCCTGACGATTCTGGGCGAGCAGAATCAGCGGCGCCGCGTAGGCGGCCTGCGTGGAGAAGGCCAGGTTGAGCAGGATGAAGGGGTAGGGGTCCCAGCGCAGCCCCACGGCGAACAGGTTCACCGCGATCCACACGAACACGATGATCGTCTGCACCAGCAGGTAGCGGCCGGTGCCGAAGAAGCGGGCGATGGATTCGGTGATCTGGCCGACGGCCTCGGGGTCCAGGCGCAGCGAGTACCTGCGCGACGTCCGCGGGGTGTAGAGCCGGCGCGGGGCCGAGGACTTGCTCACGCGGATCCTCCCAGTTCTTCCAGCCGGCCGGCGGCGTCGAGCGCCTGCACATCCACCCGCCAGTCGTGCGGCAGCAAGTGATCGAGCAGATCGTCCACCGTCACCGCGCCCAACAGATGGTTTTGATCGTCGAGAACCGGACCGCACACCAGGTTGTACGCCGCCAGGTAGCGCGTCACGGCCCCCAGTGGAGTCTCCGGGGTCAGGGTGAGCAGGTCGCTGTCGACGATCCCGCCGACCAGTTCGGCCGGCGGTTCGCGAAGCAGCCGCTGTAGCTGCACGCAGCCCAAGTAGCGGCCGGTGGGCGTGGCCGTGGGCGGGCGCACCACGAACACCATGGACGAGAGGGCGGGGGTGAGGTCGGGGTCGCGGACCCGGGCCAGCGCCTCGGCGACCGACGTGTCGGGCGTCAACACCACCGGATCCGAGGTCATCAGGCCGCCCGCGGTGTCCGGCGAATGCGCCAGCAGCCGACGCACCGGCGCCGAATCGTCGGGGTCCATCCGCGTCAGCAGCATCTCGGCGTCCGTCGGATTCAGCACACCCAGCAAGTCGGCGGCATCGTCGGGGTCCATCTCCTCGAGGACGTCGGCGGAGCGTTCGGTGCCCAGCTCGGACAGCACGTCGGCTTGGTCCAGCTCGGGCAGCTCCTGCAGGACGTCCGCCAACCGGTCGTCGTCGAGCGCCTTGAGCACCTCGTAGCGGCGCTTGGGCGGCAGGCCCCGGATGGCGTCCGCGACATCCACCGCCTTCCAGCCCTCGAACTGGCTCAGCAGCTGCGCCACCCCCTGTCCCGGCAGCGCCAGGGCCGACGGGCTCAGGCCCTGCACGTGGTACCAATCCACGACATGCACGGGGCCACGGCGGCCCAGCCGCCGCTGGCTGCGTACGGCGACCCGGCTCACCATCCAGTCGCGGGTGCGGGTTTGTTCGATGCCCAGGTCCGTGATGATGACGTCCAGGCCGGCCAACTCCGGCAGCGCCGGATCGTTGACCTTGACCTGGGTGTCGAGCACCTGGCCGATCGCCAGCGCCTCGCCCGGGCGCTGTTCGAAGTGGCGTAGGGAGACGCTGCCGGTATTGAGCGTGACGGCCTCCGGCTCGATCGCGGCGACCCGGAGCATCGGGATGAAGATGCTGCGCCGCGTCGCCAGATCGACGACGAGTCCAAGGACGCGCGGTTGTTGACGCACGATGCTGATGCCGATCACGACATCGCGGATCCGGCCGAAGGATTCGCCGAGTGGACCTAGCACCAACATCCGCGAGAGCCGGGCGATGTATACCCTATTGACCGATGCCATGGGGAAAGCCTAGGCAGCCGACGTCGACTCGGCTGATGACGGCGGTGGCGAGTCGGTCACCGTGATGCTGCTAACGCGAGTGCAGCGCGAACATCATGACGATCAGGCTCACCACCAAGGTCGCGATGCCGATGACGATGCCGGCAACCGCGAGGCCGTAGCCGTCTTGCTGGGTGCGCTTGATTTGGTTGATCGCGACTGCGCCAAGCACGATCGCCACGATCGAGCCGATGCAGCAGCAGAACACGCCGGTGAACGACGAAATGAGCGACGCGATAGCGAGCTTGTTCGTCCCCGGTTTCACTCCGCTCGGTGATCCGTAGCCGCCGAGGTAGTCCGGTGCCGGGTAATAGCCGCCCGGGTAGGGCGGCGGCCCGTAGCCGCCGGGCGGAATGCCGTATTGGGCCGGCCCGGGCTGGTATGGCGGCGCGCCATAGCCCGACGGCTGGTCATATCCGGGCGGCGGCCCATATCCGGGTGGCGGCGGGTATTGGGCCGCATAACCGGGGTGGTATTCGGAGGGATAGCCCGGCGGTGGATATGCCGGCGGCGGATATTCAGGCGCCGCTCCGGGTGCCGGCGGTTCCCACGGGGTCTCTGGCGCGTCCGGGGCGTCGCCGCCGGTGGGGAATGGTTTGGCCTGGTCGTCGTGGGCGCGTTCGCCGAAGCCATCACCGGGCGCTGTCATGTTGTTCAACCTAGCCGATACGAAATCGGCGGAACGGCCCCGAATCGCCGCCGGCGGACGGACCGGGGGTGCCCTGTTTTCGCAGGTTGGCGAGCGGTCGCTGGATAGGCTAAGAAGGCCCGAGATGTGACCTTGGCCGGGGCGGAGGAGAATGAGCACCGATGACTAGTCCTTTCCAGCCCGGTCAAGTTCCCGGCGCGACCCCCCCGGGCGCGGCGGCGGGCCGCCGCGGCGTTCCCGGGCTGCCGACGCCGCCCAAGGGTTGGCCGGTCGGGTCGTACCCGACCTACGCCGAGGCGCAGCGCGCGGTTGACTATCTCTCCGACCAGGAGTTCCCGGTCCAGCAGGTGATCATCGTCGGCGTCGACCTGATGCAGGTCGAACGCGTGACGGGCAGGCTTTCGTGGCCCAAGGTGCTCGGCGGCGGTGTGCTGAGCGGCGCCTGGCTGGGGTTGTTCATCGGGTTGGTGCTCGGCTTCTTCAGCCCGAATCCGTGGGCGGCGCTTGCCACGGGGCTGGTCGCCGGGGTCTTCTTCGGGTTGATCACCTCCGCCGTGCCGTATGCGATGGCCCGCGGCACAAGGGATTTCAGTTCGACGATGCAATTGGTGGCCGGCCGCTACGACGTGCTCTGCGATCCGCAGAACGCGGAGAAGGCGCGGGACCTGTTGGCGCGCTTGGCGATTTGAGGCCGCGCGCGAAAGGTGTGAATTCAGTGCTGAATCGTCGTGGGCGCCTGCGACGGGCGGGCGCCATCGCGTTGGCGACGTTGACGATCACCTTGGCGGTGCCGGCGTGCGGGAACGCCGGCAACGGGGTGGTGATCACGTTCTTCACGCCGACCACCGACTCGGCCGCCTTCACCGCCGTCGCCCAAGAATGCACTAAGCAACTGGCGGGCCGGTTCGCCATCCAGCACGTGAGCCTGCCCAGGGGGCCCGGCGAACAGCGGGTGCAGCTGGCGCGGCGGCTGAGCGCGCACGACCGCGGCCTGGACGTGATGGCGCTGGACGTGGTGTGGACCGCGGAGTTCGCCGAGGCGGGTTGGGCCCTGCCGCTCTCCGATGACCCCGAGGGGAGGGCCGACGCCGACGCCAGCGTTGACACCCTGCCCGGTCCGTTGGCGACGGCGCGTTGGAAGCACCGGCTGTATGCCGCACCTGTCACCACCAATACCGAATTGCTCTGGTACCGGCCCGATTTGGTGGAGCAACCACCGGGGGACTGGGACGCGATGGTCGCCGAGGCCGCCCGGCTGCACGCCGATGGCCAGCCCTCTTGGATCGCCGTGCAGGCCAACGAGGGTGAGGGCCTGGTGGTGTGGTTCAACACGCTGCTGGTCAGCGGCGGCGGTCAGGTGCTCTCCGAGGACGGCCGCCAGGTCACGTTGACCGACACCCCCGCACACCGGGCCGCGACGGTCAACGCGCTGCGCATCCTCAAGGCGGTGGCCACGGCCCCGGGTGCCGACCCCTCGATCACCCGGACCGACGAGGGCACGGCGCGGCTGGCGGTCGAACAGGGCAAGGCCGCACTGGAGGTCAACTGGCCGTACGTGCTGGCCTCCATGCTGGAGAACGCGGTCAAGGGTGGCGTCCCGTTCCTGCCGCTGAACACCGATCCGGCGCTGGCCGGCAGCATCAACGACGTCGGCACGTTCATGCCCAGCGACGAGCAGTTCCGCATCGCCTATACCGCCAGCCAGAAGGTCTTCGGTTTCGCGCCGTATCCCAGCGTGGCGCCGCCCCGGCCGGCCAAGGTGACGATCGGCGGGCTGAACCTCGCGGTGGCCAGCACCACCCGCCACCGCGCGGAGGCATTCGAGGCGCTGCGCTGTCTGCGCAGCCTGCAGAGCCAGAAGTACGTCTCGATGGAAGGCGGCCTGCCCGCGGTGCGGACGTCGTTGTACTCCGACCCGCAGTTCCAGGCCAAGTATCCGATGTACACGGTCATTCGCCGGCAGCTCACCGACGCCGCAGTGCGGCCGGCGACGCCGGTATATCAGGCGTTGTCGCTCCGACTGTCCGCCACGCTGAGCCCCATCACCCGAATCGACCCGGAGCGGACGGCCGACGAGCTCACCGCACAGGCGCAGAAGGCCATCGACGGCAAGGGGCTGTTGCCGTGACCGCCACGGCCGTGGAGCCCCAGCGGGCCGCCGTCGCGGCGCGGACCCGGACCCGAAACCGGTTGTCGGAACGGCGACTTGCCTTCGTCCTCGTGGCGCCCGCGGCGCTGTTGATGCTCGCGGTGACGGCCTACCCAATCGGCTACGCGGTGTGGCTGAGCCTGCAGCGTAACAACCTCGCCACCCCCAACGACACCGCCTTCGTCGGGTTGAGCAACTACCAGACCATCCTGACCGACCGGTATTGGTGGACCGCGTTGGCGGTAACCCTGTCCATCGCAGCGGTTTCCGTGTCACTCGAGTTCGTGTTGGGTCTCGCGCTGGCGTTGGTGATGCACCGCACCCTGGTCGGCAGGGGGCTGGTGCGTACCGCGGTCCTCGTCCCGTACGGCATCGTCACCGTGGTCGCGTCGTATAGCTGGTACTACGCTTGGACACCGGGCACCGGCTACCTGGCCAACCTGTTGCCACACGGCAGCGCTCCCTTGACCCAGCAGATACCGTCGCTGGGCATCGTCGTCCTCGCCGAGGTTTGGAAGACGACGCCGTTCATGTCGCTGCTGTTGTTGGCCGGGCTGGCGATGGTGCCCGAGGACCTGCTCAAGGCGGCCCAAGTCGACGGTGCCGGGCCGTGGCGGCGGCTGATCCGCGTCACCCTGCCCATCATCAAGCCGGCGGTCGTCGTCGCGTTGCTGTTCCGCACGCTGGACGCCTTCCGCATCTTCGACAACATCTACGTGCTCACCGACGGCGCCAACAACACCGATTCGGTGTCAATCCTGGGCTATGACAACCTGTTCAAGGGTTTCAACGTCGGACTGGGCTCGGCGATCAGCGTGCTGATCTTCCTCTGCGTGGGCATCATCGCGTTGGTTTACATCAAAGTGTTCGGCGCGGCCGCGCCCGGTGGTGACCTCGATGGCCGCTGAACAAGGATGGGCCCCGCGGGCCGCGGTTTGGGCCGTTCTCGACGCCGTGGTGGTGGTCTACGCACTTGTACCGGTGTTGTGGATCCTCAGCCTCTCGCTCAAGCCCACGTCAACGGTCAAGGACGGCAAGCTGATTCCGTCGTCGGTGTCCTTCGAGAACTACCGTGGCATCTTCCGGGGGGACCTGTTCGGTGCGGCGCTGGTGAACTCGATCGGGATCGGATTGATCACCACCGCGATCGCGGTGGTGCTCGGCGCGATGGCGGCCTACGCGATCGCCCGGCTCAGCTTTCCGGGCAAGCGCGTTTTGATCGGCGCGACCCTGTTGGTCACCATGTTCCCCGCCATCTCGCTAGTCACCCCGCTGTTCAACATCGAACGCTTCGTCGGACTGTTCGACACCTGGCCCGGCCTGATCCTGCCTTACATCACCTTCGCTCTGCCGCTTGCCATCTACACGTTGTCGGCATTCTTCCGGGAGATTCCGTGGGACCTGGAAAAGGCCGCCAAAATGGACGGCGCCACACCTGCCCAGGCGTTCCGCAAGGTGATCGTCCCACTGGCCGCTCCCGGGGTGGTGACGGCGGCCATCCTGGTGTTCATCTTCGCCTGGAACGACCTCCTGCTGGCGCTGTCGCTGACCGCCACAAAGGCGGCGATCACGGCGCCGGTCGCGATCGCGAACTTCGGTGGCAGTTCGCAATTCGAGGAGCCGACCGGGTCGATCGCGGCCGGCGCAGTGGTGATCACGGTCCCGATCATCCTGTTTGTTCTAATCTTCCAACGTCGAATCATCGCCGGGTTGACGTCTGGCGCGGTGAAGGGATAGCCCGATGGCCGAGATTGTGCTGGACCATGTCAGTAAGAGCTACCCGGACGGCGCCATGGCGGTGAATGACCTCAGCATCACCATCGCCGACGGCGAATTCCTCATCCTGGTGGGACCTTCGGGCTGCGGCAAAACGACGACGCTGAACATGATTGCCGGCCTTGAGGACATCTCCTCCGGGGAGCTGCGCATCGGCGGCGAGCGTGTGAACGAGAAGGCGCCCAAGGACCGCGACATCGCGATGGTCTTCCAGTCTTACGCGCTCTACCCGCACATGACCGTGCGGCAGAACATCGCGTTTCCCCTGACGCTGGCCAAGATGAAGAAAGCGGAGATCGCCCAGAAGGTGGAGGAGACCGCCAAAACCCTTGACCTGACCGAACTGCTGGACCGTAAACCCTCGCAACTGTCGGGCGGGCAGCGACAGCGGGTAGCAATGGGCCGGGCGATCGTGCGGCACCCCAAGGCCTTCTTGATGGACGAGCCGCTGTCCAACCTGGATGCCAAGCTGCGCGTCCAGATGCGAGGCGAGATCGCACGCCTACAGAAGCGACTCGGCACCACCACCGTCTACGTCACCCATGACCAGACCGAGGCGATGACCCTGGGAGACCGGGTGGTGGTGATGCACGGCGGCGTGGCGCAACAGATCGGGACCCCGGACGAACTTTACGAACACCCCGCCAACCTGTTCGTC
Organism: Mycobacterium paraffinicum; assembly: GCF_001907675.1. GTDB lineage: Bacteria > Actinomycetota > Actinomycetes > Mycobacteriales > Mycobacteriaceae > Mycobacterium > Mycobacterium paraffinicum_A. The sequence goes on from NZ_MPNT01000038.1 coordinate 8,452, forward strand.
GCGGGCTTCATCGGCTCGCCCGCGATGAACTTCTTCCCGGCCACGTTGACCACCATCGGGCTGAAGCTGCCGTTCGGGGAAGTGATGCTGGCACCCGGAGTCCAACAGGTGATCTCCCAGCACGCGGCGCCGGAGAACGTCATCGTCGGGGTGCGGCCCGAGCATCTGCACGATGCCGCGTTGATCGACGGGTATCAGCGCATCAGGGCGCTCACCTTCGAGGTGAAGGTCGACCTGGTCGAGTCGTTGGGCGCCGACAAGTTCGTGTACTTCTCCACCGCGGGGTGGGCCGCGCATTCCGCGCAGTTGGACGAGCTTGCCGCCGAAGGCGATGCACACGAAAACCAGTTCGTCGCAAGAGTTCCCGCGGAATCCAAGGCGGCGATGGGCCAGTCGATCGAGTTGGCGTTCGATACCACGAAGTTGGCCGTCTTCGACGCGGGCTCCGGAGCCAACTTCACCGTTGCGCCGGCTGGGGAGCGGTGACCCCGATCCTGGACCAGGTGCGAACGCACCTGCGTCGCCACTTCGCCGACACCGAGCCCAATGCCGACACCGAGCCCGATTCGGCGAGCGTGACCTTCCTGGGCGCCGAGCCCATCGAGGTGTTGCGTTTCCGCGGCGGCGACGGGTTGGTCCACTACGTGACGCTGGGCTGTTCCCGCTACCCGATGACCGACCCCACGCAGCTCGTCGACGACCAGACGCGGGGCCCGCGCGCCGAAGTCGTCCTGCGCCTGCGTGATCCGGGACCCGTCACCGGCATCGCGCGCAGCCTGGCGGTCCTGGCCGCGACGCCGGCCGTCGAGGGTCTGGTGCTGACCGCCGACGCGTTGGTCGACCTCGGCACGCCGCTATGGGCGCGGGCCGCCGGGCGGGTGCCGTTCACCGCGGTGTTGTTGGGTCCCAGCGACATCGACGATCTGCCGCTGGAACCGCCGCGCGACCCGGTGCAATTCTTCTCGGCGACCCCCATCACGGCGACCGAGGCGGCGTGGGTGCGGCTCAAGGGAGCCGAGGCAATGCGGGAGGCCTGGCAGAACGACGGGGTGGACGTGCTTAATCCCGATCGGCCTGCCGCGCAACCGCGTTGACCTGGCGTTCAGCGTGGACGCCCTCAAATCGCCAGGCGCACAATGAAAAGCGCGGCTAGAGCCAGTTGTTGCGCCGGAACTGGAAGTACAAGGCCAGACAGGCCAGCGTCATCGCGGCCATGATTCCCGGATAACCCCATGTCCAGTTCAGCTCGGGCATGAAGTGGAAGTTCATCCCGTAGATCGCGGCGACCATCGTGGGCACCGCCAGGATGCCGGCCCAGGCCGCCATCTTGCGCATGTCGTTATTCTGCTGCATCCCGACCCTGGCCAGCGCGGCCTGTATCAGCGAGTTCAGCATGTCGTCATAGCTGGAGATCTGGTCGGCGGCCTGGGATTGATGGTCGGAGACGTCGCGCAGGTAGCGGCGCACCTCTTTGGAGATGAGGTCCTTGTTCTCGACCTGAATGCGGTGGAATGCCACGGACAGCGGGCCGACGCACCTGCGCAGTTCGACGACCTCACGCTTGAGCAGGTAGATCGGTTCGACGTCGATCTTGCTGCCCGGCGCGAACGCCACTTCCTCGATGCTGTCGATGTCGGATTCGATCAGGCTGCTCACCTCGAGGTAGTGGTCCACCACGTCGTCGGCGATGGCGTGCATCACCGCGAACGGGCCCAGCCGCAACTGCTCGGGGTCGGCGTCCATCCGCTTGCGCACCTCGGAAAGGCCGCCGTGCTCGCCGTGGCGCACCGTGATCACGAAGTCCTTGCCGACGAAGACCATGATCTCGCCGGTCTCCACGATCTGACGGGCCGCCACCACCGATTCGTGTGGGACGTAGGTGACCGTCTTGAGGACCAAGAACACCGTGTCGTCATAGCGCTCCAGCTTGGGTCGCTGGTGGGCGCAGACGGCGTCCTCGACGGCCAGCGGGTGCATGCCGAAAAGGTCCGCGACTTCCTGCATCTCGGCGAGGTCGGGTTCGCGCAGGCCGACCCAGACGAAAGCGTCGTGTCCGAGCAGTTCGATCTCGCGCACCTTGTCGCGGGCGGCGTCATAGCTGAATTTTCCCGGCAGCCGGTGGCCTTCGGCGTACACGGCGCAGTCGACCAACGTCTCGTTCGGGGAGTGCGGTCGCGGCTCGGGTTGCGGGGGGCGCGGTTCGTGCGCGAGCGGCCGAAGCGCCTCGGGCAGTGCGTCAAAACCCTGGAACACATCCACCTCCGATCGCAGCGCAGGTCTGACCAGGCGGTGCTCCATGCTACGCGTCCCGTCTTACCGAAGGGCGACGATCCGTTTGCCGGGAAAACGGTCGGGTATTGGACCGGAGGTTGGCGGCCCGCAACGGTGCGCTAGTTTCGTGGCCGAGACCCGAACTGCACGACTACCTCCACAAGGAGCATTTCGACGTGAGCGCAAGTCCACTCAAGGTCGCCGTCACCGGTGCCGCCGGCCAGATCGGCTACAGCCTGTTGTTCCGCCTGGCGAGCGGCTCGCTGCTGGGCCCCGACCGCCCGATCGAGCTGCGGCTGCTCGAGATCGAGCCCGCGCTCAAGGCGCTCGAGGGTGTCGTGATGGAGCTCGACGACTGCGCGTTCCCGCTGCTCGCCGGGGTGGAGATCGGCGCGGACGCGAACAAGATCTTCGACGGTGTGAATCTGGCGCTCTTGGTCGGCGCGCGGCCCCGCGGCCCGGGCATGGAGCGCAGCGATCTGCTGGAGGCCAACGGCGCGATCTTCACCGCGCAGGGCAAGGCCCTCAACTCCGTCGCCGCCGACGACGTACGCATCGGCGTGACCGGCAACCCGGCCAACACGAACGCGCTGATCGCGCTGAGCAACGCCCCCGACATCCCCAAGGAGCGGTTCTCCGCACTGACCCGCCTGGACCACAACCGGGCCATCTCGCAGCTGGCCAAGAAGACCGGCGCGAAGGTCACCGACATCAAGAAGATGACGATCTGGGGCAACCACTCCGCCACCCAGTACCCCGACATCTTCCACGCCGAGGTCGGCGGCAAGAACGCCGCCGAGGTGGTCAACGACCAGAACTGGATCGAGAACGACTTCATCCCGACGGTCGCCAAGCGCGGTGCCGCGATCATCGACGCGCGCGGCGCCTCCTCGGCCGCCTCGGCCGCGTCGGCGACCATCGATGCCGCCCGTTCCTGGCTGCTGGGCAGCCCCGACGGTGACTGGGTGTCGATGGCGGTCTTCTCCGACGGCTCCTACGGGGTGCCGGAGGGCATCGTGTCGTCGTTCCCGGTGACCACCAAGGACGGCGACTGGTCGATCGTGCAGGGACTGGAGATCGACGACTTCTCCCGCGGCCGCATCGACAAGTCGACCGCCGAGCTGGTCGACGAGCGCAACGCGGTGACCGAGCTCGGTCTGATCTGACGCCGAAATCCTTCTCGAAAGGATTAGGCCTACTAATCGGTAGTCAGTACCCTGGGGCGCGTGTCCGAGTTGATTGAATCGATACAGACGCTCGCCGAGCCCGGTGCGATCACCGACGCCGAGATCTTCGAGGCACACGTAGGCGGCAAGCTTTTCGTGGGCCCGAAGGCCCCGTTGGACACCCAGCGCGCGTTGTCCATCGCCTACACCCCAGGTGTGGCTCAGGTCAGTCGCGCGATCGCCGCCGATCCCACCCAGGCCGCCCGCTACACGTGGGCGAACCGGCTGGTCGCCGTCGTCAGCGACGGCAGCGCGGTGCTCGGCCTCGGTGACATCGGACCCGCGGCGTCGCTGCCGGTGATGGAGGGCAAGTGCGCCCTGTTCCAGGCCTACGGCGGGCTGAACGCGATCCCGATCGTCCTGGACACCAAGGATCCGGACGAGATCGTGGAAACCCTGGTGCGACTGCGCCCCACGTTCGGCGCCGTCAACTTGGAGGACATCTCCGCGCCGCGCTGCTTCGAGATCGAGCGGCGGGTGATCGAGGCGCTGGACTGCCCGGTGATGCACGACGACCAGCACGGCACGGCGATCGTCGCCCTGGCCGCGCTCATGGGCGCCAGCAAGCTGCTCGGCCGCGACATGACGTCGCTGCGGGTGGTGGTCTCCGGCGCCGGGGCCGCGGGCGTCGCCTGCACGAATCTGCTTTTGGCGATGGGTGTTTCGGACATCACCGTGCTCGACTCGCGCGGGATTCTGCACGCCGGGCGCGACGACATGAACAGCGTGAAGAGACTGCTGGCGCAGCGCACCAACCCTGCCGGACTCACCGGCAGCATCGCCGAAGCGCTGCGGGGTGCGGACGTGTTCCTCGGCGTGTCCGGAGGCGTGGTGCCGGAGGAAATGATCGCCACCATGGCGCCGAACGCGATCGTCTTCGCCCTGTCGAACCCCGACCCGGAGATCCACCCGCAGATCGCGGCCCGGTACGCCGCCGTGGTGGCCACCGGGCGCAGCGACTTCCCCAACCAGATCAACAACGTGCTGGCCTTCCCCGGAGTGTTTCGGGGGGCACTGGATGCCGGCGCGCGCCGGATCACCGAAAAGATGATGGTGGCCGCGGCCGAGGCGATCTTCTCGGTCGTCAGCGATGACCTGGCTTTCGACCGGATTGTCCCGAGCCCGCTGGACCTGCGTGTCGGGAATGCGGTCGCCACGGCGGTGGCGCTGGCCGCAGATCCCGCAGACATCGCGGGGTGAAAACGGGCTGGCTGGCGGCGCCGCTGGTCGCCGCCCTGCTCGCCGCGGCCTCCTGCGGCACGGACGCCGGTGAGCACCGAGCCCGCCCGGAACTCGTGGTCGGCTCGGCGGCGGATGCTGAGTCGACGCTGCTGGCCGGCGTCTATGTGGCCGCGCTGCGGTCCTATGGCTTCGCGGCGCGCGCCGAAACCGCGGACGATCCGATGGCGCGCCTGGACGCGGGCGTCTTCACCGTCGTCCCGGCCCTGACCGGACGCAAGCTGGAGAGCCTGCAGCCCGGCGCGGTGGCGATGTCCGACACCGACGTCTACCGCGCGATGGTGGCCGCGCTACCCGAGGGCGTCGCGGCGGGCGACTACACGACGGCCGCGGAGGACAAGCCCGTGCTGCTGGTGGCCGGGGCCACCGCGAAGGCATGGGGCGGCAGCGACGTCAGCGCCGACCTGAGCACCCTGCCGAAGCACTGCGCCGGCCTGGTCGTCGGAATCGTCACCGGACGCCAAGCCCCGTCGGCCGTGGGTTCCTGCCGGCTGCCGAGTCCGCGCGAATTCCCCGACGAGACAACGATGTTCGCCGCGGTGAAGGCCGGTCAACTGACCGCGGGGTGGACGACGACCGCCGACCCCGGCCTGCCCGCCGACCTGGTCACGCTCGTCGACGGCAAGCCCGCGCTGATCCGGGCCGAGAACGTGGTGCCGCTGTATCGCCGCAACGCGCTGAGCGATCGGCAGCTGTTGGCGATCAACGAAGTGGCCGGCGTGCTCGACACCGCGGCCCTCGTCGACATGCGCCGCCAGGTGGCCGGGGGAGCCGACCCGCAGGCGGTGGCCGGCGGGTGGTTGGCGGAGCACCCGCTGGGGCGGTGACGGGTCGGCGCTGAATGGACCCCGGCTCTCTTCGCGCGTTCCGCGCTCATCGACCGGGGTCAGGCTGAATGGACCCCGGCTCTCTTCGCGCGTTCCGCGCTCATCGACCGGGGTCAGCGCTTGGGCAGCAACCGGGTCACGACACGCTGCACGCGACCCATGACGGGCCCACCCAAAAGCCGCTCGGGTTGCGAACCGGTCAGCCGCACCACCAGGTCCATGGCCTTGACGTCCGGTCCGACCAACACTCGGGCCCTGCCCTTGCGCACGCCCGCCAAGATGACCTGCGCCGCCCGCTGCGGCGTGGTCTTGGCTTGTTGCTCCTCGAACAGTTCCGCCAGGCCGTCCTGGTCGAGGCCCTCGGCGAAGATCGCGTTGCGGGCGAACCCCGTCTTCACGCCGCCCGGGTGCACGGTCGTCACCCGCACCGGGTGACCCGCCTGCACCATCTCCTGTCGCAGCGCCTCCGTGAAGCCGCGGACCGCGAATTTCGCCGACACGTACGCCGCCTGCCCCGGCGCCGCGAACAGGCCGAGCGCGCTGGAGATGTTGATCAGGTGGCCGTCGCCGGAGGCGATCAGGTGCGGGAGGAACGCCTTGGTGCCATTCACGACGCCCCAGTAGTCGATGTCCATCACCCGCTCGATGTCCTTGAACCGGCTGTCCTCGATGGACCCGACGAACGTGATGCCCGCGTTGTTGTACAGCTGGTTGACCTGGCCGAAGTGCTCGCGTACCGCGTCGGCGTAGGTGAGGAAGGCCTCGCGCTCGGTCACGTCGAGGCGATCGGCCTTCACGGGTGCGCCTATGCCCTTCAGTTGGTCCTCGGTCTGCGCCAGCCCTTCGGTGTTCACGTCGCTGATCGCGAGTTTGGCACCCGCGCGGCCCAGTTCCACGGCCAGCGCCTGGCCGATACCCGAACCCGCGCCCGTGACGACCGCGACCTTGCCGGCGAACTCATGCATGCGGTGCTCCCTTGTGGCGGCGTAACCGCGTCGAGGCTATCCGGTGCGGTGATCCACCGCTATGGAACCCATCACTGCTTGGGCATGAACCGGCCCATGACGGGGCCGAACAGCTGCTGGTATCCGGAGCCCAGCACGCGAACCAAGGCATCCAGCACCTTGGCGTCCGTGCCGACCAGCACCCTGGCCCTCTTCTTGCGGACGGCCTCGAGGATGATCTGGGCGGCCCGTTCCGGGCTGGTCTTGGCGAGCCGTTTGTCGAACACCTTGGCCAGCTGGGCCTGGTCGAGGCCCTCGGCGGCGGTGGCGTTGCGGGCGATCGCCGTCTTGATGCCGCCTGGGTGCACCGTGGTAACCGCCACCGGGCGACCCGTTGCCGCCATTTCCTGGCGCAGCGCCTCGGTGAACCCCCGAACGGCGAACTTGGCCGAGTTGTAGGCGGCCTGCCCGGGCACCGCGAAGAGCCCGAAGACGCTGGAGACGTTGATGACGTGGCCGTCGCCGGAGGCGATAAGGTGCGGCAGGAACGCCTTGGTGCCGTTCACGACGCCCCAGAAGTCGACGTCCATTACGCGCTCGATGTCCTTGAACTGGCTGACTTCGACGTCGCCGGTGAAGGCGATGCCGGCGTTGTTGTAGATCTGGTTCACCTTGCCGAAGTGCTCGCGGACCGCGTCGGCGTACGCCAGGAAGGCCTCGCGCTCGGTGACGTCGAGCCGGTCGGCTTTGACCTCGGCTCCGATTGCCTTCAACCGTGCCTCGGTCTCGGCTAGGCCCTCGAGGTCGACGTCACTGATCGCGACCTTGGCGCCGGAGCGGGCCAACTCGACGGCCAGCGCCTGCCCGATACCGGATCCCGCGCCCGTCACCACTGCGACCTTGCCGGCGAACCCCTGCATGAGCACCCTTCCTAGTACGGCCCGATTGCGTCGAGGCTAGCCGGTACCGTCGGTCCCCGGTACACGTGGGTGGGCACCCGCGGGGCTCAGCCTCGACTGCCCAGCTCCTAACTCGCGCCGTTCCGGCGCTCGCCGTCGCCGGGCTCAGCGGAAGGCTGTGTCGAGGATCTCCTGCTGCTCGACCGCGTGCACCTTCGACGACCCCGACGACGGCGCCGACATCGCGCGGCGCGAGATGCGCTTGAGACCGGCCAACTTGTCGGGCAGCAGCTCCGGCAGCTCCAGGCCGAACCGCGGCCACGCGCCCTGGTTGGCCGGCTCCTCCTGCACCCAGAAGAACTCCCTGGCGCCGGGGTAGCGGTCCAGCGTCTCGCTGAGCCGGCGCCTGGGCACCGGGGCGAGCTGCTCGATCCGCACGATCGCGACGTCGTCGCGATTGTCCTTGGCCTTGCGCGCCACCAGCTCGTAGTAGAGCTTCCCGCTGGTCAGCAGGATCCTGGTGACCTTGCCGCGGTCGCCGATGCCGTCTTCGTACGTCGGCTCCTCAAGCACCGAGCGGAACTTGATCTCGGTGAAGTCCCTGACGTCGCTGACGGCGGCCTTGTTGCGCAGCATCGACTTCGGCGTGAAGACGATCAGCGGCCGCTGCACGCCGTCGAGGGCGTGCCGCCGCAGCAGGTGGAAATAGTTGGACGGCGTCGACGGCATCGCGATCGTCATCGATCCCTCGGCCCACAGCTGCAGGAAGCGTTCGATGCGGCCGGAGGTGTGGTCGGGTCCCTGGCCCTCGTGGCCGTGCGGCAGCAGCAGCACCACGTTGGACAGCTGGCCCCACTTGGCCTCGCCGGAGCTGACGAACTCGTCGATGATCGACTGCGCGCCGTTGACGAAGTCGCCGAACTGCGCCTCCCACAACACCAAGGCGTCCGGGTTGCCCACGGTGTAGCCGTACTCGAAGCCGACGGCGGCGTACTCGGACAGCGGTGAGTCGTAGACCAGGAATTTGCCGCCGGTGGGTGTCCCATCGGGGTTCGTCGCCAGCAGTTGCAAAGGGGTGAATTCCTCGCCGGTGTTGCGGTCGATGATCACCGAATGCCGCTGGGAGAAGGTCCCGCGCCGCGTGTCCTGACCCGACAGCCGGACCAGCTTGCCCTCGGCCACCAGCGAACCCAGCGCCAGCAGCTCGCCGAACGCCCAGTCGATCTTGCCCTCGTAGGCCATCTCCCGGCGCTTTTCCAGCACCGGCTGCACGCGCGGGTGCGCGCTGAAGCCTTCGGGCAGGGCGAGGAAGGCATCCCCGATGCGGGACAGCAGCGCCTTGTCGACCGCGGTGGACAGCCCCGCAGCGACGATCTGGTGTGACTCCACCGACTCGCTCGGGGCCGCTCCGTGCTTCTCCAGCTCACGGACCTCGTTGAACACGCGCTCCAGCTGGCCCTGGTAGTCGCGCAGCGCGTCCTCGGCCTCTTTCATCGAAATGTCGCCGCGGCCGATCAGCGCTTCGGTGTAGCTCTTGCGGACGCCGCGCTTGATGTCGACGACGTCGTACATGGCGGGGTTGGTCATCGACGGGTCGTCACCTTCGTTGTGCCCGCGCTTGCGGTAGCACAGCATGTCGATGACGACGTCCTTCTTGAACTTCTGGCGGAAGTCCACCGCCAGCTGCGCCACCCACACACACGCCTCCGGGTCGTCGCCGTTGACGTGGAAGATCGGCGCCCCGATCATCTTGGCGACGTCGGTGCAGTACTCGCTGGACCGCGAATACTCCGGCGCAGTGGTAAAGCCGATCTGGTTGTTGACGATGATGTGGATGGTGCCGCCGACCCGGTAACCGGGCAGGTTCGCCAAGTTCAGCGTCTCGGCGACCACGCCCTGGCCGGCGAAGGCGGCATCGCCGTGCAGCATCATCGGCACCACCGAGAAGGCCTTCTCGTCGCCGTCGTCGTGGGCGCCGTGGTTCAGCAGGTCCTGCTTGGCCCGGACCAGACCCTCCAGCACCGGGTCGACGGCTTCCAGGTGCGACGGGTTGGCGGTCAACGAGACCGCAATGTCGTTGTCGCCGAACATCTGTAGGTACACGCCGGTGGCACCGAGGTGGTACTTGACGTCACCGGAGCCGTGGGCCTGCGACGGGTTGAGGTTGCCTTCGAACTCGCTGAAGATCTGCGAGTACGGCTTGCCGACGATGTTGGCCAGCACGTTGAGCCGCCCGCGGTGTGGCATGCCGATGACCACCTCGTCGAGCCCGTGCTCGGCGCATTGATCGATCGCGGCGTCCATCATCGGGATCACGCTCTCCGCGCCCTCCAGCGAAAAGCGTTTCTGCCCAACATATTTCGTCTGCAAGAACGTCTCGAACGCCTCGGCGGCATTCAGCTTGCTCAGGATGAACTTCTGTTCGGCCACCGTCGGTTTGACGTGCTTGGTCTCGACGCGTTGCTGCAGCCATTCCTGTTGTTCGGGGTCCAGGATGTGGGTGTACTCCACGCCGATGTGGCGGCAATACGCGTCGCGCAGCAGGCCCAGGATGTCGCGCAGCTTCTTGTACTCGCTACCCGCGAACCCGTTGACCTTGAACACCCGGTCGAGGTCCCACAGCGTCAGGCCGTGGTTGAGGATTTCCAGGTCGGGGTGGCTGCGGAACCGGCTGCCGTCCAACCGCAGCGGGTCGATGTCGGCCATCAGGTGCCCGCGGTTGCGGTACGCCGCGATCAGCTCCATCACCCGGGCGTTCTTGTCGACGATCGAGTCTGGGTTGTCGGTGCTCCAGCGGATCGGCAGATACGGGATGCTCAACTCGCGGAAGATGTCGTCCCAGAAATCGTCCGAGAGCAGCATCTCGTGGATGCTGCGCAGGAAGTCGCCGGATTCGGCGCCCTGGATGATGCGGTGGTCGTAGGTGGAGGTCAGCGTGATCAGCTTGCCGATCCCCAGCTCGGCGATGCGCTCTTCGCTGGCGCCCTGGAACTCGGCGGGGTACTCCATGGCGCCGACGCCGATGATCGCCCCCTGGCCGGCCATCAGCCGCGGCACCGAGTGCACGGTGCCGATGGTGCCGGGGTTGGTCAGCGAAATCGTCACGCCGGCAAAGTCTTCGGCGGTCAGCTTGCCGTCGCGAGCCCGCCGGACGATGTCCTCGTAGGCGGTGACGAACTGCGCGAACCGCATGGTCTCGCAGCCCTTGATGCCGGCCACCACCAGGGAGCGCTTCCCGTCCTTGCCCTGCAGGTCGATGGCGAGGCCGAGGTTGGTGTGCGCCGGGGTGACCGCGGTGGGTTTGCCGTCGAACTCGGCGTAATGCCGGTTCATGTTGGGGAACTGCTTGATCGCCTGCACCAGCGCGTAGCCGAGCAGGTGGGTGAAGGAGATCTTGCCGCCGCGGGTGCGCTTGAGCTGGTTGTTGATGACGATCCGGTTGTCGATGAGCAGCTTGGCCGGAACGGCGCGGACGCTGGTGGCGGTCGGCACATCCAGCGAGGCGGACATGTTCTTGACGACGGCGGCCGCGGCGCCGCGCAGCGTCTGCAGCTCGTCGCCCTCGGCCGGCGGGGGAGTCGGGGCCTTCGCTTTCGCGGGTACGGGTGCGGGGGCGCCGTTGCCGGAGCTAGCCGCGGGCTTGGTGGGCGCGGCGGTCTGGGTCGCCGGCGGCGCCGGCGTTGCCTGCGGGGCGCTCGCGGCGGCCTGGCCGTCGCCGGTGGTCGCGGCGCTCGAGGGGGACTCGCCGGTCGGCTCGGGGTTGTAGTCGACGAGGAACTCGTGCCAGCTCGGATCGACCGAGGAGGGGTCGTCGCGGAACTTGCGGTACATCTCCTCGACCAGCCATTCGTTTTGCCCGAATGGCGAACTTATGTTGCTCACGACCGCTGTTCGCCTCAATTCCTCTGTCCCGCAAGCGCTTTTAGCAGCTGGTGCGCGGCGCCTGCACGTTTGTCGACCCCGGAGTGTGGAGCACGTCACACCAGTGGCGATGCTCAACGTTTCCGCCCTATAAAGGCTAACCTTTCGCCGGCAATTCGCCAGGGAGACGGGGGTAGGAGGGGAGGGCGGTTCGCTAGCCGGCTTCGTGGAAGGGCGGCACTAGGTGCAGCGCCCGCGGCCAGCGCACCGGTGGGGTACCGAACGCGTTGTTGGCATTGCGGACGATCTTCCTTGCGGCGAAATAGTTGCCGACGGCACCGACCACAATCCCGATGCCCACCGGCAGCAGCTTGCCGAACACCAAAGCGCCGCGGCGCAGCGTGTATCGCTTGAGCCACGACTTGAGCAACCGGGAGTTCAGCCGCGACATCGACGACAGCGGCACCGCGGCCACGCTCTCGGAAATCCAGCCGCCGTTGGTGCGGGCCGGGCCGAACAGCTGGGTGACCGCTTCTTTGCTGTTGTCGCCGACCAGCACGGACAGCACCAGGGCGCGGCGCCGTTCCCGGTGGTCGGCGGGAATGTCGTACACCACCGCGACGGCAAGCACGAAAAACGCGGTGGCTTCCAGGAACGTCACCGTCTCGGCCGCCGCGGCGGACAGCGCGCTCAGCGTGCCGATGCCCGGGATGGTCGCCGCCGCGCCCACCGCCATGCCGCTGGCCGTCACCATGCCCACGTAGCGTTTCTGTAGCTTGGCCAGGATGTCGCCGGGGCTGCTGTTCGGGTGCGCGTTGCGCAACCGGGATACGTAAGCCTCGGCGGCCGGGCCCTGGATCCGCGAGCTTCGCTCTATGACCTGGGCCAATGCCCGCGCGGACGCCTTGGGCCGGCCGTTGGTGGGCGTCGGCGGCCCATCCGCTTGCGACATGTTAAAAATCCGGTTCGAAGACCGCTTCCGTCGGGCCCGCATTTTGCCTCTCCTGAAATGGCGTCCTACCAGGCTAACGTGCCCGCTGCGGAACACCGCCCGAACACGAAAGCTTGACGGTGGTGTACCCCGGATCGGATCCGTGGCTGCCGCCAATCGCCGCAGCGGCAATAATGCAGGCTGGATGTCCGTGATGGTCCGGGTCCGATAGCTCAGAAGGCCCGTGCAGGCACGCATCGCCGGAAGCTGAAACGAGGTGGGGAGATGGCCACGGAGACGCCTCCGTCGGCCGGGGGAACCCGGCGCGCGGCGCCGAATCCACCCCGCCCCACGCGCCGGAATTTCCTCGTCCAGAACTCGCCGCAATCGCAGAAGCCCTGGAACGCGCTCTGGGCGATGATGATCGGCTTCTTCATGATCATGGTCGACTCGACGATCGTCGCCATCGCGAACCCGACGATCATGACCAACTTGCACATCGGCTACGACACGGTGATTTGGGTGACCAGCGCATACCTGCTGGGTTATGCGGTCGTCCTGCTGGTGGCCGGGCGGCTTGGCGACCGATTCGGCCCCAAGAACATGTACCTGATCGGGCTGGTGGTGTTCACCGTCGCCTCGGTGTGGTGCGGGCTGTCGGGCAGCGCCGCCATGCTGATCGCCGCCCGGGTCGTCCAAGGGGTGGGCGCCGGGGTCCTCACGCCACAGACCTTGTCCACCATCACCCGGATTTTCCCGCCGGAGCGCCGGGGCGTCGCGGTGAGCCTGTGGGGCGCCACCGCCGGTGTCGCCAGCCTGGTCGGCCCGCTGGCCGGCGGCGTGCTGGTCGACGGGCTGGGCTGGCAGTGGATCTTCTTCGTCAACGTGCCCATCGGCGTGCTGGGACTGGCCCTGGCGTACTGGCTGGTCCCGGTGCTGCCCACCCAGTCGCACCGGTTCGACGTGGTGGGAGTCGCTCTGTCCGGCGCGGGCATGTTCCTGGTCGTGTTCGGCCTGCAGCAGGGTCAGGCCGCGCACTGGGAACCGTGGATCTGGGCGATGATCGTCGCCGGCATCGGGTTCATGACGGTGTTCGTGTTCTGGCAGTCGATGAACACCGACGAGCCGCTGATCCCCCTGGTGATCTTCGGCGACCGCGACTTCGGACTGTGCAACGTCGGCGTGGCCATCATCTCGTTCGCCGCGACGGCGATGATGCTGCCGCTGACGTTCTACGCGCAGGCCGTCTGCGGCCTCTCGCCGACGCGCTCGGCCCTGCTGATCGCGCCGATGGCGATCGCCAACGGTGTGTTCGCGCCGTTCGTCGGCAGGATGGTCGACCGATACCATCCGCGGCCGGTTCTCGGCTTCGGCTTCTCGATGCTGGCGATCGCGCTGACCTGGCTCACGTTCGAGATGTCGCCGGCGACACCGATCTGGCGGCTGGTGTTGCCGTTCTTCGCGACGGGCGTCGGGATGGCGTTCGTGTGGTCGCCGCTGACCGCCACCGCAACGCGCAACCTGCCGCCGAGCCTGGCCGGCGCGGGCTCGGCCGTGTACAACTCGGTCCGCCAACTCGGCGCGGTGCTGGGCAGCGCCGGCATGGCCGCCTTCATGACTTCGCGGATCGGCGCCGAGATGCCGGCCCAGCCGTCCCCCGGCGCCGGCGGCGAGGAGGCCGCCACCCTGCAACTGCCCGCGTTTCTGCGCGACCCGTTCGCGGCCGCCATGTCGCAGTCGGTCCTGTTGCCCGCGTTCGTCGCGCTGTTCGGGATCGTGGCCGCGCTGTTCCTGGTCGGCTTCGCGCCGTCTGCCATGAGCGGTCACCCCGAGGCGGGCGACGCGGTCGACGACGACTACGACGACGACGAGTACGTCGAGCTCATCCTGCTCCGTGCACCCGAGGCGGCCTCCGTCCCGGCCGGCCGGGTCACCCGCCCGCGCCCGTCGCCGGCCGACGCGCAACCAATCGGGTTCGCGCACAACGGCTCTCATGTGGACGCGCGCCAGCGTTTCCGTCCGGTCAGCGAGCGATCGGCGCGGCCCTACCCGTCCGCCCCCCGCAATCGGCTGGCGCCGCCGCAACGGCAGCAGAACGGCGCGCCGCTGGCTCAGCGCCCCGGCCGTGATCCCGACGACGAGCCCACCGGTTACGGCCGCCACTCCTCCGGCAACTAGGTGATCGCCGGGGCGGTCTGCGTCAGCGCCAGGAACGCGCCCAAGTCGATCAGGCCCGCGGGCGTGCCGGGCAGGTACTCGGTCAGCAATTCCGAGCGCACGACGACGGCCGCGTACTGGGCGCGGCTGATGGCGACGTTGAGCCGGTTCCTGTTGAGCAGGAACGAGATTCCGCGTGGCACCGTGTCCGCGGTGGAGGCAGTCATGGAGATGAACACCACGGGCGCCTGCCCGCCCTGGAACTTGTCGACGGTGCCGACCCGGATTCCGTCGAGCCCGGCAACGGTCAACCGCCGGCGCAGCAGCGTCACCTGGGCGTTGTACGGCGCCAGCACCAACACATCGGAGGCGGTCAGTGGTCGGGTACCTCGCTCGTCGGTCCAGGCCGTGCCGAGCAGGCGTTCGATCTCGTCGGCGATCGCGTCGGCCTCCTGCGGGCTATCGGTCGAATTGCCTTGGTGCTCAACCGTGATCGTCCGCACTCCCGGCGGGTATCCGGCAAGGCGTCGCTCGGCGGTGCACTCGTGCGAGTGCAGCCTGCCCTCGTAGGACAGCGCGGACACCGCGGCGCAGATCGCCGGATGCATGCGGTAGGAGCGGTCCAGGAAATATCCGCGCTCGTCGGGCAGGGTGCTCCAGCCGTCGACCAGCCAGTCGAGCGCGGACGTGTCGACGGGGTCGGGATGGGTGCCTTGGCTGACCTGCGGCAGCTGCCGGGGATCGCCGAGCAGCAACAGGTTGGCCGCGGCCGGCGCCACGGCAATGGTGTTGGCCAGACAGAATTGGCCGGCCTCGTCGATCACCAGCAGGTCGAGGCCGCCCGGCGGCACCCGATTGGCGTTCGCGAAATCCCATGCGGTGCCGCCCAGTACGCAGCCGGGGGTGTCGGCGATGAACGCGGCGTAAGCGCTGCTGTCGATCTCCTGCCAGCGCGGGGCGCGGTGGTCGTTGCGTTTCTTCGCCACTCGCTGCGGGTCCAGCCCGGCGTCGAGCACACAGTCCAGCAGGTTCTCCACCGTGGCATGCGATTGCGCCACCACGCCGATCCGCCAGCCATGGTCGGTGGCCAGGCGCCCGACCACGCGCCCGGCGGTGTGCGTCTTCCCGGTGCCGGGCGGCCCGTGCACGGCCAAATACGACGAGTCCAGGTCGAGCAGGGCCGCCGTGATATCGGCGACGGTGTCGGCGCCGCGGGGCAGTGCGGAGCCGCTGCGGGTGCGCGGTGCGCGGCGCAGCAGGATGTCGAGGGCGGCGCTGCGGGGTAGCCGCGGCAAGCCGGCGGCCACGGCGGTGGCCGTGGACTCGATCGAGTCCCGCAGCGCGGTCGTCGGAATCGGCGGGCCGGGGGTCAGCGCGAACGGGAGTTGGTGAAAGGGCTTGCCGTCGTTGCCCACTCGTTCCACGATGGTGACTTCGGTGGGCAGCGCCGGATCGTCGGCGGCGATCACCGTGGCGCGCCCGGCCGCGCGCCGGTCGGGATCGTCGGACATGCCCGGCGGGGCGGGCGGGTCATAGAGGGTGAAGACGTCGGTCATCAGCTCACCGCGTGCGAGTTCGCCGCGCAGTCGCACCCGTCGCTGCGGCTTGCGGGCGCGCGGCGGCGTGTTCCAGCCCGCGGTGACCGACGCATCTTCCGCGACGAACACGTCGGTGTTGTCCGCCCATTCCTCCACGGGGAAGTTCAACCGATCGAAGTGGGCCCACCAGAACGGCTTGTCCTCGCGCCGGTGGTAGCCGCGCGCCGCGGCCAGCAGCGCCACCGCGGTCTGCTCGGGCGTGCGCTCGCTCGCGGCGGCGTCGCCGGCGAACGTTGAGAGGGTCACCGCCAGCCGGTCGCGGTCGTCGACGGTGTTGCCGCCCCGCACGGGCTGTGCGCCGATCGGCACGACGCCGGATTCATAGGCGCGCAACATCAACCAGTTACGCAGTTCCTGGGTCGAGCGGCAGTCGTAGTGGTTGTAGTCCTCGATCTCCTTGAGCACGGAGGCGGCGTCGTCGCCGCGTCCGTCGGCCCGCAGCTCGCAGTACCGGGCGTAGGAGGTGATCGAGCCGGTGGCGGTGGTGACGTCGCCGGAGCGTAGCTGCGCCCCCATGTAGAGCGGCTCCAGCGCCTTCAGGCTGAACGACTCCGCGCCCACTCGAATGCTCTTGCGTACCAAGGGGTAAAGGTCGACCAAGGTTCCGCTGCGCAGCAGCTCGTCAACCTGGTCCTCGCCGACCCCGTAGCGGCCGGCGAGCCGCAGCAACGCGGTCTTCTCGTACGGCGCGTAGTGGTAGATGTGCATGTGCGGCCGGCGCTTGCGGCGCTTGGCCACCATCGCGAGGAAATCCGTCAGGGCCTTGCGTTCCTCCACCCGGTTATGCGCCCAGATCGGCCGAAACGCACCGGCGGGCCCGGCCTCCAGGACACCGAAGAGGTATTCCAGGCCCCACTCCTTGCCGTCGACGGTCCACAGCGGATCGCCCTCGAAGTCGAAGAACAGGTCGCCCGGGTCCGGTTCGGGGAGCAGCGTCAAGGGCTGCGGGTCGACGATCTCGAACCGCGGTGTGCCGGTCTCGCGCTGGCGGACTTGAAGTCTCGCCTGGGCGGTCAACTTGCCGACCGCGACCGGCGCCAGGTCCGGCACCGGGCCGGCGTGCTGGGCCAGCCCGGTCACCGTGGTGATGCCGGCGCCGATCAGCTTGTCCCGCTGGCCCACTCGCATGCCGGCGACCAGGAGCAGATCGTCGGTGGCACGCAGCTGCTCGGTGCACAGCGGACAACGCAAACACGCGCCCACGCCCTCGTCGTCCCAGCGAACGGCGGCGCCGCCGGCGTGGTGCGTGTCGAGGAGCAGCTGCAACCGCGCCCGCTGGGAGCGGTAGACCGGAATCAGGTCGTGGATCCGATAACGCGCGACGGTTTCGTCGCCCAGGTGCAGTTCGGCCTCGGGCGCCACCGGGAGGCCCGAGGCGGCCAGCGCGTCGGCGTAGGCCGCCAGCTGCAAGAGCGCGGTGACGTTGGCCGAACGGGCCAGCTTGGTGTCGATGACCCGGTACTGCTCGCCGTCGCGCACCAGAAAGTCGGCGAAACCGACGAAACGGCCGTCGAACATGGCGGCCTGATAGACCACGGGCGCGCCGGTGGCGACGGCGCGCCGAGTCGCCTCTGCCGCCGCCGCGAGGCCGGCGGGCGTGTAGGCCGGGCGGCCGATGACCGCGACGCCATCGCCGAACTCGCCGCGCAGCCGGTCCAGTTCGCGCCGCTCGTGTTCGGTCCCGAGGGCGGCGGTCCGGGCGAGCAGGTCGTCCTCGACCGTGGCGGCCGGTGCCCAGCCGAGCCTGGCGTCGAAATCCCGCAACAACGCGTACTCGCAGCGGGCGGCGGCGGCGAGATCCGAGGCGCTGTACACGATGCTGTCGCCGGTGACGAACACAGCAGCAACTCTAGGTGAGGGGACCGACGAGAACTCGGCTCCGCCTAGTGTCCCGGGGCGTTACCGATCAGCTCGACGCCGTTGCCGTTCCAGTGGAACCGCACATCGGTGGTCAAGCCGTTGATGCCGCTGGGATAGGTCAGCGCGACCGTGTCGCCGGTGGTCTGCGCCGCGTCGACGCCGCTGAACCCGTAGGTGTCGGGCACCCCTTGCGGGATGAACTGCCCGAGATGGAACAGCACCGCCCGGGTGGAGGGATTGACGGCGTTGGTGTTGGCCTTGATGATCACCGCCGACAGCTGCGCGCACTGGTTGTAGTTGCCGGCCAGCGGCTCCGGGTTCCAGGGTTGCTGGCTGCGCGGGTCGCGCGGCAACTCGGAGACCACCTTGGCGATGGTGGGTGAGGCGAGGTTGACCGCGCACGGGTCGGCCGGCGGGGCGTTGCCGCCGGGCGGCGCGGCGGCGCCGGACGGCTGGGCAGGGGCGGTGATGGACGGGGTCTCGCTCGTCGTCGTGGCCTGCGGCGTCTTGGCGACGGTGGAGTCTCCCGAACCACAGCCGGCCAACGTCATGGCAATCAGCGCGACAGCGGCCGAGCCGGTCAGTGGCTCGGTACGGCGGGGTAGCGACCACACATCGGGCACCGTACCGTCACCGCGCGCGCGGGTGTGACAGGCATGGCCGGGCCGGGCGCGGCTGTGCTCATGATCACGAGCCGCAGCGCTCAGGTCTGGCGATCTGGCCGCGGCGACGGGGCTCGATGGTGGTGACCCGCAGCGCTCGCTCCGCCGAGCTCGCGGCCACCACTAGACTCCATGGACGATGACCCTCCCGGACAGCTCGCCCGAGGCTGCCTCTACGACGTTTGCCGACCTGCAGATCCATCCCTCCGTCTTGCGGGCGATCGCCGACGTCGGCTACGAGTCACCCACCGGCATCCAGGCCGCGACGATTCCGGCGCTGATGGCGGGCTCGGACGTCGTCGGGCTGGCGCAGACGGGCACCGGCAAGACGGCGGCGTTCGCCATCCCGATCCTGTCCCGGATCGACGTCACCAGCACCGCGACCCAGGCGCTGGTGCTGGCCCCCACCCGGGAGTTGGCGTTGCAGGTGGCCGAGGCGTTCAGCCGCTACGGAGCCCATCTGCCGAAGATCAACGTGCTGCCGATCTACGGCGGATCCTCCTACACCGTGCAACTGGCCGGGCTTAGACGCGGCGCCCAGGTGGTGGTCGGGACGCCCGGCCGGGTCATCGACCATCTCGAGCGCGGGACGCTGGACCTGTCGCGGGTCGACTATCTGGTGCTCGACGAGGCCGACGAGATGCTCACCATGGGTTTCGCCGAAGACGTCGAGCGGATCCTCTCGGAAACCCCCGAGTACAAGCAGGTCGCCCTCTTCTCGGCCACCATGCCGCCGGCGATCCGCAAGCTCACCACCAAGTACCTGCACGACCCGCTCGAGGTCAGCACCAAAGCGAAAACCGCGACCGCGGAGAATATTTCGCAGCGCTACATCCAGGTCGCCGGCCCGCGCAAGATGGACGCGCTGACCCGGGTCCTGGAAGTCGAGCCGTTCGAGGCGATGATCGTCTTCGTGCGCACCAAGCAGGCCACCGAGGAGGTCGCCGAAAAGCTAAGGGCCCGAGGGTTTTCCGCGGCCGCCATCAACGGCGACATTCCGCAGGGCCAGCGCGAGCGGACCGTCGCCGCGCTGAAGGACGGCGGCATCGACATCCTGGTGGCCACCGACGTAGCCGCCCGCGGGCTCGACGTGGAGCGCATCTCGCACGTGCTCAACTACGACATCCCCCACGACACCGAGTCCTACGTGCACCGCATCGGACGCACCGGCCGGGCCGGGCGGTCGGGGACCGCCTTGCTTTTCGTGTCGCCCCGGGAGCGCCACCTGCTCAAGGCGATCGAAAAGGCAACTCGGCAAACCCTGACCGAGTCCGAGCTGCCCACCGTCGAGGACGTCAATGCCCAGCGGGTGGCGAAGTTCGCCGACTCCATCACCGACGCGCTGGGCCGTCCGGGCATCGATCTGTTCCGCAAGCTGGTCGAGGACTACGAACGCGAGCATGACGTCCCGCTGGCCGACATAGCGGCGGCGCTGGCGCTGCAGGCCCGCGACGGCGAGGAGTTCCTGATGGCGCCCGAGCCGCCACGCGAGCGGCGCGAGCGGCACACCGAACGCCGCGAGCGTCCCGAAAGATCCAGGCAGGACCGGACGTTCGCCACCTATCGGATCGCGGTGGGCAAGCGGCACAAGATCGGCCCGGGCGCGATCGTCGGCGCCATCGCCAACGAGGGCGGTCTGCATCGCAGCGATTTCGGCCACATCGCCATCGGCCCCGACTTCTCGCTGGTGGAGCTGCCGGCCAAGCTGCCCAAGTCGACGCTGAAAAAACTTGAACACACCCGAATTTCGGGGGTGCTGATCAACCTTCAGCCCGACCGGTCGGCGTCCAAGCCCCGCAGCCGCGACGGTCAGAAGCCCCGCAGGAAACACCCGGGATGACCCTGTCGGAGGAACAAGACGCCCAGGGCGGACTCGAACAGACCGCCCATGTCGACCGGGTGGCGTCGCTGACCGGAATTCGCGCCGTGGCGGCCCTGCTCGTCGTCGGCACCCATGCGGCCTACACCACCGGCAAGTACACCCACGGCTACTGGGGGCTGGTCGGTTCCCGGCTGGAGATCGGCGTGCCGATCTTCTTCGTGTTGTCGGGCTTCCTGCTGTTCCGCCCGTGGCTGAAAGCCGCTGCCACCGGCGGCCCACCACCGTCGCTGAGTCGCTATGCGTGGCACCGGGTTCGGCGCATCATGCCCGCCTACGTCGTCACCGTGCTGTTCGCCTACGTGCTGTACCACTTCCGCGAGGCGGGACCCAACCCCGGGCACACGTGGCTCGGACTGGTGCGCAACCTGACGCTGACGCAGATCTACTGCAACGGCTATCTCGGCAAGTACCTGCATCAGGGGCTGACCCAGATGTGGAGCCTCGCGGTGGAAGCGTCGTTCTATGTGCTGCTCCCGCTGCTGGCGTACGTGCTGTTGGTGCTCGTCTGCCGCCGGCGCTGGCAGCCGAGACTGCTGTTGGCGGCGCTGATCGGGCTGACGTTGATCAGCCCCGGCTGGCTCGTGCTCGTGCACACCGATCACTGGTTTCCCGACGGCGCGCGGCTGTGGCTGCCGACGTACCTGGCCTGGTTCCTCGCCGGAATGTTGCTGGCGGTCCTGCAGGCGATGGGGGTGCGCGGGTACGCGTTCGTGGCGATACCGCTGGCGGTCGTCTGTTATTTCATCGTGTCCACTCCGATCGCGGGCGCGCCCACCACGTCGCCGGCGACGTTGAGCGAGGCGTTGTTCAAGACCTGCTTCTACGCCGTGATCGCCGCGCTCGCGGTGGCGCCACTGGCGCTGGGCGACCGGGGTTGGTACTGGCGGCTGCTGGCGACGCGGCCGATGGTGTGGCTGGGGGAGATCTCCTACGAGATCTTCCTGATCCACCTGATCACCATGGAGTTCGCCATGGTCTACATCGTGCGCGCGCACGTCTACACCGGCTCGATGCTGAACCTGTTCCTCGCGACGATGGTCGTGACGATTCCGCCGGCCTGGCTGCTGCACCGCTTCACCCGCGTGCCTACCTGAGCGGACGCGGCGTCTAGCCCCGGACGGAGACCGGCGTGACGATCGGGACGACGAACTCCTCGATCATTGCCTTCTCGTCGGCCTCGTCGCGACCGGGGAACTGCAGCAGCGACGCGATCACCCGCACCACCCAGCGCGCCCGGCGCTCGACGATGGCGGGGTCTTCGGGCCCCAGCGAGCCGACGAACGCGGCGGCCAACGCGGTGATCACCTCGGACTGCCCGGCCACCTCGGCGCCGATCGGCGGCCGGCTGACCGCGAACCACGAGGCCAACGCCCGGCTGCCGCGAACCATCCGCAGCGTGGCGGTGATGCTGGCGACCAGCCGCTCCCGGGGGTCGTCGATGCCGACGATCTGCTCCTTGATCGCGCGGCTGAGCCGACGGCTCTCGCGGTGCACGTAGGCGGTCCGCAGCGCCTCCCGGCTCTCGAAGTATCGGTACAGCGTGGCGCGGGAACACCCTGCGGCCCTGGCGATTTCGTTCATGCCGACCGACGCCTGATCGCGCTCGGTGTAGAGCTGCTCGGCCGCGTCGAGGATCCGGTCCGCGGCGGCTTCGCTGCGGTGCGCGCTCAGCCAGTCGTTCGGCATCAGGGCGTCACCCGGATCGGTACAGACAGCGGACGCCGCACATAACTGCCGCCCGACCAGACGATCGCGGACTCGTCCACCTCGAAATCCGGGCAGCGGGTGAGCAGTTCGGTCAGGGCGACCCGCGATTGCATCCGCGCCGCCGCTGCGCCCAGGCAATGGTGTGCGCCGTGGCTGAAGGTCAGGATGTTGCGCGGGCAGCGGGTGACGTCGAGCTCGCCCGCGTCGGGGCCGTACTGCCGCTCGTCCCGATTGGCCGACCCATACAACAGGAAAACCTTGCGGCCGGCCGGGATCGTGGTGTCGCCGATCGTCACGTCGCGGGTGGTCGTGCGGGCCAGCCCCTGCACGGGCGAGGTGAGCCGCAGCAGCTCCTCCACCGCGTCCGGGATCAGGCCCGGATCCTCGACGAGAAGCCGTCGCTGGTCGGGCCGTTGATGCAGCAAAGGCATTGAGCCGCCCAGCATTCCGGTGGTGGTGTCATTGCCGCCCGTGACCATGGTGAACGTGAAGGCCAGCACGGACAACGTGCCGGCGATGTCGCCGTTGGCGCCGACGCCGGCGGCCACCAGGTGCGAGATGGTGTCGTCCTCGGGCTCGCTGCGGCGGCGCTCGATCAGCTCGGTGAAGTAGCCCATCATGGACCCGACCGCGTCGCCCACGGTTTCCAGCGCCCCGGCCACCCCGCCTTCCGCGGTGTTGGCCGCCACGATGACATCCGTCCACCAGTCGAATTGCGCCCGATCCGCTTCGGGGACACCCAGGTAGTGGGCGACCACCATCGACGGCAGTGGTTTGAACAGCTCGGTGACGATGTCGCCACCGCCGTCCGCGCGCAGCCGCTCGATGCGCTCGACGACGAACTCACGCACCTTGGGCTCCACCGCCTCAACCTGGCGTGGCGTGAAGCCGCGCGACACCAGTTTGCGAAATTCGGTGTGTACCGGCGGATCCTGCATCACGAACGGTGGATTGTCTTGCAGCCCGATCATTTCCAGGTCGCCATAATTGACCGTCAGACCCTGCGCGGAGGAGAAGGTCTCGTGGTCGCGCGCCGCGGCCCACACGTCGGCGTGCCGGGACAGCACGTAGTAGTCATGCTCGGGCCGGTTGGCCGGGACGACGTGGTGCACCGGATCGTGGTCGCGAAGCGCTCGGTACATCGGCCAGGGATCCGCCCAGGTGTCCGCAGTGGCCAACTCGAACGTGACGGGTGCGTCGTGAGACATAACCGCAGCCATGTCTCATTCGTACGACAACATACCGAAAATGTCAACAGGGTTGGTGAGGTGAAACCACACCACACTGAGCGTGAAAAGCACGGCACGGGCTGCCGCAACCGGCCTATCGTTGGCCGTCCCGCGCATCGCGTGGATTCACGGTCTAGTCATGACCATGCGGGCCGAAACGCCCGCGCCGGTGCACTACTGGACCGACTGGTCAATCCCCAACGTGGGCTCGGTAAGCATCCGCATCCAGCAGTTCGCCGAGGCGCGCCTCAACCGACCCCGCGTCGGCGCGTAGCTCGAGCAGCCAACCCTCTCCGTAGGGATCAGAGTTGACAAGGCTTGGGTTCTCCCTCAAGTCACTATTGACCGCAACGACCTTCGCGGTGATCGGGGCATAGAGGTCGGACACCGACTTCGTGGACTCCACCTCGCCGAAGGACTCGCCCGCCGTCACATCGGAACCGGCATCGGGCAGCTGGACGAACACGACATCACCGAGTGCGGACTGCGCATAGTCGGTGATGCCGATGCGTACGGTGTCATCGCCGGTGCGCTGCACCCACTCATGCTCTTCGGTGTAGCTCAAATCAGCTGGGAATGCGCTCATCGCCCTCCTTGGCTCCATGGTTGCGCAAGCTTTCGGTTCCTGATCCGTCTGTTCCGCACCACGGCTCACCCACCCCGGTAGCGGGGGGCGAATACGGGTAGTGCCTCGACCGGTCCCCGTCGTCCCAGGCCTGGCGCAGGCCCGGCGCTAACGGATCCCAATCGGGGCGAATTTCGCGAGTCACCTCACGAAGATCGCGCCGCAAGTCCTCAAAAGACGGCCGGCCCCAAAACCAGTAGCCGTTATAGATGCTATGGATTACCAAGCCGGGCTTCAGCACGAAGGTATGGGGAACCATCGGATCGTGATGCGGATCCGTGTACTCCTGGATCTGCAGGTCCTTCTGGACCTTGCGGCCGGCGTCGGAGAGGAAAGTCCATTGCGCCCCGACGGATGCGCGAAACTCTGCGGTTTCCACGATGTTGTCGGTTGAAATCGTCACGATCGCGGTGTACGCAACCGCGATCTTGGAGTAGTTGACGGACAACTCGAGGTGCTGCTGGTGATCCTTCGGGCAGAAGTGTCCGCGCGACAGCAACAGGACCATGGGGTCGATTCCTTGCAGTTCGCTCAGCCGTCTCCTGACTTTGGCGTGATCGGTCAGCTCGTAATCCGGGAACACCGCGCCCGGAACAATGTCGTCTCGCAAGACGCTCTCCTTCGATTCTTTCGTGCAACCAGGCGGACCAGGATCGGCGTCATTGCGTTATCAGCGGGACTCAATTTCATGGCGTGTCAACGGTTTTATATTCACGAGTTTCCGGCCGGGCTATGTTCGGCACGCCGGCGACTTCCCAGTCTTTGACCGTTGCGACAGGCCCGAACACATCGGCGGGCACATCAGGCGACAGAGGTTGGCCGGTTAGCACGCGGCGCGGCCAGTCCCGGTTGGCCAGCGCGGGTTTGGCCAGGGCGACGACATCGGCGGTGCCGGAGTCGATGATCGTGGCGGCGTCGCGGGGGTCATCGAGGTGGCCGTTGGCAATGATCGATAGGCCGCTGTACTGCTTGGCAAGCTCAGCCAGCGTCCTGGCAGTGTTATCGAAAGCTGGTGCCAGGGACCGGTATTCGGTGGTGTGGATGTAGTCGATGCCGGTGTCGGCCAGCGCGGTGAATATCGTGGCCGCGTCCTCCTCTCCGCCGGCCCACCGATGATGGTTGTCCGAAACCTTTCCCTGGGAGATGCGGATACCCACAGCCATGTCCGCCCCGACCGCAGCTACGACATCGGCGCAGACCTCGGTGGCCAAGCGAATTCGGTTGGTGACGCTACCCCCGTAGGCATCAGTGCGCGTATTCATGTAGTCGGTGAGGAATTCGTCGAGCAAATATCCGTTGGCGCCATGAATCTCCACACCGTCGAATCCCGCGTCGCGTGCCAACCGGGCCGCGTTGACAAACGCGGCGCGGACCTGGCCGATCTGCTCAGTGGTCATCTCTTCGGGAATCCGGAAGCCGCCCGATCCGCGGTACATGGACAGCTGCTCGCCTTTGGGGCGCACTGCCGAGGGACCCCAGGTTGTGGTGGTGTAAGAGTTGCCTTGGGACTGGCTTCCGGCATGCATCAATTGGGCGAAGAACCTCGCACCGGACGCATGGACGCCCTCGACGACCCGTTTCCACGCCGCGGCCTGAGCGGGATTCGTGATGCCGGGCTGGAAAAAGTAGCCCTGGCTGGTCTGGTCATCGATATAAAGACCTTCGGTGATCAACAGCCCAAAGCCACCGTCAGCGAAAACCCGGTAATAGGCGCCGATCCGATCGGTGGGAACACCTTCGGCTGTTGCGCTTACCCTGGTCATCGGCGCCAGGGCGATGCGGTTGGTCAGGTCGACTTCCCCGATGGTTGTGGACTCGAAAAGGGATTCGTAGCGTGCACTTTGCTGGTCGGGCATGGACTTACTCATCTTGGGCATCGAATCACGGTGGGGTCAAATAGAATTGGGGAGCATCGGATTTTCTCGACCTTGACTCACCGAGCTTCGGGGTGCTCGGTCACATATCGGATGAAGCCGATCACGTCGTCGGCCACCAGTCGTCCGATGGCCCCGCTCGAGTACACGGCGAGGCACACCCGCCCGTCGGGCGTCAGGATGAAGCCGGTCGATTGCAGATAGTGCGGATCGTCGTTGACGTAGGCACCGAGCGCCGCGGCGACCTTGTCGGCGTCGACGCTGTGGCCGACCGGAAACCGCAGTCTGCGCTTGGCGACGAGCGCGGCGGATGTGTCCTCGTCATCGACAGAAAAGGCGACCACTTTCGCGTTGACCTCGCTCAGCGCGTCGAGCGCGCGCGAGAACGCGGCGAGCTGCGCGTTGCAATAGGGGCACCAGGACCCGCGGTAGATCAAGATGACGCCGTAGGAGCCGGTGAGGTCATCCGGCAGCGAGATCATGCCGCCACCGACGGCGGGAATGTCGAGAGGCGGGAAAAGCTGGCCGTGGCTGAGTCGAGGCATCGGCGTCCTTGATCGGTGATTCATTGACTAGTCGCCATCATCCTGGGACAAAACTGGACTGACAATTACAATTGGCCGCGTCATTGCCGTCCAAGAACCGCTGCCGCGCTACGTCCACTTGCGAAAGACCGCGGTTAGGGACATACGTTGAGGCAGAACATCTTCGAGAACCCGTTGTCGCGGATATGCCGGGGCGATTCGACGAGCGCTCAACGCAGGCAAGACAAGGCGCGGAGTCGCCGAATTGCGAACGACATCGGCGCGATGGCCTCAGTTCGTGCTGCACCGGTATCCGGCGACGTGCCCCAGGGCCATGCCGAGGGCGAGTTCGAGGGGACGGGCGCTACGCGTGGTCTGGGCCATGAGCAGCCCGCCTTGCAGCGCACTCATCATGGTTAACGCGAGATCGTCCACGTCGGCCTCTTCGGCGAGTTCGCCATTGTCGCGCATCACCGCGAAACCCGCGGACAGATAAGACTGCCATTCGGCGAAGGATCGTGCGAGCTCATGTCGGGCCGCCTCCGATCGGTCGGCGAGCTCGCTCACCAGCGAGCCGAGTGGACAGCCGCCGATGCCATTGGTCTCGCGGACCATGCTCACGAGATGATCACACCAGCGCTGCAGGCCATCCCACGAGGACAGCTCGCTCAGCAACGGTTCCTGGGCCTCGATGACGCGGCCCAACTGGGTCTTGATCACTTCGCCGATAAGCGCGTCTTTGTTGTCGAAATAGTGGTACAGCTGCGACCGGCTGGTGCCGGTAGCCGTCATGACCGCGTCCAGACTCGTCCCCGCCACGCCGTGCTCCCGGACGAGGGATGCCGCACCGTCCACGATGCGAGCCTTGGTCGCCGCGCCGCGCACAGTCAGCCGCGCGCTAGGACGACCCGCCTTCGACGCCACGGCCGCACATTATCCGAATTGGAATTGTCAGTCCAGTTTTGTCTCAGCATGATGGCGAGTAGTCAGCGCACCGCCGTGAAGGATGCCGCGCCGCTATCTAGCTGTGGCACAGGCCATTACGGGACGTTTGAGGGTGCATAACGCCCGTGAGAAAGGAGCCATGATGGGTCGCGAATCAGCGAAACCCGCAATCGTGCTGGTCCACGGGGCCTTCGAAGATGGGTCGATCTGGAATCGCGTGATCCAGCGGCTTCAGCACGAGGGCTATCCGGTCGTCGCCTTCGCCAACCCGCTGCAGGGGGTGGCGGTCGATGCCGCCCACCTGCGCAGCATGACCGAAAGAATCGACCGGCCGATGATCCTGGTGGCCCATTCCTACGGCGGAGCCGTCATTACGCAGGCCGGCGCGGACGACCCCATGGTGAAGGGCCTGGTATACGCGGCCGCGGTGATGCCGGCGGCCGGCGAGTCGGCAAGCCAGTTGCTCAGCCGGTACCCGGGCAGTTCTTTCCTGACGTCAGTCGAGCAAGTCGATTACAGGCTGCCCGGCGGAACAAGCGGCTCGTATCTGCTCTATCAGCCCGACAAGTTCCACAGCCAGGTCGCGGCCGACGTGCCCGCGAGCGAGGCCGCCTTGATGGTCGCCACGCAGCGCCCGATGAACGTGGCGGCGCTGAACGAGACAGTGACGGCCGCCGCCTGGACGAGTAAGCCAAGCTGGCAGATCAGGACCCTGCAAGATCTCGCACTTCCGGTCGCCGAACAGAAATTCGAAGCCGACCGTGCCCATTCCCACGTTACTGAGGTGAACTCGTCGCACGCGGTCACCGTCTCTAGCCCGGACGTCGTGGTCGACGTCATCGCACAGGCCGCCGCGGGCCCAGCCGCGCTGTGACTGGGGTCTATCGGGTGGCGGTGCCGGCGCCACAACGTGCCTCGGGCCAGCGACGTCGACGACGGTGCGGCAGCTGTCTGGCGTTCCGTCTGCCGCAAGGAGTCGAATCAGCGTGATGACGGCAGCCATATCTGAGTTGGACAGGGGAGACCAGTGACATGAGCAAACCCGCAGACCATCTCACATTCCTTGAGCGAGTGGTACTTTCACGCATCGTGAGGGTGCACACCTTCGGCTATCGAAAGACGCGCGGCCTGATCGGACACCATGTTCCCGGCATGCCCGCCAGTCTGCTCCTGCACACAGTGGGTGCCACGACGGGCATCGCTCGGACCGCGGCCCTTACTTACGCGCGCGACGGTGGCGACTTTCTCGTCGTGGCTTCCTGGGCTGGTGCGCCGGTCGCTCCCGGCTGGTATCACAACCTGCAAAGGAGGCCGGCCGCGCACATCAATGTCGGAAGACAACGAATCCCGGTGATAGCTCGGGCAGTACTTCCTGGAGAGCCCGACTACGGCCGGTTGTGGCGAATTGTCAACGATAACAATGCAAACAACTACGATGCCTACCAGCAACGCACGTCGCGGCCAATTCCGATTGTGCGGTTGACTCCGGCGTGAACGGCTTGGGAGCCGACCAGCCTGGCGCCGATCGCTACGGAGCTCGTGCAGTCCGCGGCCTCAGTTTCGAGCGTCAGCTCGGGCGCTCGAGTGAAAGCGTCAGATGCCCGCCCCCGGGTTGAGGATGCCCTTCGGGTCCAGGGCCTGCTTGATGCGCCGGTTGAGGTCCATCACCTCGGGCCCGAGGTAGCCGGCCAGCCACGGCCGCTTCAGCCGGCCGACGCCGTGCTCACCGGTGATCGTGCCGCCGAGCCCGACGGCGAGGTCCATGATCTCGCCGAAGGCGAGATTGGCCCGCTCGGTCATCGCGGCATCCGCGGGGTCGTACACGATCAGCGGGTGGGTGTTGCCGTCACCGGCGTGGGCGATGACCGAGATGGTCAGGTCGCGTTCGGCCGCGATGTCCGCGATGCCGGTGACCAACCGGCCCAGCGCCGGCAGGGGCACCCCGACGTCCTCGAGCAGCAGCGACCCCTTGGCCTCCACGGCGGGAATGCAGAACCGGCGGGCGGCGACGAACGCCTCGCCCTCGTCGGGGTCGTCGGTCGAAAAGACTTCCGTCGCACCGCTTTCCGCGAATACGGCGGCTATCACCGCGGCGTCCTCGCTGCCCGCGCGCCCCCGTTCGTCGGAGCCGGCCACCAGCATGGCGGCCGCGCCGCGATCCAGGTCCATGCGCAGGGTGTCCTCGACGGCGTTGATCGCCACCGAATCCATGAACTCCAGCATCGAGGGGCGCAGCCGGGCGGTGACGCCGAGAACCGCCTCGACGGCCGCCTCGATCGTCGGGAAGGAGGCCACCACGATGCTGGACGCGTTCTGCTTGGGCACCAGCCGCAGCGTGACCTCGGTGACGACACCCAGGGTGCCCTCGCTTCCGACGAAGAGCTTCGTCAGCGAAAGCCCGGCCACGTCCTTGAGCCGGGGGCCACCGAGCCGGACCGCAGTCCCGTCGGCCAGCACCACCTGCATGCCCAGCACATAGTCGGTGGTGACCCCGTACTTGACGCAGCACAGCCCGCCGGCATTCGTGGCGATGTTGCCGCCGATGCTGCAGATCTCGAACGACGACGGATCGGGCGGATACCACAGGCCGTGCTCGGCGACGGCCTTCTTGACCTCGGCGTTGAACAATCCCGGCTGACAGACCGCGGTGCGGGTCACCGGGTCGACGGTGATGTCACGCATCTTCTCCGTCGACAGGACGATGCCGTTGTCCAGCGCCGTCGCGCCGCCGGACAGCCCGCTGCCGGCCCCCCGGGTCACCACCGGCACGCCATGCGCACAGGCCCAGCGCAACACGGCCTGCACGTCCTCGGTGCGGCGCGGGCGGACCACGGCCAACGGTTTGCCGGCCGACGGGTCGAGGGCGCGGTCCTGGCGATAGCCCTCCGTGACGGTCGGGTCGGTGACGACCATGCCGTCGGGCAGGCCGGCAATCAGCTCGGCCAGCGGGTCTGCGGTCACGAGGCGCTCACGGGACCGATCTTAAAGGCCCGTCGGCGCTGTACAGTTGAGCGATTCTGGCGAAAGGCGGGTCAGGAGTGTTTGGACGGCGAGATCTCAGCAAAGTCGGTATCCGCGCGTATGCCGACGTCCTGGCCGCGGAGCAGTCGGCGCTGTCGGTCACCATCGGCAACCCGAACCTCGTCGACAACACCGAGGTTCGCTGGAAGCTGCACGTGCGCGTCACGCCAGACGGTGAACCGCCGTTCGAGGCCGGCGTCACCGCGCTGTTGCCCCAGCTGACCCGCCCCCACCCGGGCATGCGGCTGCCCGTGCTCTATGACCCGAAGGACCACAGCCGCATTCAAGTCGACCACCGGCCGGCCGCCACCGCCGACGCGGCCATCGATGCCGTGACCGCGGCCCGCCCCGACCTCGCGGGCGCTCAGGTGATGGGCATGCCGATGACCGATGTCATCCGGCGAGCCATCGCCGACCCCAACGCCTTCCGGGAAGAGATGATGCGGCGCGGGGCCGAGATGCAGCAGCAGGCGCTCGGCGCGATGCAGGCGGCACAGACCCAACAGGGCGCGGATCCCATCGAACGGCTCGAGCGGCTGGCCGCGCTGAAGGACCGCGGTCTGCTCACGGACGACGAGTTCGAGCAGCAGAAGCGCAAGATCCTCGGCGAGTGAATCAAAGCGAGTGCCGGCTCCCGGGGGAGAATGTAGCCGTTGATCCGCGGCCCGACCACCGAATATTCGGGGCGTTCTGCCGTCGCCCGCCGGCTGTCTGCAGGATGGTCATGTGCTCGTCCACCCTCGTACCGGCCAGGCGTTCGATTCTCCAGTGGTTCCCGGCACCGGTTGGCCGGGGGATCCGGCGACCCCGCGGACACCGGTGGCCGCCGACGCCGCGCAGGTCGCCGCGTTGGCTCCTCGGGCCGCGTCGATCCCCGAACTCGACGCCTTGATCAGCGTCTGCCGCGCGTGCCCGCGGCTGGTCGACTGGCGCGAGGATGTCGCCGCGCTGAAGCGCCGCGCCTTCGCCGACCAGCCGTATTGGGGCCGGCCGGTGCCGGGCTGGGGCTCGGAACGCCCGCGGCTGCTGATCGTCGGGTTGGCGCCGGCCGCGCACGGGGCCAACCGGACCGGGCGCATGTTCACCGGGGACCGGTCCGGCGATCAGCTGTACGCGGCACTGCACCGGGCCGGGCTGGTGAACCAACCGACCAGCGTCGATGCCGCGGACGGGTTGCGGGCCAACGCGGTTCGGATCTCCGCGCCGGTGCGGTGCGCTCCGCCGGCGAACGCTCCGACGCCGGCGGAACGCGACACCTGCTGGCCGTGGCTGGAAGCCGAATGGCGGCTGGTGTCCGAGCACGTGCGCGTGATCGTGGCTTTGGGCGGATTCGCCTGGCAGATCGCGCTGCGGCTGCCGGGCGCGTCCGCGATGCGCAAGCCGCGATTCGGCCACGGGGTCGTTGCGCAATTCGCGCCCGGTGTGCGGCTACTCGGCTGTTACCACCCGAGCCAGCAAAACATGTTTACCGGTAGGTTGACACCAGCAATGCTCGACGACGTTTTCCGGGACGCGAAAAGGCTGGCAGGGATTAAGTGACTGACGTTCTGATTTCCGGCGCCAGTGTGGCCGGTGCAACGGCGGCTTATTGGCTTGGACGGCACGGCTATTCGGTCACCGTGGTGGAGCGCCACCCCGGGCCGCGGCCGGGCGGCCAGGCGATCGACGTGCGTGGGCCGGCGCTGGGAGTGCTGGAACGCATGGGGCTGCTGGCCGCGGCGCAGAAGCGCAAGACGCAAATTCGCGGCGCTTCGGTCGTCGACCGCGACGGCAACGAGCTGTCCCGAGACACCGAGGCGACACCGACCGGCGGACCCATCGACAGCCCCGACATCGAGCTGCTGCGTGACGACCTCGTCGAATTGCTCTACGGCGCAAGCCAATGGACGACCGAATACGTCTTCGACGACACCATCACCGGCCTCGAGGACGACGGCGCCGCCGTCAACGTGACCTTCGAACGCGCGCCCGCGCGCAGCTTCGACTTGGTCATCGGGGCCGACGGATTACACTCCAACGTGCGGCGGCTGGTGTTCGGCCCCGAGGAGCAATTCATTGAGCGGCTGGGCACCCACGCGGCGATCTTCACCGTGCCCAATTTCCTGGACCTCGACTATTGGCAGACCTGGCACTACGGGGACTCCACGATGGCCGGGGTCTACAGCGCCCGCAACAACGCCGAGGCCCGGGCCATGCTCGGTTTCATGGAAACCGATCTGCGGATCGACTACCGGGACACCGAGGCGCAGTTCGCCGAGCTGGAACGGCGGATGGCAGACGACGGCTGGGTGCGTCCCCAGTTACTCGAATACATGCGCAGCGCACCTGACTTCTACTTCGACGAGATGTCGCAGATCAAGATGGACCGCTGGTCGAAGGGCAAGGTCGCGCTGGTCGGCGACGCCGGGTACTGCTGCTCGCCGCTCTCGGGTCAGGGCACCAGTGTCGCGCTGCTGGGCGCCTACATCCTGGCCGGCGAGCTCGCCGCTGCCGGTGACGACTACGAACTCGGCTTCGCCAACTACCACAAAGAGTTCAACGACTACGTCAAGCGCAACCAATGGCTGGTCGTCGACAACATCCCGGGTGGGGCGCCCATCCCGCAGGAGGTCTTCGACCGCATCGTCAGCTCGATCACCCTCAAGGACTACTGAGAGTCCTTCGGCCGAGCAGACGCAAAATCACCCGACACGCCGGGCGGGCGTGCGATTTTGTGTCTGCTCGCGACTAGGCGGGGAACGTTCGAGGGGCCGAAGGCGTTGACGGCAACGTGCGTCTTTCCGTCCTTGACCTCGTCCCGGTGCGTACCGACCAGACGACCGCCGACGCGCTGGCGGCGACGGTGCAGCTGGCCCAGGCCGCGGATCGGCTGGGTTTCACGCGCTACTGGGTCGCCGAGCACCACAACATGCCGTCCGTCGGCGCCACCAGCCCGCCGGTCCTGATCGCCTATCTGGCCGCGCAAACCACGCAATTGCGCCTCGGGTCCGGCGGCGTGATGCTGCCCAATCACGCGCCGCTGGCGGTGGCCGAGCAGTTCGCGCTGCTGGAAGCCGCCGCCCCGGGCCGTATCGATCTCGGCATCGGCCGAGCGCCCGGCTCCGACCCGGTGACCTCCTACGCGCTGCGGGGTAGCCGCGGCGACGAAGACATCGAGAACTTCCCCGAATACCTCGACGACGTCGCGGCGCTGATGAGCGCGCGCGGCGTCGTCGTGCCGCTGCGCTCGGGGGACTACCGGCTCAAGGCCACCCCGGCCGCCGCCGGCGAGCCGCGCCTGTGGTTGTTGGGATCGTCGATGTACTCGGCGCACCTGGCCGCCGCCAAGGGACTGCCGTACGTGTTCGCACACCACTTCTCCGGCCAGGGGACCGAAGAGGCGCTCGAGGTCTACCGGTCCCGGTTCAAGCCGAGCGCCGTGGCGGCCGAGCCGGTGACGTTCCTGACGGTGAACGCAGCGGTCGCCGAAACCCGGGAAGAGGCAACGGCATTGATGCTGCCCAACCTGCAGATGATGGCGAAGCTGCGCACCGGCCAGCCCCTCGGCCCGGTGCCGCTCGTCGAGGAGGCCGAAGGCGCCGAGCTGACGCCGCAGCAGCAGCTCATCGTGGACAGTGGGCTGCGGCGAGCGGTCCTCGGGACGCCCGCCGAGGCCGCCGAACAGCTACGGGCGCTGGCGCAACGGTTCGACGTCGACGAGGTGATGGTCAACCCCGTCGCATCGGCCCACCGCGGCACCGACCCGGCCACCGCGCCGGCGCGCGTCGCGACCCTGGAATTGCTGGCCAAGGAGTTGTTCTAACCCCTCAATCCGTCACGCGCGATCGCTCGGAGTCGAACGACCTCACGATCGCGCCCCTCCCGATGATCCAGCGTCGCAGTTGGTCCGGCGGCAGTGGCGGGCTGTGCACGAAACCCTGGGTGATGGTGCAGCCGTAACCGCGCAGCGCGCTCAGCGTCAGCTCGTCCTCGACCCCCTCGGCCACGAGGTCGGCGCCCAGGTTCTGGGCCAAGTCCACGGTGGACTGCACGATGGCCACCGAGCGGGGATCCTGGGCCAGCCGCGCCACGAATCGCCGGTCGAGCTTCAACTCGTCGACCGACACATCCTGCAGGCGGGCCAGCGACGACCACCCGGTGCCGTAATCGTCCAGCGAGATGCGCACGCCCAGCAGCTGCAGGGCGGCGACGGTATCGCGGGAGCGCTCCGAGTCGACGAGTGCGCTCTCGGTGATCTCGATGATCAGCGCGTCGGGGGGCAAGCCGTGGTCCCGCAGCAGCCGTTCGATGGTGACCGCGAGGTCGAGGTCGAGCAGGTTCGCCGTCGCCAGGTTGACCGCGACGGTCAACGGGATGCCCTGCTCGCGCCACGACCGAATCTGCTCGAGCGTCAGGCTGATCGCGCGATGGGCCACCGCGCGCATCAAGCCGGCGCGCTCCGCGGCGGGCAGAAAGGCCTCCGGCAGCAGTAGCCCACGGGTCGGATGCTGCCAGCGCAGCAACGCCTCGACACTGTGGACGCTCCCGTCGTCCGCGTTGACCTTGGGCTGATAGTGCAGTGTCAACTGGTCGCCGTGGTCCAGCGCGGCCCGCAACTCCCTAACCAGATTTGGGTCGTGGTCCCGGTCGGTCTCGAAGGCCGACTCGTACACCGCGATCCTGCTGACGGCCGACTTGGCGTGCGGGATCCCCGCCTCGGCGCGATTCAACAGCTCCTGGGGATGGTCGCAGTGGTCGGGGTACAGGGCGATGGCGATGCAGGAATCGATTTCCACACTGATCGCATCGAGTTCGAACGGGATGCTCATCGCTTCGAGCAACCGCCCCGCCTGGGCCCGCGCGGCCACCAGGTCCGATCCGTCGCCGAGCAGGATGGCGAATTCTTCGTCGCTTACCCGCGCCAGCAGATCGTCGCGACGCACGTTGTGCGTGAGCCGGTTTGCGATGCGCCACAACAGCTCGTCGCCGAAGTGCCGGCCGGTCGAGTCGTTGATCTCCCGCATCTTGTGCAGATGCAGCAACAGCAGCGCACGCCGCGACGACGCCCGGCCCGACGACGCCGAAGCCGACAGCGCGGTCAGCGCCGTCGCCAGTGACCGCCGATTGGGCAGCGTGGTCAATCGGTCGGTCATGGCTTGCTGGTGGCTCTCCGCCAGCAAGCTGACGTCCCGGAAGCTGACCGAGAAGCGCGCGGCGACCGCGACGAGGCTCAGTGCCGCGAGCGTCGAAGCGAGCCGCGAATTGTGTCCCAGGATGATGACGCCGAGCGCAACGACGGTGCACGTCACCGGCACCGCGTAGGAGCCGAGTCCGCGCCGCGCCGCCGGCATCGCCGACGAGGAACGGGCCCAACTGGCCATCGCCACCAGTAGCGACGACGCCGGCCAGAGTGCGTCCAGCGTGGTACCCACCCGGTACGAACCCGCCGAGGTTTCGAAGAGGTACGCGGTGTCCGCGACCGCGAAGCCCACCAGCCCGGCGACCAGCAATCCCCAGCGAAAGTCGCTGCGCCAGCCGAGGATTGGCAGCATCCCGACGGCCAGTGCCAGCAGCACCAGATCGCCCCACGGGTAGACCAGACCCACCAGCACCGTCGCCGGCACCCTGGCCGCGGCGGCATGCATGGGTCCGGCTCTCAGCGCGGCGCCCAGCGCGGCAACGGCCAGCGCGCACACCAGGGAATCGAGGCGGATGGGCATCGGCACCCGTCTCAGGTGCGACCGCATCAGCAGCACAATCCCGGCATAGACGAACGGATAGAACGCCAGGTATTCCGGATCGGCGACCGACGGCGAATGCGGGTTGGGCACCCACAACGCATAGACGACGTCACCGAACGCCGACAGCGCCATGCCGGCCGCGATCATCGACCACGCAACCCGGTCGGCTCTGAGGCGGTACGCGCGAACGGCGATCAAGCCGGCCGCCCCCAGGTTCAACACCGAATACAGATATTTGGCGAATAAGACGCTGTTGCTGGCATTCGGGAAGAGGGCGCTGGTCGCGGTGAATGCGAGGACGCCAATCGTCAAGGCGGCCAACGTGATCCGGATCGCCGTCGGTGGCCACCGAACGCCGTCGAGGGCATCCTGTGGTTGCGCCGGTTTCGGCGTCGTCAGGTCAGCGGCTCGCCTGAGCTTCGGGGCGGTGCTCGCCTCGACGGCGGAGTCCGCGGCGGGGGGCGAACCGGTCAGTTGGTCGACCGAAAACGAGTAGGAGAGCGGCAAATCGGGTACGAAGCTGCGAACGCATTGGCCGCCTTCGCGTTTGGCCGTGTACATGGCCAGGTCGGCGTGGCGGAGCAGCTGTTCGACGCTGCACTCCGACGCGGCGGTGGCCACCGTGAAGCCGACGCTCGGGCGGACCGGTATGGGAACGCCGTCCACCAGGATAGGCGTGTGGAATGCCTCGAGAACCCGATGCGCCGCCTCCCGCGAGTCCTCGACGGAACCCTCGAGCAGCACGGCGAATTCGTCACCGCCGAGGCGGGCGGTGATGCACTTGTCGCCCAAGCTGGCGGTGAGCCTCGCAGCCACCCGAACCAGCAGCTCGTCACCGGCGGGATGGCCGAGCGCGTCGTTGACCGATTTGAAATTGTCGAGGTCCAAGAACAGCATCCCGACGGGTGTGCCGTCGTGTTCGCGACGGGCGACGGCCTCTTCGAGCCGCTGCAGGAAGTAGGCCCGGTTGGCCAGGCCGGTCAGGCTGTCGCGGAAAGCTTCCCGAGCGACCTCCGATAGCAGGCGCTGGTTCTCCATCAGAACCACGAATTGCCGGAAGAGCACCGCGGCCACCAAAATTCCCAGGGCGAACAGCAGCGGCCCGTGCGCCATCAGCCCCACGGCGTGGGCCAATCCGACCGCGGCGGCAACCACCAGTGGCAGATACGGCAACCACAGGCGGGTGCGCGACCGAATCTGCTCGGCGCGCGACGTCGGCAACGGCGACTCGTTGACGCTCGCCAGCGCGGCGAACGCGATCATTGCCAACCCGGCCACCCTGCCAAAGTCCACCACGGCGCTGACCTGATAGCTGCCGACCCCGCTCTTGAACACCGTCGCAATGTCGACGACGCTGATCGTCGCCACTCCGCCGGCCACCAGGTTGCGACTGGGGATGTCGCCGGTCACGCCCCGGGCCAGCAGCAGGATGGCGATTGTCAACAGGACGACGTCGTTGAAGACCTCGGGAAGCGTCGTCAGCCGCGAGCCGCTGTCCACCCGCAGTTGCTTGTCGAGCACGAAGACCCACGACACGACGAACAGCGATGTCGCCACGATGAGACCGTCCAGCGCCAGCCGCGGTGGACTGCGACGGGACAGACGCGACAACAGCACCAGCGAGGCCATGGCGCCGAACGGCCAGAAAAGCAGCACGATCTCGGCGGTGGCCGGGTGCGTCGCATGGGCCAGCACCGGGCGCGCCTCGTAGACGGCCCAGATGACCTCACCGACCGCCCAGCCCAGCAGGGCCGCCAGCATCGCCAGCCAGCCGAACCTGTGTCGTCCGGTGGCGAAGCGGGCCGCATAACCGGCGCACGCCGCCCCGAGTAAGAGGCAAAGCGCGAGCACGATCTCGTCGACCGGCCGGGTCGCGTAGGCGCCCTCCCAGCCGGCGACCGACGACGTGACCACCAGCGTGGCCGCCAAAGCGTAGGTGCCGAGCAGGAGCCAGCCCAGGCGCGGGGACAGCCCTAACCGCCGCCAGGGATTTCCCGTCCAGGGTTTCATGCCCGCTCCAGCCGATCGGCGCCGTGTGGTGAGCAACCGGGAGGAGTTCACCGCGCGTTACAGGAGAATAAACCTCCGCGCGGCGTTCGAGGTCAACGCCGCGTGAGTACCACAACCGGGATCGGCCGCGACGTTTTCTTCTGGTAAGCCGTGTAACGGTCGCCATTGTTCTTGTTGACGATCTGCCAGAGCCGCGGGTAGTCGGCATCGTCGGGCAGTACGGCGCGGGCGGTTACCGCGAAACGCTTCGGCCCAGTATTACTGGCTGGCGTCGATGCGGGCCAGGGCCGAACGCAGAATTTGCGCGGTGGCGTCCCGGTCGGGGTCGCGCCGCAGCAGCAGCCCCTTGGCGACCGACAGCTTGTCGCCGTTGCGCCGCGGCAGCACGTGCAGGTGGATGTGGAACACCGTCTGGAAGGCGGCGCTGCCGTCGTTGATGGCGATGTTGGTGGCGTCGGCCAATTCCGTCGCGTGCGCGGCGCGGGCGATCCGCTGGCCGAGGGTGACCATGCCGGCCAGCGTTTCCGGGGGCGTGTCGGTGAGGTCCACGGTGTGCCGCTTGGGAATCACCAGGGTGTGACCGCGGGTGAACGGCCGGATGTCGAGGATGGCGAGGTAGTCGTCGTCTTCACAGATCCGGATGGCCGGCGCCTCCCCGGCGACGATCGCACAGAACACGCAAGACATGTCGCCCACGGTACTGGCCGGTGCGATGTGGGGGATACGCTGCCGCAGTGGACGCTCGCGACGTGGCCTTTGCCGGCGCGGCCGCTCAGGTGAGGATGCTGGCCGACGGCGAACTGACTGCTCCCGAGCTGCTCGAGATCTATCTGGACCGGATCGCGCGGATGGACAGTCAGCTGCGCTGCTACCGCGTGGTGCTCGCCGACAGCGCGCGCTACGAGGCCGCCGTCGCACAGGACCGCCTCGACGCCGGCGAGCGGCTCCCCCTGCTCGGCGTGCCGATCGCGATCAAGGACGACGTCGACGTCGCGGGTGAGGTGACGACCTACGGCAGCGGCGGACACCGGCCGGCGGCGGCGTCCGACGCTGAGGTGGTGCACCGGCTGCGCGCCGCGGGCGCCGTGATCATCGGCAAGACCAATGTGCCCGAGCTGATGATGTTTCCCTACACCGAGTCGCTGACCTTCGGTGCGACCCGCAACCCCTGGAATCCCAGACGCACCCCGGGCGGCAGCAGTGGTGGCAGCGCCGCGGCGGTGGCCGCGGGCCTCGCTCCGCTGGCGCTGGGATCCGACGGCGGCGGCTCGATTCGCATTCCGGCGATCTGGTGCGGACTGTTCGGCGTCAAACCGCAACGAGACCGGGTGTCGTTGGAGCCGCACGACGATGCCTGGCACGGGCTGAGCGTCAACGGTCCACTGGCCCGCTCGGTGCTCGACGCCGCGATGTTCCTCGACGCGACGTCGACGGTGCCGGGGCCCGAGGGGGAGTTCGTGGCCGCCGCGACCCGTTCGCCCGGCAGGCTGCGAATCGCCCTGAGCACCAAGTCCCCGACGCCGCTGCCGGTCAGGGTCGGCAAGGAGGAGCTGACGGCGGTCGAACAGGCCGGCGCGCTACTGCGCGACCTGGGCCACGAGGTGATCAACGCCGACCCCGACTATCCACCGTCGGCCATCATGACCAACTACCTGCCGCGCTATCTGCGCGGCATCAGCGACGACGCCGACTCGCTACCGCACCCCGAACGCCTGGAACCGCGCACCCGCAACCTGGCCCGCGCCGGCTCGTTCTTCTCGGATCACCGCATGACGGCCCTTCGCGAGGCGGAGCCGGCGCTGACCGCCCGGATTCAATCGATCTTCGACGACGTCGACGTCGTTCTCACGCCGGGCAACGCGACCGGCCCCTCCCGCATCGGCGCCTACCAACGCCGCGGCGCGATATGGACGCTGCTGGCGGCGGCGCAGCGCGTGCCATACCAACAGGTCTGGAACCTGACCGGACAACCCGCCGCGGCCGTGCCGTGGGACTTCGACGGTGACGGCCTGCCGATCGCCGTGCAGCTGGTCGGCCGGCCGTACGACGAGGCGACCCTGTTGTCGCTGGCCGCGCAGATCGAAACCGCCCGGCCATGGGCGCACCGCCGACCGCCGGTGTCATAGCGGCGGCGCCTCATCGATCGCGCCCCGCGAGCGGGTGGGGGTTCCTGCCACTTGTGGGGGCGTGCGCCCATCGCCGGGCTTCGCCGCGCTCGCGATCAACGCGATGGCGCTCCAGGCGGCCAGCTTCGAGTGCGGCGGCACGGCGTGCGCCGGGCTCGTCGACGGCAGCCGCCGGTACTGGACCCGGTCGTCGGCCTCGGCCAGCCTGCGGTACAGCTCGGCGGCCTTGGCGCCGTTGAAGTACACCCGCGCGATGGCGGGGTAGCGGGCGTACAGTTCGCCGAAGTCGTTGACCTCCAAGCTTTTCGGTTCGATCGCCGAGTCCGCGCTGCCGGCTCGGCGGCAGGCGCGCACCACGTCCCAAAGCGCCACACCGCCCGATTGCAATGCGGCCAGCCGCGTTTCGTAAGGCGCCGTCGCGGCGAAGCCGAACAGCTCTGCGGTGATCGGCCAGAATGCATTTCGCGGATTGGCGTAGTACTGACCCACCGCCAGGGATTGCACGCTGGGAAAGGAGCCCAGGATCAGCACCCTGGCGCGCTCGTCGACGACAGGCGGGAATCCCCGCAACAGTGGTGCGCTCATCGCTTCACATCA
The DNA here is from genome assembly GCF_001907675.1 of Mycobacterium paraffinicum. Classification (GTDB taxonomy): domain Bacteria; phylum Actinomycetota; class Actinomycetes; order Mycobacteriales; family Mycobacteriaceae; genus Mycobacterium; species Mycobacterium paraffinicum_A. The sequence continues at coordinate 49,187 of NZ_MPNT01000038.1, forward strand.
TGGCTCGCCGTGTCTGCTGGCGACCCGTCCCCCGCAAGCGCGAGGAGCCCCCATCGCCCGGCTTTGCCGCCCTCGCGATCGGCGCGCGTTGTACGTTGGCGAAGTGGAGGACGACGGTCACAACCGCGCCGACCCGCACATCGAGGACCTGCTGGACGGACTCGAGGGCAGCGCACGCGCCGAGCGGGCGGAACTCGTGCAGTGGCTGCTGGATCAGGGCATCACCCGCGGCGAGATCCGGGCCACTAACCCGCCGCTGCTGCTGGCCACCCGGCACCTCCTCGGCGGCGACGGGACCTACGTGTCCACCCGTGAGATCAGCGAGACCTACGGCGTCGACCTGGCGTTGCTGCAGCAAGTGCAGCGCGCCATCGGCCTGGTGCGGGTGGACGACCCCGACGCGATCGTGCACATGCGCGCCGACGGCGAAGCCGCCGCCTTCACCCAGCGGTTCGTCGAGCTGGGACTCGATCCCGAGCAATTGGTGCTCGTGGTCCGGGTGCTCGCCGAAGGCCTGTCCCGCGCCGCCGAGGTCATGCGCTATGCCGCCCTTTCGACGATCATGCGCCCGGGAGCCACCGAGCTGGAAATCGCCAAGGCGTCAAAGGCATTGGTCAGCCAGGTCGCGCCGATCCTAGGCCCGATGATCCAGCACATGCTGTTCATGCAGTTGCGGCACATGATGGAGACCGAGGCCGTCAACGCCGCCGAGCGGGCGGCGGGCAAGCCGCTTCCGGGCGCGCGCCAGATCACCGTCGCGTTTGCCGACCTCGTCGGCTTCACTCGGATAGGCGAAGTGGTATCGGCCGAGGAGCTGGGGCACCTGGCCAACCGGCTGGCCCACCTCGCCCGAGACGTGACCGTGCCGCCGGTGCGGTTCATCAAGACGATCGGGGACGCGGCGATGTTCGTCTGTCCCGAGCCGCTGCCCATGCTCGACGTCGTGCTGAAGCTCGTGGAGGCCGTCGACACCGACAACGACTTCCCGCGGCTGCGGGCCGGCGTGGCCTCCGGCATGGCGGTGAGCCGGGCCGGGGACTGGTTCGGCAGCCCGGTCAACGTGGCAAGCCGGGTCACCAGCGTCGCGCGCCCGGGAACCGTGCTGGCGGCGGACTCGGCCTGGGAGACGATCGGCGACACCGGCGAGTTCAATGGCTCCTTCGCCGGCGCGCGCCGCCTCAAAGGCATCAAGAACGAGGTGAAGCTGTTCCGGATTCGTCGGGGCGACCGCGGCGACTGACTCGGGGATCCTGCCGACATGGGCAGGCCCGGACGACACTAGGGGGCGTTTGACTCCGTCATGCGCGGGTCCTACGCGGCCGGTTTTCTACCCTGACTTCCGGCGCTTGGAATTGGTCGTTTCCGGGCCTGCTTCGCTACCAAAAATACAACTTTGATCTGCCCATATCAACGGGTTCTGCGGAGTCGGACGCGGTTCTGGCGGGCCCCCGACGCGGCGACCCGGTTCGCCGCGGGTGAACACTGTTCCCTTTCTGTTGTAACGATGTAATCATGTAATAATGAAATCGCATCACACGCACGGCCGGCGCTACGGCCGCCCCGGCGGCTGGCAGCAGGCCCAGCAACCCGACGCCAGCGACGCCGCCGAATGGTTCGCCGGACGCCTGCCCGAAAGCTGGTTCGACGGTGATCCGACGGTGATCGTCGACCGCGAAGAGATCACGGTTATCGGACGGCTGCCCGAGCTCGAGGGCTCAGAGAAAGAGGAGAGCGAGGCCCGCGCCGAAGGACGTGCCTCGCGGTTCCGCGAGAAAACCCGTTCGGAGCGAATGCGCATCGCCGACGAGGCGCAGGATCGCTACGGCCGCAAGGTTTCCTGGGGCGTCGAGGTCGGCTCGAAATCCGGCCCGGAGCGAATCCTGTTCACTCACATCGCGGTACCGGTGATGACGCGCCTGAAGCAACCGGAACGGCAAGTCCTCGACACGCTCGTCGACGCCGGCGTCGCCCGGTCGCGGGCCGACGCCCTGGCCTGGTCGGTCAAGCTGGTCGGCGAGCACGCCGAGGAATGGTTGGCCAAGCTGCGCAGCGCCATGTCGGCCGTCGACGACTTACGCGCCGAGGGCCCGGACCTTCAGTCGTAGGCGAAACCTACTCTTCAGGGCTCGCTACGCGTTGTCGACTTTGGCGACGATCTTGTCGACGATCTGGGTGCCCTGATCGCTGATGTGGTATCCGCACGCGTTGACGTCCACGATGACGTTGTTGGCCGCGCTCATCGCGCGCTGGCACTCCCACCCGTCGGCGCCTTCTTGGGTGTCCAACACGGCGATCTTCGGCGGGCCGCCCTGAACTTGGGCAAACGTCCAGCGATACGTCTTGCCCTTGTTCGTCACGGTCACCGTCTTGCCCGCGCAGCCCTTCCACTTGCCCGCCGACGTCTCCACGAAGGCCTTCGCCTTGTCGGCGGACGGAAAGAGGACGACGGCCTGGTTGACCCAATGGTCGTAGTTGTCACCCGGTTCCGACGACACCAGCCCGTTCACCGCTGAGTACCCGGTGCCCGAGTACACCGGGCTTTGGGTGGTGTACAGCGCTCCCTGGCAGTCGGGCTGCGACACCGTCAGCGACGAGGCGTCCATTGACTGAATGGGCTTGCCGGGCTCCATGGTTGACGACCCCATGACGGAGTTGATGTCGGAGGCGCCGAGCAGGAGCGCGCTGAGGCGCTCGGCCGGTATCGGATCGGGTACCGGCGCCGGCTTCGGTCGCACGACGAACCAGATGCCCACGGCACCGGCGGCGAGGACGACGACCAGTGCGGCGACGCCGGCGATGAGGGGCCAGGGGTTGCGGCGTTTGGGTGGGGGTTGGTTCCAGGCGGGTGTGCCGGTGAATGGTTGCGGGGTTGGTGGTGGGGGGCCGCCCCAATTGGGCTCACAGGTATGCGACTCCCTGTGTGTGGCACTTTACGACGCCCACGCAGGGTGCGGAAGAATCGCGGTCAGCATGGACCACAAC
>NZ_MPNT01000039.1 GCF_001907675.1 Mycobacterium paraffinicum
ACCCAGCTCTACACCCACGTCGCCGTCTCCCGGTTGCGGGCGGTGCACGATCAAGCGCACCCGCGGGCGTGAGCGTGCGCACCCGGCGCTCAGGGTGCGGCCCGGGCGGCGACACGCCGTGGCGGCCCGCCCTGGACGCACGCGGCGCGCACTCAGCCCCGCAACGGTTTGAGCCGGATCGGCGTCGATTTCACCAGGCCCAGCGGATCGACGTAGTGGGCGCCGGACGCCGGGCCCCACATCGCGCCCCAGTGCAGGCAGGCCGCCGCCCGGCAGCCGGCGTGCCCGGCCTCCAGCGAGCCGATCACGGTCCGCGCCGTCACCGGCTGACCCACCCGCACGGCCGCCCGGACCGGCTCGTAGCTGGTGCGCAGCCCGCCGGGATGGGCCAGTGACACCACCGGTCGCCCCGCCAACTGACCGGCGAACACCACGGTGGCGGTGCCCGCCGCGTACACCGGTTGACCAGGGGCGCCGGGCAGGTCCACCCCCCGATGCCCCGGCTTCCAGTCCGGTGACGGGGCATCGAACCCCCGGGCCACCAAGGGGGGCGGGCGCAGCGGCCATTCCAGCCGACCGTCGTCCGCGACCGCCGGCGTCGCGCTGAGTACCGCCAGCCACGACAAGAGCCACCAAACCCGCCGCACCGGCTCAGTTCAGTGCGCCGCCGGTGTCGTCGCCACTCAGCTGCGCACGGTGCTGTGCAAAACCACCAGCTGAGTCCGTGTAAACTGCTGGTCGCAGCTCGTTCGCGGGCTGACTTCGCGCGTCCGCCCCGCGTCTCTGAGCACCACTAGGAGTTCGCACCGCGTGCCGGGCGGTCCTTGCCAGGGTTTCCTGGCAAGGTCCGGCATCGCAGCAGGCGCCAGGGCCCGGCTTCACCCGATGCCGGGCGACAACCGACACACGTAAGGCACAACCATGGCCGTCGTAACCATGAAGCAGCTGCTGGACAGCGGCACTCACTTCGGGCATCAGACCCGGCGCTGGAACCCCAAGATGAAGCGGTTCATCTTCACCGACCGCAACGGCATCTACATCATCGACCTGCAGCAGACGCTGACCTTCATCGACAAGGCGTACGAGTTCGTCAAGGAGACGGTCGCCCACGGCGGCACCGTGCTGTTCGTCGGCACCAAGAAGCAGGCGCAGGAATCGGTCGCGGCCGAGGCGACCCGCGTCGGCATGCCCTATGTGAACCAGCGCTGGCTGGGCGGCATGCTCACCAACTTCTCCACCGTGCACAAGCGGCTGCAGCGCCTCAAGGAGCTCGAGGCGATGGAGCAGACCGGCGGCTTTGAGGGTCGCACCAAGAAGGAAATCCTGATGCTGACCCGGGAGAAGAACAAGCTGGAGCGCAGCCTCGGCGGTATCCGCGACATGGCCAAGGTGCCGTCGGCGATCTGGGTCGTCGACACCAACAAGGAGCACATCGCCGTCGGCGAGGCCCGCAAGCTCGGCATCCCCGTCATCGCGATCCTGGACACCAACTGCGACCCCGACGAGGTCGACTACCCCATCCCGGGCAACGACGACGCGATCCGCTCGGCCGCCCTGTTGACCAAGGTGATCGCCTCCGCGGTCGCCGAGGGCCTGCAGGCCCGGGCCGGGGTCGGCCGCGGCGACGGCAAGCCCGAGGTGGAGGCGGCCGAGCCGCTGCCCGAATGGGAGCAGGAACTGCTGGCCTCCGCCGCTGCCAGCGCCCCCACCGACGCCGCTGCGGGCGCACCCGAATCAACACCCACGGAAGGCTGACATGGCCAACTTCACCGCCGCCGACGTCAAGAAGCTTCGCGAGCTCACCGGCGCCGGCATGCTCGACTGCAAGAACGCGCTGGCCGAGAGCGACGGCGACTTCGACAAGGCCGTCGAGGCGTTGCGCATCAAGGGCGCCAAGGACGTCGGCAAGCGCGCCGAGCGCGCCACGGCCGAGGGCCTGGTCGCCGCGCAGGGCGGCGCGCTGATCGAGCTGAACTCGGAGACCGACTTCGTCGCCAAGAACGCCGAGTTCCAGAAGCTCGCCGACGACATCGTCGCGGCGGCGGCCCAGTCCAAGGCCTCCGACGTCGATGCGCTCAAAGCCGCCAAGGCCGGCGACACGACGGTCGAGCAGGCCATCGCCGACCTGTCGGCCAAGATCGGCGAGAAGCTCGAGCTGCGTCGCGTCGCGTATTTCGACGGCACCGTCGAGGCCTACCTGCACAAGCGCGCGGCCGACCTGCCGCCGGCCGTGGGTGTGCTGGTCGAGTACCAGGGCTCGGATTCCGGGGCCGCGCACTCGGTCGCGCTGCAGATCGCCGCTCTCAAGGCGCGCTTCCTGTCCCGCGAGGATGTTCCCGAGGACGTCGTGGCCAGCGAGCGCCGCATCGCCGAGGAAACGGCCAAGGCGGAGGGCAAGCCTGAGCAGGCCCTGCCCAAGATCGTCGAAGGCCGGCTGAACGGCTTCTTCAAGGACGCCGTGCTGCTTGAGCAGCCGTCGGTGTCCGACAGCAAGAAGACCGTCAAGGCCCTGCTCGACGAGGCCGGCGTCACGGTAACCCGGTTCGTGCGCTTCGAAGTGGGCCAGGCCTAAGCCCCGGCGCGGCGGCGGGCTAGCGTCGACCCATGCGACACGTGCACGCGTTCGGCGACGATGCCCTCGGTGATCTCGACGCGGTCGGCCTCGCCCACGCGATACGGGCGGGCTGGGTCGGCAGGGCGGAGGTCGTCGAGGCGGCCATCGCCCGCACCGAGGCCGTCGACCCGATCCTCAACGGGCTGGCCTACGCCGCCTTTCAGCAGGCACGAACCGCCGCCCCGGTGGCGAACGGTTTCTTTGACGGCGTTCCGACGTTCCTCAAGGACAACGTCGACATCGCGGGGCAGCCGACGATGCACGGCACCGACGCGTGGACGCCGTGGAATGCCACCTCCGACGGGGAGTTCACCCGGCTGTTCTTGGCGACCGGGCTGGCACCCGTGGGCAAGACGCAGCTGTCGGAGTTCGGTTTCAGCGCGTCGGCCGAGCACCCCCGGTTGGGGCCGGTCCGCAACCCGTGGAACACCGACTACAGCGCCGGCGCATCGTCGTCGGGTTCGGGGGCGTTCGTCGCCGCCGGCGTGGTGCCGATCGCCCACGCCAACGACGGCGGCGGATCCATCCGCATCCCTGCCGCCTGCAACGGCCTCGTCGGGCTGAAGCCCTCGCGTGGGCGGCTGCCGCTGGACCCGCACCTGCGCCGGATGCCGGTGGGCATCGTCGCCAACGGTGTGGTGACCCGTTCGGTGCGCGATACCGCGGCGTTCTACCGGGAGGCCGAACGCATATGGCGTAACCCGAAACTGGCGCCGATCGGGGACGTCACCGGACCCGGCAGGCAGCGGCTGCGAATCGCCGTGCTGACCCGGTCAGTGCAACGCGACGCCAGCCCGCAGGTGCGCGAGCTCACGCTGAAGTCGGCCGGTCTTCTCGAGGAGCTGGGGCACCGAGTCGAATACCTTGACGAACCTCCGGTGCCGGCCAGTTTCGTCGACGACTTCGTGCTGTATTGGGGCTTCCTGGCGCTGGCCCAGGTCCGCACGGGGCGCCGAATGTTCGGCGCGACGTTCGACCGCACCCGGCTGGACAGCCTGACGCTCGGTCTGGAGCGACACACCGCCCGCAACATGCACCGACTGCCTCTGGCGATCATGCGCCTGCGCCGAATCCGCAGGCGCACAGCCGAATTCTTTGGCACCTACGACGCGGTGCTGACCCCGACGCTCGCCGACGAGACGCCCCGGATCGGCTATCTGGCGCCCACCGACTACCACCAGGTCATCGAGCGACTGATCGACTGGGTCTCGTTCACCCCGCTGCAGAACGTCACCGGTGAGCCGGCGATCTCGTTGCCGTTGGCGCAGTCCGACGAAGGCATGCCGGTCGGCATGATGGTCTCGGCCGATGTCGGGCAGGAGGCGCTACTGCTCGAGCTGGCCCACGAACTCGAAGAGGCCCGGCCTTGGGCGCGGATCCAGACCGCTTAGGTGCCGGTCAGTCGGAGCCGAGTTTGTCGAGCATCCTTTTGAACTCGCGCTGCTGAGTTTCGGTCAGCTTGGCCAGGATGCGGGCATCGGCGGTCCGCACCGCGCCTTCCGCGCGTTTGAGTAGGGCGCGGCCCTGGCCGGTCAGCGTGGCGGGCAGCGCCCGGCCGCTGGACACCGACGTCGGGCGCGCCACGGCCCCAATCTCTTCCAGCTTGCGCAGCACGGTGTTCATCGCCTGCGGTGTGACGCCGGCCTGCCGGGACAGTTCGGCGCTCGACATCCCCGGCAGTATGGAAAGCATGCGCATGCAGACGAATTCGGGCAGCGTCAGACCCAGCGGGCCCAACACCGCGGAAACCTCCGGTCGCAGCAGGCTCGCCACCCGGTACAGCAGGTAACCAAGCGGGGCGTCTTCGGCCTGAACCATGTCAACCATCTTGACATATTTGGTCGGCCAGCAGGCGAGGTTCGCGACGAAAAAGGGGATTGCCGGCCGGTCAACGGGGTAACCGGCCAGCGGTGACACGTCACGCGCACCCGGAGGAGGTTTCGATGCCGAAGACCACGAAAGGCGGCAAGCCCAAGAAGGACGAATTGCCGAGCACGTTGCAACGTTCCGACGCCAAAGCGCAACGCACGTTCGCCAAGACGCATGACGCGGCCGCCGACGAATACGGAAGCGAAGAGCGCGCCCACCGGGTGGCCTATTCCGCCCTCAAGCACAGTTTCGAAAAGGTCGGCGACCATTGGGAGCCCAAAGAGGAGAAGGGCCCATCGGACGAGCGCGCCAAGAGTGGGGGACCGCGTGCCTCCGGTGAGTCCGCCGAGGGTGTGGACGCGAACGCGAGCAAAAAGCACTTGCTGGAGCTGGCCCGGCGACTCGACGTCCGGGGAAGGTCCACGATGAGCAAGGCGGAGCTGGTGGACGCGATCAAGAAGCACAATCGCCGGGTTCGCGGCCGCTGAGAACCGCGGCCGCGCCGATGTGACCGAGACCGCACCCGGGGGTGCCGTTTAGGTCCGCGGCTCGCGGGCATCCCGACAGCCATGGTTGCGTCCACTACCCCCAGTCAGTTGCGTCAATGCCTGAGCGATGTGGATTTTCCGGCGAACAAGCAGGATCTGCTTGACGCCGCCGATCGCAATGGCTGCGACCACGAGACGGTCCGCGCCCTGCGGTCCATTCCGCCCGAGACGTACAACAACGCCACCCAGGTCGCCGCCTCGGTCACCATCGCCGACGACCGCGACGTCCAGGACGGCGGTGCGGCCGCGGCGCGTCGCATCCACACCAAGCCCGGCCTCGCCCAGAGCGCCAAGGACAACCCGGTCCAGAGTCCGATCGTCGACGAGCTCGGCGAGAACCGGGGCTCCTGACGGGCAGCGCGCTTTGTAGCGCTAGAGAATTTGTCGCGCTAGAGAATTGGCCGGCCCCCGGTCACGGCCACCCGCGCGCCGGAGATGTAACTCGCGTCGTCGGAAGCCAACAGCACATAAACGGGGGCGAGCTCCGCGGGCTGCCCGGCGCGGCCCAGCGGCGTGTTCTCGCCGAATGATTCGACGCTGTCCGGCGGCATGGTGGAGGGAATCAGCGGGGTCCAGATCGGGCCCGGTGCCACGCTGTTGACCCGAATGCCGTTCTCGCCCAACAGTTGAGCAAGACTGGCCGAGAAGTTGGCGATGGCGGCCTTGGTCGCCGCGTAGGGCGCCAGGGTGGGGTTGGGCGTATCGGAGTTGACCGACGAACTGCCGATGATCGATGCGCCGGGCTTCATGTGCACAACGGCCGCCTTGGCCAGATGGAAGTATGCGCCGACGTTGAGCCGGAACGTGTAATCCCATTCCTCGTCGGTGATTTCGTCGAGGCTTTTGTGCATCATCTGGTAGGCGGCATTGTTGACCAGGATGTCGATTCCGCCGAATTCTTCGACGGCCCGATCCACGACGGCGCGGCAGTGGGCCGCGTCGGACAGGTCGCCGGGCACCAGTACGCATTTCCGGCCGGCGTCCTCCACGTAGCGGGCGACGTCGCGGGCGTCGTCGTCCTCGTTGAGGTAGGAGATCAGCACGTCGGCGCCCTCCCGGGCGAAAGCGATTGCGACCGCGCGGCCGATGCCGCTATCGCCGCCGGTGATGATCGCCTTTTTACCCGTGAGCTTTCCCGAACCCCGGTAACTGTGTTCGCCGCAGTCGGGAACCGGGTTCATCTCGGCCTGCACTCCGGGGGGTGATTGTTGTTGCGGCGCAAAGCTCATTTGTTTCCTCTATTCCTGAGAAATTGGTGCGAGCAAACGGCTCGCCGGTTTTAGGGGTCGCGCGTCACCGGGCCCGCCGTGCGGACGTCGGGGTCGTCGTCGGCCGGGGGTTCGGGATCGCGCCACTCCTCGGCGCGACTGGGCCGGTTGCCGCGCAGCGTGCCGTCCAATTCGTGCTTGAGTTCGTCGTCTTCGCGCGGGTTGTGCTTGGAGCTTCCGCGTTCCATGGACGGCCCCTTTCGTCCTCGTCGGTTTTATCCCGCTCCGACTACCCGCCCAAGCGCGGGCTAATCGCTGGCCGTTGCGTCAGTGAGCGGTCGTGAAAACCGATACGGATGTTAAAAACTGATGCGAAAGGTGCTGTCCAACAAACGAACCGCGTTTCGCCAGCTAACCTGCGCTAATTCCGCTTGAGCGGCTATACATGTTTAGAGCTGAAGGCGAATGGCTATTTGCGGTTCGTGTGCGTATTGCCCTTCCGGGGGGCGATTGTTCAACACGAAAGGAATGAGCAATGAAGGTCACCAAGAGGGCCATTAAGACAGCTGCCGCTGCCGGGGGTATAGCGGTGGCAAGCGTTTTCGCCGCGTCGACGGCTGCTGCCGCGCCGCCCAACATTCAGGGCTTCGGCACCAGCGAGAAGCTCGTCGACGGGCCGTTGATTACCGACTACACGGTGAGCAACCTGCAGCCGAGCAACGTCACGATCCCGGGCTACACGCCCAAGGGAACGCTCTACCAGGCGGACATCACCGCCCGGTCCGACGGTGGGCTCGTGACCCCGATGGTCAACGACTTCATCGCCCGCGGGCCCAACGGCCAGAACTACCGGGTGATCGACAAGGTTGGCGTCCCCAACGGCCTCAACCCCGCGCCGATCCCGCAGGGTAGCGAGTCGACCGGAACGCTGTACTTCGACGTGACCGGCGCGCCGCCCAACGGCGTCGTCTACAACGACGGGATGCAGGACATCTTGATGTGGACGTCGAACGTGCCGAGCAGCGCGGCGCCGGGCGCCCCGAGCGCCAGCCCGGCACCGGGTGCTCCGCCGGCTCCGGCCCACACCTAATCCGGCTTACAGATATCTCCCCGCGTCGCGTGCGACGCGGGGAGTTCCGCATTCGGGGGCGCGAGTTGAATCGTGTGCGCGTTAATCGGGTACACCGCACCCATGAGTAATCCGGATCACAGGCCAGCCGAAGTACGCCAACAGGCGAAACTGAACGCCGAAGAGGCGCGGGCGACCATGGAGAAGCGGCGCAACGGCCAGGACGGCGGAGTCAGCGGCTGGGTAGCCGAGCGCGCCGGCAGGTGGGATCTCAGCGGCCAGGACGAGACCACTTTGCAGCGGCAGAAATACCTGTGGAATGTGCTGGTGGACTACTGGTTTCGAATGGAAATCGACGGCTGGGAGAACATCCCGGCGCCACCCGCGCTGCTGGTGGGGATTCACTCCGGCGCTCCCTTCGTCTGGGACGCCTGGACCGTGGGTCTGCAGTGGTGGCGGCGCTTCGGGCAGGATCGCCCCCTGCACGGCACGGCGCATGACGCGTTGATGGCGATTCCGGTGATCGGCCGGTACTTCCGTTCGATGGGTGTGCTGCCGGCCGCTCCCGACGCGATCGCCACCGCGCTGGCCGAAGGTCGCGACGTCGCGCTGTGGCCGGGCGGGGAAGTGGACTCGCTGCGCCCCTGGACCGAGCGCGACCAGGCCAACCTTGCGGGCCGAAAAGGCTTCGTCAAGATGGCGATTCGGGCCGGGGTGCCCATCGTGCCGATCGCCACCGTCGGCGGCGCCGACGCGATGCCGGTGCTGATCCGCGGCGACAAGCTGTCGAAGGCCCTACAGCTGGACCGCCTGCTGCGCCTCAAGGTGTTCCCGTTGGCCGTCTCACTGCCATGGGGGATCGCGCCGGCGGCGCTGCCGCAGCTGCCGCTGCCGGCCAAGATCAGGACGCGGTTCATGCCGGCCGTGGAGCTCGACCACGACCCGGAGCGCGCCGACGACGACGCCTACGTCGACCGCAAGTATCGCGAGGTCCAGGACGCCATCCAGGAAGGGATGGACGCGCTCGCGCGCAAGCGCGCATTTCCACTCTTCGGCTGACCGGGAAAGGCTTCGCGCGCACGGGTATTCACTGCGCCGGCGTGGCCCCCATCATTCGCGTCGACTCGTCGCTGATGATCCATTCCGGATGCGGTGGGGTCGCCGCCATGTACCCCACGCCGCGGACCGTGTCGACCATCGACTGATACCGGGAACCGAGCTTGGCCCGCAGCCGCCGGACGTGAACATCGACCGAACGGACTCGGCCGTTGCAGTCGTAGCCCCACGCCTCGTGCATCAGCCGGGTGCGGGTAAACGGCCGACCGGCATGCTGCACAAGGAAACTCAGCAATCTGAACTCGGTCAGCGTTAGACCCAGGTCCTTGCCTTCCAGCGACCCGGTGAGGCTGGTCGGGTGCAGCAGCAGGGGGCCGAATTTCAGACTGCCGTTGATCGCGCTGCGCCGGTGCGCGATCGCCCGTCCAAGCCGTTCCTGTAGCTCGTCGGCGTCGGTGCCGGGCGGCATGACGTCGTCGACGTTCCACTCACCGTCGACCGTCACGCCGTCGGCTCGCGACACCAATGCCACCACCGCGGTGGCCGGAGTATCCGTCGTCAGGCGGCGGCAGGCGGTCTGGGCCGCCGCGAGGTCCCGACGAGCGTCGACGATGGCCACGTCGCCGGATGGGGCGGGACCGTGGCCGTCACCGGTGAGGGGCGCTCGCCGCATGATACGAGCGAACGAATTCAGCGGTGGCAGAGCGCGATCGAAGTCGTCCGCGTCGGTCAGCAGTAGTACGTCCAAGGACATCTCCGGAAAAGCTTCGTGTGGGTACCTCGGCCCGTAGGCACCTCTGGGAGATGTCTGCAAGCGCAGCGCTGATTACCCGTTCCGCGCGAAACTATGCAAACTGTGTTGAATTAGCGGCGGCCGCATCGGCCCAGCTAATGGGATCGGATCGTCCTGTCCTGGAGAAGTCGATGGGCCCGGTCCGTTTTCACAGACCGGACCCATCCTCCCAGCAAGTTACTGATTGGCCTTCTGCCGCTGCTCAGCCGCGTCGGCGCCGCCGCGGGCCGCCTCGGCCTGGGCTTCCTTCTTCGCCGCGTCGCGCTGGGCTTCGGCCTTGTCCTGCTGCGCCTGGCCCTCGCGGGTGAGGTCGTCCCGACCCGTCACCGCGCCAACGGCCTCCTTGGCCTTGCCCTTGACGTCCTCGACGACGCCCTTGACGGCTTCAGCAGGTCCCGAGTTGTTGTCCGCCATGGAAAGTTCCTCCTCGTAGGCGTACCTGAGCGATCCCCGCTCACTGCCGATCGCCCGAGGCGACCGGTCCGGTCATACGGCAAGGCCGGCCCTTGTTTCTCAAGACCGTGTAATTCCCCACCGCGATGGTGCGGATTCCCCGTGTCGGGCACCGCTCAAACATCCGCGATCCGGAGGGGGTGAACCCGCCGGCGCCGGCGGGCTCACCTGGGCCGATAGCCGCGAAAAGCCGTCGCAATCGCCAACTCTGCGGATAACGCACCCCGCCGAGGCCGCGTTGTGCTGCGATGAGGCAGGATGTGAAATGCCGTTCCGGAGAGGTCACCCCGGGATGGCACTCTCATGCGAGGAGCCTTATGACGGAGTCCTGGGAGCCCCAAGCCGCGGCCTCGAAGCCGGAGGCATCGGCAGCGGAGAACGGATCAGCTGCCGGGCAGCCGCGACCGCGGCCCAAATACGCCAGGGTGCTGCTCAAGCTCGGCGGTGAGATGTTCGGCGGCGGCCAGGTCGGACTCGATCCCGACGTCGTGGCGCGGGTGGCCCGCCAGATAGCCGAGGTGGTTCGCGACGGTGTCCAGGTAGCCGTCGTCATCGGCGGCGGCAACTTCTTTCGGGGCGCGCAACTGCAGCAGCGCGGCATGGAACGCACCCGCTCGGACTACATGGGCATGCTCGGCACGGTCATGAACAGCCTCGCGCTGCAGGACTTCCTGGAAAAGGAAGGCATCGTCACCCGCGTCCAGACCGCGATCACCATGGGACAAGTCGCCGAGCCCTACCTGCCGCTGCGCGCCGTCCGTCACCTGGAGAAGGGGCGCGTGGTGATCTTCGGGGCCGGCATGGGGCTGCCCTACTTCTCCACCGACACCACGGCCGCGCAGCGCGCGCTGGAGATCCGCGCGGACGTCGTCCTGATGGCCAAGGCGGTCGACGGTGTGTTCACCGAGGACCCCAGGGTGAACCCCGAAGCCGAACTGATCGCCGCGATCAGTCACCGCGAGGTCATCGACCGGGGGCTGAGGGTGGCCGATGCCACCGCGTTCAGCCTGTGCATGGACAATGGCATGCCGATCCTGGTGTTCAACCTGCTGACCAATGGGAATATCGCCCGCGCGGTCGCCGGTGAGAAAATCGGGACACTGGTCACCACCTGAGGGGAAGAGCGAACGATGATTGACGAGGCTCTCTTCGACGCGGAAGAGAAAATGGAGAAGGCCGTAGCGGTCGCCCGTGACGACTTGTCAACCATTCGAACCGGCCGGGCCAATCCGGGCATGTTCTCCCGGATCGCCATCGATTACTACGGCGCCACCACCCCCATCACGCAGCTGGCCAGCATCAACGTTCCCGAGGCACGGCTGGTGGTGATCAAGCCGTACGAAGCCAGTCAGCTGGGCGCGATCGAAACCGCGATCCGCAACTCGGATCTGGGCGTCAACCCCACCAACGACGGGACCCTGATCCGGGTGGCGGTGCCGCAACTCACCGAGGAGCGTCGCCGCGAGCTGGTCAAGCAGGCCAAGGGCAAGGGCGAGGACGCCAAGGTGTCGGTGCGCAACATTCGCCGCAAGGCGATGGAGGAGTTGCACCGCATCCGCAAGGACGGCGAGGCCGGCGAGGACGAGGTCGGCCGCGCCGAGAAGGACCTGGACAAGGCCACGCACCAGTACGTCACCCAGATCGAAGACCTGGTCAAGCACAAAGAAAGCGAGCTGCTGGAGGTCTAGCGGCCGCTCAGCAGCTAAGTTCACCCAGGTCCGTGGCAACCACCGGCGCAGCCAGCACGCCCGACGAGCCGGCGCGTGAGGGCAAGACGACCGCGCAGCAGCCGGCCAAGAAGACCTCCCGCGCGGGACGCGACCTGCGTGCGGCCATCGCGGTGGGGGCGGGGATCGGCGGCGTGCTCATCGTCACGCTGGTGTTCGCCCCGCGCTTCTGGGTTGCCATCGTCGCGGTCGCCATCCCCGTCGCCACCCACGAGGTGGTACGACGGCTGCGCGAGGCCGGATACGTCATCCCGCTGATCCCGTTGCTGATCGGCGGTCAGGCCACCATCTGGCTGACGTGGCCGTTCCACGCCGCCGGCGCCCTGGCCGGCTTCGGCGCCACGGTGGTGGTGTGCAACGTCTGGCGCCTGTTCATGCAGGACAACAGCAGGCGACCCGAGCCGTTCGCCGGGTCCCCGTCGGCCAACTACCTGCGCGACGCCTCCGCGACGGTGTTCCTGGCCGCGTGGGTGCCGCTGTTCGCCTCCTTCGGCGCCTTGCTCGTCTACCCGAAGGACGGCGCGGGCCGGGTGTTCTGCCTGATGGTCACCGTCGTCGCCTCCGACGTGGGCGGCTACGCCGTCGGCGTGCTGTTCGGCAAGCACCCGATGGTGCCCGCGATCAGCCCGAAGAAGTCGTGGGAGGGTTTCGCCGGTTCGCTCTTATTCGGGATCACCGCGGCGATTTTGACCGCGACGTTCCTGGCCGGCAAGCCGCCGTGGATCGGTGCGGTGCTGGGCGTGATCTTGGTGCTCACCTGCACACTTGGCGATCTCGTCGAGTCGCAGATCAAGCGCGATCTCGGCATCAAGGACATGGGCCGCCTGCTGCCCGGCCACGGCGGCCTGATGGACCGCCTGGACGGCGTGCTGCCGTCGGCGGTCGCCGCGTGGACGGTGCTGACACTCGTGCCCTGAGAAGGGCCGATACTGGACTGGACATGGTCCAACAACTCGTCTTCACCGAACCCCGTCCCAGCAAGCCGCCCCGGCACCTGGCCGACCTGGACGCGGACGGCCGCGCCTCGGCCGTCGCCGAGCTCGGCCTGCCGGCGTTTCGCGCCAAGCAGCTCGCGCAGCAGTACTACGGCCGCCTGATCGCCGAGCCACGCGAGATGACCGACCTGCCCGGGGCCGTGCGGGACCGGATCGCTGACGCGTTGTTCCCGCGCCTGCTCACCTCGGCCGCCGAGGTCACCTGCGATGCGGGGCAGACCCGAAAGACGTTGTGGCGCGGCACCGACGGGACGACCTTCGAGTCGGTGCTGATGCGCTACCCGCAGCGCAACACCGTGTGCATCTCCTCGCAGGCCGGCTGCGGCATGGCCTGCCCGTTCTGTGCGACCGGGCAGGGGGGACTGACTCGCAACCTGTCCACCGCGGAGATCCTGGAGCAGGTCCGCTCCGCCGCGGTGGCCCTGCGGGACGATTTCGGCGATCGGCTCTCCAACGTCGTGTTCATGGGCATGGGCGAGCCGCTGGCCAACTACGCGCGGGTGGTAGCAGCGGTGCGGCGTATCACCGAAGCGCCACCGCTTGGCTTCGGCATCTCGGCCCGCTCGGTCACGGTGTCGACCGTCGGCCTGGCCCCGGCCATCCGCAAACTGGCCGACGAGCGGCTCGGGGTGACGCTGGCGCTGTCGTTGCACGCGCCCGACGACGAATTGCGCGACACGCTGGTGCCGGTCAACAACCGGTGGAAGATCACCGAGGCGCTCGACGCGGCCCGGTATTACGCCGACGTCACCGGCCGCCGGGTCTCGGTGGAGTATGCGCTGATCCGCGACGTCAACGACCAGCCGTGGCGGGCCGACCTGTTGGGCAAACGCCTGCACCGGGCGCTCGGCCCGCTGGTGCATGTGAACCTGATCCCGCTCAACCCGACCCCGGGCAGCGAGTGGGACGCCAGCCCCAAGGCGGCGGAGCGGGAGTTCGTCCGGCGGGTGCGGGCGCACGGGGTGTCGTGCACCGTGCGGGATACGCGCGGCCGCGAGATCAGCGCTGCCTGCGGACAGTTGGCCGCCGAAGGCGGGTAGCTGGAGCGCAGGCGATTTGGCGGGGGCCTGCGGACAGTTGGCCGCCGAAGGCGGGTAGCTGGAGCGCAGGCGATTTGGCGGGGGCCTGCGGACAGTTGGCCGCCGAAGGCGGGTAGGCGCCCTACCTGATCCAGCCCCGGCGGCGGCCCCACAGGTCGCGGACCAGGACGATGAGCACCAACGCGGCGAACCCGATCAGGAACCAGTTCTCGACGTGGCCGACGTGGTTTCCGCGCAGCATCGCCAGCAGGAACCCGAAGATGACCAGGCCGGTGATGTGCCAGGTGCGGTGGTTGATCCTGCTCCAACCCCACGCCGCCGACGGCACCTCGACGGTGTCGACGCCGGTGAACTGTTCCACCTCGGTACTGGCCACGGTGAGTCCCTTTCGTGATCGGCTGGTAGGGAGATTCTGGCACACCCGTTGCGCCGACCGAGCGGGCACAATGAACGAGTGACAACCGCGACACCGGAGGGCCGCCTGCGCGTGCTGGTGCTGGGCAGCACCGGCTCGATCGGCACGCAGGCGCTGGAGGTGATAGCGGCCAATCCCGACCGCTTCGAGGTGGTCGGCCTGGCAGCGGGCGGCGCCAACCTGGACACCCTGTTGCGGCAGCGCGCCGAGACCGGCGTCACCAACGTCGCCGTCGCCGACGAACGCGCGGCCCAGATCGCCGACGTCCCCTACCGCGGCCCCGAGGCGGTGACCCGCCTGGTGCACGACACCGAGGCCGACGTCGTCCTCAACGCGCTGGTGGGCGCGCTGGGCCTGCGGCCGACGCTGGCCGCGCTGGATTCGGGCGCCCGGCTGGCCCTGGCCAACAAGGAGTCCCTGGTCGCCGGGGGGCCGCTGGTCCTCAAGGCCGCGCGGCCAGGTCAGATCGTGCCCGTCGACTCCGAACACTCCGCGCTGGCGCAGTGCCTGCGCGGCGGTTCCCCCGAGGAGGTCGCCAAGCTGGTGCTGACCGCCTCCGGCGGCCCGTTCCGAGGCTGGACCGCCGCCCAACTCGAGGGCGTCACCCCGCAACAGGCCGGCGCCCACCCGACCTGGTCGATGGGCCCGATGAACACCCTGAACTCGGCGTCGCTGGTCAACAAGGGTCTCGAGCTCATCGAAACGCACCTGCTGTTCGGCATCGACTACGACCGCATCGAGGTCGTCGTGCACCCCCAGTCGATTGTTCATTCGATGGTCACCTTCGTCGACGGCTCGACCATCGCCCAGGCCAGCCCCCCGGACATGAAGCTGCCCATCTCGTTGGCCCTGGGCTGGCCGGCCCGGGTTCCCGGGGCGGCGGGCTCCTGCGACTTCAGCACCGCCTCTAGCTGGGAATTCGAGCCGCTGGACAGCGAAGTTTTCCCCGCCGTCGAGCTGGCCCGGTATGCCGGCCAGACGGGCGGCTGCATGACCGCCGTGTACAACGCGGCCAACGAAGAGGCCGCCGAGGCGTTCCTGCAAGGCCGCGTCGGGTTCCCGGCCATCGTCAACACCATCGCGGACGTGCTGCACGCCGCCGACCAATGGGCGGTTTCACCCGCTAACGTGGATGAGGTACTAGACGCGCAGCGCTGGGCTAGGGAGACGGCTAGGCGCCGAATCGATCGAGTCGCACACGCACGGCCCACCGAGGCCTCCGTCAACGCCTCCGGAGTGGTGTGAGAAAGGTCCTGCAGTCCAGATGATGTTCGTTATCGGCATTGTGCTGTTCGCCCTCGCCATCCTGATCTCGGTGGCCCTGCACGAGTGCGGCCACATGTGGGTCGCCCGCGCCACCGGCATGAAGGTCCGCCGCTATTTCGTCGGGTTCGGACCGACGCTGTGGTCGACCCGGCGCGGTGAGACCGAGTACGGGCTCAAGGCCGTGCCGCTGGGCGGCTTCTGCGACATCGCCGGGATGACCTCGGTCGAGGAGTTGGCGCCCGACGAAACCGACCGGGCGATGTACAAGCAGGACGTCTGGAAGCGCGTCGCGGTGCTGTTCGCCGGTCCGGCGATGAACTTCCTGATCTGCCTGGTGCTGATCTATGGCATCGCGCTCGTCTGGGGGCTGCCGAACCTGCACCCGCCGACCAAGGCGGTGATCGGTGAAACCGCTTGTGTCGCACCTGAAGTCGCCCCCGGAAAGATCGCGGACTGCACCGGTCCCGGTCCGGCCGCGGTGGCCGGCATCCGTGCCGGCGACGTCGTGGTCAAGGTCGGGGACACCCCGGTGTCCACCTTCGAGGACATGGCCGCGGCGGTCCGCAAGATGCACGGCACCGTTCCGGTCGTCGTCGAGCGTGGCGGCAACACCATCACCACCTACGTCGACGTCACGCCCACCCAGCGTTTCCTGGCCAACGGGGCCGCCGGGCAGGGCGGTCAGGCGGCCCCCGCCACGGTCGGCGCCATCGGCGTGGCCGCCGTCAAGCTCGCGCCCGCACACTACGGGGTGCTCTCCGCGGTGCCGGCCACCCTCGCGTTCACGTGGGACCTGACCGGCGAAGTGGGCAAGGCGCTGGTCACCATCCCGACCAAGGTGGGTGCGCTGGTGCACGCGATCGGCGGCGGGCAGCGCGACCCGCAGACCCCGATGAGCGTGGTCGGCGCCAGCATCATCGGCGGCGACACCGTCGACCACGGCCTCTGGGTGGCGTTCTGGTTCTTCCTGGCCCAGCTGAACCTTATCCTGGGCGCCATCAACCTGGTGCCGCTGCTGCCGTTCGACGGCGGCCACATCGCCATCGCGGTGTTCGAGAAGATCCGCAACCTCGTCCGGTCGGCGCGCGGCATGGTCGCGGCCGCGCCGGTGAACTACCTCAAGCTGATGCCCGCCACCTATGTGGTGCTGGTGTTCGTCGTCGGGTACATGTTGCTGACCGTGACCGCTGATCTGGTCAACCCGATCAGGCTCTTCCAATAGCTAAGGAACTACAAAAGTGACCCGCGCCGGCGACGATGCAGAACGAAGCGATGAGGAGGAGTGGCGCAAATGACGATTGGCCTGGGCATGCCGGACGCTCCGGCGCCCACGCTCGCCCCCCGCCGCAAGACGCGCCAGCTCATGGTCCGCGACGTCGGCGTGGGCAGCGACTATCCGATTTCGGTGCAGTCGATGTGCACCACCAAAACCCACGACGTCAACACCACGCTGCAGCAGATCGCCGAGCTGACCGCCGCCGGCTGCGACATCGTCCGGGTGGCCTGCCCCCGTCAGGAGGACGCCGACGCGCTGGCCGAGATCGCGCGGCACAGCCAGATCCCGGTGATCGCCGACATCCACTTCCAGCCCAAGTACATCTTCGCCGCCATTGACGCGGGATGCGCCGCGGTGCGGGTAAACCCCGGCAACATCAAGGAATTCGACGGCCGGGTTGGCGAGGTCGCCAAGGCCGCGGCCGCGGCCGGCATCCCCATCCGCATCGGTGTCAACGCCGGCTCGCTGGACAAGCGGTTCATGGAGAAGTACGGCAAGGCCACCCCCGAGGCGCTGGTCGAGTCCGCGCTGTGGGAGGCCTCGCTGTTCGAGGAGCACGGCTTCGGCGACATCAAGATCAGCGTCAAGCACAACGATCCCGTGGTGATGGTCGCCGCCTACGAGCAGCTGGCCGCCCAGTGCGACTACCCGCTGCACCTCGGCGTCACCGAGGCCGGCCCGGCGTTCCAGGGCACCATCAAGTCCGCGGTCGCCTTCGGCGCGCTGTTGTCGCGGGGGATCGGCGACACCATCCGGGTGTCGCTGTCCGCGCCGCCGGTGGAAGAGGTCAAGGTCGGCATCCAGATCCTCGAGTCGCTGAACCTGCGGCCGCGCGGGCTGGAGATCGTGTCCTGCCCGTCCTGCGGCCGCGCCCAGGTCGACGTCTACACCCTGGCCAATGCGGTCACCGCCGGGCTGGACGGCCTCGACGTCCCGCTGCGGGTCGCCGTGATGGGCTGCGTGGTGAACGGTCCCGGCGAGGCCCGCGAGGCCGACCTGGGCGTCGCATCGGGAAATGGCAAGGGGCAGATCTTCGTTCGCGGCGAGGTGATTAAGACCGTGCCCGAAGCGCAGATCGTCGAAACGCTCATCGAGGAGGCCATGCGGTTGGCCTCGGAGATGGGTGCCGATCACGGTCCTGACACAACATCCAGCGGTTCGCCGATCGTGACCGTAAGCTGATGGGGGCCGGTTCCCGGTTGCCGGTCCTTTAGTTCGCAGCACAGAGAGTTCGCCAGATGTCGGCTCCGCCCCTGTTCCGCCTTGTCGGCGAGCGACGGGTGTCGGTGGTGCGCGACGCCGCCGCCGTGTGGCGGGTGTTCGACGAGGATCCCGTCGGGTCGTGCATGGTCGCGGCGCGGGTGGCCGACCACGGCATCGACCCCAACTCCATCGGCGGCGAACTGTGGACCGTGCGCGGCGCGGAAGAGTCGCTGTGCTTCGCCGGCGCCAACCTGATCCCGTTGCGCGGCGCCGCGGCCGACATGGACGCCTTCGCCGACGAGGCGATGAGCGGAACCCGCCGCTGTTCGTCCCTGGTCGGCCGGGCCGACCTGGTGATGCGGATGTGGGAGCGGCTCGAGTCGGCGTGGGGCCCGGCCCGTGACGTGCGCGATCACCAGCCGCTGCTGGCGCTGTCGCGCCATCCCAACTGCGACATCGACGCCGGGGTGCGGCAGGTCCGGCCGGACGAGCTGGACGCCTATCTGGTGGCCGCCGTGGACATGTTCATCGGCGAGGTGGGCGTCGACCCCCGGATCGGTGACGGCGGTCGCGGATACCGGCGCCGGGTGGCCAGCCTCATCGCGGCCGGCCGCGCGTGGGCCCGCTTCGAGCACGGCCAGGTCGTCTTCAAGGCCGAGGTGGGTTCGCAGTCGCCGGGCGTGGGCCAGATCCAGGGGGTGTGGGTGCACCCCGAGTGGCGGGGCCTGGGCCTCGGCACCGCAGGCACCGCGACGGTGGCCGCGGTGATCGTCGGCAGCGGGCGCACCGCCAGCCTCTATGTGAACAGCTTCAACACCGTCGCCCGCGCCGCGTACGCCCGGGTCGGCTTCACCGAGGTGGGCACCTTCGCGACGGTCCTGCTGGACTAGCTTCCTGGGCGAGCGTGCGGCTGGCCGCACACTCGGCATCGAACGTGCGGCTAGCCGCACAGCCGGCACGGAGCGGCCGGCCCAATGCGTGCATAACGGTCGGGTCTCGGTGTGTCGACGCCGGTGCGCCCGCCGCGCTTCATAACATCTGTACCAATGGTCACAAAAACCCCACTGGTAATCGTGGCGGCCGGATTGCTGCTTGCGGCCGTCGCGATGTCCGGGTGCACCCCGCGGCCCGACGGCCCCGGCCCGGCGGCCGAGAAGTTCTTCGCCGCCCTGGCGATCGGCGACACCGCCACGGCCGCCCAACTCAGCGACAACCCCAACGAGGCCCGCGAAGCGCTCAACGCGGCGTGGGCGGGGCTGCAGGCGAGTCACCTCGACACGCAGATCCTCAACGCCAAGTACGCCGAGGACACCGGCACGGTCGGCTACCGCTTCACCTGGCACCTGCCCAAGAACCGGACCTGGACCTACGACGGCCAGCTGAAGATGGCGCGCGACGAGGGCCGCTGGGAGGTTCGGTGGACCACCACCGGCCTGCACCCCAAACTGGGCGAGCACCAGACGTTCGCGTTGCGCGCCGACGCGCCGCGCCGCGCCTCGGTCAACGAGCTCGGCGGCACCGACGTGCTGGCGCCGGGCTACCGCTACCACTACACGCTGGACGCCACCCAGGCAGGAACGCCGCAGTCGCTCAGCTTCACCACCCACACGATCGTCGACGTGCTGCGGCCGTTCAACGACACGTTGACCGATCCGCAGCTGCTCGCCGAGCGGGCCAGCTCGTCACCCAACCCGGTGGACCTGGGCGTCACGCTGCTTCCCGCCGACAACGACAAGATCTTTCCCGCGATCGGCCGGCTGCCCGGCATCGTCGTCACGCCACAGCCCGAAATGCTGCCCACCGACCCGCATTTCGCGCCGGCCGTCATCGGCGAGGTGAAGAAGGCCGTGATGGACCAGCTCGACGGCCAGGCGGGCTGGCGGGTGGTCAGCGTCAACCAGAACAACGTCGACGTGGCCGTGCTGCACGAGGTCGAGGGGTCGCCGGCGCCGTCGGTGTCGATCACGCTGGACCGGGTCGTGCAGAACGCCGCTCAGCGCGCGGTGGACAACAAGGGCGGCAAGGCGATGATCGTCGTGATCAAGCCGTCGACGGGGGAGATCCTCGCGATCGCGCAGAACAAGGGCGCCGACGCCGACGGCCTGCCGGCCACCAACGGCCTGTTCCCGCCGGGGTCGACGTTCAAGATGATCACGGCGGGCGCGGCCATCGACCGCGACATGGCCACGCCCAACTCGATGTTGGGCTGTCCGGGCCACATCGACATCGGGCACCGCACGATTCCCAACTACGGCGGCTTCGACCTCGGCGTGGTGCCCATGTCCCGCGCGTTCGCCAGTTCGTGCAACACCACGTTCGCCGAGCTGAGCAGCAGGATGCCGCCCCGTGGCCTGACTCAAACGGCCACCCGCTACGGCATCGGGCTCGACTACACCGTTGACGGCCTGACCACCGTGACCGGGTCGGTGCCGCCGACGGTGGACCTAGCCGAGCGCACCGAGGACGGCTTCGGCCAGGGCAAGGTGCTGGCGAGCCCGTTCGGCATGGCGCTGGTGGCGGCCACGGTCGCGGCCGGCAAGACCCCGGTGCCGCAGCTGATCGCCGGCCGCCCGACGACCGTCGAGGGCCCGGACGTCCCAGACACCCCGATCAGCCCGAAGATGGTCGACGCGCTGCGGCCGATGATGCGCCTGGTGGTGACCAACGGGACCGCCAAGGAGATCAACGGCCTTGGCGAGATCTACGGGAAGACCGGTGAGGCCGAGTTCCCTGGCGGATCGCACTCCTGGTTCGCCGGGTACCGGGGCGACCTGGCCTTCGCCGCGCTGATCGTCGGGGGTGGCAGCTCGGAGTGGGCGGTGCGGATGACAAAATTCATGTTCGAGTCCATGCCGCCGGGCTACCTGGCCTGAACTGCCCGGTCCCGGGGGGCCCAACAGCGGTAAATTTGCGAGCATGACCGATACCGGCGGGGACATGCTTTCGCTACGGGTCTCCGACGCCGACCGGAACGGCACGATGCGCCGGCTGCACAACGCCGTCGCGCTCGGCCTGCTCGACATCGACGAGTTCGAGCAGCGCTCGACCCAGGTGTCCTACGCCCGCACCCGAAGCGAGCTGGACGGGCTGGTCGGTGACCTGCCCGGGCCGGGCGCGTTCGTCTCGTCCGCCGCCGACCGGGTGGAGTTGCGTGGCTGGGCCGGCTCGCTCAAGCGCCACGGCGAGTGGACGGTGCCGACCCGGCTGGCGCTGGTGCGCCGGCTCGGCTCGGTGCACCTCGACCTCACCCGGGCCCGGTTCGCGGGGCCGGTGGTGATCATCGAGCTCGACATGCGGTTCGGCTCGGTGGAGGTCCGGTTGCCCGACGGCGCCAGCGCGTCGATCGACGACGTCGAGGTCTACGTCGGCAGCGCCAGCGACCGCCGCAAGGGCGCGCCCGGCGAGGGCACGCCGCACGTCGTGTTGACGGGCCGGGTGGTGTGCGGGTCGCTGATCATCCGCGGGCCGCGGCGCTCGCTCCTACGCCGCCGCTCGGGCTGATCGCGCTTTGCGTGTGAGCCAGCGGCGTTGCGCGTGAACTGGCGGCGGCGATTGTGAAGCTGTGGCGTCCCACGCTCACACTCCAAGCAGTAGATTCAGACGCCGCGATGTGCGCACGTTCATCAGCCCGGCGACGAACTGCGCATGGATCATTCGCCCACCCGAAGCGTTTTGCCGGTAATGCCAATTCCGGACCGGGGCTCGGCAGAGCAACCTTGTTGATCCTGGTATCGCGGGGAACAGTCTTAGTGCTCGAACACCAGCAGCGGCTTGCCCCCATGAGCGGGAGCCTCGGCCAAATCGACTGCCTCGCTGAAGTTTTCCACGGGGATGGGCTGGCCCTCCGGCACGCGCAGCGCGCCGCTGTCGGCGAGCTGAACTGTCCGGTTGATCGTTTCGGCTGTCCGATCCTTCGGGGATTCGGTCAACCAGCGGAACAGCCAGAACCCCCGAACTGTCTTGGTTTCGTAGATCAGTGAGCGCGCGAAGATCGGCACGGTGAGCTTGTCGGGATCGGTCTGGCGATGCGTGGACAGCGCGCCGTAGACGACCAGCTCACCGCCCGGCGCCAGCGCGCGCGACACGTCCGCGCCCACCTGACCGCTGACACAGTCGATCGCCTTGGACACGCCGTCGTGGCCCGCTATTTCGGCCACCCGCTCGCGCAGGTCCTCGTCCTCGGTGCAGATCACCGCGGTGCCCCCGGCCGCGAGGATCTCCCCGACCGCGGATCGACGGCGAACCACGTTGAGCGTCTTGAAGCCGACGTGCACTCCGAGTTGGATGACCGACCGGCCCACGATTGAACCGGCCGCGGTCTGAAGTAGCCATTCACCCGGTTGAACATCAAGCTCATCGCCGGTCAAGATCACCGCGGTGAGCGGATTACTGAGAATTTGGGCGGCCGTGGAATTGCTCATGCCCGCAGGAACAGGCAGGACCCGCGAGGCATCGGCGACAACGTATTCCTGCCACGTGCCCGTCACTCCGACCGTCATGACGCGCTGTCCGACGATCAGACCGTCCGCACCGGCACCAAGTTCGTCGATCACACCGACGGATTCGATTCCGGGCACCGCGGGGAACTCCGGGGTGAACCCGTACCGGCCGCGGATGGTGTGCAGATCGCTGGCCTCGACAGGTACCGCTGACACCCGGACGCGGACCTGGCCGGGACCGGGCTCCGGAATCGGGCGGGTCTGCAGTTTCAGGACCTCGGTCGGTTCGCCAACCCTGTCGGCGACGAGGGACCGCATCGCTCGCATCGTCCTGACGCTCCTTCGGTCGATCAGGGGCCGAATACTGGCGCTAGCGGTAATGCTGCCACGGCGGCGCGGTTTCTCGGGGTCTGGTTTCGAGACTTCGGCGAAGGTCTGGTGAACCCGCCGAGGCCATTCATCGCGTGAGCTGATGGCATTGCGTGTGCACTGGCGGCGGCGATCGTGGAGCTGTGGCGCCCGCTCACGCTCAAAGCCGCTGACACACCCGAGCTGCGCCAAGCGAACGCGGTTAAGCTGGTCGGCATGCCTGCTCGCACCGCGCTTTCCCCCGGAGAGTTGTCCCCAACTCTGCCGGTGCCCGGCCGCATCCCCCGCCCGGAATACGCCTGGAAGTCCAGCGTGCGCGAGGGCAGCGAGCCGTGGGTGCAGACGCCGGAGGTGATCGAGAAGATGCGGGTCGCCGGCCGGATCGCGGCGGGCGCCCTGCAGGAGGCGGGCAAAGCCGTGGCGCCGGGGGTGACGACCGATGAACTGGACCGGATCGCCCACGAGTACATGATCGACCACGGCGCCTACCCGTCGACCTTGGGCTACAAGGGCTTCCCGAAGTCGTGCTGCACGTCGCTCAACGAGGTCATCTGCCACGGCATCCCCGACTCGACGGTGATCGCCGACGGCGACATCGTCAACATCGACGTCACGGCCTACATCGACGGGGTGCACGGCGACACCAACGCGACGTTCCTCGCCGGCGACGTCTCCGAGGAGCACCGGCTGCTGGTGGAGCGCACCCGGGAGGCGACGATGCGCGCGATCAACGCCGTCAAGCCGGGACGGGCGCTTTCGGTCGTCGGCCGCGTCATCGAGGCCTACGCGAATCGGTTCGGCTACAACGTGGTTCGCGACTTCACCGGGCACGGCATCGGCACCACGTTCCACAACGGCTTGGTGGTGCTGCACTACGACCAGCCGTCGGTGACCACCATCATGCAGCCGGGCATGACATTCACCATCGAACCGATGATCAACCTCGGAAGCCTGGACTACGAGATCTGGGACGACGGGTGGACCGTGGTCACCAAGGACCGCAAGTGGACCGCGCAGTTCGAGCACACCCTGCTGGTGACCGACACCGGCGTCGAAATCCTCACCTCCGTTTAAGAGAGCCATGAACCCTTGAGCGGGGCGCTGCTGGTCGCCGGCACCAGCTCCGACGCCGGGAAATCGGTGGTGGTCGCGGGCCTGTGCCGGTTGCTGGCGCGCGGCGGCGTTCGGGTGGCGCCGTTCAAGGCGCAGAACATGTCCAACAACTCCGTGGTCACCGTCGAGGGCGGCGAGATCGGCCGGGCACAGGCATTGCAGGCGCGGGCGGCGGGGCTGGAGCCCAGCGTGCGGTTCAATCCGATCCTGCTCAAGCCGGGCAGCGATCGGTCGTCGCAGCTGGTGATCCGGGGCCAGGTCGCCGATTCGGTCACGGCGGCAAGCTATGTGGAGCATCGCGACCGCCTCGCGGGGATCGTCGCGGACGAATTATCCGGCCTGCGTGACGAATTCGATGCCGTCATCTGCGAAGGCGCTGGCTCGCCAGCCGAAATTAATTTGCGTGCCACGGATTTGGCCAACATGGGCCTGGCCAGGGCCGCGGACCTGCCGGTGATCCTGGTTGGTGACATCGACCGCGGCGGGCTGCTCGCCCACCTGTTCGGGACGGTCGCCGTGCTCGATCCCGACGACCAAGAGCTGATCGCCGGCTTCGTGGTCAACAAATTCCGCGGCGATCCCGCTCTGCTGGAACCCGGGCTGCGGCAACTGCAGGCGATGACCGGGCGCCCGACCTACGGGGTGCTGCCGTACTCCGACGAGTTGTGGCTGGACGCCGAGGACTCGTTGTCGGTGGTCGCGCACCGCATCGTCGGCACCCCGGCGCCGCCGCGCGGGCGCCAGTGGCTGCGGGTGGCCGCGATCCGGCTGCCCCGGATCTCCAACTCCACCGACGTCGAGGCGCTGGCGTGCGAACCGGGCGTCGTCGTGCGCTGGACCACCGACTCCGCCGACCTGGCCGACACCGACCTGGTCGTGATTCCCGGGAGCAAATCCACCGTCGCCGACCTGGCCTGGCTACGCGACGGCGGCCTGGCCGACGCGATCACCGCGCACGCCGCGGCCGGCAAGCCGGTGCTGGGAATCTGCGGGGGCTTCCAGATGCTGTGCCGGCGCATCGACGACACCGTGGAGTCCGGGGCGGGCAGCGTCGCGGGGCTGGGGCTGTTGAACGCGGATATCGCCTTCGGCGAGGCCAAGGTTCTGCGTCGCTGGCCACGGCCGCTCGCCGGCTACGAAATCCATCACGGCCGGGTGTCGCGCTGCGCCGAGGCGAGCTGGTTCGGCGCGGAGGCCGGGCGCGACTGCGAACCGCACGGCCTCGCGCGGGGCGCGGTCTTCGGTACCCACTGGCATGGCCTGCTCGACAACGACGACTTCCGCCGCGCCTGGCTCACCGGCGTCGCGGCCGCAGCGGGCCGCGGCGGGTTCGTCGTCGCCCACACCGACGTCTCCGCGCGACGCGACGCCCAGCTGGACACGGTCGCCGATCTGCTGGCCGACCATCTCGACATCGACGCGGTTCTCGGCCTGCTCGACGGTCCGCGGCCACGCCGACCACACATCGCAACCCAGTTGCGGCCGTAGGGGGTTCACGGTATGAGCACGCACCACCATCGAATTTACGGCGACGCAAAACCCGTTGGGCGCGCACGGAATTCGACAAATCCTCGCGCGCGCACGCCGAACCGCTGTAGCGTGCGTTAATGCCCTCAATGATGACCACGCTCGACGGGTTCCCCGTCCCGGTGGCGGTGGCTGGTCCCGAGCAGGGCGTCGTGGTGGTCATCCTGGGGGACGAGGAACGCGTTCCCGCCGCGTACGACGCGGTCTGCGAACGTCTGCACACGGCATCGCTGCGGACCGTTGTCATCGGACTCGACGCGCGCCTGACCCCCAAGTCGGTGATCGGCATCCTCGACGCGCTGGGAATCGGCTGGGCCGTGGTGGTGGGCGACCGCGCCGGCGGCGACCTGGCCTGGGAATTGGCGGCGACGAAGCTGGGCCGGTTCGTCGGCCTGGTCGTGATCGACCGCGGGCACCCGCGGGCGGCCGACCGCGACGGTGTGGTTCGCGACGGCCACTGCCCGCCGGTGGAGATCGGCACCACCGTGCTGGTCAGTTCTCCGGCGGCGCGCGCGGTGGCCCGCGCCAGCCAGCAGTACGTCTACGCGGAATACCGCGTGGTGCACCTGGGGAGGCGCACGGTGCAGGAGTCGACGGCACAGTTGGCCGCCGAGATCGTGCTGCGCACCAGTACCTGGTAAGCCGACCAGGCGCGCCGAAGGCTCACTCGCACAAGCGCTTTGCCGGCCGCTCCGCGCACCGTCGAGCGCGGGCGGCACCGATCAGCCCGGGGCGGTACCGTGTCGAACGGAGCCCGGAGCGCCTGCGCTGAGCGGTCGCTCGACATGAAATCGGGAAAGGACGCGCGGTTGTGAACGCCCCAGGGCGCCCGGTGGTGGGCCTGACCTCATACCTGGAGCGGGTCCGGACCGGGATCTGGGACATGCCCGCGGGCTACCTGCCCGCCGATTACTTCCAGGGCGTCGTCATGGCCGGCGGGGCCGCGGTATTGCTGCCACCCCAACCGGCGGAACCGCAGACCGTCGGTTCGATCCTGGACGGCCTGCACGCCCTGGTGATCACCGGCGGCTACGACCTGGACCCCGCCGGGTATGGCCAGCGCCCGCATCCGAGCACCGACCGGCCGCGCGCCGACCGCGACGCCTGGGAGTTCGCATTGTTGCGCGGCGCGCTGGACCGGGGCTTGCCGGTGCTGGGCATCTGCCGCGGCGCGCAGGTCCTCAACGTGGCGCTCGGCGGCACGCTGCACCAGCACCTGCCCGACGTCCTCGGCCACGACGGCCATCGCGCGGGCAACGGCGTGTTCACGAAATTGCCGGTGCGCACGGTTGCGGGCAGCCGGCTGGCCGCTCTGGTGGGGGAGTCCACCGCCGCGCTGTGTTACCACCATCAGGCGATCGACAAGGTCGGCGAGGGCCTCGTGGTCAGCGCCCGGGACTCCGACGGCGTGGTCGAGGCGCTGGAGCTGCCCGGTGACAGCTTTGTCCTTGCGGTGCAATGGCATCCGGAACAGTCCCTGGACGACATGCGCCTTTTCGCCGCGATCGTGGACGCCGCGCGGTCCTACGCGACCGCGCGAGCTGAGCGCGGCTAGGCGACCGTTCCCGGGCAGACCGCCAGCGGCGCCGCGGCCGCCACCCAGGCCCGGGGTACCGATAACGCCCCGACCGACGTCGCGCGCCCGCGGGCCAGGGTGATCGCCGCGTCGAGCGCCGCGCGCCGATTGGGCAGCAGGCATTGCAGGGCGGCCGCCTTGTTGAGCGAATTCAGGTGGGCGATCGCGACACCCGACGGCGCCGTCAGAGAGCTCAGTTTCGACAGTTGGCAGGTCGCCGACGCGAGGGAGACGTCGAATGTGGCCAGCGGAGACGAGGACAGCGCCCGCAGCGCGCCGGGGACCGCGGAGATCAACTGCCGACCGGCGGCCACGACCTCCGGAGCCGAGTCCAGCGCCCACGTGCCGTGCGCCGCGCGGCCGGGCGGCAAGCTGAACGCGGTGAGGTCCGCGGCGTCCGCCGAGGCTTCGGCGTAGTCGTACATGGCCGCGGCGCCCCGGGCCCACATCCGCTCGTACTCGGCCTCGGTGTCCGCGATCGCCGGACCGGCCAGGCCCAGGGGATTCGCCAGGATCAGCGACCTGAGCAGCACGCGATTGGCGGCGATCGTCGGCGGCGGCACCGTCGCCGCCAACGCCGTCTCGTGCGCACGCGCCGCCGCGGCGGCCTGGGCGGCCGCCTGCTCGGCCCGCATCGCCGTGGCGCTGAGCCATTCGACATAGGACGCCGTGCCTTGCGGCGCGGGTGCGGGGCCCTGCCAGTCGGCGACCAGCTTCGAGGTCACCGCCCGGTAATCCGCGACCGCGGTGTGCAGCCGAGTGGCCAGCCGGGCCCAGGCGTCCGCGGCTTCGGTCATCGACCGCGAACCGGGGCCGTCATGGAGTTGGCCGGAGATGACCTCGGGTGGGAGCGTGGTGAAATTCATAGCTATCTCTGCCTAACGACGGCGCGCTAAGCCCGGAACGTGGACTCTTCTGTTGGGACGTAGGCGCGGGGGTTACAGGCCGACTTGCAATTGCGGCAGTGCGGCGACGGCGGTTGCCGCGGGTTGCCTAGCCGTCAGCAACGAGCGACGCAGAGCTGCGTCAACAGATGCCGGTGCAGTGGCACCGCCCCGGGCGCACGCGACGGGGGACGGGGAAGCCGAAACGCGGCGGCCGCGAACGAAGTCGGTAACGGCGAGTCCAGCGACGGTGGTGACGAGCGCGCCCACGTAGGCGGCCGGTCCCGCGTCATCCACGCGTTCTTGGTGGTGCTGTGATGCGTCGGCGCGGAGCCGGAGGAAAAGTGTTGCGCGCCAAGGCCCATGTCGCTGGTATGCACCCGCGCCGGATCGACCCCGGGATGCGCGGCTCCCTGGGCCACGGCAAGGTGCGGCGGCCCGACGCCGGCCACGGCGGTCCCGCGCGACGCCCAGCCCGCGGTCACCGCGCAGAACACGCACAGCGCCGCGACGATCGCGATGGCTGACCGCCATCGCCGATCTCCAAGGGCGCCTTCGACTGTCACAGTGGCCCGAACTTACAACACCAGGCTTGGGCGCCAACGCCTGCGAGCTGTGAAAACGATCAAAGTCCGGTGTGGGTTTCACGATCACCCGACCGATGTCGCTCCCGGGGTGATGCCGGCCACGCCCCCGGCGCCGATGCCGGCAGCGATCAACGGTCGGTGGCGGGGGATTTGACAGCGATCAGCGGGATGGCCATCTCGGCGGGTGTCGCCGCGCCGTGAAAACCTATGAGGCGGGCCGATTCCGGCGGTTCGTGCCCCGTGGCCAGCACGGCGGCGTCGCCGGTGCAGACGGCGACGACGTCACCGATACGCGGCAGGTGCGCCGGGCTGACCCGCCCGAACATCCCGGTCGCCACGGCCTGGTCGCGGCTGTAGATGTGCGCCCGGCCGTCGAGTACTTCGCTCCAGGCGGCCTGGACATCCGCCGCCGCACCCCGTTCGGTGTGCAGGTAACGGACCCGCGGTTCGCCGGCGACGACGCGGACCCCCGCACCCAGCCGCGGATCGGTGTCGAGATCCACCCGCGCGCCGGGTGGAACGTTGAAACCGCCGTGGTCGGCGGTCACCAGCAGCGCCGCGGTCGGGGGCAGCGCCTCGACCAGCCGGGTCAGCAGCGTGTCGACCTGGGCAGCGGCGTCGTGCCATTGGGGCGATCCGACGCCGAAGGCGTGGGCCGCGGTGTCCAGGGCCGCGGTGTAGCCGTAGACCAGTCCCGGCCCCGTCCGCAACTCGTCGGCGACCCGCTGGGCGTTGTCGTCCGTCGGCTGGATCGGGCGGAATTCGGCGCCCCGGTACGCCGCGTCGGTCAGCCCGCTACCCATGAACGCGGCTGGCAACACGGCCCGCGCGCTGACGCCGGCCTGGTTGAGCCGCCCGAACCAGGTCGGTAACGGCTGCCACTCGGTGTGCGGTGGGTCGTCGCGCCAGAGGATGTGGTTGATCACCCGGTCCGAGCCGGGAACGTTGAGCGTGAACCCAAGGATCCCGTGCTCGCCCGGCTGCGCCCCCGTGCCCATCGACACCAGGCTGGTCGGGGTGGTCGACGGAAAGGTGCAGGTGAGCTCCGTGAGGCGGCCTACCTGGCCCGCCGCCACGGCGGCCAGCAGCGGCGCGCTGCCGGCCAGCTCGCCGAGCAGGTGCCACCCCAGGCCGTCGACCAGCACGACCGCGACGCGATCGACCTGGTCGGCGCCGAGCCAATCGGTCAGGCCCAGCTTGTCGACGGCGCCCGGCGCGCCGAGCAGCGCCCCGGCGGCGGGCAACACATCGCAGAGGGAACCAGGCACGGGGGCCAGTCTGGCACGGGCCGACCCCCAATGGCGGCGACCCGCCTCGCCCGGCAGGGCCGCGCTCGCGATCACCGCTAAACATGCGCCAGTCGCTCGCTCGTCACGCGCAGCTGGCGATCGGTGGCGTCGGCGAGGGCGCTTACCTGTTGCGCGCCGAGCCGGCCGCACAGCCGCCCCCAGTGCAACGCGACCTCGTCGCCGGCGGCCACGTCGGGCACGGCGCTGTAGCCGTCGGTCCAGACGTCGAACGACCGGGTCGATGGTTCGGACAGCGCCAGCGCCTGACCGTCGAGCACCAGGTGCCGGCACCGCACCTCGATCCGGTCGTGGTCGCGGGTGAGCACGGTCCCCCAGGTGATGCGGCAGTTGTCGAGCACCTTGAGGGGATGCTCGTCCATACCCCGGCCCAAAAACCGCGTCCACGGGTACACGCCGAACACATGGAAACTGTGATTGGCGGCGGCCTCCCGGGCGAGGTCCGGCGTCAGGTGTGACCAGTAGCGGCCCGCCTGCGGGCCGATGATCGCGAGCAACGCGTCGAAGAACCTTTGCGGGTCAAGGTCGGCCCCGACGCCGCCGCCCAGCCAGTACGACTCGACCAGTCGATAGTCCAGCGGGTCGGCGATCCCGGTCAGCGCCGACAGCACCCGCAGGTACGGCCAGGCCCCGGAGAACTTGGTCGCCGCCCGGCGCACCTCGTCCTGCGAACCGTCGCGCAGGGTGGCGCCCAGCGGGGGCCCGCAATAGCCCAGCGCGTTGGGCGCGTGGGCGTAGCGGGCGAACATCTCCACGCCGCGGCTGTCGGGTGTCACGCTCGGCCGACGAGCTTGACGGCGTCACGGTGCAACCGGCCGAAGTTGTAGTAGGCCGCGCACGCCCCCTCGGGGGACACCATGCAGGTGCCGATCGGGGTCTCCGGGGTGCACGCGGTCCCGAAAACCTTGCATTCCCAAGGCTTCAGCACGCCCTTGAGCACCTCGCCGCACTGGCACGCCTTGGGGTCTGCGACCCGCACGCCGGGCATCGAGAATCGCAACTCGGCGTCGAATCCCGCGAAGTCGTCGTGCAGCCGCAGCGCGCTCTGGGAGATGAAGCCCAGCCCGCGCCATTCGAAGTGGGGACGTAATGCAAAAACCTTGCCCATCAACGCCAGAGCGGCCGGGTTGCCGTGTTCGGGCACCACGCGCGTGTACTGGTTCTCCACCTCGCAGCGGCCCTCGCGGATTTGAGTCAACAGCATCGCGACCGCCGCCAGGATGTCCAGCGGCTCAAAGCCGGCCACCACCAACGGCTTTCGGTACACCTCGGGCACGAACCGGTAGGGGCGGTTGCCCACCACCGTCGAGACGTGTCCCGGGCCGATGAACCCCGACAGCCGCAGGTCCGGCGACTCCAGGATGGCCTTGATCGGCGGAACGATCATCACGTGGTTGCAGAACACGCTGAAATTGGTCAGCGCCAGGTCTCGCGCCCGCACCAGGGTCACGGCCGTCGACGGCGCGGTGGTCTCGAACCCGATGGCGAAGAACACCACATGCTTGTCGGGATTGTCGAGCGCGATCTTCAGCGCGTCCAGCGGCGAGTAGACGAATCGTACGTCGGCGCCGCGCGCCTTGGCGTCCAACAGGCTGCCGTTCGAGCCGGGCACGCGCATCATGTCGCCGAAGCAAGTGAAGATCACGTCGGGCTGGCCGGCCAGCCACATCGCGTCGTCGATGCGGCCCATCGGGATCACGCATACCGGGCACCCGGGGCCGTGCACCAGTTCGACGTTCTCGGGCAGCAGGTGTTCGATGCCATGCCGGTAGATGGTGTGCGTGTGCCCGCCGCACACCTCCATGAACTTGAACTGCTCACCGTCGGTGCCGGCCAAACGCCCGATGGCGCCCAGCAGCTTTCGCGCCGCGGCCGGATCACGGAACTCGTCAACGAATTTCATGGCCCCTCCTGGTCAGACGATCGACGACGAGTCGAAGGCCTGGATCTCGGTGTCGTAGGCGTCCCCGAGTTTCTGAACGGCGGCCAGGGTGAGCAGCGCCTCCGTCTCGTCGATCTTGGCCATCGCGAACCCGACGTGGACAAGGACCCAGTCGTCGGGCTCGGGCATGTCGTCCTGAAGCAGCCGCACGCTGATGGTGCGCTGCACGCCGCTGACGTCGACCTTCGCCAAATAGTTTGCGGGATCAGTGATCTCGACGATCCGGCCCGGAATTCCAAGACACATGCGCGCCTCCCTTCCTTTCTTGTCGCCACCCGCCACGCCTAACAGATTCGCGGCAGCGGATCCCCGACGAGCATGTCGACGATCCGCGTCCCGCCGAACCCGGTGCGCAGCACCACGCTTTCGGCCGGCTCGGCGACGATTTCCCCGACCTCGGCCGCGTCGGCGCCCAGGGGGTGCGCCCGCAGCGCGGCCAGCCCGGCGTCGGCCTCCTCCGGCGCGACGACCGCGACGAACTTGCCCTCGTTGGCGACGTAGAGCGGGTCGATGCCGAGCAGCTCGCACGCGCCGTTGACCATGGGCCGCACGGGAAGTCGCTCCTCTTCGAGCAGCACCCCCAGACCGCAGGCCTGGGCCAGTTCGTTGCAGACGGTGCCCACCCCGCCTCGCGTCGCGTCGCGCATCCACCGGGTCGACGGCGCGGCAGCCAGCAACAGCTCCACCAGCGGGCTGACCGAAGCGGTGTCGGACGCGATGTCGGCCTCGATGGCCAGATCGCCGCGCGCCAGCATGACCGCCATGCCGTGGTCGCCCATCGACCCCGACAGCAGCAGCTTGTCGCCGGGCCGCACCGCCGCCGAAGACAGCGCGCGTCCCGCCGGAATGACACCGGCTCCGGCGGTGGTGACGAACACGCCGTCCGCGGCGCCCCTGGGCACCACCTTCGTGTCGCCGGTGACGATACGCACGCCCGCAGTGGCGGCCGCCGCCGCCATGTCGGCGACGATCTCCTTCAATTCGCCGATGGGGAAGCCCTCTTCGAGCACGAACGCCGCCGAGATCCACGACGGCACGGCGCCGGCCATCGCGAGGTCGTTGCAGGTGCCGTGCACGGCGAGCGCGCCGAGCGAGCCGCCGGGAAAGCGTCTGGGCTTCACCACGAACGAGTCCGTGGACATGGCCAGGCGCTCGCCGCCAGGCAGCGTCAGGATCGCGCTGTCTCCGAGCGACTCCAGCAGGGGGTTGCGGAACGCCTCCATGAACACGGCGTCCACCAGCGCCGCGGAGGCCTTGCCGCCGGCGCCGTGCGCCAGCGTCACGTGGTCGTCGAGCAAGCGCGGGCGGCGCCTGCGGAACGACCCGATCCGCTCGATCACCTCGCCCTCGGCGAACCGCGGCCCCGACGAAAGGTATTCGCCCGCCGGTTTGTTCATGCCGCCCCCAAACCTTGCTCGCCGCGCAGATGTCGATGCACGCTCAGCCACAGCTGGTAGCCGAGCAGCGCCTGTGATTCCTGGATCCGGTGCACGCTTTGCGAACGAACGACGAAGCAGGCGTCCACGTTCGGGTTGTTCGCGAACGCGCCGCCGTCGTAGCCGGCGAACCCGACGGTGTAGAGGCCGCGTTGACGCGCCTCGGCCAGCGCGGCGAGCAGGTTGGGCGAGCCGCCGCTGGTGGACATCGCGATCGCGATGTCACCGGCGGCCGCACGGGCGATCAACTGACGGGCGAACACCAACTCGAATCCGACGTCGTTGCCCAGTGCGGTCAGGATCGCCTGGTCGGTGGTCAGCGGCCACGCGGGTAACGGCTTGCCGGCCGGTGGCCGGGCGAACAGCCTTGCCAGCGTGGCGGAATCGGTGCAGCTGCCGCCGTTTCCGAAGGTGAACATGCGCCCGCCCGCCGCGAAGCGGCGCGCCAGTTCGGCGGCGGCCTGACCGAGCAGAGCGGCATTGGCTTCCAGCGTCGAGCGCCGCAGCGCCAGGCTCTCGGCCGCCTTGGCCTGCGCCGACGCGGCCAGGTCGGCCAGCAGCGCGGCGGGATCGTCTTCCTGGGCGTCGATGAAGGGGTACAGGAAGTTGGTGGGCTCGTCGGCGTCGCGGCTCATCGGTCCTCCTCGTCCAGTCTGCCGATCGCCATGCCGGCGTGCACCAGCATCAGGTCCCCGGCGGCGACCGGTTCGATCAGCGTGGTCACCACGGTCTCGACGCCCCGCGCGGTGCGCACGACGGCGTGCCCGTCGGCCGACGCCGTCACCGCCTCGCCGGGGCGTCCCTCGTCGCCGCAGGTCACGCAAACCGACTCGGGGCCTTCGGGTTTGAGCAGACCGGGATGCTCGAAACACACGTGGGTCAGTTCCCACAGCAGGTGGTAGAACAGCACGAAACCACCGGTCGCGGGCACGCGTGGATCGGGGTCGTCGAGCCACAGCACGTGGTCGGCCATGCCCGCCGTGGGTCGTTCGCCGCTGCCGATCCAGATCGTGGTGGCGCCCCATGCGGGGGCGCGCCGCATCACCGAGCGGACCGGTGCCTCCTCGGCACCGGAAACGGCGACGACGATGTCGCCGGGGCGCACGGAGACCCGCACCAGGTCCACCAGGTCGGGTCCGGTCAGCGCCACCGCGGGCAGCGCCCGTTTGCCCATGATGACCGGGTGGACGAATTCGACCGCGATGTGCAGCGCGTGCGGTTCCCACGACGGTGCGATGGACCACATGGTGGCGCCCGCGGCGAAGCGCTTGGCGAGTGTGAAGGCGGTGGCGGCGAGGTCTTCGGCCAGTTCGGCGCCCAGCCCGCGGTCGATGGCCGTGGTGGTCATGGCTCAGCCCTCCTCCCGTGCGGTCAGCATGGCGATCGCGGCCTGACCCAGGGCGAGCCCGCCGTCGTTCGGCGGAACGGTGTGGTGGGTCAGCACCTCGAACCCGGCCAGCTGCAGCCGCTCTCGACATGCCTTGAGCAACAGCACGTTCTGGAACACCCCGCCGGTGAGACCGACCAGCCGGGTGGCGCCGGCCACCTGATCGACCACCGTGGCGACGGCGTCCGCGACGGCCCGGTGGAACGCCGCGGCCAGCGGCGCGGGCCGCGCGCCGGCGTGCAGCGCCGACACCAGCGTCCGCACCATGGGGGCGGGGTCGATCACGCCGTCGGCGCGCACCGGCAGCGGCAGCGACGGCCCGGCCTGCCCGCCCGCGGCTTCCGCCAGCGCCTCCAGCTCGATCGCCGCCTGGCCTTCGTAGTCGATGCGGTGCCGCACACCGAGCAGGGAGGCGACGGCGTCGAACAGGCGGCCCACGCTCGAGCAGGGCACGCAACCGGTCCCGGTCTCCAATTGCGAACGCGTGAGCCGCAATTCGTCCGGCGGCGCGGCGGCGACCGGCGCCAGGGCCGGGGTCCAGCCGATGCCGGCGGACCACAACTGGGACAGCGCCATCCGCCACGGGTTGCGCACCGCGGCGTCGCCGCCGGGCAGCGGCACCGCCAACAGGTGGCCCGCCCGGACGAATCGGTGGCTGTCGGTGCCCAGTTGGAGAATTTCGCCGCCCCAGATGGTCTGGTCGCATCCGTAACCGGTGCCGTCGAAGGAGACGCCGATGACGGGTTCGCCGAGGCGGCCGTGCTCGGCCAGCAGCGACACCACGTGCGCGTGGTGGTGCTGAACGAGGTGCAGCGGCCGGGCGTCGGCGCGGCGCTCCGCCCAGCTCCGGGTGTGGTATCCGGGATGCAGATCCGCGGCCAACCGCGCGGGCTCGCCACGGATTTCGCTGAGCTGGCTCACCGCCCGCTCGAACGCCCGTAGCGTCTCCCAGGTGCCCATGTCGCCGATGTGGCCGGACAGGTACGCCCGCGGGCCGTCGGTGAGGCAGAACGTGTTCTTCAGTTCCCCGCCCACGGCCAGCACCGGTGGCCCCGAGATGTTCAGGTCGACCGGCAGCGGCGCATAGCCACGGGAGCGGCGGATCGGCAGTTCGCGACCGTCTACCACGCGGACCACCGAGTCGTCGCAGGGGACGTGAATCGGGCGGTCGTGGTCCAGCGTCGCATCGCAGAGCGCCGGAAGGCGCCGGGCGGCATCGTCATCGGTGAAGCAGATGGGTTCGTCGGAGCGGTTGGCGCTGGTGAGCACGAGGGCGTCGGGTACCGGCGCGGCGGCGCCCGGCACGGGCGCCAGGAGCAGGTGATGGAGGGGGGAGTAGGGCAGCATGAGGCCGAGCAGTGGACTGCCGGGCGCGACGGCGTCGGCGACCGGGGCGTCCGCCCGGCGCTTGAGCAGCGCGATCGGGCGGGCGGGCCCGAGCAGCGCCGCCGCCTCGGCCTCGTCGACGTAGGCGTATCTGCGCGCGATGTCGAGGTCGCGGACCAGCATGGCAAAAGGTTTGCCGCCGCGGGCCTTTCGCGCACGCAGCGCGGCGACCGCCGCCCCGTCGCCGACGCTGCAGGCGAGGTGGTAGCCGCCGACGCCCTTGATGGCCACCAGGGCGCCCGCGGCCAGCGCGCGCTGGGTGGCCGCCAGCGCGGCGTCCGCCCCGTCGGTGCGGCCGGCCGCCGACGAAAACCACAGCGACGGGCCGCAATCGGGGCAGGCGATGGGCTGCGCGTGGAACCGGCGATCGGCCGGGTCGTGATATTCGGCGGCGCAGCGCTCACACATGGTGAATCCCGCCATGGTGGTGGCCGGGCGGTCGTAGGGCAACTCGCGGATGATGGTGAATCGCGGCCCACAGTTGGTGCAGGTGACGAACGGGTGGCGGTAGCGCCGGTCGCGCGGGTCGAACAGCTCGGCGACGCAGTCGTCGCAAATCGCGATGTCGGGCGGAATCGGCGTCGTCCCGCCGGGCGCGGCGCGGCTGGCCACGATCCGGAATTCGCGTCCGCGGCCGGCATCGGCGGCGAGTTCGCTGACCGTCACGTCGGTGATTCGGGCCAGCGGCGGCGCGTCGGCGCGCAGGCGCCGGCCGAATTCGGCCAGGCGTGCCCGCTCGCCCTGCACCTCGAGAAAGACGGCGCCGGAATCGTTGCCGACGAAACCGGACAGGCCGAGGTCGGTCGCGATGCGGTGGACGAAAGGCCGGAAGCCAACCCCCTGCACGACACCGGTCACGGTGAAGCGCTGCCGAATGTCGTCGTGCCGCAGCAGCAGGGGGGACGGGGTCATCTCAGCCGCCCTCCCGGAGGTCGAACGGATCCGTGCGGCCCCTGCCCATCAACTCGAGGCCGGCCATCGCCTGCTCGGCGCCCTCGCGGTCCGTCTTTTCGACGGCGAAGCCCATGTGGATGATGATCCAGTCGCCGGGGGCGAACGTCTCTTCCGGCAGCATGCCGACGTTGACCCTGCGCTGTTCGCCGGTCACGTCGACCAGCGCCAGCTGGCCCTCGTAGCCGTCCAGCATCCGGATCACTTGGCCGGGGATCCCTAAACACATGGCTCAGAGATCCTCTCGGCTGGCTGCCACCGGGCGTGACTGCAGTGCCGCGACGATCTCCTCGACGGCGCGCGCGGCGCGGGGAACCGCCCTGGCCACGGGTTCGGTGAGCCCGATGCCCTCCTCGACGCTGCCCGCCTCGCACCCGACGACGACCGTGTAGGGCGGATTGCCGCCCAGCGCCCGCAGGCTCGCGAAGACCGCGGCCGGATCCATGCTGTGGCCGTCGAAACCGATTGTGGCCGAGCTGGCTTCATGGTCGGCCTGGAAGACGTGCAACGTGCCGGGGCTGCCGCGGCTGGGCACGGCGTCGACCAGGACCAGCGTGTCCCAGTCGTCGAGCAGGTCGTAGGCCAGGTGCATGCCGCTGATGCCGTAGTCGGTGACACGGACACTCGGATCGTCCCGGGAGATCTCGGCGGTGCGGATCACTTCGGATCCGAATCCGTCGTCGCCCAGGAAGATGTTGCCGATGCCGGCTACCAGGATGCGCGCTGTCATTCCCCGGGGCCGGTCACATCCGCCTGAGCTTGAGGTAGCGGCGGGCATCGGGCAGGGATACCACCCCCAGCACCAATCCGACCGCGAGCACCAATGCGATGATCGCGACGAATATCCAACCCAGGATCTCCATCTCGAACTCCTTTCACGAGTTTGCCGGGCTGCGTTGAGCCTCCAGAGGCTCGATTTCGTCGGGGGAGAAGTACAGGTATCGGCCGTACCAGTCGTGCAGGTCGGCCGCCGGGTCATCCTCGACGACGACGCCGACGTGCTTGTTGCCCTCGACGTCTTCGTGCACGGAGGTGACGCGTGCCGTCTTGCCGGCGACGAAGATGTCCTGCGCGTCGGCGTTTCGCCTCGGCCGCAACCGGACCTGGCTGCCGCGCGCCACCCGGACGCCGTTCACCAGCACCGCGTCGATTTCCGGACGAACCGCGTTGTCGGCCAGCGGGTCCCACCAATCGATCCCCTCCGGGATCTCCGGGACCAGCCCCGGGCTCGCGTGGGGATCGCGCAGCACGCCGTGCAGGCGCGCCATGGCCTCGGGGGACATGGCGTCGCACTGGTCGATGATCCGCGCCGCGCGCGGATCGGTGGCGCGGGCCTGCGCCTTCTCCTCGTCCGTCATGGTCATCACGCGCAGGGTGAGGATTTCGTCGATCTCCGTGCAGTCGTACAGCGCCGTGTCGCTCTGTTCGGCGACCTCGGGGTGGTCGTAGAGGATGATCGGCGAGATCAGCAGCGAGTCGTGCGTGCCGGGCGGGCCGGCCAGCACCGGGAAGCAGCGGTGCTGGGCGCACCGGGACACCGCGTCGGCCGCGGCCGGCGGCGGCTCGAGCAGCGAAACGAACTGCCCGCGCCCGACTTCGGCGATCAGGTGCGTGCCGATCATCGACCGTGCGATCGCGTCGTTCTTGTCCACCGCGCCGGCACCGACGTTGCGGACCCGCACGGACACCCGGCACAGGTCGCCGTCCGCCTCGCCGGCGACCGTCAACACGCCACGCACCTCAAGTCGTTCGCGCACCAGGCGCCCACCGTCGATCGCCTCGACGTCCGTGCCCGCGTCCGCCGTCACCGACAGCGTCCAGGTTGGCCCGTCCAAGGAGACAGGGCCGAAGGACATTTCGCACTCGACCGCCTCGTCCCAGGTGAGCCACGAACCACCCGGGGTGGTCAGCTCGTCGACGGGCTCGTATTCGTTCTGGGCGACTTCCCGCTCGGCCCTTCGGTGTTGAAGCTGCAGGAACCGCACCGCCAGGTTCAGCTCCCTGGCCCCGTCGACCAGGAACTGCGCCGCCAGGCTGTCGTCCTCGCCCAGGCCCGCGTCGGCCGCACCGGGTGGTCCCAGAACGCCGAATTGCCAGCGGGATTGATTTTTGGTCGACGTCCCCCGGTAGGGGTAGAGCAGGTAACCCTCGTAGAGGACCGCGTCGGCGACAGCGCGGGCCCGGTCCCGATCCTCGGTCACCGCGCCGTCTCCCGGTCCGCCTCCAACAGTGCGGCGATCGCGTGGTCGAGATCGAGCAGCCCGTGCGCCGACTTGTAGGCGGCCAGCGCGCTGATGGTTTCGTGACTCAGCCGCAGCCAACCGGCGTTCGGATAGTGCTGGGCCATCAGTTGCCGCCACACGGTGACCGGCATGTCGTAGCGGTATTCGCAGTCCCACGGCACCTGCTGGACGGAGAAGCCGCGCTCGGATTTGACGAAAACGGTTCCGCTGAACAGGAACTGGAGCGGCAGCGCGCCTTCGCGCAACGCGTGCAGATACTTGGCGGCGGCGACCTCGAAGTCGTAGGTGCAGTCGAGGGGCAGCGCCGCCGTCGTGGTGCCGGTGAAGCCCGGCACCATCGCGGTGCAGTGCTGCCACAGGAAGGTGCGCTGGGTGCTCGCCCAGCGTTCGCGCGGGCCGAACAAATCGGTCAGCCCCGCGGCCTCGTCGTCGGAGTAGGACCGCCGCAGCGGTTCGATGCGGACCTGGCAGCGCAGGGCGATCGCGTGCACAGGGTCGTCGGCGGCTCCGGTGGTCACCGCGACGCATGCAGTCAGGACCGGGCTGACGGTGTACGGTTCGGGCGCCACGTCGAGGACCGTGAAGTCGATGTCCATCATGGCGGCGTTCCACAGGGCGATTCCACCGCGCGGGCCTGGAGGTGGGAGAAGAAGCCGTCGATGAACGCGCGGGCCTCCTGTCCCCCGTCGAAGCCACGCCACAGCATGCGCAGGCGCCCGACGAATTCGTAGCAGGCGTCGATGGGGACCAGATAGGTCTGCGGCGGGCCGGTTTCGGGGACCCGGACCAACAGCGCCTCCACGTCGTCGGCCAGCAGACCCACCCGCGCGTCGGCGCCGCTGAGCGTGTCCCAAACATCCAGCGCGAGTTCGGATTCGCACGCCCCGGCCGGGCCCGGGTAGAAGGCGACGGTGCGCCCGAGTGCGGAGTTGGTGAAGAAGAAGGCCACCCCCACGGGAATCTGCAGCGCCTCCCACGCGCGGCGGTCCAGCGCGAACTCGGGGAAGGACAGATACCGGTCGGGCACGGCGCGGTAGCGCAGTTCGGCCTGGGCGTCGGTGAACAGCAGATAGCAGGCCCGGCACACGCACATGAGCTGCCGGTCGGCCACGTTCACCACATGCTGGTGAGAATCGGCGATCGATTCCGAGCACATCTCGCACCGCTCGCCGGCCGGTTCGGGGGCCGCCCGGTTGCTGCGGATGCGGGTCAGGACGTCGTACGGGGTGGTCATGCCGGGGCGCCCATCACGTGCACCGGTTCACGGGGCGGCAGCGCCACCGACAGCACGCCGTCACGCGTCAACAGCGGAAGCGGGTCCAGGTGCGCGCCGTTGACGCCGGCACCCGCGTGCACGGCGTCGAAGTCCGTCTGGCAGCGGGGGCAACGTAGTTGCGCCCCATGCAATTTCGCGCCGGCGAGGCTGGCGTCGCAGGCCGGGCAGTGGTCCCGATATGCGAACGTCTGGTCGCCGACCCGGCACGCCAGCACGGTGGTCGCGCCGACCCGGTAACCCGCCACCTCGCCGGGCGCCAGCTCGGCCAGCTCGGGCGCGGGATGCCAGCTGCCGGACCCGTTGGAATGCACGCGCGCCAGCAGCGATTCGGCCGGGATGACGCCTGGGGTACCGGGCTCGGCCGTCACCACCTCGATCGACGAGACCTCGGGCGCCGCGGCGCGCACCGCGTCCTCGACGGCCAACTCCAGCGTCACCGCCGACGACGGACAGCTCTTGCAGCTGCCCGTGAACGCCAACCGCACGGTGTCGCCGTCGACTTCGATGAGGTCGACGTCCCCGCCGTGCGAGCCGAGGTACGGCCGCACCCGGTCCAGCGCGTCGGACACCCGGCGGTGAACGTCGTGCGGGTGCAGGCCGTGCACAAGGAGCAGGCTGGCCACCAGGTCGTCGGTGGCCAGCCGCTCGGCTGTGGCCGGGCCGCCCGCCTGCAGCAGGCACTGCATGATCCGTTGCAGCCCAGCCCCGTAGAGCCCGACCACTTCGCGGACCAGCTCAGTCGCACGCTCCTGTGCGGCCGGCCCACTGGCCGCGCAGGCATCCAGGAGGGTCTGGATCCGATCGCCCGCTGTGCGCCACCGCGCCTCGCTTTCGTCAAGGGTGTCCGGGCGATCCACCTTCACTCACTCCCCGGCGGGCGACTGTGTCGGTGTGTGCAGTCTGTCGAGGGTCTTGCCCTTACCCAGATACATGTGCACACCGCAGGGCAGACACGGATCGAAGCTGCGCACCGTGCGCATCACGTCGATGCCCTTGAAATTCTCCCGGCCGTTCTCCTCGAAGATCGGCTGGCCTTGCACCGCGTCCTCGTACGGGCCCGGCGTGCCGTAGCTGTCGCGCGGGTTGGCGTTCCACGGGGTGGGCGGGTACGGGTGGTAGTTGGCGATCTTGCCATCCCGGATCACCAAGTGGTGGCTGAGCACACCGCGGACCGCCTCGGTGAACCCGCACCCGATGGCCTCGTCGGGCACCTCGAAGCGCTCCCACGTCTTGGTGCGCCCGGCGCGGATCTCCTCCAACGCCTTCTCGGTGAAATGCAGCGCGCACGCCGCCGCGTAGGCCTGGAAGTAGGTGCGGGCCCGGTCACGCTCGATCGTGTTGCTGCCGTACTGCGGTATCTTCCACTCGAACTCCACCGGACCCTTCAGCGCGGTCTTGGGCAGGTTGATCTTGACGCTGTTCCCGGTCGCCTTGACATAGCCGATGTCGACCAGGCCGGCCAGCGCGGTAGCCCACAACCGGGCCAGCGGGCCGCCGCCGGTGTCCAGCGCCAGGTGGTCCTTGCCGTCGAACCAGCGCGGCGACATGACCCAGCTGTATTTGCCGCCGTCTAAGTCCCGCTTCTGGGGGTGCGGGTTGGTGTGCTGGTTCCAGGGGTGCCGCCGGTCGACCGCGTTCCCCAGCGGATCGGTCTTGACGAACATCTCCTGGTCGGTCCAGTCGTCGTAATACGAACTGCCCAAAAGGATCCGGATGCCGAGGTTGATGTCGACCAGCGAGTGGGTGACCAGCTTGCCGTCGACCACCACGCCCGGGGTCACGAACATCGCGTTCCCCCAGCGCTCCATGTCCTGGTACGCGAAGTTGCACACCTCGGGGTCCTGGAAGGAGCCCCAGCAGCCGAGCAGGGTGCGGCGCAGCCCGACGTTCTCGTAA
The DNA here is from genome assembly GCF_001907675.1 of Mycobacterium paraffinicum. Classification (GTDB taxonomy): domain Bacteria; phylum Actinomycetota; class Actinomycetes; order Mycobacteriales; family Mycobacteriaceae; genus Mycobacterium; species Mycobacterium paraffinicum_A. The sequence goes on from NZ_MPNT01000039.1 coordinate 41,852, forward strand.
CCGGGCAGCGCTTCGTAGAAGAAGTCGAACAGGTCGTCGTGCATGGGCACGACCTTCTTCATGAACTCCACATAGCGCATCAGCCGCGTCATGTAGTCGGTCATCAGCTGGATGGTCGCGACGGTGCCGACCCCGCCGGGGTACAGCGTGGACGGGTGGACGTGACGACCCTCCATGAGGCAGAACATCTCTCGCGTCCAGCGGCTGACCGCCAGGGCCTCGCGGTAGAACTCGCCGGTGAACGGGTTGAGCGACCGCATGATGTCGGCGATCGTCCGGTATCCGTGCGCGCCGGCCTGCGGCGCCTGGGTCTTCTCCGCCAGGGCGAGCACGCTCGGGTTGGTCTCGGAGACCATCTTCTCGCAGAAGTCGACCCCGACCAGGTTCTCCTGGAAGATGTTGTGGTCGAACATGTATTCCGCGGCCTCGCCGAGGTTGACGATCCACTCGCCGAGGTGCGGCGGCTTGACCCCGTAGGCCATGTTCTGCGCGTAGCACGAGCAGGTGGCGTGGTTGTCGCCGCAGATGCCGCAGATCCGGCTGGTGATGAAGTGCGCGTCGCGCGGATCCTTGCCCTTCATGAAGATCGAGTAGCCGCGGAAGATCGACGAGGTGCTGTGGCACTCGACGACCTGTCGGTTCTCGAAGTCGATCTTGGTGTAGATACCCAAGCTGCCGACGATTCTGGTGATGGGATCCCAGGCCATGTCGACCAGTTGGCTGGGTTCCCGCTTGGCGTGCATGGGTTCAGGGGTGATGGTTGCCATTGCAGTACCGCTCTCCGCCCCGAGGGCTCCTGTGGTGAGAACGAAACGCGCCGACCCGGTAGCCGAGGTGGCCTACCAGGTGCGGCGCGCCCCGGTGGTTAGTTGATCGCCGTTGTGGCGCCAGCGCGGCTCCTTGTCGACGGTGCGACCCGTGATACCCCTCAAGTTGCGAATCACGGTGCCGTACAGTCCCGACGCGGTGCTCGACAACTTGCCGCCCGGCGGTTCGTCCATGAAGGGCATGAACTTGTCGGGGAAGCCCGGCATGGTGCATCCGATGCAGATGCCACCCACGTTGGGGCAGCCGCCGACACCGTTGATCCATCCGCGCTTGGGCACGTTGCACTTGACGACCGGACCCCAACAGCCCAGTTTCACAATGCATTTCGGCGATCCGTATTCGGTGGCGAAGTCGCCCTGCTCGTAGTATCCGGCTCGGTCACAACCCTCGTGGACGGTGTTGCCGAACAACCACTTGGGGCGCAGCGCGTCGTCGAGCGGGATCATCGGCGCTTGACCGGTCGCCATGTAGAGCAAGTAGGTCAGCGTCTCGGACAGGTTGTCGGGGTGGATCGGGCATCCGGGCACGCACACGATAGGAATGCCGGCCTTGCTCTTCCAGTCCCACCCGAGGTAGTCGGGCACCCCCATCGCGCCCGTCGGATTGCCGGCCATGGCGTGGATGCCACCGTAGGTCGCGCAGGTCCCGACCGCGACGATCGCGGTGGCCTTGGGCGCCAGTCGGTCGAGCCACTCGCTGGTGGTCATCGGCTGGTTGGTGGCCGGGTTGTTGCCGAATCCGCACCAGTAGCCCTCGTCCTTGAGCTTCTCGTTGGGAATGGATCCCTCCACGACGAGCACGAAGGGTTCCAGCTCACCGCGGTCGGCCTTGAAGAACCACGACAGGAAGTCGTCCGCCCCGCCATTGGGTCCGCACTCGAAATCGATTAGGGGCCAGTGCACGGCGACCTTCGGAAGCCCCGGTAGCGCGCCCAGGGCGATCTCCTCGACTGAGGGCTGGGTGGCGGCAGTCAACGCCACCGAATCGCCGTCACAACTGAGCCCCGCATTAATCCACAGAACATGGATCAACGTTTCTTCCGCTTTGACTGCTGCTTCTGTTGGCATGCTGCAGCTTTCCGGGGCCGGGCTGAGACCCCTGCGCCGCCGGAGTCGACCGTCGGCCCACTTGCGCAGCGCTAATTTTTGGGTCTACTCCTCCCCGCCGAGCGTGTCAACGGTTCTGAAGCACCAACTAGTTAGACAACCGTTGCATAGTTTTTCGCTCGGCCGCGAGCGCGATGGCGGCCCGGCCGGCGGTCTCCGGCATCATGCAAATCGCTTGCAGAACGGCCGGTCAGGCCGGCGGCTCCGCGGCGAATCGGCGCAGCCAGCCGAACCATGCGGCCATCCCGGCTACGGTGCGCGCACTCAGCGGCAGGATCCTTGCCGTCGCGTTGACCTTGCGCACGTGAGCGATGTATTCATCGACGTCCACGTCGAGGTGCGGAACCAAAGTCAATCTTGTTGCGCAGCACCACATTCACGGAACGGCACATCACCGGATACTTCAGCGGCTTGTCCTCGCCCTCGGTCACCGAGTACACCCTGGCCTTGGCGTGCTCGCCGGCGCGTCGAGGTGGCATTCGCCGCTAAATCCGTTCGCACGAGGCGTTTTTCATGAGACGTCCAGCGACGTCACCAAGAATTCGTTGCCGTGCAGCACCTCGACGTCGGAACTGTCGCACTGCGGGCACCAGATCGACCAGGCCGAGGTGATCTCCGATCGCCGGCCGCAGGCGCGGCAGCTCACCTCGGCGGTGACGCACTCGAGCTCCAGCTCGGCCTCCGGCATGTTCTCGGCGTCGCGCACCAGCGTCCAGCAGAACGAGAGCGATTCGGGCACGACCTGGCGCAGCGCCCCGATCCGCACGCGCACCACGTCGACGTGCCGGCCGTCGGCGTGGGTCTTGGCCACATCGGCGATCGCTTCGCACAGCGACAGCTCATGCACCGCCGGTCACCGGCGTCCGCCGCAGGTTCATGTGCACTGTTCTACACCCGAACGCCCAGCGCGCGCAGCGGTCTCAGGGCGAGGAGGTCCACTTCCGTTCCAGCCGGCCGTAGCGCCAGACCAGCACGGCCACCGCCCAGGTGATGACGAACGCGCCCACGACGAAATAGCCGACGGTGTTGAGGTCCAACCCGCCGATCCAGTTCCAGAACGGGCCTCGCCAGCCGAATTGCTCGGCAAAAAGCGTGAGGAGTTCGACGCTGCCGATCAGCAGCGCGACGACGACCGACAGGGCGGTGATGGTGATGTTGTAGTAGATCTTGCGGAACGGGTTGGAAAAGGCCCAGCCGTAGGCGAAGTTCATGAACGAGCCGTCGATGGTGTCGAGCAGGCACATGCCTGCGGTGAACAGCACGGGCAGGCACAGGATGGCGTACCACGGCAGTCCGGCGGCGGCGCTGGTGCCGGCCAGGACCAGGAGCGCGATTTCGGTCGCCGTGTCGAAGCCGAGTCCGAACAGCACCCCGACGGGGTAGGAGTGCCACGACTTGGCGATCGATTTGGTGAAGCGGCCGAGGAATCGGTTCATGAGGCCCCGGTTGTCGAGCTGCCGTTCCAGTTCGGCGCCGTCGGTTTCGTGGTCGTAGTCGCCGCGGCGCAGCCTGGCGAACAGCCGCAGAATGCCCACCAGCACGACGATATTGACCAGGGCGATCGCATAGAGGAACACGCCCGAGACGCCGGTGCCGATCAGCCCCGTGTAGTGGTGCAGCGCCGAGGAGTCGTCCCGGACCGGCCCGACGACCGTCTTGACCCCGGACGCCAACAGGACCGCCAGCGCGAAGACCACCGTGGAATGGCCGAGCGAGAAGAAGAATCCGACCGCGAGCGGGCGCTGCCCGTCATTCATCAGCTTGCGGGTGGTGTTGTCGATGGCGGCGATGTGGTCGGCGTCGAACGCGTGCCGCATGCCCAGGGTGTAGGCGGTCAGCCCGATGCCCACACCAAATGCCTTGCCGCCGAGGCTCAGTTGCGCGGGGGCGACCAGGGCCACCAGGGTGAGCCAGCCGATCAGATGGAGCGCGACGATGACCGCCAGCATCGAGGCGAGGCGCCACCACTCCGCCGCGGTCAACGCGCTGCGCAGCTTGGTCGTCCATGATGGCCGCCAATCGAGCTCGGTACCGGCCACTCTGGTCCTTCGGCATGAGGGAACAACCGGCACGACTGTATGTGCGGCCGCCGACTAGATGCAAGTCGGTCGCAGGAACCGCGCCACCCGATGCGGGCGGCGAATTCGGCCGAAGACTGGCGCGCCCCGCGGAGCGGCGCGACACTGGGCGGGTGACGTCCAAGCCGTCGTCTCTGGACCCCTCCGTCGCCGCCCGGATCGGTGATCTGTTGCGCGCCCGGGGCCTGCGGCGGATGTCCTCGCGGATCGAGGTGCTGGCGGTGCTCGAGCCCATCGACGGGCACCTGCCGGTCGCGGAAATCCACAAGCGGGTGCGGGCGGCGTTGCCGCACGGCGCCCACGCCCCCGACGTGGCGACCATCTATCGCACGGTGACCACTCTGGTCGGGCAGGGGATGCTGCACGCGCTCACCCTCGACGGCGGTGTCACCACCTACGGGATGGCCACCGCGCCGCACCACCACGCCGTGTGTACCGAGTGCGGCTCGATCATCGAGGTGCCCGCCCGGCAGCTCAGCTCGGCGCTAGAGCACGCGATGGCGGGCAGCTCCTTCGCGCTCTCGGAGGCCGCGGGCCTGACGCTGCACGGGTTGTGCCCCCAGTGCCAAGACGGCAAGCGGGCGCTCAAGCGTTCCGGGCGCTGATGGTCGCCTCCCCGTCTAGCACAGGTCCAGCAGCGCGTTCTCGACCACTTCCGGCAGCGCCGGGTGAATCCAGTACTGCCCCCGGGCCATCTCCGCGGCGGTGAGCCCGAAGCTCATCGCCTGGATCAGCGGCTGGATGATCGATGACGCCTGGGGCCCCATGATGTGCGCGCCCAGCAGCCGCCCGGTGCTCCGATCGGCGATCAGCTTGACTATCCCGGTGGTGTCCTCCATCGCCCAACCGTAGGCGACGCCGCTGTAGTTGTGTATCGCGACCGAGATGTCGAATCCCTTTGCCATGGCTTGGTTTTCGGTCAAACCGACGGCCGCCACCTGGGGGTCGGTGAACACCGCCGACGGCACGTAGCGGTGATCGGTGGTGACCATCGCATCGGTGTCGTCCCAGTTGCAGAGGATGTTGTGCCGCACGACGCGGGCCTCGTGGTTGGCGACGTGTTTGAGCTGGTACGGCGAGGAGACGTCGCCGAGGGCGAAAACCCGACGGGCGGAGGTGCGTTGGTATTGATCCACCACCACCCGGCCATCCTCCACGTCGACCCCGGCCTGTTCGGCGTCCAGCAGGTCGGCGTTGGAGATCCTGCCCGTCGCGACCAGCAGCAGGTCCGCTCGCAGGGTCGACCCGTCGTCGAGTCGCAGCGCGACGCCCGAGCCGTCGTTGCTGCCGCCCACGACGTTGCGGTGAGTGCGCAGTTCCCATTTGGCCGCGGCGATGCGGGTAAAGCGTTTGCAGATGGTGTCGTCGGAATACCGCAGCATGGTGGCGCCTCTGCAAACCAGCGTGACGCGCACGCCGAGGGCGGAGAAGATGTGGGCGAATTCGGCTCCCACGTAGCCACTTCCGATGATCGCGAGGTGCTCGGGCAACTCCGGGATCCGCATGATCGTGTCGCTGGTGTGATAGGCGACGCCGCAGTCGAGGATCGCGGGTGGGATCACCGGCCGCGAGCCCGCCGCGATCACCACCTGATCGGCGGTGAAATCGTCACCGGCGCCGGTGTGCAGCAGGTAACGCCCGTCGGGCTGAACCGGGCCGAATCGCACGTGCTGGCTGTACAAGTCGACGTTGGGCGATGCGCGGCGGTAATCTTCCCCGCTCATCGAGATCGGATCGATGCGCCCGAAGACGCGCGAGACGATGTCGTCCCAGCGCACTCGGTCGATGTGCGCGTCGACCCCGTAGCGGGCCGCGTCCCGGATCGTCGTGGCGACTTCGGCGGCATAGACGAACATCTTGGTCGGGATGCAGCCGACGTTGAGGCAGGTGCCGCCGAACGTGCCGTGCTCGCACAGCGCCACCCGCTTGCCGATGAAGCGATCGTCGAGAAGGCTGTTGCCCGAGCCGCTTCCGATGATCGCGATGTCGTACGTCTCCACCCCGTCACCCCTGCTTCGAAGACGTGCGGTCGGCGTTGAGGTAGTGGTCCAGCCAGCGGTCGAGCTGGCGATAGGCCGCCTGCCGCGGCTGCGGCAGCGACAGGAACACGTCGTGTTTGGCATCGTCGATCGGAACGATGGTGCTGTGGTTCCCGATGCAGCCGGCCCGCCGGGCGATCTGGGTGACGTCGAGAACCGCGTCGCCGCGCTGCATTGACGCCGCGTCGCTGGTTTCTCGCACGGTGTGATCCGAGCGCAGGATCAGGTTGGGCACCCCGACGTCGAGCCCGCGGTGTAGCCGGGCGTGGCCACGTCGGATGGCGTGCAGCCAGCCGAGCGTGATGGGGAAGCCGCCCACCGGTTTCCATTGCAGGTCGTAGTCGAACTCGCCGTGGTAGTCGCGGTGCAGCGTGGTGCCGTAGCCGCCGGCGGTGGGCGACCGGACCACGCCCTTGGACCGCACCCTGGACAGGCCCGCGATCAGCGCCGCGGTCACCGAATGGCGCAGGACGGCCGGGCCGTGCAGGTCCAGGAACGGGCTGTTGAGCACCAAACCCCCGATGCCGGCGTGCGCCGCGGCGTCGCGCCGGCGAAGCCGGTCCAGCCACAACGACACGATGAGCCCGCCGGAGGAATGGCCGTAGACCAGGACCTTGGCGGGCCGGTCCTGGTCGCGAATGGCCGCCAGCGCGAGCTCCAGCTCGGCGTCGTAGTCGGCGAGGTTGGTGATGAAGTGCGGCGTCTGACCGTCGCGGTGCGAACGACCGCATTTCTGGAGGTCCAGCGCGTAGAAGGCGAAGCCCCGGTCGGCGAAGTGATCGGCCAGCGCGGTGTTGAAGAAATAGTCGGTGTAGCCGTGCACGGCCAGCACCGCGTGGCCGGTCCCCGCGGGGTCGGTGGGCTCGCCGCGCCGGGTCAGCGTCGCGACGATCTCGCCCTCGCCGACCGGGTCGAGGCCGAGGGGGATGGTGCGCTGCCAATAACCGGGCAGGACATCGGGCACCCAGCCAGTCACCCCGCCACTCACGAAGCCAGCTTAGAGGTTTTGCTGGTCGCGGGGAGGCGCACGCCGCTCGCGCCCGGTTCCACTCGGGATAGCCTGGGGACCGGCGCAGTCGAGGGAAGGACCAGGAGCAGGTGTCGTCGCTAGCCCGAACCGCACGGACGGACGTCGTGCTGGTGGGCGCGGGCATCATGAGCGCGACGCTGGGTGCATTGCTCCGCCGGCTGCAGCCGGATTGGTCGATGACCATCGTCGAACGGCTGGACGCCGTCGCGGCGGAGAGCAGCAGCCCCTGGAACAACGCTGGCACCGGGCATTCGGCGCTGTGCGAGCTCAACTACACCCCGCAGACTCCCGACGGCTCGATCGACATCACCAAAGCGGTGCGGATCAACGAGCAGTTCCAGGTGACCCGGCAATTCTGGGCCTATGGCGTCCAGAACGGGATCCTGGCCGATACCGGCTTCTGCAACCCGATCCCGCACGTGAGCTTCGTGCGCGGGGCGCAGCGCGTCGAGTTCTTGCGCCGCCGGCAACGCGCGTTGGCCGCCAACCCACTGTTCGCCGGCACCGAATTCGTCGACGACGCGGACGAGTTCGCCCGACGGCTGCCGTTGATGGCCGCCAAGCGGGACTTCTCCGAGCCGACCGCGCTCAACTGGGCCCCCCACGGCACGGACGTCGACTTCGGCGCGCTGGCGCGCCAGCTCATCGGCTATTGCGTGCAGGGTGGGGCGAGCGCGTTGTTCGGCCACGAGGTCCGCGATCTGACCCGGCAATCGGACGGCAGCTGGACGCTGCTGCTCCGCAATCGCCGCACCGGCGAAAAGCACCGGCTGAACGCCAATTTCGTCTTCGTCGGCGCCGGCGGTGACGCGCTGCCGTTGCTGCAGAAGTCCGGCATCAAGGAGGTCAGGGGCTTCGCCGGATTCCCGATCGGCGGCCGGTTCCTGCGAACCGACAACCCGGCGCTCACCGCCGCCCACCGGGCCAAGGTGTACGGG
>NZ_MPNT01000040.1 GCF_001907675.1 Mycobacterium paraffinicum
ATCCAGGGCCATCGCGATGTTCCTCTCGGTAGTGATCCTTGGTCGTTTCACCACAGAGACTCACGCGATGGCCCCTCTACATCGGCACCGACACGCCGCTACTTACACCACACCCGGGGACGTTCCCGAACCGCCGCTGCCAGGGGAAATCGGTCAAGTCGGAGTATTCTGAGCGCGTGAACTCGGGCTTGGCCGGGCACGGCCGCCGGGCTACTTTCTACGTCGACCCATACCGATCCATCACGACGCCCATACCGATCCATCACGACGGCCCGGCCCACGCGGCCCGCACGACCGTTAAGCGCCAATCATCTTGGAAGCTTTGCGAGTAACGCCGCGGTCGACGCAGTGGTACCCAGCTGCCCTGCCCCACAGGCGTAACCCAACACAGCTAGCGACGCCGTCGACGACGAGTGGGCGCAGCCTGAACCGGTGTCTTGCTCGCCCGGAGGTCAGCGCGAAGCGGACTGCGTAGCTTTGGGCGCCAACGTGGGCAAAGTGATTGTTGTCAAAGGATTCTGCGTGGGCGTGGTAGGGCGGTGGTGGCTTTTTTCGCTGCTTGCGGCTATTGCCACAATCAGTGCCACAATCAGTGGAATCAGAATGAGCGGCAGCCACATCCACCATTTGGTGTGTGCCGGACGGGTGGGTGGAGGCGTCCATACATGGATGTGGCGGCCGCCCGCTTGGTAAGTCGCCCACCATAGCGCGTAGTCGTGAACTTGCCGGGCTTGGCCGCGCAGCACCGTGCGGGCGCGCGCGTTTCGCGCCAACGAGATCGGATTCCACACCAGCGAGCCCATGCTCCACCAACCGGCCAGCATGCAGTGCTGTTGAGCAGCATCGATCGCGGCCTCGCATTGCGCATAGCTACCGGTGGTGATGCACGGCTGATTCAGCCACAACATCACAGCGCCAGTGTGTTTGAACGTGCGCACCTGAAACGTCGGCTCCACTGGCGGCGGTGGATATGCCGCCGGAGCCGAGCTTGAGGGCGCTGGATAACGCGGCGACGCTGGCGGCAGATAATTTGGTCTCGCGCCCCCGGCGCTAGGAGGATAACCGCCCGGTAGTGGCTGCGGGTTCGGCTGCGACACCCTTCGACCTCGATCTCTCAAGACGCGTGAATCTTGCAGCAATCAAAGTAGCCGAGTTTCATGACGACACGAAGCTCTTGGTGGTGCTGGTGCCGTCGCTGTGGTTGCTGGTGACGGTGCAGCGCGTGCTGGCGGTATCGACGCGCAGGTGCTGGACCAGACCTTGTTGGTGTAGGTCCGGCTGTTGCCCGTGGGCAGCGGGATGCATCCGGCGGAACCGGTGGGTTCGTGGTGACGCCGTCGGATCCCACGCGCTGCGCGCTGAGAAATTTTTTCGCGTGTGGTCTTCGAAAAGCCACTTGGGCTCGTGGTCGTGATCCGCATGGTTGGGTCCCTGAGCGGGCAAGCGTCTCAGGGTTTGACCCGATCAGGATGGTGCATGACCCTTCCGACCCAACAGCTTTGCGATAAACTCGGCTCGTCGGTCAAACTCCCTGCCCTGAAAGAGCTTTCGATGCGCATTGCCAGCGGGCCACGGTGGGGGTGGGCCGCATTCGCCGCGGTCTGCTTGACCGCATGTTCGTCCCAGCCTTCGTCGTCGGCGTCGACCCTGGCGCCATCCACCAAGGAGCCCATACCAGCGCTGAACGGAAGCTACACGTTCACCACTGACGGCGCGCGACTCACCGTTGACGGTCAGCCACTCGCTGGAGGCGTCGTGTCCAAGACGGTCTGGGAGATCAATGCATGCGGGCCTGGTTGCGCTCATGTGCAGTCCTCACTGGGCTGGACGGCTGAGTTACACCTTGTCGAACACACATGGCACGCAACGCGGAAACTGCCCGCCGACTGCGCCGCGGAGCCCTCCATCATCAGCTACTCGCTTGACGCCCAAACATTGACGGGGACCGCCACCAACTCCTTACCGTGCGCGCAGCCTCCGGGTGTCGCCGTGGTCCCAGCAACCCTCACTAAGAACTGAGGCCACGGCAGGCCGAATCCTGTTCGCGGGCACGACATGCCACGAGCGGCTGGCGTGTTCTGCGCCTCGACGAGAGTGTTCTGCGAGACCCTGGTGGCGGCCTACCGCGAGGTGTATGCCCCATGCCCACCCTCATCGTCCCGGATCTGCACGTGGTGATGTGCTGTGCGCTGTGCCCTGTCACCTGTGCGCGATGCTGGACTGCGATGTGAAAGGGGAAATCGAATCCCCCGCACTGCCCTTCGTGCGCCAGCAGAGACCCGGCTTGGCCCGCCGGTCAAGGCTTGTGCACGCCTCCGCGACGACTACCTGCTACACCTCGGGGTCCTGTCACTCCTGTAGGTCGACCTCCCAGTTCGATCGTTGGATCCGCACGTCGAGCTCACGGAGGTCGCGGGCAACCTGATCGGCCCGGGCCCGCAGATCAGCGACCGCCACCGCAGACAGCATCTTGAGCTCTGAGCGCAATTGCCGCGTGTAGCCCTGCTGATTCTTCCCGGCGGCCGCGTCCGCTGCGCTGGTCAGAACATGGTGGCGCCACCGCAGCGCGTCGCGGCGGCCCAACGCGTCGGTCAGCGTGCCGTCCGAGCCGATCGTCGTGGCGGCGTTCGTACGGTTGATCCGCTGGATGAGGATTTGGTACTCGTCGATGACGCCGTCGACTTCGGCGAGCAAGGCGGCAGCATCCTCGGCTGGTTCTTCGCCCTCCTGGTAGCGGGCATTGCTCACGATGCGGGTGCGCAACTGTTCGATCTTGCGGACCGCATCGTGAGCAATGCCCGCAGCGACAACGCCTCTGCCAATTTCACAGCTACTCCTTCACAGTTTGCCCAACCATGATGGTCCAGCACCGGTTAGCCGGCAACGCCTTTTCGGCTGCGCGCGGTGCCCTCGACCGGATTGGACGATTCGAGATCCTGCCGCGCGGTCAGGTAGCTCTTCGACAAGGCGAGCGCCACGCTAGCCGCGGCGACGAGAACGTAGACCGGCAGCAGGTGGATGAAATCGGTGTAGCCGATGGCGAAGTGGACGATAAGGACCGGCGCGGTCGCGCACGCACAGCCCAACAGCAGAGTCCACCACACCGCGCGCTGACCCCGGCGCCAACCCCACATGCTGATCAATAGGACCGCCAGCCCCGCCCCGATCAGGGCGCCGCCGAAGCCCGCCCGATCATGGGCGATGAACGGCAGCAGATGCACGTCAGCCGCCTGCAGACGATGGGCGCAGCTGCCCATGAAGCCGAGGTCGGTGGGCACGAACACAGAGGTGAATCCGACGACGGAGATGACCACGCCGGCCACCGTTAGGCCCGCGCCGACGCCGACCATCAACAGCTGCCCGAATAGCGCCCGGCGGCGCTGCGCCTCAGGCCCTTCGACCACCGGCGCCCAATGCACCCCGGTCGGCCGCCGACACACCGCCATCACCAGAGTCGGAAACAACACGACGACGACCACCGTGTGCAACGGTTCCACGAACCCGCCGGTGCCAAGGAAATAGAAGTAGCTGCCGAAGACGACTACACCCGAAATCAGCAGTACACGACGCGCCCACCGGTGACCTTGGCGCATCGCCGCAGCCGCGCCGAGATAGAGGATCCCGATGCCGATCATGTTGGCGGCCATGGTGATTCGATCATGTTGCAAAAAGCCGACCAGATGTGGGTTGAGCCGATGCAGATCGGCAACCGTTGCACCCAGATAGGCGCGGTCATAGCCCAGTAGCACTGGGCCCAACGCGATCACGCCCGCACCCAAGCCGGCCACGATCAACCCCAGCCCGGTCAGCGAGGCCCAGAACCAATTGGGCCAGCGGCGCGGACCGGCGGCGAGGCTGCAGCGCGACGACGGCATCGGCGAGGTGGGGGTGGCCGCTTCAATTACCCGGTTGAACCAGCCCGGCCCCGCCTCGAGTAGCACGAAGGGCCGGGCCAGCACCGTCGTCGACGCATCGGTGAGCGCAGACACCGCCGGCGCCAGATCCGCGGCGCTGAGCCGCACAATGGGGCCGTCCGGATCGCCGACGCTGACGGCGTCGACGTCGCCGGCGATCGCTGCACATGTTTGCGCGTTGTCGGCCACCGCGGTGACCCGGCACCGGCGGTCGGCCGCCGCGCGACGCACGGTCGCGACGTCATCGACACCGACCGGGTTGATCTCGATTATTGAGGCGCCCTGCACAGGAAGAACCGCGATGGCCTCCCACGCGATCCGGGGTGGGACCGAGGCGCCGAACCGGCCGGCCCAGCGCGCCGGCACAGCTGGGTGATCGAACACCAGAGGAATCCAGCGTCGCCCGCCGGTGTAGCGGATCAATGCAGCGAGCAACCGCAGTGCCCAAACCTGGCTGCGGCGGTCACCGAGCAACAACGCCGCAGGCCGACGAAGCGGCACATAAGTCCAATCCGGCACAGCCCGGATTCTGACACGCCTCGGCTGTCATTGGCGCAAGGCTAAGGCGCGCTGAAATGGCACACAACTGTGTTAGATGTGGACGAATGCAGACCAGAACTCAAGCCACGGCTCTTGCCGTTACCTGGTCATGACCCGCGCGCTGATCTGGTTGATGCCGCTCTACGTGCTCGCGTTCACGGCCCTCGATGCCCTCTTCGGCCCCCATCGCCAGCACGCCTCTGTACCGACAGCAGCGGTAATCGCAGCCGGCGCCGGGGCCCTGCTGTTTTTCGCCGCCGGCATACACCTGGCCGCCTCCTGGGAACGGCAACGACGAACCGCAGTCCAAAATGGGCGCAGAACTGGTGCGGCCCAAGCCTTCCTAGACCGCCACCCCCACCTGTCGGAACTGCTAGTGGTGGCGGTCGGATCCCCCTCAAATCAGGCACTGGGCTGGCTGATCGGCCTGGCGCTATCCGGCGGCACCAGCTACGGCCTTACTCTCGCGCTGACGGCGGCGCTCCACGGAGCCCCTGTTGCGTTGCTGGTTTCGGTGAACATCGCCAGCTACACCATGCTGGTGGCCACCGCGACTTACCTCAACAGCCGCACGACCGCCCCTGACATCTGACGCGCCGGCGTGAACCGTTTTTCGCAGCGGTCGGACCTCGGTCACCGACAGCCGCGAGCTGAGCCCTGGGGTTCCCGCGTGCTCAGTTCTTGGATTTTCCCATCGGGACCGATGGCGGCTCATTACTCTCAGGAGCCGTGAAACCACAGCTGGCCGGCCCGCAATGACTGCGGGGAGGACGTCAACGCTATGCCATTGACGACCGGCCAGTCGTTCGCCGGGTATACCATCATTCGCTTGCTTGGGTCGGGCGGAATGGGCGAGGTGTATCTCGCCCAACACCCACGGTTACCGCGCCGAGATGCCCTCAAGCTGCTACCTCGCGAGTGGTCGGCCGACGACGAATTCCGGGCCCGCTTCAACCGCGAAGCCGATCTCGCGTCGACGCTGTGGCACCCCCACATCGTCGGTGTCCACGACCGCGGGGAAGAAGACGGTCAACTCTGGATCTCGATGGACTTCGTCGACGGACTGGACGCTGCCCGGCTCCTGGCCGATCGATACCCCGCTGGAATGCCCCCCGAAGACGTCGTCCGCATCGTCAGCGGCGTTGCCAGCGCGCTAGACCACGCCCACAAGCAAGCTTTGCTTCACCGAGACGTCAAGCCAGCCAACATCATGCTCACCCATCTCGACGACAAGGGTGAGCAACGAATCCTGCTGACCGACTTCGGGATAGCTCGTAACATCAACGACATCAGCGGGCTGACGAAGACCAACATGACGGTGGGCACGGTGGCCTACTGTGCACCGGAGCAGTTACTCGGCGAAGACCTCGATGGCCGTGCGGACCAATACGCACTGGCTGCCACGGCTTACCATTTGTTCTGCGGCTCGCAGCTCTTCCACAATTCAAACCCCGCGGTCGTCATCAGCCGTCACCTCAATGTGCCTCCACCAGCTTTGGCTGACGTGCGACCGGCACTTGCCAGATTCGACCCCGTGCTGGCCGTCGGTCTCGCCAAACGTCCCGAAGACCGCTTCGAACGTTGCTCCGATTTTGTGAACGCCCTGGCCGAACAACTCGATTCTGCCAGTGCCTCAACACCGTCGGCTCCTACCGTGTCAGCGCCGCGGGCTACCCCTTCGGTCGATGCCGAGGCCGGGCCATCGCGGCGACGGCGGGTAGCCGTAGCCGTCACCGTCGCTGTTCTTGTGGGCGCTTCAATCAGCGCGGCCGCGTTGCTGATGCGGCAGTCCTCGCACGACCAATCGGCGCGGAGCACCGCAACTACCGAGGCGCCGGCTGCGTCACCGGTCACGTTCGAGAGCATGCGGGATTTCGTCACCAGCTATTACGGGGAGCTCCCAGCTCATCCCACAGACGCGTGGGCAAAACTCGATAGCAAGTATCAAAACCAAACAGGGCAACGTGAATTCGTTGACTTCTGGGCGACAATACCGTCGGTGACGGTTCTTTCGGTCAGCCCGCGCGACGCCAGCAGCGTGGTTGCTGACCTCAAGTACGTCCGACCAGACGGTACGTCCAGTACCGAAACCCGTTGGCTCAAAGTGGTGTTGGTGAACGGCGTGATGCTCCTCGATGGATCTGATCGCGTCGGATCAGTCAGTGGGTCGCCGACGTCACCAACGCAGCCGTTGTTCTCGCCAAAGGCGATCGATCAAGTCTTGCTGACTGCTGACCAGCTGAGCAAGGTGCTCGGAGTGACCGTCGCCGGCACTCCCGCCGGTGATGGGGGCGGCGGCCTCGCAATTGAATCGTCGTCGTACGGGATGTCGGATCATTCAAGCCAAGTCACGCCGCGATCATGTGTTGGCGTGGTGTTCACCGGTGAGCATGACGTCTATGCTCCCTCCCAGCCCACCGAAATCAAAACTCAAACCATTGGCCACGTGTACCTCGGTTCGCCGGGCCCGCACCTCATCGAACAAACCGCAGCGGTGTATCCCTCCGCGAAAGACGCCCAGGACTTCTTGAATGCGTCGCAGGCTCAATGGAATACCTGTGCGAAAAGTGAAGTCGATGCCTCCCTGGGCTTCGAGAACGGCGCCGGTTATGTCTTGGGCCCAGTGCAGCGGCAAGGAGACCTCATCACCGTTTCCATGGCCACAAATAGTGGGGAGAACGGTCCAGATGCATGCCAGCAGGCAATGGGAGCCCACGGGAACGTCATCGTCGAAACGCGCAGCTGCCAGGTCCCGAAGATCGCTTCAAACTACGACCCCGCTCAGGGATGGCCGCGGGATCCTGCATGGGCTGTCCCCGATGCCAAACGGGTGGCCACCGCAATGCTGGGAAACGTCAAGCCGTAATTGCTGCAGCCGTACTAGTGCAACTTCATCTGGGAATCGGCCGGTGCGTGGGCCCCGATCGGCAACCAGCCGAAAGCCCGCCCTGACCTTGCCCGAGCGGATAGGTCAATCCATTCGGCGCTCACGAAGCCGGAGGATGAGTCTTTGCCGCCAGTTCGCGCCCGGCCCGGATTTCAGGAGCTGGAATTGAGAGCCTGAAAGCCCGCTCGGGTTGCCGCGCGGATCGGCCCCCGTGATCAAGACGGGGCCACGCAGTAAGGGCAGGATGAATGCCGACATCGTCGCAGCTGCAAAGAGATTGAGTGTCGCCATGCGATTAACCGGCGCATTTCGGCCGGTATGGCCGAACCAAAACACCACGCCGCCACGAGCGGTGAGCGTTTCGACTTGCTTGCCGATGCAATCGGTTACGACGTGATCGCTGATCGCGACCAGGTGCATCCGTTCCTCAGCAGTGACGACGATGCCCAGCTGGGCCTGCGTCCAAAGTAGCGCCTGCTCGTAGGGATCCATGGAGTCGCCGTTGCTCAGTGGAATCGTCCCCACATACCCGTATTTGAGCACACCAGGGACGGCCATTTGTCGGGGTGGCCGCGGCCCGACGCGGGCGCGAGCGCGATCGCCGCATGCGGCGACGACCGGCGAGAGGACGGCAGCCGCGGATCCCGGCACCTCCCGCTTCTCCTCGACCTTGCCCGGCAAGGAGCTGCGCGACGCACCTTTGCGTAACATCATGAGCCAGGCGAGGGAGTGATGATGAACAGTCCGGAGGACGGGGAGACCACCAGCGCCTCGGGGTCATTGGCGCGAGAAGGCGGCGAAGAATCCCGCATGGTCGCACCGCATGATGATCCGGAGCGCACGGTGGTCGTGCCCCGCGGGCACTCGCACGACGACGAAGAACGCACCGTCGTGGTGCCCAACCCTCAGCAGTTGGTTGACGACCCTGAGCGCACCATGGTGGCGCCCCCGTCGCTCGAGCCGCGACGCAGTGAAGACGCCGACGTCGCAGATGACAGTCGACAAGATAGGCCTTTCCAGGCCGCTTCCGATGGACAGTACGGACAACGCGGGACCTGGCAGCCGACCCCGAACCAGGAAGCCAGCCCGCCATCTGGGCCTCCGCCAACGGCGGCGCCGCCGCAGCATCCGAGGCCTGCCCCTGCACCGGGCTATCCGCCTGCTGCGCCCCAGAACGCATCAGCACCGGCGGTTCCCCAGCCGGGTTTCGTTCCCCAACCACTGCACTATGGGCCGGCCAGCCAGTACAGCTTCCCGCCGCCCGGGTCTTACGCCGCGCCCTACGGCCCGGTTGCGCCCGCACGCCCCAGGCGCCCTCAGCGGTCCAAGGCCCTGTTGTGGGGTGGCCTGGGACTGGCTGGCGCGCTCCTGGCGACGGGTGTGGCTATCGGTTTGTCCAAGCCCAGCTTCCTAACCACCAAGAAACTCGACATCGGGGCTGCCGAAGCCGAGGTCCAACGCGTACTGACCGACGAGGTCACCGGCTACGGCGACAAGAACGTTTCCGACGTCAAATGCAATGACGGCGCGAATGTTCCTGTGAAGCAGGGCGCCAGTTTCACCTGCCGCGTTAGCGTCGACGGCACGCCTCGCCAGGTCACCGTGACGTTCTTGGACAACAACGGCAACTACGAAGTGGGCCGACCCGACTAACCCATCGGCTCCCGGGGCCCGACCGTATGTGTCTGTAGTCTGCGCGGCATGGCCGATGAGATTGCGGTCGCGCACCACGAGGCGGCCCACACCGTCGCTGCGCTGATGACTTGCGAACAACGGGCTACTTGATGACCGGATAGCCGTCACCATGGCCACGATCGACGGAGGTCCGTCCGGGGGCTGAAACTGTTCGAAGAAATGTGATTATTTGTGATCGAATGTGTGTTTTAGTGAGTGTATGAAGTTGGCCGAGTGGGCGCGTGCCAATGGTGTGCATCCGCAGACTGCGTACCGGTGGTTCCGTGAGGACCGTATGCCGGTGCCTGCTCGTCGGTTGGAGTCGGGCACGATCTGGGTCGATGCACCGGCGGCAGGGGACGCCGGTCGCGCAGTTGTGTACGCGCGGGTGTCCTCGCATGATCAGCGCCAGGATCTGCAGCGGCAGGTCGCACGACTGACCGCCTGGGCCACCTCGAACGGTCATATGATCAGCGAAGTTGTCACCGAGGTCGGGTCAGGGTTGAACGGTAAACGGCCGAAGTTGCGAAGGATTCTGTCGGACCCGTCTGCTTCGGTAGTTGTCGTGGAACACCGTGATCGGTTGGCGCGCTTCGGGGTTGAGCACCTCGAGGCCGCATTGTCCGCGCAAGGCCGCAAGGTCATCGTCACCGAGGGGGGCGAGACGGCCGACGATCTGGTTCGCGACATGATCGAGGTGCTGACTTCGATGTGCGCTCGCCTCTACGGCCGCCGCGGCGCGCGGAACCGCGCGATGCGGGCGGTGACCGCAACCAAGCAGGTAGAGGCCGGTGGGGATGGCTAGGTTCGAGATCCCCCAGGGGTGGACGGCGCAGGCCTACCGGTTCGCCCTGGATCCGACCCCAACACAGTTGCAGGCGTTGGCATCCCATGCTGGCGCGGCGCGGTTCGCGCATAACCACATGCTGGCCTTGGTCAAAGCGGTGATGGATCAGCGGGCCGCCGAACGCAGTTACAGCATCGGCGAGGACCAGTTGACCCCGGTGTTGGGGTGGTCGTTGCCGGCGCTGCGCAAGGTCTGGAATCAACGCAAGCCGTCGTGTGCGCCCTGGTGGGGCGAGAACTCCAAAGAGGCCTACAACACCGGCCTGGATGGGTTGGCCCGCGCCCTGGAAGCCTGGTTATCGTCGCGACGTGGCCAGCGCGCTGGGCGGGTGGTCGGGTTTCCCCGGTTCAAGTCCGCCCGAGCCCCGAAGTCGGTGCGGTTCACCACCGGGGCCATCCGGATCGAAGCTGACCGCCGGCACGTCACGTTGCCGCGGTTGGGGGCGATCCGCACCCATGAATCGACCCGCAAGCTGGCCCGCCGGATCGAGGCCGGCACTGCTCGGATCTTGTCGTCCACCGTGCGTCAGGACAGTGCTGGACGCTGGTACTGCTCTCTACAGACCATCGTCGCGGCCAAGACACGGCCCGCGCACGCAGCGCGCTCAGTGCATGCGGTGGTCGGTGTCGATGTCGGGGTGAAGGCCGACAGCCTGCTGGTGATCGCAACCCCCGACGGGACCGAAGTCGATCGCATCCCCGCGCCGAAGTCGCTGAGCACGGCGCAATCGCGGGTGCGGGCTCTACAGCGCCAAGCCGCCCGCCGACGCGGCCCGCGCGACGCTGCCGCCCGGACCCGCCAGCAGCCCTCGAAGCGGTGGCGACGCACCCAGGCCCGCATTGGCCGCAAGCATGCCCATGCCGCGGCGGTGCGCCGCGACGTCCTACACAAGGCCACCACCGCCTTGGCCCAACGACACGATGTTGTGGTGGTCGAGACGCTCAACGCTGCGGGCATGCGCGCCGCCGGCGGAGCTCGCAAGCGCGGGCTCAATCGTGCGTTGGCTGATGCCGCCCTCGCTGAGATCCGGCGCATGCTGAGTTACAAAAGTCGTTGGTACGGGAGCCAATTGGTGCAAGCCGACCGGTTCTACCCGTCATCGAAGACCTGCACAGGCTGTGGGAGGCGAAAGTCAAACCTCACCCTGGCCGATCGAGTCTTCGAGTGTGACGAATGCGGTATCCGGGTCGACCGTGATCTGGGTGCTGCGATCAACCTCGCCCGACTCGGCGTACCCACACACGTGGGTGAACAGAGTCCCGCCGGGAGTGGCCCGGTGGCAGGACGTGGAGCCACGCGTGAGACCGAACCCGCGCCAGCGGGTGACGCAGCAGGCGACGAAGCGTCAACCCCGCACCACCCACAAGTGGATCAGACGGGGACCGCCTCACCGCAAGGCGAGGCTGCCTGATGAGAGAGCCGGACTCACATTCGCTCAACAAAAGGCAACGGCAACAGCAAGGTACTGATAAAGGCGATCACCCGGTGCAGGCCGCGTTCATCTATTACGCGGGCCCGTGGGCAGAGGCCCGCTTGCAGTGGGGTAAGCCAGCGCATGCAGTGGACGACGCGGAGGGCGGTAAGTCATTTCGCCAGATCGTCGCTGAGAAATTCGACTTCGGGGCTGACAGTGACGGCGACCCGCTATGCGGGTCTAATCCAGGTCGTCCCAAGCATTCCCGACAACGAGCCGTACTGGTCGGGCCAACTAGAACAAGCCTGGCCAGTCGTCGAAAAGATGGCCGATGCGCTGCTTGACCGGCTCAACGACGCAGAGCCGCAGCCGTACCTGCCCCAGTTGGGCGGCAACCGCACGATGCGAGACGTCTCCATGAGCTACGGCGAGGTTGTGGAGATGGTTAAGCCGCTGCTGGAAGCGTGCGGTATGTGGCGTTACCTCTCGTAGCCGAGCGCCGCGACGATCAGCGGTACCGACAGCAGCAATGAGAGCCGTCGCTATCCGGCACGAATCTGACTGCGGGACAGCAGGAATCCTCCGCGCCTCTCAGCGCGTCGCTTGAGGATATCCGTTGCAGGTTGCCTGCCAACCGGAGAAGGAGTCGATCCTTTGGGCCCGGATCGCTGGGCGAGGCTTATGTTGCAGTGGGTCCGTGCCTCTTAGAATGACCCGTCGATCCTACGAGCCCGGATCGCTGGGCGAACTCATCTCAGATTGTACCCGGCGCCGCGTTGCGCCGCCGGCGGGTCAAGGCTGCACCGGTGGTTGCGCCGCTCGAGCGAGCATCAGCGCCGTCGCTGAAAGATCGGGGTCATAGGTGCGACCGCACCCGGCGCAAATGATTTTGCGGCGCCGCCGTCGGCTCTCTACCCGGTTCTCATATCCACAGCCGGCGTGGATTCGGCTCAACCCCGCAGCGGGCACCACTATCACCGGGACGCCGTCGCGGGTGGCTGCGGCGACCATGCTCGACCGCAGAGCGCCTGGCGCTGCATGATCGCGGCGGCGATCGATTTGGCGCTGTAGATCGGCAGGAATCCTCGTGTGCTCCATGGTGTTTCGGATCACGGCGGAGATATTGGTGTCATCGACGACCAGGCGTCCGCACTGGCTGACGAGCGCGCTTGCAACCCGCCGCCACAAGTCCGTGCGGTGGCCGAGGGCTCGTGCACGGCCGTGCGCTTGCTGTTGCCATAACAGTTTGTCGGCCCGCCGCCACGCTTCAAGCGGTTGGGCGATCTCGAGGTCGGAGCCGCGCCACGCGAGCGCGAGGGCGGCGAATCGCGCGGGGGAGCGCCACCGCGCAGCATCGGCGGCGGTGATCTGTTCGTCGGGCCGGATCGGATGCGGCCGCGGCCCG
The DNA here is from genome assembly GCF_001907675.1 of Mycobacterium paraffinicum. GTDB lineage: Bacteria > Actinomycetota > Actinomycetes > Mycobacteriales > Mycobacteriaceae > Mycobacterium > Mycobacterium paraffinicum_A. The sequence goes on from NZ_MPNT01000040.1 coordinate 12,682, forward strand.
TGGTCGGCAAGCCACGTGCTCAGCCGGTCGCGGATGTCGTTCAATGCCGCATCGCGAGCCGAGGCGATCTCGGCGTAGCGCTCTAGCCGGGTCCCGATGGAGCCGGGCGCGATGATGCGGCCCGAGATTCCCTCGACGGTGGGCACGATCACGTCGGCCAGTTCGGGTGGGATCGCCACTGGTCGGTCTGAGCGCCAATGCGCGACCACGACGCCCTCATCGATGGCATGCCAGCCCAAATGTATTGCCAGGGTGGGGAGATCGTCGTGGCGGGGGACAGTCGGATGGGGGAGCCGCGCGGTGATCGAAAGCCGCGCCCGCAGATCGGCGCCGAGTCGGGTGACGGTGAGTTTGGCGCGGGTGATATCGGCGTCTTGGGGCAGCCAGCGGTGGGCTTGGACCGGCAAGTCAATCCACTGTGGTTGGCCCCCAAGGGATCCGCATCGCATCCGCACCGTAATGCGTCCTGCGTGGCGCTGCTCGGCGCGGGTCATGGATGCCCACTGGTCGGGGTCAACCCACGGCAGGTGCAGGACGTTATGGTAGCGCCCGGCGGGATCGGCGAGCAGCATCGGAGTCCGTGGCGGCGCGCCGGCGGTTCGCTGCAGTTGGACCGCGAGGGTGCCGGTGCCGTCAAAGCCGTGGTGGCGCAGCGCAGCTGGGCGGCCTTGGGCGCGCTGTTGCTGGATTCGGCGCACCGCCGCCTTATGTTCGTCCAGGATGCTGTTGAACGTCGCCCAGAACAGCGTCGGGTCGCCGTGTTGGCAGTAGGTGCGGTAGAGGGCTTTCTGCTCGGCCGCCAGTTGTGCGCCGCGGTCGCGGCGGCGCTGCGCGGCGTCTTGCCTCACGTCGGCGATCGCTTCCCGGCGGGCGTGGCGTGCGGCTTTGAGTGCGGTCCTGGCGTCGTGTAGTCGCTCGGTGATCGCGGTGTTCACGCGTTTGCCTCTGGCTGCGGAGCGGGCAGCCTTCAGTGCCTCATTGGCCGCGATGGCCTCCGCTTCGGTCGCCGCGACGTGAGCTTCAGCGGCCGCTACCGTCGGATACGACGACCAGATCGCCTTGATGTCTTCGTCGTAGGCCAGTTGCAAGGTGACCAGATCCTCGCGCAGGCTATGTGCGAGCCGCAGTTGCTGGCGGACCACCTCAGGAATTTGCCACCGGTAGTGGACGCCCATCGTGTGAACGGTGATAGCGCCCTCGGGTGTCATTGGCCCCGGCTGGACGGGCTCATCATCGGAGGCCATGGTCATAGGATCGTGTAGCCAATCTCGCCAGCGGCTGCTTGCGTGATCGACCAGACGAGCGGGTGCGCGAGCGGGCGTGAGAACTCCGGCATCATCGGGATCGAGTCGGCGGCCGCGGTCCACAGCACAATGTTGGGCCGCCCGGTCATCGTCGACGGGACGTAGAGCCCGTCCAGGTCAGGCCAAGTCGTGTAGATAGCGCGGGCCCAGCGCCGGCATACCGAGCGCGGCGCGGCCAGTAGTGCGGTCGAGGCGCTGTTGCGCAGCAGCCAAGTTGTGGACAAGTCGAGCAGGTGCAGTGGCCGCTGGGGGTGCCAGGCGGTCAGGGTCGGAGTGCCTGCGCGGGTGTCGATCACGCGCGTTGTTTGGTAGACCTCGGCCAGGCTGGTTGCGAGATCGCCTGCGGCATACAGCACACCGTCGCTGCGTGCGCCAGGTGAAGGGCCCGGGTGGGGGTCCCACCGCATCGATGGCAGCGGCCCGTAGGTGCGCAGTTGGTTCCACGGCAGCACGTGCTCGCCGGCGGTGCGGTGGACCCGCCATAGCGTGCCGGTGTAGTCGATGCTGTCTTGCGGTTCTTGGACGAGCTGCGCGGGGGGTGTTCGAGGCGCTTTCGGTTTGGGCTGGGGGCTCACCAGCGTCCGAGATCCTCGAGGAAGCCGGCGACCAACTCGGGGTCACCGCCGGCGGCCAGATGTTCGATCGGCGTGCGGTTGTCAAAGTCGGGCTGCGCGGTGTGCATGAACGCATCCAGGACCGCGGGGGTAGCGTCGCGTGGTATCGCAGGCACGATTACGTCCAAGCCCGGAAGCAGCTCCTTCCCGAGGAACTGCCAGCGGGGGATTCGTCGGCTTCCCTGAAGATCGAAGGCCCATAGCGCTTTTCCGGTGATCCGTCGTGACACGCGCGACCGATCGACACCCAAGATCGCGGCGGCTTCTTTGATGCTGACCGATCCAGAAAGCGCGCCGGTGAGTTGCCGCAACGCAACACGGGCGCGGGCCTGGCGCTCATCGTCGGCCGACCATGTCTCGATGACTGCCTCGGCGCTAGGTTCGGCGTGGGTGCGAAGAAAGTCCACCTCCGTCTTCGACAGCGTGGTTGCTCCCGGGATCGCCGCAAACGCGGAATCTAGCTCGTTGAGAACATCCTCCACCGAGAGGTCAATCCGGTGCTTGGCCAATAGGGCACCCAACGCGGGCGCCGCCGAACCGTTCATACGCACATACTAGCACGCATGTGCTGATCTGTGCGGCCCGACGCGTGGGCCGCGCAGAACGGGGCGCGCACGGATCTTGCGACGATAAGGTTGCCTCGTGACTAGCCGACTGCGCGGTGTGGTCGCTGCGGCGACGGCGGTCAGCGTCGTCGCGATGATCGCCGTTGCCGCCGCGGGGTGCACCACCGTCATCAAAGGACGCGGCGCCTCGATGCTCTACGATCCTTTCCACGTCGGGGGCCTGCTGGCGGTCGACGGCCCAAGCGGACCTCGCAGCGACGCACCCCAACCCACCGGCACAGTGGAAAACACCGACCATGGTGACGACGACAACTTGGTGCTGTTGTCGGTCAACGACATTCAAAGTTTCTGGCGCTCCAACTACAGCAAATTTTTCAAAGGCGACTTCAAGCCCGTCGACGAACTCGTCTCCTACGACTCCGAGGATCCGGCCAGCCCTGCCGTATGCCACCACCGAACCTACAAACTGATCAACGCGTTGTTCTCGCCGCGCTGCAACCTGATCGCCTGGGACCGCGGGGTGCTAATCCCCACCGGCAAAACATATTTCGGATCGATGCCGGTCACAGGCATCTTCGCTCACGAGTATGGTCACGCCATTCAGGACATGGCCAACATCGCCCCTCGCGGCACATCGACGATCGTGCTAGAACAGCAGGCGGACTGCTTCGGCGGTGTCTACATGCGCTGGGTTGCCGAAGGCAAGTCGACGCGCTTCACCCTCAGTACCGGTGACGGGCTCGACCATGTACTGGCCGGCCTGATCACCCTGCGTGACCCTATCCTTACCCCCGACGATCGGGAGCTGATCGAAGAAGGCCACGGCACCGCGCTCGACCGTGTAAGCGCTTTCCAGATGGGGTTTGTCTCAGGCGCCTCGGCCTGTGCCGCGATCGACGACAACGAGGTCAAGCAGCGTCGCGGGGACTTGCCGATCGCGTTGACCTACGACCAGTCCGGTCGCTTAGAGACCGGGGAAGTGCCGATCACCGAGCAAACCCTGTCGTCGCTGATGGACACCCTCGGGGCGATCTTCGCCCTGAAAAGCCCCCCGCAGCTGTCCTATACCGCCGCCGGCTGCGCTGACGCCCAAGCCAGCCCGCCTGCCTCATACTGCCCGGCCACCAACACCATCGCTGTCGATCTCGCCCAGCTCCAAAAGATGGGTGCGCCCGGTAATGAGCAGTCCGGTCATGTGCTGATCCAGGGTGATGACACCGCGATGTCGGTGGTGATGTCGCGGTATGTCCTTGCGGTGCAACACGAACGCGGCCTCAAGCTCGATTCACCGGTGAGCGCATTGCGGACCGCCTGCCTTACCGGCCTGGCACACCGCAAAATGGCAGGCCCGGTGTCGGTGCCGTCGGGCAATGCGCTGACCCTGACTGCCGGGGACCTCGACAAAGCTGTTGCCGGACTGTTGACCAACCACCTAGTGGCCAGCGACGTCAACGGGCAGACCGTGCCGGCGGGGTTTACCCGGATCACCGCGTTTCGCTCCGGGGTCGTCAACACCAACGACGACCTGTGCTACCAACGTTTCACCGACGCCTGAAAAGAGCCGCACGCAGGTGCTGGATCAATGCGGGCGCGGTAAGCGAGCAGCAACACGGTGCGACGACAGCCGCTCGCCTTCGAGGCATTGGATCCGCAATCCCACTGAGGATTTCACCGTATTGAGGCAGGGTTAGAGCAATGAGCACCGATTGGGGGCCCGGGCAGGGCGATGAGCCGACGATGAACCTCTCGCAGCACCCGCCAGCGCCGCCACCGACGCCGGGGGGAGGATCTTTCCCGCAACCCGGCCCGGCCTGGCAGCCGCCTCAAGCCCCACCACACTGGCAGGGGCCACCGGGTGGGCCGCCGTATCCCTACCCCGTGGGCGGTCCGGGCATGCCGCCCATCGGATACCCGCCGCCGCGGCGGCGCCGGCGTTGGCCCTGGTGGGTTGCCGGTGCGATCACCGCCGTGATCACGGTAGTGGTGATCACGCTGGTGGTGGTGGGCGGCAACGATTCGACGACGACGTCGAACTCGGCGGCGCCGTCATCGACGCGGGCACCTGCCTCGAGTAGGCCCGCGCCGCCGGCACCGTCACCGAGCGCTTCGCCGGCGGCGCCGGCGCTAGACATCGCAGCGCTGCCGAGCCTGCTGGCATCTGCCGACCAGGTCGGCAATGTACTCCACGACGTGCAGATGCGACCGCGTGAGGTGGCGACGTCGCTTGCCTCAGACGTGTCGATAGACCCGGCCAAGTGCGCCAGCGCGGTGGCCCCGGCGTTGGCAAGCACCTACACGGGCTCGGGGTATACCGGCGTGGCAGTTCAAGGACTGATGGAGGCCAGTCCGGGACGCCACAAGGTCATTCAGGCGGTGGCGGCGTTCTCCGATGAGGCTGCCGCGCAGCAGTTTTACACCCAGCAGCTATCGGCGTGGCGAGGGTGCCGACTTACCGAAGTCACGGTTTCTTTCACCGACGGCCAACCCGCCGACCACGCCACGATCACGATCATCAGCGAGACCGACGGTATCGCCAGCACGGTGTTGCTGCCCGTCAGGGCGAGCGAACACCAAGGCAGTGAGTGCGAGCGCGCGATGGGTGTGCGGCGCAACGTCGTTGTGGATGTGCGCGCGTGCGGGCAAAACACCATTACCACGGGCACGTTTCTGGTCCGCGCGATCAATGAGAACATCGCCCGTCACTAGCTGGCCAGCAGCGCGGGTTCGCGCGACGAGAGTTTCCGGGGAGGGGTCAGCGTCATGACCATGGAGGAAGAGGTGGTCACTGTCAGCGTGCGGTTGTGGCGTGCCGACGCGATCGTCTGTTCGACTGGTTGGCCCATACCGATCTGAACACGTTGCCGAGCACCATCCGGCGCAAAAGCAAACGCTGGCAGAACTTTTGAGCCGCTTCGAATGGGCGGCCGACGCGGATGTGACCTCGGCGACTGCCGACGAGATCGCAGCGGCGCAGCAGAAGTGGCCCGCGATATGGGTTGGTGAGGAGACCAGAATGATCAGGCCACCTCGTCTTGCGCATCGAGGTCGATACCGAGCACGGGCCGTAACCTGTTATCGATCTACCGAAACCCATGGGAAGAATTTGATGCGGATCCGGCGCGCATCGCGCGCGTTCGCGACGGCGACGGCCATCACGGTCTCGATGGTTACCGGCTGCGTCTCGGGCGTCCACCGGGCCGGCTCACCCACATCGCCCGCGGTGCCAGCCGGTTGGCCGTCGACCCTCAACGATTTCACGATGGTCTGGACCGCCGAGCCTGGCATCGACATCACCGCTTGGCCAGCCGTGGCGGTGCGGGCCTACTTCGAGTCCTACGTGCTCGTCTCCATCACAGGTGACAACAAGTACCTGTATCCCGGGTTCCAGCAGTCGGTCGATCCCAACCAGTCCATCGACCATCCCACCGGAACCCAATTTCTGTGGCCCAAGACCGATGCGCCCGAACCCGCGTGGGTGGGGACCGACGAGGTTCACATCTCGTCTGTGTCGACTTCCGGTCGCGATGTGACGGTGGTGGCCTGTGAGTACACATTCGGCACAGCCCAACCAACCCGCAACGGTTACGAACCCAATATCGGTGAGCCGCCACCGTATTCAGGCATCGACTCCATGCGGATCACGATGACGGCCCCCGCCAAGCTGGGACCGCAGATCCCTCAGCAGGGACCGGCCCGCTCACCGTCCGTCGACGTCTTCAACGGCTGGCGGATCACCAGCCATCAAGGTGGTTACTTCGCCCAGTCCGGAGTCGGCGATGAATGGCCAAATGCCCTCGAGGACAGAGACAGCTGTCTCGCTAAAGCGCCCGAACACCGCGACCTCAAACGCGGAGGCCGGTATCCTCGCCCCCACTTCGCTACCCAGCCGCCGTCGCCAGGGTGGCCGGCTCCAAGCCCGGCATGATGACGTTCTGGCATCAAACGTTGTTGGCCACGAACCTGCCGAGTCATCGCCGCGATGCTGAAAGGGCAAAGGTTCATGACGGCGCTCAGTCCACCCGGAGCCGACCATGGCGTGGACATATTGGCGGGCTGTGGCCCTATCGGACTCGATAGTCCGCGCGTAGTTGTCCAAGCCAAGACCGGCCAATCTGGGATCGGCGAGTTCAGATCACTGCGCGGACTTATTACCTCGATCGGGGCCGATTAAGGCCTGCTTGTTGCGTGGCGCGGCTTCAAGGGAACAGCCGTGCCGAGGTTAAGCAGGACTATTTCACGATACGGATATGGGACATGTCAACGGCGACAGGACACAGAGGATCTGCTGACAGCCTTGTTCTCTGTGTACGATCGCCTGCTGGCGAGCGTACGGTCGGGACTCCCGCTCCAACCCGTCTGGGCGCTAGTGCCGCTGCAAGCGGCATGCCTCGCCTGATGACCGCCGTTCTTAAAACGCCAGGGCGTAGCAGAACAAGAGCAGCAGTAGCACCGGGATGAGGGACACCAGCGTGAGCACGCCCATTACTTGGAGGAAGGGGTGTGGGCGTACCGCAACGGCACTCGCGGCCAGGCCAGTCGCGACGACGATCAACCAGGTCGAAGCGAGGACGCCGATTCGAGCTGAATTGCACGATCGCCGCGGAATTGTCCGGGTAGTAGCCCTCCTCAAGCTTGACCCCGAACACCGGGCTGCTCAACTCTTTGAACAACAGCAGGATCACCAGCGCCAGCACCACCATCGCCAGCAGGGCCAGGCACACCCCTAATAGGTTGCGGTTAGGCGGCTTTGGCGCGGGGCCGCGGTAGATTCGCGCCGGCTGACCCATGTCGTCAAAGCGCATGGTCAGATTTTTGTTCCCTTCGGGGCGCTAACCTCGTAGCCACCCGCGTCGTCGGTGAACGTGACCGTGAACTGGTGTTTGATGTGGTCAATGGTGGCCTGGCAAGTGAAGGTGGCTCCCTTGAGGACGGTGGGGTTGTGGCCGTCGTTGCAGGTGACGTCGCTGACGTTCTTGGCGGCATAACCGTTCGGATCGGACAAGACGTGCGTGACGCCGGCTGCGACAGCGCGGACGTCGAGTTGTTTGGTGACGAGAAAGCCGGGTGCCAAGAATCCCGCGAAGAGCACCGCCGCGGTGATCGCGGTGAACGCGCCACCCAGGTAGAGCGGAAGGTGTTTGCCGCGCAGGCCAACTCGGGGGCCACGTGCTCTGAAGGCGGTTGGTGCCCAGGGGTTCGCGCCTGGTGGTAGATGAGGATGCGGGTAGGGGAAGGGTCCGGCCTGGGGCGTCATCGGGAAGGCTTGTGGGCGGGGCAGTGGCTGGGTCGGCGGTTCGTAGAAGCCTTGGGGAGCGACCGGCGGCATGCCCGGCGCGTACGGGTGGTGCGGTGGCGCCAGGGGCGGCTGCTGTGGGTGTTGCATCGGCGACCTTTCTCTGTGCGTGGCCGAGGGCCGCATGGCGTCGTGCCCGAACAGTAACCCAAGCAGTACCCATAGCGCAATGGTTTGTAAACCACAGCACAGTTGTGGGGCCGTCCCACTTGCGCGTCATGGGCCCGGTGAAGCAACCGTGTCAGCAGCTCACTATAGGTTGTCTACCTGGATTAATGTAGTGAGTCGCCCATGGGTACGCACGACGCGAGAACCGCAGAACGCCGCAAGCCCTCTTCAGCGACGCTGTGCTTTCCGGCCCAATTTACGATTCGGATGAGGTAGCATTTAGCCGAGCGCTTTGTTTAACAGCAGAGCGCGAGTGCCTCAACCGGGAAAGGGAGCGACGATTGACTGCCAGCCCAGTGACGACGCCCGCGCTAATTGTGCGGGTCGGTCGCGCGACGCACACTCTTCACGCCGCCGCGGGCGCGGTATTCATCGGCAGAGATCCTGAGGCGGCGGTCGACATCGATGACGAGCGGGTCTCACGGCGCCATGTTGTCCTCGAACCCCACCCCGACGGTTGGTACGCGGTCGATGTCAGCACCAACGGAATGTTCGTCGACGGAAAACGCCGCACCCCGGTACCCATTACCGCTACCACGACCCTGCACCTCGGGGCCCCAGATGGGGTGGCCGTGACCCTTACCACCGATGTGGCTCAGGATGAGGCGACCCAGGCACCGAGGTCAGCTCAAACCGAGCACCCATCGCGCGCCGAGCAAATCGACGCGGCGGGGCGTCTGCGCGCTGGCCAAGCGGTCCGTGCGCGTCGTGAGCAGTTGAAGATCTCCCAGCGGGGCCTGGACAACGACGGGATCTACAACCAGTCCGCCCTCATCAATTTCGAGCTAGGTCGCAGCTGGCCGCATCCAAGCACGCTGGCGAAACTAGAAAAGGCCTTGGACTTGCCCGCCGGGTACATCGAGGCGCAGCGACGCGAGGGCGAGCTAGCAGCAGCGGCCGTCCCTGAGGCTGGTAGCGACGAGGCGACCGAGGTGTTGACCGACTCCATTCACGCGCCGACTATTTCGCGCACGGTCGAGCTCGCCCTGCAAGCCGTCAGCGTGACCATCGCGGACTTGCCTGAACCGAACGCCCCGGACTTCACCGCCAAAACCACTGCGATCCTGGCTGATCTGCAAAGGCTCGAGGGCTTGGCGTTGACTGCGGCGCGCCAGCCCACAGGGGGCGCTGCGGCCATGAAGACGTTGAGCCGTGTGCGGCGCACCTACAACGATGTGATGATGCGCGCCGCCGCCTCGCCGTCGGCGACGTTGGGGCAGCGGCTTTACGGGGCCCGCCACCGGGCGGAGCTGAGCCTGGAAGAGGCGGCCATCGGCTCCGGGCTGCCCGCCTCAGCCCTTGAAGACGCCGAAGCCGAACGCCCCGTAACGCCCGATGTCGCCGACGCAATCGAGCTCCTCATCGCCGACCTGATAGACAAATAACCGATCACGATGTGAGCGAACGATCGATGGCTCCGCTGACGGGGAGCCGCGCGCGTCTTGGCTGTCGTCAGAAGACGTGACTATGGGGAGCCGCGATCACGAAGCCGTGGGTTTGTGGACCGCTGTTGTCGGCACCGATGGCCTTCGGCGCGTTGAGCCTGCACACCAGATCCGCCGATCGCGGCACCCCGCAGACCAGCGACTGGGTGTTCGAGAACGCCCAGAACACGATTTTGTGCCCCGCTGGCAGCAGGACCGGTGCCTGGCCCGTGGTGTCGCCGAAGAATCGTTCGGGCGGGGTGGGCAGAAACCGCGCCGGCCCGTTGGCCTGGGCGTAGACCGTGGGCAGTGTCACCACCCGGGTCCCCGCCGGCGCCCCGGGCAGATCACCCGCGCACGTCACGTCGTGCATCACCTTGACCACGGTCTTTTTGCATAGCAGGCCACTAGGGGTGGTGAACAGCAGATCAGGTAGTGCCGTGAGGTCGCGGGTCTGTTTGGGCAGTGGCCCGCTGTCGTCGATCAGTGCATCAATGTCATCGGGCGCTGCGGTCGCATGCAGGGGCAGACCGACCAACGCCGGCCAGGCAAGCGCCAGCCCGATCAATATGAACGATCGTTTCGCAGCAACATCCTTGAATCGGGTTCTCGGCGCGTGAAAGATGTTGGCGTTCTTCATTTTTTATTGGGTTATTTCGGCCAGCGAGACCCACAGGTATGGGCCGGCCGGGTTGATGACGATCCCGCTGTGGCCTTGCGCGCGAGCCATGTTCACCACTTCTTCGACCGTGAGGGGCCCTGCCGCATCAGCGGGGCTCCAAGCCAGAACTTCTGGGCCGCTGGTGAAGCCGAAGATGCTGGAGCTGCCGTCGGGATGTGTGGTGTTGCGAACGGCGATGTGCCCGTCGCCTTGGGAATCGTCGGCGGCGATCGCCAACGGTCCGTTCTGGCGCACCACGTCGACGACGGTGTGCCTGTCGATCTTGCCGGCAGCGTGATCGGCCAGCGCCCGTTTGAGCGGCTCGTTATTCGGATTGCGCAAGGCGAAATCGATTTCGGCGGCCGACAATGCACAGGTGGGGCCGGCGGGGTCGATATAGAGCCAGTCGTTGCCTTGGCTTTGAGCCAGCTGCAGGGCCCCGGTAGCCGACTGCACCAATGACTGCGTGCGCGTACCCGGCGGGTGCAGGCGGGCGATCTCCTCATGACGGGTATAAGCGAACAGCGCCGACCCTTTGCCGTGAGGGCCTGTGCCGCCGCGGATTTGGAGGCGAGACCCGGCCGCGAACGGTGTTTGGCCGGTAAACGCATCGGATCCGGTGATGTCGAAAAGCACCTCACCGAACATGCACAAACGGAGCACCTCGAGCGCCCCGCGCTGGTTGGGTTGTGCGGCGAAGGCGGCGACGGCTTGTCGCAGCGCCACATTGTCGACCAGGGTTGCGCGGTTTCCGTTGTCCTCGGTTGCCATTGCCATACGGATTCCCCTGACTGCACAGATAGCGTGATTCAACGATGGCCTGGTTCTTAAACGCGCGTGCGCTGCAGCCTGAACGCGGCGCGCGGTGTCTCGTTGGCGGTTTAGTGGATTTGGTTGCCAAGTTTGGTGACCAGCGCGGTGTTGAGATAGGTGGTGGCTGCTGGACCGCCGGCGTTGAGGGCGGCGATGGTGGCGGGGTCATCGACGATGACGAGCGTGCCGCCGAAACTGCTGTATTTGGCGGGCAGGCCGCCGTATCCGCCGCCGCCGGCGCCCGGGTCGGTGCGCAGCAGCAGCATGACGTCGCTGCGCTGAGCGATGTAGTCGACGTCGTCGATGTTGAACGGGACGGTTGGTGGGCCGCCGGGGGCGCGTTTGTAGTGGGTGTTGTAGGTGAAGCCGATGCTTTCCAGGTAGCTGCTCGGCGATGATGGGACCGCCGCCGCGGTGGTGTTGGTCCCGGTGTAGTTGACCGCGACGATGGATTTGCCGCCGAAACTTCGATGCTCTGAGCGGATCTGGTTCTGCTCGGACTGCGCCTTGTCGACCAAGGTTTTGGCGGTGTCGGTGCGGCCCAGCGCGGTGGCGATCCAGTTCAGTTGGGCCTGCCAGGTCCAGTCTTGGGTGTTGTCGGCGGGTTGGGTCAGCGTGGGGGCGATCGCGGCCAGCGAGTTGTAGGTGGTCTGGTCGATGTTGTCGGTGTCGATGATGAGGTCGGGTTTGGCAGCGGTGATGGCGGCGGTGTCGGCGGCGGCGAATACCGGTGGGGTGGAATGGATGAGCGGCTGCAGCCAGCTCGGTGTGGTCGCGCCGGGCGCGTTCATCACCACTACAGGGGCGCCGAGTGAGAGCACGGCATCGGGGTCGCCAGCTCCGAGCGCGGCGATGGCCATCGGGCGGTGCTCGAGTTTGAAGGTGCCGAACTTGGTGTTCAGGGTCTGCGGTTGGTATGGGCCCAATCCGGTGCTGGTGGTGCCGAACAGGTGAATGCCCACCATTGTCGCTGCGACCAACGCGGCAACCACGATGGTTGCTCCCACGATCAGCCGGGTGCGGCTGTGGTGCTTGGGTTTAGGACCGGGCTCGGTTGGGCGACCGGTCGGGGTTGAGGGGGGCGGCGCGCCCATGAACGGCTGCGGCGCCGCCCCATTCGCGGATGCTGCGCGGGAATCATAGGCCGGCCACACCGGTGCGGAGCCCGCCGGTAGGGAAGGTCCGGTGGGTGGGTAGGTCAGGGTGGGATTGGTCGGCTGGGAGGGACGAGGCCCGGTGATGGTTGGCGGTGCCGGATTGTTAGTCAGCGCCGCGGTAGTCGCCGCAGCCAGTTCGCCAGCGGTCTGGAAACGATCAGCAGGATTTTTGGCCAGCGCGCGAGCCATCACCTCGTCGATCTGCGGTGGCAGCGTGGGGTTGATGTCGCTGGGGTGCGGAACAGGCCGCATCAGGTGTCCGACCAATATGGCCTCAAGGGACTTGTTGGAGGGGTCCTCATACGGGGTGCGGCTGGTCAGCAGCCGAAACAGGGCACACCCCAGCGAGTAAATGTCGGTGCGGTGATCGGCGGGTCGGCCTTCGATGGTCTCCGGCGCGGCGTAGGCCGCGGTGCCGACCATCGAGCCCGTCGCGGTCAGGGAGGTGGCATCGTCGAGAGCGCGCGCAATGCCGAAGTCCGCCAATAACACTCGTTCACGCTCACTGCCGGGCGCTGCGACGAGGAAGTTGCCGGGTTTGATATCGCGGTGTAAGACGTGCTGCGAGTGGGCGTAGTCGAGTGCGGCGGCGACGTCGGTGATGATGCGCACGATACGGGCCGGGGTGAGGTTGGCGCGGTCCAAATCGTTGGCGGCGGTTCCTTTGACGTATTCCATGGCGATCCACAGGTGCCCGTCGGTTTCGCCTCGGTTGTAGACCCGCACGATGTTCGGGTGGTCCAGGCTCGCGGCCAGGTTGGCTTCGCGGATGAAGCGCTCCCTGAATTGGCGGTCTCCGGACAGTTCGCCGGACAAGATTTTCAGCGCCTCGCTGCGGGGCAGCGTCGGGTGGCGTGCCAGATACACCGTGCCCATTCCGCCCTGGCCCAGCACGCCTTCGATGCGGTAGCCGGCGATGATCGTTCCTACATCAAGGGGCATTCAGCGGCTCATTTCCCTGTCAGCATGCGGTATTGGGCGGCCATCATCTGGTGCAGAGCGTGCTCTTGTTCGTTCTGCATCTCGAAGGCGTAGCGGTCGGCGCGGGCCACGCACCAGTAGCCCAGGGTTTCGTTGAAGCATTTCGCCTTGGGCATGCCGCTGATCCCGCCGACCTGGTTGGGCCCGGTCTCATCGGCGACGAGGCGCGCCGCGGAGGCCGTGTCGGGGGTTTGGTAGACGCGGGTTTCAAGGACGTAGGAGACCTGTTGCACGCCAGCGGATTTGAACAGCGCCGCCAAGTGGACGGGGTCGCCGGTGGCCAGGTGCAGCGCGCCATGGGCGTCATAGATCCCGTCGCTGATCGACTCGTTTTCTTGGCGGGGGGCCACCGTGTGGGCCATCAACCCATCGGGGTCCAGCGGCAGTTGAGCCATCTGATCCGGCGGGGTCGGCTTGAATTTGTCGACCAGGGGCTGCTGCAAATCCAGTGTGGTGGCGATCAACCCGGCAGCCGTATCGGGTTTGTCGGTCGACGTCGCTGTTTGCGCCAGCACGTATTGGCCGTGTGCGGTCAACGCGGTCACCGAGAACCGCGGGCCGGGGTCGGGGTATTGCGCTGTCCACTGGTAGGTCAGTGCCGTCGTAGCGGGGTATCGGGGGATCGAAAACGGTTGCGTCGGGATGGGTTTGGTGTCAAAGGGCATCGTCAGGGCAGCGCCTTTGGCTGCCATCTCGGTGATCGTGGCGCTCGCATCAGCCGGGCTGGCCAGTTCCAACACGGTTGTCAGCAGGTCCTTGTAGGGGCCCTTGTCGGTGTGACGGGCGCTGGAAAACCCGGCCAGCAAGTTGTGGCCGTTAAGTGCCTCCCCCAGGGGGGCCCCGAGCAGCGCGTTGACCGCATCGACGTCTTTGACCACGCCGGATTCGATTTGCGCATAGTCGATCAGGTCGGCGTCGACCTCCCACGGGCCCACCACCACGCTGGCCAGACGGCGCCCTTCGGCCCAGCCGCCGCGCAGCGCGTCGCCGGCCACCCCCAACGGGGCGCGGGGGGTGGTGGGGAAGTTCCCAGCATCCAGCAACGCCAGATTCACACCGTCGGGGCTGGCCTCCCCGGGGGCTTTGACCGCGCTCCCGGCGATCGTGGTACTGCATGCCACCGTCAGCGCCGCGATCCCGACGGCCGCGGCGCGCCCCCACGAACGGATGCGCCCGGTCATGGCGCGGTCAGCATCAGGTATTGGGCAGCTATGATCTGATGGGCCTCAACCTCTTGAGCCGCAGTGGCTTTGAACGCGTAGCGCGCCGCGGTGGCGATGCACAAAAACCGCACCGCCCCCAGGTCGGTGATGTCGGGGCCGCGGTCAAAGCAGCGCGCCGAGGGTAGACCGTTGATGCCGGGGGCGGAGTGATAGCCCAGGAATGGCACGTCGATGCGGGCGAGCCCATCAGCGGCGCGCTGGGCGCCGGTGGTATCGACGGCCTCGTAGATGGTGGTGCGGTCGACGGCGACGTGGGTGATGCCGGCGTCGTTGTACATCGCCTGGGTGGCCACCGGGTCGGATCGGAAATGTAGTGAGCCGTGCGCGGAGTAGACCCCACCCTGGTTGACGTTGCGGTCGGTGGCCGGCACGGTGCGGGCCAGCAGACTGGTCGGGTCGGCCGGCAAGCTGGCTAGCTGATCGACCGGGGTGGCTTGAAAGTGGTCAGCGGCCGGGCCTTGCAAATCCAGTGTTTTGGCGATCATGTCGGCGACCGCCGCGGAGCTTTCCTTGGATCCGGCGAACTGGAAAAACACGTACGGGCCGTGCGCGCTGAACGCTGAGGCTTCAAAACCTCCTGACAGCGGGGCCACGTAGGCCTGCGTGTTGGGATAGTTGGGGATCGCCAGCCGGGTCGCTGGGATATTGCCCGGGCGGATGGTGCCCACATCGGCGGCGGCCATCGCCGCGGCCGCATCCGCCGCGTCTTGGGGGCTGGGGAAGCGAAACACCCCGTTGTCCAGGATCTTGGGCTTGTCAGCGCCGGCCTGCCCCTGTGGCGGTGGCGGGGTGGCGCGCCCACTGACGAAACCGGCCACGAAATGATGCGCGGCGGCGATCGCGGCGATCGAATCCCCACGCACCAGCGCCGACAGCCGTGTGGGCTCGGGAACCGCTGTGGTGGGCGCGATTTCGGCGTTCGTCGGGCTGATCAACGTGGCGTCGATCTGCCACGGTCCGGCCACCATGTCGGCCATCCGCTGGGCCTCGACGCGGCGCCCGGCGGCGTCATCGGCGACGTTGCCCAAGGGGGGCCGGGGCCGGCGCGGATAGTTACCGGGGTCGAGCAGGGCCGTGTTGGCCGCCGCGGGCGCCGGGCCGCCGGACTTGACGGCTACCCCCGTCACCTGGTTCGAGCAGCCGCTGCCCACGGCGACCACCACGGCGAGGCTGAGCAGCAGCGGCGATAAGCCCCGGCGTGCGGCGACGATGTTTGTGTGTCGGATCTTCACCGGGAGGCTTTCGCTGATCCGCTCCGGCGCCTGTTGGGCCGTTTGCCCGACCAGCGCCGCAACGCCATGCGGTCGATGAAGATGGCGCTGGCCGCCCGACGTTCTGAGACAGCCTTGTCGGCCACCGCCATCACCGCGAGTTGGCGCACTCGGGCACCGAGTCGCTTCTCCTGGTCGCGAATGCGGTGCCATTCGGCACCGTCAGCGTCCAGGTCAGCATTGTCGTTGAGATAGTCGAGCGCCGCGTCGACCGCACACTGCTGTAAGTCGGGGTTGTCTGGATACAACAGTGCGGCCTCGCGCGCGACGCGGTGCAGGCGGGTCCGCGCCGCGGCATCCAGCTGGCGGGCGCGCGCGCTGTTGAGCAGCGTCGCCATCGGCTCAGCCGCCGATTCGTCGCGCACGTCCCGATCCCTCCTTTTCTCAGGTCCCGCGGCCGGCCTGTGTGCGCCGGCAACGATGGGGAGAATGGTAGCCGCTACTACCAGGGCGTCAGCTTCGATCGCTGATTTTGCCCATCATCGCCCTTGCCACATCGCTGGCGTCCTTGCCCGGCGCGGGCGCCGCGTCGCGGAAATAGACCGCCTCGACCTCCACCAGGCAATTGCCCCGCGCACCGAGCGCGCGCACCCGCCGCAGTTTCGTGTGCCGGTCTACCTCTTCCACGGTGGCTTCCACGACTGAAGCACCGGCGTGCACCTCGGTGATCTCACTCTGAAATCCCAGGCCGCTGTCGAGGCGCTGACCGGCGCATCGCGACCACTGCGAACCGAATTTCTCAAACAACGCATTGGCCGCCGCCGTGTTCGGTAACGCGACCACACCCTCGACGAGATCGATCACCGTGGGAAATTCGCCGACATCGGCGGCCCACCACTGTTCGTGAGCAACGTTGACCACCTGCGCATTACGGTAGGCCTCGCCCATCAGGATGTGCGCCAGCGAGGCGCAATCGCTGCGTGAAGCGCCTGGCCAGTCCCAGTACATCTCTGCTGGGCCGCCGAACTTCGGCGGCATACTGTCATCGAGTTTGAACGATTGACCGAACACGTGGGACAACTCAGCATCGGTCAGCATCGCCTGCTTGATGACTTCGCCGACCAGCGGGCGCGGTTTGAGGTCCGGCGCCGCGCGCACCGTGCCGCTGACGACATCAGCGCAACCGGCCACCAGCGTGATCAACGCCGAGGACACCAGCACCAGGATCGGCCGAACGACATTGGGTGCCAAGCGCATCCAAGCCATGGGCGCTTCTCTCTTCTCACGCGAGTAGCAACGGTGGGTCTGGTCAGCGGGGGTTGACACGATCGGCCATCCGGGTCGCGATCTTGAGGCCTTGATCGGTGCGGTTATTACCGCAGCTGCGCACATCGATGACGATGTTGTTGCGGGCGGTCATGGCCCGTTGGCACTGCCAGCCCCCCGCACCTTCCTGGGTGTTGACGATGCTGAGCATGCCGTCACGGTTGGCGACCGTGCTGGCCATCCAGATGCTGTCTGGTTGACCCCGCTCGAGCAGGCGCAAGGTGGCGCCGTTGCATTTCGGCCAGGCCGCAGCCTGCTTGGCCACGAAGTCGCTGGCCGCCGTGGCGGTCGTGAAGTAGATCGCGGCGCTGTTGTCCAGGTGCTCAACGACTTTCGGGTCCTGCAGCGACTGGGTGCGTATCCCTACCCAACCGGTGCCCTCAAGTTCGGACTCGAGCGCGGGGATTTGGATCTCGCCGCATTCGGGCCGGTCGGTATTCACGCCGCTGTAGGCCACGTCGTCGCTACCGGCGTCCGGTGTTGGCGCGATGTTCGTCGCGCCCTCGATGCTGCTGATGGTCGCCACATCCAGCAGCAGCCCGGGAAGCGCCGACAACGGCACCGTTGCCGCCGCTTGCGGCGTTGGGCTCGGGCTGGCCTGCGTCGAGGACGGGCGGGGGGAGCGAGTCACTGCCACGCTGCCCATGTCATCGGGGCTGCTGGCGACGTTGATCACGATTCCGGCGGCCACTGTGGCGACTATGACCGCGGCGGCGGCGCCGATCCGGGCCCACAGGGGGAACCGCTGGTGGCGCGGCGCCGCGATCGCAGCAGGGTAGCCCGGGCCGGCTCCCCAGGGCGGCGCTGGCGGCAGGGGCCGGACCGGGGGAGGGCCGCCTGCGAATCCGAGTGGCCGCCGCGGCAGCACCACGGTGGCTTCCTCGCCGGGCCCGGGGCCCATGGGCGGCATCGCAGCAGGCTGGCAGCCGTTGCGCATCGCGGCATTGCCCGATGGCGGGGCGGTCTGGGCGGTGCTGAGCGGCGGGTTCGCGTGGTGGGGCATTTGCTGTCCTTCGGGGATAGGCGAGGTTGCGGGGTGTGAAGTGGGTCGCTTTGTCGCGGCCGGGGTGTGTCCAAGCCGAGGGGTGAAGCCCTCGGACGCTGCCGCGCTGTCATGCATGCTTTGGATTAGACCACAGCGGAAAACATAGCGCAATGTTTCAAAACATTGCACCACTGTGGTTTTGTTGGTAGCGTCTGCATCCGTATCCACCAGGCCCAGGCAAGGAGACCGCCCGAATGAGCGCCTCAAGACCACCCGCGAAGACGCCAGAAAACAGCGCACCAAAACACAGCATCCGTACATCGCGGCTGACCGCCACCGGCCGCTGGGCAATCCTCGCCGCCACCGCCCTATGCCTGCTGCTCACCGGCTGCACCGCTACCACCACCGGCCGCCCCGCAGCCGCCGCAGACCTCGGCCGCTGGCAACCGCCGGCAATCCTGCCCCAACACCTGCCAGACCTGTTGCTCAGCGAAAACGACATCAACAGCGCTGCGCACACCACAGGCATGGCCGTGCGCACACCGATCACGCACATGTGGCACGACGAGGACACCATCTCCAACCCGGCTTGCCTCGACACCTACTTCCCAGCCGAAGCCAACGCCTACCAAGGCACCAACTGGACCGCCATGCAAGGCCAAATCCTCGACGACGCAACCACACCGGGGAGCGCCCGCCACGCACTGGTCCAGGCCCTCATCAGCTTCCGCGACGCCGACTCAGCCCAACAATTCTTCAGCCAGGCCAAAACACGCTGGTCGGGCTGCGCAAACCACTCGCTCACCGTCGTCCTGCACAGCCACGCTCCGGTGACATGGAACTTCGGCGAGCTGCGTGCCACCGACACCACCCTGACCAACACCCAAACCCAAGCCAGCGGTGAAGGTTTCACCTGCCAACGCGCCCTGGGGCTGGCCAACAACGTCATCGTCGACACCCTGTGGTGCGGCTTCGACACCACCAGCCAAGCCAGCGACATCGTCGCCAAGACCACCGGCGCCATCTCGCAGGCCTGACCCAGCGAGCCCGCCAGTCCATCGTCGACTTGATGGGTCACATGACAAAGAGAGGAGGTGCCGGCAGTGCGCGCGCTTGCCGTCCCCGTCTCAGCGATACTCATCGGCGCCGCGAGCGTGGCATGCCACCAAAAGCCGGCATGTTGCGCCGCCCCGCCGCCACCCCCGCCGATCAATTTCAACGACTACCGGTCTGTCAACACCGACGACTACCACACCTATTCGACCTACGGCTGGAACGGAATTCAGTTCAGCACCCGCGCCGGAATCCGCTGCCGAATCTATGACGGCCCACACTCGTTCCAGTACGCCGCCGCGATCGACTGCTGGGGCCCACTTCCCGGCGTGGCATCTGGGGTGAACTACGCAAAGGTATCCGAGTGGCCCTACGACAAAGACACCTTGACGCCGATCACCCGGGGACCCGCGCCCCCAGGGCACACTGAAGTCTTCTCCCTATTCAGCCACACCGACCTCAACGAGCAAGAGACCTACCACGCCGGCCCGACCGAGAAAAGAACCGTCGACCCCGCCAGCTACCACCTACTCAATCCTGGGCAGAAGATCGTCGTCCCCGGAGGACACCCCGGCGACGACGACCTCAACACATCAATCTGCGCCGTCGTCACCGACGACTCGATCACCTGCGAAATCCAGAACCTCGATCACGCCGGCGCACACGGCTTCCGGATCCTGCCCCAAGGCAGCCAGACCTACTGATTGGACGATGTTGTGGCTAAACAGATCACCGAGCGCGAACCGCGCAACAACAACAGCAACCTGATCGGCTTGCGGGGCGCCATACTCTGCGCCGGCGTGGCCACCGCGCTCGCCGGCCTAACAGCCCCTCCCGCTGCCGCAGACCCACCCAACTACACCGGCTACCACGCCGTCGACCCGAAACCCTTCCAGACCTTCAACACCTACGGCGGCGGCGGCGCACAGTTCACCTCGCCCAGCGGCCAACTGTGCCGCATCGTGGTCATCTCCCGCGGCATGTTCGCCTACATCGAATGCCTAGGCGAGCTACATGGCTCCGCCGAAGGCAACAACCTCGTGCGGATCACGACCACGGCCCCAAGTGGCTTTTCGAAGACCACACGCGAAGAGTTCCTCAGCACCCAGCGCGTAGGACCCGACGGCGTCACCCGCGAACCCACCGGTGCCGCCGGGTTCATCCCGCTGCCCGCAGGCAGCAGCCTGACCTACACCAGCAGCGTCTGGTCCGGCACCTGCGCCGTCGACACCGCCAGCACCCGCTGCACCGTCACCAGCAACCACAGCGACGGCACCAGCACCACCAAGAGCTTCACATCGACCCCCACCGACACAGCGATCGACTGACACCAACGAACCGCTGCCTAAACGTCAGCGATGTTTGCTGGTCGCGACGCGACCTGTGATGTCCTGGGTGTGACGCTCCAGGCGCGGAAGCAGCCGATCGGCCACCTCACGAGCGGCGGGACGGTCGATCCCGGCCAGGACGGACCGGAACGCATCCGGTGCTGCGGCCGCCATGTCTGCGACGCGGGCGAGCCGTTCGGTGCAATCAAGCTTCATCTCCACGGCGTGACGTTCAAAGTTCTTCTTGAGCACCTGCCCGAACTTGCGGCGCCCACCGATCGACATTGCGACAGAGGACAGGTCGTAACCGCCTGCACGTGGCTCGTAGGCCAGCGCCGAAGACAAGTCGTACAACGGAGCCATGCGGGCCTCACCTCGAGGTGAATAGAGCAGCGCGAAATTCTTTGCGTGCGCGTCGGGAGCCCCGACGATGTAGTTGAACAGCACCGCGTCGGAGAAGCGAACAACATCCTGCTCGGGGCGTGAAGATTCACGCCGCAGCATCGCGGCCAGCTCCGCGGTGCGTGGCCCGTTGCGCTCTTCGTACTTGTTTGCCGGCATCCGCCCCATCGCTTGGCAGAAGTCGACCTGGTGGAGGCGATGCACCCCGTTGGCCTGATCGAGGTAGCGGTCGAACCGACTGATAACGATCGCCGTTTCGCCAGCGAAGTCAACCAGTTCTGTTGCGGCCACGGTCAACCCGAGCTGTGCAGCGACCTGCATGGTGGCGTATTCCAGTACCGCTTGGTGCATGAGTCGGGTGACGCCCGGTTTCACGATGTGGGTGGATGCGCCGGCTCCGTGCACCTCATGCCAACGCCCTGCCAGCCGGGCCAGGGTGAATTTCTCCTGGGCACCCGGCAGGCTCCAGTGCTCGTCGGGCAGAGTCCAGGACGCGCCGGTGGCCCGCAGCGCGGCAAGGCGTTTGCCGATCTTGGCGTCGCTGACTCGCCGGTAATCGACTGGCCGCTGGCTCAGTGCATCGAGTGCGTCTTCGTCGACGAACTGGACGGCGCCGACGCAGTCCCGGCCCATCGCCGCAAGCAGGTCGAATGCAGTGTCGCCGGTCTGCAGTTCCGCGGCCCACGCCGCCCGTACCGCTGGGCTTTCCGGAAGCAGGCCTTCGACGTAGGCCGCAATAGCCTGATGTCCGAAGCGGATGTCGCTGATCGGTAGCGCTGGCGACAGCGGGACCCGGCCGGTGCTGCGGTAGCTTTCGCGATAAGCAAAGCTATACTGGCCCAAACGGTTTCGAGACCAATCACCGACGACCTGGCCCCGCAACAGCACAGTCAGTTGATCAGTCATCGAAGATCGACTCGAATGCCGACTGCGCCGCGCGGTCCTCAGGCGTGTCCTGGCTGCGGGCCAACGTCACCGTCAGGCCCAGCGCCGCGATGACACGGAACACCGTATCCATCTCCGCTGATCCATGCCCGGCCTCAAGCCGAACCAACCAGCCGCGCGACACCTGTGCGCGGCTTGCAAGTTCACTCTGTGTGAGTCCTTGCTTGCGGCGTTCCTCGCGCAGCGCGCGGCCAAGCCGCCGAGGCTCGCGGATCTCATACACGCATGTCATCGTACGCGGACATGAAGAAAATGTCATCGACCAGATACATTAATGACATGTCGTCGAACGATGACATGACCGGAGCGAAGCAGGGGCAGTCCGCATCAACGGCCGAGCCCAACTCGGGTAAGAATCAAATCCGGGAGCCTTTGGCCCGGCGTGGCGAAGGAAGCGGGCGCCGCGCTCAGCGGCGACCTCGCCGCAAGAGCCACTTCGACAGCGAAACAGCGAGCGGCAACCCCAAGAGGCTCATCGCAAGACTCGCGAAGCCGAGCCCCACCAACGAAAGCAGCCCCCGATGACAGCCGTCCAAGACAGCCCAGATGCCACACGCCAGGAGCAGCGGGAAGATGACCACGAACTTGGCCGAGTCGCGCACGCTGGTCTCTTCGCCGCTGGCGTGTCGCGGCCCGCGGCGATCGGTAGACCCCGAACTGTGCAGAGCTTTGAACCCGACGTAGCCGCCGAACACCATCGTGATCCAACCCACGGCAGGCAGCGCTGCAGCGCGACGAAAGTCATGTGGCGGCGGGTTGAACGCCATCAACGCGCCGCTGAGCATCCAAACCACCCCGAACACAACCAAACCGAATCGACGTACCGGATCGCCGTTGAACCGCTTAGCCATTCGCGAGTTTGACGACGCGCGCCCGCATCGAATCGGCGATGTAGACGTTGCCACCGGAGTCCACCGCCAAGCCTGCTGGGGCGCTCAGGCCCTTGCAGGGGAGCTCGGCTTGGCTCGTCGAACCCGCCGCGAGCTCAAGGGCCTGGCGATTGTTGTAGTCGGCAAGGTACACAGCACCCTGGTGGTCGACGGCGACCCCATGCGGCTGATTGAGACCGGTGAACGGCAGCTCGATTTGCTTCGTCGAGCCCGCCGGCAACTTGAGCACCCTGCTGCGACTGGCGCCAGAGTCCGTGACATAAACGTTGCCCGCCGCGTCGACGGCAACACCACCTGGCGATTCCAGCCCGCTGAAGGGCAACACGCTTTGACTCGCCGAGCCTGCCGGCAGGCTCACCACCTGCTTGTTGCGTCGGTCAGCGACATAGATACCGCCTGCCGAGTCCACCGCAATACCTTGGGGATCGGCGAGATCGGCTAGCGGCACGGCGATTTGGCTATTGGCGCCGGACGCGAGTTTGACCACGCTGCCGATCCCCGGGTAGCCGTCGCTGAACTCGCTCACGTAGACGTTGCCCGTCGCATCGACCGCGACACCGGTGAGGTTTTGCAGACCGCTGAAGGATAGCTCCGTTTGGTCGCCGGAGCCGGCCGCAAGTTTCAGAACCCGGTGGTTACCCGCGTCGGTGACGTAGACGCTGCCCGCTGTGTCCACTGCGACGGCGGTCGGATCTTTCAGGCCGGTGAATGGCAGATCGCTTTGCTGATGGGTGCGGGGCGGCGTCTGCGATGGATTGGGCATCGCGTGTGCGGAGGGTGTGGTCGTCGGATGGTGTTGCGGCGGTGCGCTTTCATGGCTACAGCCCACCAGCGCCACCACGCCGGTGACCGCGAGGACGACAACGCCGCGGAGCCGCCGAGGCGGGCGCACGGATCCCTCAGCGGGACGGCGGGTCGCGGTCGTCATGCTGTGGTCGCGTACGGGTTGTGGGCCTCGCTGAAATCGACGCCCAGGCTGCGCTTGTCGTGGGCGGCGCCCTTGCTGCAGGTGGCCATGTGCCCGGCCCAGGCAATTTCGCCGCCGACGATCACCTCCCGGTATACGAAGCAGCGGTGGTCGCAGTAGCGGCAATACGCTCCGGCCATGTCTTACCTTTCGGTCTTCGACGTGAACAAAGCTAGCACATGTAGAACGTTATGTTCTACATTAGTTGGGTGAATGAAATCTCCATCCGCACACTCAACCAGGAGACCTCAAAAGTCTTGGCCAGAGTCAAGTCCGGCGAAGAAATCACCGTAACCGAGCGCGGCGCGGCGATCGCCCGGATCGTGCCTACATCCGCCGGCCCGCTCGACGAGCTGGTCGCCGCCGGCCGGGTCCGCCCCGCGACCATGCGCGGCCCCGCACCACGACCCACGACTGCGGCCGGGGACGGTCCCGATGCCGGCGCCCTGGTGCGCGGCATGCGCGACGAAGAACGCTTCTGACGCCATGATCTACCTCGATACCTCAGCCCTGGTGAAACTGGTCCGCCTCGAGCCGGAGTCCGAAGACCTAGCCGATTGGCTCGACGCGCGAAGCGAAATACGTTGGATCACTTCCGCGGTGGCCGAAGTAGAGCTACCGCGAGTGATTATCCGAGTCGGGCAGCTCGACGCATTGGCGGCGCTGCCTGCCGTGCTGGACCGGCTCGACCGGTTCGAGATCGACCCAGTGGTGCGCAGCACTGCAGCGGCCTTCCAAGATCCCGCGCTGCGCTCACTCGATGCGATACACCTCGCCACCGCGAGCATCGCAGGGTCGCTGGCCTCACTTGAGGCGTTCGTCACCTACGACCAGGCCCTGGCTGAGGCTACCCACAAGCTGGGAATACAGGCTGTTGCCCCAGGGATCAGCGCTGGAGGGGCTGGTATCTCTTAGCCGGCGTGCCGATCCGCCGCGGGAACATCGTCGCGACACCCTGCTGATCGCGGACCACCTTGGCCAAAGTAAACACGCTCGACACCAGAAAGAGGAACGTGACACCGAGGAACAATCGCGGCCGCGGGTCAAGCGGCAGGAAATAGATTCCGCCGAGCGCGGCCACGAAGCTGATCGCGAACGCGACGGCGGCCCGAACGAGGAAGGCCGCGGTCGTCTTTCACGTGTGCCGTTAGGAAACGGTCATGCCAATAAGACTGCGGCACTACACCGTTGGCCGGGACAACACTACTCAGATTTCGTCGTCGGCGTGCCAACCCCGGGCCGGGTACAGTAGCGCCGCTGCGGCCGCTGCCGCGGCGCACACCCCCAGCGCCGCGGCGATCACCGTCGCCAACTGCAGCGACGCGAATTGGGCGTCGGCGACCGGTTTGACCACTGCCACCACGGCCACCGCGGGCATCACCAGCCGCACCCACCACGCCACTACGCTATCACCGGGAACGCGTGAATTGGCTTCGGTAACAAAGACATACAGCGCCATCAACAGCAGGAAGGCCGCGCCGAGGATGACTGTGGCGATCCAGCGCGCGCCGTGGGCCGACAAGACGGCAGCCGTCACCGCGACAAGCGCCATCACCACCACTCGTGCGATGGTGTTCGGCCTCGCCTGGCGTGTTACCGCCAGGTCCGCGGCGACGCGCACCACCGCCCACCCTGAGGCCAACGCAGCGGCCACCCCCACAACGACGCCGGCGATAGTCATCCACGTCCGACCCGCCTCGGCATAGAACTCCGGCACCGCTTCGCCCAGGAGTCTGGCACTCCAGCGCCACGGGCCCGCCACACCCCGGTGATCACCCACCCACAACACCACCGCAGCCACAGCCACCACCGCGACCGCCAGCGACATCGATCGCCCCGGCCTGGCTATACGCGCGGCCCGGACCGTGATGAGTTCAACGCCCACCATCCCCAGACCGAAGCCGACCAACTGGCCAGACAGCTGGCCCGGCGTTGCGGCCGTCCCGATGACAACGGGGTCACTGCCCGCCGCGACGCGCGCAGTGACTGCCACCGCAAGGTAGACGGAGATGAGCAACCCCGCGATCACCAGCAGCGCCACCAGCGACGCGATGACCCGAGTCGACGCCCAACAGACAATGGCACCAACGACAATCGCCGCCCCCGCCGCGGCGACCGGTAACCACGAAAAAATCTCGACCGGGTCCTCGCCGGATGAAAACTGCAGCAGCAGCAGCGATCCGAGGGCGGTGGCGAACTTCGCTGCCAGCACCACATAGGCGAGCAGCTGGACGATGCCGGCTGCGGTCCCTGCCTTCGGGCCCAGGGTGGCGCCCACCAATTCGGCGGTGCTGCGCGCATGGGGAGCATAGCGGCGCAGCCGCGCCAAGGCGTAGATCACCGGGACCACGACCGCCGCCCCAAGAAGCGCTCCCAGTCCGTACTGCGCCGCAGACACAATCACCGCCATGCTCAGCCCGGCGGCTTGCCACGTTCCGAGGACGCGCTCACCGGAGCCGGTTCCTGGCTGGGCTTGTGCCCCTAGCGATTTCTTCGGCATGACTCAAGCATGACTTACGCCTACTCATTATTGCCGCAGCGCCCGACCTCAGCCCAAGGCCTCGCTCGTCGTGATAGCGCTCGTCAGAGCTGTCGTGGTGCCGCTGACCTAGCTTTGACGGCCTTGTAGGCCCACGAGCCCAATGCCAGTGCGATGAGTAACGCGCCCCCAACATGGCGTAGCCGGTCGTGCGGTGAAAATCCCGCATGCCCGCCGGCGAGTACACGCCCTGGTGGATATTGTCCTGTGTTGCATGCCAGTTCACCGGCGCCGTCAGCACCGCTGGATCGGTGCCTGCCGGGTTCAACTTCTCGATCGTTCTTACCGACCGGTACCCGCGGGAGGTCAGCACCGAGCAGGTGTCGGCCGGGCCCATCCGGTGTCCGTCGCAGTGCGGCCCAGCCAGCTCTTGGTAGGCGACTAAGCCTGCCCCGAACAATAGTGCGATGAACATCAGGCCAAGGGCGCCGACCGCGAGGCGGCCCACGACGTGCCAGAAAACCGCCCCTATGGTGCGCCCGGGGGCCGCGGGGTGTGGCCCGTCGAAGTCAGGATCGGTCACAACGACCCTCCGGCGTGTGAACCAACCTCATGAGACGACACGCTGGTGCCTATCTACAGTCGTGAAAGTCGCTGGCTAGTTGCCGCTGCAATTCAGCCGCATCAGCCGTCTGATTGCCCTGAGGGGGTTGGGGTTTCGGCGATCCACTGTCGTCGCGGCAGTCAGGCACTTGAAGATCTCCGGTGAACTGGTGGAAATTATCGGGCTCTACCATGAGGTGCCATTGCAGTTGCAGCGGGTGCTGTTTGGTGGGCGCGATGGTGGAAATGACTGATTTGAGGTCGCGGTAGGCCGTAGCAGGGTCTGTGATGTAAACCGAGAGTGCAGTGATTCTGGCGTCGTCGACGCGCACGTAATAGATCGGCAGCGCCAGCCGCGATATCAGGGCGTCGATGTTTGCGCGCTGCTCGACGGTGATTGGAATACCGACTTCCCAGGTGGGGAACTTGGTCGGCTCGGCCGAACGGACATAGACGGTCATCGGTTCGGGCTGCACAGTGGCCAACACTGCGCTCAAGACATCGCTGGTGTGGTCGATATCCGATACTTCAAGGCGCACCGTGGCACCGTCACGTGACCACAGGATCGACGCCTGCGGCACACGCGTCCTGAGTTCCCGCAAGCGATGTGTGTCACCGGCGATCTGGGCGGGGTTGAGCTCTGCGCCACGTTTTACCTCGAGTCGGTCGCCAACGACGAAGGTGGTGGACTGACGGCAGCCGTTGAAATCCCCGCCTTCGATGCGGGTGATACGTGAGGCCACCGCCGCGATCTGTTCCTCGCTTGCCTTCGGCATCGCGACTACCAGGCTCAACTGCGCGCCGTTCTCAAAATCGTTGGTATATAGTGGATTAACGTCATCAACGCCCGGCATTGTGGCGATCTCCGCCTGAAGGTGGCGCACCTCGGCGCTGCGATCAGGAGGCGTGCACGCAGCCACGACCAAGGCTAGCCATGCCACGGCCGCCACACATAACCGCTTCACCTGCGCCGGGAGCCGGCGCGTGACACGCCGCGACACTGCACTGATCACATAGCCAAGCACCCTGCGTGCCTCACCTTTACATCCCAATATCGCAACTCTGCGTAACCCTAGACCGCTTTGCAGCCCGTCGACACGAGGCTGGTGCCCTGGGCGGTGACGTCGTCGCCTCCCTTCTGGGACACTTAGAACCTGTGTGGGCTCGAATCGTTGTTGCGCCCTGGTGGGTGAGCTGGCTGGCGAACGCCGCGTTCGGCGCGATCACTCTTGGCGCAGTCGCGGCGTTGCTGTACCCGCATTTTTTCGTCGTCACCGGATGGTTGTGGGGACCGCTCACCGTGGCTGGGTTCGCTCTGCTCATATCAGCGTGCCTATTTTTCGTCCAGCGCCCGTTCCGCCAGGCTTATTCTGCAGCCCTCACTGGACTTAGCCGCCAGCAGCGGGCCCAAATCAGCAGGGCATTGCGCCGCGGAGAGAACCCTTCTGAACCGCGCGTGCTGGTGGCTGCCGTCAAGGTGGGCACTTTGCGGCTGGCACACACGCGTCGGGCCCTGCGCGGATCGAGAGCGTTGATATGGCTGACGCCGGCCTTCCTCAGCCTCGCCGGAGTCTTGTCCTTTCTGGCCAACGATATTCGGCGCGGAGTGTTCTTCGTCGGGTTCGCTCTGTACTTTGCGGCCTACTACGCGTGGCTTGGGTACCGCAAGGATCAGCTGACCACGCACGTGGAATCGTTGCGCGCCAGCGCAGAAGCTGACAACACGCCGGTAGACGTCGACTATGCTGCGCCGCCGCAGCGACTAAAGATGTCGATCCCGCTGTTCATCGTGGCTGGAATCGCCACTGTGACAATCGCATACCTATCGGATCGCCCCAACCCGGACTGCCGGACCGTTGACTCGGTCGCCAACTTCAACTTCAAAACCAGTAGCGTGCTCACAGCGCAGCTGACAGCGACCGACGTGGATCTGGCAAGCTACCGGGATTGGTCCAACCAGCTGCAAACCTACGCACAACAAGCATCCACCCCCGATATTGCTCGCCGCCTTCACCGGATCGCCGACCTATCCGTGCAGGCGGTGGCGCAGCGACAAGCTATCAACAACGAGGAAATAGCCGGACGCTCAAATGATGTTATCCACAGCGACCAATCCGTATATCTGAGCACGATCAGCGAGCTGCTCGACGAACAGCAAGCCCTCATCTCAACCTGCCACCGTTCCTGACCCGGGTCCTCCCCATTCATCGTGATAGCCGGCCCCGCACCCGGCCCGATTCTCACCGGGGCTGTTGCTGCATCACCTCGAGACGGCTGGAAGTGCTCGAAGTCGCACTCTTTCAACGATTTCCGCGCCACGCCTGGGCCCATCAGATAGGCCCTTCTCCACCCCGGCTTCAGCGTGCGAACAGGTCCCGTGACAGACAAGCCTTCGACGCAGGACTCCTCGCGGGATCCACTCTCGAGGCGGCGCGCTTTCGACTAGCTGGTCGACCGGTTCACCTAGACACCCAGCCTGGCAGGCTTGAGGGTGTGCTCGTCAGATAGGCGATCTCAGAAGCCGTGGCACGATGGCCGGCATGGAGGAAGAGCTGCCTACGGTCAGCCTGCGTTTGTGGCGTGCCGACGCGATCGTCCTGTTCGACTGGTTGGCCCATACCGATCTGAACACCGTGCCGATCACGCATCCGGCGCAAAAGCAGGCGCTGGCTGATCTTTTGACCCGGTTCGAATGGGCGGCCGATGCGGATGTGACCGCGGCGACTGCTGACGAGGTCGCGGCGGCCCAAGCAGAAGTGTCGCGCGACATGGGCTGGTGAGGGATCAGAATCCGTTCGTGGCGGTGCTGACGAGCCTGCTGTCAATATTGACCAACAGAGTCAAACCGGCGGCAACCGCAGCGGCACCAGAATTCGCGAACCGACGTCACGATTGCCCGCCAAAGCCATCGGGTCTTGCACGCGGCTGCCAACGCGGCGCGTACATCTCCACGCGAAGCGCTCGCCGTGGGTCCAATCATCAGTATGAAGGCGAACTCGACGCTCAGTGCGCGCATGGCTTCGTAGGTACCGTGGTCGAGTGTCTGAAGAAGATGAAATGGCCGCATCGGAGCACGGCGTGCATCTGGAATGGTGGTACGACCTGGACCGGCCAATTCTAGCCGAAGTGGACTTGCTTGCCGCCAGGTCAAGCTACTCGACGTCGTTCGTTACAGAGGACGGCGTCTTCGCCGCGACTGTACGTCTGCCACGGACGCCCGACGCTGAGAGCGGGCTTGCGGATTATCTGGCGCCTCCGCGTGATTGGGCGGCAACGCTACCCACGCCCGATGAAGAATGGGGAATCCACTACAAGGACCATACGCTGGGCTTCAAAGGTGTTGCCATCAAACGTCTTGCCTTCAGCATTCAGGCCGGGCCGGAGCTCGTGGAGCCCGCGATACGTTCGGAGTGGGGGCAGGACCTTCTAGCGTTGGAGATTCTCAACACCGTTGATACCTGGTGGGAGAACGTCAGGACATGGCTTCGAGGTCGCAACTAACCAACGCCTCGCACAAGTCGGGCACGAGGCCAGCGATTGGTTAAACCCGAATACGCGGACGTCGATATGGACGGTCGACGAAAGCGGGGAAAGGAAGCCGTTGAGGGCCGGCG
Organism: Mycobacterium paraffinicum; assembly: GCF_001907675.1. GTDB lineage: Bacteria > Actinomycetota > Actinomycetes > Mycobacteriales > Mycobacteriaceae > Mycobacterium > Mycobacterium paraffinicum_A. Next base: position 42,689 of record NZ_MPNT01000040.1, read on the forward strand.
GCACTGTTGTTCAGGGCCCTGAGCGAGTCCTCGGTGTGACCGCAACGATCCTGCAGGATTGCTTGGCGCTCGCACACATTGAGCCGCCACTGGCATGGACTCTGTTGCGGGACGCGCGCGCCCTGCAAAACGCCGATCAGTACCGCCGCTCGGTCATCGATGCAGCCACTGCAGCAGAGCTGGCTGCGACCAAGCTGGTTGACGATTTGCTAGTGGGAACCGAATCGGGGGAGCGAGCAAGGCTCCTCCGCGACCGAAGCCATCAGGGACTTGGAGGGAAGGCTGTACTGCTGAGGGAATTGGGGCAGGGCCCTCCGGAGGGTTTCAAAACTGATCTAGTGGACAGGCGAAATGACGCCGTGCACGAAGGGATAGATCTGAAATATCTCGAGTGGCAGGCGGCGTTTCGTGCGGCGTTAGCCCTTGTCGAGCAAGGCTTTCCACTGCCCACGCCGCCGGGTTCAAGCGTCCCGCTAACGTGTTATTGGTCTCGGACCATACAAGCGCATAATGTCCATTCGTGGCCGTGATGCGAGCCTGCTAGCGGGCTGGTTGGTAGGCGTTGGCGCGGCTCGCCGGATGCAGGTACGGGGGCCGGACGGCCGCAGTGCCCAGCTGTCCTGTCTGGACACCGGGGGTGTGGGTGAGGCAGCGCACCGGTGCTGTGCGGCCCAGTACGCCAGGCTCGTGTTCGTGGCCGGCCGCCCAGCTTGAGACATCAGGGGTTTCGGTAACTTCCCATCGTGTGACGAGTCCTTCTCCGACCCCGCGGTGCTTGCCGATCGAGAACAGATCGGTGAGCAGCTCACGGATGAGGTCGGCGTCGCCGACGGCGCGCCAGGTCAAGGTCGCGGCGGGATGCGCCATGACAGGGACGATGCGCTTCTGATAGCGGCCCTGGGCGTCGGAAACTGCTTGGCTTCCAATGACGGGGGTCAGCTGCTGAAGCCGGCCCCGATTCGTGCGTGAGGTGCGCCAGCGCATATCGGGGTCGGTGACGTGATGGGGGTGGAGGTCGGCGAAGGTGGCCATCCAGTGCCAGTCGGCGTCAGAGGTGGGATCGCCGCATTTGGCGAGTGGAAGGGCAAGCGTCTCAGGGTCTTTGGTGTGCTGATAGGTGAACTCTTCCCCGGCTGTTCGGGCGGCCCACTTACGGCGGTGCCACAGTACTGAGGCGAGCAATCCATCCAAAGCCACGCCCCAGGGTCGGGACAGCACGACACCGTGTGGTGTGGTGGCGGTGATCTGCAGAGCAATCATGCGTGTGTGTCAACTCAGTTGCGATAGCGTGGCGATCGCCTCGTCGCGGTGAGCGGTCAGGTCCGCTACCCAGTCAATAGTGTCGCCGGGCAGATTTCCGCGAAGCGTGGTGCCGGTGACGGTGGCGGTGACCTGGCCGTGGCCGGCGGCGATACGGCCGCCGAGGTGTCCTCGGGTGGCGAATTCGTCCAGGACGGAAAGCAGGAATGCTGCTTGGATGGGGGTGGCGTTGGTGAGTCGAACCCAGGTCTGCAGTCGGGTTCCCGCCGGCAGCGTCTCGACCCCGAATCGTCCGAGCGGACTGCTGTTTTCATCCGAGTCCGTGGTGGGAGGCCGGGCGGTGGTCGTGCGGTGATCGGAAAGGTGGCTAAACGATTCTTCGGCGACGCCAAGCACGGCAGGCAAGGCTTTGGATCGCGGTGGGCGGGGCAGGATGTGGGAGAGTTCGGCGATCTCGGGCAGCACCTTGCCGACGTCCAGTAGCCCCGACATAATGCGGCCCGACGCCGCCCCGCCGAATACCGCGATCTGGGGCAGTAGAGCCTTGAGGCGGCGTTCTTGCTCGTCGGTAAGGGGTCGCGCGGATTTGGCCAGCCGGCCGCCGTTGGTGAGTAGGTGTGCTGCCGGGATGGGCAGGGCGGTGTCTTCGTAGTTGAGCACGGCGGCGGTCAATGACTCTCCGATGCGGCGCAAGATTCCGCGGAAACCGCTGCCCGACACGATCGGGACAAGTATCACTTCACCGGTGGGGGTGAGGATCTTTTCTCGTCGGAACAAGGCGAAGTTGTCGGTGCCGATGGCGCTGTAGTCCTCGCGGTGCACGATCGAGGAGCGGGCCAAGACGTCGATGTCGAAGTGAACGCTGATCAAGCTCACCCGCGGGCCGCTTTCCGTTGTTCGGCAACAGCTTCGGCGATGATGCGCACCCGCAGCAGCAGTGCCGGCAGACTGTCACGTAGCACGGCGATGACGGGTAGCGACGGTTGGCGTAGCAGCATGGCTAGCTCGAGGCGTCGATCCCGCTGCCGGGGCGCGCAGACCTCGAGCTGTATGGACACATCAGACCACCAGCGATCCAGGGTGTCGGCGCGGTAGGCGGCACGGCGAACTCGACCGGGCAGCAGCTCGTCCCAGTAGGTTTTGCGGTATCGCGGGTCGGCGAGCCAGCTTCTTTCCCAGTCGATGCTGTAGTGCAGTAGCAGCAGCAGCCGTTCAGCGGTGTCGGCGGGACTGGTCCGGGCTGGTTCTTTCGTGTCGGCGTCCGGGGCGGGTTCGTCGAAAGGGGGCAGTTCGGGGACCAGGGCACGCCACGCCTGGGTGGGGGTGGGAGCTGCCGTCATGGGTGAAGCGTAAAGGGCCAGGCTGCCATCGGGTGGTGATCGCTCGGCGCGCGGGCTAGGGCTGAGGCGTCGGCATGGTGGTGAGGGCGCGAGCTGCTGCCCACAGGGGCGGGATGGTGCGCCACGTCTGCAGTGCCGTCCAGGCAGCCAGGATGCGCCGCCAATGGGTGGCCGGCTGAGCGCTCAGTAACCGCGAGGGAGGCGCCGGATGGCTCAGCTGGGTCCAGGTCGCGCCCACGGTGGTGCGCAGCCAGATCAGGTCGGTCAGCCGGGTGGCCGCCCCGGCATCCCAGGGCACGACGAGACCATCGGTGGCGAGATGTCCCCATTGGGCGGTCGGCAGGATGTGGCGGCGTCGAGCGGTCGGCAGGATCGCGGCTTGAGAGGTCGGCAAGGCGCCAGCAGAGAGCGCGTCAGCCAATGCGGCACCGGTGGAGTACTCCGTCACGGTCGTCGCAGTGACCAGTAAAGCCAGTTGTGTGGTGGGAGGAGCGCTGTAGGCCCAGGCGCATGGCACACAGAGCCGGCGCGATCCGAACGGCCAGGCGTCGAAACCGGTGAACTTCTCAGAAATGATGCGTGAGCTCAGCACGGTCGGCCCCTCCTCGCCGCACCGGCCGCAGCGACCATCTACCGGCGAAGGCGCGTCCACGGCGGGTCGACCGGCAGCAACCCATGCCGCGGCGGCGGGATCAGAAAGCATGCAGGCGCCACGATACGGCCGGATCGGTTGGTATCGTGACCGACACGAAACGCACACAGGGGTCGGGTGAGGGTTTCACCTGAGGCGGCTCCGGAAGGCTGTTACTCAGTCCGTCCGGGGCCGCCTCCCTCTTTTCCTCGGCCCGGCGCCGGCAGCAATCCCGCTTGGTGTCCAGGTTGGCCCATACACTGCGGGTGATCGTCGAGCTAGGGAAGTTTGAACCGCGTGGGTGCCAAGACCGCCAGACCGAACCGGGAACAACCCGTCGTCATGGACGTCGAAGGCGGCGTCATTTCCGCGCGCGACGTGAAGGCGGCCCGCGAGGTGGCCGAGGACGCGATGACGGAGCGCGCTTTCCAGCGCCTTGCCAACCAGATCACCGACGAACTGCGCGACACGGACACCTCACTGACCCGGGCGGCCCGCGACCGTGATCGCGCCACGCCTCGAGATAGGAGCCATATCGAGTCCGTGCGCCTGCGCGGCGAGCTGCCGGCCCGCGAGGAGTTCCGGGAAAGCCTGAGCGGGCGCCAGCGCAAACTCCGCTCGGCGGTCAAAAACCAGGTGATGGCCGCGGCGCCGGCATCACAGCAGGCCGCGATCGCGAGCATGCTGACCAGCGAAGACCCCACCGAGTGGCGGCGCATCAACGAAAAGCTGCACCACTCGGCGGGTGACGTCCAACAACTAGCGGACACCGATCGGGCGAAGGTGCAGCGCCTCGACCGGGCCATCCAGTCCTATGAACGCCTCAACGACCGCACCCACCGCGTCTATGTCGCAGTGAAGCTGCCCGACAACCATGGCGACATCACCAAGCCCTCCGACCTGCCGCCAAGCCTGCGGCCGGGTGCGAGCGTCGCGTTCGACCAGTTCACCCTCACTCGACACAACCTGCATGAGACACCGGGCCACGACAGCTCCCGACATGTGGTCTTCGAGGTTGTGACGAGCCGCGGGATGTATTTGGGCCGCTCCGACAGCGTGGAAGACACCACCCACATCCTCCCGAGAGGAATGCAGTTCGACGTGGCGTCCGCCGAACACGTCGCCTATGCAACCCGCTCCGGAGGCTTCAACGAACGCGTCGTCTTGCAACTGAGGGAGCGGTGATGACCCCCACCGAATGGATCGTGCACCCCAACCGATCCGACATTGGATCCGACGAGCCCGGCCAGAACGGCCACTACCGCTCGCTCACCCGGCCGCGGAAGCCGGCCATCGAACCGTGCCTGGCCCGAGTAAGGCTGCCGCGCAGACTATCCGACGTCGCCGACGCCGACGGCACCATCACCTTCGGCGGGAACGACTGGTGGTTCGTCGTCGGCGCGGCCCGGACCTTCGCCCGCACCCACATCGACTCAAACGTGCCGCCGCCGTTTGGATTCAAGCGCAACGGACAGTGGTGGTGGTGGGACGACACCACCAGCGAGGAATCGATCCTCGAGGGCCCAGAGGGCATCGACTACGTCCGCGAATACCTCGCTCGGCTGTTCCCGAGGTGCACCGTCACACTCAGCGACACACGATGACAACGACGCCAGCCGGACTAGACCTACACACGCTACGCGGCATCGCCGCCCGCCGGCGCGGCGCCCAGGGCCACCAGCATCTGCTCGACCGCATCGCCGAACACCTCGACGAGCACGACGGGTTCGTATCATGGAGCGGCGGTAAGGATTCCACCGTCGTAGTCGACCTCGCTCGACAGGTCGACCCGCACATCCCAGTGGTGTTCTTCGACAGCGGGCTGCAGTTCCCCGAGACGCTGCGTTATCTGGAGGACCTGGCGCAGGAATGGCAGCTGAACTACCACGTGATCACCGCTGACCCAGATTTGCTGACGGTGCTGATCGCCGGCGGTGGCTTCGACCATCACGCAGTCGATCGTCGGTTGCGCGGACAGCTCGCCGACATCATGATCACCGGGCCCGCGGCCGAGGCGCACCGCCGCTACGGCCGCGGATCGCTGTGGGGAGTGCGCGCTGAGGAGTCCCGCGGCCGACGGATGCTGTACCGGCGCGGGCTGGGTGCCGAAACGCGGGCTCGACAGCACAGTTCGCAGTCAGATGTACGCGCGCAATTTGGCGGAGTGGTGCGCCGAGCGGACGGCACCGTTACCTATGGCCCGATCTGGGACTGGCAACGCTCGCATGTCTTCGAGTACCTGGCCGGCCGCGACATCGAGCCCAACCCGCTCTACCGCAAGCTCGCCGAACTCGGAGTCCCTGAACAGCAAATCCGCGTCGACTCGATCATCGACGCCTCCAAGCTGTCCAACGGACACATCGCCTGGCTGCAAAAAGGCTGGCCAGATCTATATGACCGGCTCAGTCGTGCCCTACCGCGGCTGACTGAATGGACGTGAAAGCCGCTGTCGGACTGCGCTATTGGCGCCGCGGGGGGAAGTCCACTGGGTTGAGCACCGGTCGGTGTTGCGTTGTGGGTCTATTGCTGGTTCGTGCGGCGCTTGTCCGACCATGCCCGGTACCCCATCAACACGGCCAGGCCTCCGGTACTGATCAAGCCCAGCCACGTGCCATGGATGACGTTTACCACGAAGAGTGCCAGAAGTAGCGCAGCCATCACTGCGAAGAAGACTGAGCTGTTCAGGCGGTCCCTCTTCACCCGCGTCCTCCTCTCCGTTGGCGTGCCTGGGTTGAGCATGCCAGTCATCATCCAGTCTGCAGTAGGCGCGAGGTGGATAACCGCCAGCGTCGCATGGCGTTGGTAGCATCGGCGTGGAAGGGCAGGCCAGCAAGGGGCCGGCCCGAGATCTCCGGAGGGGAGAGGGAATCATGAAAGTGGATTTGGCGGGTGTGTCGCCCGCCGCTGTCTGCATCCGGGAGGACGACATCGACGAGCCGCCGTACCTGTGGTCAGACTTGATCGCTCGTCGCAACGCGTTGAGTCTGCGCGTTGAGGACCTCGTGCCGGTGCTGCGTGTCGATCTGCGCAAATACCGTTCGCGGGAGACTGGTGCCTTGGAGGTCGGTCCCGAGCTCGTCGACGAGCTGATCGCGATGGAGGAGTTTGTCGCCGGCGAGGCCGCGCGCATTATCGCCGCGGCGCCGGCTGAAGGCACCGTGGTGCTGAGGGCTGTGGTCGACCAGGCCGAATTTGAAGACGCCCATCCCGACGCGCGCACTCTGCGGGATCTGGCGGCCTACCCGCTGTCGCTGCAGCATGTGGCCGTGGGGCGGGCCGCCGGGCAGTTGAGCCGGCACGGCTGCGTCGTTGAGGTGTACCGCGGTGAGCAGCGCGGTGACCTCACCGTGCGCCGGCTGGCGGCGGGCCTGCTCAAGGAGGAGACCGCTCGGTTACTCGGTGTGGATG
>NZ_MPNT01000041.1 GCF_001907675.1 Mycobacterium paraffinicum
CCCCGGACCCGCCGGCGATCACCACCGCGCGCCGCAGCCGGCCGAACCGGCGGTCGTGGTCAGCGACGCCAGTCGAGTCCAGGACCGGCTGGCCGAAGCGGTCCGGATCTACCGCGCCAGCCGCGGCGGGGGCATGGGCGGCCGCGAGGGCCGACACGCGTTGTCTGAGGCTGCCTGACTAGGGCGGGCGCTGATGGAGCCGATGGAATGGGTGGCGATCGCCCGCACGGTATGGGCGCATCGCCGCAAGGTGTACGCCGCGCTGGCGTTGCTGGCCCCGTTCGCGTTGACCGCGCTGCTGGTGATATTCGTGGTGTTCCTCGGCGGCGGGGCGCCGCCGGCCACTGCGGGGCTGACCCCGCAGTGCCAGCACCAGCTGCAGTCCCAGGGCATCAGCCCCGACACCGGGGTGTCCTTTGGGCCCGGGCCGATCAACAACGGCAAAGCTGTCATCGCCGCCGGCCTACAGATGAAGGTGCCCGAGAAGGGCATCATCATCGGCTTGGCCGTGGGCATGGAGGAATCCGGGCTGCGCAACCTGGCCAACTCCAATGTGCCTGAATCCCTGGGGATTCCCCACGAGGGCGTGGGACACGACCACAAGTCGGTCGGCATCATGCAGCAACAGCCATGGTGGGGCAGCCTGCGAGACCTGATGACCCCCGGCGTCGCGGCGCAAAAGTTCTTCGCCAAGCTGCTCAAAGTCGGGGGCTGGCAGAACATGGCCCCCACCGTGGCCGCCCAAACAGTCCAAGGATCGGCCTATCCCGACGCCTACGCCGCATTCGTTACCCAGGCAACGGCGTTCTACCGCCAGCACTTACACGAGGTGATGGCCAGCTCTGGTCATCCCACCCCACCAGAATCCACCAAAGACGACAGCGGCCGCGACATCTGCGGTGTGGTGCGCGATCCGCACGCCGGCGCTCCGAGCAACCTTGGGCCCGGCACCGCGGCCGGGGTGGCCGCCGCGCGCGCCGCAGAAGCCCAGATCGGACTGCCCTATGTGTGGGGCGGCGGGAACATCAACGGCCCCACCGGAGGCGGATTCGACTGCTCAGGTCTGGTGCTCTACGCCATCTACCAAGCCTCTGGGCATCGAATTGTGTTGCCCCACTTGACCTACGACATGGTCCACTACGGCAGCATCGTCCCGCGTACCGCCGTGCAGCCAGGGGATCTGGTGTTTTTGAACCCCGACTCCCGCGGGCCCGGCCACGTGGCCATGGTGGTCAACCCCACCACGATCGTGGAAGCCCAAGACTTCGGGATCCCGGTGAAGCTCTCCCCGTTTCCCTCCCGCTTCGTCGTCATCAAACGCGTCCTGTGACCAAGAAAGAAGGCAGGCTGACATGAGCATGAGCACACAGCAGCGATCACTGCGAGCCCGATGGTGGCGCCTGCGGTGGCGGGTGCGCCGTGTCCCGCTGCGTATCCGCCTGGGCGTGATCGCTGGCATCGTGGCCGTGGCGGGACTGTGCTGGCAGTACAGCACCCACCACGGTGACGCCGACGCCAGCGAGCGCCACCAGCAGCGGCCAGCCGCCAGCGCCACACCCGCGCCGGCGCCGGCGGCCCCGCCTCCTGATTACGGCGACAATCCTGAGGTGGGCCAGCTACCGGCACCCACCGTGGCGCCCCAGCTGGCCTCCATCGACGCCGCGCGGGCCCTCGCCGCTCGGTTCGCCACCAATTTCGCCTCCCCCAACGACAATCACGACGACTGGTTGGCCCGCATCAGCCCCGATGTGTCCCAGCAGCTGATCGAGCAATACCGGCTCACCGACATCCGCAACGTCCCCCAGGCCGCAGTGAGCTCGCTGGACGGGCCCCTCGACGAGCTGCCCGGCGCCGTGGCGTTTCGCGCCACCTACAACGACGGGACCCAGATCGAGATCCGTCTGGCCCTGGCAGCAGACGGCTGGAAGGTCGCCAACGTCGTACCGGTCAACTCCGACACCGCGCCGGCGCCGGCCTCCCCCTCCCCGGGGGTGCGGTGATGGCGGCGAACAAGACAGCCGGCGCCAAGGCCGACACCAGGACGGCGCCGCCGCGGCCCTACGCCATCAATAACGCCGAGCTCAAACGCCCCCACATCGCCGGCGAATCCGCAGCCGAGCAGAAGCAGGCCGCCCAGGGGTGGAGATGGATCATCCTGTCCGGGCTGGGTGTGGTCGCGCTCCTGACCTACACCAAGGTGTGGCCAGCAGCCCACCACCTGCTCTATTCACCCTCACCGGTACGCGACTACCTGCTGCCCCCCTCGGCCAACCCGATCTATGTCGTCGCCGGAGTGGGCGTGGGCTGGTTTTGGATCCTGTTCATCGCCGCCCCGGCGATCGCCGCCGGCGCGGCCGCACTGTGGTGGGCCATGCTGGCGTGGTCCAACCACCGCGCCCGCACCGGCCATCTGGGCCACCTGCGTGCCGGACAGGCCTGGACCGGTGAGCAGTACCCCACCGTGCCGCTGATTCTGGGAGGAGCTGGTGTCACGCTGGCCCTGGCCGGGGCCCTGTTGCGCTGGGCCGGAATCGCGGCGAGCACCCTGCCTGGTCGGCTGTTGGTCGTTGCGCTGCTGGCCGCGACCGGCTACGGGTTCACCCAATTCGCCTGGTGGGCTTACCTGCGCGGCACCATCACCCGCCAAATCAACAAGATCACCTACCTGGCGTCGTTCACGCTGGGCTGGACCGATGACCTGCGCGCCGGCCGCGTCAAAGTCATCCGCTGCGCCTACCCGCGCCGGCAAAAGGCGTTCCCCAAGGTGATCAAGCTGCTCTACAGTCAGCATCCCCGGGCGGTCGGCGACGACCTCCTCGCCGAAGTCGCCGCGGTGCTGCGCGAGGTCACCGGCCACACCTACACCATCGAGCATGAGGCGTTGACCCGCACACTGACCGCCACCCACACCGTCACCGTCGATGACCACGACGCCGTCGACGACGCCGAAACGGTGCTCGCTCCGCTGGTCGCCTCCTGGTTTGACGCGGCAGCCCACATCGCCTCGGTGACCGTGGACACCCCAGCGCCGGCGATCGACGAGGCCGGTAACCCCGTCGACGGGCAGGCCGCACCCAACCCGCCCGACGATGTCGATGAGGAGCTCGCGCGGCGGGCGGCCGCCACCGGCAACGACGCCATCGCCGCGCGGATCCGCGAGTTCACCGTTGGCTTCGCCTACAACCTCAAGGTCAGCTCGGCATATCGGCGCGGAGTCATCGAAGGCATGGTCTCTGATGCGCTCGGAGGATCCTGGGAAGCCGAATGGAGCATGGCCTCGCGGCGGGTGCGATTCGTGCGCAGCCCCGGTTTGCCCACCCTGGTCGACCCGCCGCTGGCCTTCCCCACGGTCACCCGCGCAACGATCCGCGCTCTGTACAAGCACACGGTCATCCCGTTCGGCGTCGACGCCTACGGCAACACCATCAGCTGGGACTTCAAACAGTCCCCGCACATGCTCATCGCCGGCCAGACCTCCTCGGGCAAGACGTCGGCGCTGATGACCGTGGCCACCCAGTGCGCGCGGCGAGGTTTCAACGTGGTCGAAATCGACCCGAAGGGCTTCGACTCACCCGGGATGCGGGATTGGCCGAACGTGTCGCTGGTGACCGCCGGTACCGACGAAGACGGCTTGGTCGGACACACCGCCGCGCTGCGGTTCATCGCCGACACCATGCGCGATCGGCTCTCGCAGGTCAAGATCAATCCCAACCGCGCTGATGACTTCGACCCCATCATCGTGATCACCGACGAGTTCTCCAACCTGGTGGTGGCGTTGGCGGAGTTCTACGCGACGTATAAGACCAGCAAGGAAAAAGGGGCGCCGCCGACCACCAAAGACGTCGGGATCCTGCTGCGGACCGCGCGGGCAGTGGCCATCCATATGGCGATCGGCATCCAGCGTCCCGACACGATGTTCATCTCCGGTGAGGCGCGCGACAACACCGCATTGCGGGTGGCGATGGGCCGCCTGCGGTCCAAGGATGCGGCGATCATGATGTTCAACGACGCGGTCGCTGGCACCCGCATCCAACCGGGCATCAAAGGCCGCGGGACCGTGCAGCTACCCGACGGCCGGTTCCGGGAGATGCAAGCGTTCTACACGCCGAAAATCCCCGCCACCGAGGAGCAGTGGGCGGCGTTGTCCGACCACGAACGCTCGATCCTCACCGAGTTGCGCAACGTCGACAGCTTTTGGCCGCGCCGGGTTGTCGACAGTGCGCTGCGCGGCTATGACCCCGAGGACGACGACCAGTCGCTGTCGTTCGCCGACATCCGCCAATCACCGATCGTGCTCGCCTCTGATCGCCCCGATCTGGACCCCCTCAGTGACCAATACGTGCGACCGTTGACCGCGGTCCGGCAGGCCACCATGGACGACGAGCATCCCGAGCTCGCGGAGGTGCACCACGGCCACGATGGGCAGGGCGCCACCGCGGCGGCGGCCGCGTCATTCGGTGCGCCCGTTGACGGTTTTGACGACGACTATTTGCCGACCATCGAGGACGAATACGACGCCGCGATCCCGGTCGCGGCCAACGAGGTGGCCCACGGTGATCTGGTGGACGTTTCCGTTGACGGTGTCGCAGACTGGAAGTACGTTCACGCCGAGCCTTACCTCACCGAAGATGCTGATGGTCTTGACCGGCTCGTGATCCCCTTTCGGGACCTCGAAGACGGTCACAACGCCGCCGACATCGAGGTCGATCCCTACGAGGTGATGCAGGCTCGCAAACTCCATATGCATTAGCGACAACGGAGGTGGGAATGGCGCCCAGGAAAAAGACCGGCAGGGCCGCCGCGGAGGCCGCGTATGCCAACCTGCTCAAAGACAACACCGCCTTAGTCGGTGATGTCGGAGAAACCTGGGATGCCTACGTGGCCCAGCTCCATGACGCCGCCGCGGCACGGGAGCGCTATGAAGACGCGCGCACCGCAGCGGTTAAAGGTGGTGCGGTCACCAACGATCAGCTCGACCAGATGGGCTACAAGAAGACCGCCAAGCTGCCCACCCCGCCGCCCAGAACCCCCGCCACACCCGCCTCGGAGATCTCGGCGGCGTCCAAGCCCGACGCCACCGCGGGGCGGCCCGAGCCACTTTCTGATCCACAGACCAACGGTGTATCAGCCGAGCCGGCTTTGGCCTCGGTGGGCGCCGCCAACCGAGGGGAGTACTGATGAGTGCGATCGACGCGCTGGTCCAAGAGTCTCAGGACCAGCACCGCCGCTACTACGAGCTGTTCGGCCACAACCCGGTGCGTGGAGATGGGCTGCGTGAGGTCGGTGAACTGAGCCGGCAATGCGCCGAGCAGGCCCGCGAAATCCGTCAACAGGTGTTGGATTCGAACTTCTCCACGGCGGTCCTCGGCTAATGGGACACCCGCACGGTGGGCCGTTTGCCCAGACAACGGGTCGTGATCACGTACCCCTGGACGGGTTCAACGGCACCGCTACCGGCGCCGGTGGTGCTGCGGATGGCAGCGCCGACGTCAACGTCAACGGCGGCAACGCGATCGCGGGTAACTCCGCTGCCGAGGCCGCCGAGATCGCGGCAGTCCCCAATCCGCAATCGCCCGAAGGCCAACGCCAGATCTTGGCGATCATCGAGAAATACCAGTCCAAAAGCGCTGGCACAGTAGAAGAATCCGCGGCCACACAGCAGGCCAACGGAGAGGACGCCGCCAACGGTGGTCACCACCACCATGGAGACGACGACGATAAGGACGACTCCAAAGGCGGCAGCGGCCTGATGGACATCTTGAGCCAATTGCTCGGCTCAGGCGGTTCCGGGCTGCAGGGGATGAACCCGCTCGGACAGGGCATGAGCCCATTCGGGCAAGGAATGGGCGGTGCTGGCGCCAACCCCTTCGGCGACCCTTACGGTGCCCAGCAGGCCGGCGCGGCCAGCCCGGCCGCCAACCCCTTCGCCGACCCGCTGGCCTCGCCGGGCGCGCCGGCGGCCACCACCGTGGGAGCCACCTCAGACCCCTTCGCCAGCTCCCCCTCCGGCGCCACCAACGCGACCCCGGCGGGCAGCAACCCCAACGCGGCCACCAACCCGTTCACCAACGCAGACAACCCCGGCGGCCAAGGCGGTGGAGCCGGCGGTGCGGGGGCTGTTCCGGCGACCGGCGGCGCAACCAAGCCCGGCGCGAGCGCGACGAACACCTCGGGTGTTGATCTGGACGCATTCTCCGGCGGTGACGGCGGCGCGGTTCCCGCTGACCCAGCCGCCAGCGGTACGGGCAGCAAGTAGGCCGGGCAGAACACACAGGTCATGGTGTCCACCGCCGTCAGCAGCGTCCCGGTCACCTCATGGTGGTACGGGCAAAGCCGAGCGCGTGACGTGGCGCGGCGCCTGGAATCGCTGGCGGGGCTCTCCCCGGCGCCGGGGCCCGCCGGGGTGATCACCGCCCGCCGCGACGAACTGACGGTGACGTTCGTCGAAGGGCTCAAGGCCCCCCTGCCCCAGCCGTGGCAGCCCGCCGGACGAGAAGCCCGAATCGGTTGGGAAGCCATCGATCCCGGGCTTCCGCCCGACCCCGACCATCCGGTCTACCTGGTGGTGTTCGGCACCACCGATGACGGTGGGCTGGTGGGGTTGAACCTGGCCGCATTTCCCCGCATTCGCGTCGAAGGCGATCCCAACACCGCTGCTGGCCTGATCCGACGTTGGGTGCTCGAACTGGTGGCCACCCATCCCGCCATCAGCGTCGGGGTCACCGACGATGTGTGGAAAGGACCATGGACCACCCGGGTGCAACCGGTGGCGCCCGGGCGTGTTCCCGGCGTCGACGTGCTGGTGTGTGGACCCGGGCTGACCTATGCCGAACGCGCCCAGATCGTGGCCGCCTCGACCAGCCCGATCCTGATTGACCTCGGTCAAGACGCGGCGATGGCGAGCACATGGGTGATCAGCTGTGGTCCCGATCGGCTCGGGCAGATCAGTCGCGGCCCCTCATCGCGGCCGATGGCGGCCACGCTGATCGTTCCCAGCGCCGAAGTCGTTGACCGCTGCGCCGAACTGCTCACCGACCAGCCTGAGCAGCCGATCGCCACCCCCGAGGCGCTGGAAGCCGAGCACAGCCTCGACGCCGGCGCAGCGCACTGGGATGACGCGGCCGTCGACGTCCCCGGCCCTGGATCCACTTTCCTCGATCACGACAGCTTGGCCGCGGAGGCTGCAGGCCTCGAGGACAGCGAGCCCGGGCCCGCGCCCGGTGCCAAGGACCCGATCGACTTCTTCGCACCCATGAGCGCACCCTCGGCGCCGGCGGCCTCTCTCGGCGCCGAGCACCCTGATGACAGCGACGCGGCGCAGGCCACCGCGTGGGCGACACCGGCAGACGAGCACCCCTCCCCCAGCCCGCCCCTACGCGCCGCACAGGCCGCTGGGGCGGCTCCGGCCCGCCCGGTCGCCGAGACCGCGGAAACCCGGCCACAGACCGATAGGCCAACGCCGGTCATCGCGCCGATATGGAACCGCATCCTGGGCCAGGTCGTTCTCCAACCGCCGCACAGCACCCAAGACCCCGGGCCCCGTGAAAAGCGGCTCAACGAACTCACCGTGTTCCTCCAGCACCGCCCCTGGGCCAGCGCCACTGACATCATCGGCTGCGTCTACGGTGGGGCCGCCTCAGAAAAGACGGTCACCCAACAGCTCTCTCTGCTGCGCGCACGTCTGGGTGTCGTGCGCCCCGGCGGACCCAAAGCGTTGCCGCCCATGAGCGATGGTGGCTACCACCTCGACAACGCGGTGCGCTCAGACTGGATGGAATTCGAGCGACTGGTCGAAATCCTCGTCGAGACCACCCCCACCGCGAACCTGATCGCAGCAATGGATCTGGTCACCGGGCCGCCGCTGAGCAGGATCCCGCCCAAAGAATGGGCCTGGACCTCAGACTTGCGCGAAGAGTTACGGGACCGAGTGCCCGCGGCTGCGGTGGCCTTGGCGCGCCGGCACCACGAAGCCAAGCGGTTCGGCGCCGCGGTGGAAATCGCGCGCAAAGGCTTGTGGTATGACAACGTTCGACAGGACCTGTGGCAAGTCGCGCTGTCGGCGGCCCTTGACGGCCACGAAAAGGACGCATTCCGCGCGCTGCGTGGACAGTTCCTCGCCACCGTCACCGGCCCCGATAGGGATCCGGCGGTCTACGACCTCACTCGACAGGCAGGATAGGGACCCCATGCATTCCATCACTGTGACGCAATTCCAGGACGACGACGACGAGGTCATCACCACCGCCGAGACCGACCCGGCCGCCTTGTCGGTGTCGGTGTGCACCACCGGCGCGATCGTCGACGTCGACGCCGCCGTCACTACGCTGCGTCCACTGGGCATCGAGGGATTCACCGAATTGTTCCTCACCTGCGCGCAGGCGGCGTTCGCCCACCGCTACGACCCGCTGTTGCCCGAGTAGCGGAAGGGCCATCATGGGCTTGGATATCGACACCAGCGGACTGCGCCACGCCGGCGAACTGGTTCACGCCGCCGGTGAGGCCTTGCACCAGCAGTTGGATGCCGACGTGCCGCCCTGCGGGGACGATGAAGTGTCCAAGGCGCTGATGGACAACCTCAACGCCTGGCAACGCTGGCTGGTGCAGCACATCAAAGCCGGTGCCCAGCAAGCGTTTGGCGCCGCAGCCGGTATTCACAGCACAGCCAGCGGGTTCGACACCCAAGACACTGCGGCCGCGGCGGCCTACGGCGGGGCAGGCGGTCACGCACCAGCGGCCACGCCCGCCGCCGCCCACAGCGGGCCAGGCGCCGCGGGCGCAGCGCCTGCCGGGCCGCCGGTCACCTCGCCCGTGCCTGACATCAGCGGCCGCGACGGTGAGAAGCTCGCCTTGGCGCTGCACTCCGGCGCCGGCCCCACACCGGCGCTGGCCAAGGCCGCGCAGTGGGAAGGCGTGGCTACCCAAGCAGTGACCGCCCATACCGCGCTCACCGGGGCCCGAACCCAACTTCTCGCCTCAGGTCACGCCGCGATGAGCGCACCGCTGTTGACCCGGCTGGACCGGGCCATCGGCTGGACGCAACAGGTCGCCACGCACGCCAGCGCACTAGCCAACGGCTACAGCACCGCCGCCGGCGCTCACACCACCGCGACCACAGCAGTCGGCCACCCCACCGTGTGGCGCACGACCAAAACGAACTTGGCCGAGGCGCGCGCGGACCCGTTCGGGGCGCCTCGAGCGCAGGCCTACCAAACCCAGTTGACCGGGATGCAGCACACCGCCCGAGTCACCTTGACCGGCTATACCACCACAGGCAAAGCGGCCGGCACACCGCCGAGCACACTTCCCCCCGGTCCTGGATTGGCCCCCAACACGCCAACCGCTCCCGGCTCACCCACGCCGAACACCGGTGACAAACCCGGCGAAACCGATCAGCAAGACGATCCCCCAGCGCCGAAGTCGGGTGATGGCAGCCCGCAGACGTCCAAATCGTCGGCGTCCGGGGAAGGATCGGGTTTCCAAGACATGCTGGGCTCCCTAATGGGCGCGCTCGGCCCGCTGATGCAGTCGTTTGGCCAAGGCAACCCCTTACAGTCGCTGGGCCAACTCGGTCAGCAACTCAGCCAGCAGGCCGGCAATCTGGCCAAGGCCACCAAACCACCGATCAAGCCCGCCGCGCTGACGCATGCGCACCCGGCAGGAGGCGGAGCCCACAAGGGTGGAGGCGGTGGCAGCCCGATCAAACCTGCCGCCCTCGGCGGAGTCCACTCGGCCGGGCTGACCGGAACCCCGGCCTCCTCGCCGCCTACCGGGCCGAGCAAGCCGGCGGCCAGCCCCGCCGCCGCGAGCTCGAGCGGGTCAGGCGGCATGGGCATGATGCCGATGGGACGCCACGGTGAGGGCACGGAGTCCAAGAAGGTGCACAGCTACGAGCAGCCGATACCCGAGGTCGACTCCGAAGGGCGGCCCGGAGTTGTCGGCGCTGCCGAAAAGGCCGAGCCCGTGGTCAAACCCGACGCGCACAACGCCGTCAGGGCGCGTATCGCTGCCCGCAAGAAGGAAACCTCGACCCGCGACGACGCCTAGCGGTGGCTGACCTTGCGCCCCGGCTGTCGCACTTTTGTGCCACGCTGATGGCATGACCGATCGGCCGGTGCGCCCCCCGCACACCACAGCGCGACCCCCTCAGGGACAGCACCCGCGCCGGCACACCCGCTGCGATCCCACCAGCCCACCAGTGTTAGGCGACATCGTCTGATGGACATTCCCCTGCACCCCGCCGTGTCCGCCGAAATGGCGCGCGGCCGGCAATTCCTCGAACGAATCCGAGCGGCACGCCGAAACCTCGAACAACTACGGGTCACGGTGAGCTGCCCCGACGGCGACAACACGCTTGTCTTCGACGGCGACGGCATGATCGTCGAGGCGTCGTTCGCCGAGGACCTGTTTGACCGCTACCCCGGCGACAAGCTCAGTGAACTGCTGCTGGCCATGTCAGAGGAAGGATTTTCCCAAGTGTCACAACACGTCAGCGCCCAAGTCGCCGCGGTCGTGGAGCAGCGATGACAAGCAGCGACGCGCTGGACCTCTTCCTGAGCAGCTGTGCAGCACTGGGCGCCGAAGTATACGGACGCCGGCAGGTGCCCGATAAGCGCGCCGCGCGCAGCGGATTCGAGCGCCTGACCGTGCAGTACCCCGATCAGTGCGACGGATGGCTGGGCCTAGCGGCCAGCGGCGACGTCAGCCGCGCGGTCCTGGAAAACGCCTACCGCGCCCTAGACACCTGCGGTGAGTTGATCACCGCCGGTGACGTGGCTGCTGACGCAATCGATTTCGCCTTCGATACCGGCCTGTACATCCAGCTGCACGCGCGCGGCGCCGACGGCGTCATCATGGCGTGTGCGGCCGCGCGTGCCGCCGCCGGCGACTACGCCGGCGCCCGCGATCTGCTGGACGACCGGTTGCTTGCGGCTGTGCCCGGGCCTGCCGGCTGGGTGTTGGCGGTGGTGTACTTCCGGGCCAAACGCTGGCATGACGTACGCCGGGTCCTGGCGCCGCTGGCCGCGCAGGTACGCAACGATCCGTTCCTGCACCAAGCAGTACAGGTGGCCCTCGGCTTGTCCGGCGCCTATCTGGGCCTGTGGGAGCAGGGATTTGACCAATTGAGCAGCCAAGGGCAGGGGCCGATCGAGGCTGCCAGCGCTGAAGCGCTGCTCGGGGCCGGATTGTGCGCTCGAGCGCTGGGCCGCGCTGAGGCTGCCACCGCGCTGCTCAACGAGGCCTACGCCGTGGTGGGGATCTCCGAACATGTGCGATCGACGATCGCCACGGCGCTTAGCGATCCCGCTTTCGGCATCCACCCGACCACCGCCGCGCGCATCGACGCCCGCAACGACTACTGGGATCCCGACACCGAGCCCGGCGAACGCGACTTCGCTCGCCAGCTCGGAGCGGCTCGCCGCGAGGAGCTCAAGGGCGAAGCCGCCGCTGAACTCGCCGACTTCGTCGGCATGGTCGACGTCAAAGAGCAAATCGCGCGGCTGGAATCGAGCGTGCGCGCTGACAAGCAACGCGAAACCCTCGGGCTGCCGGTGCGCAACAAGTCGCTGCACTTGGTGCTCAAAGGGCCGCCCGGCACCGGGAAGACGACGATCGCCCGGGTGATCGCCAAGCTGCTGTGTGCCGCCGATGTGCTGCCGTCTGACACCTTCGTCGAAGCCAGCCGCTCGGACCTGGTCGACCGGGTCATCGGCGGCTCGGAAGCCAAGATCAAAGCGATCATCGACCGCATCGTCGACGACGGCGGCGGGGTGCTGTTCATCGACGAGGCCTATGCGCTCACCGAATCAGATTCCGAGCGGGACTACGGCCGGGTGGTGATCGCAGAACTGTTGCGCGCCATGACCAACCACGCCGGCAAGCTGATGGTGATCGCTGCCGGCTACGCCGACAAGATGCAGGAATTCCTCGACTCCAACGAGGGGCTGCGGTCACGATTCACCCGCGCCATCACGTTGCCGTCCTACACCGTCGATGAGCTAGTGGAGATCACGGTGCGCAAAGCCGCCAAAGGCGGCAGCATCATCTCCGATACCGAGCCGCTGCGGGCCGCCTACGCCGAGCTCGCTGGTGCCACCGCCGTGGACACCAGCGGGCGGCGCCGTCCGGCGATGGACGTGTTGGGCAACGCCCGCTTCAGCGAGAACCTGATCCAATTCGCTGAAGAGCAGCGTGACCACCGCCTCGACGTCACCGGCAAACTCGGCCCCGGTGCCACCGCCGAGGAGTTGCAGACCATCACCGCCGAGGACGTGCGCACCGCTGTGGCGCGCGAACTCGATCGAGCCGACAAAGAACAGAACATCAAGCTATCGCGGCACGACCGCGATCAAGGACCGCTCGTGGGGGCGGCACCGCAGCACGGCGAGCCGGTGAGTTCAGCTGAACCCGACTTGTGGCGCCGCGGCAGCACACCGGCCGGCGGAGGTGCGTGATGACCGCACCGGTTACCCCACGTCCACGGCGGGGGTTTAAGTCCCGCAGCGTCGAGTTAGGACCCACCTCGGCGCGCAAGCGGCCATGGGGATTCGTTACCCGACACCAGGTTTCGGGCTGGCGATTCCTGATTCGACGGATCAGCAACGGCGTCGCGCTGCGCGACACCCGGATGCTCACCGATCCGCTACGCCGGCAGGGCCGCGCCCTGAGCGTGGGCACCCTGATCGCGGCCGTGCTGGTGGCAGGGGCGTTGGTGCTGTCGATCCTCAAACCTGCCGGCGTCACCGGCACCAAGCACGTGCTGGCTGAACGGTCCACCAACGCGCTGTACGTGGTGGTCAACGACGAACTACATCCGGTGCTCAACCTGGCCAGCGCCCGCCTGATCTCGGGCCATCCAGATAACCCGACCGTGGTGAAATCCAGCGAAATCGACAAGTTCCCCTTGGGCAACACGTTGGGCATTCCCAATGCGCCCTCACGCATGGTGCAGTCCGATGCCCGCGACGCGCGCTGGATGGTCTGCGACGCTATCGGCGGCGCGCAAAGTGGCACAACGGTGATCTTCGGCGATCCGGTTGCCGGTTCAGGCCACGCGTCTGCACTGCCGGCGTCCTCGGCGGTGTTGGCCACCACCGACGGCGGCCAGACCGCCTGGCTGATCTGGGGCGGCAAACGCAGTCAAATCGATCTGCACAACGCCGCGGTCACCGCGGCGGTAGGAATCAATGCCGACACGCCCGCACCGCGGACCATCAACCGTTCACTGCTGAATCTAATTCCCGAATCGGCTCCGCTGGTGGTGCCGTTCGTGGCCAACGCCGGGGATCCGCCCCGATTTGTGTGGCCGGTCGCCGGCCAGACGCCGCCGCCGGTGGCCTCGGTGGTGATCGACCACGACACCAACAACCAGATTCGCTACTACGTCGTGACCGCAGAAGGGCTACAGTCCATCTCCCCGGTGGTGGCGGCGATCCTGCGAGCCAACGACGCCTATGGCCTTGTCGAGCCGCCCGCCCTGACACCAGACCAGGTCGCCAAAGCGCCCAAAGCTACACCGATTTCGGTCGACGATTACCCGGCGGCGGCGCTGCGGATCATGGATCCTGAGACCGACCCGGTGACCTGCGGACAGTGGGTGAAACTGGCCGGCGCGCCCACGTCCAGCCTGACGCTGTTGTCCGGACAGAGCCTTCCCGTTGCCGCCGACGCCAAGCCAGTGGAGCTCACTGGGGCCGGGCCCACCACCGCCGCGCGGGTCGTGTTACCCCGGGGCAATGGCTACTACGTGCAGGTCACCGGGCAGCAACCACAAGCGAAGACCAAAGAGTCGCTGTTTTGGGTCTCTGATCTCGGTGTGCGCTACGGGTTAGAAGACCCACCAGCTGGCCGGTCAACGACGTCCACGGCAGAAGTGCTGGGCTTGAGTTCGCCGCCGCTGCCGGTCCCCTGGTCGGTGCTGAGTCTATTTGCCCCCGGCCCCACCCTGTCCAAAGCCGATGCGCTGGTTGCGCACTGATAAGGGAGATCCCTGATGCGAGAACGATTCCCCCATCGGCGCCGCGTGGCCGGTCCCCAGCACAAGGCTAAGGATTTCACCCTCAACCCCCCGCCGGAGCTGCCCCGCACCGTCGAGGTCGGCGCACTGAAAAAGGCGCTGCCATGGGTTTTCGGCGCGTCGATGGTCGTCATGGTGGTCTTCATGTTCATGACCGGGTACCGGCAGATGCAGCCGATGTACCTGTTCTTTGTGGCCATGATGGTGATCGCGCTGTTTCAGTCCATGCAGGCCCAAGGCGGCAACAGCGAACTGTCTACTCCCGAAGTCAATTCCGAACGGGCGGAATATTTGCGCTGGCTGTCGGGCAAGGGCGAAGAAATCCGGGACGTCGCTGCTGCGCAGAAAGCTAGCGCCGAGTGGTCACATCCAGACCCGGAGGTGCTTGAAGCGGTTCTTGGATCACCTCGAATGTGGGAACGTGGCGCTACTGACCCAGATTATCTGCATGTGCGCGTCGGCCGTGACGAGGTGCGGTTACAGAGCAAAATCAAGGTCAAACCCGTTGAGTCCGAACTGGATTTAGAACCGGTCACGTACACGGCGTTGCAGCACCTTAGGGCTGTGCAGCAATCAATCCCGCACTGCCCTAAGGCGATTGACCTGGCTGGATTCGGCATGATCGCCATCTACGGCGACCAGGTGCTCTTTCGGGCGATCCTGCGGGCCTGGATCGCGCAACTGGTGTGCTGGCACACCCCCAACGACATCGCTTTGGCGGTGGCCTCACCGCAACTGGAATCGCAGTGGAACTGGGCGAAGTGGTTGCCGCACACCGAAAGCCAGGACATCGATGGCGCCGGGCCAGCACGGTTGCTGGGTATCTCGTTGCGTGAGGTCGAGACCATGCTGGCCCCGCTGATCAAGGATCGCGACAAAGTGGTCGACGACAAAGGAAATACCGACTCCGCGGCGGTGAGCAAATCGCACAAACACGTGGTGGTCGTGGTCGATGACCCCAGCGCCGGCCACGATGGGGTGCGGCGCATCGCCGCACGCGACGGCGTCACGGTGATCACCTATCGCGCGGCCGCTGGCCCTGACCGCGATTACGCGCCCCACTCACGCGAGCTGCTGCTGCGGGTGGCCCGTGACGCCCACACCCCCGACGCCGCCGTGCGAATGGACACGTGGCAGAGCTTTCGCTGGCAGACCTTTTGCGCTGAACCAGACGTGCTCGATGCGCACGTCTCGCGGCATGTGGCGCGGCAAATGTCGAAGTGGGACGCCGCGCCCACGAGTCGGCAAAATGCCGAATCAGCTGCCGCGCAGAATCTTCTGGCGTTACTGGGTATCTCCAATGCCGCCAAACTGGACGTCGAGGCCCTGTGGGCGCCGCGGATGCTGCCCGTGGGAACCGGAGAGCCGGTGGATCTGTCACCGATGTTGCGGGTGCCGCTGGGATTGCAGCCCAGCGGGGCACCGCAGATGCTCGACCTCAAAGATGAAGCCGACGGCGGCAATGGGCCGCACGGGCTGATGATCGGCATGACCGGTTCAGGCAAGTCCACGCTGCTGAAAACGTTGGTGTTCACGCTTTTTGCCCACCACTCCCCCGATGTCGTGCAGGCGATCCTCGTCGACTTCAAAGACGGTGCTGGATTCGACGGCTTCGCCGGTTATCCGCATGCGGTCGCGGTCATCACCAACCTCGAGGAAAAGAGATCCCACGTCGAGCGGTTCGGCGAGACGTGCCTGGGGTTGCTCGACCAGCGGGGTGTGGCGTTTGCTCACGCCGGTCGCCAGATCAGGGGCGCTGCGTTTGAGTCGCTGCGCGAATACAACGAGGCACGGGCCACTGCCGCCGGCAAAGATCTCCCACCGATCCCGTTCCTGTTCGTGATCATCGACGAATTCTCGTTGCTGCTGCGGGACCATCCGGAGATGGCCAAGGTGTTCGACACTGTGTGCCGCAAAGGCCGCTCGCAAGGGATCTTCTTTCTGTTCGCCAGCCAGACCCTCGACCAGGGCCACATTAAGGACATCGACAAGAACACCAATTACCGCATCGGGTTGAAGGTCGCCAGCGAATCCATCTCGAGGCAAGTGATCGGCAACGGCGACGCCTACCACATCCCCGACGGCAAAAACGTCAAAGGCACAGGCTATTTCGTGCGCGCGCCCGGTGCTGAGCCGATGAAGTACCGCGGATTCATGCTGCCTGCCCGCTACGAGCCGCCGACCACGATCAGCCGCAAGGTCATCAACGCCAAGCCCCGCGCGCGGGTGTTCACCGCCGGTCGTGTCGAGCCTGACCCCGACACAGTGATCGAAGAGGAAATCGCCGGCGAATCAGTCATCGAGGGCCCGCCGCGGTCGCTGGTATTGACCGTCGGGCCGCAGTTGGCTGCCGCCTATGGCAAGCCCTCACCGCAGCTGTGGTCGCCGCCGCTGGATGAGCCGATCCCGCTCGATGCCATGCTCACCCAGGCCGGCGCCGCGGACACGGCGGCACCCGCAGCGGCCCCATGGTGGCCGCTGGGCAAAATCGATCGACCGCGCCAATTGAGCCACAGCCTACTTAGTTACAGCGTCGATGACGGCAATGTGTCGATCCTGGGCATGCGCAAAGAGGAAGCGTCGATGGCGGTGCAGACCTTCATTCTGGCCGCGGCCGCCCGCTATTCCCCGCGTGACGTGGGCTTCTACGTCATGAGTTATGGCGGGCCGGCGGTGGGGACGCTCAACGGCCTGCCCCACATCGGCGCGATCGGCGGCAACGAGCGCGATGAACTGAACTTGCGGATCTTCGGAGACCTCGAGGCGGTGATCGCGCGCCGGCGCCGTATCTTCGATCAGTTCAACATCGGCTCGCTCGCTGAGTTCCGGCGGCGGCGAAGCCAAGGCGATGAGCCAGGACTCGAGGACGGCTACCCCACTGACTTGTTCTTGGTGGTCGACGGCTGGGACAACTTCCTCGACGACAACACCTCGCTTCTGAATCCCAAGAACCCGCACGTCAAGAGTGTGGAACGGCTGGCCACCGCCGGCCGGGGTATGCATGTGCTGATTTCGGCGGCCAGTTGGTTGAAGTTCGGCAACGAGGTGCAAAACCACATCAACACCCGGTTCGAGCTGAAACTCTCGCAAGCTTCCGACTCCCAAATCAAGCCGCAGAAGACGGACGAGATGATCCGCCCGCAAGACCGCATCCCCAAGCACGATCTGGGTCGCGGCATCAACGGTGTCGGCGATGTCATCCGCTTCGCGGTCGGTCGCCTCGACGGTCAGCCCAGCATGGACAACTTGGACGAGAAGGTGCGCGAAACGGTGGCCACCGTGGCACAGCACTACGCGGGAGACACCCCGGTGCCGAGCCCGCAATTGCTGCCGGCGATGGTCAGAGCTGCCGGGTTGAGTCAAGATCGGCTCGACGGAGAGCGGTTCGCCTTGGGCCTGCGTGGCCGCGACCTGCAGCCGTTGGTGCATGACTTCGCCCGAAACCCCCTCGTGGGCGTCTATGGCGACGACGAGAAGGGTAAGACGACGTTCCTCACCCACTTGCTGCGCAGCGTGGTCGCGCGCCGCTCGGGTCCCGAGCAAGCGATTGTGTGCGTGTTCGACAGAGGTCTTGGGCTCAGCGCCGAGACGGCACGGCTCATCGAGGGCGAGGACTACTACGAGACCGACTTCGCTTCCATGGCGCAACGTCTTGAGCAGATGGCGCACGTCCTTGACGGCAGAACACCGCCGAAGGATCTGCCCTGGGAAGAAAAGCGGACCTGGAAATTGCAAGGGGCGCTGATCTACTTGTTCGTCGACGACCTCGATGCCATTCCCGCCCAGCAGCAGATCTATGACCACGTCCCTGCCGGCGGTGTCCCGGCGAGCGGATCGGGTCGGATGGTGCAGACGTGGCAGCCGATGCTGCGCCATTTCGCCTCTGCCAGCGAGGTGGGCTTGCGGGTGATCATGACCCACCGGGCGCAAGGAGCTGCTGCTGCGGAAATGTCGCCCAATACCGTGTCGGGTCAGCTGGCCAACCAAAACGCCGTCCGCATCATGCTGGGCTCCACGGCGAGTAATGACAAGGTCGGTGGAATGAAATTCCAGGACCTCGATCCCGGCCGCGGTTATGTGTTGGCCAGTGGCGGTCAGAACGAGGGATACGCCCAGTTGGCGGTCCCTGACCAAATGTAACCGGAATGTTAAATGTGCACGATAGCGGTGTTAGCGTGTTAGTGCGCCTGCTGCAATTACAGCAGGTGTCATGTGTCGGCGGTACCGGGCATCTAACCGGGCCGTCACGGGGGCCGAATTGTCGGTGGCCGCAGCGAGGCGGGGCAGCGACAATTACTACAAAACATCGCGAATAGTGAAACCAGAGGGGATGTTGTTTCATGCAAGTTGATGTCACACCCGAAGCGTTAGCAGCCGCTTCAGCTCAGGTAGCTGCATTGACCGCTCGTCTCTTGGGTACCAACGCCGCGCACGCCGTGGCCACGGGTGCCATCCTGCCGCCTGGCGCAGACGCGGTGTCGGTGAAGACGGCCGCCTCCCTGGTCGCTGAGGGCGTGTCGCACCAGGCGATGGCCGGCATGGGCAACACCCAGCTCGCCGCCTCTTCGGAAGGCGTCGGCGAATCCGGTATCGGCTACACCCTGGTCGACGGCATTCAGGCCGGCGCATACGGGGCCAGCGCCGGCATCAGCGTCTAGCTGTCGATCATCTGGCAGAACGTGCACCCATGTCCTTCGACACAGTATTAGCCCAGATTTGGGTGGCGGCGCCGCCCGAAGTCCACTCGGCGCTGCTCAACGCTGGCGCCACCGCGGCGGGAATCACTGCCGCGGGAACGTCGTGGACGCATCTGAGTGCCGAATACATGGCGGCGCTGGCCGAACTCGAAGGGATCATCGCGGCTGTCGAATCCCAGTATCAAGGCGAGGCAGCCACCCAGTTCGTGGCCGCTCATCAGCCGATGCTGTTGTGGCTGGCCGACGTCGCCGCCAAGGCGGCGTTCACGGCCGGATCCCACGGTGAGATCGCGGCGGCCTACGAAGGCGCTGTCGGCGCGATGCCGACCATGGGGGAGCTGTTCGAAAACCATTTCGTTCACGGCGTGCTGATCGGTACCAACTTCATGGGCGTCAATACCATCCCCATCGGGCTTAACGAAGCCGATTACCAGCGCATGTGGCAGCTGGCCGCCGATGTCATGAGCACCTGGGATGGCGCTTCCAGCGCCGCCGCGACCTCCATCCCTCCCACCCCGATGTCACCGGTCACCCTGAGCGTCGGTACGGGGGAAGCGGGTTTGGCGACCGCGGTCTCAGCGGGATTCCATACTGCCGGGTACGGCACCATTGGTGGCGGTGCGGCAACCGGTTCCGATATCTCGAGTGACAAGCTGCTCGCGGGCAAAGCCGCGAGCAGTCCGGCTTCAGTCACTGACAAACTGCCGCCGGCGCAGAACCAAGCGCAAGCGGCCGGCAACCAAGACGGCACCGCCGAGCAAGGGCTGACCCAGAACATGGCGGGCAGCTTCTTGCAGCAAGCCGCATCCATCGGCCCGCAGGCCGCCCAGGGGCTCACTCAGGGCCCCGGCCAGCTGCTGACCTCAGCGCCCCAGCAACTCTTGTCGGCGCCCCAGCAGCTCAGCAGCATGCTGGGCCAACTCACCGGAGGGGGCAGCTCCCTGGGACAGCAGGGGGTGCCGGTCGGCTTCGCCGGCACCGGGGCCATCGGCGGATTCAACCCCGCCGGCATGACCAGCCTGGCCGGCGGTGCATTCGGCAGCGGGCCCAGCAAGCCTTTGATGCCCTCCACCTGGGGTGCGGCGCCGAGCACCACCTCGTCGCTGGCCAACAGCGCGCGTGCCATCACCCCCGTCGCTACCGGACTTCCCGGCGCCGCCGGCTCCAGTGGGAGCGGCGCTGGCGGCGGCATGATGGGCGGCGGCGCCCACAACACCCGGGCCCGCGGTCAACGGGTCAACACCTACGCCGACGACGCTGTCGACGAGGACGCCGACAGCGAAAAGGAGGCGTACGCAATGACCCGCTAGGACGCCTTCACCCACACTGCGGATCGCATCGACTAATCCACAAGCCAATCCAGCACCGAAAATCACCATCGGTCCCCAAGAAAGGACACCGACAATGGGACTTCTTGACACCAACGTTCCAGCCATGGTCTCGGCCGGCCACAGCTTCGGTCAGAACGTGGCCATCTACAAGAGCACCCTCGCCGCCGCTGAGCAATCCGCCCAGGCCGCCCAGGCCTTCCACAAGGGCGACTCGGCGATGGCCTTCCAGGCGGCTCACGCCCGCTTCGTCGAAACCGCCAACAAGGTCAACGCGCTGCTGGCCATCGCCGAGCAGAACGTGCACGAAGGCGCGACGACCTACACCACCGCCGACACCAACGCGGCCGGCGAATACGTCATGTAGCAGCCCGGGGGCAACCCCGGCTACACACCCACTAGACGAAGCGAAAGGTACAGCTCATGAGCCAAATCACTTACCAGTACCCGGCGATGCTCGCGCACGTCGGCGAGATGCGGGGCCACAACGCCGCGCTGCGCTCGATCGGTTCCACCATCGGCACCGAGCAGGCCGCCTTGGCCGCCAACTGGCAAGGCGACACCGGTCAGACCGCCAACCAGTGGCTGAGCCAGTGGAACCAGGCGCAAGAGGAGCTCGCTCAGCGCCACAACAACCTGGTCGAGATCCACGAGCAGAACACCATGAACATGATGAACTACGACCAGAACGAAGCCGCCAAGTGGGTTTAACCCGGCGCAACTAGCTCCAACACAGACAGGTGGGGCGGTCACCCGAGACGGTGACCGCCCCACCTGCGCATTGGGCGACAGGGTCTTTCGACGCTGTCTGAGCTTCCGCCCCGTCCTGTCTCGCTTTGCGAGAGAAACGACGTCGATCAGATCTTGTCCCAGGCGGTGGTGAGGGCCGCCAGGCGGTCGAGGGCGGCAACCACGTAATCAGAAATCGCACCTCCCGAGGAGTGACCGGCGCCCGGCACGATGTGCAGTTGCGCGCCCGGCCATTTCTGTGCCAGTTTCCAGGCGACGTCGGGTGGGCAGCTCAGGTCGAGGCGGCCGTGGATCAGAACTGCCGGAAGGTGCTTGATTCGGCTGACACCGGCAAGAAGCTCTCCCTCGGCTCGCCACGCCGTGTGTCGCCAATAGTGAGTGACCAAGCGCGCGAAGCACATTCGGAACCGCTGATCGTCATATCGCGGTATTGGCCGAGGCTCGGGTCCAAGGTTGACGTGGCTTTCCTCCCAGTCACACCAGTCACGGGCAGCCTTGTTCCGCACCTGCGCGTCGGGGCTGGCCAGCAGCCGGGGCGTATTGGTCCACCAGGGAACCGTTGCGCTCGTTGTCGGGTACGCCGTCACGGAACCGCATCCATTCAGCGGGAAACAGCCGACCCACGTCGTGAGTAATCCATGCGACATCACTCGGGCTGGTCGTCGTGACCGCAGTGAGGACCAGTCCAGTGATGCTGCCCGGGAACGCTTGGGCGTAGGCCAAGGCCAAGGTGGTGCCCCACGACCAGCCAACCAGCAACCACTGGGGCACGTCGAGATGTAAGCGCAGCAGCTCCATGTCGGCGATGAGGTGGTCGGTGGTATTGGCGCTGAGCTCCACGGCCGGATCGCCGGCGTGCGGTGTACTTCTGCCGCAGCCACGTTGATCGAACGCCACAATGCGGTAGCGCTCAGGGTCGAAAGGCCGGCGCATCCCGGGCACACAGCCCGACCCGGGTCCGCCGTGGATGGTCAGTGCAGTGACGCCCTCGGGGTTCCGCAGGACTCCCAATAGATTTGGTTACCGTCTCCCACGTCGAGCATGCCCGACTCATACGGCTCGATCGGCGGGTACAACGCGCCCATCGCCTCACCGTATCCACAACGGTTAGCCGGCGTCTCGCCACGGGTGCTCATCCAACATGGCAGCGACCACCTCAACGATCTCGGCATCCCGACTGTCCCCACGGCCGGCCAACCGCTCAACAGCGGCGGCGATGCGCTGCAGGAAGGCGCCGTAGACGCTGGCGGCAGCGGTGGCGTAGCTATCGGCGGCCTGCACCTGCGGTGAGCCCGTGTACCGCCCCGGCAGACCACGCAATTGCTGAGCCAAATCCCAGGCTTGCTGCTGGACTGTGTGCACCAAGATGCGCACCCGCTCGATGTCCCACGGCTGACGCGTTTGCTGTTCGACCACACCGGCTTCGAGCAGATAGTCGATCTCGCGGACCGCGGCCAACGCGTCTTCGATCGTGCCCGTGTGCGCCCGCAGCTCCGCTGTCGGGATGGGGACGCTCAAGGCAATCCCCAGCTGGCCCGGTTCTGCGAGGACAGCGGCCTGGGCGTCGGCTCGTGCCCTCCCGACTCGTTCGTCGGCGTCGAGATGGGCTGCCGCGATCTGTCGCTCGGCATGCTCGTGTGCGGCGGCCACCCGCGCCGCCGCCTCCGCGCCGATGCGCTCAACTTCTGCCTGGGCCTGAGTAGTCGCAGCCTCGGCGTCGGCGAGTGCCTTCGCGATCCGTTCGTCGGCGGTCTGGCGGGCCGCGGCGACCTGTCCCTTGGCCTGGCCGTGTGCTGCGGCCAGCTCGGCGGCGTGGTCGGCGTGGGCGCGTTCGAGTTGGCCGCGTAGTTCCTCGAGGGCTTGTTGGGCGGCCGCGCGTTCCTCGGCGCGTTCGGTGGCGCGTTGTTGGGCGCGTGCTTCTGCGGCGCGGGTGCGTTCGTGTGCTGCGGCCAATTCGCTGGCGTGGTCGGCGTGTGCTTGTTCGAGTTGGCCGCGTAGTTCCTCGAGGGCTTGTTGGGCGGCCGCGCGTTCCTCGGCGCGTTCGGTGGCGCGTTGTTGGGCGCGTGCTTCTGCGGCGCGGGTGCGTTCGTGTGCTGCGGCCAATTCGCTGGCGTGGTCGGCGTGTGCTTGTTCGAGGTCAGTGCGCAACTGCTGCAAGACCTTCTGTTCGGCCAGCCGTTGATCGGTGCGCTCTGCGTCTTTGCGCGCGGCCTCAGCCTGGATTGCGCGCACGCGTTGGCGGGAATCCTCAGCCACACGTGCGGACTGCTCGGCCTCGTCTCGAGCCATCTGCGCGGCCGCGTCAGCGTCCTGCTTGTCTTGCTCAGCTTGGCGGGCCTGGCGCTCGGCCGCGACGCGCAGCTGGTCTGCCTGGACGAGCCGCATCAGCGGGGAGAGGCGCTTTGGGCCGGAGCCGAATCTGTTGCGGTGGTCGACGAGCTCCCGTTCGCTCATCGCCGCGACCCTGGCGACCTCTTCAGACGCGGGTATCCCGAGCTGGTCAGCGGCGGCCACTGCAGCCATCGCAGCACGCTTGGTTAATGCGGCCCACTCCTCGATATCGAGGTCCTCGATGTGCTGCTGCAACGTGGTCATCGGCGGCGCCTCCTGCCGCCGGTGGGGACTTGTTGGCGTGCAGTGCTGGGCTTGTCAGCTACTGCAACCCCGGCTACGGGATGATCCGGCTCCGAGCCGGGTGGTTCATCAGCGTCAGCGACGACTGCGGGGGTCGCAGCCGGCGCCGACGCTGCTGCGGGTGACGCTGCCTCGGTGGTTGCTGCCAGTGTGCTGCCCTGTTGGGCCAGCACCCGGGAGAACTGCTTGAGCTGTACCGCCGCGGCTGCCGCCAAGGTGGCGTCGTCGAGCTGGCGCGCCTCCTCGAGCAGGCCCTGCAGAACCGTCAGCGCCAGCTCCGGCCCGAACCCCACTGTGGCATCCGCGGCGGCGGCCGGTTCCATGCTGCCTTTGTCCACCACCCACGCCAAGCGTTCGCGGCACTCCTTGACCGCCGCTGCGTGCCGCTCGGCGTCGCGGAGCTCCTTGTGGTGACGTTCCCGTTGTTCGGTCCGCAGGCGGAACCTCTTACCGGCCTGGAGCAGCGCCACCACCGCGATCAGGGCCACGATGAGGGCGGCCAATACTGCTGCCGCACCGCCGAACCCACCCGAGACCAGAAAGTCGCGCGCCGGCGGTAACGCCGGCATCCGCTCGGGCAGCCCGACCCCATCGGCGATGAAAGTCCCTGGCGTACACGACATGACAAACCTCGCTTACTCGTTGGACGCGGGAACAAGGCGCGTGCTCAGCCACTGACGGCCATGCGCGGTAGTGATGTAGAACAGGTCCGGGTGCCGGCCGTCCTGGGTAATGACGATCGTCGTCGCTGGGGCCTGAGCAGACTGAGGTCGGCGCAGTGTCACCGTGATCGCACCGGTGGGCGCATCGCTGCTGGCGTCGCTGACGACAATCGCCTCAGGTGGTGGTGTGGTAGGGCGTATCGAGAATTGTTGCGGTGCAGCGTGATTGGCCAGGGCAGTCCACTGGCGAGGATCGGAGGTGTACAGGGCAACCGGCTGGCCTGATAACGCCAGGCGGGCGATGATACCGATGTGGAACTGTCGGGTGCCGGTCACCGTGATCCGCACCGGCTCCGGTGAGGCCAGCCCCAGATATACCGGCTGGCGTGCGCGGTTGTAGCCGATCGGAACACCGATCGCCGCCGTCGGCCACCGCAGCGCCGCCAGTGTCGAGGGCACCACCTCGGTCGCGGGCAGCTCGACGTCGGCGCCCGCATCGATGCCGGTGGCTGCCAAGGCCGGCCCGATGTGTCGATGCAATCCGTGAAACCCCGCAAGGCCGGGCAGCTGCCGGGGCGGCCGCGTCGCGGTCAGCGTGCCGACTACGGCTTCGGCGGTGGCTGGTTGGCGGCCACGCGAACGTATGGTGACCGCCACCCAGGTGGCCTTGGTGTGCAGGTTAGTGAGGGTTTCCAAGACGTCGGGCAGCGCTGAGGGATCCACCGCGTACACGGCGCGGAAGCCATCGGAATACTCCGTCCCAGTCCATGTTTCCCTGCGCACACTTGCCGACGGCGGCACGAACCGAGGAAGTTCTTCCTCGTCGCTGAGGCTGGCCAGCCAGCCCCGTTCCCGCAGTTCGGCGATGAGCCGGCGCGCCACGGTATCGGCCAGGGCAGCACGATGCGGTTGTGACGGTGAGGCGTCGTCGTCGGAGTTGGCGCCGGTAGGACTTCCCAGGGTGGTGCGGCGGGCGGTCAACGCGCCCACATTGTCCTCGGCACGCAACGTGTAGCTCAGCCAGGTGTCGCGATGCTGGCTGTTGCGCCCGCCGACCAGCGGCGCCGAGTCGCTGCGCAGTCCACTGGCCGGTGGGGTGCGAGTGACCGAGCAGACAGTCAGCGTGTCGGCGCGCACCCCATAGCGATCGAGCCAAGCGGTGATGAACTCCCAGGGAAGCTGGTCGCTGTGGTCGCCAGGGGCGGTCAGTGTGTGCGGATGAGTGCGCAGGTGGATGACGATACGGGCCTGCAGCGCGGCCTCGCGCGTCGACGATGGCCGCGGCGCCTCGGGCGCGCTGCGCCTGCGGTGGCCGCTGCGCTGGGCGCGTTGACGGCGGTTATGCCACGCCATCGGAGTCCAGCGGGCCACCGTCGTCGACACGTGCTGGCCGTGCCAGGACCCCACAAATGCGACGATCACCAGCGCCGCCGCGGCGTAATGCCACCACTGGGGCGGTCGCCCTGCCGGCAGCAGCGTTGCCCACCCGAGCAGCAGCAGCGAGGCCAGCGTTGTCAGGCGCCGCCAGCTGGGCCACGCTGGGGAGAAACGGGACGATTCGCGGCTAGCGGGTACTGCGACCACGGCGCATTCCAATCACGGTTACAGCGATGGCGGCGGCGGCGATCGCCGCGAGGCCCGCACCGAAGGCGATCAGGCGGGGCAGTCGATTGTCCGGTGGTGGTGGTGCCGGCGGAGCGACCCGCACGATCGGCATTTGCGCCGGCAGGGCTTCACCTTGAGGGATGTCCCACGTGAGCGCGGCTACCGGGTCGATAACCCCCGCACCCACGAGGTTGGACGGTGCACGAGCGGCGTTGTGCGCCGAGGAGACCAGGCGGTTGACCACCTGACGGGAGGTGAGGTTGGGGAATTTGGAGCGGACCAGGGCTGCGGCGCCGGAAACATATGCTGCCGCGAAACTAGTCCCGTTGATGGCGACCAACGGCTCTTTGTTGGATGGCAGACCGTTGATGATGCCCGAGTTAGGGCCGTTGCCGAGCGAGACGACCTGCTCACCGGGGGCAGCGACACCCACCCATGGGCCGGCCATGGTGAAGTTCGACGGTTGCCCTTCAGGGGTCAGAGAAGCCACCGATAAGACGTAGGGCTGCCAGAACGATGGGGTGGAGATAGTGGTGGCGCCGGCCCAGTTTCGGGGATCGTCGGGGCGATTGGGATCGGTGAGCGGATTGCTGGTGCAGCTGCTCTCACCGGTGTTTCCGGCTGCGGCCACCACGACGATGTCCTTATCGATCGCGGCGTAGCGCAGGGCCGCGCCCAGCGCCGCTTGGTCGACCTGCTTGTAGACGGGGAAGCAGTCGATCAGTGAGAGGTTGATGACTCGCACGCCGGGGATATCGGCGGCGTGGCGTACCGCCCGGGCCAAGGTGGCGACGTCCCCGGCGGTCTTTGCTTGCTGGGCGTCTTGTCCCGAAGGCGTCTTGGGTGCCCACTGTGCCGAGGTTTGGCGGATGGAGACGATCGCGGCCTCGGGTGCCACGCCGGCGAATCCGTCGGGGCCTTGCTGGGCTGCGATCAGCCCAGCGACCGCGGTCCCGTGACCATCGCAGTCGAACAATCCGCCGGCCGGTGGGTCGATGTAATCGCCGCCCGGGGCGAGGTTGGGCAGGCGCGGCTGTGGCGTAACACCGGAATCGATCACGGCGACCACCACTCCCCTGCCGCGTGAGGTTTTCCACGCTTCGGGCAGATTCAGCATGGCCTGGCTGGGAGGCACAGCGGCCGGGTCGAACCCCGGCATTGCCCCATAGACCTGGCATTGCCCGTTCTGGCGCATTTCTTGACCCGGAGCGGGCGGACCATCAGGGGGCAGCGCAGCTGGGTCGACGACGGGATATGCCAGCGCGGAGGCCTGGGGCACGGGGCTGCACACCACCAGCAGTGTGACGGTCGCGGCGATCGAGGCCAGTCGGCGGATCATCACAGGATTCCTCGGTTGCGGATGAGGCTGATCAGACCGATGAGCCACAACATGGCCGGCGGAATCGTGATCAGCAGGGCGTTTTCGAACAGGTCCAACCATCGGCGCTGCGGGATGGAAAGCTCGCGCGGTTTGACGGCTGCAGCGCCGAGCAGCACGAGCGTCAAAGCCACCACGGCGCCGGCCGCGTACAGGCCAGAGACCAGGTGACCGGCTGCGGTGAACGACACCGCCAACGCGACGACGGTTAGAAACGGGGCTGCCAGGAACCACAATGCGGGGATAGCTGAATCCCAGATCCGCATACGCAGCACGGTGACGGTGGTGGTGACCACCACCAGCCACCACGCCAACAGCGGCGGCGCGTCCGGCAACCACACCACCAACACCGAGCCGACCACCGACAGAATCACCGAGGCCGCGATCAGACCGCTCTGGTAGGAGTTGCACGTCGCCGTCTTACGGGGCAGATCTTCCAGTTCGGCCAGCGATGACGCCGCGGGCGTGGGCTCGCCTGGTGCCGGCACATTCGGAAGCGGGAAGCGCGCCCACATCGCTGACACCGTCGGGGCATTGCTGGCCAACAACAACGACACCGCCAGCACTCCGCACCCCAGGGACAAATACGGCAAATGCCACAGGATGCGGGCGCCGGCGGCGGCCGCGATCGTTGCCGCCACGGCGACGACCGCGGTGTGAGTGGCCACCCAACTATTGGTGACGGCCAGCAGCAGCAACGACCATGCGACCAGGAAAGCCGCTGCGAGGAAGACCCGCGGCGCCGCAGCATCCCCAGGCACTACCGCGGCGCCGGCCAGCGCCAGCGGCGCAGTGGCCACTAGACCCAGGCGTGCAGCGGCGGCTTGCAGGCCGCGCCGATACAGCCAGAATGTGGCGGCGATGAAGACGACGGCGAGCGCACCCAACACTGCGGCCGACCACACCCGGTAGCCGCGGTGCCAGCCATAAATCGCCAGGCCGCACGCTAGGGTCGCCGCGATGACCACTACCACCTGGGCGGCGGTGCGCAACATGGCGTGCTCGAAGGGCTTGAACTGGCTGGCCGAATGGATCGCCGAGGCGTCAGCTATGTCTTCGACCACTGGTGGCGCCGTCGGGCCAGGCGGCAGCTTGCACAAGATGAGCTGTTCGCCGTCGTCGATGTTCAGCGTGGCCAGGGTGGCGTCCAAACTGAACGGTGTTCCCCCGAGTGGGGCCAGCGAGTACGGGCGCAACCCGTCGTCGTTGACGGCATCGGCTGGCACGTCGTCGTCATCGCGACCCGTGGCCAGTGTTGCGCGGATCCGCGGAATCAGTTCCCTAATGGCCAGTGTGGTCGGCAGGGCCAAGTCCACCGCGGCGTCTTCACCGATGATGGCGACGCGGACTTGGCCGGTCGCAGCGGCCGGATCCATCGGTCAGAAACCCCCAGTTTCAGTCGTGCGGTGCTGATGCGGCCCACGGGCGGGATAGTGCTGAGCGATCGCGCCGGCCAACGCCATTAGGGCCTTTCGGGCTCGCGATTTGAGTTCAACGAAGGTGACATCGCGCCCCTCGGCGAGGTGGACATCGTAGGGGATCCTGACCACGCTCACACCCGGGATCTTGGCGGTGAACTCCTGTTCGGCGTCATCGAGGTCCACCAGCGGCTTGTTCTTGAACGTCGAGTTCAACGCGATCACCGTGCGGGGCAACAGGCGCGCGAAACCGTGCGCCTGCAGCCACTGGATGGTGGTCCAGGCGCCGTTAAGGCCGTCTGGGGCTTGAGAGGACACCACGACCAGGCTGTCGACGTGATTGGCGATGGTGGAAAACAGCGGTGATGTGATCGCCGTGCCGCAATCGAGCAGGATGACGTTGTAGTGCTTCTTCAGGATCTTCATCGTCGCTTCGAAGTCCTGCGTGTTCAACGTGTAGGAGGAGCGCGGATTATTCTGGGCGCCAAGCATTTCGAGGCGGTCTTTGTTCTGCACGGTGAAGGTTGCGACTGTTGGATAACTGCTGGCGTCCTGCAGCGACGACAACGCCTCGATGTTGGCGTCGGCGCCGCCTTTTTGCTCGAACCGCGACGAGAGGTTGCCGAGGTCGGTGTCGACGTCCACGGCGATCACCCGGTCCCCACGCTCGCGGGCGATCGCGCTGCCCGCGGCGACGGTCATGGTCGTCTTGCCCACGCCACCCTTGGCGCTGACAAACGCCACCACGTAGACGTCGAGCAGCGGTGCGGTGATACTGCGGATGAGCTTGTCGTGCTCTTCTTGCTTGGCGCTGGGCCCGGGCGTGATGAGCCCGAAGGTCATTTGCGACACCAGCTTTCGCCAGCCCTTGCCTACCGGTCGGCGCCGCGAGGTGACGAACTGTTGGCCTTCGTCAAGCGCGCCGTAGCCGCTGGGCGCGAACGCTCCCGGTGAGATTGGCTGGTCGCCGAACAGGGGCTGGTGCGGGTCAGCGGCCGGCGGCTGCGAGGGCGGGGTCGAAGGCCAGCCCGCCGGCAGGTGCTGCTCATGCGGCTGCGGCGTGTCACTGAAAAAGCCGTCGAGGCCTTGCTCGTGCTGCGGGGGCTGGCCGCGGTGCGCGGCGATTTGGTCGAGTGAGATCTCGGCGGTCTTGTCGCTGGATGCCTCGTCGCCGGGCTGCCAAGCTGGATCCGGCTGGCGCGGTTCGGTATTGGGGCGCGCCGGGTCAGGCAGCTTGAACGTTGGCGCCCCGT
Organism: Mycobacterium paraffinicum; assembly: GCF_001907675.1. GTDB lineage: Bacteria > Actinomycetota > Actinomycetes > Mycobacteriales > Mycobacteriaceae > Mycobacterium > Mycobacterium paraffinicum_A. The sequence goes on from NZ_MPNT01000041.1 coordinate 29,740, forward strand.
GCGGGGCTGCATGTTGTGGCCGCGACGGCGGCGGGGCTGGCGCGCGGGTCGGTGGAGGTGGCAGTGGCTGATGCGGCGCCTCGGCGCCCGGAGTAGACCCCTGGTGAGGGGGCGGTGCCGCCGGCCACCGCACACGCTGGCCTGGCCCGGTGTCCGGTCCGTTGCTGGGCTGCCTGCCGTCCTCCTGGGGGGCGGCCCCAGAAGGATAGGGGTAGCGCTGGTCTGAGGTGGGCTGCTCGTGGTGGGGTGTGTCGTCTTGGGGGAAGGAATCAGAAGGTGTGCTCATCGCTTCGGTTTCTACTTTCGGGTTGGTAGAGGGTCAGATACTGAAGTTTTCGTCGGGGAACCACGATCCCGAGGGGAGGCGCTCGGTCAGGTCGCGCACCGCCATGGCGATCGAAAACGGTTCAGCGGGAGCGAAAATGGACACCCCGCCGGCACGTGGCTGCCCAGGCGTGGGGCTGACGAGGATCTGCCCGACCTCAGTGCTGATGATGTTGACACTGACATCGGTGTGATGGTGAGCGCCGTTGGTGGCCTCATGGGCGGTCAGTTCGACGGTGATGCGATCGCCAGCACGGGCCACTTCCATGATCTCGGCTTCTCGTTCGGGGATGCCCAGCTCGATGAGGGCTTCCATCAAGTCAGCGCCACGGGCGACGCGGTCGTCGAGCGCTTTGCCGGTGTCCATCGGCAGTGAGAACTCCTCGAAGCGAGCCGGCGGCTGATCGGGGGGCAATCCCGCGGTGATGATCGGCACGATCGCTTCGCTGTGGGTCACCTGCATCGGCGTGAGCGTCACCATCTGCGCGTAGCGCAGCGCGACCACGGCATCTGGCGGTGAGGTGCGCGCCAGCACCCCCCGCAGAATCTGTTCGGGGTCGATCATGGTGCGCCATTCCAGCCACTGGCGCGGCTGACATACGGTCTTAACCGACTGCGCGACAGAGGGTTTGATGTCCCCGTCTGCGTCAATGACGCCGGCCTCAGCCAGCTCCGCAAGGCAGCGCTGGTTGAATGGTTCCCGCTCCCCTGGATCGACATAGGGGGCGGTGATCGCCAGCATCCACGGATAGGCCCCCACGCGCAGGTGGTCGGCGAGAAACCAGGCCTGGTGCGCGTCGACCTCGACCGCGTCGTACCTAGTCGTCATCAGCACCGTCTCCATCGGTGGGTAGCTTGGCTTGCTCCAATTCGGTTAGCACAGGTTCCAGGGCGCGCTCGACGATGAACGACATCGATGTCGTCCAGCGTTTTTCTTGAGCCCGAAGGCGTTTGAGGGTCCGCCGGTTGATCCGGATCGTGGTCGGGACCTTGTCGTCCTGGGCGAGAACGCGGGCGCTCAACTCCCGTACCAGGTCTGATTCAGCCATCGGCTACCCCTTTCGCAATGGGTCTTTTGCCCGCGCGCTCGCAGTAGAGCACATAAAGCGGACACGGCAAATAGATTGCCTATCTCGCTCGCCAATCATGCCCTCGCGCAGTCATCGCAAAATGTCGCACCCCGCAGAATGTGGGAAGCGAAGTGGGCATCGCGACCGTCGCGCGCAATACGGCACAAGGCGCTATGCACAGATGCGGGTATGCAGTCCGCGAGTATGCGCGCTGCGCATCGTCAGGTATGCGCGGCGTATGCGCATATGTGCGTTTCCGCTGAAAGCGGGCGGGCGCGGCGGTCCACGTCTCGCCAGTGTCGCGAGGAGCTGTCATGATGGGGACCACGCGAGTGGACCCTTCAGAGCTTCCAAGTCCGTATCTCGTGCCTATCCAATCCCCCGCTCCCTAATCGTCACGTGACACGAAGGATCTGTTCGCGGTGGTCTCGAGGATTGGGTGATGCAGGCTGCATCACTGCGGAGCCCTGGTGACCAGGAGCGCGTTGGCACCAAATGGCTTGCCGACCGTCGCGCGATTTATTACCCTAATACCGGTATTTAGAAAGGAGTGCTCGTGGCCCAGACGACAGCCCGCCCCGCCCGCCGAGCCAAGCCAGCCGGACGCAAAACCGCCAACCGATTCGCGATGCTGGCCGGCGGAGACACCGCACCAAGCACCGACCCCTCCCCCGCTACCGACTCCGCGGCCTCGGAGGAAGGCACCGGCCTTATCGCGGGCATGTCAGCCATAGTCGCTAACGAAGCGCACCGGGTGGTCCAGATCCACGTGGCCGAGATCGCGCCGCACCCGTTCAACGATCCCCGGCGGTCACAGCCGCAGCCCGGCGATCCCAAATGGGAAGAACTCCTCAACGGCGTACGTGCCAGCGGCGTACGGCTGCCCGTGCTGGTGGTCACCCGCGAGGCGTTCATGGCGGCGCGGCCATCGACCGCCGACAGCGCAACCGATGCGCGCTACGTACTGGTCTACGGTCACCGCCGACGCATCGCGGCGATCGAAGCCGGCCGAGACACCGTCCCGGCCGTCGTCGACGACGCCATCATGGTCGACGACGGCGATCTGGACGCGATGGCTACCGAAAACCTTGGCCGCCAAGACCTCTCCGACCTTGCCGAGGGCGAGTTGTATGCGCGCTACTCAGAGATCGGACTGTCCCAACGCGCGATTGCCGAGCGGCTGGGCGTCGATCAAGCCACCGTGTCCCGCAAGCTCGCACTCAAGCTGCTGGCTCCCGAAGTCCGCGACGCCGTCGACGACGGCCGGCTGCCCAGCGCCGAGGCCGCGGCCTTGGCGGGCAAGCTGCCCTACGGCCCGCCTCGGCGCTGGCAGAAGACCAAGGACCCCGATCAGCTCAGCGACCTGCGCCACAAGGAACAAATGCAGGCCCTGCACCTGATCCTCACCCGTGGGATGATCGCCACCCGCGCCGCCGAGCGGGTCATCGCCGAGCGCACTGCCCGCGCCAAGGCCGACGAGTTAAGGATCCCCCTCGTCGAGGACCCTCGCGCCGAACTTGGCGAGAACTACCAACTCCACCGCGTCGCCGACTACGAGCCCGATGCAGAGGTCATCGGCGCCATCAACCCAGCCTCAGGCGCCCTAGATCTCTACGCACGGCACCTCGCCGGTGAAGAGTTGACGTCGACGACGTCGAGCATCGGCGACGCGGCCGCCGCAGACCCACCCGATCAGCCGGGCGCTCCTGAAGTCCTCGACCCGCCAACCGAATCGGATGCACCCCCTCCCCGAGAAGAAACAGACCAGGATCCAGGCCAAAGTGACGAACCGACTCCGGACGCCGCCCAGCGACAGGCAGACGCCCAGGCCGCGGCCCAGGCCCAACGCGCAAGGCGGGAATTCTGTGCGGTACTGATCAATCAGCAGCCATCCAACGCCGAGCTCCTCAAGATTCTGGTGGCTCAATACCTGTCCGGTGTGGCCGCGCGCAGCGCAACATCAGCGGTAAGCGCGCTGCTACGGGACTGGGACGCCACCGCTGACGGCCCAGCGGAGAAGGCGCGAAACGCCCGGGCCTGGCACCGGGCGGTGGCCGCGGCTGAACTCCACACGGCGGAACTCAAAGACAAGGCCTGGGACGACGACGCCGCCGCCCACGTCAACCTGCTCATCAACCGAGCCGGCTACCAACCGACCCCATGGGAACGCCGCCAGCTCGAGGCCGCCGGCGCCTAAGCCACCCCGCATCGACCGTCACAATCGCCTCGGGTGATGCATGCTGCATCACCCGCCCCACGCCAAAGGAGATTATCGATGTCCACTTATACCGTCGCCAACATGTCTGGCAGCGTCGGGAAAACGACGACCGTCGTGACCACCGCCATCCAGCTCGCAGGCTCTGGCCTGCGGGTGCGCGTCATCGATCTCGACCCCCAAGCAAACGCCAGCACCTGGCTGGGCTACCCCGACATCAGCGGTGTGACCATCGCCGACGTACTGCGCCAGCAAGCCACAATCGACGACATCGAACGGCCCGCTCGCATCATCCAGGGTTTCACCGACGCCGGCGAACCCGAATACGCCACCGACGAGGCCACCGAAATGCACATCGGCAACCTGACGGTCGTGCCCGCCGCCCGCTCGACGCTGGACAAACTGATGGTCGAACTACCGGCCGTGACCGGAGGCGTACTACGCCTGCGGGATGCCCTCGAAGCCGCCACTGCCGTTGACGTCACCCTCATCGACTCCCCCGGCTCCAACAGCGCACTAGTCACCACGGCACTGATCGCATCCTCAGTCGACGAGGACGGCCCTTCCGGCGGATGGGGACTGATCACCTGCACCAAGCCAGCAGGCAAGGAATCCGAAGGCATCCAGGCACTGCTGCAAGAACTCGCGATCATCAAAAAGACCTTCAGGATCGACATCCCGCTCCTGGCCATCGTGCCGTGCGCCGTGCCAGGTACCGGCGGCGTGTACCGCGAACAGATGGAGTACTTACAGGAAGGTTTCGGTGACAAGGTCACACCGGCGGTCCGACGCAGCTCGATCGTGGATGAGGCCTACACCAACTACCTTCCCGTCCCGTTGTACGGATACCGAGCCAAAGACGTCAGCAAAGACTACGAGAACGTCATTAACCACATGAAGCGCCAAGGAATGTTCCGCCCAGCAGCCATCAAAGCCTAGCTCCGTGGACAGCCCCACCAAACCCAGCGACGTCAGCAAGCTCAACATCCCCACCGAGCTACACCAGAGGGCCCGCGCGGCGGTGCGCATCGTCGAGCGCGTCACAGGCCGCCGCTACACCATCGCCCAATTCACTCGGGAGGCCTTCGTCGCCCAGCTGCGCGTCATCGAGCACGACTACAACGACGGCCGCGAGATCCTCCCCGACCCACAACCCCTCGACCCGGGTCGCCGCTAAGGCGCGCTGACAGCCCCGCCGCCCCGCCCTGAGCGGTCGGGCTCATGCGGCGACGCCGCGCGCGACGCGACACTGGCGTCACGTTGCTAGCCTGACTGCGCACCGCTACCGCATTCAAGAACCCGGGCTGATCTCGTGTTACCTCATGAGAATCCGAAGCCGCGACTCTTTGCTCCGCGCCGCATCGGGAAACGAGGGACGGTGAAGGTCTCTCGCCCCGCGACCGGCTCCCCCACCGCCGCACCCCAAATAGCCCATGTGAACTGCGATATCCGGGCGATGACCGGACAACAAGACGTGTGAATCGCGGGCGTTACACCGGATAACGCGCGGGCCATCAACGGGTGACTGCCGGCCCTATGTGCGGATCTGCGTACGTGGCAGTGACGCCTGTGGTGCCGGGTCTAGCACCGCATCATTGTCGGCTGACCGACGCGTTGCCGCACGCACGGACAACGCACGTATGCCCGTACGGCGCAACGCCCAACTACCCGTACGGCCCACCGCGTGATCACTCGCGTGAACACACGGCGGTCGCAACGCTCTAGCGACCACCCGCGCACCCGTGACATGGCCCGGGCGCGCAGACGTCCGAATTGACGGCAGCAGAGTGCCGCGACCACACGGGCCGGTCGCCGCCCGTGCCAACGGGCGAAGGATCGTCGGTCGAAACGTCCAAATAGTGGGCTAGGTAACGGTTCGACTTCACGTCCGTGCGCCTACATGACATCTCGCGGGTGGGTACGTACGTTGCGACGCATGACAATGACTGGGCCCGATGCGCGGGCCATCCTCGTAGCGAATCAGAAAGGCGGAGTTGGAAAGTCAACGACCGTCGCCGCGGTGGCGGAAATGATCGCCGCCGCGGGGAAAAGGGGCCGTCGCGTGCTCGTGGTCGACGGCGACCCACAGGCCAACGTCACCGTCGAAGATCTCGGCGTCGACGGAGACCGCGGGCAATCGCTGGCCCAGACCCTGCAATTCGGTGCGCCCCTTGTCCCGGTTCGCAACGTACGGGCCAATCTCGACGTAGTCGCCGGCGGTCCACAACTTGCCGTCGTCGGCGCCGGCGCCCACCTGATGGCCGAGAACGGCATTGACATGGCCGCCAACCTGGAAAACCAGCTCGCCAAACTATGCGAAGACGAGGGCTATGACCTGGTCCTCATTGATTCGGGTCCAGGTGACGTACCGCTGCTCGACACCTATCTCACCGTCGCGAACTATCTGTTGATCCCCACCCGCGACGACCAAGCCAGCCTGGGCGGTGTCGAACGGCTGGCGCGCCGCTTCTGGCGCGCACGCAAACTTGGTGCCTCCATCCAGCTTCTGGGTGTGCTGCTGTTCGATGTCAACCCACGCGCGAAGAAGCGTAACCAGGACGTGTTCGATCAAGTGAGCGAAATGCTCGAAGGCAGTGGGACAACGCCGTTCGACATCACGATCCGATCCGCGCCCGCGGCTGCCGTCGACATGCGAACGCTGCACAAAACCGCCGGCGAACTCGTTGCCCTGGCCAATGACGACCGCCGAGCTCGATTGTCGAAGCTGCGCGACAACCAAAGTCCCGAGCGCGCCATGTGGACAAGTGACCCCACCGGTCTTGCCGCCGACTACCAGGAGCTCGTCCGCCAAATCGTCACACGACTCGGCCGATACGAATCTGCCACGGCGGGGGAGCGCGTCGGATGAGCCCTTCACGCACCCGCGGCAAGCCGCTGTTCGACCCCCAGGCGCTAGACCAGGATCTCGACGAGATGTGGCCTGTGCGCAAACCCGGATCCGCCACGCCAGCTCCGCCGCCGGTTACGCCACAACCGGCAGAAACTTCTGTCAACGCGAAACCGGCCCACTCTGACGCGCCACCAGCAAGCACCCCCGCCGTCGAACCGGCCTACGCGAACACGCCAATACCGACCATCCCAGAACAGTCCACGCCGCCGAGGCCGATAACCACTGGACGGCCGACAGGGAGAACCCGTCCACCTGAGGTCTTGTTGTCGGCGGAGGTCTACGACGAGCTCTACCGAACTCAGATCGCCGAGAAAAAAGTCCGCCGCGGACTCGCCCGCACGATGGGTGCCATCGTTTTAGACGCCATCGAAACCCACGCGGCGAAACTGGCGACGACTTGGACTACCCAGCGATACGCCGTAGGGGAGGGCCAGCTTTTCGAACGCCCTTCATCGCACGCCGTCCCGCGGCGGCGACGCCACGCAACCGCTCCACGCACCGTTGTTCTATCAGGAGTGACAGCCGCAAACGGTCAGCGGCTCGACAACCTAGTCGAAGCGTGGGCCGCCGGCACACGAAGCGCACTCGTGGAGCAAGCACTCAGATACGAGTTCGGTTTAATCCCGGACTGATTCAGGCGAAGCTGGCTGCGTTTATCTGTGAGGAGTAGCCCACCCACCTCGACGACGAATTATCGTGGTGGAGAGCGTATCTCTAGATTCGGCGGTCAGATCGACGTGTGGCCGGGTGGGGTGGCGTCCTCATCGATGCGCACGCGCCGGGCGCGGGCCCGCAGATCGGGGTGATTGAGGAAACCGTCTAGGAGCGCAACCGGTCCTCCGACACAGGTCCAATCGTCGTCCCACAGTGTGGACACTAGCCAGGACCGATCCACTGGGAAGATCAGGTCCGGTAGGCGAGTTGACCTTGACGACCAGAAGTCACCAGAGCGCCAGTCGGCGGCCTGCGCTGGTCCGGCCTGCACCAGTACATAGGGCCAGTTTGCATATAAGTTCAGCCTCGGCGCGTCGGGGAAAACGACGTCGGCGCAGCCGGTGTCAAGGTAACCAATCCACCACCGCTGATCCGGAGACTGCCTACGTAGCAACGCGACAACGGCCCGATCGTGCCCCTGCAGTTCCTCTTGGGTGTCGGGCAATACGACGGTGCCGTAGTTGTCAAATGTGGGTGGGATCGCCGAAGTGATTCCGACGCCGATCGGTGTAGCCGCGTTGATCCACGCGACATCTGCGGCCGTGCCGACTATCCAACTCCGACCGTCTCGGAAGACCCGACTCACCGCAGAGACCAACGCCGACGGCGTGCACGCATCGATCATTATCGTCGCGGTGGTGAAGGTTTTCGAGTCGACCCGAGACAAGGCCTGATTCCAGCGCCAACTATCCGAGCGCACCTTCACACCAGTTCGGCGCAAGGGGTGACCCCGACAGTCGTCCCTTGCGTCGAACCTAAAAAGATGAAGCGTTATCCGGACAGGTTGATGGTTCGGCACGGGCCGCCTGGCACGCACGCGATTCCTCCGCCCGTCCCCGCTTTAGCCCACGGGCCGTCGGGGATACCGGCCCACACCTGGCCATCGGAGCGCGCCAAGGCCCCTGGGCCACCTGGAATCTCGGCACCGGCTCCCTGCGGGCCCGCCGACGGCGTGCAGGGCGTGCCGTCCGGGTTGTAGCAACCAGGAGCCGGAGGGGCCGGCGGCGGTGGTGCCGGATCGGCGAAAGCGGAGGGTGCAACTGCGATTCCTGCGGCAGCGACACCGGCGAACAGAACTGGTGTGAGCTTCGAAAGTTTCGCGTTCATACCAACTCATCTACCCCCACGCACGAAATGCTTACACCAGCTAACTATGTCTCGTGCGTCACAGAGGCCAAGCAACTCTTAGCCGAACTGTATTGCCCCACCGCGACACTGCAGTGATTCGTCGTGTCCCGGTTACGAGGGGAACGAGACCGTTGAGTGGGTGATGTCGCTCGGAGCGCCGATAGTAGAGCAGTGCAACGAGAGGATTCGCAATTGGCCGGCGGACAGTCCGCGGTGCCCACGTCAGGTAACCACTGGGCGAACAACTCAGACGACAAACCCCGGCAGCCTCGTTTTGACGCCGGTGTGCGCACGCCCGCGGCGCACTGATGCGGCGCACCGAGGAGCAACCCAATATGGTCCCCACCATCATCACGTTCAGCACCTCCCAAGGGGTCGTCTCGTGGAGTGCGCTCGAGCGGCGCTCATCAGGGCCGCCCGGCGGGATCGCCGGCGGCCTGCTTGGTGGTGAACCCGCCCTCGTCGCTATCGTGCGGGAGGTCCTTGCCGGCAACTTGCCCAGAAGTGTGCGCGTGGCAGAACCCAACCTCGATTACATGTTCACCAGCCATCGCGATACTGCGGCCGACGTGGCCGCAGCGATGCTCGTGGCGGGCAATGGCAGAGGCCGGCTGTCCGACACAGGGTGGGCGGCCTTGGACGCCGCGATGGAAAGCGACACGAGTGCGGACGACTCCGATGGGCCGATCACTTCCTGACGATGCTGAACTAAATGGGGGAGCGGTGCCGATGGGCCGAGTGCATGCAGAGGAATGCCGGCGCGTTCTATGCACCGTTGGTTGCACTGGCGCGCCCGTCGAAATTGCTGAACCGGCACCGCGGACCCGGCGTCGGCCTGTACACCGTGGTCGAGCATTCGCGGCAGTGAAAACTGCGATGAATAGTCCCGCAGGAACACTGCTGACTGCCCACCAGGACACGGCCGCCACCGCGCATCCCGTGGCCGTTGGGACACTGCTGTGGAGGCGGGGGTTCTTCCCAGCCCCGGCGAGTCCGGCGCAGGCCACTCATCAGGTCATCATATGACTAATCCGCCGCCAGAAGCGGTACGTCAAGGGCTGCTGACCGTCCTGGCCCAGGCGGCTGGGGCAATGAGTACAGCCGACCTACGGCGTTGTCTCTCAACAGGTTTAGGTGCTGATGTTATTCACGAGCGCATCTATCACCATCTGCAGATTCTAGAGAAGCGCGGTGACATCATCCGGGCGGGCACGGTTGGTCGGCACATGATGTGGCGCCACCGCACGGGGTGAAGGCATGTGTAGAGGGGAAGGGCCATCGCATCGCCTATGCTTGGGCACGGCTTTATGTCAGGGGCCTCAAGTGCTGCGTCACAAGGTGTGCTTGTGGAGCGGCACAACGATTGCTTGTAGGTGTCGCGGTTGGTCGATAGCATCGCACACGTGTTGACCGTAGCTGCTGAGCGCAGGCGTCCATGACTGCCACCGATCCGACTGTCGCGTTGATTCAGGCTGCTGCACAACGGGAATCAGGAAGTTTTGCCTCAAAGATGGCTGATTCATCCTTGGCGGCCGCAGTGGACGTGTGGCTGCGGCGCGTAGCCCGGCGCAAAGCTACACCCGCGCAGCGTGCACGGCTGGTCAAAGCTGTAGAGCGGGCCAGCTCGGCCGAGACCAAGGCGGTGCAACTGACCCGCGCTGCGCTTTTGCGGGCCGCTGGCCTGGATGAGCGGCCGGCCGCGGCAGCGGCGATCGCGGCCGGCGCCACATACACCGAAGTCGGCGCGGTCCTCGGCATGACCCAGCAGGGGGCCAGCGCGCGCATCCGTCCCTACCTGGCCGCGCGTGCGTCCGAAGGCCGCTTATGACGGATTCAAGCACCGCGTCGCTAGTAGTTGAGCGTCACGTCGTGATTGTGACCGGCGCGGGTGCGTTCACGGTCAGTGGCGACGTACTTACCGGACCGGTTGACTCCATCGACAAGCTCGCGAAATTGATCGAGTGGGCACACGACAGCCGTGGCCTACTGCAATCGATGCCCACAGGTGATGCCGATGTTGACCCTGCCCGGATATGGGTAGTTGGTGCGGGTTGTCGTCAATTGATTACCCCCAACCCCGACGTGGGGGATTCCCCCGGACTATTCGAGCAACTAGGGCAGTCGTTGGCGCCGCTGGTAGGGCGCGGCTGGGAGCTGCGTCAAGGTAAGGGACATACGGTCGTGCTGGCTCGGGGAGTTGGGGCGCACCGTGTTTCGGTGGAAATCGTGGCCGAGATGCATCCCTGGTTGGTCGGTGAGCGCGACGATCTGGTCGAGGACGCGGTCGAGCTGGGGCGCCGCCTGCAGCGGTGGTCGTCCGTGCTGGGAGCACTGCCCGCAGGCAGTGGAGCGGCCTCGGCGGCGGCGATCAACGACCGCATCATGCGGGCGCGCGCCGGGCGCCGGGGGGCCATCGTGTCCAGACCCGGAGTGCTGCCGGCGCACGTTATGGCCGAGATTCGCATTCAGCCGCTGTGGTGCGCGCCTGCGTCAGAGGTCGAAGAGGAGTTCGAGCACAGCGATCAGCTGGTGTGGCTGGCCCAGGAATGCCCACAGCTGGCGGCCGCGGGAACCTTAACGTTCGGATACGGTCAACCTCAGGTCCTCGACGGCATAACTGCAGCTGCGGCCGGCGCCGCACAGAAGCGGCCATTCGGCTTGTGGCGCGTCACGCTCCCAGCGGCTGGTGACTTGCAATTGCCCCAGATGCTGCCGCCGCCTCACCCACAGATGCGCCTGGATGCGCCAACCCAGGCCTGGGTGACCACCGAGGATCTCGACGGGCTAGCCAAAGACGTCCGGGACGGCGGCGCCGCGCTGCCCGCAACTGGGCTCGGCATCGAGCAGGCGATCGTGTGGCCCCAGCACAGTCGTCTGCTGGAAGCGTGGTCGACGCGGCTGCGCGAAGCCCGGGAAGAGTTCGCCAACGATGCGCCACTGCGGGCGCTCGTCGATTCGGCCGCCGCGGAATATCTGCAGGCCCTGGCCAACCCCGAACCGTGGGCTCATCCAGCCTGGCGACAGCACTTCCAGCCCGCGTGGGCCGCGGCGATCGCCGCGCGTGTCCGATTCCGTGGCCGCCGAGCAGCGATGCGGATCTCGCGCGAATACCGGCTGTGGCCGCTATATGCGCGCGATGCCGCGATGATCTATGCGACTGGCCCCGACGAAGCGACTGGTGAGCCAATTGATCTGTCCGACACCCATTCCCGACTGGGACGCATGAGGGTGACCCACCGGGCGCCGGTGACCGACGAGCTCATCCTCGAGGTCCTGACCGCGGAGAACACCGCCGAGGTCGCCGCTGCGCTGAGCGCTGCGCTCGAGGGCCACGACCAACGAGCGCCTGCCGCCGTCGCGCCCGAAGTGGAAGCCAGCGATACAAGGGGTGTGGAGAGCCCGGCATCGGAAACCCCTGCTGTGGATGCTGACCAGAGGCCCCTCGACGAAGCGTGGCCGACATCCGAAGGATCACCAGCCAACAAAGATTCGACGCCGGCGCCGGCGACCGCCGGGACTCAATCTGGCCGCACCTCGAACAGAACCGTATCTGTCGGCGCGCCGGCCGCGGTCCTACACACCGATGGGCTCTGGCTCGCCGATGGCACCCGGATCGAACTCGCCACACCGATCGTGCACGTCGGCCAGGTCGCCGAGCTTGCCTACACGCACCATCTCGGTTACCACCTGACTGCGAAATATGCTGAGCCAGGCCAAATCTGGATCACCGAAGCGGCGTGCCAGGAATTCGGTATCGACGTCGAGGCCATTAGTCGCCGAGATCGCGCCAAGTCGCTGCGCCAACTCACCGAAAACATCGACTTCGTCACCGGCGCGGTCAACGAAGGATGGAGCCTGGGCGGGGCGGGGGAGGACCCTAATGCTCACCGGCTGGGCACCTGGACCCGCGTCTACCGAGACGATAAGCGCGGTGTAATGATCGCACTGATCCCCGGGATGGGCACCGGCGCGGATGAGATGCCGATCCTGTCTGACGAACCCACACCAGGCCAGATCGCTAAGCGGCTGCAGCTGCTGGCTGACGCGTTGCGGTTCCCGTGGAAAATCAACGCCGGTGTCACCGCGGTGGACTTGATGTTGCAGACCAGAACCAAGACGTGGTCCCCGCAGGAGTGGCGCGACGTTGTCTTCGCGCCGTCGACCACCGCGCCGCCGTTCGGTATCGGAGATGTGGAATCGGACTTCGATTGGTCACGCCCACCCACTAGCGACGAACGCCAACGTCGCTACATCCACGCCTATGACCGTGGCGGCTCCTATGTGGCCGGCATCGCCGGTCTGGAACTGCCCATCGGCGACCCAGTCCATCACCCCGACGGGGCGCCGTTTAACGCCAAGACACCGGGCTACTGGCTAGCCGAGATCCCCGAAACCAGCGACTGGCGGCTGCCCTACGTTCTCAATCCGAGAGGACTGCAATTCACCGGCCCCAAGTGGGTGTGCACCCCGACGTTGGAGCGCGCTATCGAACTCGGCTACCAGCCCCAAATTCTGGAGGCATGGCTGTGGCCGCGCCACGGCCGGGTATTGCTCGGCTGGTATGAACGGTTCCGCGACGCCAGTGCGATGCTGGACATCGACGATCCCGATGCTCAAGCCGCGCGTGATCAAGCCAAAATCATCCGCACCCACGGCATCGGCATCATCGGCTCCGATGAGCACCTCAAAGGCAAACCCGCCTACAGCCCCGAACGGCGGCTGCACGTACTCGCCAAAGCCAAGGCCAACATCGTCTACCGGCTGCACCAAATCGGTGAGAAGACGGGGCAGTGGCCCTTGGCGGTGGCCACCGACACGGTCCTCTACGCCTCCGATGACCCGGATCCGGTGACAGCCTGGCCCGGTGGACCAGAGTCGTTTGGCCGCGGCTTCGGGCAATACAAGCCGGAAGGCTCTGGGCTGCTCGACGAGCACCTCGAGCACCTCAACGGACGTGACTACCGCGGCAAACGAGACTTGATCCCCGCCCGTCAGTGGCGCGCCAATCCGCTCACCGACGCTGAGGGCAGCCGCTGATGGCGCGCCGAGGCAGACGACGCAGCCAAATCAGTGCCAGCGACCTGGCGGGGTACGGCTCGGTCGCTAACGGAACGGTCGACATCGACCGCGCCGCACGGGGCTTGGGCGCATCCAAACGCGATGTCCGCCAGGCGATCCGGCAAGCACAAGCAGCGCAAAGCAACACGTTCTTGCGGCGGATTTCAGGCCGGCGTGAGGCTGACTCCGCAGAGGGCAACAGCATGCGAGGCATGTTGCAGGCAGTGTTCGGCCGGGGCCCGCGTGGTGGGGCAGTCAACGCCAGAGCCGCCGCGCAATCACTCGGAGTTTCCCAGGGCACCGTACGACGCTGGGCCGCCGGCACCCAACAACCGTCGAAGGGCAGACTGGCGTCGATCCGGGCAGCAGCGCGGCGCATCACGACGACCAAACGGGGTCGACGAGGGACCACGGCGGACTTCCGCAGCAGCACACAAGGCAGGCAGGCGCTTCGCACTGGCAGCAAAATCTGGGTCAGCGGTGAGCAAGGCGTGGGCGGCTACGACCAAGGGTATGCGCGCGATCGCCGCGTGGCCAACGACATCAGTCCCGAAGAGATCGAAGCCCTGTTGCGCGCTTATGAGGACGGCGGCGATGAGGGCCTTCGAAAGTGGATGAAAGAGTTCTTCGACGACAAGTACGTCGCTGGGTGGGACTTCGTCACTATCGACGATTTCGGTATCGGTACCCCTGAATGAGCCTGCCAGCCAAAGCAATACGGCCCACCGCTGGCCCCCGGTGGAGCCGCAAAAGACTCATCGGCATGCTGCTGGACTGTTACGGCGCCACCGCGCGGAACACCGTCGACGCGGCGGCGGTCGCCGCGTATGCCGGTGTCACACCGTCCACCGTTCGGCGCTGGATCTCCAAGCGACACCCGCCATCTCGGCGTGTGGCGATCCCCAAACATCGGATCGCGCAACTGCAACGCGGTCCCGCCGATGTCGAGCGGCGCAACGACCAGCAGTATCGATACGCGCTCAATGCGCTCGCATCGATCGAGGATGAGAGCGCAATCCTGCCGGCCTGGCGCGAACAAGGCTGGCTCGACCCGCACACCGTGGCCATCATCGCCATTCACGCCAAGCCCTGGCTGCAAGTCGCCGTCACCAACGCCAGCACACGGGCATTAGGGGAACTGCGACGCCGGGGAACGCTAGTTGCCAGCCGGACGGTGCCGACACGATTTCACGCCCAAGTCCTGGCCCACGCCGTGATGGTCCGTCAACAAGCATGGCGAGTCCACCCCATACCGCGCTATCTTGCTGCCGGCCGTACACAAGCCTGGATGGCAGACGCGCCCCCGGTCGACCTCGCCGCGCTGGCGGCTGAACTGGGAATTGCGCACCCGGCCTCCGACCAGAACCCCGGTTAGGCTCAACAAGTGGCCCTGTTCAGGCTCATCGCCGCACGGACTCGAATCAAGCGCGCCTCCGCCCAAGCCCTGAGCCAGCCGCTCTTCGGCGTCCGGCGTCAGAGCTTGATCGACTCACCGTCGATCGACTTGCCACCATGGACGGCGCCCCCCGTCACAGCGACACACGCCGGATGCCCCGCGCCGCGCTCAACGGCGGTGACGGTGGCCACTGAGCCACTCAGTAGCCAGCATCACGCCGGTGCCGACGTCACTCCCGACGCATACGGGCTGGCAGAGCCCTATCGACCCGAGCCCGATGCTCAGTGGCTTCCTGACTGCCCCAACTGGCGTTTGACCCGCCGTGCATACAGGCGACAACGACGCCGTCGACGACGAGTGGGCGCAGCCTGAACCAATTCCGGACAATCAAGCCAGCGTCGCTGTGAGCTAGCTGACGCCGCCCAAGACTATGGCGATTCCCCGCGATAAGGACCGCACGCGACACCATGAGTATTCTCCGGGCACTGGCAGTCACGACACGTTCGCACGCACGACTCGCTGCGCGTAGCGATCCCGCAAGTTCCAGGCGTTGAACAAGAACGAGACGCCACTCAGAATGAACGCCGCCGAACTGATGAAATCAGTAGTCATATCTGACATTTGTTACCTTCCGCGAACCTTCACCTGACGCTTAAAGCGGGGCCCATCATGCGGCCTCGGCCAGGGCGCTCACCGATCTTGTCGGCGCTGCGAGTTGGGACCAAACCGCCAGTGCCGAGATCGCTTTCACGGATCGGACCGCCGCAGTTAGGGCAGACCGATCGGCATCGGCAGCAACTCGGTGTGGCTGGGATCAGGGTTCTCGTTCACTGCCTGACACCTTCTGCTACTCGATGCTCAGTACGCATTTGGACGTAGCGCTTGATGCTGCAGCTATCCCATCAGACGCCGACATTTGACGTGCCCCTTGTCCACTGCAGCAGCACAACGAAGTGTCACCGCGGCCGTCTAGATTCCACTGCATGCAACCTGTGCGCGACCTGATCACCAGAATCCGAACTCGCTTGCCCCGCCGCGCCGCCACCGGCAGGCTCGCCGATGTTCACATGTGGATGATCCGGGACGGGTGGACCTCACGGGCCCAGGCTTTCCGTGATGAGGCCGGCCGAACCTTCGCGGTGATCACCCGCCGCGCTGGTGACATCGGGCCCGGACACATCAATGGCGCTGAGCTGTTCCGCGCCGACGCCTGGGCCCAGTTTTTCCCCGATGAATCGGCACCGCCGATCCTGATCGCCAACGTCCTCGATCCACGCTTCAAGTTCGAGGAGTCCCCGCAGATCGTGACGCTGGACTTCAACGTTGACGGGATATTCGACCGCCACCACGCCACCGACCCGGCCGACATCCAGACTTTGAACCGGCTCGGCGCCGAATGGGACGAAGGAGCCGACTTCGTCCCCTATACACCGCCGCCGCCCAAGTACGCCGTTGTGTGGCGACGATTCCCGGTTAAAGACCTCCCGCCACGACGCCTCTTTCGCGATATGCACCCCTTCATGGCTGCGGACTGGGGCAAGGCTGTGCAAGTCGCCATCCAGGCCATCCGCAACGGCGGTGACATCACCGACGAGGTCACACCCAACGTGGCCTCCGCTGCGAAAACCTTGCTATACGAATCGATCGAACTCGGCCGCAACGCAGACCACGTCTGGTACGTCAACGGCCAGCACCGCACCGAAGCAATGTTGCGCCAAGGCGTCGAAGAAACCGTCCTACGAGAGACGAGGCTCATCGCCGAACCGCCGGTCACGTCCCGTGGAGTGGTGTAAGAGCATTCGCGTGTTCGCGTGAGGCTCTGCGGTTGTTCACTATGCCGTGAGAGCTGCTGTGGGGGCAATCGTTTCGGCGTTCTTGTCGCTGGCGTTGAGGAG
>NZ_MPNT01000042.1 GCF_001907675.1 Mycobacterium paraffinicum
TGGGAGCCGACTACAACATGCTGCTCGTTTCGCGAATGCGTGAGGAATCGCCAAACAGCATGCGTTACGGCATCGTTCGCACTCTGGGTTCCACCGGCGGTGTGATCACCGCGGCAGGTCTGATCTTCGCCGCCTCCATGTGCGGCCTGTTGTTTTCCAGCATCAGCACCGTGGTGCAGGGCGGCTTCGTGATCGGCGCCGGAATTTTGCTGGACACCTTTCTGGTGCGCACCATCACCGTTCCCGCGATTGCTGCGCTGGTGGGATCGGCGAACTGGTGGCCGTCACGAGTGGGGCCACGGCGGCTGCCGGCCGGACGCGCCGAGCCGCAACCCAATTAGCGCGCGCACATGAGGTGTGTGAGACTACGAGACGATTCAAGCGGTCAGGAGTAGGGATGAAGAAACTACTCGCAGGAGTCACGGTGCTGGTAACTGTCGGCGCCACAATATGTTTCGGCGTTGTCACCGCGACGGCCGACGACACACCCATCGGTGGCCCGCCGACCCCCGGGGCGCCGGGTGACCAAACCGCCTTCGCCCTCGGCGGCGCTCACGTTCTGGGCATCCCTTACGACGAATACATTCGCCAGGAGGGCGCTCAGTGGTTCCCCGGCCAGCACCGAGAGATCGTCCGCTACCCGGCGGGCCAGGTTCAGGGCCACGTGCTGGAGCGACTCTTTCCGGGCATCGGCAAAGTCGGCGATGACCTGTTCCCCGGCCTGGGGCTCGACGGCCCCAGCGTGGGCGAGTCGGTCGACGTGGGACTGGGCAACCTGGATGCCGCGATCCGAACGGGTCGTCCCGGCACTGCGATCGGCCTGTCCGAGGGCGGGTTCGTGGTCGACGGCGAGCAGGCCCGGCTGGCCAACGACCCGACAGCTCCCCCGCCGGACAAGCTGAACTTCGCCACGTTCGGCGACCCGATCGGGCGTCATGCCTTCGGTCAGAGCTTCCTGACCGCCATGTTCCCGGTCGGCAGCGTCGTTCCCGCGCTCGACTACACCATGCCGCCGCCGTATGAGAGCCAGTACGACACCAACCGGTTCGTGGCCGCGTACGACTCGATCGCGGACTTCCCCGACCGGCCGGACAACATGTTCGCTCTCGCCAACACGCTGCTGGGCCTCGCCACGGGTCACACCGCGGTGGCCTTCACCAACCCGAGCATGGTGCCGCCGCAGAACATCAGGACGACGATCAACTCTCGCGGCGCCAAAGACACCACGATCATGGTCCCGGAACAGCACCTTCCGCTGGTCATGCCGTTGAAATACATCGGGATACCGGAGGACACGTTGAACAAGCTGGATGCAATCCTGATTCCCCGGGTGAACGCGGGTTACTCGCGAAACGACGACCCGGCGACCGCTCCGGTCCAGGTGGACCCGGTGCACGGCTTCGACCCAGCGGAAGTGACCGCGCCGGCCAACCAGGTGACCTTCGGCGGCGGCGCCGACCCGCTTTCCCAAATCCTCAGCGGCGCCACATCCGTGTTGTCCCACGGCGCCGGCTGACAACGCGCCTATGTCTCAACCAACGATTCTGTCCATGTTGCATGGACGTGCCAGCATGCGGCCCGACGACGTGGCGTACACGTTTACCCGTTACGAAGACGACTGGGCGGGTGTTCCGGAAAGTCTCACCTGGTCGCAGGTGGCCCGTCGAACTCTCAATGTGGCGCAAGAACTTGGCCCGCACGGGTCGGTCGGCGACCGGGCGGTGATCCTGGCCCCCCAGGGCCTCGACTACATCGCGGCGTTCCTGGGATCCATGCAGGCCGGGCTGATCGCGGTTCCGCTCCCGCTGCCGCATCGCGGTTCGAGTCATCAGCGGGTGACCGCTGTCCTTGCCGATACGTCGCCCGCGGTCGTCCTCACCACGTCCGAGGTCGCGGAAGATGTCGCCGAACACGTCGACCAAGCGCGCATGGAAGACGTGCCCAAGATCATCGAAATCGATTCGATGAACCTTGACGCCGATGGCGGAACAAGCTTCCCGACAGCTGATTTGCCCAGCCTCGCGTACTTGCAGTACAGCTCGGGCTCGACCCGCACACCTACCGGTGTGACCATCTCGCACCGTAATCTTCAGGTGAATTTCGAACAGTTGATGCGCGGCTTCTTCGCGAAATCGCATGCGAAGGCCCCAACGGACGCCACGATGGTGTCGTGGTTGCCGTTCTACCACGACATGGGTTTGGTGCTGGGGGTATGCGCGCCGATCCTGGGCGGCTATCGCGGCGAGCTGATGAGTCCGGTCGCATTCCTGGAAAGGCCGGCCAGGTGGATGCGATCCCTGGCTGAGAATCCGTCTTCTTGGTCGGCGGCGCCCAACTTCGCCTTTGACTTGGCGGCTCGCAAAACAAGTGACAGGGACCTGGCCGGGCTCGACCTGTCCGGCGTGCTGGGCATCATCAGCGGCGCCGAGCGGGTCGAGCCGGCAACTTTGAATCGCTTCGTCGACCGTTTTGCTCACTTCAACTTTCGGGACGACATGCTGCGTCCTTCCTATGGCTTGGCCGAGGCAACCGTGTTCGTGGCGAGTGGCACCTGGGGTGACTCGTCGACGGTTCGTTTCGACCTCGACGAGCTATCCGCGGGTCGGGCACGGCGGTGTGCGGGGACAGGCGCAGCGCTGGTGAAATACACAGTGCCGCAATCGCCCACCGTGCGCATCGTCGACCGCGACACAAACCGGGAGTGCCCGCCGGGGTTGGTCGGCGAGATCTGGGTGCATGGCGCCAATGTGGCCGAAGGCTACTGGCGTAAATCGCCGGAGGGGCAGGGCTGTTTCGGCGCGACGCTGGTGGACCCGTCCCCGGGTACGCCCGAGGGACCCTGGCTGAAAACTGGGGACCTGGGTTTCATCTACTCCGGCGAGCTGTTCATCGTCGGCCGCATCAAGGATCTGCTCATCATCCGCGGGCGCAACCACTACCCGGAAGACATCGAGGCGACGGTCCAGGAGATCACGGGTGGCCGGGTCGCGGCGATATCGGTTCCGGTGAACGGTACCGAGCAGCTCGTCACCGTGATCGAGCTCAAGAAGCGCGGCGATTCGGATGAGCAGGCGATGCGCTGGTTCACCTCGGTCAGGGCAGACGTCACTTCCGCCATCTCCAATGCGCACGGCGTGAACGTTGGGGACGTCGTTCTGGTCCCGCCCGGCTCAATTCCCACCACCACGAGTGGCAAGATCCAGCGCGCCGCCTGTGTCGACCACTACAGCCGGCACCAATTCACGCGGTTGGACGCTTAAACCCGGCCGGGGGGGCCCGCCGACAATGGCAATGCTGGTCACTGTCCTGCTGATGGCGGTTGCCGTCAGTCTCGAACCTTTCCGGATCGGCATGACGGTACTCATGCTGAACAGGCCGAAACCGGTGCTGCAACTGCTCGCGTTCCTGGCTGGTGGTTACGCGATGGGCATGACGGTTGGCCTGGTTGTCTTGTTCGTCTTTCGACGCACATCGCTGGGCTCTGCGCACTTCGCGCTGCCCCAGGTTCAGATCCTGGTCGGGCTCCTCGCGCTGCTCGTCGCGGTAGCCGTGGCCGTCGACCTCCCCGCGCGGTTGGGCTCGCGCACGACGAGAATGGCGACGCCGGCTCGACGATTGCTGAGCGGGCATTCGTTGTCCGTCGCCGGAATCGCCGGTCTCGGGATCGCGTTGCCGTCGGTCGACTATCTCGCCGCGCTGGCCGTCATCCTGGCCTCCGGCACCGCGGTCCTGACGCAACTAGCCGTGCTCTTCCTGTTCAACGTCGTGGCCTTCGCGCTCGTGGAGTTCCCGCTGCTGGCCTATCTACTGGCGCCCAAAGCGACCGCAACTTCGGTGGCGGCGCTGCACAACTGGATTCGATCGCGTCGCCGCCTTGACGTTGCAGTGCTACTGGCCGTGGTAGGCGGTGTGGTCCTCGCGCTCGGCGTGGCAGGGCTTTGACCCTTCTCGAACCGCCGCGTAGCGCTGACTAATAATGAGTCCAACCGCACCGGCAAAGGAGCCAGCATGAGCACCACCAGCACCGGCCGTCCCATCCGCGTCATCCAGTGGACCACCGGGAACATCGGACGACGTTCGCTGCACGCGATCATCGGCAGGCCGGACATGGAGCTGGTCGGGGTGTACGCACACGGGGCGGACAAGGTCGGGGTGGATGCTGCCGAACTGGCCGGCTGGCCGCAAGCGACGGGCGTGCGGGCGACCAACGACATCGACGCGCTACTCGCCCTGGGCGCCGACGCCTGTTGCTATAACCCCTTGTGGCCCAAGGTCGATGAACTCGTCCGGTTGCTGGAATCCGGCGTCAACGTCTGCTCCAGCGCGGCCTGGATCACCGGGGGCAAGCAGACGCCCGAGGACCGCGAACGCATCGCGGACGCCTGCAAGCGAGGCGGTTCGACGATATTCGGCAGCGGCGCGCACCCGGGCATGACCAACATGGTGGGCATGGTCCTGTCGGGCGCCTGCGAACGCGTGGACGAAATCCGCATCACCGAATCGGTGGACTGCTCGTCGTACGAATCCGCGGAAACCCAAACGGCGATGGGCTTCTCGCAGGACCCCGATACTCCTGGGCTGGCGGAAACCGTGCGGCGTGAAAGCGAGGTCTTCGCCGAATCGGCCGCCATGATGGCCGACGCGATCGGGGCGAAGCTGGACCGGATGACGTTCGACGTCACCTTCACCACCGCCACCGGGGATTCCGATCTGGGCTTCATGACGATTCCCGCGGGGACCGTCGGCGGCGTCTATGGCTACCACCGCGGCTGGGAGGGCGACCGCAACGTGGTCAGCGTCGGGTTCAACTGGACCATGGGCAGTCATGTGGTGCCCCCCAAACCGTTGGAGCACGGCCACGTGATCCAGGTGTTCGGGCTGCCCAATATGCGCACCGTCCTGCATTGCCTGCCGCCCAAGGAGTGGACGGAACCGGGGTTCATGGGCTTGGGAATGATCTACACGGCCATGCCGGTGACCAATGCGGTCCCGACCGTGGTGGCCGCCGAGCCCGGGATCGTCACGCTGGCCGATCTCCCGCCGGTCACCGGCCGCGTGGCCCGCTAGCCGCACCATATGCCGTTCACCACATCGAAGGCCCCCGGAGGAACGCTTGCGTGCACTAAGGTTTAGAGTGCTTAGCTGAGCAAATAGTCTCAAAGACGGCGGTGCCGTCGACGACGTAGGTGAGCTTCGTGGCAATGCCGGACGGCGGGCAAGCGGAAGGCGGTCAGGTGGTGGCTGGTCAAGACTCGGGTCCACGTGCTGGCACCGTGACGCGGGTGCTCAAGCGGGCGTGGATACCGCTGGTTTTGGTGGTCGTCCTGGCCGTATCGGCATTGATTGTGTCTCGCCTCCATAAGATTTTCGGCTCTCAAGACCTCAACGCGAACGCCGGCAAGGGGATCGAAATCGTGCAGTTCAACCCGAAGGTGGTCGTCTACGACATCACCGGGCCACCCGGGGCCACCGCCAACATCAACTACTGGGACGAGAACGCCAACACCCATCAGGTGAACGCGGCGCCGCTGCCGTGGTCGACCACCATCTCGACGACTTTGCCGTCGGTCAGCGCCAACATCATGGCGCAAAGCGACAGCGGTGAGATCGGCTGCAAGATCACCGTGGACGGCGTCGTGCGAGAACAGCGGAGCTCCGACGGCCACAACGCCCAGACCTTCTGCCTGGTGAAGTCCGCATGAGCAACACGAGTAACGAGACCCAGCGTGACCTGAGCGCGGCCGACACCGGCCCGATCACCACCAAGGGCCTGTCCAAGGCCGAGCGGGGCCACCGCCCATACCTGCCGCACGCGATCCGCATCTTTGCGGTGCCGATCATTTTGGTTTGGTTGTTCGTGACGATCCTGGTGAACGTCATCGTTCCGACACTGGAAAAAGTCGGCGAGGCCCACTCGGCGCCGATGACACCGCTGGACGCACCGTCGATGAAGGCGATGATGCGCCTGGGCCACAATTTCCACGAATTCGACTCCAACAGCACGGTGATGATCGTGTTGGAGGGCCAGCAACCGCTCGGCCCCGACGCGCACCAGTATTACGACAAGCTGATTCGGCAACTCCGCCAGGATCCCAAGCACATTCAGCACATTCAGGACTTCTGGGGCGACCGACTGACGGCCGCGGGTGCCCAGAGCGCCGACGCCAAGAGCGCCTACGTGCAGGTGAACCTCGCCGGTAACCAGGGCACGACGCTGGCCAACGAGTCCGTGGATGCCGTCCGCAAGGTGATCGAGGAGAACAAGGCGCCGCCCGGCGTGAAGGCCTACGTCACGGGCCCTGCCGCGCTGTCCGACGATATGCACATCATCGGTAACGCCAGCCTGGCCAAGATCACGCTGTTCACCCTGGGCGCCATCGCGATCATGTTGCTGCTGGTCTACCGGTCCATCGTCACCACGCTGGTGCAGCTGTTCATGACCTTTGTCGCGCTGGCGTGTTCGCGGGGGGTCGTAGCGGTTCTGGCGTACCACAACGCATTCGGGCTCACCACCTTCGCCGCCAACATCCTCACCATGTTGGCGATCGCCGCGGGGACGGACTACGGCATCTTCCTGATCGGCCGCTATCAGGAGGCGTTGGCCGCGGGCGAGGACCGAGAAACCGCGTACTACACCACATTCAAGGGCGTCGCCCCCGTCGTCTTGGGGTCGGGCCTGACGATTGCGGGCGCAACCTATTGCCTCAGCTTTTCGCGGCTACCGTGGTTCAACACCATGGGGGCGCCCGTGGCGATCGGCATGATCGTCGTGGTGCTAGCGGGCGTCACGCTGGGGCCCGCGGTGGTCTTCGTTGGCAGCCGCTTCCACTTGTTCGAGAAGCAGGCCAAGCGTGGCCGGCTGTGGCGCCGGGTGGGTACCGCCGTAGTGCGTTGGCCGGCACCGGTTTTGGCCGTCAGCGCCGCGGTGGTGCTGGTCGGCATGATCGCCCTGCCGAGCTTCCACACCAGCTACAACGACCGCCATTACCTGCCCTTGTCGGCCCCGTCCAATCAAGGGCAAGAGGCCGCGAACCGGCATTTCTCCGAGGCACGGATGAACCCCGACCTGTTGATGGTCGAATCCGACCATGACATGCGAAATCCGGCCGACATGCTGGTGCTGGACCGGGTAGCCAAAAACGAGATGCGCACGCTGGGCATCGCCATGGTCCAGGACATCACCCGGCCGCTGGGCATTCCGATCCAGCACAGCTCGATACCGTTTCAGAACAGCGTCCAGAGCCAGACGACGATGCAGAACATGAGCTTCCTCAAGGAACGCATCGCCGACATTCTGCGGATGGCCGACGACCTGCAGACCCAGATCGACACCACGCAACGCCAATACGAGGTGTCGCTGGACCTGGCCAACGCCGCCGATGACAGCGCGAAGACCACCGCGGTGACGTCGCAGATCACCGACACCCTGCGTGACCACATCGCCGATTTCGACGACACCTTCCGGCCGATACGCAGCATCTTCTACTGGGAGCGGCACTGCTACGACATTCCCGTGTGCATCGGGTTGCGGTCCCTGTTCGACACGTTCGACGGGTTCGACCAGCTCGCCGAGCAGTTCCACTATCTGACAGCCGATATCGAGCACACCGCCAAGGCCACCCATGACCTGAATGCGCTGTTTCCCACGCTGATCAACACGCTGAAGACCACCAGGGGCATCACGCTCACCCTGTATCAGACGTTCAAGGCGATGATCGACCAGATGGAGGCGATGAGCAACACCGCGATCGTGATGGGTCAAAGCTTCGACGCGTCGAAGAACGACGACTTCTTCTATCTGCCGCCCGAGGCCTTCGACAACCCGGACTTCCAAACCGGCCTTCGCATGTTCTTGTCGCCGGACGGTAAATCGGCGCGGTTCTTCATCACGCATCAGGGCGATCCGATGTCGCCGGAGGGCATCGCGCAAGTCGACGCCGAACGCACCGCCGCGCAGGAGGGCCTCAAGCAATCGTCGCTGTCCGACGCCCGGGTCTATCTGGGCGGAACCGCCGCGACGTTCAAGGACATGGCCGACGGCGAGAAGTACGACCTGATGATCGCCGTGGTGTCCGCCCTGACGCTGATCTTCATGATCATGCTGCTGCTTACCCGGAGTGTGGTGGCCGCGTTGGTGATCGTCGGCACCGCGGCCAGCTCGATCGCGGCGTCATTCGGCCTATCGGTGCTGATTTGGCAGGACCTGTTCGGCATCAGGATCCACTGGATCGTGATGGCGCTGTCCGTGATCATCCTGCTGGCCGTCGGGTCCGACTACAACCTGTTGCTGGTCTCCCGGTTCAAAGAAGAGATCCATGCCGGCCTCAAGACCGGAATCATCCGGTCGATGGCAGGCACCGGCGGGGTGGTGACGGCGGCGGGTCTGGTGTTCGCGTTCACGATGGCGGCCATGTTGGGCAGCGACTTGCGGGTGCTGGGGCAGTTCGGTTCGACGGTCTGCATCGGTCTGCTGCTCGACACGCTCGTCGTGCGCACATTGCTGATGCCGTCGATCGCGACGCTGCTGGGCCGGTGGTTCTGGTGGCCGCAAGTGGTGCATCCACGCGGCGACAACGCGCGGCGGTCGGTGGCGGCAGCCCCCGTCTAAGGCGTCGGCGGCGGCGGCGGCCTCCGTCTAAGGCGTCGGCGGCTGCACGACGACGGCGACGGCCCCGGCGCCGACGTGCAGCGCCAACACCGGCCCCAGCGGGGTGATGATCGCCGGCTCGCAGGCCGGTAACCGCCGCGCCAGCGTCGCGGCCACCTCCTTGGCCCCGTCCGGGTTGGCGACGTGATGCACCGCCAGCGCGGCGGGGCCGTCGCCGGCGACCTGGCAGACCCGGTCGATCATCGCCTCCGTCGCGTGGCTGACAGTGCGCACCCGTTGGGCCAGAACGAGTTTCCCGTCGTCGATGCGCAGCAACGGCTTGAGCGCCAGCGCGGTGCCCAGCCACGCCTTGGCCCCGCCGATCCGCCCGCTGCGGCGCAGGTTGTCCAGTCGATGCACCACCATGAACGCATGGGTCTGCCGCGCAGCCGAATTCGCCGCCTCGGCGACGGCGTCAAGGTCACCGCCTGCGGCCGCAACCCGCGCGGCCGTCAACGCCACGAAGCCGGTGCCCATCGCGGTCGACTTCGAGTCGACGACGCGCACGTGGGGGTCCAGGTCGGCGGCGGTCCGTTGCGCAGCGCCGCAGGTGCCCGACAGTGCGGAGGAGATGTGCACCGCCACCACGCCGTCTCCGCCGCTGTCGGCCAACGCCTGCTGATATGCATCGGCCAGTTCGGCGGGTGTGGCCGCCGCGGTGGTCGCGTGGCGCTGGTAGACGTCCTCAGGGATCTGGTCCACGCCGTCACGCAGATCGACGCCGTCGAGCAGAATGTGCAGCGGGACAACGCGAATCGCCCACTTGTCCAACAAGTCGGCGGGCAAGCGCGCCGACGCGTCGGTCACCACAACGACGGGCATAGTCAGCCGCGCGGTTTCTCAGCCACTACGCCAGCCTCGGCGAGCGCCTTGAGCATCAGCTCGGCAACCGCCTGGTGCGCCTCGAAATTCCAGTGGATGCCGTCGGGATTGCCCCGGCCGGACATGATCTGTTCGGCGACGGCGGCTTTCAGGTCAACCAGAGGCACGTCGTGGGTCTGCGCCCACTCGGTAATCGCCGCCGCCGTTCCCGTGCGACCGTGGTGGGCCCTACCGTAGGTGTCGGCGATGTGCACCGAGGGCAGCGACGCCACGACCGGAATACCGGGCCGGTTGAAATCGATTGCGCTGCGGGTCTGTTCGAGGTATTCGACGCTCAGGTGCGGGGGCAGCGCCGACCTGGCCACCGGTGAGAGCCGGGGCTGTAGCCAGCCGTAACCGTCGCGGACCCAGCGCCGCAAGCGTGGCGGGCGCACGTAGCGGATGAGTTCCCTTAGCGCGGTCGGCAGCACCGACGGCAACGAATCCATGCCGCCGGTGGCGAAGATGACGGCGCCCGCCCTCGGCAGCGCCGCCCAGGCGCGCGGGTCCTGGGTGGCCGCCCACCAGATGTCGCGACAGGTCCAGCCGATGCGACCGATGAGTTCGACGTCCCAATCCAATTGGTTGGCAACGAGATTCGGCCAAATGCGAGGATCGTCGGCGGGCAGACCGCCGGTCGGCCCGTAGTACGCCAGGGAGTCGGCGAAGATCAGCAGGGTGGGCCGAGCATCAGAGGACATCGTTGGCCACCTGCGCCGAAGCGTTCCACACGTCGAGGCGCCAGCGGATGTCATCGAAACCCGCGCCTTGCTCGTTCCAGTGACCGGAAAGCTGCACCCAGCTGGCGTTTCCCATGCCGCCCAACACCGGCCAATTGGCGACCGGAAGCTTCAGCAGCGCGGCCGACAGTGCGGCGATCAGGCCACCGTGCGCCACCAGCACCACCGGCCGATCGGCATGCTGGGGATCACCCCATTCCGGTTCGCTGGCTACCAGTTCGGAGACTAGTGGCACGCTACGGGCGGCCACGTCGACGCGGCTCTCACCGCCATGCGGCGCCCAGGTGGCGTCCTCGCGCCAGGCCAGCCGGGCACCCGGAGCCTGCGCGTCCACGTCGGTGTGCGTCAGCCCCTGCCAGTCGCCGAGATGGGTCTCCCGCAACCGCTCGTCCACCCGGATCGGCAGGCCGGTTCGCTCCCCCAGCCTGATCGCCGTGTCGTAGGCGCGATGCAGATCCGACGACACGATCAGTAACGGCTGCAGCTTGCCGAGGACCTCGGCGGCGGCAATCGCTTGGGCGCGGCCGAGTTCGCTGAGTTGGGAATCCAGCTGCCCCTGCATTCTGCTGCCCGCGTTGAACTCGGTTTGCCCGTGCCGCAACATGATTAGCCGACGAATCGTCATGGCGTGCCGGTCGAGTCGTCGGGGTCTTCGGTGAGGTCCACGGACACCACGGGGCAGTCTCCCCACAACCGGTCCAGGGCGTAGAAGTCGCGGTCTTCCTGATGCTGGATGTGCACGACGATGTCGCGGTAGTCCAGCAGCGTCCAGCGGCCCTCCCGGGTGCCCTCCCGGCGCGCGGGCTTGTAGCCGGCCCTGCGCATCTTCTCCTCGACCTCGTCGACGATGGCGTTGACCTGCCGCTCGTTGGACCCCGAGGCGATCACGAAACAGTCGGTGATGAACAGCTGGCCCGACACGTCGATCACGACGACGTCGTCCGCCAGCTTCGAGGCGGCCGCGCCGGCGGCGACGGTCGCCATGTCGATGGCCTCCTGCGTGGCGGTCATGTGTTGTTCCCGGCGGGCAGGGTTGATCGGCTCACGGTGTCCTTCGAGTGGTCGCCGGCACGGTACAGCCGGCGCTTGGAGACGTATTGCACGACGCCGTCGGGCATCAGATACCACAGGGGTCGGCGTTGTTCGGCGCGCAGCCGGCAATCGGTCGACGAGATGGCCAGTGCGGGGATCTCGACGAGCGTCAGCACATCCTCGGCCAGCTCGCCCAGCACACCGGTGATGTGTTCACGCCGGAGCTCGTATCCGGGCCGGCTGACGCCGACGAATCGCGCCAAGTCGAACATCTCCTGCCAGCCCTGCCACGACAGGATGGAGGCGAGCGCGTCGGCGCCGGTGATGAAGTACAGCTGCGAATCCGGGTTGAGGGCGTGCAGATCCCGCAGGGTGTCCTTGGTATAGGTGGGACCGGCGCGATCGATGTCGACCCGGCTCACCGAGAAGCGCGGGTTAGACGCGGTGGCGATCACCGTCATCAGATACCGGTCCTCCGCCGCGGAAACGTGCCGGTCTTTTTGCCAGGGCTGGCCGCTGGGCACGAACACCACTTCGTCGAGGTCGAACAGGTCGGCGACCTCGCTGGCGGCCACCAGGTGCCCGTAATGGATGGGATCGAACGTCCCACCCATCACACCTAGCCGGCGCAGCTCCTTTTGCACGGTTTGCCAGCTTACTTGAGGCCCCCGATCAGGCCCGATTCGTCAGCCCGGCCGCAGCCGCCCCGGGGCCGCCCGCGTGGGCTCGGCACGCTGGCGTGACTCTCGGCGCTCACGGTCACCCTGGCGTGGCGCTGGGCGGCGGGGCCGGTGCCCCCATGTCCCGGCGCCTAACGACAGGGCAACGCCCTAGACCGGCAGCAGCTGGTCGATCACCGCTGCCAACTGTTTGGCCGACCGGCACTCGTGCATCGTGATGACCTCTTGATAACGCGGCACCGCCGAGTCGCCGCTGCCCCACAGGTGCTTGGGCTCGGGATTGAGCCAATGCGCGTGCCGGCTGGCGGTCACCATGTGGGACAGCAGCTCGGTCTCCGGATTGCGGTAGTTGGTGCGCCCGTCGCCGAGCACCAGCAGCGAGCTGCGCGGCGACAGCACGTTGGGGAACGCCTGCGCGAACGACGCGAACGCGTTGCCATAGTCGGAATGCCCGTCGCGGCTGAACACACCGGCCTCCCGGGTGATCCGCTGGATCGCCACGGCCAGATCGGCGTCCGGCCCGAACATGTGCGTCACCTCGTCGGTGGTGTCGATGAAGGCGAAGACCCGCACGCGCGAAAACTGTTGGCGCAGGGCGTGTACCAGCAGCAGAGTGAAGTGACTGAAGCCGGCGACGGAGCCGGACACGTCGCACAGCACCACCAGTTCCGGCCGGGCCGGGCGGGGCTTGGCCAGCACCACGTCGATCGGCACGCCGCCGGTGGACATCGACTTGCGCAGCGTCTTGCGCAGGTCGATCACGCCCGCGCGCGACCGTCGCCGCCGGGCGGCGAGCCGGGTGGCCAGCGTGCGCGCCAGCGGCGCCACCACCCGTTGCATCTGGCGCAGCTGTTCGCCCGAGGCGCGCAGGAACTCGACGTTCTCCGAAAGCTGTGGGATGCCATACATCTGGACGTGGTCGCGGCCGAGTTGCTCGGCGGTGCGCCGTTTGGTCTCGGCGTCTACCAGCTTGCGCAACTGGGTGATCCGTTGCGCGGCCATGGCTTTGGCGATCTGCTCCTGGGTGGGCGTGGGCTCGTCGCCGTACGGGGCGAGCAGCCCCGCCAACAGCTTGCCCTCCAGCTCGTCCAGCGCCATCGCCTTGAGCGCCTGATACGAGGAGAACGAGGGGCCGCGGCTGGAACTGTACTTGCCGTAGGCCTCCACAATGCGCGCGATCATCGCGACGAGCCGCTCGTCCATGTCGGCTAGGTCGGGATTCTCGTTGAGCAGGTCCAGCAGCATCTGCCGCATCGCCTCGACGTCGTCTGGCGGCAACGAGTCGTCGCCCTGCGGGCCGTCGGCTCCTTCGTCGGCGACCACCGCGCGTGCGCCCAACGCCGCGGGGAACCACAGGTCGAACATGGCGTCGTAGGTGTCGCGGTGATCGGGTTGGCGCAGCACGGCGCAGGCGATGCCCTCGCGCAGCACCTCACGATCACCCAAGCCGAGGGTCGCCATCACCCGGCCGGCGTCCACCGTCTCGGATGGTCCCACCGAAATGCCAACGCCGCGAAGCGCTTCGACGAAGCCGACCAAGTGGCCCGGCAGTCCGTGCGGGGCGAGGGGACGGCTGGGGCGGATGCGGCGGGGGGCCATGGGTACCTAGTTCAACCGTAGCTCGCCGCTTGCGCGCTGCTGATCGGACTGATGCTTGAGGACGACGCCCAGTGTGGCGGCAACGACGGCGTCGTCGATGGTGTCCAGGCCCAGCGCCAGCAGGGTGCGACCCCAGTCGATGGTCTCGGCGATGGACGGGACCTTCTTGAGTTGCATGCCGCGCAGCACGCCGATGATGCGCACCAGCTCGTCGGCGAGGTGCTGGGGCAGCTCGGGCACGCGCGACAACAGGATGCGGCGCTCCAGTTCGGGACTGGGAAAGTCGATGTGCAAGAACAGGCACCGGCGCTTGAGGGCCTCGGACAGCTCCCGGGTCGCGTTGGAGGTCAGCACGACGAACGGCGTCCGCTCCGCGGTGATCGTGCCCAATTCGGGGACCGTCACCGCGAAGTCGGACAGCACCTCGAGCAGCAGGCCCTCGATTTCGATGTCGGCCTTGTCGGTCTCGTCGATCAACAGCACGGTGGGGTCGGTGCGCCGGATGGCGGTCAGCAGCGGCCGCTGCAACAGGAACTCCTCGCTGAACACGTCGTCCTTGGTCTGGTCCCAGTCCCCCGAGCCGGCCTGAATACGAAGTATCTGCTTCGCATGGTTCCACTCGTACAGGGCGCGTGCCTCGTCCACCCCCTCGTAGCACTGCAGGCGGACCAGTCCCGAGTCGGTCGCCTGGGCGACGGCGCGGGCGAGTTCGGTCTTGCCGACACCGGCGGGACCCTCCACCAGCAACGGTTTGCCGAGCCGGTCGGCCAGGAACACGGCGGTGGCGGTGGCGGTGTCGGGCAGGTAACCGGTCTCGGCCAACCGTCGCGAGACGTCGTCGATGTCGGCGAACAACGGCCTGGGCCGGGCGGGGACGCTCACTATCTGGGTTCTCCTAAAGCACTTTTCGTCGCGTCGTCAGGCGGGCCGGACTTGCCCGTCGCCCCACGCAATCCACTTGGTCGAGGTCAATTCCGGCAGCCCCATCGGGCCACGCGCATGCAATTTCTGCGTGGAGATGCCGATTTCGGCGCCGAAGCCGAATTGCTCGCCGTCGGTGAACGCCGTCGACGCGTTGACCATCACCGCGGCCGCGTCGACGCCTTCGCTAAACCGTTGGGCGGCAGCCATATTGCTGGTCACGATCGCCTCGGTGTGCCCGGTCCCGTACTCGTTGATGTGAGCGACCGCGGCGTCGATGCCGTCCACCACCGCAACGGCGATGTCCATCGACAGGTACTCGCGGCGCAGATCGTCCTCCCCGGCGTCCGCCGAAACCCCGCCGTGCACGGTCACACCCGCATTCTCGAGGGCGGCCACCAATCGGGGCAGCGCCTTCTTCGCGATCGCGGCGTCCACCAACAGCGTCTCGGCGGCGTTGCAGACGCTGGGGCGGCGGGTCTTGGAGTTCAGCAGGATTCGTTCCGCGAGGTCCAGGTCGGCTCCCTCGTGCACGTACACGTGACAGTTGCCCACACCCGTCTCGATGGTGGGCACCTGCGCGTCGCGAACCACCGCATCGATCAGGCTCGCTCCCCCGCGCGGGATCACGACGTCGACCAGGCCGCGGGCCTGGATCAGGTGCGTCACCGTGGCGCGGTCGGCGGCTGAAAGCAGTTGCACCGCATCGGCGGGCAGGTCCTCACTGACCAGCGAGGCGCGCAGCACCTGCACCAGCGCCTGATTCGATCGGGCCGCCGAGGAGCTGCCCCGCAGCAGCACCGCATTGCCCGACTTGAGCGCCAGACCGAAGGCGTCGACGGTGACGTTGGGCCGGCCCTCGTAGATCATGCCGACGACGCCGAGCGGCACGCGCTGTTGCCGCAGATGCAAACCGTTGGGCAGGGTGTAACCACGCAGCACCTCTCCGACCGGGTCGGGCAGGCCGGCGACCTGGCGCAGGCCGGCGGCGATCCCCTCGACGCGTTTGGGGTCCAGCGCCAGCCGGTCGAGCATCGCGGTCGGGGTACCGGCGGCTTCGGCCGCGCTGAGATCTTCGGCGTTGGCGGAGAGAATCAGATCGGTATGAGCCGCTATCGCGTCGGCCGCGGAGCGTAGCGCCTGGTCCTTGGCCACCGTCGGCAACAATGCCAGGACGCGGGAGGCGACCCGGGCGCGGCGAGCGGCGTTGTGGACCTCCCGGCGCAAGTCAGGAAGCGAGGGTGCCTGCAGACTCATTGAACCAGGGTATCGGGCGTTAGCCAGCCGAGCGCGGCGGCCCGGGTATTACGCCATTCGCTCCGCGCGTAACGCGCCCCACCGAGATTCTTGAGCGTCGCCGGGTCAACGCACCGGCTTCGCCGGCTCCGGCGGCGCAACTTGGGCATGCCCGACCCGGTCGCGGTGGGCGGCCTCTCGCACCTTGGTCTGCCGCTCTTCGATCAGTCGACCTAAGTCTTGAAGTAGCAACGGTTTACGCATCACGAGATGCTCGAGGTGCTCACGCTCGATCTGCAGCGCCGTCACCTCGTCCAGCGCGTACGCGCCGGCCAGGTTGGGTTGACGAGTCAGCGCGGTCAGGCCGAGGAACGATCCCTCGTCGAGGATGCTGGCCGGCACCACCGACCCGTCTTCGGTCGTCGCCGTCAAGCGAACCCGGCCGGCGACCAGGAAGGTCATGCCGGAGGACACCTGACCGGCGGACTCGATGATTTCGTCGGCACCGTAGCGGACGAGCTTGGCGTAGGGCACCAGCGATTGCTGATCGGTGTGACTGAGCCGCAAGGCCGGCGCGACCACCGTGCGCAGCGCTTTCTCCACGCGCTGCTTGGTGGAGTAGTTGTCGTCGGCACCGTCCAGCCGCAGGCGGGCCCGCCGCGCGGCGTACCAAACCCAGCGCAGGAAGGTGGCTTCGGTGGCTTCCGCGTCGGCGGGCGACGTCAACCGGATGGTGGTGCGGTATTGGGCGCCGCCCAGCGCGACCGTGGTGGGCAACACCTCCGGTTTGCGGGCCGGCAGCGCACCCGCGACGCGCGTCAGCATGGCGCACACCTTGTCCGGGGAGTCGCCGGCCGCGAATTTGGTGGTGATCGCACAGTCGTATGCGCGCGACGGGCGGCTCAGGTTCGTGAACGAGGTGCTGGCCAGCATCGAGTTGGGCATGATGCGGATCCCGCTGCCGGTGTCGATGTGGACGGACCGCCAGTTCACTTCGACGACACGCCCCCGCGTCGTACCGGTGTCCAGCCAGTCGTTGATCCGGAACGGCTGCTCGAACAGCATGAACAAGCCGGAAACGACCTGTCCGACGGAGTTCTGCAGCATCAGGCCGATGACCACCGAGGTGATGCCCAGCGCGGTGAACAGGCCGCCGATCCGGACGCCCCAGATGTAGGAGAGCATCACCGCCAGCCCGACGCCGATGACTCCGAAGCGGGCGACGTCGATGAAGATGGCGGGCAACCGCTTGCGCCAGCTTTCTTCGGGCGCGCTCTCGAACACGGTGGCATTGAGCGCGGAAAGCACCAACACGAGCACCAGCAGCCCGAAGACCGTGGTGAGGATCCGCACCGAGCCGTCCCCGGCCGGAATCTGCGAGGCCTTCACGACCAGGAGCAGCAGCGCACCCAGCGGCAGCAGGTAGTTGCGCAGCAGGCTTACCTGCCTGGCCAGGTGGCTTCTCCGTCTGACCAGCGTGCGGTGCAACTCGGTGAGCAGGATCAAACAGACCGGGAATCCGACGGCGATCCCGA
Organism: Mycobacterium paraffinicum; assembly: GCF_001907675.1. GTDB lineage: Bacteria > Actinomycetota > Actinomycetes > Mycobacteriales > Mycobacteriaceae > Mycobacterium > Mycobacterium paraffinicum_A. The sequence continues at coordinate 17,252 of NZ_MPNT01000042.1, forward strand.
TCGCCCAGTAGAACCACGACGATTCGAACAGGTTCATGACCGCTCCGCCAACCGGTAGATGGCCTGCTCGGTACCGCCGACCGAGATGGTGCCGGCGGGAGCGAACTGGCGCACGTCACGCATCGCCTCATACACCTGCGACGCGACGTAGATGCCCGACTGATCTGAACCGCTTTGCATTTGGTAGGCGAGGCTCACCGCGGCGCCCCACATGTCATAGACCAGCCCCGAGCGGCCGACCAGACCGCTGATGACGTTGCCGGTGCTGATGCCCACCCGTAGGCGCAACTCGTGACCGGTTTGGCTGTTGAACCGCTCGATGATGTGGCGCATTTCGAGCGCGAAGTCGACGCTTCGATGGATGCTGTCCAGCCGCGGCGTCACCACGCCGCAGCTGGCGAGGTAGCCGTTGTGGAAGGTGCGGATTCGCTCGACGCCGAGAGATTCTGCGGCCGAGTCGAATTGCCGGAAAAGTTCGTCGACGATCCCCACCAGTTCGTCGCCGGATACGTCGACGGACACCTCGTCGAGTCCGACGATCTCGGCGAAGATGACGGCCACGTCCTGGTGCTCCTGTGCGATGGTCTCCTGGCCCTCCCGATATCGCTGGACGACGGACTCGGGCATCAGCGCCAACAACAACCGGTCATTTTCCCGGCGCTGTTCGTTGAGCAACTCCTCCTTGATCGCCAGGTTGCGGCTCATCTCGTTGAAAGCCGCGGTGAGCTCGCCGATTTCGTCGCGCGTCTTCACCGGGATGTTGACCTCGTAGTCACCGGAGCTGATCTTCTGCGTGCCGGCCTGCAGCCGACGGATCGGGCGTAACATCAGCTGGGCCAGCACCATCGACGCCACGCAGATGGCGAAGATCATGATCGACACAGCCAGCACGAGCGTTCTGCTGAACCGGCCGAGGCGTGCGAAGGCATCGGAGTTGTCGCGCGTCGCCAGGATCGACCAGTGCAGGTCGGAGTTCGGCACCGTCAGCGGGGCGTAGGCCTCCAGCTCCCTATTGCCCAGATAGTCGGTGGCGCTGACGACTCCGGTTTGTCCGCGTTGGGCGGCGCGAAGACCCGCGGTCGGGACCGGCTGCACCAACGTCGTGCCACCAAGGCGGATCGCTTCCTCCACGACGTCGGGCGGGGTGCCGGAAGCCACCGCCTCGCGCTGGTACTCGGCTCGATCCTCGAGGAAAAGCCTTGAGTCGGAACGCATCAGGTTATCGGGGCCGGCCAGGTACGTCTCCGTTGCCGGGCCCATTCCGGCGGCCTCCCAATGCTTGTCGGCGGTCATGATCTTGTTGATCTTCGAGATCGGCAGCGGGAGCGCCATCACGCCGTTGAACTTGCCGTTCATCCCCACCGGCGAAACCACCCACGCCGTCGGGGCGTCGAGTTGCGGCTGGTAGGGCTGGAAGTCGGTGATCCAGACGAAGTCGAGATCGTTGGAGCGCAAAGCCTTTTGGTACGCGTCCCGCAGATTGGATTCGCGGTACGGGCCGGTCAGAATATTGGTGCCCAAGTCTGGGCCCTTGTTCACCGAGAACACGACGTTGCCCTGCATGTCCAGCAACAGCGCGTCGGGGTATTCGAAACGGGTGACGATGTCGCGCATGTAGAAGCTGTAGCGGGCGCTGGCCGCCGACCAGGCGCTACCGTCACCCGCGTCCTCGACCCTCCTCGCCTCGGCGGCCGATGGGTACTGCGCGGTGTAGTTGGCCTGAAGGTACTTCTGCGCGTTGGAACTCGGGAAGATCGCGTTGCGGTCGAGTTCCTCACCGGTGATGCGCTTGATCGGCTTGATCATGTTGTTGTCGTAGTAGTTGACGAGCGCTTGCTGCTGGGGCGGCGTGATCGTCGCGTTGGACAACTGCGCGAAGCCGTCGGTGAACGCCGTGGTGGCCTCGACGATGCTGAAGCCGCCGCTGTAGACGATCAGGGAATTCGTGACCTCTTTGAACAGCGACTGCACCTGCCGCCCCTGGGATTCGCGGAGCTCGGTTAACCGCTCGGATTCGACTTGGCGCAACGCGTTGCGACCCGACGATACCCCGATGAAGGCGATCACCCCGATCGACAGGATGCTGCACAACAGCAGCGTCAGCAAAAGCTTGGATTGGAGGCCGATCCGGAAGAACCGACGACGGCGATACTTAGGGCCTTTGCCGGCCTCGCTCGCCTGCGTCACAACCGATTCGGCCGGGCCGGGAGCCGGGGCGGGCGCCGGTGCGTTCTCCGAAGCCGGCTCAGCGTCCCGTACCTCGCTCGATGTCACTCGACTTCGCCCTTCCTGGACAGGCAGCATCGCTCACGCAGCACACTAGCGCGCGCCTCTCAAGATATGGGCGATTGCGGCAAAGCGTTCGAGGCGAAGAACGCTCGGACCTTCATCGACCCGACGGAGTGCACCTATCCTTGGCGCTATGAGCGACTCGTGCGCGGACGGTTGCGGTTGCGGCGCCAGCGACGTGGCTACCATCCGGGGTGCCGAGCGCGACGCCGAATGGATACGGGCGGCGCGCTGGGCGCGATGGCTCGCGTGGGCGAGCCTGCTCTGGATGTGCGCGGAGGGCGCGCTCGGGCTGTGGCAGGGGTTCACCGTCGGGTCCATCTCGCTGATCGGTTGGGCGCTCGGTAGTGCGGTCGAGGGCTTGGCGAGCGTGATCGTCGTGTGGCGATTCACCGGTGACCGGATGCTGTCGGAGACCTCGGAGCGCCGGGCGCAGCGCGGGGTGGCCGTCTCGTTCTGGCTCATCGCGCCCTACATCGCTGTCGAATCGGTCCGGAATCTGCTCACCGGCGCCCACCCCGGCACGACGTTGATCGGGATCGCCTTGACCGCGGCGGCGCTGGTCTTGATGCCGCTGCTGGGATGGGCTAAGCGGCGGCTCGGCGGGCGCCTGAACTCACGCGCCACCGCCGGGGAGGGCACCCAAAACTATCTGTGCGCCGCGCAATCCGCGGCGGTGCTGCTGACGCTCGCCGTCATCGCCGTGTGGTCGGGCGGCTGGTGGCTGGACCCGGTGGTCGGACTGGTCATCGCCGGTGTCGCGGTCCGCGAGGGTTTCCAGGCGTGGCGCGGCGAGGACTGCGGATGTTGACACCCGCGCCAAAATGGTGGCGCCACAGACGTTTTGGCCCGCGCCATCGGCTGACGTCGACGTAATGGCGCGAATTTGTGTGGTCGGCAGCGTGAACATGGACCTGTCGCTGCGCGTCGACACCCTCCCCCGCCCCGGCGAGACGGTGCTGGCGTCGTCGCTGACCTCCGCGCCGGGCGGCAAGGGCGGCAATCAAGCGGTGGCGGCGGCGCGTGCGGGTGCACGGGTGCAATTCGTCGGAGCGGTCGGCGACGACCCGGCCGCCGCGCGGTTACGCGCCCACCTGCTGGACAACGGCGTGCGTTTGGACGGCACCGCGCAAGCGCCCGGGCCGAGCGGCACGGCGATCGTCGTTGTCGATGCCGACGCCGAGAACACCATCGTGGTCGCGCCGGGGGCGAACGCGCGTCTGACGCTGGACAGCGCCGCCGCGCGAGGCGCGATCAGCGACTGTGACGTCTTATTGACGCAGCTGGAAATTCCCGTGCGGGCGGCCACGGCCGCGGCACGGCTAGCCCGGTCGGCCGGCGCGGTCGTCATCGTCAACGCCTCACCGTCCGGGCAGGACCCCAGCTCGTTGCCCGACCTTGCCGCCGTGGCCGACGTGGTCATCGCCAACGAGGCCGAGGCCGGCGCGTGGCCGTGGCGCACCGATCACCTGGTGACCACCCTGGGGGCGAGCGGCGCGCGGTACGTCGGCGTCGACGGCGACTTCACGGTGCCCGCTCCGGCGGTGGCCGCGGTGGACACCAGTGGGGCCGGGGACGTGTTCGCCGGCGTGCTCGCGGGAAGCTGGCCACCCCATCCGGGTTCGCCCGCCGAGCGGCTGCACGCGCTGCGGCGCGCCTGCGCCGCGGGCGCGCTGGCGACGCTGGTCGCCGGCGCCGGCGACTGCGCACCCGATGCCGAAGCGATCGACGCGGCGCTCGAATCACCTGCCTGACCTGCGGTTGGCAGCAGTTGGCAGCGTCTGGCGTCGATCTGGCAGTGGTTCGCGGGCAGCGTCGGTGGCGATCGCTATCAGCCATCGAGAAAGGACCCTCATGTCCGCTACCACGATTGATCGCACGGGCACCCGGGACGGCCTGCTGCGGCTCGCCATGCGCGCCGACGCCGCCATCAGTGGGCTGGTCGGCCTGGCCGGCATCCCGCTGGCCGGCCGACTCGCCGAGCTGTCGGGCACCACGAAGGCGTTCGAGTACGCGATGGGCGCGTTCTTGATCGGCTACGGCGTGGTCGTCTTCGGGCTCGCCAGCCTGCCGTCGGTGCGCCGCGCCGGCATGGGCGTCATCATCGCCAACTTGCTCTACACGGTGAGCGCCGTGGTGCTGGTGCTCACGGACGTCTTCCCGCTGACCTCGGCCGGCGTCGCATTGAACCTGGCGGCCGGGGCCTACACCCTGGTATTCGCGGAGCTGCAGTACCAGGGCTGGCGCCGCGCGAGGGCGTGAGCCGGGCGTTCGGGCCCGTCCGGCGATCCCGGGCGGGCCCGCAGCGCGCTATTCCTCGGGAATCTGGCGGTCGATCTCGTCGAGCCAGATGCGCGCGGACATGTCCGACGGGGCGCGCCAATCACCGCGCGGCGACAGCGCGCCGCCGTGCGACACCTTCGGGCCGTTGGGCAATGCCGAGCGCTTGAATTGGCTGAACGAGTAGAACCGCTGCACGAAGATCCCAAGCCAATGCCGAATCTCCTTCAGCGAGTACGTCGGTCGCTTGTCCTCGGGGAATCCCGGCGGCCAGTTGCCCCGCTCGGGGTCGCTCCACGCGTGCCAGGCCAGGAACGCGATCTTCGAGGGCCGGAACCCGTAGCGCAGCACGTGGAACAACGAAAAGTCTTGCAGGGCGTACGGTCCGACCTTGTCCTCGCTGCTCTGCAGCTCCTCCTCTTCGCCTTTCGGGACGAGCTCCGGGGAGATCTCGGTGTCGAGCACCGACTGCAGCACGTCGGTGACGTCGGATTCGAACTGGCCGGACGAAATCACCCAACGGATCAGGTGCTGGATCAGTGTCTTTGGGACACCGCCATTGACGTTGTAGTGCGACATCTGATCGCCCACCCCGTAGGTCGACCACCCCAGCCCGATCTCGGAGAGGTCGCCGGTGCCCAGCACGATGCCGCCGCGCTGGTTGGCCAGCCGGAAGAGGTAGTCAGTGCGCAGGCCCGCCTGCACATTTTCGAAGGTGACGTCGTAGACCTTCTCGCCGCGCCCGAACGGATGGTCCATCTCCTTGAACATCATCATCGCGGTCTCGGTGATGTCGATCTCGGAGAAGGTGACGCCGAGCGCGCGGCACAACTCGATCGCGTTGCGTTTGGTGCGGTCGCCCGTGGCGAAACCCGGCAGCGTGAACGCGAGAATATCGCTGCGCGGCCGTTCTTCCCGGTCCATCGCGCGCGCGGCCACGATCAGCGCGTGCGTCGAATCCAGGCCGCCGGAAATTCCGATGACGATCTTCGGGTAGTTGAGCGCTCGCAGCCGCTGCTCGAGCCCGGCGACCTGAATGTTGTAGGCCTCGTAGCAATCTTGTTCCAGGCGTTCGCGATTGGCGGGGACGAACGGGAAACGCTCGACGTCGCGGCGCAATCCGAGGTCGCCGGCCGGCGGCTCCAGCCGGAAGTCGACGCGCCGGAACGACTCGGCCGACCCGCGGTGGTGGCGCCGGTTGTCGTCGAATGTCCCCATGCGCAAACGTTCTGAGCGCAGCAGGTCCAGGTCGACGTCGGCGACGCTGCGTCGCTCCCCCTTCGGGAAGCGCTCGGACGAGGCCAGCAGTTCGCCGTTCTCCCACACCATGGTCTGACCGTCCCAGGCGAGATCGGTGGTCGACTCGCCCTCACCCGCGGCGGCGTAGACATAGGCGGCCAGGCAGCGCGCCGACGCCGAGCGGGCCAGCAGGCAGCGGTCCTCGGCGCGGCCGATCGTGATGGGACTGCCGGAGAGGTTGGCCAGCACCGTCGCGCCGGCCAGCGCCGCTTCCGCACTGGGCGGGATCGGCACGAACATGTCCTCACAGATTTCGACATGCAGCACGAAGCCGGGGATGTCGGAGGCGGCGAACAGCAGGTCGGGGCCGAACGGGACGTCGGCGTCGCAGATTCGGATGGTGCCGCGCTCGTCATTTCCAGGCGCGATCTGGCGGCGTTCGTAGAACTCCCGGTAGGTGGGCAGGTAGGACTTCGGCACCACACCCAGCACGGCACCGCGGTGAATCACCACCGCGGTGTTGTAGATGCGATGCCGGTACCGCAGCGGGGCGCCGACTACCAGGATCGGCAGCAGATCGGCCGAGGACGCGACGATGCTCTCGACGGCGGCCGTCACATCGTCCAGCAAGAGGTCTTGCATCACGATGTCCTCGATCGAATACCCGGACAGCGTCAGCTCGGGGAACACCGCCACCGCGACGCCATCGTCGTGGCACTCGCGCGCCAGCCCCAGGACCGACTCGGCGTTGGCCGCCGGATCGCCGATCGTGGTGTGATGGGTGCACGCGGCGACCCGGACAAAGCCCTGGCTGTAAGCGTTGTAAAAGTCCATCGCCCTTCCATTGTCGCCTTACCGGTGTCAACCCGCGGCCGCCGGGTATCCCCTCCATCATGAGCGATACTGCCGTCGTGGTGGTCGACATGATGAACACCTATCAGCATCCCGACGCTGAGGAACTAATACCCAATGTCGCGAAGATCATCGACCCGCTGGCCGATTTGGTCCGGCGCGCACGCGAATCCGACAACGTCGACCTGATCTACGTCAACGACAACTACGGCGATTTCGCCGCCCAGTTCTCCGACATCGTCGGCTCCGCGCTCGACGGGGCCCGGCCCGATCTGGTCAAGCCGATCGTGCCGTCCGGGGACTGCCGCGTGATGACAAAGGTGCGGCACAGCGCGTTCTATGCGACCGCGCTGGCGTATTTGTTGAACCGGCTGGAGACCAAGCGGCTGGTCCTCACCGGGCAGGTCACCGAGCAGTGCATCCTCTACACCGCCCTCGACGCCTACGTGCGCCATTTTCAGGTCGTCATCCCCACCGACGCCGTCGCCGGTATCGACGCCGAGCTTGCCGAAGCGGCGTGCAAGATGATGGCAAAGAACATGTCGGCGGAGATCACCACCGCCGCGGACTGCCTCGGTTAGGGGACCGCAGCCGCCCGCATTTCGGGTGCGTTTGGCAACGAATGGGCATAGCCGCAACAGTTGCACTTTGCTGGTTTTACCGCTGCTGTGGTCAAAGTTTCGGGATCCAGCCGTCGGCTGCGGCTCTATGATTACCAGACATGGTCGCGTCGCAATTAGCGCGGTGATCCGACGAGGCAATTTGCTACACCGCCCGCGCATTCGCCGGAATTTCGATCCAATTGTGAATAAGATACGGATTCTTCCGCGAAAATCAGACGCGGATGGCCCAGGGTTCGTGCGATTGGCTCGGTGAGCGGTGAAGCGGAAGTTCGCAGTAGTCCTGCCTTTGGTGATGATCCCCGTCGGTGTGGCGACGGCTGGGTGGTTTCTTCATCTCGCGTGGATACCCAATCTTGCGCGCTACACATATGGCGACCGCAGCGCCGCCGTCGCGGATGTCCGAAGCGCTCTGGGCGCCGCGCTCGCCGCCGACCTCCTGTTCATCGGCGGCTACGCGCTGTTTCTGGGCGGATGCGCCTGGATCTTTCGACTTCGCGCGATCTCAGGATTCGGGCGCGGGCTGTCACGCTACGTGCTTACCGCAGTGGCCGTGACGGTCGCCGCCAATGTGATCGAGGACTGCCTGCTTGTCATCACCGCACACATCCCCCAGGTCCCCAAGATCTTGATCACCGCGACCGCGGCGGCCGCGATCGTGAAATGGTGCGCGGCGCTGCTGGCTCTGGCCGGCGTAGTGGCCGCGCCGGCGATCGGCTTCCGTGAGTTAGCGGCGTGGAGCCGACTGGCGCGGCGGCGACGCAAAGGCAGAAGACGTGACGTCCTAGGGGCTGTTTCGGCTGACAACTGGTGGGAGCGCGCCCTAGAGGATCCCGAATTGCCCGACATGACCTGGCGCGGACAACATGCGGCCGAAATGAGTAAAGAGGAATGGAGCTGGGTCGACGCATACAACGTGCCGGGGGCGAATGCCGTGATCGCAAATCGCAAACCCGAGCCAGTGCAGGCGGTTTGCCTGTCCGGCGGCGGGGTCCGATCGGCATGTGTGGCGATGGGGGCGGTGCAAGTCTTCTCCAAGGCAAAAGCAATTAACCCCGTGACGGGGGATGGGACGACGTCGGGTACCCGCAAGGGAACGCTAATCGACACCGTCGACTACGTGATCTCGGTGTCCGGCGGCGGCTACACCGCAGGCGCACGACTGCTGGCCACCCAACCCACCGTAGACGCGCCCGAGAAGCCCCTGCTTTCAGAACGTTTCGAGGAAGGCTCGGTCGAATTTGACCACTTCCGCAGGGGGGCAAGCTATATCGCGGATTCCCCGATCACTCTGATCCGGGCCCTCGCCGAAGTCCTGAAGAACCTCGTCGCCTCGCTTATCACGTTGTTCATCGTGCCGGTCATCGTGGGGAGTGCGGCCGGGTTCCTGCTGGCCCTGCCCGCCGGCTCCATCGCCGCGCTCGTCCCGGTGCCGAACGACAAGGTCACCGACGCGTTCAAGCATGACAATCCGGAAGTGCTGTGGTCGCTGATCAACCACCCGGCGGCATGGTGGGCTTTGGGGCTATTCGCGCTTCTGACTGGGTTTTTCACCGTCTGCGCCACCTTCGCCGAATGGGCCGGTAACGGCACGCGAAGCGAGTGGTGGCGGGTGCGGATGACGCTGTTATCGCAGGCCAGTGCGGTGTTCGGCCTGCTTATTTTGATGATCACTGTGGGCCTGCCTGTGCTTATGCGGCTGTGCACAAAACTGGGGCACAGCGTCGATGCCGGCCAGCGCGGCGGAGTGACGGCGGCGGCCATTACCGGCGTGATCGGTTTAAATTACTTGACGGCGATCGTCGCGATGGTCTGGAAAAAGGTCAAACTTCCTGGCGATCTGGCGAGGCCATCGTGGTGGAAATCACTGGTGCCTGTGGGTGTTTGGCAGATTCTCCTGGTCGTGTTCACCCTTGCGGTCTTGCTGGCGGTGTGGCTGATCACCCTGGGCAGCTTCGCGGCGGGCGCGTTTCAGCAGATGACAGGTGGCGATGGCATCCATCTTGGGGCGATCCCGAACTGGCAATGGTGGCTGGGCGGGCTCGGCGCTCTCGCGCTGTTCATCGGCTTCGCTGACGTCACGTCGCTCAGCCTGCACCCGTTCTACCGGCGACGGCTGGCGCAAACCTTCGCGGTACGGCGGTTGCCGCTCGGGCCGATGCCCGAAGCCGGGAGCGACGCACCGCAGGCGTGGCAGGCCCGATGGTACGGCGACGAATGGACCTGGCTCGACCGGAAGGGCCGGGTGCCGGCCGGCGGCCCGCGCTTCGTATTCGCTGCGGCCGCTACCCTCACCGGACGCGCGCGACCCGCGCCAGGTCTCAACGCCGTCTCGTATGTCCTGTCCGCCGACCATGTCGGCGGTCCGGATCTGGGCTGGTTCGACACCGAGAAGTTGATCGCGGAGTGCCCGCCGCGGCTGCAACGGGATTTGACCGTCGAGGCCGCGGTCGCCATCAGCGGAGCGGCGTTCGCGTCGGCGATGGGCCGCCAGAACAAGGGATTCCAGACGCTGCTCGCCGCCTCCGGCGCTCGGCTTGGCACTTGGCTCCCGAATCCGAACTTTGCCGCCAAGCTGGCCTGCGCAGCGGCAAAGAACTGCGCCGATCCGGACGATATCGGCAGGCCGTGGCCAAAATCGCTGCCGTCCATCCGCGGGGCCAGCTATTTCTACCGGGAGCTGTTCGGGATGAACTACGAGGACGCGCGCCTGGTCCAAGTCACCGACGGCGGTCACTACGAGAACCTCGGCCTGGTCGAGGCGTTGCGGCGGCGCTGTCGGCTCATCTTCTGCATCGACGGCGGGGGCGACACCCCGCCGCTGGCCAGCGGGCTTACCGACGCGATACGCCTGGCCCGCTACGAGCTGGGCGTCAAAATCCGACTTAGCGAGGACGGTCCCTACAAGGTCGACGACATCGCCCCGGGCACCGGAAAGGTCGACGAGCGCGGGACCTTCGCCAGCCTGAAACAGCGGGTCACCAAGGGCACGGTGGTGGCTGGCACGATCACCTACCCGCCCGCCGCAGGCCTTCCCGAATGCAAAGGCGTGTTGATAGTCGCCAAAGCCGTTCTGTGGCAGCGCTGCCCGTACTGGTTGTTGACCTACGCGGCGGCCCAGCCGCAGTTTCCGCACGACCCCACGTCGGATCAGTGGTTCAACGAAGGCCAATTCGCGGCTTACACCGAACTCGGGCGCATCATCGCCAAGCAGGCTTTGCAGTGCGCGGAAGACATACAAGAGTACGAACGCAAGAGGCTGAGTGGCAAAACGCAGGGAGACGACGAATAGCCCACCACATCCTCTTATGGCGCGTCGTCGACGACCCGTACTCTCGAACAGATGACCGCCGACCGCGCCGAATCGCCGGAGCTGGTCGCGTTGCTGGCCGGTCGTCGGATCGCGGTGCTGACGGGCGCCGGCCTGTCGACCGACTCGGGTATTCCCGACTACCGCGGGCCCGATTCGCCGCCCAGCAATCCCATGACGATCCGCCAGTTCACCTCGGATCCGGTATTCCGGCAGCGCTACTGGGCGCGCAACCACGTCGGCTGGCGACACATGGACGACACGCTGCCCAACGCCGGACACCGGGCGCTGGCCGCGCTCGAGCGCGCTTCGGTGGTGAGCGGGGTGATCACCCAGAACGTCGACCTGCTGCACACCAAGGCCGGCAGCGCCAACGTCGTCAACCTGCACGGCACCTTTGCGCGGGTGGTTTGCCTCGGGTGCGGATACACCATGGGCCGCGCTGCGCTGGCCGATCAGCTGGAAGCGCTCAACCCGGGATTCATCGAACGCGCCGAAGCGGTCGGCGGTCTGGCGGTCGCCCCGGACGCCGACGCCGTCGTCGCCGACACCGCCTCGTTCCGCTATCTCGACTGCCCGAACTGCGCCGGCATGCTCAAACCGGACATCGTCTACTTCGGTGAGAGCGTGGCCAAAGCCGTTGTCGACCAAGCGTATTCACTGGTGGACGAGGCCGACGCGCTGCTGGTCGCCGGTTCCTCGCTTACGGTGTTCTCCGGCTACCGGTTCGTGCGCCACGCCGCCGCGCTCGGCACGCCGATCGCCATCGTCAACCGCGGCCCCACCCGCGGGGATGACCTGGCCACCGTCAAGGTCGACGGCGGCTGCTCCGAGCTGCTGACCTTGCTCGTTGACGAGTTATCGCCGCTGGCAATCCTTTAGAACGTGCACGGCATGCTGCGGATGGCGTGGACGAAATTGCCCGCCACGTAGGAGGGATCGCCCGCCTGAATGTCCGGCAGCTGCCGCAACAGCTCCCCGAAGATGGCCCGCAACTGCGCCCTGGCCACATGCGCCCCGAGGCAGAAGTGCAGGCCGCCGCCGCCGAAGCCGACGTGCGGGTTGGGGCTGCGGCTCAGGTCCAATCGCTCGGGATGGTCGAACACCTCGGTGTCCCAATTGCCGGACGGATAGAACATCACCACCTTCTCCCCCGCCCGGATCGTCTGGTCACCTAGCTCGAAATCCGTTGCCGCCGTGCGGCGGAAGGTCATGACGGGACTGGCCCAGCGGACGAATTCCTCGATGGCCGTTCCTATCCGGTTGTCGAAATCCTCCATCAGCCAGGCTCTTTGATCTCCGAAGTCGGTCAGAGCTTTGATCGCGTGACTGGTGGTCTGACGGGTGGTGTCGTTGCCCGCCACGGAAAGCAGCACGAAGAAGGCGGCCACCTCCGCATCAGTCAGCCGGTCACCGTCGACCTCGGCGTTCACCAGGCCGCTGAACAGGTCGTCGCCAGGATGGTCGCGGCGCTCGGCGGCCAATGCGCCGGCGATTTGGTGCAGATACCCCTGGTTCTCCAGCAGAACCTCCAGCGGGTGGCGACCGTCGAGGTAAATGGGGTCGGCCCAGGACACCAGCGCGTCGGCGGCGTGCGCCACCCGCTCCCGCTCCGAATCCGGGATGCCCACCATGTCCGACAGGGTGCGGATCGGCAGTTGCTTGGCGCAGTGCTCGACGAAGTCCGCGCCGCTGCCGGCCGCGCGCAGCTCTTCGACGATCGCCCTCGCGTTCGCCCTGATCGAGTCCTCGACGCGGCGGATCTGGCGTGGGGTGAACGCGGCGCTGACCAGTTTGCGCAGTTTGGTGTGCCGCGGCGGGTCCATCGCCAGGAACGACTGGGACGCTTCGAGCAGTTCCACGGGGATGTTCTCGAACATCACGCCCTGGCCCGACAGAAACACCTCGTTGTTGCGGCTGACGGTGGCGATGTCGGCCCTCCGGGTGACCGCCCAATAGCCCGGATCGGCGGGATCGGGCATCAGCGCGTCCTCGACCGGCGGGTGCCAGCTCACCGGCCGCTCGGCCCGCAACACCGCGAACGAACGTTCCCGCTCGGCCGCCGTCGTCGACCAAAACGCGCGCGAGGACAGGTCGATGGGGTCGTAGGGGCGACCAGGCTTTTCGCGGCCCGACGTCCCGGTCAGCACGGTCATGGCGATCCTCCGTTGGATATGACCTCGGTCACAGACTCCCCGCGACACTATTCCTAGACATAGTGTCTAGTCAAGCTGTCCAATAGCGTTCTATGCTGGAGAAATGCCATCGGTCACCCGAAAGCCGCAGGCCAACCGCGAACAGGAGCGGCAGCAGCGCAGAGAACAGATCGAACGCCGACTGCTGGACGCCACCGAGCGACTGATGCGCGACGGTGCCAGTTTCACCGAGCTCAGCGTGGACCGGCTGTCGAGCGCGGCCGACATCTCGCGCGCGAGCTTCTACATCTACTTCGAGGACAAGGGGCACCTGCTGCGCCGCCTGGCCAACCAGGTGTTCGCCGACCTCGCCGACAGCGCGGACCGCTGGTGGCGCGTGGCCGGGCGGCACGATCCCGGTGACGTCCGCGCCGCGATGGACGGCATCATCGCCAGCTATCGGCGTCACCAACCGGTGTTGGTCGCCCTCAACGAGATGGCCGGCTACGATCCGCTGGTCGCGGCGACCTACCGCAACCTGTTGACCGCCGTCACCGGGCGGATGACCCGGGTGATCGAAGACGGTCAAGCCGATGGCTCGATCCGGCCGGAGTTACCCGCGGCCACCACCGCCAGCGCGCTGACGTGGATGGTCGAGCGGGCGTGCCAGCAGAATCTGCCGACCGCGCCCGCCGGCTACGACGGCGAACTGGCCGACACGCTGGCCGAGATCGTGTGGGCCACGCTGTATCTCAAGCCGACCACGGCCCGGTGATGCACCGGTGGTGTGACCAAGCCGATATAGTTAGGACCCTAACTATTCGCTTACCATGCAATTGTGGCGCCGCTGACCGCACCGGAGATCGACCCGCTTTCCCTCGAACAGCAGGTCTGCTTCGCGCTGAGCGTGACCAACCGCGCCGTTTTGGCGGTCTACCGGCCGCTCTTGGAGCCGTTGGGGCTGACGCACCCCCAGTACCTGGTGATGCTGACCCTCTGGGATCACCAGAAGGCGCCCGAGGCACGACGGAAACCGCTGTCGGTCAAGGACATTGCCGCCACATTGCAGATGGATTCGGCCACCCTGTCACCGATGCTCAAGCGCCTGGAGGCGCTCGGCCTGATCACCCGCACCCGAAGCGCCGTCGACGAGCGCACCACCGAGGTGAAACTCACCGAAAGCGGCACCGCCCTGCGTCGACGTGCGCTGAAGATTCCGCCCGCCGTGGTCGAGCGCCTCGGCGTCGACATCGATGAGCTTCAACACCTGCACCGAGTGCTCACCCGCATCAACACGGCCGCCCTGGCAGCGGGCGCATTACAATCCTGATCCGTCCGCCCAGTAGGAGCCACCATGACCGACACCAAACCGAACGTCTGGCAATACATCGCCTACTCGTACGGTCGATGCCTGCCCAGCTCGATGCGCACCTGGGTGGCCAACGACCTGGCCGGCCCCGGAGCCGTACGCAGGCACATGATTCGCTGGGCCATCCCGCCGCTGTTCGTTCTCGCGCCTTTCTGGCTGCTCCCCGCGTCGTTGTATGTGCACACCGAGATGACGGCGCCGCTCTACATCTGGGCGCTGCTGATCTCGCTTGCGCTGAACAAGGTTTGGCGACGGCACCGGCTGGCCCAGCATGGCCTCGACCCGAATCTGGTCGATGTGATCAAGAACAGGAAGCAAGCGAAGATGCATGAGGACTACGCCCGCCGTTTCGGGCCGCGTCCCGAGTCGGCGGCCTGGCAGGACAACAGCAACCCGTTCAGCTAGCCGCCCTACACCGCCACGAGGTCGTCGGCGTGCACCGCGGGCCGACGGAGTTCGCCCGGCAGCTCTGTGGTTGACCGGCCCATCATGGTCGCCAGTTCGGTGGCGTCATAGGCCACCACGCCCCGGGCCACCATGGCGGCGTCCGGGCCGCGCAATTCGACGACGTCTCCGGCGTAGAACCGGCCCGATACGGCGGTGATCCCGGCCGCCAACAGCGAACGACGCTGGTCCACCACCGCGCGTACCGCACCCTCGTCGAGCGTCAGCGCGCCGGCCGCTTCGGCGGCATAGCGCAGCCAGAACCGGCGGGCGGACATCCGGGCGGGCCGTGCGGCAAAGACCGTGCCGACCGAGGCATCGGTGAGCGCGGCGGCGGCGTCGGACGCCGCGGCCAGCAGCACCGGCACCCCGGCATCGGCGGCCAACAATGCCGACGACATCTTGGACGCCATTCCTCCGGTTCCAAGGTCGCCGCCCGGGCCGGCGACCACACCGGCCAGATCCGCCGCGCCCGATACTTCCTCGATGAATCGGGCGCCCTTGGTTTTTCGGGGATCGGAGTCGTACAGCCCGTCGATGTCGGAAAGCAGCACCAGGGCTTCGGCGCCGACCAGATGTGCCACCAGCGCCGACAACCGATCGTTGTCGCCGAACCGGATCTCGTTGGTGGCCACCGTGTCGTTCTCGTTGACGATTGCCACCGCGTGCAGGGTCCGCAGCCGGTCCAGGGTGCGCTGGGCGTTCGTGTGCTGGGCCCGCATGGAGATGTCGTGCGCGGTCAGCAACACCTGCCCCACCGTGCGGCCGTACCGGGCGAACGCCGCGCTCCACGCGTTCACCAGCGCGACCTGCCCGACGCTGGCCGCGGCCTGCTTGGTCGCCAGATCCTTGGGGCGGCGGGTCAATCCGAGCGGCTCGATGCCCGCCGCGATGGCGCCCGACGAGACGATGACGACGTCGGTGCCCGCCTTCATGCGCGACTCGATGGCGTCGGCCAGGCCGGCCAGCCGTCCGGCGTCGAACACCCCGGAGTCTGTTGTCAGCGCGTTGGTCCCGATCTTGACCACCAGGCTGCGCGCCGTCCGGATCGCCTCACGATGCGCGGTCACGACTCGTCACCGCGTTCACGACGCTGACGCCGGGCCGCCTTCCGCTCCGAGGCGCCGGTGCGCTCGCTGCGTTCCAGCCGCACGTCGGTGCCTCTCCCCGACATCGCCACGTGTTGTCCCGCGGGTGTTTGCGGCTCCCAGTCGAACGTCATATCCCCGATGGTCACCGCGCACCCGGGCTGCGCGCCCAGCCGCAGCAGTTCGTCCTCGACGCCCAGCCGGGCCAGGCGGTCGGCGAGGTAGCCGACGGCTTCGTCGTTGTCGAAGTTGGTCTGCCGCACCCATCGCTGGGGTCGGGCTCCGGTCACCACGAAGCCACCCTCGCCGTCGGGCTCGACGGAGAAGCCGCTGTCATCGACGGGAACCGGACGGATCACCGGCCGCCGCGGCACGATCTCCGGCTGGGCTGCGTTGTATTCCGAGATGATCCGCCACAGCCCGAATACCAACGGCTGCAACCCTTCCCGGGAGACCGTCGACACCAGGAACACCGGCCAACCGCGCTCGGCGATCTCGTCGCGGACGAACTCGGCGAGCTCGCGCGCCTCGGGCACGTCGATCTTGTTGAGCACCACCGCACGTGGCCGCTCGGCGAGGTCGCCCAGCGTCGTATCCCCTTGCAGGGTGGGCGTATACGCGGCCAGTTCGGCTTCCAGCGCGTCGATGTCGGAGATCGGGTCGCGGCCGGGCTCCGCGGTGGCGCAGTCGACGACGTGCACCAGCACGGCGCAGCGCTCGATGTGCCGAAGGAAATCCAAGCCCAAGCCGCGGCCCTGCGACGCACCGGGGATCAGGCCGGGAACATCGGCGACGGTGAAGGTGTGCTCGCCGGCAGAGACCACGCCGAGGTTGGGCACCAGCGTGGTGAACGGGTAGTCGGCGATCTTTGGTTTGGCCGCCGAGATCGCCGATACCAGTGAGGATTTCCCGGCCGAGGGGAACCCGATGAGACCCGCGTCGGCGACGGTCTTGAGCTCAAGCGTCAGGTCCCGGGTTTCGCCCTCCTCACCGAGCAGCGCGAAGCCGGGGGCCTTGCGGGCGCGCGACGCGAGCGCCGCGTTGCCGAGGCCGCCACGACCACCGGCCGCGGCCTCGAAGCGGGTGCCCGCGCCGACCAGATCGGCGAGCAGCCGGCCGTTTTCGTCCAATACGACGGTGCCGTCGGGAACTTTGACTTCCAGGTCCGCGCCGGCCGCCCCGTCGCGGTTGTTGCCCATCCCCTGCTTGCCCGACGGCGCGGTGACGTGCGGATGGAAGTGGAAGTCCAGCAGGGTGTGCACCTGCGGGTCGACGACGAACACGATGCTGCCGCCGCGCCCGCCATTGCCGCCGTCGGGACCGCCCAGCGGCTTGAATTTCTCGCGATGGACCGACGCGCAGCCGTTACCGCCGGAACCGGCGCGCGCGTGGATGACGACCCGATCGACAAATCGAGGCATCGGATACCAGCCCTTCGGATCTCACGCCAGGGCGAAAATACCTCGCGAAGTCGCCGCGGCGTTTCCCCGCACGGGGGCGGCGCCCCCGGCTCGCGAGGCCTAGACCTGGGGGGTGATGCTGACGGTTTTGCGACCGCGCTTGACGCCGAACTCGACGGCCCCGGCGGCCTTGGCGAACAACGTGTCGTCGCCGCCACGCCCAACGTTCACACCGGGGTGGAACTTGGTGCCGCGCTGGCGAACGATGATCTCGCCCGCCTTGACGATCTGGCCGCCGAACCGCTTCACGCCCAGCCGCTGCGCAGCCGAATCGCGACCGTTACGCGAGCTGGAAGCGCCCTTCTTGTGTGCCATGTCTGTGGTCTCCGCTCAGTCTTGTCTGTTCTTCGCCTGACGGCTCATCACTTGATCCCGGTGACCTTCAGGACCGTCAGCTGCTGGCGGTGCCCCTGACGCTTGTGGTAGCCGGTCTTGTTCCTGAACTTGTGGATACGGATCTTGGGGCCCTTGGTGTGCTCGAGCACCTCGCCGGTCACCGCCACCTTGGCCAGGGCCGCGGCGTCGGTGGTCACCTTCGCGCCGTCCACGACCAGGGTGACGGGCAGCGAGACGTTCGCACCCGGGTCGGAGTCGAGCTTCTCGACCTTGACCACGTCACCGACGGCGACCTTGTACTGCTTGCCGCCCGTCTTGACGATTGCGTAGGTCGCCATCGTTGCTCCTGCCTTCTTTCCTCTGCTCAGCCGGCTCCTCGCGCGCGAGCCACCGGCGTGCGCGTGGTGGGTCTGGGTTGCGGGTCCGCGCCGACTTGCCCGGGAGTCCCGCTGTCGCCCGCCAAAGTCCAAACGGCCTGGCGACAACTGTCCTAGGGTACTTGACCAGCGACTAAAGGGTCAAACCGGCCCTGGTCAGTCCACATGGATCGGCGGGCCCGCCGGCCGGCCGGCCGCGCGGCGCCGCCGCGGACGTCCGAACCCCGGTCCGGCGTTGACGGACCCCTCGTCGTCGGAGTCATCGGAGTCGTCCTCGACGTCCAGGTCGTCGTCGTCCATTTCCAGGTCGTCGTCATCGTCGCCGAGGTCTTCCTCGTCGTCGAGGTCCTCGTCGTCGTCCTCGTCGAGGTCGTCGTCGGACTCGTCCTCGGCGTCGTCGTCAGACTCGTCGTCGGCGTCGTCGTCGGACTCCTCGAAGTCCTCCTCATCCGTGTCCTCGACGTCGGCCACGTCCCGTTGCCGCTGCTCGTCGGGCTCGTTGGTGCCTTCCTCGGCGGATTCGTCGGATTCTTCGTCATCCGGGCCGTTCTGGCTGGACCCGCCGGCCGCCATCGCCTTGAACATCGGGTGCTCGCCGGGAGCATGCGCGGGCACCTTGGCCACCACCGGCTCTTCGGCCCGGTTCTTCTTGGAGCGCCTCCCCCGGCGGCCACCGGATTCGGACTTGCGCCCATTCGAAGGGGCCGAGTCCACCGGGTCGGTGTGCAGCAGGATCCCGCGGCCGCCGCAGTGGGTGCACGACGTGGAGAAGGCCTCGATCAGCCCCGTTCCCAGCCGCTTGCGGGTCAGCTGGACCAAGCCCAGCGACGTCACCTCGGAAACCTGATGGCGGGTGCGGTCACGGGCCAGCGCCTCGGTCAGCCGCCGCAACACCAGGTCGCGGTTGGACTCAAGCACCATGTCGATGAAGTCGATGACCACGATGCCGCCGATGTCGCGCAACCGCAGTTGGCGCACGATCTCCTCGGCCGCCTCCAGATTGTTCTTGGTCACGGTCTGCTCGAGGTTGCCGCCGGAACCGGTGAACTTGCCGGTGTTGACGTCGACCACCGTCATGGCCTCGGTCCGATCGATCACCAGCGTGCCGCCCGAGGGCAGCCACACCTTGCGCTCCATCGCCTTGGCGAGTTGCTCGTCGATGCGGTGCACGGCGAACACGTCCGGGCCGGCCTGCCCCTCGGGACCGCTGGGCGGCTCATATTTGCTCAGCTTCGAAACCAGATCGGGCGCAACGGAATTCACATAGTCGGTGATGGTCGTCCACGCTTCGTCACCGGACACGATCAGGCCGGCGAAGTCCTCGTTGAACAGGTCCCGGATCACCTTGACCAGCACGTCCGGCTCCTCGTAGAGCGCGACGGCGGCGCCGGCGGCCTTCTCGCTGATTTCGGCGGCCTTCGCCTCGATCTGCTTCCAACGCTCCTGCAGGCGGGTGACGTCGCTGCGGATGTCGTCCTCTTTGACGCCCTCGGACGCGGTGCGGATGATCACCCCGGCATCGGAGGGCACGACCTCGCGCAGGATCTCCTTGAGCCGCTGGCGTTCGGTGTCGGGCAGCTTGCGGCTGATGCCGGTCGACGACGCGCCCGGCACATAGACCAGATACCGGCCGGCCAGCGACACCTGGGTGGTCAGCCGGGCGCCCTTGTGGCCGACGGGGTCCTTGCTGACCTGGACCACGACGTAGTCGCCCGGTTTGAGGGCCTGCTCGATTTTGCGGTCCGACCCGCCCAGTCCCGCGGCTTCCCAGTTGACCTCGCCGGCGTAGAGCACGCCGTTGCGGCCGCGGCCGATGTCGACAAACGCGGCCTCCATCGAGGGCAGCACGTTCTGCACGATTCCGAGATAGATGTTGCCCACCAACGAGGCGGAGGCGGCCGACGTCACGAAGTGCTCGACGACGATGCCGTCTTCGAGGACCGCGATCTGGGTGTAGCGCGCCCCCTGATGCGGCGGCTCGGTGCGGACCCGGTCGCGCACGACCATGATCCGCTCGACGGCCTCGCGGCGCGCCAGGAACTCCGCCTCGGTCAGAACCGGTGGGCGGCGCCGCCCGGCGTCGCGGCCGTCCCGGCGGCGCTGCCGCTTGGCTTCCAGTCGCGTGGAGCCGTCGATGCCCTTGATCTCGGCGTTCGACGAGCCGTTGCCGCCGCCGTTCTTGCCGCTGCGCGGCGCGCGCTCGTGCACCACGGTGTTCGGCGGGTCGTCCGGCGACGAGTTTTCGTCACCGTCGTCGCTCGAGCCCGATTTGCGGCGCCGACGTCTGCGGCGGCGGCGGCTGGCGCCCTCCGCCGAGCCGTCGTCACCGCTGTCGGAGTCGTCGGAATCGTCGGAGTCGTCAGAGTCGTCGCCGTCATCGTCCTCGCCGTCGGAGGAGTCGCCGCGGCCCGCCTTCTGGCCCCGCTGTTGCGGCTCGTCGTCGTCACCGGCGTCGCTCTGACCATCGGGGCCGCCCTGCTCACCGCGGCCGCGGCCACGACCGCGACGGCCACGACGCCGCCGCCGGTTGGCCGGGCGATCGGTCTGTTCGTCGTCTTCGTCGTCGGTGTCGGAATCGTCGGAGTCGGAGTCGTCGTCGGCGTTCCCGTCCTCCTCGTCCGCCTGCATCGGCTGCGGCGCGACGAACAGCGGCATGTAGTGCGGTCGCTCGGCGACGTTCTCGGGGGCCGCCAGCATCAGCCGGGATTCGGGTTCCTCGGTGTTTTCGCCGGTCGCGGCCGCGTCGGCGGCGTCAGCGCCGGCATCGGGCTGCGCCGCCAGCAGATCGCGAACCCGGACCGCGTCCTCGCGGTCGACGGTGGAGTGCGCGCTGCGAATCCGCCCGTCGAGCGCGCTCAGCGCGTCCAGCACCCGCTTACTGGTGGTCCCCAGCGTCCGTGCCAGCGAATGAACTCTCAGACGGTCCGGCAGTTCGTCGTGCCCTGTCGGCTCTTCGGATGACTCTGTGGATGGTGCACCGTCTACCACGTATTCTCCTCAAGCCCCCGGGCGCGTCCTTGCGACGCGGCCACGCGAGGGCTTCGCTATGGGTCCGGGTGGACTTCTCCCGGACTTGTGATGGTCTCGCCCCGAGCGGTTCGCGGGGAACCCACTCGGCGCCGTGCTGAATGACGGCCTGACATGCCGCGCACCAACGCGGGATGGCGATGATCGCGCTTGTCTAAGTCTTCATTCGGGTGTCCGACACCGGTCCGGCGACGTTCACCCTCCGTCAGTATCCCACATCACCCGGCGAGCCCAACCGCCCCTGAGTAAACGCGCCCCGCGCGAGGCCGCGCGGCGTCGTTAGCTGGGGCGCTACGCGCCGGGAAACCAAAGTGCGATTTCGCGCTTCGCGGACTCGGTGGAATCGGACCCGTGCACCAGGTTGAACTGCGTCTCCAGCCCGAAATCGCCCCGGATCGTCCCCGGGGTGGCCTTGTCCACCGGGTCGGTACCGCCCGCCAGCTGTCGAAACGCGGCGATCGCCCGCGGTCCCTCGACGATCGCGGCCACCACCGGCCCCGAGGTGATGAACTCCAGCAGGGATCCGAAGAAGGGCTTGCCCTCGTGCTCGGCGTAATGCTCGGCGGCGAGGTCCTCGCCGACGTGCCGAAGCTCCAACGCGGCAATGGTCAGGCCCTTGCGCTCGATGCGGCTGAGGATTTCCCCTATCAGCTGCCGCTCGACGCCGTCCGGCTTGATCAGTACGAGGGTCCGTTCGGTCACGGCGCACAGCGTACAGAACCGGGCGGCGATCGGTGGGGCGGCGAGGGCGACCGCCCTACCGCTGACGGCGCAGCACCTCGGCGCGGAAGTAGGCGATCACGGCCCACAAGCCGGTGAACAGCACCCCGATGAATCCCACGCCCGGATACACCGCGAAGCCGGCGAGCAGGAGCAACTGAGCGGCCAGGTTCACCCAGATCGCCCAGGGTTTGCGCTGCACCCCACCCAGGACGACGAGCAGCCCGGCCACCCCGACCAGGTAGCCAAGCGACACCGGCGTCAGCCCGCCGCCCACCGCCCCCACCACGGGAATCGCCAGCAACACCACGATCGCCTCCAGCAACAGCGTCGCCGCCATCACCGCGCCGAAGCTCTTCCAGGGATCAGCCCGGTTCTGGTCCGTCATTCCGGATCACGGCCGAACAGGGTCCGCGCCGCCCCGGCGGTGACGACCGAGCCGGTGATGACGATCCCGGTACCGGAGAAGGCCTCCGCGTCCGCGTCCAGCGTCGCGTCGTCGACCAACGCGGTCGCGGCCTCGACGGCGTCGCGCAGGTTCTCGGCCGAGGTCACCCGTTCCGGCCCGAATCGCTCGCCGGCCGCCAACGCCAGCGACTCGACGTCCAGCGCTCGCGGCGAACCGTTGTGGGTCACGACGACCGAGTCCAGCACGGGCTCGAGCGCGGCAAGGATGCCGTTGACGTCCTTGTCGGCCAGCACGCTGAGCACACCGACCAGGTAGCGGAAGTCGAATTCGTCGCTCAGCGTCTGCGCCAGCGCGGCCGCACCGGCCGGGTTGTGCGCGGCGTCGACGAACACGGTGGGTGCGCTGCGCATGCGCTCCAGCCGGCCGGGGCTGGTGACGGCGGCGAACCCGGCCCGCACCGCCTCGACGTCGAGCTGCCGCTGAGCGCCGGCGCCGAAGAAGGCCTCCACCGCCGCCAGTGCCACCGCCGCGTTGTGCGCCTGGTGTTCGCCGTGCAGCGGCAGGTAGATGTCGGAGTACACCCCGCCGAGGCCCTGGAGCTCCAGCATTTGTCCGCCGATCGCGACCTGACGCCCCAGGACCGCGAACTCCGAATCCTCGCGGGCCACCGCGGCGTCGGCGCGCACCGTCTGGGCCAGCAACACCTCCATCGCCTCGGGCGCCTGGCGCGCGATGACCGCGACGGTGTCCGGAGCGCCTTCGGGCGCTTTGGTGATGATCCCGGCCTTCTCGCCGGCGATGCCGGCGAGGTCGTGACCGAGGTACTCGACGTGGTCGATTCCGACCGGGGTGATGACCGCCACCGGCGCGTTGACGACATTGGTGGCGTCCCACCGCCCGCCCATGCCGACCTCGATGACCGCGACGTCGACCGGCGCGTCGGCGAAAGCGGCGAACGCCATCGCGGTCAACACCTCGAACTTGCTCATCGCCGGTCCGCCGGCGGCTTCCGATTGCGCGTCGATCATCTGCACGAAGGGCTCGATCTCCCGGTAGGTCGCGACGTACTGCGCCGGGCTGATGGGGCGTCCGTCGATCGCGATGCGCTCAACCGCCGACTGCAGGTGCGGGCTGGTGGTTCGCCCGGTGCGCCCGTGCAGCGCGGTCACCAGCGCGTCGACCATGCGGGCGACCGAGGTCTTGCCGTTGGTCCCGGCGATGTGAATCGAGGGATAGGCCAGCTGCGGTGAGCCCAGCAGGTCCATCAGCGCGCTGATCCTGGTCAGGCTCGGCTCGATCTTGGTCTCCGGCCAGCGTTGGTCCAGCAGGTGTTCGACCTGCAACAGGGAAGCGATCTCGTCGGGGGTCGGGGCCAGACTGGTGGCTTCGCCGGGCTCGGACCACTCGGAGGGCTCGCTCACTGCAACCCGGCCAGCCGCGCGGTGATCCGGTCGGCTTCGTCCTGGGCCACCCGCTGGCGGTCGCGGATCTTGCCGACGACATTCGGCGGGGCCTTGGCCAGAAAGTCTTCGTTGGCCAATTTGGCTGTGGTGGAAGCCAATTCCTTCTGCGCCGCCGCGAGGTCCTTCTCCAGCCGGCGGCGTTCCGCCGCGACATCGATGGTGCCCGAGGTGTCGAGTTCGACGACGACCGTGCTGTCCATGTTGGGGCCGAGCCGCACCTCCAACGACACCGACGGCTGGAAATCGTCGCCCGGCGCGGTGAGCCACGCCAGCGACGTCACCGCGGTGACCTGTCCGCTCAGGTCCGCGTCGTCCATTCCGCCCAGCCGGGCCGGCACTTTCTGCCGGTCGGCCAGGCCTTGATCGCTGCGGAACCGGCGGACCTCGGTGACCAATCGCTGCATGTCGCTGATCCGTTGAGCGGCAACGGGATTCAGGTCGATGCCCGACGACTCCGGCCAGTCGGCGATCACCAGCGACTCCTGGTGGGTCAGCGCCTGCCACAGCGCCTCGGTGAGGAACGGGATGACGGGATGCAGCAACCGCAGCAGTGTGTCGAGCACCGCGGCCAGCACGGCGGTGGTGTGCGCGTGCCCCTCGGCCAGCTGCGTCTTGGCCAATTCGACGTACCAGTCGCAGAATTCGTCCCAGGCGAAGTGGTAGAGCGCCTCGCAGGCACGGCTGAACTCGTAACCGTCGAGCGCCGAATCGACTTCGGCGCGAACCTCTTCCAGCCGTCCCAGGATCCAGCGGTCGGCATCGGTCAGCTCGTCGCGCGGGGGCAGCGGCGCGAGCCGGGCCCCGTTCAGCAGTGCGTACCGGGTGGCGTTGAACAGCTTGGTGCAGAAATTACGCGACGCGCGCACGGCGTCCTCGCCGACGGCCAGGTCACCGCCGGGGCTGGCGCCGCGGGCCAGCGTGAACCGCAGCGCGTCCGCCCCGAACATGTCCACCCAGTCCAACGGGTCGATGACATTGCCCTTGGACTTGCTCATCTTGCGGCCGAATTCGTCGCGGATCAGCCCATGCAGGAACACGTCGGTGAACGGCACCTGCGGGCCGCGGCGGCCGTCGAGGGTGATGGCGTCGTCGTCGCCCACGAAGGTGCCGAACATCATCATCCGCGCCACCCAGAAGAACAGGATGTCGTATCCGGTCACCAAAACGCTGGTCGGATAGAACTTTTCCAACTCCGGAGTCTTCTCCGGCCAGCCCAGCGTGGAAAACGGCCACAGCGCCGACGAGAACCAGGTGTCCAAAACGTCGGGATCCTGCTCCCAGCCCTCCGGCGGCGCCTCGTCGGGCCCGACGCACACCTGCTCCCCGTTGGGCCCGTACCAGATCGGGATGCGATGGCCCCACCACAGCTGTCGCGAGATGCACCAGTCGTGCATGTCATCGACCCAGGCGAACCAGCGCGGCTCCAGGCTGGCGGGGTGAATCACGGTGTCGCCGTTGCGAACCGCGTCACCCGCGGCCTTGGCGAGCGAGTCCACCCGCACCCACCATTGCAGCGACAGGCGGGGCTCGATCGGTTCGCCGCTGCGCTCGGAGTGCCCGACGCTGTGCAGGTAGGGGCGCTTCTCCTCGACGACGCGGCCCTGGGCGGCCAGCGCCTCGCGCACCGCGACGCGGGCCTCGAAGCGGTCCATGCCGTCGAACTGTGTTCCGGTGTCAGCTATCCGGCCCTTGGTGTCCATGATGGAAATCATCGGCAGCTGGTGCCGCAGGCCGATTTCGAAGTCGTTCGGGTCGTGGGCGGGCGTGACTTTCACTGCACCCGTGCCGAATTCCGGGTCGACGTGTTCGTCGGCGACGATGAGCAGCTGCCGGTCCACGAAGGGGTGCGGCAAGGTGGTGCCGACGAGGTGGCGGTAGCGCGCGTCGTCGGGGTGCACCGCGATGGCGGTGTCGCCGAGCATCGTCTCGACCCGCGTGGTGGCGACCACGATGTGGGGTTGCGAGTCGTCGAGCGAGCCGTAGCGGAACGACACCAGTTCGCCTTCGACGTCAAGGTAGTTGACTTCGAGGTCGGAGATCGCCGTCTCGAGCACCGGGGACCAGTTGACCAGCCGCTCGGCCTGATAGATCAGCCCGGCGTCGTAGAGCCGCTTGAAGATGGTGCGCACCGCCCGCGACAGGCCCTCGTCCATGGTGAACCGGTCCCGGCTCCACGCCACCCCGTCGCCGAGCCGACGCATCTGGCCGCCGATGGCGCCACCGGACTCGCGCTTCCAGTCCCACACCTTGTCGACGAACAGTTCCCGCCCGAAATCTTCCTTGGTCTTGCCGTCGACCGCCAGCTGCTTTTCCACCACGCTCTGGGTGGCGATACCCGCGTGGTCCATGCCCGGCTGCCACAGCACCTCGTATCCCTGCATCCGCTTACGGCGCGTCAGGGCGTCCATCATGGTGTGTTCCAGCGCATGGCCCATGTGCAGGCTGCCGGTGACGTTCGGTGGAGGCAGCACGATGGAGTACCCGGGTTTGGGACTGGTCGCGTCGGCCTCGAAGTAGCCCGCGTCGAGCCACTTCTGGTAGATCGCAGCTTCGGCCGCAGCGGGGTCCCACGACTTTGGCAGGTCGGTGGCGGGGCTGCGGCTGGCGGTCACCCGTCAATTCTAGGGAGCGCCGTTTACCCCGATGTAAGTGCCCAAACCGCAGGTGAGTCGGCTCACTATGCCAGCCGGTCGACGTGCAGCGTCACACCCGCGGCGGGGAACCTGGCCAGCAGCGCGTCACCCATGGCAGCCGCGGGAGTCAGCACGCCGCGCAGATCCGAGAGCTTGCCACGGTCGAATGCCAGCGCAAGGCCGCACTCCCCCAACAGCACGGAGGTCGCCTTATAGCCGGGGTCTCCGCGCTGTTCCATGCGCGCGACGTATCGGGCGCCGGTGGTTGTGGTGGTGTACGTCTCGGTGCGGTAGTAACCGCGCTCGCGAACCGCCGCGCTGGGGCCGGTGCCGGGCTTCGGGACGACGCGTTCCACCAGCCGGCGCGGCAACAACTTGAAATAGCGGCTGCCCAGTTCCACGCTGGCGTTGCCCACGCCGCTCAAGACGGCGGATCCCACCGGCGCCAGGGGCGATGACCCGAGGCTCATGCTCTCGGTGTAGCGGAAGCGCCGGCCGTAGGCCCAGTCCAACAACGCGTTGCTGCGCCGGACGATTCGGGTGTTGGCCGGCGCCATCATGAATCCGCCGGTCCACACGCCGGCCAGTTCGGGCGCGATCTGGCGTCCGCGACGCCAGGGCAGATCGGGCTGGCGGCCCAGCTCCGGTTCGGCGGCGCGATCGGGGCTCAGCGTGTAAGGGTCGGTCAACTGGCGCCGGATGTCGGGATCCCCGGAGGCGGCGTCGAGAACTTCGAGCAACGATGCCAGGGTGCCGCCGGAGAGCCCGCCGGAGAGGGAGCGCACGACGAAATCGGTCTGGGCAAGCTCACCCGTGCCGTCGTCGCGGGCCGCCAGGTAGAGCGCATACACGCTGAGATCGGAGGGAATGGAGTCGAATCCGCACGCGTGCACGATGCGCGCGCCGGTGTCGGCGGCCTGCTTGTGGTACTGGTCGATGCTGTCGCGGATGAAGGGCGGTTCGCCGGTCAGATCGGCATAGTCGGTGCCCGTCGCGGCGCAGGCGGCCACCAGCGGCAGCCCGTATCGCGTGTAGGGGCCGACCGTGGTGATGACGACCTGGGTGCGGGCCGCCATCTCGTTCAGCGTCGACGGCGACGAGGCGTCGGCGGGGATCAGCGGCCAGGACTGCGCTGTCTCGCCGAGAGTGTCGCGGACGGCCCGCAGCCGCTCGGTTGACCTGCCGGCCAGCGCCACTCGCGTGCCCGGACCCGTCTGCGCCAGGTATTCGGCGGTCAACTTCCCAACGAAGCCAGTCGCCCCGTACAACACGATGTCGAATTCGCGCGGCGTTGCGGTCACGGGCCCGACGCTACCGGACCCGAAGACAAGTAATGCCGGGCCCAAGGCCCGGCATTACTTGGTCTGGCGCGTCGGTCAGCCGCGGCGTCCGCAGACCGGCCAGGCGCCGATGCCCTGCGAGTGCAGCACGTTCTCGGCGACCCGGATCTGCTCCTCACGGCTCGCGCTCTGCGGCGAACCCGACCCGCCGTTGGCGCGCCAAGTGCTCGGGGTGAACTGCAGGCCACCGGAGAAGCCGTTCCCGGTGCTGATCGACCAGTTACCGCCCGACTCACACTGCGCGATGTCGTCCCAGTTCACGCTGTACGCCCGGACCGGCGGGGGCGGCGGGGCTTCCGGGCCCA
>NZ_MPNT01000043.1 GCF_001907675.1 Mycobacterium paraffinicum
GTGTCGTCGGTGGCCCGGCACCTACCTATCTCGGGGTAACCGGACGGCTGCCAGGAGGGTATATTAGGAACTTGTCACCAACCTGGTGCTGGTCTGCCCGTATCACCACCGGGCGCATCACCGCGGCCTGATCACCATCACCGGACCCGCCGACGATCTCGTCGTCACCGACGACTCCGGTCGACCATTGAGCCCCCGATCACTGGCCCATCCCCCCAACGATCCCCCGCCCACCGTCCCACCATGGCCCGGGCCCCTCGGCGAACGCGCCGACTGGTGGTGGTACGACCCCTTCCAACCCCAGCCACCACCCAACACCAACTAGGTTGGGGCGTAGGGGTTTTCGTTCGCCGCAGCCACCCAAGTTGGTCCGCGTTACCAGCTCATGGCCGCCGTGCGCGCCGGATGATGCGCACCACCTCGGCGGGGCGCTCCAGGGCCGAGAAGTGACCCGCGCCGCTCACCGTGACGGCCCGGGCACCCAGCAGGCGGGCTACTTGGTCGCGCTCCGCGGGGCGCGACCAGTCGTGCTCGCTGTAGACCAGCGTGACCGGCGTCTTCACCTGCGGGTAGCGGCTTTTCGCGTCGATGAGGCCGGGGAGGACGCGCATGATGGCCCGATTGACTCTGGGGTAGCCGCGACGGCGGCCGCTGCGACGGAGTTCGACGAGGAGATCCTTCGGCAACGCGCCGTCGTCGGCCAAACCGCCCCGCAGCACGCCGCGCAGGATAAGGCGATTCTCGAGCGCGGCGAAGACCGGTCCGGATCCGGGCAGGCGGACGCCCGTCCCGATCACGCGGGCGAACCAGTTGCCGCGCTCGAGGCCGCCGGGGTAGTCGTAGGGGTTGAACGCGATCACGTTGCTCACCCGGTCCGTCAGTTCGATCGAGGACAGCAGCGCCAGAGCGCCGCCCATTGACTCGCCCGCTAGCGTGACGTCGCGGAGGTCCAGAGTCCTGACGAATTCGACGACGGCGCCGCGTAATTCGGGCTCTCCGTACCGGGCGCCGGGCACGACGTCGGACCAGCCCATGCCGGGCAGGTCCAGCGCGTACACGGTGAAGTCATCCCACAGCGCCGGCACCACCCGCTGGAAGTAGTCCAGCTGCGTGCGGACGGTGTGCAGCAGGACGAGCGGTGGGCCGGTTCCCGCCGTGAAGTAGCGCAATCGGGAGCCGTCCGACCGCCGGAGGAACCTGACTTCGCCGCGGCCCCGGCTCCACGCCAGCGTGTAGCGCTGCTGCGGAGTACCGTTGAGCGACAGAGTATTCACCGTTCGCACACCGCCTGGATGGCGCGCAGGCGGCCGTCGGCCAGGGCCCGGGTCAGGTTTTCGGCCTTGCGGTCGAAGTCGGTGACGAAGGCGTGCAGGCCCAGCGGGCCGGCGGGCTGGGCCAGGATGACCTGCATGAGCGCGGCCGCCGGGTCGGTGAGGTCGTTCCACGCCGTGACGGCGAAACCCGCGGACTCGATCGCGGCGCGCAGCCCGTCGGGCGTCGTCAGGTGGCTGCGCGCGGGTTCGTCGGCCCAGGGCAGCGGATAGATGAGCTCGCCGCCGTCGCCGATCGTGAGGTCCCACAGGGCGAGTCGCCCGCCGTCCTTGAGAACTCGATGCGCCTCGGAGTACAGGCGCGCCTTGTCGGCCACGTTCATCTGGACGTGCTGGCTGATGGCGACATCGAAAGTGCCGTCGCCGAATGGCAGTGCCGTGACGTCGGCCTGACGAACCGCTATTAGCCCGTCGAGGCCGACCAGGCGGTTGAGCCAGCGGTTCGTTTCGCAGTATTCGTCGGTGAGGTCCACCGCGCAGACTCGGCAGCCGAAGCGGTCGGCCACGTAGCGGGCGGTGCCGCCGACCCCGCTGCCGGCGTCGAGGACGTCGCTGTGGCCGGTGATCCCCGCCAGGTCCACCAGCTGGCCGGTGGCGATGCGGCCCATGGTGTGGAAGTCCTCCAGCATCGCCAGGTCGGCGGGCGCCAGGTGGTCGAGGTCCATCCCGGCGGTGCGCAGCGCACGCTCGATGTTGTTGCGCGACAGGCCGGTCGAGTACTGGGCCTGGATTGTGTCGTTCATTTCCGTACCTCGGCCCATGCGGTGATCATCGGCGCCATCAAGATGAGGGCGTC
This sequence comes from Mycobacterium paraffinicum, assembly GCF_001907675.1. GTDB lineage: Bacteria > Actinomycetota > Actinomycetes > Mycobacteriales > Mycobacteriaceae > Mycobacterium > Mycobacterium paraffinicum_A. The sequence goes on from NZ_MPNT01000043.1 coordinate 2,128, forward strand.
GGCCGCGAGCGCTTCGCGTCGGAATCGCGGGACGAATTCGTCGATGTCGTCGAGCCCGTCGGTGACCAGGCCCGCCTGTTGTGCGACGGGCAGGACCAACCGCCACACCTCGGCGGCGTAGGCCAGGATGTCGGTGTCGGCGGCGGTCCCGATCGGAGCGCCGAGGGTCAGCCGCGGCGCGCCCAGGCCGGCGTCGCCGAAGACCGCGTGCAGCGTGGTGCCGAACCGGGCGGACAGGCCCATGGCCTCGAAGGAGCGGACGATCCCGTCGGTGACCCGCCCGAACAGCGGCATGTCGGGGATGCTGCGCGTCGCGGCGATGTCGTTCTCGGAAAACGCGATCACGCCGCCGGGCCGCACCAGGGAGCTGAGGCGCCGCAGCGTGGCGGCAGGGTCCGGCAGGTGCATCAGGATCAGCCGGCCGATCACCGCGTCGACCGGTTCGTCCAGGGCGATCGCGTCGATCACGCCCTGTGTGAAACGTACGGTGGACAAGCCTTTTTCGGCGGCGCGGGCGCGGGCCAGCTCGACCATCGCGGGCGCGGCGTCGACGCCGAGGACGCTCCCGGTAGGGCCGACCAGCCGGGCGGCGACGAACGATACGTCGCCGGGGCCGCTGCCGATGTCGAGCACCCGCATGCCCGGCCGCAGCCCGGCGAGCCGCAGCGCGTGCTCGGTGTAGCCATCATAGAGCCGCCCCTGCAGGAGCAGCCGCTGCACCTCGGCGTCGGCGTGCCCGAGGACATAGCTGCTTTCAGTTGTACTCATTGGTTTCGCGCCTTTCTGTGTGTGGGAGTTCTTAGGCCTTGGCCAGTTCGGGAGACGGCGTCACGTGCCGCGCGCGTGCCGGCAGGAGCCAGGCCACGACGATCGCGGTGCCCAGCGCGATGCCCGCGCACACCAGGGAGCTCACCCGCAGCCCGTCGAGGAAGGCGCGATCGACGACGGCACGGACCGGGCCCGCCTGTTGGATAGGCAGCCGCCCGATCACGCTGTGTGCCAACGCCATCGAGCGCCGCATCGACTCGACCGGCAATCCGGTCAACGCGGCCGCCCCGAGATGTCCGGAGTACACCGAGGCGAACACGCTGCCCGCGATGGCGACCCCGAGCGTGCCGCCGAGTTCGCGCGTCGTGTCGTTGACGGCCGACCCGACGCCGGCCTTGTCGACCGACAGCGATCCCATGATGGCCTCGGTGGCCGGCGAAACGGTCAGGCCGAGCCCTCCGCCGAGCAGCAGCATCTGGCCGGCGATCTGGTAGTAGGGCGTGGCGCCGTCGGCCGTGGACGCCCAGGCCAGTCCGGCAGCGAACACGGTCAGGCCGCCGGCGACGACGGCCGTCGTGCCGATTCGTTCCACCAGCCGGGGCCCCAGGATGCTGGCCAGCGCGATGGAGGCGGCGACCGGAAGCAGGCGCACGCCGGCCTGAAACGCGCTGTAGTCCTTGATGAATTGGAAGTACTGGGTGATCACGAAGATAAACCCGAACAACGTCAGGAAGCCGGCGGTCACCGCCAGGCTGCCGCCGGAGAACCGGCGGTTACCGAACACCGAGACGTCCAGCATCGGATGGGTGGTCCGCCGCTCCCACAGCGCGAACCCGGCGAGGAGCGTTGCCGCAAGGGCAAATCCGGTCGCGGTCCGACCATTGGTCCATCCCCAGCTGGGCGCCTGGATGACCGTGTAGACCATGGCCGTGATCCCGGCGGCGGACACCACCAGCCCGGGGACGTCGACGCGCGGTGCGGCCGGGTCCCGCGAGGTAGGGACGAAGAGAAAGCCACCGACGATGGCCACAGCGGCCACGGGGATGTTGACCATGAAAATCGAGCCCCACCAGAAGTGTTCGAGCAGCCAGCCGCCGCTGATCGGTCCGACGGCCACCCCGACGCCAACCATCGCCGCCCACAGCCCGATCGCTTTGGCGCGCGCGGCCGTGTCGGTGAAGATGTTGGTGATCAGTCCGAGCGTGGTCGGGAAGATCACCGCCGCGCCTATGCCCATGGCGGCTCGGGCGGCGATCAGGGCGTCGGCCGAATTGGCCTGCGCCGCGACCGCGGAGGTGAGCGCGAACAGCGCGAGCCCGGAGTTGAGCCACCCCCGCCGGCCGTAACGGTCGGACAGGCTGCCCGCCGAGAGCAGCAGGCCGGACATCACCAGCGTGTAGGCGTCGACGATCCACTGCAGCTGGGCGGTGTCGGCGCCGAGTTCCCGCGACAACGTGGGCAGCGCGACGTTGACGATGGTGGCATCGACGCTGATGACGAACACGCCGAGGCAGATGACGGCGAGTGCGGCAATCGGTCGGTTCCGGAGGAGGGGTTCGGTGCTCATTGACAAGACGCTAAAGCTGCTAGACAAATAAATCAAGTGGGAGCTTGAAAAAGATGTCCGTATCCCGGTAACCTTTGTGTCGTGGCGTCCCGCAGGGTTTACAACCAGAACTGCCCGATCGCCCGCGGCCTCGACGTCGTGGGCGAGCGGTGGACGCTGCTGATCCTGCGTGAGCTGGTGGGCGGCGCCCGCCGCTACGGCGACCTGCGCGACGCGTTGCCCGGCATCGCGACCAACCTCCTGGCCGAGCGCCTCAAGGAGCTGCAGGAGGCCGGGCTCGTCGACCGCGCCGACCTGCCCGCGCCGATCGGGCGCACCGTCTACACCCTCAGCGAACTGGGATGGCAGCGGGTGCTGCCGATCCTGCAGAGCATCGCGTGGTTCGGGCTGGACCGGCTCGACCCGATCGGGGATGGGCCGGCGACGCCGCTGAACGGCTTCCTGGCCGGAATTCTGTTGGGTTTCAACTCGGCCCGCGCGGCCGGCTTGGAGGTGACCTGCCGCGCCGAGATCGACGGCCGCCGATTCGAGTTCGCGATAACGCGGGGGCGGCTGACCGCCGCTCGCGGCGAGCCTTCGGTGACTCTCACCGCCGGCGCGGCGGATCTGGTGAACGCCCGGTTGGGGCCGACCGAAGCCAAGCGCAAGGCGGCGCTGCGGCGCGTCAACTTCGAAGGCGATCCGCAGACCGTCAGCGCGGTGCGGCAGGCGTTCGGGTTGTAGGGCTCAGTCGTCGAGCAGGGCGTCGATCCACGCCCGGCGGCTCACACCTGCAGTGCGGCTATCCACTTTTCGAGGCGGCGAGCTTGGTGGGCCATCACCTCGGGCTGCGCCAGGGCGTTGGTGAGGACGGCGCTGCCCTCGTAAGCGATGACGAGTTCGAGAGCCAAGTCGCGGGCGTCGCGGCGGCCCATCGCCCGGAACTGCTGCTCGGTCCAGTCGAGCAGGGTTTGCATGATAGGAGCGGTCAAGGCCGGCGATTGCCCCGGCTGGTTGGCGAGCTCCGCGCACAGGGTTCCGAGCGGGCAGCCGTGGTCTGCGATCATGTCGCGGGACTCCGCCAGCATTGCCACGAGGGCCTTGAGCCGGGCCTTGGGAGTGCCGTGCCGGCGCTGCAGGGCGGCGGTGGCGGAACGGATTTCCTCGGTGCGCGCCTCGGCGACGGCGGCCACGATGTCGTCTTTGGTCTTGAAGTAGTAATACACGTTGCCCAGGGGCACCTCGGCCGCCTCGGCGATGTGGGCGAGCGTGGTGCCGGCGATCCCCTGGCGATAGAACAGGTCGCATGCGGCGGCGATCAACCGCTCCCGCTTGCCGGGGGGCTTCGGCGGGGCGGCTGCGTCAGCGTCGATTGAGTCAGCCATATCACTCACGGACTATAGACCGCACGCTTCCATGCTCAGGTTCCACAGCAGACCCCGGTTCTCCGGGGTGTTGTGCGCCGTCCTGATCTTCTTCGGCCGGGCGTTCGTGAAGTACTGCCCGGAGAGCTGTGCCGCGTCGGGTGAGTCGGCGAGGAACACCGACGTGGTGGCGCCCTTGTCCGGGGACCGCGAAAAGGGCAGCGCGGCATAGGACACCGCGCGCAACACCCCCTGCGCGCCGCGCATCATCGGCGTTCTGACGATGCCGGGGTGCACGGCGTTCGCGGTGACGCGTGTCGGCGCAAGCCGTTGCGCGAGCTCGGTGGTGAACAGCAACACGCATAGCTTGGATGCGGCATAGGCGCCGATGGTCGAGAACCGGCGTTCGCCTTGCAAATTGCCCGGGTCGAACGTACCGGCGCGGTACACGCTCGAGCTCAGGTTGACGATCCTGCCCTGCGGGCTCTCTTCCAATGCCCCGAGCAGCAATTGGGTGAGATAGAACTGCGCGAGATAGTTGACCTGAAACGTCGTCTCGTGGCCGTCCTCGGTCAGGATGCGGTGCGGCATGACGACGCCGGCGTTGTTGATCAGAACGTCCAGCCGCGGGTAGCGCGCCACGAACGCCTCGGCCAGCCGGCGCAGCTGTGCGAGCGACGTGAGGTCGGCGACGAGGTAGCCGACATCCCGGTTACCCGTGGACGCAACGATTTCGGATGCGACATCCGCGGCCTTGCCCTCGTTGCGCGCGGCCAGCACGATCGTGTGGCCGTTGCGTGCCAGCGCGGTCGCGGTGACCTTCCCGATGCCGTCGGTGGCGCCGGTGATGAGGCAGATGTTCATGGCTACGCGGTGGTGGTCGTGACGCGGCTCGGTCGCGACAACATCCGCGACATCATCGAGCGGGTGACCGCCGCCGGCACCAGCGCGGCGGTCAGCCGGTTGAGGCGGCCGGGTACGCAGCGAACGCGGTTGCGCTGCAGCGCGCGCAGCGCTTCGCGCGCGCAAACATCCGGTGCCATGGGCGGTATCGGCATCCGGTCGGGATCCAGGCCCAATTCGGCGATTGCGGGCGTGCGGGTGGGCCCCGGGTAGAGCACCGTGACATGCACTCCGCGCTTGGCCAGCTCGCCGTGCAGACCGACGCCGAGGCTTGCCGCGTAGGCCTTGGTCGCCGCGGTGTGGGCCAGGTACGGCACGCCGTGTATCGCCCCCAGGGCCGAGACGAGCACGATGCCGCCGCGGCCGCGCCGCGCCAGCCGCTCACCGAAGTGATGCGTGAGGTCCAGGTGTGCGGCCGTGTTGAGCCGCAGAATCGCCCGCTGCATCAGCAGATCGGAGTCCAGGAACGGCCCCGGAAGCGCCGCGCCGGCGTTGGACACCAACAGGCCGACGTCTATGTCCTTGGTGGCCTCGATGATTGGAGTCAGCGCGCCCGGGTCGGACAGGTCGACGCCGACGGCGCGATAGGCGACGCCGTAACGATCGGCAATCGCCGCGCCCAGCTCCTGCAGCGCCGCCAGCCGCCGCGCGACCAGCACCACGTTGATGCCCGCATCGGCGAGTTGGCGAACGAACTCCTGCCCAATCCCCGACGACGCCCCGGTCACCACCGCCCAGGGGCCGAATCGATGTGTGTTGATACCCATGGTCGCTGCGATCCTTTCCGGTAATCCAGTTAGTTGCACAACTTACTCCGAATGCCGGAAGTTGGGCAAGCCTTTTCGGAACCGCCATATTTCGGCCGATCAGCTGATAGTTCGTGATTGTGCGGCGAACCCGGCAGCGCTACTATGTTAGTTATCTGACTTAGAATCGTTTCGAGCGGAGACCGAGGGCGAGGATGATTGTCGTCAAACGCATGTGGATTCCGCTGCTGGTCCTGGTGGTGGTCGCCCTGTCGGCCTTCGCCGTCTACCGCCTGCATGGGGTCTTCGGCGCCTGGGGCGCCGCGTTCGCGGACGGGCGTCGAGCAGATGACATCAAGCCCTTCAACCCCAAGCGCGTGACCCTGGAAGTGTTCGGGCCGACCGGAAGCGCGGCCGATATCAACTATCTCGACGTCGATGCCGCGCCCCAGCGAGCCGACGCCATGCGGCTGCCGTGGACGTACAGCGCGGCCACGACGGCCCCGGCCGTGAGCGTCAACGTCGTCGCGCAGGGCGACGACGCGAGCATCGGCTGCCGAATCACCGTGAACGGTGACGTCAAGGTCCAGCGCACCGTGTCGGGGATCCACCCGCAAACCTTCTGCCTGGTGAAGTCCGCGTGATCGCGCGAACGGTGCGCCGCCTTTCGGTGCCCATTTTGCTCTTCTGGCTCGCGCTGGCAGCGGTCACCAACATCGTTGTCCCGCAACTGGAAGCGGTCGGAGAGGCGCACGCGGTGTCGATGAGCCCCGACGCCGCCCCGGCGGTCCAGGCCATGAAGCGCATCGGCCAGGTGTTCAACGAATTCGACACCGACAGCGCGGTCATGGTCGTCCTCGAAGGCCAAACCCCGTTGGGTGATGCCGCGCACCGGTTCTACGACGACCTGGTGGGCGAGCTCGTCAAGGACCACAAACACGTCCAGCACGTTCAGGACTTCTGGGGCGATCCGCTCACGGCGGCCGGCTCCCAAAGTTCCGACGGTAAAGCCGCCTACGTCCAGGTTTTCCTCGCCGGCCGCCAGGGTGAGACGCTGGCCAATGAGTCCGTCGACGCCGTGCGCCGCATCGTGTCAAACGTGCATGCGCCCAACGGCATCAGGGCCTACGTGGCAGGCCCCGCGGCAGTGACCACCGATGAACTCCAATTCGGCAACAAGAGCGCCCGCAAGGTGATGGGCGTGACCGTCGGGGTCATCGTCCTCATGCTGCTGATCGTGTACCGCTCGCTGGCCACCGTGCTGCTGACGTTGCTGATGGTCGCTATCGAACTGCCCGCCGCGCAAGGGGTGATCGCGTTCCTCGGAGACCACGGCGTCCTTGGGCTCTCGACCTTCGCGGTGCAAATCCTTCCCATACTCGCGATCGCGGCGGGGACCGATTACGCGATCTTCGTCGTGGGCCGGTACCAGGAGGCCCGTCAGGCCGGCGAGGACCGGGAAGCGGCCTACTACACCATGTTCGGAGGCAGCGCCCACGTCGTCCTCGGGTCGGGCCTGACGATCGCCGGCGCGATGTTCTGCCTCAGCTTCACCAGGCTGCCCTATTTTCAAACCCTGGGCGCGCCGTGCGCCATCGGGATGTTGACGATGGTCGCGGGCGCGCTCACGCTCGGTCCGGCCATCATCACGCTCGGTGGTCGATTCGGCCTGTTGGACCCCAGGCGGAAAATCAAGACACGCGGGTGGCGGCGGATGGGCACCGCCGTCGTCCGATGGCCCGCACCGATATTGGCCGCCGCGACCGCGACCGCCCTTGTCGGACTGCTGGCGCTGCCGTCCTTCACGACGAGCTACAACGACCGCAAGTACCTGCCGCCGACCACACCGTCCAACATGGGCTACGCCGCCGCCGACCGGCACTTCTCGCCCGCGCGGCTCAATCCCGACCTGATGCTGGTCCAGGCCGGCCACGACATGCGCAATCCCGCCGACATGCTCGTCCTGGACAGGGTGGCCAAGGGCATCTTTCAAGCCGACGGGGTCGCGCGGGTCCAGTCCATCACCAGGCCGCTGGGCGCCCCGATCACGCACACCTCCATTCCGTTTCAGATCAGCATCCAGGGCACCACGCTGACCGAGAACATGAAGTACCTGCATGACCGCATGGCCGACATGCGCGCCGTCGCCGATCAAATGACCGGCGTCGTCGACACCATGCGACGCATGCTCGCGCTGATGCGTCAGCTCGCCGGCGCCACCCACGACATCGCGGGCGAAACGAGAGAGATCGTCGCCGACACCTCCGAAGTGCGGGACCGCATCGCCGATTTCGACGACTTCTTCCGGCCGCTGCGCGGCTACCTGCATTGGGAGCGGCACTGTTTCGACATTCCCATCTGCTGGGCGCTGCGGTCGGCATTCGACGCCCTCGACGGCGTCGACAAGCTCACCGACGAGCTGGGCGGTCTGGTCAAGGAGACCGACCGACTGGACAGCCTGATGCCGCAACTCATTTCACTGCTGCCACCGATCATCGACGCCACGACGACCATGCGCGACATGACGCTGACGATGTACAGCACGTTTACCGGCCTGCTGGATCAAATGGACGTCGCGCAGCAAGGCGCCTCCGCGATGGGACAAGCCTTCGACGCCGCAAGGAACGACGACTCGTTCTACCTGCCGCCGGAGGTCTTCGACAACCCGGACTTCAAGCGGGGCCTGGCGATGTTCCTCTCGCCCGACGGAAAGGCCGCCCGCTTCGTGATCACCCGCGACGGGGATCCCGCCACCCCCCAGGGGGTCTCGCAAGTGGAGGCGATCCGAAAGGCCGCGCTGAAGGCCGTCAAGGGAACCCCGTTGGAGGACGCCAGGATCTACCTGGGTGGTACCGCTGCGACGTACAACGACATGAGTCACGCGGCCGAATACGACCTGTTGATCGCGGCGACGGCGGCCGCCTGCCTGATCTTCGTCATCATGCTGGTCATCACCGGGAGCCCGATCGCCGCCCTGGTCATCATCGGCACGGTGGTGCTGTCGCTGGGCGCGTCGTTCGGCCTGTCGGTGCTGGTGTGGCAGGACATCCTCGGTATTCCGTTGCACTGGCTGGTCATAGCGATGGCCGTCATCATCCTGCTGGCCGTCGGATCGGACTACAACCTGCTACTGGTGTCCCGGTTCAAAGAGGAAATCGGCGCCGGCATCAAAACGGGCATCATCCGCGCGATGGGCGGAACGGGGGCCGTGGTGACCTCCGCCGGCCTGGTTTTCGCGTTCACCATGTCTTCCTTCGTGTTCAGCGATCTACGGATCATCGGCCAGTTCGGCACCACCGTCGGCATCGGATTGCTTTTCGACACGCTGGTCGTTCGGTCGCTGATGACCCCGTCGATTGCCGCCCTGCTGGGCCGCTGGTTCTGGTGGCCCCGACGAGTGGGCGCTCGGCCCCATGTGCAGAGATCCCAAGTGCGCGAGGCCCTTCCGGCACGGACCAGCGCAGAGAGCCGACGAGCATGATTTTCCGTGGCGCCACGACTCAAACGCTGTCCGACTCGATACGCATCGCCGCACCGCCCGAAGAAGTGTGGGAGCTGATCACGACGGCGGCCAGCATCGCGGAGTGGTATGACACCTGGGAGGCGGTCGACGCCGCCGATCACGAACGACTCCGGGTGGGCACGTCGTTTCGGCTGAGGCGTCACGGTCGCGGCCGGGACAACACCGCACTGTGCCGCGTGACCTCGTTGGAACCGCCCCGGCGGTTGTGTTGGGTGCAGTACGGGCCGCGCCAACCCACCTTGTCAGTCGAGTTCGATCTGATGCCCGAGACCGACGGGGGTGCCGGCACACTCCTGAGGCACACCAGGAGCTGGATCGAGCCCATGGCCCCCTGATGTGCTCGGCAGAAGGGGTGTTACCCGCTACTACTAGACTCACTGCCGTGACCGAACCTGCTGACGTCGACGGGCATGCGGCACCCACTCGACCGGTGCTCGTCGTCGACTTCGGCGCGCAGTATGCGCAGCTGATCGCCCGGCGCGTCCGGGAGGCGCGGGTCTTCTCCGAGGTCATCCCGCACACGGCGTCGATCGACGAGATCAAGGCCAGGCGGCCGTCGGCGCTGGTGCTGTCCGGGGGGCCGTCCAGCGTCTACGAAGAGGGTGCCCCGCAGCTCGATCCCGCGGTGTTCGACCTCGGTGTGCCGGTGTTTGGCATCTGCTACGGATTCCAGGCCATGGCGCAGGCCCTGGGCGGGACGGTCGCCCACACCGGCACCAGCGAGTACGGCCGCACCGAACTGAAAGTGGTTGGCGGTGAACTGCATTCGGGGCTGCCCAGCGTCCAGCCGGTCTGGATGAGCCACGGTGACGCGGTCACGGCCGCGCCGGAGGGCTTCGACGTGGTCGCCAGCAGCGCGGGCGCGACGGTGGCCGCCTTCGAGAACCGGGGCCGCCGGCTGGCCGGGGTGCAGTACCACCCCGAGGTCATGCACACCCCGCACGGGCAGCAGGTGCTCAGCCGGTTCCTGCACGACTTCGCCGGGCTGGGCGCGGAGTGGACGCCCGCCAACATCGCCAGCTCGCTGGTCGAGCAGGTGCGCGAACAGATCGGCGACGGGCATGCGATCTGCGGGTTGTCCGGCGGGGTGGACTCGGCGGTGGCGGCCGCACTGGTGCAGCGCGCCATCGGTGACCGGTTGACCTGCGTCTTCGTCGACCACGGGCTCCTTCGCGCCGGCGAGCGCGCGCAGGTCCAGCGCGACTTCGTGGCCGCCACCGGTGCCAACCTGGTCACCGTCGACGCCGCGGAAACCTTCCTGCGGGCGCTGTCGGGGGTGACCAACCCGGAGGGCAAGCGCAAGATCATCGGCCGCCAGTTCATCCGGGCCTTCGAGGGGGCGGTGCGAGACATCCTCAGCGACACCGGGTCTGAGGTCGAGTTCCTGGTGCAGGGCACGCTGTACCCCGACGTGGTGGAATCCGGCGGGGGCAGCGGGACCGCCAACATCAAGAGCCATCACAACGTCGGCGGCCTGCCCGACGACCTGAAGTTCCGGCTCGTCGAGCCACTGCGGCTGCTGTTCAAGGACGAGGTCCGCGCCGTCGGGCGTGAGCTGGGCCTGCCGGAGGATATCGTTGCCCGCCAACCCTTTCCGGGGCCCGGTCTGGGCATCCGGATCGTCGGCGAGGTCACCGCGGCGCGGTTGGAGACCCTGCGGCGCGCCGACTCGATCGCGCGCGAGGAACTCACCGCCGCCGGCCTGGACAACCTGATCTGGCAGTGTCCGGTGGTGCTATTGGCCGAGGTCCGCTCGGTCGGTGTGCAGGGCGACAACCGGACCTACGGGCATCCGATCGTACTGCGGCCGGTGTCCAGCGAGGACGCCATGACCGCCGACTGGACCCGGGTGCCCTACGAGGTGCTGGAGCGCATCTCGACCCGCATCACCAACGAGGTGGCCGAGGTCAACCGCGTGGTGCTGGACATCACCAGCAAACCGCCGGGCACCATCGAGTGGGAGTAAGGTCGCGTCGCTTTCTGCGGCCGAACGTGCGGCCAGCCGCACACTCGAGGCCGAACGTGCGGCCAGCCGCACACTCGCGGCTGGGCTACTCCACGAATTCGCTTCTGCCGTAGGCGATGGTGGCCGCCTCCCAGTTCCCGCCGGCCTCGCCGACGAGTCGGCGGGCGACGTCTCGATCGTCGTTTCCGGCGACCAGGATCAGGGTGTGGTCGGTGGTGGTGACGGATCCGCCCCGGATGCGGTCACGGGCGACCGGGTCGGCCGCCAGCGCGTCGCTGAAGCGAGCGATGTCGACATCGGGCACGGCGATGATCATCGCGTCTTGGTCCGGCGCGCGCTCGTAGTCGAAGGCCAGCACCGCTTCCTGGTTGAACTGGCGGCGCAGCGCCTCGGCGGCGGTGTGCAACGAGCCGTCGGCGCCGCACAGGTGAAATTCCCGCGAGCGCTCCCGGGTGTTCCGGTGCAGCGCGCTCGACCAGTACACCCCGTCGAGCGGGGTCGATCCCGTCACCGTCGCGCCGCTTGACGCGATCGTCGCGGCGGCCTGCGCCTCGAACAGCGGATCGGTGTTGTCGGTGGCGAACAGCTCCGCCGGTCGGCAGGGCGCGGCGGCGCCCGGCGCGGGAAAAGTGCAGCAAAAAAGCACCATCAGCCACACCAGCACCGAGCGCATAAAGCAGCCTCTCACGTTTCTTGACGGTTGTCGGAGGGTGGGTGTTTACTCCGGAATGTATCGAACATATATTCGAACAGGGGGCGGTCATGACCGCGGCTTTGGCCTCCGATAACCGTGCTGAGCAGCTGGAATCTCTGCGCAGGCGGATGGCTGTGATGTCTGGGCGAGCCCCCGCCGAAGGCCTGCTGCCGGAATCGGAGGCCCAGCTGGCGCTGCCGCGCTGGCTGGCGGAGTCGCTGCCGGCGCCCCTGCCGCGCGGGACGGTGGCGGTCCTGTCGGGCGCGCGGTCGCTGTTGTTGAGCATGGTGGCCGCGGTGACGGCGGCCGGGGGGAACGTGGCCATCGTCGGCCAGCCGGACATCGGGCTGCTGGCCGCCGCCGAGATGGGGGCGGATCTGAGCCGGGTCGCGGTGATCCCGGATCCCGGCACCGACCCGGTGGAGGTGGCCGCGGTGCTCGTCGACGGCATGGATCTGGTGGTCCTCGGCCTGGGCGGGCGCCGGGTGCCGCAGACCCGGGCGCGCGCGGTGGTGGCGCGGGCCCGCAACAAGGGGTGCACCGTGCTGGTCACCGACGGTGACTGGCAGGGGGCGCCCACCCGGCTGGAGGCCCGGGTCTGCGGCTATGAGCTCACTGCCGGAGGCCGCCCCGGATTCGGCCGGATCGGCCGGGTGCGGCTGCAGGTCAGCGGGGTCTGTGCGGGACGGCGGGTGGCCGCCCGGGCGCGAGCCGGATGAATTCTCCAATGGCATCCCGGGTGCTGGCCATCTGGTGCATGGACTGGCCGGCGGTCGCGGCGGCCGTGGCCGCGGGCCTGTCCGCGACCGCCCCCGTGGCGGTCACGTTGGCCAATCGGGTGATCGCCTGCTCGGCGGCCGCCCGCGCGGCGGGGGTGCGGCGGGGGCTGCGGCGCCGGGAGGCGGCGGCCCGCTGCCCGCAGCTGCACGTCACCACCGCCGACGCGGACCGCGACGCCCGTTTCTTCGAGTCGGTCATCGCGGCGGTGGACGACCTGGTGCCGCGCGCCGAGGTGCTGCGGCCCGGGCTCTTGGTGCTGGCAGTGCGCGGGGCGGCCCGCTATTTCGGTTCCGAGGCCGACGCCGCCGAGCGGCTGACCGACGCGGTCGCCGCGGCCGGCGCCGAGTGCCAGGTCGGGATCGCCGACCGGTTGTCCACCGCGGTCTTCGCCGCGCGGGCGGGCCGGATCGTCCCGCCGGGCGGTGACGCGAAGTTCCTGTCCGTGCTGTCGATCCGCCAACTCGCCACCGAACCCAGCCTGTGTGGCCCGGGGCGGGAAGAACTGACGGACCTGTTGTGGCGCATGGGGATTCGCACTATCGGGCAGTTCGCCGCGCTGTCGGCGACCGACGTGGCGTCCCGGTTCGGCGCCGACGGGATGGCCGCGCACCGGTTGGCCCGCGGTGAACCCGAGCGGGGACCGTCCGGGCGCGAGCCCCCGGAGGAGCTGGAGGCCGTGCTGGACTGCGACCCGCCGATCGACCGGGTCGACGCCGCGGCCTTCGCCGGGCGCTCGCTGGCCGCCGCGCTGCATCGGACGCTGATGGGCGCCGGGGTGGGCTGCACCCGACTGGCCATTCACGCCGTCACCGCCAACGGCGAAGAGCTGCACCGGGTGTGGCGGTGCGCCGAGCCGTTGACCGAGGACGCCACCGCCGACCGGGTGCGCTGGCAACTGGACGGCTGGCTGAGCAGCCGGACCGCGCGCAACCCCCGCCCGACGGCGGCGGTGACGCTGCTGCGGCTGCAGGCGGTCGAGGTGGTGTCGGCCGAGGCGCTGCAGCTGCCGCTGTGGGGCGGCCTCGGCGAGGAGGACCGGCTGCGGGCCCGCCGGGCGCTGGTGCGGGTGCAGGGCCTGCTCGGCCCGGAGGCGGTGCGGGTGCCGGTGCTGTCCGGCGGACGCGGACCGGCCGAACGCATCACGTTGACCCCGTTGGGCGACGAACCGGTGCCGCGGGCCGACCCGAGTCTGCCGTGGCCCGGGCGGCTGCCCGAGCCGTCACCGGCGGTGTTGCTGGACGACCCGGTGGAATTGCTTGACGGCCAAGGGAATCCGGTGCGGGTGACCGGCCGGGGGCTGTTCTCCGCCGACCCGGCGTGGCTGACGGTGCACGGCCGGGACGAGCGGCTGGACTGGTGGGCCGGGCCGTGGCCGGTCGACGAGCGGTGGTGGGATCCCGACGTGGGAAGGGGCCGCACCGCCCGGGCCCAGGTCTTGCTGGAAAGCGAGCGGGCGTTTCTGCTGTGCTACCGCCAGCGGCGCTGGTATCTGGAAGGCAGCTACGAGTGACGGCGTCATCCGGACCTTGGCGCCACTGCGGCGGCACGCCGCAGCGTCATCCGTTCGGTATCGACGCCTAGCTGAACGGGAGACTTCACTGTTTTCGGGGCGCTCAAATCGCCGACTAGGCTGTCACGATGCCTACCACGTCGGAGCCCCCCGAGGGGACTGATTTGACGCCGCACTTCGACGATGTGCAGGCGCACTACGACCTGTCGGACGAATTCTTCCGGCTATTCCTCGACCCGACCCAGACGTACAGCTGCGCCTATTTCGAGCGCGACGACATGACGCTGGAAGAGGCGCAGATCGCCAAGATCGACCTCGCCCTAGGCAAACTTGGGCTGCAACCGGGCATGACGTTGCTCGACATCGGCTGCGGTTGGGGAGCCACGATGATGCGAGCTCTGGAAAAGTACGACGTCAACGTCGTCGGCCTAACCCTGAGCCGCAACCAGGCCAATCACGTCGAGAAGCTGATCGCCCAATCCGATAGCCCGCGTTCCGCGAGGATCCTGCTGCAGGGGTGGGAGCAGTTCGACGAGCCCGTCGACCGGATCGTCAGCATCGGCGCTTTCGAGCACTTCGGACACGAGCGCTACGACGCGTTCTTCACCCTGGCGCATGACCTGCTGCCCGACGACGGGGTCATGCTGCTGCATACCATCACCGGGTTACATCCGACGGAGATGGTCGAACGCGGCATGTCCCTTTCGTTCACGTTCGCTCGATTCGTCAAATTCATTGTCACCGAGATCTTCCCGGGTGGCCGGCTGCCCTCGATACCGATGGTGCAAGAACGCGCCACCGCGAATGGCTTCACGGTAAGTCGCGTCCAGTCGCTCCAGCCGCACTACGCGAAGACGCTCGACATCTGGTCTGCAGCACTGCAAGCCCACAAGGACCAAGCCATCGCGCTGCAATCGGAGGAAGTTTACGAACGGTACGTGAAATACCTGACCGGCTGCGCCGAGATGTTCCGTATCGGATACGTCGACGTCAATCAATTCACGTTGCAGAAATGACTTCCACGGCACGCCGGACACGGGGCGGCGCTTGACCCCGCGGTACCAACGACTCGCGCCCTAGGCCGGTCCGCCACGGCCAGGCCGAGCGACGTCACGGAGTGCACCCTATCGACCCACACGCCGGCCGTCAGCACCTCCGAGCCGGGATTGACGCCCAACAGCAGCGCCCGGACCAGGGCGGTCAGCAGCACGACACCCCACGCGCGCGACGTCGGTGAGGCGAATCGTCATCAGGTATTGGGCAACCGGCGCGCGAAGGTCCCAACCCGTTCGATGAACCGGTCGAAGAAGGCGGGCGCGTCCACGTCAATCCCGATGAGCGCGTTGGGTTCTCGGCGCCCCGACCAGTCGGTCACCGTCATGGCGCGGGTCAGCGTCCCCGTCAGCTCGATGTCCACCGTTGCGGGCCGGGTGGTGACGAGCCCCGGGTCGAGCGCCGCGGCGGCGGCCAGCGGATCGTGCAGGTGCGCCTGGAAGCCGTGGCCGATGTCGTGGTAGGCCTCCAGATAGAACCGCATCGCATCCTCGATGACCCGGATCAATGGGTTGGACGCGGTCGACCGTGTGCCGGGCTCGTCGCCGGCGTTCATCGGCGTCGCCGTCGACCCGGCCGCGTCCGCCAGCCTGGCGAGGTGCTCCGGGGTCATCGCCACCTTGCGGGTCAGGTCCAGCCCGCACAGGATCGGAAGCCGTTGCGGCGCAACGGTTGCCCAGCCGTCCAGGACCTCGGCGGCGGCCTCGGGGTCGACGCTGATGTTCCATTCGGCCACCGCGGTGGTGTTGCCGCGGTGATCGTAGGAACCGCCCATGACGACCAGCCGGCGCAGCAGCGTCGGCAGCGCCGGCTCGGCGTGCAGGGCGAGCGCCAGATTGGTCAGCGGGCCGGTGGCCACTCCGATGAGCTCGCCGGGATGGGCGTGAGCGGCGCGCACCCACGCGGTCGCCGAGTCGTGCTCGGTGAGCCGGCGATCGGTGGGCGGCAGGTCGGCATAGCCCAATCCGCGGGGGCCGTGGACCTTCGAGGGCAGCCGCATCGGCCCGGTGAGGGTCTCCTCGGAGCCCTTGGAGACCGGCACGCCGGTGCGGCCGCACAGCTTGAGCAGGCCCAGGTTGTTCTCGCAAACCTGCTGCACCGCAACGTTTCCCCCGGTGGAGGCGATGCCGACCACGTCGGCGTCCGGGCTGGCGAACAGGTACATCAGCGCCAGCGCGTCGTCGACGCCGGTGTCGACGTCGACGAATACGGGCCTCACCGCGGCAACGATACCGTCGCTTAGGGCCAAGCCGAGGCGAAGGTGACCACCAGGACGTCGCGCTGGGCCGGGCCCGAGCCGTCGATCGGCCGGATCGGGGAGACGCCGTGCAGGGTGCGGCGGTCGTCGCCCAGCATCAGCGTGCCGGGTTCGCTCAGCGTCGTCGCCAGCAGCTGCCTGCCGTCCAGGTCACACACCGTGCTCTCGCCGCCGATGGCGTTGCGCCGCCCGACCAGCAGCGAGCTGACCAAGGTGACGCCATCGCGGTGCATGCCCTCGGGTGTGGGGCGGCCGCCGTCGCCGGACAACGAGCGGACCCGGAACGGATGCACCTTGACGTTCCAGTCCGCCACGTCGTCCAGCGCCGCCGCCACCCGGGCGAGCAGGTCGATGAGCCTGCACAGCAAGGGATCCCGGGCGAACGCGTCGGTCAGCGGCTCGAAGTCGCGGTCCTTGCCGATGTAGAGCGGGTTCGAGTCCTCGGGCTGCACGAACGTGCTCTTGGGCACCGGGCGCAGCGCGCCGTCGCGAAAGGAGTACTGGCCGTACCGGCGCAGCCGCTGCACCCCCAACGCCGCCGCGTACGGGTCGGGTCCCAGCCGCTGCCAGTGCCGGGCGAATCGGGTCCACTCCTCGCGGCCCGCGCCCAGGCTTCGCGTCACGTCGAGAGAGGACATCACCGCGGCGCCTCGAGTCGCGACCAGGTGGGCGGCGGCGGCCACCGGGTCGGCGTCCGCCCGCTTCTCGGAAAGCGTCCGGGTCATCGGGCCGGAATACCGCAATCGGGTGCGGCTGAAACGCCCGGCCTACCAGTGCACCCCGGGCACCCGGCGCACCAACCGTTTGACAGCTCGCGGCGTCCGGATGCCGCCGGTGACGGCGCGGACGGGCCGCCTCGGCTTGCGCCGTGGCGGGGGAGCCGCGGCCGGCTCGGTGGGCAGTCCGCGGGCGGCGGCCGAGTCGGGGTAACCGAGGTAGAGCTGGTGCAGGATCCGCCGGGACGTCCGCGGCGC
The DNA here is from genome assembly GCF_001907675.1 of Mycobacterium paraffinicum. Taxonomy (GTDB): domain Bacteria; phylum Actinomycetota; class Actinomycetes; order Mycobacteriales; family Mycobacteriaceae; genus Mycobacterium; species Mycobacterium paraffinicum_A. Next base: position 19,213 of record NZ_MPNT01000043.1, read on the forward strand.
GAAGTAGTTGCCGACCTCGGCGAGCGTGCCCAGCGGGGTGTCGATGCGGGCCGGCTTCTCGACCAGGCCGCGCACGACCATGGCGGCCGCGCGCTCCGGGCTGATCGCGGGGACCGGGTTGAGCCGGTGCGACGGCGCGATCATCGGCGTACAGACCAGCGGCATATGGATATTGGTGAACGTGATGTGGTCCGACAGCGTCTCGGAGCCGACGACGTCGGCGAACGCGTCCAGCGCCGCCTTGGTGGGCAGGTACGAGCTGTACTTGGGGTTGCGTGCCTGCACGCCGGCGCTGGAGACGTTGACCACGTGACCGAAGCGGCGCTCGCGCCAGTGCGGCAGCAGCGCCAGCACCATCCGCACGGCGCCGAAGTAATTGACCGCCATGACCCGCTCGTAGTCGTGCAGCCGGTCGGTCGAGTTGACCACCGAGCGGCGGATCGACCGGCCGGCGTTGTTCACCAGGTAGTCGACGTGGTCGAAGCGGCCCAGGATGTCCTTGATGGTGTGCTCGACGGAGGTGGAGTCGGTGACGTCGCAGGTGAAGGCGTGGGCGTCACCGCCGGCCGCGCGGATCTCGGCGACCAGCTGATCCAGCGCGTCGGCGTTGCGGGCCAGGGCGAACACCGTTGCGCCCCTTTCGGCGACGGCGATGGCCGCCGCGCGGCCGATGCCGCTGGACGCACCGGTGATGATGACGTGGCGGCCGTGCAGCGGCCCGTGCGGGTCGTCGCGGCGCGCCCGGTCCGGGTCGAGGTGCTCGGCCCAGTACCGCCACAGCCTGGCCGCGTAGCTGGAGAACTCGGGTACCTCGATGCCCGTGCCGCGCAGCGCTTTTTGGGTCTGGTCGCTGATAAAGGTGGGTTTGAGGTCGACGAGGTCGAAAACCTCGGCCGGGATCCCGAGCTGGGTGGCCGCCATGTTGCGCAGCACCCTGGCCCGCCCGCGCACCTTCAGCACCGGGGCGGCGACGGAGCCGGGCAGCGATCCACGCGCCGGCGGGAGACCCGCCGCCTTGGCGACGCCGCGGTAAATGCCGCGCAGCCCAATGGTTTTCGGGGCGGTGAGGTGGAAGGTGCGGCCGTCCAGGCCCTCGACGTGCATGAGTGCGGTGAGCGCGTCGACGACGTAGTCGACCGGCACGATGTTGGTGCGCCCGGTGTCGGGCAGCAGGATCGGCGTCAGCCTGGGCAGCACCGCCAGCTTGGCCAGCACGCCGAAGAAGTAGTACGGGCCGTCGACCTTGTCCATCTCGCCGGTGCGCGAGTCGCCCACCACCACCGCCGGACGGTAGATCCGATAGCGCAGTCCGGGCGCCGACCGCACCAGCAGCTCGGCCTCGAACTTGGTCTGGTGGTACGGGGTCGGCAACGGCTGGCCGACGTCGAAGTCGTCCTCGGTGTACTCGCCCGGGAAATCCCCCGCCACGGCGATCGAGGACACGTGGTGCAGCGTCGCGCCGAGCCGCCGCGCCAGCTCAATGACGGCGCGGGTGCCTTCGACGTTGGTGGCCCGCTGCTCGGCGTCGACGGCGGTGATGTCGTAGATGGCCGCGCAGTGCACGACGTGGTCCACCCGACCATCCGAGCTGCCCAGTTCGGCGAGGGTCTCGTCGGTCAGGTCCAGCGCCGGCAGCTCGCCGACCAGGGGTTTGGCCCGCTCACCCCAATCGGCCGCGAGCCGTTCGAAATGGCCCAGCGACTGCCGCCGGACCAGCACCCATACCCGCGCATCGGGCTGGGTGTCCAGCAGCCGGGCGACGACGCGGCGACCAATAAACCCGGTACCGCCGGTAACGACATACTGCATGCAGCCATCGTGGTGGCTGGCGGCAGCCGCGTCAACCCAGTGGTGATCGCAAGCGCGGCGTGAGCCGGGCGCGGCGGGTCGCCACCATCAACCCAGTGGTGATCGCAAGGGCGGCGTGAGCCGGGCGCGGCGGGTCGCCACCATCAACCCAGTGGTGATCGCAAGGGCAAACGAACGCGCTGCTCAGCTGTGGAAGTCGCGAATGCCGTCCCAGTCGACCAGGGTCCAGCCGTTCATCGGGTTGCCGGTGATCACGACGCGCCCGGTGTTGGGCAACGGGTGGCTGGTCAGCAGCGAGTCCTTGGCGTTCTTCGCGTTCATCAGCGTCCAGTACTCGATGGCGAACTTGTGCGAGAACACCACCGGGTTGTGCTGGCCGCTGTTGTAGACCTTGTTGATGGCCGAGGTGAACTGTTCGTTGAACTCCTTGCCGCTGACCGACCCGGGGATGCTGTTCTGCACATCGCCCCTGAGCCAGTCCGCCGGCGCCAGCAGGTATGTCGCGTTCTCCTCGGCAATGGGTTTGCCCTCGAACCAGCCCGCGTTGATCTCCTGGATGCCCTGCAACACCTGGACTTGCTTACCCAGCTCCGCCGCCAGCGGCGCGGCGGTCTGCTGCGTCCGGACCATGGTGGAGGCGTAGATGCCGTCGTAGTCCTTGTGGCCCGCCTGGTGGGCGACCTGTTGCGCCTGCCCCTGGCCCTCGGGGGTCAGGCCGGGGCCCGGCACCGAGGTATCGATGATCCCGCTGGCGTTGGATTCCGACTGGGCGTGCCGGATGAAGGTCACCGTGATGCTGCGCGCCTGCGGCGATCCGCCGCAGGCACCGACGATTACTACCGCGGTGAGCGCCGCGACTGCCTTCGAGACATTCCGGACCAAGCTGCGCTTCGGCATGCCGATAGCCTGCCCTGCCGACGGCGTCGGTGGGAAGGGTTTGCGATGGTTAAGTGGAGAAAATACTCGCGAAGGAGACTCAGATGGCGATTGACCCGAGTGCCGTCGGCGCGGTGACCGAACCGATGCTGTTCGAGTGGACCGACAGGGACACCTTGCTCTACGCGCTCGGCGTCGGCGCCGGCCTCGAGGACCTGTCGTTCACCACCGAGAACAGTCACGGCATCGAGCAGCAGGTGCTGCCCACCTACGCGGTGATCTGCTGCCCGGCCTTCGGGGCGGCCGGCAAGGTCGGAACGTTCAACTGGGCCATGCTGTTACACGGCTCGCAGGAAATCCGGCTGCACGCGCCGCTGCCTCCCGCGGGGAAGCTGTCGGTGGTGACCGAGGTGGCCGACATCCAGGACAAGGGCGAGGGCAAGAACGCGATCCTGGTGTTGCGCGGCCGGGGCACCGATCCGGATTCGGAGAAGCTGATCGCCGAGACGCTCACCACCCTGGTGATCCGCGGCGAGGGCGGGTTCGGCGGCGTGCCGGGCCAGCGCCCGGTGGCCCCCGAGATTCCCGACCGCGAGCCCGACGCCCGGGTCGCGCTGCCCACCCGGGAGGACCAGGCACTGATCTACCGGCTCTCCGGTGACCGCAACCCGCTGCACAGCGACCCGTGGTTCGCTCGCGAACTGGCCGGGTTCCCCAAGCCGATCCTGCACGGGCTGTGCAGTTACGGGGTGGCGGGCCGCGCGCTGGTCGCCGAGCTCGGCGGCGGGATCGCGGCCAACGTCACCTCGATCGCGTCGCGGTTCACCTCGCCGGTTTTTCCCGGCGAGACGCTGACGACGCTGATCTGGCGCACCGAGCCGGGCAAGGCGGTGTTCCGCACCGAGGCCTCGGGCGCCGAGGGCGCCGGCACGCGGGTGGTGCTCGACGACGGCGCCGTGGAATACGTCCAGAACTAGGACGACAGCCGGCGCGCCAGGCGGGCGGTGAACTCGCTGGCCTGCGCGGGGCTGTCGAGCGCGAACTGCGCCGCGGTGGCGCGGTCGCCGTCGTCGCTGTGCCGCACCAGGATTGGCACGCCACCGTCGCGGACTGCGTCGAACGCGTCCTCGTCGGTGATGTCGTCGCCGAGATAGACCGGCGTCCGCGGGCCGGACTCCGCCCCGGTCAGGTGATCGAGCACCCAGCGCAGCGTTTTGCCCTTGTCCCAGTCCAGGTCCGGGCGCAGCTCGATGACCTCACGGCCGGTGGTCACCCGCAGGCCGTCGCGGCGGCCCGCCGCGCGCACCGCGGCCGCCACCTCGCCGACGCGGTCGCGCCCGGCGTTGCGGTAATGCACGGCGACCCCAAAGCGCTTGTGCTCCACCACCACCCCCGGGATGGAGCCGAGCCGCTCGCGCAGCTCGCCGGCCGCGGTCTGAAGCACCGGGATGGCCGCGGCGGCTCCGTCATTCTGGTGGTGCGTGCCGTCGGGCGCGGTCAATTCGAACCCGTGGCTGCCGGCATACCAGATCCCGGGAACGCCAACACGTTTCGTTACATCGGCCAGGTCGCGGCCCGAGAGCACCGCCACCGGGCAGCTGGCCGCCAGCTGCCGCAGCGCGTCGGTGGCGCCGTCGACCGGGACGGCCGCGTCCGGGTCGTTGACGATGTCGGACAGCGTGCCGTCGAAGTCGAAGAACACCGCGGGCCGCCGCGCGGCCAGGTCGTCGAGGGCCGTGAGCGCGTCGGGCAGCTGCGACATCCGGCGGTCCCCGGTGCGCACGGCGACCTCGTCCGGGTCGGCGACCACCGCGTCGGCGCCGGCGTCTCGCAGGGCGTCGCCACGCCCCGCGTCGACGCCGATGACAAGTGCGAATCCGCCGGCGCGCGCGGCCGCGACACCCGCTTCGTCGGCGGTGACGACCGCGCACCGACCGGGCCGGACCTGCAGCCGGCGGGACGCCTGCAGCGGGTCGTCGCCGTAGACGGCGGTGCCCACCCCGACCTCACGCAGCTTGCCCTGCAGGGCCGGCTCCGGCTCGTGAAACAGCACCGCGTCATGGCGGCGCGGGTCGATGACGACCGATCCCGACTGTGGCACGACCCCACCTTCTCACGGTGGTCGGCCGGCCGGGGAGTGGGTCAGTGCCGCGCTTGGCCCGGCGCGGGCGGGCGGGCGCCCGGCGTGCGGCCGTGCGACGCGCGCCGCGCCGGCTTGCGGCGCCGATCGCCGAAGAACAACACCGAATCCTGACTGAGCGCCACGAGCCGCGCCATGCCCAGTTCGATGCCGGCGGCCAGTTGCTTGACGTCGAACGCGGCCCCGGGTTCGGCGGTGATGCCGAATACCAGTTCGTCGCCGTAGCTCAGCACGGCGACTCCAGTGCTCAACTGGACGGCGGTCGGGGGGATGGGCAGCAGGCGCTCCATCGTCTTTCCCATCAGGCGCAGCCGGTGCCGGGGCCCGGGCACGTTGGTGGTCAGCGCGACGATGGCGCGCTGCGGGATCCGCGATAGCAGCGCGATGACGCCGTCCCGCACGACCGTCGGCAGGGAATTGAGCGCCGACTCAACGATGCCGGATTGCGCTGCGCCCGTAGCCTTCTCGCTCCATCGGGTCTGTACGGTCCGCAAGCGCTGGACCGGGTCGTCGTGCTCGACCGGCAGGTACGGTGACCGGACCGGCGTCGGCGCCAGGGCGGGCAGCGAGTCCGCCCGCGGCTCCTCGCCGCGGCCGAGCAGCACCGTCCGGAAGCCCTCGGTGGCGGCGGCCAGCGCGACGTCGTTGACGGTGACCCCGAACCTGCGGCAGACGCGGTCGACGTCGGCGATCGGGACCCGCACCGTGGCATAACGCCGCGGTGTGGCGGTGCGGTCGGGTGCCTGCAGCGCGGGCCAGACCGCGCCGACGACGGCGCCGGTCGCGGTCCAGGACGCCCGCCACAATGCATCGGCCCAGCCGGGTCGGCGCGCCGGGGGCGTCGAAACCGGTTTGGCCGCAGGGATATTGGCGAAAGCGGTGTCGTCGGCATCGTCGCAAAGCCTGGTGAGCAGGTGCGCGGGCGAGTTGCCGTCCAGCAGGCTGGGATGGGTCTTCATCAAGATGGCCCACCGGTTGCCCTTGAGTCCCTCGATCACCCAGCACTCCCACGGTGGGCGGTCCGGGCTCAGGGGTCGCTCGAGGGCGTGGGCGATGCCCCGGGACAGCTCGATGTCGTCACCGGGGCGGGCGATCACCATCCGGCGGACATGCTGGGTGAGGTCGAATTCCGGGCAGTCGACCCAGCCGGCGTGCGTCGGGTGCGCCCGCAGCAATTGCGTGCAGCGCGGTATCGATCGAATGCGTTCCGCCAGAAGGGCTTCGAGGCGCCGGCGGTCGGGTGCGCCGCCCTCGACGATGGCGACCGCGCCGATCGCCAGTCCGGTGTGCTGGTCGGGGTCGTGAGTTTTCAGGAATGCCGCATCCAGTGCCCTCACCTGCGCCATGCTCCACCCCGCCGTCATTTTCTGCCCTAATACAGTGTCTGCCGATCCCTGTGCGCGCGGTAGGCCCGCAGCGTTAAGACCGTGTTTAGGAGTTGAAGATCGGTTTAACAACGGTTGTCCTGCACCGGAGGTAATTCGAACACATATTCGATAGACTGCGGTCGTGGGCCGGTATGGGTTGGTTTAATGGTCCGCCGAGCTGGGCGGAAATGGAGCGGGTGCTCGACGGCAAGCCGCGCCACGCCGGCGCGCCGGCGGAGCCCCCGGAGGACGCCCCGTTGTCGCGCAGGCGCGGGACATACCGGCCGCCCGACGACGCCCGGCCGGCCCGCTCGTCGGTCCCGTATGCCGAGCTGCACGCACACTCGGCGTTCAGCTTCCTCGACGGTGCCAGCACCCCGGAGGAGATGGTGGAGGAGGCTTCCCGGCTGGGCCTGCGGGCGCTGGCGCTGACCGACCACGACGGCCTGTACGGGGCGGTGCGGTTTGCCGAGGCGGCTGCCGAGCTCGAGCTGCGCACCGTGTTCGGCGCCGAACTGTCCTTGGGTCCCGGGGCCCGCACCGAGACGCCGGATCCGCCCGGCCCGCACCTGCTGGTGCTGGCCCGCGGCCCGGAAGGTTACCGGCGGCTGTCGCGGCAGCTGGCCGCGGCGCACCTGGCCGGCGGGGAGAAGGGCAAGCCGCGCTACGACTTCGACACGCTGACCGAGGCTGCGGGCGGACACTGGCACATCCTGACCGGGTGCCGCAAAGGTCATGTGCGCCAAGCGCTTTACGAGGGTGGCCCGGACGCGGCGGAGCGGGCGCTGGCCGACCTGGTGGACCGGTTCGGCGCTCACCGGGTCAGCGTCGAGCTGACCCAGCACGGTCACCCGCTCGACGACGAACGCAACGCGGCGCTGGCCGGGTTGGCGCCGCGTTTCGGCGTCGGTGTCGTCGCCACCACCGGCGCGCATTTCGCCGGGCCGCCGCGGCGCCGGTTGGCCATGGCCATGGGCGCCATTCGGGCACGGCAGTCCCTGGATGCCGCCGCCGGATGGCTGGCCCCGCTGGGCGGTTCGCACCTGCGATCGGGCGAGGAGATGGCCCGGTTGTTCGGGCAGGTGCCTTTTGGGGGGCCCGATGCGGTGACCGCCGCCGCCGAGCTCGGCGAGCAATGCGCGTTCGGGCTGGCGCTGATCGCCCCGCAGCTGCCACCCTTCGACGTGCCCGCCGGGCACACCGAGGACAGCTGGCTGCGGCAGCTGACCATGGCGGGCGCGCGCGACCGCTACGGGCCGGCCGATGCCGCGCCGCGCGCGTACGCCCAGATCGAGCACGAGCTGAAAGTCATTGAGCACCTGAGCTTTCCGGGCTACTTCTTGGTGGTACACGACATCGCCCGGTTCTGCCGAGAGAACAACATCCTGTGCCAGGGCAGGGGATCGGCGGCCAATTCCGCGGTCTGCTACGCCCTGGGCGTCACCGCGGTGGACCCGGTGGCCAACGAGCTGCTGTTCGAGCGCTTCCTGTCGCCGGCCCGCGACGGGCCGCCCGACATCGACATGGACATCGAATCGGACCAGCGCGAGAAGGTCATCCAGTACGTCTACGACAAATACGGCCGCGACTACGCCGCCCAGGTCGCCAACGTCATCACCTACCGGGGCCGGATCGCGGTGCGTGACATGGCCCGCGCGCTGGGCTTCTCCCAGGGGCAGCAGGACGCGTGGAGCAAACAGATCAGCCACTGGAACGGGCTCGCCGATTCGCCCGACGTCGAGGGCATACCCGAACAGGTCGTCGACCTGGCCAACCAGATCCGCAACCTGCCGCGGCACATGGGCATTCACTCCGGCGGCATGGTGATCTGCGACCGCCCGATCGCCGATGTGTGCCCGGTGGAGTGGGCGCGCATGGAGAACCGCAGCGTGTTGCAGTGGGACAAGGACGACTGCGCGGCAATCGGTTTGGTGAAGTTCGACCTGCTCGGGCTGGGCATGCTCTCGGCGCTGCACTACGCCATCGACCTGGTGGCCGAGCACAAGGGGATCGAGGTGGACCTGGCCCGGCTCGACCTCTCCGAGCCGGCGGTGTACGAGATGCTGTGCCGCGCCGATTCCGTCGGCGTGTTCCAGGTGGAGTCGCGGGCCCAGATGGCCACGTTGCCCAGGCTGCGGCCGCGGATCTTCTACGACCTGGTGGTGGAGGTCGCGCTGATCCGCCCCGGGCCCATTCAGGGCGGGTCGGTGCACCCCTACATCCGGCGGCGCAACGGTCTGGACCCGGTCGTCTACGACCACCCGTCCATGGAGCCGGCGCTGCGAAAGACGCTGGGGGTGCCGCTGTTTCAGGAACAGCTGATGCAGCTCGCGGTCGACTGCGCCGGCTTCTCCGCCGCCGAGGCCGACCAGCTGCGCCGCGCGATGGGCTCCAAGCGCTCGACCGAGCGCATGCGCCGGCTGCGCGGCCGGTTCTATGACGGCATGCGCGAACTGCACGGCGCCCCCGACGAGGTGATCGACCGGACCTACGAAAAGCTGGAGGCGTTCGCCAATTTCGGCTTCCCGGAAAGTCACGCGCTGTCCTTCGCGTCGCTGGTGTTCTACTCGTCGTGGTTCAAGCTGCACCACCCCGCGGCGTTCTGCGCGGCGCTGCTGCGCGCGCAGCCGATGGGTTTCTATTCACCGCAGTCGCTGGTGGCCGATGCGCGCCGGCACGGCGTGACGGTGCACGGCCCGGACGTCAACGCCAGCCTGGCCCACGCGACCCTCGAGAACGCGGGCACCGAGGTCCGGCTCGGGCTGGGCGCGGTGCGCCACATCGGGGACGCCCTCGCCGAGCGGCTGGTCGAGGAACGAAAAGCCAACGGCCCGTTCGCCTCTCTGCTGGACCTGACCACCCGGCTGCAGCTGTCGGTGCCGCAGACCGAGGCGCTGGCCACGGCCGGGGCGCTGGGCTGCTTCGGGATGTCCCGGCGGGAGGGGCTTTGTGCGGCCGGGGCGGCCGCCACGCAGCGGCCGGACCGGTTACCGGGGGTGGGATCGTCGTCGCACATCCCGGCGTTGCCGGGGATGAGCGAGCTGGAGCTGGCCGCCGCCGACGTGTGGGCCACCGGCGTCTCCCCGGACAGCTACCCGACGCAGTTCCTGCGCGAAGACCTCGACGCGATGGGCGTGATTCCCGCCGAGAAGCTGCTCAGCGTGCCCGACGGCGACCGCGTGCTGATCGCCGGCGCGGTGACTCACCGGCAGCGGCCGGGTACTGCCCAGGGCGTGACCTTTCTCAACCTCGAGGACGAGACGGGGATGGTCAACGTGCTGTGCACGCCGGCGGTCTGGGCGCGGCACCGCAAGCTGGCCAACTCCGCGCCGGCGATGCTGGTGCGCGGCCAGGTCCAAAACGCCAGCGGCGCAGTCACCGTCGTCGCCGAGCGGCTGGGCCGCATAACGCTGGCGGTCGGCTCGAAGTCACGGGATTTCCGCTGAGCCGGTTCGGAGTTTGCGCAAAAACGCACATAGCAAAATGTGCCGCGTCGTACGCTATTCGAACAGATCGCTTGGAATCGGCTGTATTGATCGAGTGTCAAGGGAGTCGAAATGAACTTCAGGCCCGTTCGTCACGGCACGGCGATACTGGGTTGTGCTGCGGCGCTTGTTCTTTCGCCCGCGGTCGCCAGCGCCGACCCGCCGGACCCGCACCAGCCGGACATGACGAAGGGCTTCTGCCCGGGCGGTCGATGGGGTTACGGCAATTTGGCCGTGTGCGACGGCGAGAAGTATCCCGACGGGTCGTTTTGGCACCAGTGGATGAAAACCTGGATAGTCGGCCCGCAGTTTTATTACGACTGCGTCGGCGGCGACGAACCCCTGCCGGGGCCGCCTCCGCCCGGTGGCTGCGGCGGGGCGATTCCTCCCGACCAGCTGGCGCCGCCCCCAGCCTGATCCAGCGGGTGGTGTCCCGGCCATTGCGCCGAGTGTGCTCTGGTGGCGAAAAATCGGCCAAATTCTCGCCGTCAGAACACGTTCGGCGATGGGTCATGCTACGCGGTCGGCGTCGTCCACACCTTCGTCGGCGTGATCCTCAGCCGGGTGCTGTACGTCGCCATCGCCTCGGTAAGGCCGAATTTCGCGGCAAGGTCCTCGTACTTGGCCCAGTACGGGCCGTCGTCACGACAGTCCACGTCCGTGGCGTCCACCGCCGCGCTGCCGCCGACGACGACGATTCCGCCGCCGTTGCCGTCGGAATCCAGGTTCAGGCTCACCTCGGGGTGCGCCTTGATGTGGGCGACCTTGGCCGCCTGCGGCATGGAATAGACCGTCAGGCCGGCGCCGTCGAAGTGGAACCAGATCAGCCGCGGCACCGGCAGCCCGGACTTCGCCACCGTGGTCAGCCAGCCGTAATAGTCCGATGTCAGCCGCTCGGAAACTTCTTGTGTCAGTTCGAGGCTCATAGCGCAACGGTAGTCTCCCAACATGACCCTCAACCTGTCCTTCGACGAAGTCCTCACCACCACCCGCTCGGTCCGCAAACGCCTGGACTTCGACAAGCCGGTCGGACGCGACGTGCTGATGGAATGCCTCGACCTGGCGCTGCAGGCGCCCACCGGATCCAATTCGCAGGGCTGGCAGTGGGTGTTCGTCGAGGACGGGGACAAGAAGAAGGCGATCGGCGACGTCTACCTGAAAAACGCCCGGGCCTACCTGAGCTCACCCGCTGCCCAATACGCCGAGGGGGACACCCGCGGGGAGCGGATGGACAAGGTGCGCGACTCCGCGACCTACCTCGCCGAGCACATGCACGAGGCGCCGGTGTTGTTGATTCCCTGCATCTTTGGCCGGGAGGAGAAGCAGCCGCTGGGCGGGGTGTCGTTCTGGGCGTCGCTGTTCCCGGCGGTGTGGAGCTTCTGCCTGGCGCTGCGCTCCCGCGGGCTGGGGTCGTGCTGGACGACGCTGCACCTGCTCGCCGGCGGTGAAAAGCAGGTCGCCGACGTGGTGGGCATCCCGTATGACGAGTACAGCCAGGGCGGGCTGTTCCCGATCGCCTACACCAAGGGCACCGACTTCCGCCCGGCCAAGCGGCTGCCGGCCGAGCAGCTCACCCACTGGAACACCTGGTAATCAGGTCTGCAGGGGCCAAACCTCGACGACACCGTGTGCGACCGCGCACGGCGTCTGGCTCACCCGCTCGATCGCCGCGTCGATGTCCTCGGCGTCGATGATCGCGAACCCCGCGATCGGCATCGTCGATCGGAGGAAGGGGCCCGGGTCGATCCGCACCCCCGCGCCGTCCGGATTGCGCACCTGGACCGGGTCTCCGGCTCGGCCGATGAGCGCACCGGACGCGTTGAGTTCGTCGTCGCGGGCGTGCGCGGCCTGTTTGCGGTCGTCGCTCAACTGGTGGTATCCGGCTTCATCGCCGTAACCGATCGTGATGAAGGTGGGCATATCAGTCTGACTCCCGCCTGGTGCGGAACTAATCGCTACACGGCGCCGGAATAACCGTGCTGCCGCCAGGCCTCGTAAACCGCGACGGCCGCGGCGTTGGACAGGTTCAGCGAGCGCCGGCCCGCCAGCATCGGGATGCGCACCTGCTGCGTGATGTGCTCGTCGGCCAGCGTCGCCGCGTCCAGCCCGGTCGGTTCGGGCCCGAACAACAGCACGTCGCCCGGCCGATATCGGACGTCGGCGAACGAGGTGGGCGCGTGCGAGGTGAACGCGATCACCCGTTCCGGCGAGAGCGCCTCCCACGCGGCCGGCAGCGACGGGTGCACGGTGACCGACGCCAGGTCGTGATAGTCCAGACCGGCCCGCCGCAGCTTGGGTTCGGACAGGTCGAAGCCCATCGGCTCGACCAGGTGCAGTTCGCATCCGGTCGCCGCCGCCGTGCGGATGGCGTTGCCCGTGTTGGGGGCGATGCGCGGGGAGAAAAACATCAGCTTGAACACAACGCGATAATGGTCGCATGGTCGAGCAGAGCCTCTGGATGCGGAAAGTCGCTGCCGATCCCGGACATTCGCACTGGTACATCGAGCGGTTCCGCGCCATGGCCCGCGCCGGTGACGACCTGGCCGGCGAGGCGCGCTTCGTGGACGCGATGGCGCCCCGCGGCGCCCACATCCTCGACGCCGGCTGCGGTCCCGGCCGGCTGGGCGGCTACCTGGCCGCCGCCGGTCACCACGTCGTCGGCGTCGACGTCGACCCGGCGCTGATCGAAGCGGCCGAGCAGGACCATCCCGGGCCGCGCTGGCTCGTCGGCGACCTCGCCGAGCTCGACCTGCCCGCCCGGGGCGTCACCGAGCCGTTCGACGTGATCGTGTCGGCCGGCAACGTGATGACGTTCCTGGCGCCCAGCACGCGGCGCCGGGTGCTGGACCGGCTGCGGGCCCACCTCAAGGACGACGGTCGGGCGGTGATCGGCTTCGGCGCGGGCCGCGACTACCGGTTCACCGAGTTCCTCGACGACGCGGCCGCCGCCGGGCTCGAGCCCGATCTGCTGCTGTCCACCTGGGATCTGCGCCCGTTCACCGATGACTCGGATTTCCTCGTCGCCGTCCTCCGCCGCGCCCGGCTCCGCCGCGCGTAACGCGCTGTAAATGGCGGCGACCCGCCGCGCCCGGCTCCGCCGCGCTTGCGATCGCCGGGGGTTTGCCAGGATCGTCGGCCCGCGGGCGGACCCACCTTGGAGGGGCCTGTCTGCTCAGTACGGATTCTGGTGACCTGGGCCGCGGGCTGTCATACTCGTCGGATTGCCACGTCGACGCGCTCGCGCCCATCTGGCGTGGCACGGGTGGATAAAGCAGGAAGTCTCATGAGCCTCTCGTTTTCTCGAGCGCTGAGCGTCAGCGCAGCGGCCGGTCGCGCGGCCGGGCCGACGTGACCATGTTCGCCCGCCCGGCCACCCCCGCCGAGGCGGTCCCGTCCGAGTCCCCGCAGCCCCGCGCCGCCGAGGCGGCGCCGGCCAAACGCCCGCCGACCTGGTCGCTGAGCAACTGGCCGGTCCGGTGGAAGGTCTTGGCGATCGTGCTGGTCCCGCTGGTGCTGGCGACGGTGTTCGGGGGGCTGCGCATCCAGGGCGCGATGGCGAACGCCGCCGGCCTGCGGCTGGCCGCCGCCCGCGCCGACCTGGTCCCGGTGCTCACCAAGTACATGTCGGCCCTGGACGTCGCCCTGCTGGCGGGTAGCACCGGGCGCGACGTGGAGGGGGCCAAGAAGAACTTCGAGGCGCGCAAATACGAACTGGACACGCGGCTGAGCGACACCGATGTGACGCCCGAGGTGCGGACCGGGGTGACCAACCTGCTCGACGGCGGTCAGATGCTGGTGAACAAGGCCGCCGACAACAACCTCGGTTTGCGGGAGCGGGTGACCCTCTACGCGCCGATCCTGTTGACGGCCGAGGACGTCATCAACGCGTCGGTCCGTGTCGACGACGAGAAGATCCGCGCCCAGACCCAGGGCCTGAGCCGGGCGGTCGGTGCCCGCGGGCAGATGACGATGCAGAAGATCCTCGTCACGCGGGGCGCCGACCTGCCCGAGCCGCAATTGCGGACCTCGATGATCACGCTGGCCGGGACCGAGCCGTCGACCCTGTTCGGGATGAGCGAGGTCCTCGGCGCCGGCTCGCAAGAGGCCAAGACGCTGCAGCAGCAGCTGGTCACCCGGCTGGCGATCATGTCCGATCCGGCCAGCGCGCTCGTCGACAACGCCGACCTGCTGCGCTCGATACAGACCACCGACGACATCGCCGACCAGATCATCAACGACGCCACCGCGTCGGTGACCAAATCCGTGCACGCCCAGGCCGCCGACAGGCGCAACGCCGCCGTCCTCGACACCGTCCTGGTGCTGTCCGCGATCGTGATCGCGCTGATCGTGGTGCTGCTGGTGGCGCGCGCGCTGGTCCGGCCGCTGCGCGTCCTGCGCGACGGCGCCCTCAAGGTGGCCCACACCGACCTCGAGGAGGAGATCGCCCGGGTGAAGGCGGGCGCCGAGCCGACGCCCGAGCCGCTGCCGGTGTACACCACCGAGGAGATCGGCCAGGTCGCCCACGCGGTCGACGAACTGCACACCCAGGCCCTGTTGCTCGCCGGCGACGAGGCCCGGTTGCGGCTGTTGGTCAACGACATGTTCGAGACCATGTCGCGGCGCAGCCGCTCGCTGGTCGACCAGCAGCTGTCACTCATCGACGGGCTGGAGCGCAACGAGGAGGACCCCGAGCGCCTGGACAGCCTGTTCCGGTTGGACCACCTCGCCGCCCGCCTGCGCCGCAACAGCGCCAACCTGCTGGTGCTGGCCGGCGCGCAGCTCGCCCGCGACCAGCGCGACCCGGTGCCGCTGTCGACGGTGCTCAACGCCGCGGTGTCGGAGGTCGAGGACTACCGCCGCGTCGAGATCGCCGGGCTGCCCGAGAACAGCACGCTGATCGGCGCGGCCGCCGGCGGCGCGATCCATCTGTTCGCCGAGCTGATCGACAACGCCCTGCGCTACTCACCGCCCGCGACGCCCGTGCGGGTTTCGGCGGCCCGCGGCGGTGACGGCGGAGTCGTGGTGCGGATCGCCGACTCCGGCTTGGGCATGAACGACGCCGATCGGCGCATCGCCAACATGCGGCTGCAGGCCGGCGGTGAGGTCAGCCCCGACAACGCCCGGCACATGGGCCTGTTCGTGGTCGGCCGGATCGCGGCCCGGCACGGCATCCGGGTGGGCCTGCGCGGCCCGGCGGCCAACGAGGCGGGCTCCGGCACCACCGCGGAGATCTACCTGCCGCCAACGATTCTCGAGGGTTCGGCCCCGCAGGCGCGAGTCGCCCGGATCCGGGCGGTTTCGTCGCCCACCGCGCAGCTCGCTGCCGCGGCCGCCGAGGAGCAGCGCCGGCCCGAGCCGGCGGCCCAAAACGCCCACGCCGGGGGCCTGGCCCCGCCGGTCACGTTGCTGCCGCGCCGCAATCCCGGTTCCAGCGGCATCACCGAGGTGCCCGCCGAACCCGCCGATCCGCCACCGCAGCGGCAGCGCCGCGAACTGCCCACCCCGTGGTGGGAAAGCGGGGCGCCGGCCGCACCGAGCGCCCCGGAGCCCAAGACCGCCCGCGCTTCGGACACGTCGGCGTTCTTCGCCGCGCGATCGCGGGAGGCCGACAAGGCGGCCGATGAGCCGGCCGACAAGCAGCCCGACACGCCGCCGGCCCCCGACACACCGCCGGCCCCGGCCGTGCCGCGCCCGTCGATCCCGGCCGTGCCCAAGAGCGCGGCCACGCCGACGAGCGCGACCCCGGACGACGACGACGTCATCTACCGGCGGATGCTGTCGGAGATGCTCGGCGATCCGCACGACCTCGTCAACAGTCCCGACCTGGACTGGCAGTCGGTGTGGGACCGCGGCTGGACGCTGGCCGCGGCCGCCGAGGACAAACCCGTCGAATCGCGCACCGCCGAGCACGGCCTGCCGGTCCGCACGCCCGGCGCCCGGCTGGTGCCCGGCGCGGCCAACGGGACGGGCCGCCCCGACGAGGACGAGGGCCCAGAACCCAACGGCGGCCTGCATTCCGGCCGCGAGCCGCAGCACGCGGCCGCCGCGCGCGACCCCGAGGCGGTGCGCGCCTCGTTCAGCAGCCACTTCGGCGGCGTGCGCACCGGCCGGTCGCATGCCCGCGAGACCCAGGGGCCCGATCAGGAATGAGCGCACCCACGAATCCCCCGCAAGCGGGCGGTACCCCCAACCTGGACTGGCTGGTGACGCGCTTCGCCCGCGAGGTCCCCGGCGTGGCGCACGCCCTGCTGGTCTCCGTGGACGGGCTGCCGATCGCCGCCAGCGAGCACCTCCCGCGCGAGCGCGCCGACCAGCTGGCCGCGGTCGCCTCCGGGCTGGCCAGCCTCGCGACCGGCGCCGCGCAGCTGTTCGAGGGCGGCCAGGTGCTGCAATCGGTCGTCGAGATGCAGAACGGCTACCTGTTGCTGATGCGGGTCGGCGACGGCTCGCACCTGGCCACGCTCGCCGTGACGTCGTGTGACATCGGTCAAATCGGTTACGAGATGGCCATCCTGGTCGAACGGGTCGGGGGCGTGGTGCAGTCCACCCGCCGGTCCGGCGTGTCGTGAGCCGCGATGGACGAACGCGAGCCCCGGCATCTTGCTGAGCCGACCGCACGTCGAGGGAATCTGGTCCGCC
Source organism: Mycobacterium paraffinicum (assembly GCF_001907675.1). Classification (GTDB taxonomy): domain Bacteria; phylum Actinomycetota; class Actinomycetes; order Mycobacteriales; family Mycobacteriaceae; genus Mycobacterium; species Mycobacterium paraffinicum_A. Next base: position 35,529 of record NZ_MPNT01000043.1, read on the forward strand.
CCTACACCCTGACGTCCGGGCGGACCGGCACGGACGTCGACCTTCCGGTGGAAGCGCCGATTCAGACGCTGCAGGCCGGGTTGGCTCACCGATGGCCACCCGACGACGCGAAAGGCAAGATCATCCGACTGTGCGTCGGCAGCCCGTCGGTCGCCGAGATCTCGGCTCGGCTGGATCTGCCGCTCGGCGTCACGCGCGTCCTGGTCGGCGATCTGGTTTTGTCCGGCTACCTTCGGGTGCACAGGACGTTGTCCGAGCGTTCGACCAGAGATGAGCGCCACGACCTGATAGGAAGGACGCTGCGTGGCCTTAAGGCACTCTGAGGCGCACTCCGAGGTGTACTCCGATTCCGCCCACGCCTCGACGAAGATCGTCATCGCCGGCGGATTCGGCGCCGGCAAGACGACGTTCGTCGGCGCGGTGTCGGAGATCATGCCGTTGCGCACCGAGGCGATGCTCACCGACGCCTCGACCGCCGTCGACGCGCTCGAGGCCACCCCGGACAAGCGGACCACCACCGTCGCGATGGACTTCGGCCGGATCACGCTCGACCAGGACCTGGTGCTCTACCTGTTCGGGACGCCGGGTCAGCGCCGGTTCTGGTTCATGTGGGACGACCTGGTGCGCGGCGCCATCGGGGCCATCGTGCTGGTGGACTGCCGGCGGCTGGAGGACAGCTTCGCCGCGGTCGACTTCTTCGAGCACCGCAACCTGCCGTTTTTGGTCGCGGTCAACGAGTTCGACGGTGCCCCGCGCTACCCGGTCGCGGAGGTGCGCGAGGCCCTCACCCTGCCCCCGGACATCCCGGTGATCACGGTCGACGCCCGGGATCGCCGGTCGGCGACCGACGCGCTGATCGCCGTCAGCGAATACGCACTGGCCAGCCTGACGGCCAATTGACCGAGCGGTGGGTCGATCGCCACTTCGAGGGCCACGGTTTCATCGACGAGGACCTCAGCCGGCTGGACACCGAACGCGCGGTGTTCGACGGGTGCGACTTCAGCGGCGCCAACCTGGCCGAGTCCCGACACCGCGGGTCGGCGTTCCGCAATTGCACCTTCCGGCGAACCTCGTTGTGGCACAGCACTTTCGCGCAGTGCAGCATGCTGGGCTCGGTGTTCGTGCAGTGCCGGATGCGGCCGATATCCTTCGACGAGGTCGACTTCACGCTGGCGGTCCTGGGCGGTAACGACCTGCGGGGCGTCGACCTGAGTGGCTGCCGGCTGCGGGAGGCCAGTCTGGTGGAGGCCGACCTGCGCAAGGCGGTGCTACGCGGCGCCGACCTGTCCGGCGCGCGGGTGACGGGCGCCCGGTTGGACGACGCCGACCTGCGCGGCGCGACGGTGGATCCCGCGTTGTGGCGGACCGCCTCGCTGACGGGCGCCCGAGTCGACGTCGGCCAGGCGGTGGCCTTCGCGGCGGCTCAAGGCTTGCGCCTGGACGGCTGAAGTCACTGCTTGAGCCGGATGCGCCAGCGCACCACGGCGGCGTAGGTGACCGACAGCAGCGCGAGCATGCCCATGTCGAACAGCCAGGTGCCCGGCGTGTGCTGGAAGTGGCTATCCCGCGGGCTCTGCGGGCCGGGCGCCACGGCCCACAGATCGACCGTCGACGCCTGCGCGGCGTATCCCCACCGCGAGGGCACCGCCCAGGACAGCTGATCGAGGAAGATCCGGTTGGTGACCGGCACCATGCCGCCGGACAGCACCATCTGCATCATCAGCGACACCACCAGCAGCGGCATGATCTGCTCGTTGGAGCGCGCCAGCGCCGACAGCAACAGGCCCAGCATCGCCGCGGCCACGCACGTCGCCGCGACGGCGACGAACAGCTCGACGGTCGCGTTGCCGAGCAGGACGGCCGGCCGCTTCGGCGGGCCCTTGCCGACCACCACGATCGCGGTCGCGACCGCCGCCTGGGCGACGGCGAACACGCAGAACACCGCGATCTTGGCCAGCAGGTAGGCGGTGGTCGACAGCCCGACCGCCTGCTCCCGCCGGAAGATCGGGCGCTCGCCGATCAGGTCGCGGATCGTCAGCGCGGTACCCATGAACGCCGCGGCCATGGTGAGCAGGGTCAGGATCGTCCCGGCCTCGCCGGCCGACTCGCTGGTCGGATCGGCGTAACCGAAACCGGTGTGGCCGGGGACGGTCAGCGACAGCGCACCCATGATGAACGGCAGCACCGCCAGGAACACGAAGTAGGCGCGGTCGGAGACGACCAGGCGGACCTGGCGGCGGGCGATGGTGGAGAACTGGCGGCGCAGGCTGGTGCGCGGCGGGACGCCGAGGTCGGCGGGCGCCTCGGTCTGCGCCGGCGGCGGCGGTTTGTTCTGCGCCAGGAAGCGGCGGTTGGCCTCGTCGGGGTCGGCGCCCACCTTCGCGAAGATCTGCGCCCAGTTGGTGGTCCCCATGGCCGCCCCGATCTGGTCGGGCGGCCCGAGGAACGCGGTCTTGCCGCCCGGCGCCATCAGCAGCACCTGGTCGCAGACGTCGAGGTAGGTCAGGGAGTGCGTGACCACCAGCACCACCCGGCCGGCGTCGGCGAGCTGGCGCAGCATGGTCATCACCTGCAGGTCCAGCGCCGGGTCCAGGCCCGAGGTGGGCTCGTCGAGGATCAGCAGCGACGGCCCGGTGAGCAGCTCGAGCGCCACCGACGCGCGCTTGCGCTGCCCGCCTGACAGCTTGTCCACCCGGGTCTCCGCGTGCTGCGTCAGCCCGAGTTCGTCGAGAACCTGCGCGACGACCTGTTCGCGGTCGGCCTTGCTGGTGTCGGGCGGCAGCCGCAGCTCGGCCGCGTAACCCAGGGCCTGGTTGACCGTGAGCTGGCGGTGCACCACGTCGTCCTGGGGCACCATCCCGATCCGGGTGCGCAGCGACGCGTACTCGGTGTGGATGTTGTGGCCCTCGAACGTGACCACTCCGGCGGTCGGCGTCGCGTAGCCGGCGATCAGCCGCGACAGCGTGGTCTTGCCCGCGCCGGAGCCGCCGATGAGGGCGGTCAGCGTGCCCGGGCGGGCCGTGAGCGAGATCTTCTCGAGCAGGTTCTTGCCGTTGACGCTGAAGTCGACGCCGTGCACTTCCAGCCCACCGGTGCGCGCCGCCGCCTCCTGGCGGCGCACCAGGATGCCGCCGGACAACACCAGGTCGACGTTGCCGATGGTCACCACGTCGCCCTCGGACAGCACGGCGGACGCGGCCTTGACCCCGTTGACGAAGGTGCCGTTGCTGCTGTGGGCGTCGCGGATCTCGGGGCCCGCCGGGGTCGGGGTGAGGAACGCGTGATGGCGCGACGCCAGCACGTCGTGGATGACGATGTCGTTGTCGAGCGCCCGCCCGATCCAGGCGGCGCGCCCCGGCCGCTCGGTCGGGCGCCCGGAATCCGGGCCCAGGTTCTTCACCCGCGTGGTGGGGAACTCGGCCACCTGGCCGCTCACCCCGATCCGGGTGGGCGGGCTGGTGTCGCGCGGCCCGCCCGACTGCGGCACCGATCGGGTCGCGGCGTCCGGCCGGACGATCGGGACCGCGGTGGTGCGCTGGGGGCCCGCCCAGGGGCGCGGGCGCGGCGGCTGAGCCGGGGGTTGCCGCGGCGGGGCCTGCGGTCGGGGCCCGGTCGACGGCGCGGGCGCCGGATCGATGGGCGGCGTGATCACCGGAATCGACTCCGTGGTGGGCGGAAGCATGCCCACGGTGCCGGTGTGGTGGCCGATCTCGAAGGTGATCCGGGGGCCGTCGGGCTTGCCGATGTTGATGGTCTGGCCGTCTTCGACGTCGACCAGCGGCATCCGCTGGCCGTTGAGGTAGATCCCGTTCAGCGAATTGTTGTCCAGCGCAATCCATTTGCCGCGGTCGAAGCGCAGCAGCAGGTGCGAGCGGGCGACCAGCGGGTGCGCCACCCGCAGGTCTGCCCGCAGGTCGCTGCCGACGACCACGTCGCGCCCGGCCGCGAAGCTGCCCTTCGATCGGTCGGATCGAACAGTCAGGACGGGCTGGCCGGCTTGGGTCATCTCAGCGTTTCAGGCGGATGTGCCACCGGACGAAGCCGGTGTAGGCGATGGACAGGAACGCCAGCATCGCCATGTCGAACACGAAGATGTGTTTCGAGTGCTGCCAGATCGGGTCGTTGGTCGGGATCTGTTTGACCTTGACCAGCGACGGAAAGTCGATCGACGAGGCGCCCGCCGCGTAACCCCAGCGCGCGGGCGTCAGCCAGGCAAGCTCCTCGAGGCCGAAGCGTTGATAGACGGGGATCATGCCGCTGGAGAACACCAGCTGCGACATGATCGACACCACGAGCAGCGGCATGATCTGTTCGTTGGACTGCGCCACGGCCGACAACAACAGGCCCAGCATCGCCGACGCCACACAGGTGCCGGCGACGGTGACGAACAGCGAAAACGTGGAGTTCCCGAAGAAGGGCGGGTTCGCCGTCGGCGCGCCCTTGCCCAGCCGCACGATGATGGTCGCGATCGCCGCCTGCAGCGTCGCGAAGACGCAGAACACCGCGATCTTGGCCAGCAGGTAGGCGGTGGTGGACAGGCCGACGGCCTGCTCCCGCCGGAAGATCGGGCGCTCGCCGATCAGGTCGCGGATGGTCAGCGCGGTGCCCATGAAGACGGCACCGATGTTCAACAGCACCATGATGTACTGCGGCTGCGTGGGCGCGGGGCCGAGCGGGTCGGCCGGCCCGAGGCCGGGATGGGGGCCCTTGACCGTCAGCGACAACGCCCCGATGAGGAACGGCAGGATCGCCAGGAAGATGGTGTAGCCGCGGTCGGATATGACGAGGCGGACCTGGCGGCGGGCGATCGTGGACAGCTGCCGCCACAGGTCGGTCTTCGGCGGCTCGCCCAGGTCGGCCGGGCTCTGCGGGGTGGGCGGCCGCGACGACTGCTGATCGCGCTCCTTGAAGCGGCGGTTGGCCTCGTCGGGGTCGGCGCCCACCTTGGCGAAGATGTCGGCCCAGTTACGGGTGCCCATGGCCGCCTCGACCTGATCGGGCGGGCCGCAGAAGGCGGTCTTGCCGCCCGGCGCGACCAGCAGGATCTGGTCGCAGACGTCCAGGTAGGACACCGAGTGGGTTACCACCAACACCGTGCGTCCGGCGTCGGCGAGCTGGCGCAGCATCAGCATGACCTGCCGGTCCAGCGCCGGGTCCAGGCCGGAGGTCGGTTCGTCGAGGAGCAGCAGCGACGGCTGGGTGAGCAGCTCGAGGGCCACCGACGCGCGCTTGCGTTGGCCGCCGGACAGCTTGTCGACGCGGGTCTCGGCGTGCTTGGTCATGTCCAGTTCCTCGAGGACCTGGGCGACGACCTGGGCACGCTCGGCCTTGCTGGTGTCGGGCGGCAGCCGCAGCTCGGCGGCGTAGTTCAGGGCCTGGTTGACGGTCAGCTGGCGGTGCACGACGTCGTCCTGCGGCACCATCCCGATCCTGCTGCGCATCGTCGCGTACTCGGCGTGGATGTCGTGGCCCTCGAAGGTCACCGAGCCCGAGGTGGGGCTGGTGTAACCCACGATCACCCGCGACAGCGTGGTCTTGCCGGCGCCCGAGCCGCCGATGATGGCCGTCAGCGTGCCGGGCCGGGCGGTCAGCGAGATGTGGTCGAGCAGTTGCTTGTTCTGGTCGACGGTGTAGCAGACCGAGTTGACCTCCAGGCCGCCGGACCGCGTCGCGGCCTCGGTGCGCCGCAGCAGCTCGCCGCGGGTGAACACCAGGTCGACGTTGCCGATGGTGACCACGTCGCCCTCGGTCAGCACGGCGGACCCGACCCGCACGCCGTTCACGAAGGTCCCGTTGACGCTGTGCGCGTCGCGGATCTCGGTGCCCAGCGGCGTCTGGGTCAGGAAGGCGTGGTGACGGGACGCCAGGACGTCCTGGATGACGACGTCGTTGTCGGTGGCCCGGCCGATCGTCAGCGCGCCGGAGGGCTTGTGCATAGCCCCGGACCGCGACGGCATGAGCGCCTGGAACATCTTGGTGGCGAGGTTGGCCACCTCGGGCGGCTTGGCGGCGCTGCGCGCCATCTCGGTCTGCGGCGACGCCGCCCCGGCTATTTGCGGGTGCGGCGGGAAGTTGGCCGGCGGGGGGGGGGGGGGTGGTTCTTTTTAACCTCTCTTCCTCCCCGCGGAGGGGGGAGGTGTTAGGTCTGGGGGGGGGGCGGGTGTTTTAGACAGTAATTGTCGGACGCTAGGTTGCTGGTGGGTGTGTGTTGAGGGTGTGTG
>NZ_MPNT01000044.1 GCF_001907675.1 Mycobacterium paraffinicum
TTCCAACCCACCAACGCCGCCACCGACCGCGCGCCGGTCATGCCACACAGCCCATCACGCTCGATCTCGGCGACCAGGTCCACAATGCGCCCATCAATCGCATTGCGCTGACCCGCCAACTCCGCCAGCTCCTCGAACACCACCTCCAAACGCTCTTTGGGGCTCACCACCACAGAGCCGGAAGATGCAATCGAGGACATGACCTCATCATCGCAGGGCGGTACGACAAGTTTGGGCCACGCGGGACGAGGCTCCGACCGACTCTGCGCATAGGTGGCCGCACCGCACCGAGCGGACGCTGCGCGGCCCGCTGAACGACGCATAGCGATCGTTCAGCCATCGCGCGGCGGTGACCCTGGCGAGGCACGGGGCAAGCATGGTGGAGTGGACATCGTCGCCCGACTCGATACCAGGAAGCGAGGTCTGCCCGTGCTGGGTCTGCCCGAGAAGGTGCGCGCCTGCCTGTTCGACCTCGACGGGGTGCTCACGGACACCGCGAGCGTGCATACCAAGGCGTGGAAGGCCATGTTCGACGAGTACCTGTCGGAGCGGGCCAAGCGCACCGGGGAAGAATTCGTCCCGTTCGATGCGGCCGCCGACTACCGCCAATACGTGGACGGCAAGAAGCGCGAGGACGGTGTCCGGTCGTTCCTGCAAAGCCGCGGGATCGAGCTGCCCGACGGCAGCCCCGACGACGCGCCAGACGCCGAGACGGTGTACGGCCTGGGCAACCGCAAGAACGACATGTTCCAGAAGGTCCTGCGCGAGGACGGCGTCGAGGTGTTCGAGGGCTCACGCCGATACCTGGAGGCGGTCGACGCCGCGGGACTGGGCATCGCCGTGGTGTCCTCGAGCGCCAACACCCGCGACGTGCTGGAGATCACCGGCCTGGACCGGTTCATCCAACAGCGGGTCGACGGCGTCACGCTGCGCGACGAGCACATCGCCGGCAAGCCCGCGCCGGACTCCTACCTGCGGGGGGCCGAGCTGCTCGGCGTGGACGCCGACGCCGCGGCCGTGTTCGAGGACGCGATTTCGGGCGTACAGGCCGGCCACGCCGGTAACTTCGGCTACGTGGTGGGCGTCGACCGGGTGGGCCAGACCGACGATCTGCGCCGCAACGGCGCCGACGTGGTGGTCACCGACCTCGCCGAGCTGCTGCCGTCATGATCACCGACGAATCGTTCCCCGTTGATCCCTGGCACGTCAGCGAAACCCAGCTCGACCTGAACATCCTGGCCCAGTCGGAGTCGCTGTTCACCCTGTCCAACGGGCACATCGGGCTGCGCGGCAATCTCGACGAGGGTGAGCCCTACGGCCTGCCCGGCACCTACCTGAACTCCTTCTACGAAATCCGGCCGCTGCCGTACGCCGAGGCCGGCTACGGCTACCCGGAAGCCGGCCAGACGATCGTCGACGTCACGAACGGCAAGATCATCCGCCTGCTGGTCGAGGACGAGCCGTTCGACGTCCGCTACGGCGAATTGCTCTCGCACGAGCGGGTTCTCGACCTGCGCGCCGGGACGATGACCCGCCGCACGCACTGGCGCTCCCCCGCGGGCAAGGAGATCAGGCTGGTGTCCACCCGGCTGGTGTCGCTGGTGCAGCGCGGCGTGGCCGCCATCGAATACGTGGTGGAGGCGGTCGGCGACTTCGTGCGCGTGACGGTGCAGTCCGAACTGGTCACCAACGAGGACCAACCGCAGACCTCGGGCGACCCGCGGGTGGCGGCCATCCTGGAGAACCCGCTGGTGGCCGTCGACCACGAAAACACCGACACCGGCGCGCTTCTCATGCACCGCACCCGCAGCAGCGCCCTGATGATGGCGGCCGCGATGGATCACGAGATCGACGTTCCCGGCCGCGTCGAGTTCAGCACCGACGCGCGGGAAGACCTGGCGCGGACCACCGTGATCTGCGGCCTGCGGGCCGGGCAGAAGCTGCGCATCGTCAAGTATCTGGCGTACGGCTGGTCGAGCATGCGCTCCCGCCCGGCGCTGCGCGACCAGGCCGCCGCCGCCATCCACAGCGCCCGCTACAGCGGATGGCAGGGGCTGCTGGATGCGCAGCGCGCCTACCTGGACGACTTCTGGGATTGCGCCGACGTCGAGGTCGAGGGCGATCCCGAATCCCAACAGGCGGTGCGATTCGGGCTTTTTCACCTGCTGCAGGCCAGCGCGCGCGCCGAGCGCCGTGCGATCCCGGCCAAGGGGCTCACCGGAACCGGCTACGACGGCCACGCCTTCTGGGACACCGAGGGTTACGTGCTGCCGGTGCTCACCTACACCGCCCCGCATGCGGTTGCCGACGCGCTGCGATGGCGAGCGTCGACGCTGGACCTCGCCAGGGAGCGGGCGGCCGAACTCGGCCTCGAGGGCGCCAGCTTCCCCTGGCGCACCATCCGCGGCCAGGAATGTTCGGCGTATTGGCCCGCCGGCACCGCGGCCTGGCACATCAACGCCGACATCGCCATGGCCTTCGAGCGCTACCGCGTTGTCACCGGCGACGACGAGCTGGAAAAGCAGTGCGGCCTCGAGGTTCTCGTCGAAACGGCGCGGCTGTGGGTGGCGCTCGGCCACCATGATCGGCACGGCGTCTGGCACCTCGACGGCGTCACCGGCCCCGACGAGTACACCGCGATCGTGCGGGACAACGTCTTCACCAACATGATGGCCGCCCACAACCTGCGCACCGCCGCCGAGGCCTGCAACCGCCATCCCGAGGCGGCGGAGGCCCTGGGGGTCACCACCGAGGAGACGGCATCCTGGCGCGACGCGGCCGACGCCGCCAACATCCCCTATGACGAGGGTTTGGGGGTCCATCAACAGTGCGAGGGGTTCACCACGCTGGCGGAGTGGGACTTCCAGGAAAACCACTCCTATCCGTTGCTGTTGCACGACCCGTACGTGCGGCTCTATCCGGCGCAGGTGATCAAGCAGGCCGACCTGGTGCTGGCGATGCAGTGGCAGAGCCACGCGTTCACCCCGGAACAGAAGGCCCGCAACGTCGATTACTACGAGCGGCGCATGGTGCGCGACTCGTCGCTGTCCGCGTGCACCCAGGCGGTGATGTGCGCCGAGGTCGGCCACCTGGAACTGGCGCACGACTACGCCTACGAGGCGGGGTTGATCGACCTGCGCGACCTGCACCACAACACCCGCGACGGCCTGCACATGGCCTCGCTGGCCGGCGCCTGGACGGCGCTGGTGGGCGGCTTTGGCGGGCTGCGCGACGACGAGGGCATCCTGTCGCTGGATCCCGCACTGCCCGAAGGTATCTCGCGGTTGCGGTTCCGGCTCCGGTGGCGCGATTTCCGGGTCACGGTCGACATCAGGCATTCCGACGTCACCTACACGGTGCGCGACGGGCCGGGCGGCCAGCTCACCATCCGGCATGCGGGCGAAGAGGTCACCCTCAGCAGCGATACGCCGAAAACCATTGCGGTGCGGGCGCGCAAGCCGCTGCTGGCGACCCCGCAGCAGCCCACGGGCCGCGAGCCGCTGCGCCGCCGGGCGCTGGCCCGCAAGCAGTGACCGTCAGTCGGGGTTGAGGATCCGGGTCACCTCGGCCCGCACGGACTCCCGTATCTCGTCGTCGGTGAGCTCGTCGAGCCCGGTGGCCGAGCGCAGGATCGGCGCGAACAGCCGCCAGCCGAACTGCAGCGCAAGCGCGTTGGCGACGGCGAGCCGCGCCTCGGTCTCGTCGTCGTGCAGCGGAAGCACCCATTCGAGAAACGTCGCGACGGTGGGAAAGCGCCTCTGCAGCTGCCCGGCCGGATACCCGTCGAGCACGGTCCTTGCCATCACGCGCATCTGCCGGTCGAGGGCGCGGTCCAGCACGTCGGCGGGCGGCTCGGCGCTGAGCAGGGCGCTCAGGTCGGCGCCCAGGTGATCGAGCACGGCGCCCACCAGTTTGTCCTTGGTGCCGAAGTGACGGAACACCAGCCCGTGGTTGACGTTGGATCGCGCGGCGATGTCGCGGATCGAGGTCGCGGCCGGGCCCCGCTCGGCGAACAGGTCGGTGGCGGCCTCCAGGATCGCCGCCGCGACCTCCTCGCGCCCGGTGGGCACTTTTCCGCGGGCACTTGCGGACGCTGTAGTCATGTGTCTACACTACCGGATGTAGTCAGTTGACTACACACCTTTCACGCGAGGACGATGGAAAATGATTGGTCAGATAACCGTCACCAAGCTGGGCAGCCGCATCGGCGCGCGGGTCGACGGCGTGCGCCTCGGGGGCGACCTCGACCAGGCCGCGGTCGAGAAGATCCACCAGGCGTTATTGGCCCATAAGGTGATCTTCTTCCGCCACCAGCACCACCTCGATGACGCGCAGCAGCTGGCGTTCGCCGACCTGCTGGGCACGCCGGTCGGCCACCCGGCGGCCGAGATGCTCGCCGGCAAGAACGCGCCGGTAATCACGCCGATCAACTCCGAGTACGGCAAGGCGAACCGCTGGCACACCGACGTCACCTTCGTCGCCAACTACCCCGCGGCCTCGATCCTGCGCGCCGTCACCCTGCCCCGCTACGGCGGATCGACGCTGTGGACCAACACCGCGGCGGCGTATGAAGACCTGCCCGAGCCGCTCACGTGGCTCGTCGACGACCTGTGGGCGCTGCACACCAACCGCTACGACTACATCACCCCCGAGGCATTGACCGACGCGCAGCGCGCGTTCCGGCAGGCCTTCGAGAAGCCGGATTTCCGGACCGAGCATCCGGTGGTGCGGGTGCACCCGGAGACCGGCGAGCGCACGCTGCTGCTGGGAGATTTCGTGCGCGGGTTCGTCGGCCTGGACAGCTACGAATCGAGCGTGCTCTTCGAAATGCTGCAACGACGAATCACCGTGCCCGAGAACACGATTCGCTGGAACTGGGCGCCCGGCGATGTTGCCATCTGGGACAACCGGGCCACCCAGCACCGGGCGGTCGACGACTACGACGACCAGCCCCGGCTGATGCACCGGGTCACGTTGATGGGCGACGTGCCCTTCAACATCCACCGGGAACGCAGCCGGGTGGTCAGTGGCGCCCCGCTCGAGGCGCTCGCCAGCTAGCCGGCCGACGTCACCGGGGTGATCGGCAACCAGCGCAGCGCCCCCGGCGCGGTCGCCGGCACCACCGGGTGCTCCGGGGCGACCGGATCCAGCCGGCGATAGGCCTGGCCCTGCGGCGGTCGCTGATCGTTCTCGCCCTTGTTCGGCCACAGCGAGGCGGCCCGCTCGGCCTGCGCGGTGATGGACAGCGACGGGTTGACGCCCAGGTTCGCCGAGATCGCGGCGCCGTCGACCACGAACAACGTCGGGTAGCCGTAGACCCGGTGGTAGGGGTCGATGACCCCCTGTTCGGGGCTGTCGCCGATCGCCGCACCGCCGAGGAAGTGCGCGGTCAGCGGGATGTTGAACAGCTCGCCCCAGGTGCCGCCGGCCACCCCGTCGACCTTTTCGGCGATGCGGCGGGTGACCCGGTTGCCCACCGGGATCCAGCTCGGGTTCGGCTCGCCGTGCCCCTGCTTGCTGGTGTACCAGCGGATGCCCAGCTTCCCGCGCTTGGTGTAGGTGGTGATCGAGTTGTCCAGGTGCTGCATGACCAGCGCGATCAGGGTGCGTTCGCTCCACTGGTGGACGTTGAGCATCCGCATCATGCGGCGCGGATCCTCGCGGGCCTGGTCCAACAGCTGCTTCCAGCGCGGCACGTCGGTGCCCTCCGGTCCGGTGCCGTCGGTCATCAGCGTCTGCAGCAGGCCCATCGCGTTGGAGCCCTTGCCGTAGCGGACCGGTTCGACGTGGGTGTCCGACGTCGGGTGGATGGACGAGGTGATGGCCACGCCGTGCGTCAGGTCCATGTTCGGGTCGACCTCGAGCTTGCCCGCACCCACGATGGATTCGGAGTTGGTGCGGGTCAGCACGCCGAGCCGCTCGGACAGCCGCGGCAGCTTGCCCTCGTCGCGCATCTTGAACAGCAGATGCTGGGTTCCCCAGGTGCCCGCCGCCAGGATCAGGTGCGTCGCGGTGAAGGTGCGCCGGTCCCGGCGCAGCCAGCTTCCGGTGCGCACGGTGCGGACCTCCCACAGCCCGTCGGGGCGCTGCTGGAAACCCTTGACGGTGGTCATCGGAATGACCTGCGCGCCAGCCGATTCCGCGAGGCCGAGGTAGTTCTTGAGCAGCGTGTTCTTGGCGCCGTAGCGACAGCCCGTCATGCAGCATCCGCACTCCAGGCAGCCGGTGCGCTCCGGTCCCGCGCCGCCGAAATACGGGTCCGGCACGGTCTTGCCGGGCGTCTTGGTGCCGTCGGGGCCGAAGAACACCCCCACCGGCGTGGGCACGAAGGTGTCACCGCAGCCCATCTCGTCGGCGACCTCCTTCAGGACGCGGTCGGCGTCGGTGAAGGTCGGGTTCGTCACCACCCCGAGCATCCGTTTCGCCTGCTCGTAATGCGGCATCAACTCGTCGCGCCAGTCGGTGATGTGTGACCACTGCCGATCGGAGAAGAACGGCTCCGGCGGCACGTACAGCGTGTTCGCGTAGTTCAGGGAGCCGCCGCCCACCCCGGCCCCGGCCAGGATCAGCACGTTTTTCAGGGGATGAATCCGCTGAATGCCGTAGCAACCCAGCCTGGGGGCCCAGAGGAACTTGCGCAGGTCCCACGACGTCTCGGCGAAATCCTCGTCGGCGAAGCGCCGCCCGGCCTCCAATACGCCTACGCGATAGCCCTTTTCGGTCAGCCGCAGCGCGCTGACGCTGCCCCCGAACCCCGAACCGATGATCAGTACGTCGTAATCAGGCCTCATCGCACCAGTATGGCCTTACCGGCCGGTAATAAACCAGCAACCCCCGGGCCTCAGCTACCGACCGTCAGCCCGACCTTCTGGAACTCCTTGAGGTCGCAATAGCCGGCCTTGGCCATCGATCGACGCAGGCCGCCGACCAGGTTCAGCGACCCGAACGGGTCGTCGGACGGCCCGCCCAGCACCCGTTCCAGCGGCGGCCGCTCACCGAGGGCGATCTGCAACAACGCCCCGCGCGGCAACGACGGGTGCGCCGCCGCGGCCGGCCAGAACCAGCCCTCGCCCAGCGCCTCGGCGGCCTCGGCGAGCGGCGTGCCGAGCACCACCGCGTCCGCGCCGCAGGCGATCGCCTTCGCCAGCTCGCCGGAGGTGTGGATGTCGCCGTCGGCCAGCACGTGCACGTAGCGGCCGCCGGTCTCGTCGAGGTATTCGCGCCGCGCGGCGGCGGCGTCGGCGATGGCGGTGGCCATCGGCACGCTGATGCCCAGCACCTCGTCGCTGGTGGTGACGCCCCGGGTGGAGCCGTAGCCGACGATCACGCCGGCGGCCCCGGTGCGCATCAGGTGCAGCGCGGTGCGGTGGTCGAGCACCCCGCCGGCCACCACCGGGATGTCTAGCTCGGCGATGAAGGTCTTCAGGTTCAGCGGCTCGCCGTCGCTGGCCACTCGTTCGGCGGACACGATCGTGCCCTGGATGACCAGCAGGTCGATGCCGGCCTGCAGCAGCACCGGGGTCAGCGCCTGGGCGTTCTGCGGGCTGACCCGCACCGCCGTGGTCACCCCGGCCTCCCGGATGCGCGCTACCGCGGAGCCCAGCAGGTCGGGGTTCAGCGGCGCGGCGTGCAGTTCCTGCAGCAGCCGGATCGACACCGACGGTTCGGGCTCCTTGGTGGCGGCCTCGACGAGCTGGGCGATTTTGCCCTGCACGTCGGCGTGCCGGCCGATCAGGCCCTCGCCGTTGAGCACGCCCAGGCCGCCGAGCCGGCCGAGCTCGATGGCGAACTCCGGCGACACCAGCGCGTCGGTCGGGTGGGCCACCACCGGGATCTCGAAGCGGTAGGCGTCCAGCTGCCAGGCCGTGGACACGTCCTGGGAGGAGCGGGTGCGCCGCGACGGCACGATGCTGACTTCGCTCAGTTCATAGGTGCGACGGGCGTTGCGGCCCATCCCGATTTCCACCATGCCGGGCTCAGCGTGCGAAGTAGTTGGGCGCTTCGACGGTCATGGCGACGTCGTGCGGATGGCTTTCGCGCAGTCCGGCCGAGGTGATTCGGACGAACTGCGCCTGCTGCAGCGCCTCGATGGTGGGCGAGCCGGTGTAGCCCATCGCGGCCCGCAGACCGCCGGTGAGCTGGTGGATCACCGAGGACAGCGGACCGCGGAACGGCACCCGGCCCTCGATTCCCTCGGGCACCAGCTTGTCTTCGCTCAACGCGTCGTCGGCGAAGTAGCGGTCCTTGGAGTACGACTTCGCCCCGCCCGCGGAACCGCCCCGACCCGCCATCGCGCCCAGCGACCCCATGCCGCGGTAACTCTTGAACTGCTTGCCGTTGACGAAGATCAGCTCGCCGGGCGCCTCGGCCGTGCCGGCCAGCAGCGAACCCAGCATGGCCGTCGACGCGCCGGCGGCCAGAGCCTTGGCGATGTCGCCGGAGTACTGCAGCCCGCCGTCGGCGATCACCGGCACGCCCGCGGGGCCACAGGCCGCGACCGCCTCTAGGATCGCCGTGATTTGTGGCGCGCCGACCCCGGCCACCACCCGGGTGGTGCAGATCGAGCCCGGCCCGACCCCGACCTTGACCGCGTCGGCGCCCGCGTCGACCAGCGCCAGGGCCGCCGACCGGGTGGCGACGTTCCCGCCGATCACCTCGACCTTCTCGCCGACCTCCGCCTTGAGCTTGCCGACCATGTCGAGCACCAGCCGGTTGTGCGCGTGGGCGGTGTCGACGATCAGGACGTCGGCCCCGGCGTCGACCAGCATCATCGCCCGCACCCAGGCGTCACCGCCGACGCCGACCGCGGCGCCGACCAGCAGCCGGCCGTCGCTGTCCTTGGTGGCCAGGGGGTGCTGCTCGGTCTTGACGAAGTCCTTGACCGTGATCAGTCCGGTGAGCCGGCCGTGGCCGTCGACGACGGGCAGCTTCTCGATCTTGTTGCGGCGCAACAGGCCCAGCGCCGCGTCGGCGCTGACGCCCTCCTGGGCGGTGATCAGCGGGGCCTTGGTCATCACCTCGGCGACCTTGCGGGTCTGGTCGACCTCGAATCGCATGTCGCGGTTGGTGATGATGCCGACCAGCGCGCCGGTGTCGTCGACCACCGGCAGACCCGAGATCCGGAACCGGGCGCACAGCGCGTCGACCTGGGCCAGGGTGTTGTCCGGACGGCACGTGACCGGGTCGGTGACCATGCCGGCCTCCGAGCGCTTCACCATCTCGACCTGGCCGGCCTGCTCGGCGACGGGCAGGTTGCGGTGCAGGACGCCCATGCCGCCGGCCCGGGCCATCGCGATGGCCATCCGCGACTCGGTGACCGTGTCCATGGCCGAGCTGACCAGCGGCACCTTGAGCCTGATCTTCTTGGTGAGCTGGCTGGACGTGTCCGCGGTGGCGGGAACCACATCGGACGCCGCGGGCAGCAACAAGACGTCGTCGAACGTGAGTCCGAGCATCGCGACCTTGTGCGGGTTGTCACCTCCGGTCGGCACCGCGTCGTCGACCAGTCCGCCAACGCGCACGTAGGGGCTGCCGACGAGGTCGGAGCTGTCTTCCAGGTGGGACATGCCACGGGTCATCGGCGGGGCCCTCCATACGATGCGGCGTGAGAACACCATCCTATCGGCACCCGCGCCGCTCGAGGCGCTGGCCGCGGCGCGCCGCGCGCGGCAAACGGCGCGGAAACGACGGGCGGCTTCCCTGCTGGCGTTATCCCGGCCGGGCTGCGTAGGCTAGTGTGCGTGCGCGATCACCTCCCACCGGGTTTGCCGCCCGATCCTTTCGCCGACGACCCCTGCGATCCGTCGGCTGCGCTGGAAGCCGTAGAACCGGGGCAACCCCTGGACGCCCAAGAGCGGATGGCGGTCGAGGCGGACCTGGCCGACCTGGCGGTTTACGAGGCCCTGTTGGCGCACAAGGGCATTCGCGGGCTCGTGGTGTGCTGCGACGAATGCCAGCAGGATCACTACCACGATTGGGACATGCTGCGAGCGAACCTGCTGCAGCTGCTGATCGACGGCACCGTACGCCCGCACGAGCCGGCCTACGACCCGGAGCCGGACGCCTACGTCACCTGGGATTACTGCCGGGGGTACGCCGACGCCTCGCTGAACGAGGCCACCTCCTCCGACGCCGACGGGTACCGCCGCTAGGGATTGTTCGGCGTGGCCGCCGACGGGGCGGACGTCTGGCCGTGATGACGGTGCTTGCTCCACGACTGACTCGGCGACGGCGTGACCGACGGGCTCGGGGAAGCGTCGGACGGCGTCGGTGCCGCCGTCGGGACCGGGGTGGTCGGGGTCGACCACGCCGACGGCGTGTTCGCCGGGGCCGGCAGCGTCGCATTCGGGTTGCGCGATTGCACCTTGGCATTCAGCAGATTCAGCTGATTCGTCAGCTCCTGTTTGCTGGCCGGGTCTTCGATCGACTGCACCAAGCTGCTCACCTCGGTCAGCTGAGTGCGGGCCTGGTCCCAGTCACCCCGGTCGATCGACTCCTGCACCTTGGCCAGATCGGCCCGGGCGGACAGCAAGGCCTGATGCTTCTCGTTGACGCGCGGCTGGTCGAAGAACATCGCGTGCAGCCCGTACAGCGTGGTACCGGGGCGGGCCTCGACCACCATCGCGCCGAAGCCGCTCAGCACCAACAGCGCCGCGGCGACCGATCCGATCGTCGCCAGGCCGCGGCGGCTGCGGCGACGCTCGGCCAATCCGGTGCGCAACGCGGTGACGGCCTCCTCGGCGGACACCAGCGCGCTGGCCGGCGGCCAGCGCAGGTTGTCGCGCCAGTCCTCCAGCAGGGTGGCCATCGCGTCCGTGTCGGGGTCGCCGACGTGCACCGGCCGCCGCTCGGCGAGCGCGTCCAATAGCAGATCGGTGCGGGCGAATTCGTCCAGGGATTCAGGCACAGTCACCTGCCGCGATCATTTCGGATTTGAGCCGGGACAGCGCACGGTGCTGGGCCACCCGGACGGCTCCCGTGGTGCTGCCCACGGCGGACGCGGTCTCCTCGGCGGACAGGCCGACGACGACACGCAGGATCAGGATCTCGCGTTGCTTGGCGGGCAGGATCTCGAGCAGTTCGCTCATCCGGCTGACCGAATCGGCTTCGATGGCCCGCTGTTCCGGGCCGGCGTCGGAGGACCAACGCTCGGGGAGCACTTCGGTGGGATAGGAGAGGTCGCGGCCGGCGGCGCGATGGGCGTCGGCGACCTTGTGGGCCGCGATGCCGTAGAGGAAAGCGAGAAAGGGGCGTCCCCGGTCCCGGTAACGCGGCAGCGCCGTGATAGTCGCCAAGCACACCTCCTGTGCCACGTCGTCCGCTGACAGGCCACCCCGTTCGACTGTCCCGACCCGCGCGCGGCAATATCGCACGACAATCGGACGGATGGTCTCCAGCACCTCCCGCAGGGCGTTACTGTCCCCCGCCACGGCCTTGGCAACCACAGCGTCGAGACGATCCCCTTGAATTGTCATCGACGGCGGTATCTCCAACGTTACGAACCGGACACATCGCGGGCTAACCGGGCTAACTAACGAACTGACAATAACGGGCGCAAGGCCATTTCAAGCGGAACGCCACGTCGCACCGGCGCGCCGCACGTGGCCTGCGGAGACATCGCGAATTTCCCGCAGCTGTTGTGTCGAAAAAGTGACGCTCCCGAGATCAATCAGCAAGCACGCCAACGCCCACCGCAGCGGGACCAGCCCGAGCGCCCCGGTCGCGTCCAGCGCGGCCTCGGCCACCGCGCGGGCGCGGTCGACGGCGCCGGCGCTGCAGAGCGCGGCCGCCAGCACGACCTGGCTCTTCACCGCGTGCCGCGCCGACGCGACGGCCATGGCGCCCGCCAGGTCCACCGCCTCGTTCGCATGGTGGACAGCCATTTCGCCGTCGCCCTGAGCCATCGCCAGCTCGGCGGCCACCCACCGTCGCCGCACCGGCAGCCGGTCGGGTACCGGGCCGGCGTCACCCAGCACCGAGTCCGCACCACTCAACAACGTCGCCGCGGCGCGGAAGCGGCCGACGCCCAGCGCGTCGGCCGCCAGCCCGATGAGGGCGTCGCCGCGCGCCTCGGGATCCGCGCCCGCGAGCGCCAGGGCGCGGCCGTCCCAGCCGCGCGCCCGATCGTGCCAACCAAGTTGGCGCAGAAAGGATCCCTGCGTGCTGTGGCTCAGGGAGACCAGCCGCCCGGCGGCGGCGCTGCGGCGCAGCTCCGCCAGATCGCGGTAGGCGCTGCCGTAGCGGCCCTGCCCGCCGGCGGCGACGGCGCGCAGCCACAATTCGCCCGGGGTGACCGCCGCCGGCAGCGGCCAGGTACCGGGCCGGTCGCCGAAGGCGGCGGCGGCCAACGTCCGGCCAATCACGAAAGTGTGACGAGTTTCAATCACGGCGATGACAGTAAACAGTTTGTGCTGTTCGCGTTACCGAATTGTTAATCACAACAGGCCCTGTACTAATCGCGGCCCGCCCTCTCCTGCCCCGTGAACTGGGAAATCTCGTTTCGGTCAAGTGCCTGGTAGCACGGAGTGTGTTTCGCTAATGGTTGACGTATGAACGCGACGTTAATTCTTTTATAACCATTACATATTTTGCCGGTCTAAGTGGCTATTGACGCAAATTCACCGTCCGCCCTAACGTCTACGCATGACGGGTAGTCATCGGTGACGCCGCTTCATTTCAGTTGCACAATCGCTTCGCGCTCCTGACCTTACTGGGCGTGCCGTGCAGAGAGGGAGACACCAATGCCACAGCCGGAGCAGCTACCTGGACCCAACGCCGACATCTGGAACTGGCAACTGCAGGGCTTGTGCCGTGGCGTTGACTCGTCGATGTTCTTTCATCCCGACGGTGAGCGCGGCCGCGCCCGCATGCAGCGCGAGCAGCGCGCGAAAGAGATGTGCCGCCAGTGCCCGGTCATCCAGGAGTGCCGTTCGCACGCGCTGGAAGTGGGTGAGCCGTACGGGGTTTGGGGCGGACTCTCGGAATCCGAGCGCGATCTGCTGCTGAAGGGCGACATCGGCCGCGCCCGCGGCATCCGCCGCTCGGCCTGAGTCCCCGCGCCGACGGGCCGGCCGCTTCGGCGGCCTGGCCCCGTTTCAACTGCGCCCGATCGGGGTAGGCCCGGCCCATGAACAAGGGCGTATCCTTCGCGGCCGTGGCGCTGGCCGCGGCCATCGCACCGTTGGCTGCATGCGCAAACCAGCAGGGTGGCCAATCCGGCACGTCGACGTCCTCCAGCGCGCCCCCGGGCACCGAGCGGATGACCACGCAGCTCAAGGGCGCCGACGGCAGCCAGGTCGGCACCGCCACCATCGATTTCGCGAACGGGTACGCGACCGTGACCGTGGAGGCCGGCCCCAACCAGGTCCTGAGCCCGGGTTTCCACGCGCTGATGATCCACGCGGTGGGCAAATGCGAGGGGGACTTCGAGTCCGCGGGATCGGTCTACCAGGCGCCGAATCACACGGGTTTTCCGGCCAGCGGTGACCTGACCGCGTTGCAGGTGCGCAACGACGGCTCGGCGAAACTCGTCACCACCACCAGCTTGCTGACCGCCTCGGACCTGAGGAACAGCTCGGGCACCGCGCTGATCGTCCACCAGAACGCGGACAACCTGAGCGGGGCTTCGACCGGCGAGTCGGGCAAGCGGGTGGCCTGTGGTGTGCTCGCCGCGCCGTCCGCGACGACGACGTCGTCGACCTCGACGACGACCAGCGTCACGACGATCACGACGACGACCGAAGTGCCGCCGCCGTCCACCAGCACGAGCACCGTCACCGTCACCAGCAGCCCGGCGTACACGTCCACGCCGACCACGACGGTGACGACGCCGCCGAGCCTTCCGCCCGGAGCCCGCTGACCCGCCGTCGCGGGGATCACGAGCCGCCACGACACATAACTCTCCGCGACGGCGCGCCCCGAGAACGCCCGCAGCCGTTTATGTCTCGCGGAGAAAGCGGATCACGCTAACGGCAGACGCGCGCTGCCCGGTGCCCCTAGTGTGCTGACATGCAGACGGTTTTGTTCACGCTCGGGCTGGTCCTCTTTCTCATCGGCCTGCTGACCGGATTCGCGGTCGGGGCGCTGAAGAACCCGCGCATGGCGCTGTCGAGCCATCTCGAGGCCGTCCTCAACGGGATGTTCCTCGTGCTGATCGGCCTGCTCTGGCCGCACCTGCACCTGCCCCATGCCTGGGGAGTCACGGCCGTCGTGCTGATCGTGTACGCCGCCTACACGAACTGGCTCGCGACCCTGCTCGCGGCGGCGTGGGGCGCCGGCCGCAGACTCGCGCCGATCGCGGCGGCCGACCACGAGGCGTCTGCGGCCAAGGAGTGGGTCGTCAGCTTCCTGTTGCTGTCACTCGCCGTCGCGGTCATAGCGGGCGTGGTCATCGTCATCGCCGGGCTCTGAACAGCGAAAGCCAAAGGCTGCAAACGCTTGTCGGCGCGACGCCTCAACTGATCTGCTTCATCAGCGCGGCCATGTCGACGAGATCCCACACCTCGGCGAACTTGCCATCCTCGAGGCGGTACAGGGTGAATTCCGAAATGCTCACTCCCCGACCGGTCGCCGCGATTCCCTGGAATGTTCCCCGGTGGGTGCCGGTGACCTCGAAATGCACCACGATGTTCTCCTCGTCGACGACGATGTGCCTCATCTCCCAGTGCCAGTCGGGGAACGCGGAGATCAGGGGCGCGAATTGCTCGGTAACCGAGGCGGGATCCATGGGGACGCCGTTGACCTTGATGGTCGGCGTGTAGAACGAGGCCATTGAATCGAAATCGTGCTCGTTGCAGTATTCGAGATAGGAGTTGTATAGGGATCGGTAGTCGTGAAGTTGCGTCACCGCATCATGATCCACTGCCGCCCGGTTCGGTGTACAACCGGAACACGCTGGCCGCTCACCTGTGGGCGAATTCCGCCAGCTTGGCATCGACCGCCGCGGCATCCGGTGCCGCGTACACCTTTGGATCGCGCTTCTTGACCCAAACCAGGAATGGGCAGCCGGTTACCCGACCATCCACCGTTCCCAGTTGTTCGATGCGCCTACCGGTCCTCGCCTCGCGCAGTTCGACGTCGTATTGCACGGAGTAATAGTCGACGGTTACCCGCTCGCCCGAGTCCATCTTCAGGTCGCAGGTGCGTGACTTCACCTCGCTACCGGGCTTGCGGGTAAGGCACGCAACGGCATTCGCTGACTGGAAGTCGTTGGGATTCACCGCGTAGTCGGTGCGGGGGTCGAGTATCACCTCGTTCCAGTGGGTGTTTGACAACTCGTTCATCGGGTTGGGCTCCTCGTTGGGAGCGAACGCCAAAATCTTGTACGGCTTCGCGTAGGCCGCGGCGTTACTGATCGATCCGCGGTCGCACACCACGTCGAAGCTCATAACGGAGGTGGCTTTCTGGACTCCGCCGCGCCCGTCGAGGCCGTCGCGGGCCACGTCCTGGATCACGAAGAAGCCGACTATCGCCGCCGGCACCAGAACGACGATCGCCGCGACCACAAGCACGACGATCAGCACGACGTTGGTCTTGCGCGGCGCCGACGCCGGGGGCGGGTACGGCGGAGGCCATTGGTGAGGGTACTGCGGTGGTTGCGGTGGCCACTGCTGCGGATAACTCACGCTCACGCCCCCCACGTCATGGTGCCGCCAGCTTAGCAATCGGCGCGGGCGACGGCAGTTCGGCCGTCAGCCGGGGGGATGTGAAGGTGCGCCCGCGGGGTCGAGTCCAAAGAGCCTGGTCGGGGCCGACTTGCCCTTCAGCGCGTGGGCGCCCCGGTCGGCGAGTCCGGGCGGTCGAGAATCCAAGGCATCGACGGTCTCCTGGGTCAACAGGATCGCATCACCCGTGTTCTTGGTGAGCTGCTCGACGCGGGCTGCCACGTTGACGGCGTCACCAATGAGGGTGAACTCGAGTTTGCCGCCGCCGCCCATGGTTCCGGCGATCACCACACCGGTGTTGATGCCGATGCCGATGCGAAGCCCCTCACCGAGTCGCTCGGCGACGAGGCGGCTGATCAATGCCGCGGCGCTCACTGCGGCGTCGGCATGCTTCGCGAGTTCGTTGGGGGCGCCGAAGACGGCGAGGGCGCCGTCGCCGAGGAATTTGTTCACGTGGCCACCGGCGTCGACGACGGCAGGCACGACGATCTCGAACAGTGCATTGAGATGAGCAACGGTTTCCTCGGCGGTATGCGCCTCGGCGAACGGCGTGAAATCGCGCACGTCGATGAACATCACGCTCACCTCGCGGCGCTCGCCGGTGAACACATCGTCGCCCTGCTCGAGCAGCCGCGCCGCCAGGGTCGGGTCGACGTAGGTCCCAAACGCGGCGTGAAGTCGTTGGCGCTCGGCCAAACCGTCCTGCATGCGGTTGAACGACGCCGCCAACGCGCCGAGATCGTCGTCTTGAACCACTGGCAGCCGTCGCGAATAATCGCCGGCGGCAACCCGTTTGGTGCCTTCGGCAAGATCGCGAATCGGCTGCAAAGAGGGCGAGAATGCGGTGGCGACGGTGATCGGCACACCGAAGCCGAATGTCAACGCGCATCCGGTGAGCACCCACGCCAAGGGTTGTTGACTCGCGGGCTGAAAAACAGCCGAGAACATCGCGCCCACGACAGCAAACGACAAGGCGGCCGCGAGCATTGCCAGATTCGACCAGGTGGCGAAGGTCGGCCGGGAGCGAGGCAGGGAATCGCCGATACCCGTGTCACCGGCGAGGGCGATCCGCAACGGCCGCATCGGCGCCTCCGCGACGGTGTGAACCCCGATCAGATGGACGCCAGCCCCGAAAATGCCGCCCAGAACGGCGTATTGGACCAGGAGCGCCCCTGTCGCGCCGGCTATGGCACTGACGCCCACCGCAAAGAAGGCGCCGCACACACCGAAGACCACCAACGCTCGGGCGATACCACGCCGCGACCAGTCGTAGGTCGCTTCCAGAGCCTCAACCCGATCCACCCGACCGCCCGCGGCCCACAGCTCCGCGGTATGCCACGCTCCTCGACGCGGTAGCGGCACTGCGTATGCGATCACCAACGCATGAGCGACCGCCACCCCGGCCGCAGGACAGTAACGACCGGAGTGCTCGACTGCCACGATGGCGAAGGACAGGACAAGGTAAATCGGCAGCACCACTACGAAGGCCCACGCTGAAATCACCCACGAGTACCGCGCACCGAACCGGTGCCATGCCCACTGGAAGAAGCGGTCCATCCCGGGAGACTAAAACGCGCGTGACTGCCGAGCTACGGAAACGCTCGGTGTGCGCTTCGTCCCTAGGGGCACATGAAGCTGATCGGCGGGCAGTGCCTGATGATGATCGCCTCGATCGGCGGGTTGTCGCCGTCCCAGATCGAGGCCGGGCGGCCCTGCATGGTGACGTTGCCCATGCCGTATTGGGTCGGATACCAGGTGTGGCAGACATTCCAGTCCCAGTCGATGTACTGGTTCACGACGTAGGGCATCTGCTTCGGGTTGCCCGGGCACCAGCGGTGCGGTGCCATGGTGTCCGCATGGGCGATGCCCACGCCCCAACCGGTTAGCGCGGCACTCCCCGCCAGCAGTGCGGCAGCGATGAGCGTCTTCGTCATCCGGGCAAGCAACATGATGGCCGTCCTCTCTGGTGCGTTCACAGCAACCAGTGCACAAGCACCACCCCGCTACCGATCCCAACAAACCCACGACGCGGAATCAACAGCGCCACCACTGGTGATCGAGCAATCGCCGGCGCGGCCCGCGGGTGATGCAGCGATCTAGGCCGGGGTGGCAGCAACGAGCAGATGGTGTGGGACCGCCACATCGGTGAGGCGGCGCTGCTCCACCTCCTCGAGGCCCGCTCTCCGCAGGGAGGCGACGACCTCAGCGATCGGGCGAAGCGTGAACCCGTACGCGGTGAAGGGCAAGCGGGCCATCGCGTCGGGATCACCGATGCCCAACACGGCCCGGCCACCGGGTCGCAGAACGCGGGCGAGTTCGGCGCAGGCCGCGTCAAGGTCGGTTACGAAGTAGACCGTGTTGACTGTGATCGCCGCGTCCAGCGACTTGTCCTCGATCGGCAACGCGGTCAGCGAGCCGTTTTCCAGCACCAGTGAGCCGGCGGCAATCTGCGTGGCGAACCGCGCCCGGGCCCGCGTGAGCATGTCCTCGGCGATCTCAACGCCGTGGACCGTGCCCTGCGGACCGACTCGCTGCAGGAGCAGTTCAAGCCCTAGTCCTCCACCAAAACCGATGTCGGCCACCGCGTTTCCGGCTGTGACTTCCGTCGCCTCCACGGCGCGGGCCACCGCAGCGCGATTACCGCGATTGAGCAGTAGCGCTACTCCGCGACCGACAACACCGTGCGGGCGACCGAGCTGCCCGGCAACCGCCGTCAGCACCGCCTGACGCAATCTCGCCACCGTATACCTCAGATCGAATCATCGGAGCGGCTGTCGTTGCCGATCATGCCATTGTTCAACCGTCGGACGTGAACCGGCCGCGAGCTACGCGGGGGCGCCGGCCTCAGCGATTGCGACCAGGTGGGCAGTGGACATGTCGAATGGCTCGGGGCTGCGCAGCAGGCGGCTGAGAATGAGGGCGCCCTGCACGCTGGTCCACCCGTTGGTTGCCAGCTGGATTGACTCGTCGTGGTTAAGGCCCTTCTCGGTGAGACGCGCGGCGAGCGTCGCGATCAGGTCAGAGGCGCGCCGCGCCGCATCGCTGGCCCGGTCGGAGGCGGGCGTGGAGTCGATGGTGAGCTTCGGAACCCCCCGAAATCACCACGGTAGGAATCGAATTGGATCACAAGCTCGCCGCGCTGCTCGAGCACCTTGGCGCTCCCGTGCCGGCCGCGCTCACCGTATCGTGAAGTAAAGGCGGCGCGCGTCCATTGGAGCGACACCGCGCTGGGATGATCACCCGGGGCGGCGTGGCAACATTTTCCGATGTGGACACCGAATCGACGTTGCTGCTTGCACTGGATCTGAGCGGGATTTTCGTCTTTGGTCTCAACGGAGCGCTGACAGCCGTGCGCGTGGTGCGGCTCGACATCGTCGGCGTCGTGGCGCTCGGCATGGCTACGGCGTTGGGCGGCGGCGTTATTCGAGACGTCCTTCTGGGCTCCATTCCGCCCGCGACATTCCGCGATTGGCGGTACTTTGCGCTCGCGATCGCCGGCGCATTGATCGCCTTCGTCCTCAGCAGGTGGCTGCATCGCCTGGAGACGCCAATCACCATTCTCGACGCGATGGGGCTGGGCTTCTACGCGGTGATCGGCACCAACAAGGCCGTCGTCTTCGGGTTGGGCGTGGCCCCCGCGCTGCTGCTGGGTGTCGTCACCGCCGTGGGTGGCGGCACGATCCGCGACGTTTTCATCGGAAGGATCCCGACGGTGCTCCGCAGCGAGCTGTATGCGATCCCGGCTCTGGCGGCCGCGGCGATCACCGTGGCGGCGATGCGCATGGGCTGGTGCGGGCTACCGGCGGCATTCGGAGCCGCGGCAGTCTGCTTCGCCATCCGAATGCTAGGCGTCCACTTCGGATTGAACGCGCCTACGCCGCGTGGCGAGCCACGTCGACTTCGCGAAGAAGCGCGAGATGGCGGCGCGCGCGGCGCTGACTTCGAACCCAAGACACCCCCGGCCGAGTGACCGGGGGTGCTTCGCTAAACGGTGCTTGCAGTGGTGGTGATGAGCGTGGCCGTGGTCATCGGGTTCGTCAGCGGGCTTGTCGACGACGGCCGTCGCGGTCGTGCAAGGTGTACCACCGCAACGTGGCTCGGGACTACTTGAAGCTCACGCAAGAACCGATGGCGTGCCGATTGGCTGAATTGAGCTGGTCCGCGTGTCCGCTCACCGCGGTCTCGTATGGTCCGAGTATGGATATCTCGTGTGCGTTCGCAACTTCGTCGGACACCCCGTCCCAGGTGCAGCTCGCCGAAACGCTCGGCTACAAGCGCGCCTGGCTCTACGACTCGCCGGCGCTCTACCCGGACGTGTGGATGATTCTCAACCGGTGCGCCGAGCGCACGTCGCGCATCGGCCTCGGGCCGGGCGTGCTCGTCCCCAGCCTGCGGCATCCGATGGTCAATGCCGCCGCGATAGCCGAGCTGGCGAGCCAGGCGCCTGGCCGGGTCGCCGTCGCGATCGGCTCGGGTTTTACCGGTCGAATGGCGCTGGGCCAGCGGCCAATGCCGTGGCGGAAGGTCGCCGACTACGTGCGGTGCCTGCGGGATCTTCTCGCCGGCGAAACCGCCGAGTGGGAAGGCGCGAAGATCCGGATGCTGCAGCTACCCGGCTTCGGAGCGCCGCGGCCGATCACCGTGCCGATACTGATCGGCGCCGACGGCCCCAAAGGGCTGGCCGTTGCGGCGGAGCTTGGCGACGGCATTTTCTCCGCCGCCGTGCCCCAGCCCGACGCCGCGAAAATCTCCGACTGGCGGGCACTGCTCTGCTTCGGCACTGTGCTCGACGAAGGAGAGGACCTGACGTCGCCGCGCGCCATCGACGCCGCGGGTCCCGGTGCCGTGGTGATGTATCACGCCGTGTACGAGCGCGGCGGCGCCGCCGCGGTCGACGCGCTGCCCGGTGGGCAAAGCTGGCGCGAGGCGATCGAGGCCTACCCGACGGACGAGCGGCATCTCGCCATCCACACGGGGCATCTGGTGAAGGCCAATGCGAGCGATGAGCCACATGTTGCGGGCCTGGTGCCGATGGTCAGCTCGATGGCGTTGACCGGACCGGCCGAGGAAATACCGGAAAAAATCGCGGGACTCGCAGCGCGGGACGTCACCGAGATCGTTTACCAGCCAGCAGGATCCGACATCGAACGGGAACTCAAGGCATTCGCGTCCGCCGCCGGCCTGGGGGGCTAATCGGGCGCTCGCGACCGACGATGAACGGACCCTGAACAACGAAGCATCCCCCGCCCGCACCGGCATCCGTCCGGTCGTACAGACATCCGCCATGGGAGACATCAACGAAGCTGTCGCGCAGGTGCGTTCAGGTCGAGCTCACTACCGTGCCGTCGTGGCGGCCTGATCCGCGGACGAAAACACCCCCGGGCCCAATGGGATCGGGGGTGCCTTCGTTGGTAGTTCTAGTGAGCGTGACCGTGGTGGTGACCGGCGTGCTCGTCCGCCTCGGCGGGCTTGTCGACGATGGCCGTCTCGGTGGTGAGCACCA
Organism: Mycobacterium paraffinicum; assembly: GCF_001907675.1. Classification (GTDB taxonomy): domain Bacteria; phylum Actinomycetota; class Actinomycetes; order Mycobacteriales; family Mycobacteriaceae; genus Mycobacterium; species Mycobacterium paraffinicum_A. Next base: position 21,166 of record NZ_MPNT01000044.1, read on the forward strand.
TGCGCGCCACCGACGCCGCGTTGACCACCGCGGACCGGGTTACCTTGACGGGGTCGATCACGCCCTCGCCGATCAGGTCGCCGTAGGTGAGCGTGGCGGCGTTGAGCCCGTGCCCGGCCGGCAACTCGCTGACCTTGCTCACCGCAACCGCGCCGTCCAGGCCCGCGTTGGTGGCGATCCAGTACAGCGGCGCGGCCAGCGCCTCGGAGAACACGGCGACGCCCGCGGCCTGGTCGCCGGACAGCGATCCCCGCAGCTCCTTCAGCGCGTTGCGCACCCCGATGAGGGCCGAACCGCCGCCAGCGACGATGCCCTCCTCGACGGCGGCCTTGGCGGCCGCGACGGCATCCTCGACGCTTTCCTTGCGCTCCTTGAGCGCGGTCTCGGTCGCGGCGCCCACCTTGATCACGGCCACGCCGCCGGCCAGCTTGGCCAGCCGCTCCTGCAGCTTCTCGCGGTCCCAGTCGGAGTCGCTCGCCTCGATCTCGGCGCGCAGCTGCTTGATGCGCGCCTCGACCGCGTCCTTGGAGCCGCCGCCGTCGACGATGATGGTGTCGTCCTTGCTGACCACCACGCGACGCGCCGAGCCCAGCACATCGGTGCCGACCTCGCGCAGCAACAGGCCGGCGTCGGGGTTGATCACCTGCCCGCCGGTCACCACCGCCAGGTCCTCGAGGAAGGCCTTGCGCCGGTCGCCGAAGAACGGCGCCTTGACCGCAACCGCCTTGAGCGTCTTGCGAATCGAGTTGACGACAAGCGTGGCCAGGGCCTCGCCCTCGATGTCCTCGGCGATGATCAGCAGCGGCTTGCCCGATTCGGCGACCTTCTCCAGCATGGGAAGCAGGTCGGGCAGCGAGCTGATCTTCTCCTGGTGCAACAGGATCAGCGGCTCGTCCAGCACGGCTTCCTGCGAGTCGAAGTCGGTGACGAAATACGCCGACAGGAAACCCTTGTCGAAGCCGACGCCCTCGGTGAACTCCAGTTCGGTGCTCAGCGTCGAGGACTCTTCGACGGTGACGACGCCGTCGGCGCCGACCTTGGTCATCGCCTCGCCGACCAGCTCACCGAGCTGCTCGTCGCGCGACGACACCGTCGCCACCTGAGCGATGCCGTCCTTGCCGGACACCGGGGTGGCCGCGGCGAGCAGCGCCTCGGACGCCGCGTCGGCCGCCTTAGAGATTCCGATGCCGAGCTCGATCGGGTTGGCGCCGGCCGCAACCAGCCGCAGCCCACCCTTGACGAGCGCCTGCGCCAGCACGGTCGCGGTGGTGGTGCCGTCGCCCGCCACGTCGTTGGTCTTGGTGGCCACCGACTTGACCAGCTGGGCGCCCAAGTTCTCGAACGGGTCTTCCAGCTCGATCTCGCGCGCGACGGTCACGCCGTCGTTGGTGACCGCGGGCCCACCAAAGGCCTTGGCCAGCACCACATGCCGGCCGCGCGGCCCCAGGGTCACCCGGACCGCGTCGGCGAGCGCGTTGACACCGGCCTCGATCGCGCGGCGCGCGGTCTCGTCGTACTCAATAACCTTGCTCATCAGGCTCCTTCAGGGGCGATAACGCGGGCCGCCCCGGAAATCACCCGCGGCCATGCGCGGGGATTGCCGGGGCGGACCACGGTGCTTACTTCGATACGACGGCCAGCACGTCGCGCGCCGACAGGATCAGGTACTCCTCGCCGTTGTACTTGATCTCGGTGCCGCCGTACTTGCTGTAGATGACGGTGTCGCCTTCCGAGACGTCGAGCGGAATCCGCTTCTCGCCGTCCTCGTCCCAGCGGCCGGGGCCGACTGCGACGACGGTGCCTTCCTGCGGCTTCTCCTTGGCGGTGTCAGGAATGACCAGACCGGATGCGGTCGTGGTCTCGGCCTCGTTGGCCTGCACGAGAATCTTGTCCTCGAGTGGCTTGATGTTCACCTTCGCCACGATTGGAGCCTCCACTAGTTAGATCGGGTCCGGGGCGGGGTGCCCCAGAGTTATCAAGGGATTCGGCAGTCGTCCGTGCCCGAGCGCCGTCGTCGCGGGTGCCGGCACAGGGTTTGGCCGATTGCCACCTAGCACTCTATACACGAGAGTGCTAGCACTCAAGGGCGCCCCGCTGCGTATCGGGTATTCGCTCTAAGCGATCACGTCACCTGGGCTTTTATCACCGGCAGGCCCGGGTCGCTGGGCGCATCCAGCGGGGAGGGCGGCGCCCCGGCGGCCACCAGGTGCGCGGCGAACGAAGCGATCATGGCCCCGTTGTCGGTGCAGAGCCGGGGCCGCGGGATCCGCAGCGTCAGCCCGGCCGCGGCGCATCGCTGCTCCGCCAGCTCCCGCAGGCGCGAATTGGCGGCCACTCCCCCGGCGATCAGCAGGGTCGAGACCCCGAGCCCCGTCGCCGCGCGCACCGCCTTCAGGGTCAGCACGTCGGCGACGGCCTCCTGAAAGCCCGCGGCGACGTCGGCGTTCACCGCGTCCGGGTGGCTCTCCAGATAGCGGGCGACGGCCGTCTTGAGCCCCGAGAAGCTGAAGGCGTACGGCTCATCCCTCGGGCCGGTCATGCCGCGCGGGAACGCTGGGATCTCCGCGGGCTCCCGGCCGCAGGTGCGGGCCAGGTCGTCGAGCACCTTGCCACCGGGGTAGCCCAGCCCCAGCAGCCGGGCCACCTTGTCGTAGGCCTCGCCGGCGGCGTCGTCGACGGTGCTGCCCAGCTCGACGATCGGTTCGCCCAGGGACCGCACGTGCAGCAGGTGGGTGTGTCCCCCGGACACCAGCAGCGCCACACACTCGGGCAGCGGCCCGTGCTCGTAGACGTCGGCGGCCAGGTGCCCGCCCAGGTGGTTGACGGCGTAGAACGGCACCCCCCACGCGGCCGAATACGCCTTGGCCGCCGCCACTCCCACCAGCAGCGCGCCGGCCAGGCCGGGGCCGATCGTGGCGGCGACGATGTCGGGCTTGCGCACCCCCGCCGCCGCGAGCGCGCGGCGCATGGCCGGGCCGAGCGCCTCCAGGTGGGCCCGGGACGCGATCTCGGGGACCACGCCGCCGAAGCGGACGTGTTCGTCGACGCTGGACGCCACCTCGTCGGCCAGCAGCGTGACGGTGCCGTCGGCGTCGAGCCGCGCGATGCCGACTCCCGTTTCGTCGCAAGAGGTTTCGATGGCCAGGATGATCGTCACGGGCGGGCCCCCACCCGGCGCATCGTGTAGGCATCGGCGCCGCTCGCGCGGTAGTAGCGCCGACGCAGGCCGATCTGCTCGAATCCCACGCTGCGGTACAGCCCGATGGCCGCCTCGTTGTCGGTGCGCACCTCCAGGAAGACCGCGCCTCCGTCGGCGAAGACGAGCAGCTCGTCGAGCAACCGGCGGCCGATGCCCTGCCCCTGGTACGCGGCGTCCACGCCGATGGTGTGCACCTCGTACTCGAACGGCGGGGTGCGGCCCAGCCGCGAGATCCCGGCATACCCGACCAGGGTGTCGCCGGCGCGCGCGCCCACGTAGTGGTTGTGTGGGCTGGCCAGTTCCCGGTTGAAGGCCGCGGCGGGCCACGGGTCGTCGCCGTCGAACAGCTGCCGTTCGAGCTCCGCGCAGCGCGCCGCGTCGGCGGAGGTGAGCGCCCCGAGCGTCACGGGCTCGCGGGTGGCGGTCATTGCCGCGCCGCCATCGGCTTGGCGTCCGGGCGGCGCAGATACAGCGCCACCAGCGGCAGCGGGCGCTCGGTCCAGTCGGGCACCGCGGCGACGAGCCCGGCCGGCGTGGGGTAGACCGGCCCGCGGTGCGGCAGGCCGAACAGCGCCGCGTGCTCTTTCGAGCCGGCCACCGCCTCGGCGGGGCCCGGGTCGACGTCGGTCGGGGCGTTGACCCCCGGCCCTTCCATCCGGAATCCGTCGCGGTAACGGGCCCAGTAGATCTCGCGCCGGCGGGCGTCGGTGACCACCAGCGTCTCGCCGGTGGTGCGCACGCCGATGGCGTCCAGGCTGCACACGCCGCGCACCGGGATGTCCAGCGCGTGCCCGTAGGCGGCGGCGGTCGCCATTCCGGCCCGCAGGCCGGTGAAGGGGCCGGGGCCGCAGCCGACCACGACGGCCTCGAGGTCGGCCATCGTCAGCCCGGCGTCGGCGAGGGCGGCCACCACGTTCGGGGTGAGCCGTTCGGCGTGCGCCCGGGCGTCGACGGTGACCCGCTCGGCCAGCACGGTCAGGTCGTCGCGCCGCACGATCCCGGCCGTCACGGCCGGGGTGGCGGTGTCGAGGGCGAGGACGATGCTCACGAACGAACCCACTGCCACGACGCGATCCGCACGTCCGATCCGCTGAGGCGTTCCAGACGAATGTCGAGGTGCCGCTCGGCGAGGCGTTCGACGATGCCCTCGCCCCACTCCACGACCACCACCGCGTCGTCGAGATCGGTGTCGAGGTCGAGCGAGTCGAGCTCGCCGAGCAGGTCGGCGCGGTCTTGATCCAAGAGCCGGTACATGTCGACATGAATCATCGTCGGTGCTCCGGGCCGCCGCGGCGGATGCACCCGCGCCAGCACGTACGACGGCGAGGTGACCGGGCCGTCGACGTCCATTGCCGCGGCGATTCCCTTGGCCAGCACGGTCTTTCCCGCGCCGAGCGGGCCGGTGAGCACCACGACGTCACCCGCCTTCAGCTGCTCGCCGAGCCGCGACCCCAGCGCGACGGTGTCCTCGACGCGTTCGAGGGTGGCCGTGCCCTCACTCGCCACGGTGCCGCAGCCTTTCCCGCATCCACCGGGCGGCCAGGGCGGCGCGGCCCGGGTTGGCCCGCTTGACCAGCCGTACCAACCCGTCGTTGATCGCCTCGGGCTTGTCCAGCAGCGCGAGGTGGCTGGCCCCGGGGACGACGACCAGCTCGGAGCGCGGCAGTGAGGCCGCCATCTTGCGGGAGTATTCGTCCGGCGTCAGCAGGTCGTGATCGCCGCAGGCGATCAGCGTGGGGATGCGCAGCAGGGTCCACAGGCCGGCGGTCTCGTCGTGGGCTTCCAGCGCATCCAGGAACTCCACCATGGTCGGGATCGGGGTGCCGTTCATCATCCGCTGCGAGAAGGCGTCCAGGCTGCGGCTGACATGCAGGTCGCTGAAGGAGGCGGCCCGCAGGACCGGGCCGATCAGCGAGCGCGACACGTTGCGACCGCGGTGCATCAGCTTGGGCGCGGAGCGCGCGGTGAACCGAAATGCTTCCAGCGCAGGGTTTTTCAGAATCTCACCGAGCGGCGATCTGGCTACACCTTCGGCCGCTGAGGAGATCAACGCGGCGCCGACGATCCGGCGTCCGTACTGGTCGGGGAATTGGCGGGCGTGCGACAACACCGTCATGCCGCCCATGGAGTGGCCGACCAACACGACCATGCCGCGCGGGGCCACCACCTGGAGCACGCTTTCCAGGTCTCTGCCGAGTTGGGTCAGCGTGTAGCTCTCCGGCGGGGCCTCGTCGGACTGCCCGTGCCCGCGCTGGTCGTAGAAGACCATCCGGACGCCGGGGCCCAGGTGCTGCGGCAGCCGCGTCCGCTGGAAATGAAAGGCGCCCATCCGCAGGCAGAATCCGTGGACGAAGACCATGGTCAGCGGGGCGTCCGCGGGGCCGGCCTCGCGAATCGCCAGCGACACCCCGTCCGGGGTGGTCACCACGGAGCGGCGGTCGTCGTCGATCGTGTCGAAATCCTCGTCGGCGTAAGGGTCTTCGGCGCCATGGGTGCGCTGGACCATCGAGCGGCGGGCCGAGGCTCCGACGATGGTGGCGAGAGCCGTCACCCCCGCCCCTCCCGCGAGCCAAGCCCTCCCCCGTTGGCGCCTGCGAGTTCTCTCACGGCTCAATGGTTTGCGCCTCGCGGTAGGTCCGGGTGATGCGCCCGCGCGGGCTGGTCACCACTTCGTAGTGGATGGTGCCGAGCAGGTCGGCCCAGTCTTGCGCGGTGGGTTCCCCGCCGGTGCCGGGTCCGAACAGGATCGCCTCGTCGCCTTCAGTCACGTCGGTGCTACCGGGCCCGAGGTCGACGACGAACTGGTCCATGCAGATCCGGCCGACGCCGGGGCGCCGCTTGCCGTTGATCAATACTTCCAATCGCCCCCCCAGCGAGCGGAACACGCCGTCGGCGTAACCGACGGGCAGCAGCGCCAGAGTGGTGTCGCACTCCGCGGTCCAGGTGTGCCCATACGATACGCTCTCCCCGGCGCGGATCGACTTCACCAGCGCCACAGGGCATTTCACCGTCATCGCCGGCATCAACCCCATGTCGCCGAGCTCGGGCACCGGGCTCAGGCCGTACACCGCGACGCCGGGCCGCACCAGGTCGAACGCCAGGTCGGGGCGCGACATGGTGGCCGACGAGTTCGCCAGGTGCGCGATCTCGAACCGCACCCCCTGCTCGCCCGCCTGCGCCAGCATCTCGCTGAACCGTTGCGCCTGAAGGTCATTGACCGGGTTGGCCGGCTGGTCGGCGAACACCATGTGTGACATCAGGCCGCGCAGCCGGATGGCCTCCTCGGCGACGGCGCGGCGAAGCGCGGCCAGCATCGACGGGTACTGCGACGGGTGGACGCCGTTGCGGTTAAGTCCGGTGTCGACTTTCACCGTGACCGTCGCGGTCCGGCCGGTGCGGCGCGCGGCGTCCAGCAGCTCGTCGAGCTGGCGCTCCGAGGAGACGGCGATCTCGACGTCGGCCAGCAGCGCGGGCCCGAAGTCGATGCCGGGCGGGTGCAACCAGGCCAGCACCGGTGCGGCGATGCCGTCGGCGCGCAGCGCCAGCGCCTCGGCGACGGTGGCGACGCCCAGCTCGGCCGCCCCACCGGCCAGCGCCGCGCGGGCGGCCGGGGTGGCGCCGTGGCCGTAGCCGTCGGCCTTGACGACGGCCATCACCTGCGCGCGGCCGGCGTGCTCGCGGAGCAACCGCACGTTGTGCTCAATGGCGCCCAGGTCCACCCGGGCCTCGGCGAGGAGGCCAGGCGTCAGGGAGATCGGCGAAACGGCCCACCCTTTCATGGCCGCCATTGTCCCAGAATCGGCGGATGCGCCGCCCGCGCCAGGCCCCACGCTGTCACAGAAGCCACAGTGATCACATCAATCCCTCGGCGGGACGGCACCCGACGCGCCCGCCTCCGAGCGACAATCGACGACGTCAGCGCCGGGAGCCGGCCGGACGCCGCCGCGGCCCGAGCTGCCCCGCGCACCATCGCTGTGAGGCGGGCAACACGCGCGTCCCGTCCCCGACTGCGCCAACCGCTCAGTGCGCGAAGTGCTGCGCCTCGTAATGCCCGCCGGGCTTGAGCTTGTCCAGCGAGGTCAGGGCGGAGACGGCGTCGTCGTGCAGCGCGCGGGCCAGGTCGGCCGAGAGCCCCTCGCGCACCACGACGCGCAGCACCGAGACGTCGGTGGCGTTGTCGGGCATGGTGTAGGCGGGCACCTGCCAGCCGTAGGTGCGGAGCTCGTGCGAGACGTCGAACTCGGTGTAGCCGCGGTCGCCGGCCAGCCGGAAGGCGACCACCGGGATCGCCGAGCCGTCGGAGATCAACTCGCAGCGTTCGCTCACCCGCAGCTGCTCGCCCAGCCACCGCGCCGTCCCGGACAGCGCCTGCATCACCTTGGTGTAGCCGTCGCGGCCCAGCCGCAGGAAGTTGTAGTACTGGCCGACCACCTGGTTGCCGGGGCGGGAGAAGTTCAGCGTGAACGTCGGCATGTCGCCGCCGAGGTAGTTGACCCGGAAGACGAGCTCCTCGGGCAGGTACTCCTTGCTGCGCCACACCACGAATCCCACACCGGGGTAGGTCAGGCCGTACTTGTGGCCGCTGACGTTGATGGACACCACCCGGGGCAGGCGGAAGTCCCACTTCAGCTCGGGATGCAGGAAGGGCACCACGAACCCGCCGCTGGCGGCGTCGACATGCACGGGGACGTCCACCCCGCCGCCGGCCGCCAGCTTGTCCAGGGCGCCGCAGATGTCGGCGACCGGTTCCAGTTCGCCGGTGTAGGTGGTGCCCAGGATCGCCACCACGCCGATGGTGTCCTCGTCGACGGCGTCGACGACCTGTTCGGGGGTGATGACGTAGCGCCCCTCCTCCATGGGCAGGTAGCGGGGTTCGACGTCGAAGTATCGGCAGAATTTCTCCCACACCACCTGCACGTTGGAGCCCATCACCATATTCGGCCGGCGGCCCTCCCAGCCCTTACCGACCTTTTGCCGCCACCGCCACTTCATGGCCAGGCCGCCGAGCATCACGGCCTCGCTGGAGCCGATGGTGGACACCCCGCACGCGCTGTAGGGGTCGGCGTCGTTCAGTCCGTCCGCGTGGAACAGGTCGGCCACCATGCACACGCACCGCTGCTCGATGGCCGCGGTCGCCGGGTATTCGTCCTTGTCGATCATGTTCTTGTCGAACGTCTCGGCCATCAGCCGCCCGGCCTCGGGGTCCATCCAGGTGGTCACGAAGGTCGCCAGGTTCAGCCGGGAACTGCCGTCGAGCATCAGCTCGTCGTGGATGAAGCGGTAGGCGGCCTCCGGATCCATCGATTCGTCGGGCATGCGCAGCGCCGGCACCGGCGCGGTGAACAGGCGGCCGGTGTAGGCGGGGGCGATCGAGTGCGCGGGCAGCGACGGGTGTTGGGGCACGGGGTGAATCCTTCCTAGAGGGCGGCCAGCGCCGCCCTGATGTGCGGGACCATGCGGGACGATGACGTCGGCGCGTCACCGGGGCCCGGGTCGGCCGCCGACAACGCCGCCGCCCGCGCGTGGACGAACGCGGCCGCCGCGGCCGCCTCGGCCGCCGGCAGGCCCGCCGCGAGCAGCGCGCCGATCATGCCGGACAGCACGTCCCCGGAACCGGCGGTGGCCGCCCAGGACTGCCCGGCCGGGTTGAGGTACACCGGGCCGCCCGGATCGGCGACGACGGTGACGTTCCCCTTGAGCAGCACGGTGGCGCCGAAGGTGTCGGCCAACTTCCGGCACGCGCCCACGCGGTCGTCCCCGGGGGGACTCCCCGCCAGGCGGGCGAATTCGCCGGCGTGGGGCGTCAGCACCGTCGGCGCGGTGCGGTTGGCGACCAACTCGGGGTGCGCCGCCAGGATGGTCAGCCCGTCGGCGTCCACGATCACCGGCAGGTCGGTCTCCAGCGCGAACCACAACGCGGCGGCCCCGGTGTCGTCGGTGCCCAATCCTGGTCCGACGACCCAGGATTGGACCCGTCCGGCCGACGCGGGCGTGGGTGACGCGATCACCTCCGGCCAGTGCGCGAGCACCTCGCGGTGCGCGCTGCCGGCGTAGCGGACCATGCCGGACGTCGCCGCGACGGCCGCCCCGGTGCACAGCACCGCGGCCCCGGGATACGTCGAGGAACCGGCCATCACGCCGGTGACGCCCTGGGTGTACTTGTCGTCGTGGGGTCCGGGCACCGGCCAGCGCGCGGCCACGTCGGCCGCCTCGAAGCCCAGCACGTCCGTGTCCGGCAGATCGAGTCCGATGTCGATGAGCGTGACCCGCCCGCAGTCGGCCAGCGCGTGCACGGGCTTGAGCCCGCCGAAGGTCACGGTGGCCGCGGCGTGCACCGCGGGCCCGCTGATCGCCCCGGTCGCCACGTCGACGCCGCTGGGGATGTCGACCGCGACCACCGGGATCCCGGCATCGTCGACCGCGGCGAACACCTCGGCCGCGGCCGGGCGCAGCGGCCCGGAGCCGGAGATCCCCACCACCCCGTCGATGACGAGATCGGTTGTGGGCGAGACACTTTCGACGACCCGCCCGCCCGCCTTCCGAAACGCCGCCAGGCCCTTGCGGTGGGCGCGTTCCGGGTTGAGCAGCACCGCGTCGGCGGCCGCGCCGCGGCGGCGCACGAAGGTGGCGGCCCATAGCGCGTCACCGCCGTTGTCCCCCGACCCGACGACCGCGCACACCCGGCGGCCGGCCACCCCGCCGGTGCGGGCGCGCAACTCGGCGACGATCTCGGTGGCCAGCCCGAAGGCCGCGCGCCTCATCAGCGCGCCGTCGGGCAGGCTGGCCAGCAGCGGCGCCTCGGCCTGGCGGATCGCGTCTACGGAGTAGTAGTGCCGCACCATAGCCACATTACGGGTCAGCGTCCGCGCGGCTCAGGCCGATGCCTCGGGCGACCGGGGCCGTCGCGCGATCGCCCGCAGGCGCGCCGGACTCAGCTGCCGGGGGTCCTGGTGCCGCGTCATCGGGTAGAAGCACAGGCCGACGAGGATCGAGGTGAAATGCCCGATTGCGGTGAAGTTCAGCTCAATACGGTCCATCGTGATCAACGGGAAACCGAAGACGATGAATAGCACCCCCAGATAGCCCCAGCGCCATGGTCGTGCGATGTGGTAGGCCAGCACGGCCATCACCCCGACCAGGAAGTAGCTCACGCCGATGTCGCGGGCGTGCACCAGCCGTTCGGAGGCGTCGTGTTGCTCGATGGCGAAATACAGCAGGCCCTCGCTGAAATAGGTGGACAGGATGTGCGCGCTCAATCCCACTGTCAGCCAGCGCAACTGGCCCAGCCAGTGTTCGGCCGGCGCCAGGAACAACGAGAACAGGATCAGGTACGGGGTCAGGTTGTCGCCGTCGATCCACAGCAGGCTGGAAAACAGCACATCGAGCGGATCGCGCGCCAACCCGTGGATGTTGGTGGAATGGTGCATCAGCATCGAGTGCAGTTGCCGCTGGGGCAGCCAGTGCTGGATGAGCGTCGTGACGAACAGGACGAGCAGCCAGCCGTACGTCAGCGGCGCGCCGCTGACGTAGTGCCAGACCGACAGCCCCATGCCGCGCAGTCGGGACCGCACCGGTGCTTTCGTCACGTCATTACCTTTGCACGCGGACGGTTGGGTTGCCGCACCTAAGCGGCGGGTGTGCCGGGCCGTTGGGCCTCCGGCCGCAGATGCCTCCACCAGCAGGCGATGTAGAGCAGCATCGATATCACCAACACGACGAGCACCCAGAGGACAATGGTGATATCGATCCAGCCGCCGAACGGCGGCGAACCCGGTAGCGCGTTGCGCAACGGCACCACCGCGAAAAGCATTGCCGCGTACCACGTCGTCATCGGCGGCTGGAACTTTCGCCGGTCACGCAGCGTCTGGACCGCAACGAAGAGGCCGATCGCGGCAATGGCGATGAGCACGGCGCAGATGACGATGCCGAACGCCGCCGCGCTCAGGGACCGATGCAGGGTCACTCGGTACGGACCGAGCCCTCCGTCGTTGCTGGCGGTGACCTGCCAGCCCGGGAGGTGATTGACGAACGTGGCGGGCAGGCGCTCGGGCACGCCCCCCTCGCCTCCATGCAAGAGTTCGACCTCGATCGGCCCCGAATCGTAGTGGTCGAAGGGCCACCTTTCGATTTCACCCGCGATCGTCACCGGGACGGGGAACACGCCGGGGAGCATGCCCTTGGTCCAGGTCCGGCGGGTCGGCGTCGCGGCCGATCTCACCCAGAGGCTGAGGTCCTCGTTGAGGTGCTGGGTCTGCGGATCCAGCAGTGCCGATCCCGGTGAAATCGCCAAATTGATAACGAGGACACTGTAATTCGACTGAATGTCTTCGACCGAGAATGTCGCCGTACTCGTATCGCCCGCAGGCGGCACCTCCGCCCGGTGATGCGCCGTGCGGCTTTGGGCGTACAGCGCAACCGACGCGACGTATGCCGCCACGATGGACACGATGAGACCTACGACGGCGAACCTCATACTGCACTCGCCGGCGCCGCAGTGACCTCGGGCCTCAGATGCCGCCACCAGCAGGCGATGTAGAGCAGCATGGACACCACCAAGACGACGAGCACCCACAACACCAGGGTGATATCGACCCAGCCGCCGAAGGGCGGCGAACCCGGAAGCGCGTTGCGCAGCGGCACCACCGCGAACAGCATCGCCGCGTACCACGTCGTCATCGGCGGCTGGAACTTGCGCCGGTTACGCACCGTCTGCACGGCGACGAAAAGGCCCAGTCCGGCGATGGCGATCAGCACGGCGCAGATGACGATGCCGAACGCCGCCGCGCTGAGCGAGCGGTGCACGCTCACCCGGTAGGGGCCGGTCCCGGCGGCGGACAGCTGCCAACCGGACAGGTGGTTGACGAAGGTCACCGGTAGCCGTTCGGTGACGGTCTCGCTGCTCCCGCGCGTGAGTTCGATCTCGATCGGCCCCGAACCGTAGCGGTCGAAGGGCCAATTCTCGATCTCCCCCGCGATGGTCAGCGGGACGGGAAAGACACCGGGGAGCATGCCCTTGGTCCAGGTCCGGCGAGTGGGCGTCGCCACGGATCGCACGCGGAGGCCGAGGTCTTGGTTGAGATGCCCGGTTTGCGGATCCAGCAGGCCCGATCCCGGCGAGATGGACAGGTTGGCCATCAGCACGCTGTAGTTCGACCCAATGTCCTCGACGACCAACGTCGCCGCGCTGCTCTCACCCCCGGCCGCCGTCTGCGGGCGGAGCTGGCGCCCCCCGCTGTTGGCGTACAGCGCGACCGAGGCGACGTACGCCCCGACGACGCCCACGATCAGAGCCACGACGCCGAACTTCACGACCGCCCCCCTAGCCGATGTCGAAAAGCGTTGAAAAGAAGCCGGTTTCAGGCGGACGGCGCCGGGACCGAATCCGGCTGCGGAGCGACCACCGGAGGCTCCGGCCTCAAGTGGCGCCACCAGCACACGATGTAGATCAGCATCGCCGACACCAACGCGACGATCACCCAGAGCACGATGGTCACGTCGATCCACGCCCCGAACGGGGGCAGGCCGGGAAGCGCGTTGCGCAGGGGTACCACCGCGAAGAGCATCGCCGCGTACCACGTCGTCATCGGGGGCTGGAACTTGCGCCGGTTGCGCAGCGTCTGGACCGCGACGACGACGGCGAGGCCGGCGATGGCGATGAGCACTCCGCAGATGACGATGCCGAACACGGCGGTGCTCAACGCGCGCCGCACCTGCATGCGGTACGTCAGGTGGCCCGGGATCTGGGTCATGGAGACCTTGAAGCCCGATAGGTGGTCGATGAGTCGCACCGGGATGAGGATGGGGGGCTTCGTCGTGTCGCCGCCGGGGAAGAGTTGCACCTCGATCGGCCCCGACGCGTAGTTGTCGAACGGCCAGCGTTCCAGGTGACCGGCGATGGTCAGCGGGAGGGGGAAGACGCCGGGAAGCATGCCCGGCGAATAGTCCTTACGACTGGGTTGAGCCGACGATCGGACGCGAAGCACCAGATCCTGTTTGAGGCGGTGGGTGACCGGATCCAGCAGCGCGGGACCCGGTGCGACAGCGACATTGGCGACGACGGCGCTGTAGTTGGACTGCATCTCTTCCACGGTCAGGGTCGCCATGCTCTGGGCGGCCGTCTCCGCGGTATCGCTCAGGGTGCCGGGAGCGGACCCTTCAACGGTGTCCTTGTAGAGGCCCACCAACGAGATGTACGTCCCGAGTATGAGCACGACGAGACCCACCGTGGCGAGTCTCTTGGCCGCCGTCCGCATGTTGCTCCTACCCTGTGGCGTTGCTCTTCCGAGGGGCAATCTTATGGACCGGCCGCGCATCTCGCGGCGATACGGCCGAAGCCGTTCGCAATTCGACGGTTTCGGGCTTGGGGCGTCAGCTAGGCCGCTTCGGGTCGCAGATGCCGCCACCAGCAAGAGATGTAGAGCCCCATCGATATCCCCAACACGACGATCACCCACACCACGATCGTGATGTCGATCCAGCTTCCGAACGGCGGCGCGTCGGGCAGCGCATTGCGCAGCGGCATCACCGCGAACAGCATTGCCGCATACCAGGTCGTCATCGGCGGCTGGAATTTGCGCCGGTCGCGCGACGTTTGGACGGCGACGAACGCGCCCAGGCAGGCGAGCCCGATGAGGACACACAGGATGGCAACCCCGAACACCACCGTGCTCGACGTCCGGAACAGGTCCACCCGGAACGGGCCGGTCGGATCCGCGTCGTTGACGCGGACCACGTCGATGTTCCAGCCGAGCAGACGGTCGACCAGGGTCACCGTCGCGGGCACGGGTGTGTGCTCGGGGCCGGACGACAGTTCAGCGACGACGGGCCCCGAATGGTATTCGTCGAACGGCCAATCCGCGACTTCGCCGGTGAGGACCAGCGACACCCGAAACACGGTGGGCAGCGTGCCTTTCGGCCACGTCTGCCTGCTGCTCGTGGCCGTCGAGGCGGCGTAGATGTGGAGGTCGTCCTTGAGGGTGTGGGTGCGGGGGTCCAGCAGTCCGGGGCCGGGCTGCACGGTGATGTTGGCGATCAGGACACTGTTGTGCGACTGGATCTCCTCGACGTCGTTCGTCAACATCGTTCCGTCGCCCGCCTGTGTACCTTGCACCACGACATGGGGATGGCCCATGCCGCCGTCGACGTACAGGACGATCGAAACGACATAGGCGCCGATCAGCAGCACCACACCGAACGCGGCCACCCTCAGGCGGCGGCTACTCCACGGTGACGGACTTGGCGAGGTTTCGGGGTTTGTCAACGTCGTAACCGCGGGCCTGGGCAACCGAGGCGGCGAACACCTGAAGCGGGATGGTCGACAGCAGCGGCTGCAAAAGGGTTGATACCGACGGGATTTCGATCAGGTGGTCCGCATAGGGCCGCACGGTGTCGTCGCCCTCCTCGGCGATCACGATGGTCACCGCGCCGCGCGCCTGGATCTCCCGGATGTTGGACAGCAGCTTGGCGTGCAGGGTGGCCTGGCCCTTGGGCGAGGGCATGACGACGATGACGGGCAGGTCGTCCTCGATCAGCGCGATGGGGCCGTGCTTGAGCTCGCCGGCGGCGAATCCCTCCGCGTGCATGTAGGCCAGTTCCTTGAGCTTGAGCGCACCCTCCAGCGCCACCGGGTAGCCGACGTGGCGGCCCAGGAACAGCACCGTCGAGGACCGGGCGAAGCGATGCGCCAGCGCGGCCACCGGATCGATCATCGCGAGCACCCGCGCGACCAGGTCCGGCATGGACTCCAGCTCCCGGTACTCCCGCTCGACCTCGTCGGGGTACTTGGTGCCGCGGGCCTGCGCCAGGGCCAGGCCCACCAGGTAGTTGGCGGTGATCTGCGCCAGGAACGTCTTCGTCGAGGCGACGCCGATCTCGGGGCCGGCGCGGGTGTAGAGCACGGCGTCGCATTCGCGCGGGATCTGCGAGCCGTTGGTGTTGCAGATGGCCAGCACCTTGGCCTTCTGCTCCTTGGCGTGCCGCACGGCCTCCAGCGTGTCGGCGGTCTCCCCCGACTGCGAGATGGCGACCACCAGGGTGCTGCGGTCCAGCACCGGGTCCCGGTAGCGGAATTCGCTGGCCAGCTCCACCTCGACCGGCAGCCGGGTCCAGTGCTCGATGGCGTACTTCGCGAGCAGCCCGGAGTGGTAGGCGGTGCCACACGCCACGACGAACACCTTGTCGATCTCGCGGAGCTCTTGATCGGAGAGCCGCTGCTCGTCGAGCACGATCCGGCCGTCGACGAAATGCCCGAGCAGGGTGTCGGCGACCGCGCCGGGCTGCTCGGCGATCTCCTTGAGCATGAAGTACTCGTAGCCACCCTTTTCCGCGGCGGCCAGGTCCCAGTCGATGTGAAACTCGCGGTACTCGACGTCGGTGTTCCCGTCGAAGTCGGTGATGCGGTAGCCGTCCGCGGTGATCACCACGGCCTGATCCTGGCCGAGCTCGATGGCGTTGCGGGTGTGCGGGATGAACGCCGCGACGTCGGAGCCGACGAACATCTCGCCGTCACCGATCCCGATGACCAGCGGGGTGGAGCGGCGGGCGGCGACGATGGTGCCGGGCTCGTCGGCGTTGGTGAACACCAGCGTGAAGTGGCCCTCCAGCCGGCGCAGCACGGCCAGCACCGAGCCCGCGAAGTCACCGGCGGTCGCCCCGTGCCGGTAGGCCTGCGCGACCAGGTGCACCGCCACCTCGGTGTCGGTGTCGCTGGTGAACTCGACGCCGTAGGCCTCCAGCTCGTGGCGCAGGCTGGGGTAGTTCTCGATGATGCCGTTGTGGACGACGGCGATCTTGCCGGCGGCGTCGCGGTGCGGGTGCGCGTTGCGGTCGGTCGGGCGCCCGTGGGTGGCCCAGCGGGTGTGGCCCAGGCCGGTGGTGCCGCCCAGCGACTCCGGCGGCATCTGCGCGACCGCTTCCTCCAGATTGGCCAGCCGGCCGGCGCGGCGGCACACGGTGAGCGTTCCGGCGCCGTTGACCAGCGCGATGCCCGACGAGTCGTAGCCGCGGTACTCCATCCGGCGCAGCGCATCCATGACGACCTTGCAGGCAGGCTGCTGCCCGACGTAGCCGACGATTCCGCACATTCGAACCAGGGTAGTGCAGGTGGGACCCCAACCCCGCACTCCGCGGTGACGGTCAGGCCGCCCACCTGCGCAGAAGGCCTGTTTTGACCGAAACCCGCCGGCCGGCGGAGCCCGCCGGTGGGTGACCGCTGGTCTCGCACTGGAGCGTGACGCCGCGGGTCCGCGGGTCAGCCGGGTCGCCTCCCGGCACCGGTGCCGGGCCGACCCGCCCGGGCCCGCTGACCATCCCCTTTACATCGCCTTCATAAATGGTAGAAACGCTTTTCACCTGATGTATTTGTGACGTTTTCGCTTGCTTCATCGCCGTACCAATTTACCTACTTAGGATTCTGGAATCGGCTACTACCGGCAACCGCCTAAGTCACCAGAAAGGACAGCTTCGTTGACGCCCGCCTGATCACCACCGCTTGGATATCCTCGCGGATAACCAGCATATATGCCCGGAGCGCGATCATATCTTCGTAGCAATAGCCGCTTTATACAGACATCAATGATGATAGTCCAGCTATCTAAACTCGGCGTTTGACAATGTGTCAATAATTTAGGCTTTGACACCAATCGCTTAAGGCACCGGATAGCTAACGGTTAGTAAATGTTAATCCGAAATTCCGCACCCCTTCTTCTAGGAGAGAATCATGACCGCTGTTTTGTTCGACGACGTAATGACCGAGCTGCCCGCGCCCACCCTGACGCTCGCGCCGGCGCCCGCCCCCAAGCCCGCGCCCCGGCGGCGTCACCGCGAGCCGATCGCCAGCGGCGACCCGATGGTCGACACGGCCGCCCGGTTACTGACCTTCCCGTTGCGCCACATGTACGCGGCGCTCTGGCGGGTGGGCGTCATCGAGGTCATGGCCTGACCGGGATGCGCTAACGTCGACGCGTGGCCCGCACCCGCAAGCTGTTCGCAGCCCTCAATCGTCGTGGTCCGCACCGGGTTTTGCGTGGTGACCTGGCCTTCGCCGGTTTGCCCGGGGTGGTGTACACCCCGGAGGCGGGGCTGGGTCTGCCCGGCGTCGCGTTCGGGCACGACTGGCTGACCAAGGCCGGCCGGTATGCGGGTCTGCTCGAACACCTCGCGTCCTGGGGCATCGTGGCCGGCGCTCCCGACACCGAGCGCGGCCTGGCCCCCTCGGTCCTGAACTTCGCCTTCGACCTCGGCACCGCGCTGGACATCGTGTCGGGTGTGCGGCTCGGGCCGGGCAAGATCAGCGTGAATCCCGCCAAGCTCGGCGTGGTCGGGCACGGTTTCGGCGGCTCGGCCGCGGTGTTCGCCGCGGCCGGCATGCCCAACAAGCTGGCCGCGGCGGCCGCGCTGTTTCCCGCCGTCACCAGCCCCCCGGCCGAGGCCCCGGCCGCGACCTTGAGGCTTCCGGGGCTGATCCTGACCGCGCCGGGCGATCCGAAGTCGTTGACATCGAACGCGCTGTCGCTGTCCCGCGCGTGGGACGCCGCGACGCTGCGTGTCGTCAGCAAGGCTCAGCCCGGCGGCCTGGTGGAGGGCCGGCGGCTGACGAAGGTGTTCGGTCTGGCCAGCCCGCACCGGCGCACGCAACGGACGGTGCGCGCGCTGCTCACCGGTTACCTGCTCTACACGCTGGGCGGCGACAAGACCTACCGCGACTTCGCCGATCCCGACGCGCAGTTGCCCAAGACGGAGCCGCTGGATCCCGGGGCCGCCGCCGTGCCGCTCGAGGAGAAGATCGTCGCGCTGTTGAAGTGACGCGGTAACGGGTAACCCGGCCGGCTGGACTTCCCGAGCCCCCGCGGCGTGCCGGCGCCGTCGTGGTATCTGTCGTTGATGCGAATCGGGATCGCGCTGGATTATTCGGGCGGCTTCCACCAGGCCGTCGATCGCGTGGTGGAACTCGAGAAGGCCGGCATCGACGTCGCCGTGGTGGCCGAGGCGTACGCCTTCGACGCCGTCAGCCAGCTGGGATACCTGGCGGCCAAGACGAACACCGTCGAGCTGGCCTCCGGGGTGTTCCCCATCTACATCCGCACCCCCTCGCTGCTGGCGATGACGGCCGCGGGGCTGGACTTCGTGTCCGACGGCCGCTTCCGGCTGGGCATCGGCACGTCCGGGCCGCAGGTGATCGAGGGTTTTCACGGCGTCGAGTTCGACGCGCCGCTGGGTCGCACCCGCGAGATCGTGGAGATCTGTCGCAAGGTGTGGCGCCGGGAACGCCTGCAACACAACGGCAAGCACTACCAGATCCCGCTGCCGCCCGACCGCGGGACGGGTCTGGGTAAGAGCCTGCAACTCATCAATCATCCCGTGCGCGAACGGATTCCGATCACCATCGCCGCGCTGGGCCCGAAGAACGTCGAGCTGACCGCCGAGATCGCCGAGGGCTGGCAGCCCGTCTTCTACCTTCCCGACAAGGCCGCGTCGGTGTGGGGCGATGCGCTGGCGGCGGGCGCCGCCAAGCGGGATCCCGCGCTGGGGCCGCTGGACGTCATGGTGCACGCGTCGGTGGCCATCGGCGACGACGTCGACGACCGGCTGGCGTGGGTGAAGCCGCAGCTGGGCCTCTACCTCGGCGGGATGGGCGCCAAGGGCCGCAATTTCTACCATGCGCTGGCGACCCGTTACGGATTCGGTGAGGTCGCCGACCGCATCCAGGAGCTGTATTTGTCGGGCCGCAAGCGCGAGGCCATCGACGCGGTGCCCGACGAGCTGGTGCGCGGCATGTCGCTGGTCGGCCCGCGCGGCTACGTCGCCGAACGCTTGGCCGCGTTCGCCGAGGCCGGCGTGACGACCCTGCTGCTGAGCCCGCTGGCCACCGACCGCGCCGAATCCGTGCGCTACGTCGAGGACGTCCTGCAGCTGCGGCCGGCCTGACCCGTCACTGCCCCGCCTGCGGCAGCTGATCCGCGGCGATCTCGCAGGGCGTCTTGCCGTCGGTGGGCGGCGGCGGCCCGCCCGCCGTCGGCGCGGCAACCGGCGCGGGGGCGACGGGCTGCGGCGCGTCAACCGGTGCCAGGCCTTTCGGCGCCGGCGCGTCGACCGGCTCCGGAGCATCGGCCGGCCGCTCGGGTGCGTCGGCCGGCGGAGCCGCCGCGTCGGGCTTGGCCCCTTCGGCGTCCGCGACGGTCTCGTCCTTCGCCGGTTCGTCGTCCTTGTCGTCGGGCTGGAAAGGGTCGTCGTCGAAGGCGTCGCCCCCGTCGAAGGCGTCGCCCCCCGACCCGTCGTTCGCCGAGCCGATCAACCCGCCGACCGCGTCGACGATCCTGCTGGCCAATCCGAGCAGACCCTCACCGCCGCCGCTGCCGAGCCCGCTGCCGAGTCCGCCGCCCAGATCACCCGCCGGCATGCCGGCA
>NZ_MPNT01000045.1 GCF_001907675.1 Mycobacterium paraffinicum
ATGGAATCGAGGTCCACCTGGTCGCGCAGCAGCACGTCGTCGGCGATGTCTTCGGGGTCGACTTCCGCTGCCCGCCCGTCGCGCCCCGGCCCGCGCGTCGCGCCCCGGCCCGCGCGTCGCGCCCCCCGCTTTTCCGCGAAACTTAAACTAGGGCGGCGCTTTCCGGCGTGTCGCGTGCGTCGTTTCAGTGTCGCGGAAGCCGCGACGGTGGAGCGCGCCACGGACCCGGCGTATGACGCCTTCGGGTTTGTCCTCGGCGATCACCCGGATGACGACCCAGCCCAATTCTTCGAGCGTGCGGATCCGTTGTTGGTCACGGGCGTACTGGCGGCGGTTGGAGCGATGATGGTCACCGTCGTACTCGACGGCCACCTGGTATGCCTCCCAGCCCAGGTCGAGAACGGCAATCAATCGCCAGTTCTGCTGCACCGGGATCTGTGTGGTGGGGGTCGGCAGACCGGCGTCGATCAGTAGCAAACGCAGCCAGGTCTCCTTGGGCGACGCGGCACCCGGGGCGACCAGGGGGAGCGCCGCCCGCAGGTTCCGCAGGCCGCGTACCCCCGCGTACCGCTTGGCGAGCATCATCACGTCCTCGCTCGAGAACGGCGTCGCTCGCATGAGCGCGTCCAGTCGCGCTACCGCCTCGCCACCGGGCGGCCGCCTGGCCAAGTCGAACGCCGTCCTCGCGGGGGAGGTCACCGGCAGGCCGTGGACACGGGTGGCCTCGTCGGGTCCGATTCGCTGATTGCAGGTGAGCACGCCGGCCGGGGGATGGGGATTGCGCCAGATCAGCTCGACCGGCTCGTCGTCGTCGATCCATCGCGAGCCATGCAGCGCGGCGGCGGCAAGTCCGGCGAGCACGCCGCGCCGGCCCGACCACAACCACGCGCCAATCGAACGCGTGCGCAGCGACGGCGTGGCGTAGGCCGGCAGATAGACGTCGGGATATATGGCGCGAAATTGCGCTCGCAGCTGGTGCCGGCTAAGGGCTCCCCGCCGCAATGCCTCGCTGCCGACAAACACGTCCTCCACACCAGCAAAGACGTCGTGCCGGTCCCGCCGGCTCCGCGAAACTTAAGCCATGGCGACGCTTTCCGGCGTGTCGTGTGCGTGGTTTAAGTGTCGCGGCACCTGAGGCCCAAAGACCGAGAACAGGCGCTACGTCCCCGCCGGCACCAGGCGCAGGGAGATGGAGTTGATGCAGTAGCGCTGGTCGGTCGGGGTCGGGTAGCCCTCGCCTGCGAAGACGTGGCCCAGGTGGCTGTGGCAGTTCGCGCACAGCACCTCGGTGCGCGTGGTCCCCATCGAGTGGTCGGGCCGCAGGATCACCGCGTCGGAGTTGGCCGGGTCAAAGAACGACGGCCAGCCGCAGTGCGACTCGAATTTCTCTGTGCTGCGGAACAATTCGGCGCCGCACGCCCGGCACTGGTAGATGCCTTCGGTTTTGGTGTCGGTGTACTCACCGGTGAACGGCCGCTCGGTGCCGGCGCGGCGCAGCACGTGAAACTCCTCGGGCGTGAGCTTCTGGCGCCACTCGTCGTCGGTCAGCTGCAGCTTCGGGCTAGTCATGCCTCCACGCTAGCGCGCTCGCGGTCAACGGGCAGCCAGGCCGGATCGATGCCGTCGTCCAGCCGGTCCTCGGCCTTGGCATCCAGGTAGCGGAAGCACAGCACGGTGAAGACCACGATCAGCAGCAGCGACCAGCCGTAGGTGATCTTGAGGTAGTGCAATGCGCGGCCATACCTCATGTAGCGGTAGATCAACCAGTCGTCGAGCGTGAGGAATCCATAGATCCCCAGCCACGCCGGCCAGTTGCGGATCAGCGAGTTCCGCAGCACCACCGTCATCAGGAACGGGAACAGCATCATCGAGTAGTAGCCCTGGGCCAGCGGCAGCACCAGCCACGACCACAGCAGCAGCACGCCCGACGAGTTGGTGATCCAGAACAGCGGGTCGCGGGTGCGGTAGTAGCGATAGAGCAGCCACAGCGCGCCGATCGCGATCACCGTGAACAGGAGTCGCAGGAAGACGATCAGCCACGTGGGCAGGCCGAAGTACACGCCGTTGCCCTCGATCGAGCTGTTGAAGTAGTCCCGGACGCCCCCGATGTAGGGCAGCGTGCGGGTGACGAAATCGGTCGGGTCGCTGACCAGCGGCCAGGCGGCCGCGTTGACGGCGATCGGGACGAGGAACGCGGGCACCAGCGTCCGCCACTGCCGGTTCAGCAGCGGCAGCAGCAGCAGCGGACCCAGCACGGGTTTGAGCGTGAGCGTCAACCCGATGACGAGCCCGGCCCACCACTGGTGCCGCACCTTCCCGTCCAGCAGCCACCGCAGGAACAGCACCTCCGCCAGCAGCACGCAGCCGTTGATGTTGGTGAACACCAGCGTGCTGGTCACGCTTTCCGTGCAGAACATGGCCAGCAGCAGGGCCGGCGCGGCCACCGAGGACAGCGTGAACTTGAACAGCCGCAGCAGCAGATACCAGGCGATCAGGATGGCTACGGTGTTGATCAGGATGAACAGGTACCGCGACGGCGTGAAGGACAGGTATCCGAACGGCGCCATCAGCAGCGTGCCGCCGGGCGGGTACAGGTAGTGCGGGTCGACGTAGTCGAAGTGCTCGTTGTAGATGTCCCAGCCGCGCCGGAAGTTGAGGACCGCGCGGTACACCGGCTTGAAGTCGTCGGTGATGTTGCCGTTGAGCGTCAGGATGATGCTGCGGTGTAGCACCGAGAGGATGGCCACCGGCCACAGCGCGGACCGCAATATCGTCGCGGTGCTCGGCGGCCCGCCACGGGGACGAAAGGCGGCGAGCGTCCAATCACGCAAGCCGGTTCGGGTCGATTCAGCTGCCGTCACCAGCGCACCGTACACCGGCGCGCGGCCGGAAAATCAGGCGGGACAGTACGTGTCGGTCCCGGGCAGTTTGCCGCTGTTGACGTAGCCGATCAGCGGGGAAACCGCGCACGGCGAGTAGATGCTGGCGCCGTGGCCGATGCCCTGCCACATCACCCGCTTGCTGGCCGCGTTGGCGTTGATGACCGTCGCGGCGGTCGCCGCGACCCCTTCGGTCCCGACGATCGGATCGTTCTGCACGCCGAGCAACAGCACGTCGACCTTCAACGATTTCGGCGGCGCCGGTGGCGAGCCGGTGGGCCAGTGCACGCATTTGACCAAGTTGAGCGCCGCGACGGTGCCGAACTGCGGGTACAGCTTGGCCCACGCCACCACCAGTTCGCGCACCCGGTCCGGGGTGGGGCGGTTGACGGCGTCGCTGCACGTGTTGACGAACTGGCCGTCGGAGTCCTCGGTCGCGTTGGCGTGGCTGATCAGACTGGTCAGCTGATTGGTGTCGCCGGAGCGGGCGGCCGCTAGGGCGTTGGCGAGGGTGGTGGTGGCGTTGACGCGGCCGCCGGAGGGAAAGCCCAGGGCGACGGTGATCGCGTTCGCCACCTCGGCCACGGACGCGCCGGCGGGCCCCTTGCCGGCGCGGGCGTCGGCCAGCAACGCGCCGACGGCGCCCTTGGGGTCGGGCCCCAGCGCACAGTTCACCGCGACGCACTGGGCGGCGAAGGCGTCGAGCGCGGCCTGCTGGCCCTTGACCTGCTGCTCGGCGGCGGCTTCGGCGTTGACGCCCAAGGCAACTGGCGAGTCGAGGATCAACCGGGCGACCTTGTCGGGGCGCGCCGCGGCGTAGGCCAGCGCCACTTGGGCGCCGTTGCCGATCCCGACCAGCGCAACGGCGGGAACGTCCCACAGCGAGCGCAGCCGCTCGATGTCCGAGGCGGCGTGGGCGTTGTCGTAGGCGCCGGCGCCCGGGGCGATGGCGTCGGTGCAGTTGGTGGTGGCGGTGTTCGCGACGTCCGAGAGGTTAGCGACGGGGTCGTCGCCGGTTTGGAACTGCGCCTGGTCGCGCATGATCTGGCGGTCGGAGGTGTCCCGGCAGTCGATCGGGTTCGACATGCCCATGCCGCGGCGGTCGACGGCCACGATCGGGTGGGTCTGCAGCACGTCGGCGCCGCCCCGCGACAGCCAGACCGGTAGCTGCGCCGAGGATGGCAGGTCCGAGCCGGTGGTGAAGACCAGCGGGCCGGCGTCGCGGGGGGTCTGGCCGGAGCGGGCGCGGACCACGCCGACGCTCACGGTGCCGGTCCCGCCACCATTCGGGTCCAGGTCCGCGTCGTAGTTCGCGCAATCCAGCTGAACCCCGGCGGCGGGCGGAACCGCGGCGTCGCCGAACACCTTCGACGTGCAGTCGTGCCACGGCAGGTCGTTCTTGGGTGCGGCGATCGGCGGCGGGCCGCTGGGCGGGGGCTTGGCGGTGGTCGCGCCTTGGGGCCGGGCGCCGGAATTGGTGGCGAAGCGCGGGTCGGCGGCCAGTCCCGGCACGCAGCCGGCGACCACGGTGGTCGCCGCAATCAAGACCGTGGCGAGCGTGATCTGCCGACTCATGTCGACCACAGTAGCTAGCGACGATCGCAAGCGCGGCGACGCCGGGCGCAGGCGGGTCGACCACGGTAGCTACGCCTTGACGTAGCGGGTGTACAGGTAACCGGCGTCGTCGGTCAAGACGTGGGCGCAGCGCATCTGTCTCAACAGTTGGCTGGGCCCCGTCGCGATGCGGCGGGCCAGGCCGCCGACGATGTAGGGCGCGATGGTCAGGCAGAGCTCGTCGAGCATGTCGCGCTGGATCAACGAATCGAGCAGCATCGGCCCGCCCTCGGTCAGGATGCGGCGCATCCCGCGAGCGCCGAGGACCGCCAGCATGACGGCCTCGTCGACCTCGCCGGGGTCGTCGCCGGAGCAGTCGATCACCTCGCACAGGTCGGTGAGCAGCCGGCGGGCGGGGGCCGTCGCAGCCGCGCAGGTGAGGATCAGCGGCGGCACCTCGGTCCGGGTGAACACCCCCATGTCGCGGTCCAGCCGGCCCGATTTGGTGACGACCGCCAGTTGCGGGATCTCGCTTTGCCCGCGGGCCTGCCGCCGCTGGCGCTGGGCGACGCTCAGCTGCGCCCCCGAATAGCCCTCGACCCGCACGGTGCCCGCGCCGACCACGATGACGTCGGCGAGCTCGCGCAGCAGGTTGAACACGAACCGGTCGCCGGGGCCCCCCATCGTTCCGCTGCTGCCGCCGGAGGTGGCGCCGCCGTCCACGCTGGCGATGAAGTTGGCCCGCACCCACGTCCCGTCGCGTTCGGGGTAGTCGTAGAGGCGGGGGAGTTCGGCGTCGGCGAGTTCGCGCACCGATCCGAGCAGCGACAGCGGCGTCTCGGGAAGGGCCATGCGGTTGATTGCAGCACGCCGGTAGGGTTCTCCTGATGCACGGGTCCACTTCCGGGGAAGTGGCGCACCTGGTGGATCGGCATCCGAGTGTGTCGCCGGAGCGGCTGATCGCTCAATTGCGGCCGCCCCCAACGTTCGCCGACGTGAGCTTCGCGACGTATGAGCCCGACCCGGCCGAGCCGACGCAGGCGGCCGCCGTCGCGGCGTGCCAACAGTTCTGCCGGCAAGCGGTGGAGCGGCGCGCGGGCCGGCGAAAGTTGTTGGGTCGCCGGGCGGTGCTGCCCGGTGTCGGGCTGTATCTGGACGGCGGATTCGGCGTGGGTAAGACCCACCTGCTGGCGTCGGCCTACTACGCGTTGCCGGGCCACGGTCCGGAGTCGTCAACTCCCAAGGCGTTCGCGACGTTCGGGGAGCTGACCCAGTTGGCCGGGGTGTTCGGCTTCGCCGAATGCATCGACCTGCTGGCCGGCTACACGGCGGTGTGCATCGACGAGTTCGAGCTGGATGACCCGGGCAACACCACGCTGATATCACGGCTGCTTTCCGCGCTGGTGGAGCGGGGAGTGTCGGTGGCAGCCACCTCCAACACGCTGCCCGAGCAGTTGGGCGAGGGCCGGTTCGCCGCCCAGGACTTTCTGCGCGAGATCAACACGCTGGCAAGCATTTTCACCACCGTGCGGATCGATGGTCCCGACTATCGGCACCGCGGCCTGCCGCCGGCCCCGCAGCCGCCGTCGGACGCCGAGGTGGTCGCGCGGGCCGCGCGGGTCGACGGGGCGACGCTCGACGATTTCGACGCGCTGTGCGCGCACCTGGCCACCATGCACCCGTCGCGGTATCTGACCCTGATCGAGGGGGTGACCGCCGTGTTCCTGACCGGGGTGCACCGCATCGACGACCAGAACGTCGCGCTGCGACTGGTGGCGCTGACCGACCGGTTGTATGACGCCGGCATTCCGGTGGTCGCCTCGGGCGGCAAGTTGGACACCATCTTCAGCGACGAGATGCTGGCGGGCGGCTACCGAAAGAAGTACCTGCGGGCCATGTCTCGGCTTCTGGCGCTGACGGTCAAGGAAGCGGGCGGGTCATGACGAAGTCGTTCTCGCGTCCGGCGCCGACCTGGAAGGTCCGGGTGCCGCTGACCTGAAAGCCGCTCTTGGCGTAGAAGCGTTGCGCGCGTTGGTTCGCCTGGTTGACGCCGAGCCACACGCGGCTCACTTTCCATTCGCCGGCCGTGGTCAGCGCGAGGTCCATCAGTGCGGTCGCGACCCCGGTGCCGTGGTGTTCCGGCGCGACGTAGATCTTGGACAGCTCGGCGGCCTCGCCGTCGCGGATCAGCATGGCGTAACCGATGATTCGCTCGCCCGACTCGGCGGTCATGACCGCGCGCCGCGGATCGGCCAGGTACTCGGCGAAGCGGGCGGGCGTCAGGTTGGCCTTGACGAACGCGGCGATGTTCTCGGGTGCCATCGACGCCGGACATGCGAGCGGAAAGGTGCGCCCGGCGACGTCGGCAAGCTGTTGAACGTCAACGGAATTCGTCGTGACGACGCGTGCGGTGCGGGTCAGAGGTTCCACTGTGCGAGGTGGTAGCCCGTCTTCCTGTCCAGCAGGACCACGGTGGAGACGGGATCACGGTAGGCGTCCCAATACACCTCGCCGCGCACGATCGCCCCGTTCGGCGCGTTGGTGAGCACGTTGTCCAGCGCGTCGGGGGCGTCGGAGGCGCGCGGCTTGTAGGCGTCGGCGAACTGGGTCACGCCGTCGAAGCTGAAGGTGGTCGCCATGACGAACGGGTTAGGCACGCGAACCGCGCGAACGACGACGTCGGCCCGCTCGACCGAGCTGCCCGGGAAGCCCCGGAAGGTGCCCTCGCGCGTGTAGCCGAAGCCCGGAGGCGGGTCGCAGGGCGCCACGCCGGTGACGGTCACGTCCGCGACAAAGGTGCCGGTGTCCACTCGCAGCGTGTCGCCGATGTGACCGATCGGGGCGTCACCGGCCCAGGCGCGGGGGGCGGGAAGCGGGGCGACCGCGGTGACGCTCGCCGCGGCGACGACGAACGCGGACAGGACGACCAGCCAGCGGGGCCTCTTCGCCATGTCTTCGCCTCCTAGGCAACCCGGCAAGGGAACCTTCGAATGATCGCACACGCGGTGATGCGTCGGGCAGGGGTCGACCACCCCGATCATCGAACGCTGGCGCCGCCGCCGAGCGATTCCAGCGCCTTGGTCAGATCGGCCTCGACGCGGCCCTTGTCCACGCCGCACCGGCGCAGCGGTCCTTCGTCGGACGAGGCGTCCTCCAGCTCGAGCAGCGCCAACAGCAGGTGCTCGGTCCCAATGTAGTTGTGGCCCAGCCGAAGTGCCTCGCGGAAGGTCAGCTCGAGGGCTTTGCGGGCGGGTCCGCTGAACGGGATGAGGTCGGGGGTCTCGCTGCCGGCCGGGGGCAACTCCACGGCCGCGCGCAACGACTCGGTGTCGACTTGCTGCAGGCGCAGTAGGACCGTGGCCAGCGCGGCCGGATCACTGAGCACACCGAGCAGCAGGTGGCCGGGCGTGATCTCGTCGTTGGCCGCCTCATGAGCGGCATTTTGGGCCGCCACCACCGCGCCCCGCGCCCGCGGCGTGAAGCGGCCGAAGCCCTGTTCGGGGTCTAGGGTGTTGGTCTCGGAGCGCGGGACGAACCGCTTTTGCGCCGCCTGCTTGGTGACGCCCATGCTCTTGCCGATGTCGGTCCACGACGCCCCGGATCGCCGCGCCTGATCCACGAAGTGCCCGATCAGGTGGTCGGCGACCTCGCCCAAATGCTCCGCCGCCAGTACGGCGTCGGCCAGCTGGTCCAGCGCGTCGGTGTGCACCGCTTTGATGGCGTTGATCAGCTCGTCGAGGCGGACGGGATAGGCGATGCGGGTCGGCTCGGCCATGGCGTCAACGATAGGTTGACGCCATGCGTCTGTCAACCTGGGGTTGACGATTGTTAAATATTGTTTCGTCGGCCGCGCACTCAACGCAGGTCTGGAACGATTTCGAATTTATGAAGCTTGTTCTGACGATTTCCAGCGTTGCTGTCCTGATCGGCCTGGCCGCGCCGGCGTACGCCGACGACACCGACGGTGCGTTCCTCGCCTCACTGGATGCGGCCGGTTTCACCTATACCGACCCGGGGCAGGTCATCCAGGCGGCCCAATACGTGTGCACGTCGGCCAGTAACGGCACCGCCATCGCGGACATCGCGACGGCAGTGCAAAAGGGGGATACCGCATTGAGCGCCGACAAGGCCGCCAAATTCACCGCGATAGCTGCGAAGGCCTACTGCCCGGACACGCTCTCTTCGAGCAGCTAGACGACGACGGCATCGAGCTCGTAGGCGGCCGATTCTCGCCACGAGATGCGCGTCGGATGCGGCTCTGGAACGATCAGTGAGCCGTGAGGCCACTTCTGATTTCGCTCGGCGCGGCGGCCGCGATCGCCCTGGCCGGACCCGCGCACGCCGATGGCAGCGACGACACCTTCCTGGCCACGGTTCACGCCGCCGGCCTGACCTATTCGGACCCGGACCAGGCGATTACCTCCGGTAAGTCGGTGTGCAAGTTGGTCAACGAGGGCTCGAACCTGACCGACATCGTCCGGATGATCCAGATGCTCAACCGGGGGCTGCAGGGCGACGACGCCACCCGATTCGCGGCAATCGCCGCCAACTCGTATTGCCCCCAAGCGCTGGCGCCGCCCAGCGCCGCCTCCTAGCGGGGGCCCGCGGCGTCGGATGTGATGCGGTTTTTACATAGCCGACCATTGACGGGGGGTTAACGAAACCTGTAATAAACAATTTGCCCATACCATTTCGGCGACGGACAGCGGTGGTAGCCGAAAGGAAGCATGGGCTTGGACTTCCTTCAGCAGCAGCTAGTCGAGCCCGTTAGCAACATCCTCAATACCCACGTCCTCATCTATTTGCTGATCGGCGGCGGCATCTATTTCACCGTGCGCACCCGATTCATTCAGATCCGCTACTTCGGGCGCATGGTGCGCCAGCTTCGTCGGGCTCATCGCCAGGACGGTGGAATCTCGTCCTTCCAGGCGTTCTGCGTCGGGCTCGCGTCCCGTGTCGGCACCGGCAACATCGCCGGCGTCGCGATCGCCCTGACGGTCGGGGGGCCCGGCGCCGTCTTCTGGATGTGGGTGGTGGCCGCCGTCGGCATGGCCACCGCGGTGATCGAGGCCACCCTGGCCCAGATCTTCAAGGTCCGCTCGGACGACGGCGCCTTTCGCGGCGGTCCCGCGTTCTACATTCAGCGCGGACTGCGGTCGCGTGCGGGCGGCGTGATCTTCGCCATGCTGCTGGTGGTGACGTTCTCGACCGCCTTCAACATGGTGGAGACGAACGCGATCAGCGGGGTCTTGCAGTCGTCGCACGGCATCGGGGTCGGTTGGACCACAGTGGTGTTGGCGGTGCTGGCCGCGCCCGTGCTTTTCGGTGGCGTGCGGCGCGTTGCCCAATTCGCCGGGTCTGTCCTTCCGGTGGTCGCGCTGCTGTACACGTTGCTCGCGCTGGGGATCGTGGCCGTCAACATCACCGAACTGCCGACGGTGATCAGGGAGATCATCGGCGGTGCGTTCGGAATCCGGCAGATGGCGGGCGGTTTCGCGGGCGGGGCGCTGGCCGCGATGTTCACCGGCGTCAAGCGGGGCCTGTTCGCCTGTGAGGCCGGGATGGGCAGTTCGCCCAACATCGCGGGCGCGGCGACCGTGGCGCATCCGGTGGAGCAGGGCCTGATTCAGTCGCTCGCGGTGTTCGTCGACACGATGGTGATCTGCACGGCCACGGCGTTCATCGTGCTGCTGTCCGGCCCGGAAACCTACAACCCGTCTCGCTTGGGCTCGCTGGCCGGGGCGAGCCTGACCGAGTCCGCGATCGCCGCGGATCTCGGCTCGTGGACCACGGTGTTGATGACCTCGGTGGTGTTCGTCTTCGCGTTCGCCTCGGTGCTGAGCAACTACGTGGTCGCCGAGGCCAATCTGTTCTACCTGGGCGGCCGGCGCCTGGCGGCCAACGTGTTGAAGGTGGTCACGCTGCTGTCCATCATCTTCGGGGCCCTGGCCCAGCTCACGTTGGTGTGGGCACTCGCCGATCTGACGATGGCGGTGATGGCCATCGCGAACCTGATCACCATCTGTCTGCTCGGCAAGTGGGCGTTCGCGGCCCTCAAGGATTACCACCGGCAGTTCGCGCAGGGCGTGGCGCCGGTTTTCATTGCCAGCGAGGCCGGCCTGCCCGGTGTCCTGGACGGCGACATCTGGGAGCGCGCGGAGCGCCGGCAGGTCGGCGCGCTGCCCGAGTCGTTGACGCTGCACCGCCCGGCGCTGCGGGCCTCCGAGGCGCCGGCGGCCTAACCGGGCGCGAGAGTTCACCCGCCGTTATCCCGGCGAGGTGCCATTGCCCAGCAGGTCTGCGACAATCGCTGCGTTATGCGATTCCTTCTCGTTCTGGCCGGCGCGGCCGCGGTCGGCCTGGCCGCGCCCGTCCACGCCGATGTGAACAACGATCAAGACTTCCTGACCGACCTGCGCGACGCCGGCATCACCTACCAGGACGGCGGCAACGCCATCACGATCGGCAAGTCGGTGTGCGACCTGCTTGACGACGGCCAGTCCACCGCTGAGATCGTGACCCAACTCCGCAATCAGAACCCGGCATTCCAAGGGGCCAGCGCGGCCAAGTTCACGTATCTTTCGGCGGCCCACTACTGCCCGAAGTACGTCACCGGCGAGGACCGCGGCCCGAAGCCGGAAGGTGTTCCCGGCAACTGACCGCCCCGACGGGCGTTATGCGGCCCGCGCCGTCCACGTGAAGTTGTGCATCTCGGGAATCCGCGGCGTCAGCGCGGCGGCGACGAGGCGCCCGATTCGGTCGGCTGCCGCCAGTGGGGTGTCGGGGTCGAGAAAGCCTTCCAGTTCGACACGCAACGTCCGCCCGGTCCATCGGGCCCGGGCGTGCGCGTGGGTGACGCCCGGCACCGTGGCGGCGACGGCCTCGGCGGTCGTGATGATGTCAGGGTCGACGCCGTCCAACAGGCGGTGGGCGATGTCCGAGGTGACCTCCCAGCCGACATGGCAGATGAATCCCGTGACCACGATCCCGGCCACCGCGTCGGCCCAGTACCAGCCGAGCGCCACACCGACCAGCCCCAGCATTGCCCCCGCGGACGACAACGCGTCCAGCCAGGAATGTTTGGCATCGGCCACCATGGTCGCCGAGCGAATCCGCTTGCCCACCACCAACTTATAGCGAGCCACCAGCTGGTTACCCGCGATTCCCACCAGCGCGGCCGCGATACCCCAGCCCACGTATCCGGTGCCGCCGTGCCGGAGCAGCTTGTTGACGCTTTCGAAGGCGGCCACGGCGGCGCTGCCCCAAATCACCAGTGCCACACCGATTCCGGCGAGGTCCTCGGCGCGTTCGTAGCCGTAGGGGTAGCGCTCGGTGGGAACTCTGCGCGACGCTCGAAACCCGACGAACACCAGCACGCTGGTGGAGACGTCGGACAGGTTGTGCAACGCGTCGCCGAGCAGTGCCACCGAGCCGGACAGCAGCGCGATGGCCAATTCGACGAGCCCGGTCAGCGCCAGTCCGATCGCGCTGACGGCGACGGCCCGGTTGGCCTGCCGACGCTCGGCCGCATCGTCCGTGACGGTGTCGAGGGGAAAACTGGCCGCGGGGTCGCGGACGCCGTTGACGAGGTGCATACGGCAAGCATGCCGGAACCCGCGCCGGCGCCCAACCCGGTTAGTGGCACACGGGACGGCGGGACTGCCGCCGCCGCGGCCGTGCCGGAATCGGTTTCGCAGTGGACCGTGTCTGACAGCGTTGTTTCATGCGGCCTTTGCTGCGGGCGGACAATAACGCACAACAAATGTCGATTTTCCTCAATTGAGGCCGAGTTTGCCGATTGTCGAGCGCAGACGCGGAGCATGTGCGAGAGTATCGAGTGGCCGAATTATTAACTGATCGCCGCGTACACAGATGCTCACGGCTATAAATTGATCCCACCCCAAGGAGCCACCATGAAGAAATTCGCACCGTTGACCGGCTCAGTTGTGGCCAGTTTGGCGAGCATGGCTGTCATCGCCGCGCCCATGGCGAACGCGGACGCGACGGACGACGTTTTCCTGCAGGCACTCGGACAGCAGGGAATCACGTTTTCCAACCTGTCGAACCAAACCGTCGTAAGCGCCGGACATGGAGTTTGCCAGGACTGGACCAACGGCGCGACGCTGGCGCAGACATTGGCCGATGTAAAAAGCGCGCTGGCGTTAACCGACAGCAATTCTGGTTACTTCATCGGGGCCGCGACGCAGTCGTACTGCCCGCAGTACGTCAGCAAAGCCACGCAGAGCTAATCAGCGTTTCGCGGTAACTTCTGGTCGGGGCGCGGGGTCCGCTCGGGCGACGAGCCAAAACGCCTCGGCAACAGCATGAAGAGCACCGGGAAGCGCAGTCGCGCGTCGCGGTGGGAGAGTTCGACGAACACAGTCTCTATCTCGATGTTTCGGATCGGCTGTCGCTCCATCATCAAACGCGTTCGCAGGTGATGCGGGCTTTTCAGCCACTCGACGAAATTCATGCCCGCGACTCTACCCTTCTAACGAAAGCCATTGCGGGGCCGAATAATTTCCGGGCTTCACGTCAGCGCGCGTTCAGCTCGTTGGTGATGTTAGTGGTGTTCGTCTTGCCGTCGTGGCGGTGATTGGTCGTGTTGCGGCATTGCCCGTACAACATGATCTGTCCGTAACTGTGGTCGGAGGGGACGTAGCTCATATTCGCCGTCACCCCATCCTTGTTCAGCGTGGTGCCGAAGTAATGCTGTCCCGGCGGGGCGCCGTCGTTCCATCCATGAGCCACCATCGCGGCGCGCACCTGCTGGAAGTACGCGTCGGGGTCTCCCTGCAACAGGAAGCTCATGGTGACGGTTCCCATGTAGGGCGGATCGCCCTGGTCGTTGCAGGAGGCGAACGAGAAACCGCCGCTGAGTCCTTGCAAATTCGCCACGGCCGCAATCTGTTTGGCCGGATCGACGACCTGAGCCATGGCCTGGTCGTCGGTCAGGGGGTGCGCGGAATCGTCCGCCGGATGAGACGAGCCGGGGGAATGTTGTGTGGGCGACATGGAACCGCATCCTCCTATCAGCAGCGTGACGGCGGCCGCCAGCGCGGCAAGCGCTGCTTGCCGCGACTGCCGGCGCCGACGCTCAATGGTGGTGCTGGCCATCGAAGAAGTGGTTGTCGGTGACAGAACCCGGCGGGCGGTTCCACTCCGGGTCGACGATCGCCGGGGTATGTGGTCCGACGGTGACGGGGGGCAGCCCGGGAATCCTGATTTGGACGCCGCCGATCTGGTAGCGATGTCCGGCCGTCAGGCCGTCGGCTTCCAACGCGTCGCCGTGGCCCGAAACGATGTCGGCCATGCTGTGCAGCGCCTCGCTTCCGGGATAGTAGTAGTGCGAATGGTCGTGGGGGTTGATGCCGTTCGCGCCGGGCACCTCGGCACGGAACCGCGTCGATCCGAAGCCGTCGGCGGCGGGGTCGGTGCCCAGGCCGGGGTCGCTGCCCATCACCTGCCCGACGATGTCGTCGCCGAAGAAATGCTTGCTCAAGCCATTCAGCTGACCGAGCATCCCGACCGGGTCGGTGGAGGCGTCCCCGACGAACACATGGCCGCCGTCGAGGTGAAAGTCGGCGGCGCTCTTGGCGGCGTCGGTGCCCGGACAGCCAAGCAGCACAGCGTCATTGGCGTGCATACCGTGCATGGCGAAGGCGTCGGCCACCGTCGTCGAACCGTAGGAGTGGCCCAGCACGGTGACGTGCTGTCCGCCGCCGAGGTGCGTCGCCCACAGTCCGTTGACGTCCTGCGCCAGCGCCGCACTACCGGTCCGTGCGAGTTCGGGTGTGGAGATGCGTTGGACGTCGGAGAAGTCGTTGGGGGCGTCGTACCCCATCCACGCGATCACGGCCGTCGGGTTGTTGGGGTCGGCGGCGTTGGCTTGAGCGAACAGGTTGATGGCGTCGTTGTGGCCGTCGTGCAGCCACCCGCCTTTCACGCTGCTGCTGGTCCCCGGCACGATCACCGCCGTGTTCTTCGCGGTGTCCGGGTTGCCGATGGCGATCGCCGCGCGCCCCTTGCCGCCGAACGCCAACGGGTCGTAGGCGAACAGGTAGGTCGGATTGGGGTGCGACGGATCGTTGCCCGCGTCGTGGTCGAGGCCTTGCTTGGTCTCGTTGGCGTTCTGGTAGCGGGTGATGTCGGTGGCCGACAGGCCGTATTTTGCCGGGTCCCGCAGCACGTCGTCGACGGATGCGCCGCTGCGGGAGGCGATGTCGCGCACCCGGTTGAGGTCGCGTGTCATCACGGAGATGTTGGCGTCGCTGCGGGCCAGGACCGGGACGCCGTTGAGATTGCCGATCTGGTCCGGGTTTTCGGCGAGGAAGCGCTGCCGCTGCTCGGGTGTCAGTGACGTCCACCAGCGATGCACGTCCTCGGGTTTGGTCTCCGGCGTCGGGATCTGCGAGTCGGCGTCGATCTGGCGCAGCGACTCGGGGTCGTACCCGTCGGCGCGCAGATTGCCCAGCGATTTCTGCAACGTGGCCGAGTAGCCGTTGCGCAGCGCCTGCAGCTGCGCCAGCGCGGCCTTGGTGTCGCTGATGGCGTCGTCTTCGCAGGCGCGGATGAGGGCGTCGAGCGCCTGCCTGTCGGGCGCGCTGAGCTGGGTGTCCTTCTCCATGTCGACGGCCTGGCCGATCAGGTTGTCGAGCGTCTGCAGCTCACCTTCCAGCGTCGCGATCTCGCCGGCCCCGGCCTTCTGCGCCTCGGCCAGGTCGGCGGCGACGTTCTCCAAGTCGGCGCCGATTTTGGGCAGCTGGAGGGACTGGGCGCCCAGTGCTGTGGTGACGCGCCGCACTTCGGCGGACTCGTTGATCGGATGATCGCCGTTCTGATGGTTCCAGGCCGCATCGAAGCGCTTGCGGGCCTGTTCGAAACTCTCGTTCGCTTCCTGGGTGCAGCGGCCCGCCCGGTGAAAAGCCTCGGCGAGATTCGAAATCTGGAACGGGCTGCCGGCCTGCAGGCTCTGGTTGATCGCCCACGGGTCGCCGCCGGCTTCGGCGATCAGCGCCGGGACGCTTATATACCGCAGCTGCATCGCACCGCCTGCTGTTTTGCGGCGTCGCCGCCTCCCATGCCGGTGAACTTTACTATCGAACGCCCTCCCACACGCTTCACTCCGAGCGCAGTCTGGGGGCGGCCGCAGGTTGTCCACATGGCCTGTCACACCGCCGATTGGCAGGAATTCTCCAGGTCGTCAGCAGTGCGGACAACTAGCGTTCGAACCGTGAACGCGCGGGCCGAAGGCTAGCGACTCGCTCTGGTGAGTCCTCATTTCACGGAATCGCGATGAGGAAGTCGGCAGCGATATGTGTGGCCGTTGGGGCTTTGATGCTCAGCGGAGCTGCCGCTCACGCCGACTCGCCGTCACCAAGCCCCACGCCAACGCCGGGCACGCCAAAATGCCTGACGTTTGACGGCCCCCAATTGAACTGGCTGCCGTGCGGGTGGACCACGGATGGGCGGCGATGGACTCCGCCGCCGCCCCCGCCTCCGCCGCCCGGCGGCGGTCCCTGATTTTCGTGCGGCGCCGACTATTCAGCTTTTCATAATCCGCTTTTTTCCTGCCTTTTCTATTCTTCGTTTTCTTGCTCCGTTTTGCAGCCGTCGCCTGACGGCGTCGCCACCGGCGCAAGGAAAGGAAGTGCATCCAATGCCCTCACGCCGATGGCTGACCCGACTGGCCGCCCCCGTCACGGCTGCCGCAGCCCTTCTCGCCAGCGCCGGCGTCGCGGCCGCCGATCCCGCCGACGACGCCTACCTGGCCCAGCTGCGTGCCCAGGGCTTCAATTGGCCGCCGGAACACGACGCCGCCCTCACCGGGATGGGGCGCCTCATCTGTGACGACCTGGGCTGGGGGTGGACGTATGACCAGATTGCTCAGAGCGTCCACGCCATCCTGGATCCGAGAAACGTGACGTTCGGGGACGTCCATTCCATGGTGACTCTGGCGCATTCGACGTACTGCCCGCTGCAGCGGTGTTGGACCGACCACTGCTGAGATTGACGGGCTCCGGCTTTTTCGTTCGTTAATGGGTGGATAAGGATCTCGGCGCGATTTTCGTTCTTGTCACCATTTCAATCACGAGGCCTTCTGTGCAGGTGTAGCGTCCCGATCAATTTCATATGGGGCGTGGCAGAAAGACCAAGCGATGAGATCAGCGATCGCGGCCGCGACGGCAGCCGTTTTTGCCTTCGGTCTGAGCAGTGCCGCGCCCGCTCACGCGGAAACGACTGCCACCGTCAAAGCCCCGATCACCAATCGCATGACCGGCCCCACCCCGAAGTCAGGCCAGGAGGGCGTCTACAACGCCGGGCAGGTACTGACTTTGGTTTGCCACACCGCGGGCGAGCCCGTGCAGGGCTTCTTCAGCTACCAGATTGCCAATGGAGGTTGGGACAGCCTGTGGTACAAGACATCTGACGGTCACTACGTCGCCGATGTCGACATTGACACGCGCACCCTCGACGCGCTGGGGCCCGACTGCGCCGGCGGGGGTGGCGCGGCGGTGGCCGCTTCGAACGCCGGCGAGGACAAGGCGGCGCACGCTCTCGCGTGGGCGCGCGACCAGATGGCCAGCGACCCGAACAACACCGTGCAATGCGAGGCGTTCGTCGAACAGGCCTACAACCACGCGTTCCGATACCCCTCGGCGATGGATGCGTTCAACGACTTCAACCGCAAAGGGCAGATCCACACCGGCCCCGACAACATCCCGGCAGGGGCGCTCGTGTTTACCAGCAACCCCGGGTTCGACCACGGCACCGGACACGTGATGCTCAGCGAGGGCAACGGGCAATACCTGACCGCCAATTACTTCACCGCGCCGCACATCCGGGAAATACGGCCGAGCCCCTACGACACGCAGAACGTCTTCCTCGGTTGGGCGTACGCGCCGTAGAGCCGACACTGCCTGTGGTAGTCACGACGACATGGACAATCCTTCACCGGGCCCCGGATGGTGGCTGGCCTCGGACGGCAAGTGGTATCCGCAGCAGTGGGAGTACACGTGGGATTACCGCGAGGGGGACACTGCGATGGACGAGATGAAGCTGAGGGCGGATGAGCTCGGCCGCCTCGGCTGGGAGATGGTCGGTCTCGACGCCGACCACCGCGGGGCGTTCTCCGTCGCGTGCTTCTTCAAGCGGCCGATCGCGCCCTAAGCCCCGCACATCGGTGGGGCGCCGCCGGGACAAGTGGGTAACCAACGCAGTAACGCGTCGGGCGCGTCGGTTGTGCGATCAGCTCACTTGAAAGGCGGCATCAGATGGCTCGTGACGAGGGAGGCCGGTGGGACGTCGGTATCAAGGACGACGCAGTTTTTGTTCAGCGTGTCTCGGATGCCGACGAGCAACTCTTTATCGATTCGTTGGACTCGGATGAGGCCCGCAGGCTGGCTGGGCTTTTGACGAAATTCGCGGACAAGCTGGAGGACTCCGACAAATCGACGGACTCGGAGAAGTCTGAGGAGTCCGATAAGTCCAAGCGCGACGACGACAAAGACAAGGACGACGACGAGGACGACGAGGACGACAAAGACAAGAACGACGACGAGGACGACGACTCCGAAGACTCCGACGATTCGGATTAGGTTGCCACTCGTGCGGCGGTAGCCGTTGCCTACCAACCGATCTGACTCATCGGGAGACCCTGCGCGCCAAGCGGCCCGCTGCCGCACTCGTGTCGACCTGATGCTGGGCCACCCGGCCTTCTCGCAGCTGGCCGACAACCGGGGGGATCTTGCCCTTGGGGGGTTGGCGGATGACTATGGAACAGTCACGGCCGCGGAGGAGAAACGATGGTATCGGACCGGTGGAAATTCCTTGTTGTCTGCGCCGCGGCTCTTCCGGCCGCCCTGTCGCTCCCCCCGAGTGCCTTGGCCGACAATCCGTCGTGGAACGGCCAGTACGCGATCACGTTCATGGTCGGCCCGAAGGCCGGGACCAGCATGGCGGTCGGCAATCCCGAGGTGCAGCACACCGAGACCTACGGCATCCGCTCGAGCTGCACCAACGGAAAGTGCGTCGCCACGATCGTCAGCGGACCGCCGCCGACTAACCCGACGGTTCCGCAGCCCGTCCAATTCACGTGGGACGGAAAGTCTTGGTCGCAAACCAACGACTTCCAGTGGGACTGCATGATGCCCGACACGTCGATCCAATGGAATCCGGCTCGAGCCACGGTGACGTACACACCCCAACCCGACGGTTCGCTTGACGGCCTGATGCACACCGAGATCTTGAGCGGCGCGTGCCAGGGAACGATCGACATGGACATGAAGGCCGAGCGCGTCTGACGTCGGCCCGAAGCGGCCGGCGTTTAAATTTCTGAAACGCCGGAAACCTTCTGGCCGCCCGCCTAGCCTCGATCTAGCTCTGGGCGCACCCCTTTGCCTGCACGGAAATCCGGCTCGGGGATCGTCCACCTGCACGACTCGGCTGCGACTACACGAAGGAACATCATGACGACACCAGGACTGACGAGATTGGCCGCCGGCGCCGCCCTCGCCGCGGGGCTGGGGATGGGCGTTCTGGGGCTGACCGCGGCCGCGGCCAACGCCGACCCCCCGCCGCCGAGTACCTCCACCCCGAACCCCACCGCTGCTCAAAATCCGCACTCGGAATCGGGGCTCTGCAACCAAACCGTCGTCCCGCGCGGCGCCCCGCCGCCGCCGTCCGGGTACTGCGGGTAGGGCCGACGAATGAACTGGACGACGTTGGTGACCAACGCGCTGGTGCCTCTTGCGTCGGTGATTTCGAGTGCGACCGTGGCTATCTGGACCAAGCGCATCGATGCCAGGACCAAGGAGGAAGACCGCCGCCACGAACGGGTCCTCGACTTCGAGAAACGCGCGGCCGATGACAAGAAGTCGGTGCTGAAGTCGCTGATTTCCGCGACCATCTACGTCAAACGCGCGGCACAGTACGAGGGGTCCGGCACCGCCGAGGAGGTCGCCAGCCAGCGGCGCGCCGAGGCCATCCGAGAGCTCTATGACTTCCGGATGCGTCTGGGTCTGGACGACGGGGTGGCCGAGCTGATGGTCTACGCCGCGCCACCGGTGCGCGACGCGGTCAGTGTCCTGCTCGACGAGTGGGATCGTCAGTTCCGCGAGCACGGCTATTCACTGACCCAATTGGATTCGTGCAAGCGGCAATTGGCGCAAACCACCTCCTGCGCTTCCCCCCAGGAGGATGTGACGGTGTACTACGAGGGCGAACTCAAGTGGTCGGAGCTGAGGAGGGTGGAGATGGGGTGGCTGGACAGGTTGGGCCGCGAATCGGATCTCGACATTGACGCACTCGTGGACCTGTGCGACCGCACGCTGGAGGCCGCCCACAAGGACTTGCGCGGTGGATACGGGCTCGACTTCTGATCGTCGCCAGCGCCGGGATTACCCTCCGCCCGAGGGTAGACCGTTTGCTGGTTATTCGGTGTTATGGCTGGGTACCCTTATCCCCGTGCGCTTCGTTCCCGTTGCTGCCGCACTCGGACTAGCCGTCGCGATGATGGTGGCGGCGCCCGCTCGTGCCGATTTGAGCGGTTACGGAAATTGCGTGGGAAGCATTACGCAAATCCCGCTGTCGGAACACGACTACCAGAACCAGCAGCTCATCGGAGTCATTGAGCAGGATCTCAACTCCGGGGTGTCTCCGGCTGTCGAAGCGCAGCGGGTGTCGCACATGGGATTCGATCCGCGCTTGGCCAATCGGATTGTCGAGTGCGTGATTCAGGAGCACCCCTAGGCCGGTACGACTCATTCGGTGTGACGCACGCGTGGGCCACCACCGCGTTTCACGGTGGCGGCCCGGCGGTGTCAGTGTGGTTGTGCGGCTTGCATTTTCCCGGTCAGCACCGGCAGGTGATTGGGCGGCACGACCGGTGGACGGGGGTGCGTGCGCGCCGGCGCGTCGGTGACGACCGTCTTGCCGTTGGTGCACGTGACGAGCTTGCCGGCGACGATCACGCCCTGTCCCTCGTCGATCGGGATGTCATAGCCGTCCGGGTCGGTGTAGTGGCATCCGCCGCCCCCGCCGGTGGGCCCGTTGGGCTCGGCCAAAGCGGTGGCAGGCGCCACCGCGACGATGGCGAGCGCGCCGAACAGCGTGGCGATGTAGCGGAAACGAATCGATCTGCGGGCGGTGTTCTTCATGGTGATCTCCTGTAGGTCGTCGCGGCCCGTCGGTCGGGCTGCGTTCATCGACTTGGAGCAACCAGGAGCACCGGAGGGGACACTTTAGGTTCGGGCAGTGGGGATGGTGCGCCCGAGCCGCCAGTCGGCCGCGCCATCGCGTTGGGGAACTCATCGCTCGAAGGGGTTCCGATCATCGTGTGTGGGTATGGGCTACCCATGGCCAGCAAGGAAGAGCCGATGACCCGCCGCAATGAGGACGACGACATCGACGCCCAGGCAGGGGAGGACGCGCCGGTCGTGCCAGAAGAAGGGGAGGGTCCTTACCCTCCGGTGCTGGGCGAACCGAAGCCGCCAATAGGGAACTGAGCTTGCCGGGTTGGAGAACGGCGAATCGTTCATGCATTCGCCGGTATGGATTCAAGGGTGGCTCTCTGGGTACCTGTATCGCCAGGGTCTCCCCAGGGCCCGACACGCCTGTCACCCTGTTTTAGATGGAAGACAATCAACTCGCATCGCGCACAAGACTTTTCGATCTCACTGGAAAGTACGCACTGGTCACTGGTGGCACCAGGGGCATCGGGCTGATGATAGCGCGGGGCCTTCTGCAGGCAGGCGCCCGCGTCGTCATCAGCTCACGCAACACAGACGCGTGCGCGGAGGCGCAGCAGCAGCTATCGAAATTTGGTGACGTTCAGGCGATCCCCGCCGACCTGTCAAGCCACGACGAGTGTCAGCGCCTCGCCAATCTCGTGACTCTGAACTCGGAACGCCTGAACATTTTGGTCAACAACGCAGGAGCCATGTGGCGCGAACCGCTGGCGACGTTCCCAGAGGAAGCCTGGGGCACAGTGATCGACCTCAACCTCAAGTCGCCGTTCTGGCTGGTGCAAGCGCTGCTGCCCGCACTTCGCAGAGCGGGCACCGTTGATGATCCCGCGCGGATCATCAACATCGGCAGCATCGCCGCCATCCACGTCGCCCAGTCGCCCAACTACTCGTATGCCAGCAGCAAAGCGGCACTCCATCAACTCACCAGAGTGCTTGCCAGAGAGCTGGGCCCACAGCACGTCTCGGTGAACGCGATAGCACCGGGAGTGTTCCCGTCGCAGATGATGGCGGCCACGCTCGATGCCATCGGCGACACGATCACGGCGGCGGCCCCTCTGCGCCGGCTCGGCCGTGACGACGACATGGCGGGGACCGCCGTGTTTCTCGCCAGCCGGGCCGGGTCCTACCTCACGGGCGCCATCATCCCGGTCGACGGCGGCATCGCCACGACCGCGTCGGGTACGCCCTAGGCGTCGGTGCGAGGCTTTAGCGGCGGTCAACGCTCCCTCCGGGCCACCGCGAGGATGGGCAATGCAGTCGTGGGGGTACCAGCAGTACCTCCCTTTGCCTGCGCGGCGCGCCTACGGTGAAGGGATGCCCACGATGGATCCACGCACCGAGATCCGGGAGTTTCTCAGCTCGCGTCGCGCCCGCATAGCGCCCGAGCAGGCGGGCCTGCCCGCCTACGGCGGCAATCGTCGGGTCAAAGGTCTGCGTCGCGAAGAGGTAGCGCTTCTGGCCGGGGTATCGGTCGACTACTACGTGCGCATGGAGCGCGGCAGCCTCGGTGGCGCCTCCGACGGCGTGCTCGATGCGTTGGCTTCTGCCCTACAGCTCGACGAGGCTGAGCGCGACCACCTGTTCCACCTCGCACGTCAATCCGGCGCGCCCAGCGGGCTACGACGGCAAAAGCCGGCCGTGACGGTGCGCTCGACACTGCAGCAGGTGCTCGACGCCATCTCCGATGCGCCGGCGTGTATCCACAACGGTCGTTATGACGTGCTCGCCATGAATCAACTCGCCCGCGCGCTGTACTCACCGGTGCTGGCCGATCCGCGACGGCCCGCCAACACAGCGCGGTTCGTCTATCTGCACCCCGAGGCAGCCCAAGAATTTTTTGTCGACTACGACCTAATGGTCAGGGACGCGGCCGCGAAGCTACGCATGGAAGCCGGCCGCAATCCGCACGACGAGGAGCTGATCGCTCTAGTCGGCGAACTGTCAACGTGCAGTGAGCTATTCCGGCAGCGGTGGGCATCTCAGGACGTGCGGCTGCACCGGTCGGGCCGCAAGCGTTTGCACCATCCAGTCGTGGGTCAACTCGAGTTGGACGTCGAGTCTTTGGAACTGCCCGATGAACCCAACCTGCGCCTCAACGTCTACACCGCTGCCGCGGGGACGCGGACCGCGGACGGTCTAGCGCTACTAGCGTCGTGGGCGGCCACCCAACAGATGGCGGCCGAACTCTAAGCACTCGCAATCCCTGCTTCCACCGCGAAGGCGGTGACAGCGTCGACGTGTTGGATGCTCGGGTGATTCACATCCTTCGGTGCATGGAATTCTTCAAGTTCGCAGATCTCGAGCACTTCGAGCGGATGTGTAGAGCCAAAGAGGTGGATCCAAGCGCTATTTGGTGACTCAGTTACAGGGTTGCTAGCCGCGGGGACGGTGCACCCAAACGGTTACTCAGCGGGGTATTCCCAGATGTTCGTATGGTTCAACTCATGGTGATGTACACACACCATCGACTTACCCTGCGCGTCCGTCGTAGGAGGCGCCCCGAACGGACACTGATCCCCCGCCGCCGGCGACAACGGCGACAAGGCCAACGCACCAGCAATAAATGCGGATATCATCGTTGCGCTCCTTCCGCTAGCCGCTGTCCCTAGCACGATCTCGACACCAGCAGAGTTCAAAGAACGCGGTGCCGTGGTCACGGCGTCACCGTGAGCGTTGTGCCTGGCGACCTCGCGGCGCTCTTCGCGTTCGTGGAGGGGTTGGCGTCGACGGTGTGTTAATCGTGGGTGGTGATGATGGCGATTGACACGCATGTTGCTGTACGTCTCTTTGCTCGAGCAGTTCTCTTAGAGACGAACACCGAGGATTTATCGGTTTAGTTACCCGGGAGGGTGGCTATTGCACGACCACTAGTCAGTCTGCCTAGATACCGGCTCTCACCTGCGGTGGTGCTGGTGCGCGATACTGGGATTGAACCAGTGACCTCTTCCGTGTCAGGGAAGCGCTCTCCCGCTGAGCTAATCGCGCCGGGTCCAAAGCTGGAGGTGGAGACGGGAATCGAACCCGTGTGCACGGCTTTGCAGGCCGTTGCCTCACCACTCGGCCACTCCACCGCTGGGATTGATGCCACTTGCACCTTCGAGCGGATGACGGGATTCGAACCCGCGACCCTCACCTTGGCAAGGTGATGCGCTACCAACTGCGCTACATCCGCGCGCCTCGGACGAGATCGTCGCCCGGTGCGAAGCACGACGATAGTCCACGTGAGCGGGCACATACAAATTTCTTGGTACGAGCCGCGTACTAGGCTAGCGCAGACCCCGACGGGCGCACGTGGCCCATACTGGGGGAGCCGGCCGTGCTAGTCTTCGACGTCGTTCGCCTCTTGGCGCCGGTCCCGTGGCTCAGTGGGAGAGCGTCCGCTTCACACGCGGAAGGTCGCTGGTTCGATCCCAGCCGGGACCACTCACTATCTTTGCAGGTCAAAGCATATATCTAGTCGATCTATCAAAAATTTTGGGCTATCTGTGGGCTATCCGCCCTCCGCGACCGGGTTTGCTGGCTCCCTCGTGTGACCACAAGTTACAACGGTGGCATTTAGGTACCCACAAGTGCTAACATCGCGCCTACGACATTGGGCACCTGGGCGGCAGGTCATAAAACGCGCGTATCAATAAGTCTTTCATTTCAAAACCTGACTTAGAGCCTCGAAAGG
Organism: Mycobacterium paraffinicum; assembly: GCF_001907675.1. Lineage (GTDB taxonomy): Bacteria > Actinomycetota > Actinomycetes > Mycobacteriales > Mycobacteriaceae > Mycobacterium > Mycobacterium paraffinicum_A. Next base: position 24,354 of record NZ_MPNT01000045.1, read on the forward strand.
CGCGCGCTCGTGTCTAATTCCGTTACCGAAACCCGATTTCTCTCAACCGCTGAAGCGGCCAAATACCTTGGCGTGTCACAAAATACGCTGCGCAGGTACATCAGCAAGAAAATCGTTCCGGCGCACCGCTTGGGACCGCGCTTGCTCAAGTTCGATCGAAACGAATTAGACGTTGTTGTAAAGACAATGGGCCGATGAGTCGCCGTGACGGAAATGGTCATGTGTTCTCGATCAGCGGGCAATGCCTGTGGGGCCGGTACGGCGCTGCGGGGGTGTTGCTGGCCGCTCTTGGCCGCCAGCGCAGTTCCGACGGGGTGACGACCGGCGCAGCCGGTGTTGCTGCGAGGTCGGACAAACGCGTGAGGCACCTTCACTCAACTACTCGCCGTACAAAGGTGCTCACGCCCGACACTGTGTTTTAGCCCAAGCGAAACAGGAAATAGTTACCGCATCGAGATACGTTCTGTATGTTACCTAGAGCTGGTCTGCGGGATACTGTAAACCCGCAGGTAGGCGGCCTGGGGGCGTGTGTATAGTGTGCATATGCGTTCACAGGACGCCAGTATCAGGGAAGGAACCCGATATGCCGACCTACACAACTGAGAGCGAATTCGCGTCTGGCGCCTACCTTGAGAGCGCCGGAGCCACCCTGTCGGCGCAGTACGTCGATTGGTACGAAGAGCGTGCCCGCGTCCAGCGCTGACCTGGACTGATGGCACCTCTATCGACTCGGTTAATACAAGAATCAGACGACACAAATTTTTTCGGTTCCGCGCGCCCAGAGATCGATGACTGGCTGAGCGCCCACGCGTGGCGCCAGCACGATGAGCAGCGTCTTGTCACCTACGTATGGGAAGAACAGGGTTCTATCAGGGGGTTCTTCTCTCTCACCCCTCATCGCCTCACCGACGTCGACGTGTCGATATCTGGGCATGCACGCGGGCCGTTAACCGGCTACCTGATCGCCAAGATCGGTATATGGACAGGCGCGGCTGACGACGTCGATGAGATCTCGCTTCATAACGGCAAGGTGTTGCAGATCACGAAGCCAGAGCAGCTCATCGTCGATGCCATGATCGCGGCTTCGAAGGCATCCCGGCTATGCGGGGGGCGTTACCTGTTCATCGACACGACGAACGAGCCTTGGGCGATACGAACGGGCCTTGACCGCCTGGGGTTCAAGCCGATTAACCCAGCCCCTGCCGAGAGTTCGATCCACTACATCAGGCTGCGCAGGTAGCTGAGTCACCTGACTCAGCTACCTGCCACTCATGCTTAAACACTGATCTTTCGCGAACCTGACTGGCGGGACAATCACTCCAAAGCGCGAATGAAATGCTCACCAACGCCTAGCGAGCGCTCATAACCCGCCGAAATGCGTTGTGGTTGAACGGTTTCAGCGTCATTCGGCGTAGACTCGCATCCCAATTAGATTGAGTTTTACCGATTTCCGCGAGTTTAGGCAGGTAACGCAAGATGAACGCGCACAAGACGTTGAGCCCCGGTGTTATCGCTGTAATTGACGGTGTGCCGGTCAGCCCGATCTTCGGCGGTACCCAGCCGACACATCAATACGGGATTAACGTCGCCGGTGACGTGCTGGTCAACCAGCTCGCGGACGGCAGCGATTTAAACGCGGTTTACACCGAATACGCCAACGTGCTCAACATCTGGAATAACGAGCGGACTAGCTTGACTGATCTGTTGAAGTCCAACGTCACGGTCAGCGGCGAAGCTGTCCCGCAGGACATGCAGACCGCATCGTTTGAGGATGCAACCGAATTAGGTATTTCAAAGTCGGCGAGCTCGCCTACCGCTTTGCCTCTCGGATATACCTTCCGGGACAAAGATTTACGTGGCTCGTTTTCGTGGCGGTTCCTTCGCGATGCGGATCGCCGCCAGGTTGATTCGGTCATGGACGGGATTTTGGCCGCAGACAACAAGCTCGTGACCGGAACCATCTTGCGTGCTCTGTTTTCCAATACGCGCAAGCGCAACGAGCACGGAATGACCGTCTATGACTTGTATGATGGCGTTGCACCGGGACCGCCGAGCTACCTCGGTCGCACGTTCGATGAGAGCACCTCGCATTACATCGCCAGCGGTGCATCGCAAATCGACTCTCAAGACATCGAAGATGCAATCCGGCTCATCACCCGGAAAGGCTATGGGACACAGGCTAATTCAAAGCTATTGATCTTGGCTAACCCTGACGAAAGTGAGCTGATCCAAACCTGGCGAGCCGGTGAGGAATCGCGGCCCAAAGAGGGGTCCGAAACTTCCGGCCCGATTGCCTTGCACGACTTCGTCCCGGCCAATGACGCGCCGCCGTTCATCACTGGTGCGGGGGAGCTGGTAGGGACGCAGGTACCCGGCCAATTGTGGGGTGTCAAGGTTGAAGGCTCTTACGGCCCAGCGCTTTTGGTTCAGTCCGATTTTCTGCCGAGCGGGTACGTCGCGGTGGTGGCCAGCTACGGACCCAATTCGGCATACAATTGCATTGGCTTTCGCCAGCATTCAAATCCGGCATATCAAGGGCTGCGCCACATTCCCGGTGCTGGCGCGTATCCCATTGTCGAAAGTTTTCACACCAGGGCGTTTGGGGTCGGTGTGCGCCAGCGCGGCGCTGCTGTTTGCGTGCAAGTAACCACTGGCAATACCTACACCGCGCCGAGCGCTGACCAGATTCCGGTCTAGGTCAGCGAATCGGACCACAAAGGAATCGGGTCTGAATCATGAACGGTGACCACGCCGACTGGTTTGGCAAGCTGGTTTTTGACGCTAAGCACGCTCAACGACGCGGCGGTGCAACCGAATTCAGTCATGGTCCTGGCTTGACGCCGCCCGGTCTCGAAGATGCTGCGCCCGCCGAAGGCGGGCGCTATCACGGTAAGACACCGCGCCAATGACCAGACGCCGGCCGAAATCCACGGCGAAGCACAAGGGGAATCGTGCCTATCGGCGTGACGCTCGGGGCCGGTTCGCATCTGGCGGTACGAAGGCCACCACGTCACCGGACGCTATAGCGCTCAAACGGCGAGTACGTCGCCGTCGAGCTGCGTTGGCCGGTGCCGCAATCACCGCTGTCGCCGCGCACCAGGCCGCTAGCCCTGCCAGCCACACCCGCACCGCGATCACCCGGCGCAAGCTGGTTGCCGCCCACGCGGCCCGAGCAGCCTCCGATCACCGGCGAAGCGTGACGCGACGCGCTCGCACATTGCCCCACCGGCCCACAGCCGGGGCGGCGTTTCCGGCCGCTGCGCGCAGGGCCGCGCACGCTGAGGCTCGCAAGCTCACCAAGGGTTATCGCAAGCGGGTCCGCAAGGCGCGCAGAGCACGTCGGCGGATTCGATGAGCGCTTAAACCGCCCCGCCGCAACCGCCAGGCGGGGCTGGTGTCCCGCTGGGAAAGGCGTCGTCAATGACGCAGTTCATTTCAAAACGCGGCGTGGCGAATGTGCCGCCCGTCATCGCGACGTTGTGCCAGTAGCTGCCGTCGGGGAATTTTTCGCCGTTGCACCAGGCAACTGCCAAGATGCCGCCCTTGCCACCAGGACAATCACCGATGGTCAGGTTGGGCTTATGGGTGGGATCGGCCTGGGCTGTGCCAGTGCACAAGAGCGCGCTGGCGCCAAGTGTTGCCAGCGCGGCGGCGAGCAGCGTGGTCCTGGTCATCGTAAAAAGACTACGGCCCCACCCCGCCATTGGGGACAGATTTAGATGAGTACGTAATCATCCCGCCTCGTAGTAAATCCGAGCACCGGCGGCAACCACGCTCTACCGTCGAGCCATGACGACACGCAAAATCGCGGTATGGGCCGGATGCTCCTTGACGGTCACACTCGCCGGGGTGATCGTGCTGCGGGGCACCCTGCGACCTGTCTATCGTTGGATGGTCCGGTACTTCGCGCCTGAAGTGTGGTCGGCAATCGGAACGTGGTTCGCGGTGGCGGTCGCCATTGCCACCGTGTTGGTGGCTGGCCGCTACGCCAAGCAGCAGGTAGAGAAAGCTCAAGACCAAGTTGACGAAGCTCGACGCACCCGAGAGCTGCAAGCACAACCAAATGTTGTGCTCTATTCGGAACCCAACGAGGCGAGTTGGCAGATTCTTGAAGTGGTCGTGAAGAATTTCGGAACAACTCCTGCGTACGACATCAAAATTTCGATAACGCCACAGCTGCAATCTTCGCCGAACCTATTGACCGACCCAAAAATCGCAAATGTCCCTATACCACGACGGATTCCCATTCTGGTGCCCGGTCAGTCATGGCGAACTGTTTGGGATTCTGCGCTGGAGAGAAAACAGCACGAGCGCGAATTATGGCAAAAGCTGGGAAAGGCGGAAATCCCATTGCTGGAATATTTCGATCAGAAACCTAACCGCCGTCACCACGCCGTGGTCACCTACACAGATAGCGGGCGACAAGAACGATATCGAACCGAAGCCGAACTTGATTTCAATATGCTTGATGGTACGACTCAATTAGATGTCAAGACGATTGATGATCTGACGAGACAAGTTGAGAAAGCCCGCGAAGAACTCGGAGAAATCAGAAAGATCCTCGGATCCTATTCGCAAAATGAGCACAAAGGGATTTGGATCTATGTCAAAGACGCGGACGACGAGCGGGCCCACCGCGAAGCGGAAGGTGAGCGCCGTCAAAGACAGTTGGAAGAACATCGTCAGCGCTACGAGCAACGGCGCCGTCGAGCACTAGATCTGCTGAAGGATCAGAACGACTCGGGCGGTTCAGCGTCCGGTCCCCACCAGTAATATTTGCAAACGGTCTAGCTTCATATTTGAAGCTAGACCGTTTCTTGCCCGCCACGCCGAGGTAGCCGTCGGTTATTGACGTGGCGCTTATAGGCGCTCATAGTTGCCCTGTAGCCCTTGGCGGTCGATTTATCCGCTGGCAAGACTAGCATTGTGATTTGTAAGGAAACACTCAAATGGCACGAATGCCCAGCGCGCCTCTCCGCGCAGAAAACCCATTACAAAATACATTGAGGCCTGAGCAGCAGTATGAAAGATTGCAGTATTCCACTAGTCCCAATGTCAAAGGTATTGACGCGGCCGTTCAGCGCATTCACGCGCTGTTCGGTGTTCAGGTAACCGAACACTACTTACGCCGTGCCATCACTAAGCGCAGATTGCAGCGCCACGAGATCGGTCACGTCATCCACTTCTCAGACCGTGACCTCTACGAGTTCATCGTTTTGAACACCAAGAAGCCCAACGCCTAACTATCACCACAACCCGAAAGGAATTCCATGACGGACAGTCTTGACTACCTGAATCAGTTTGAAGCATTCCACTGGCTCGATAAGGACGCCAAACAGCGGGTCCGCGCTCGCGCCGCAGAAGATATGGTTGCGACCGATTCCGGTAATGCGGCGGTGAGTCGTGACCTCAACGAAGGATTATCAAATATCCTCGCGGGGAAACCACCTCCAGGTATCAACAGCGTCAGTGTTGATTTGGAAAATGTAGATCGCAAAGTCGAATATATCTTGTCCCAATACTTTGAGAGCACGGCGGGCCGGAAGTTTCGCGGAGTAAATTTTCTCTATGGTGCCGACGACACAATCCGCTCGGTTCCCAGAAAAATAATCGAGGACTTTTCCAGCGGTATCGACGCCGGTCCCGATGACATCATCGCGATTTCGGCGACGCGACCGGGTGATTATTGGAGGATCACTAGCTTTGAATCATTGCAGATGGTTATGGAGCAGATGTCGCTCGATATTCACTGCGATCTAGACCTGATGAAAAATACCGATGTTGGGCCGTGTATTGATCAATACGCATGGTTGCACAAGCTTAAAGAGCAAGATAAAGCGTTCACGCTGCCAGAGCATAAGGACCATTATCAGCGCGAGTATATACCCCAGCATTTTGCCACTATCCCCTTCGCTTACGGAAATGTGATCGTTCTGGCACGTATCTGCATGACGTGCTACAGCGCATGGCTTTACCGAAACCAAATCCAAACCGACCGGATTAGTGACATCGAACCGATTGGCGATGGCTTTGGCAGCGTTGGCGGTGGTCCGATTACCAAAAGCGAATACCTGTGGGATCAAACCGTTGTCGAGCGGGTCTACCGCGATTGGGAACTGCGTAACGGAAAACCGCCCACCCTCATTGAACTGCAAAAGGCATTGCAGGGTACGAAGTTTGTCGGTGCGGAGAGCGAAGAAACACAAAAGATGACCGATAAAAGATCAAAACATAAGAAACCATGATTGACGACCCTTACCCTGCTTAACGCGGCGAGTCGCAGCAGATAAGGGCACCTACGTCGGTAAATTCGACACCAACAATGGGCAGGCCCCCTGCCTGGAAACGATGAGAAAACCAGACAGGGGGCCGAACAGATCGGTGATGAGGACGATCTAATGACAACAATAGCCGACGCGGCTACGAACAACCACGGCGAAACGCCGCGACCTGATTTACGGGTTGTCGGTGAGCAGTTCGGATCGGATCATTTCGTCGCGTGGGCGTTAGCATGGCGCAAAGCTGGATACCCGCCGTTAATTCTGGGTGGCGATAACGGTAAAAAGCTGCTCGTCAAACACATCACCGGCTACTCGCCGAACGATGCCATTGTGGCGGAAATCCGTTCGTGGCCAGGGCTATTTAAAAAACAAAATAGCGTCAATCTTGGTATCCGCTGCCCGTTGGGCGTGGTCGGCATCGACGTTGACGCCTACGACGGCAAGCGCGGCCTAACCACCCTCGCCGAGTGCGAAGCCAAGTGGGGAGCATTGCCACCGCCCTACATGACCACGGCGCGCGACGACGGCTCGGGCATCCGCTGGTATCGGGTGCCGGTCGGCTGGACAGGTCATGACCCGAAGGCGGGCGACGACACCGATGGGCATATCGAGCTGATTCAACGTCACCACCGCTATGCGGTCGTGCCGCCCTCCGAACACGCGAGCGGATCGGATTACCGGCTGTACGGCCCTGATGGCAACGAAATCGCCCCTGGCATACTGCCGCCACCGTCTGAGCTGCCCGAGCTGCCGCAACGCTGGCTTGACGGGCTGACCAGTCCCACCAGGGCGCAAGGGGGGCGCATCGCTGCCGCTGATGTTGACCGATGGCTAGACGAGTGGACCGCCAACGACTACCCAAGCTATTTGACGCAGGTAACAAAACGTCTACAAGGCGAATTGGATAACGGAGCCGACCGGCACAAGGCGATGTTTTCGGCGCTGTGTTGGGCGTTCAAAGAAGCGCGTGCAGGAGGTTACTGCGCTCGCGCAGCTCACGATGAGCTTAAAGCGCAGTGGGACAAGATGATTCGTGATCCTGACGACGGTCGTCACGATGAAGCCGAGTTTGATCGTATGGTGCGCGACGGGATCAACGCAGCCGAGGCTGACGATCATGCAAAACGCTGGTTGCGAATGCACCGCAACTATGGCGAAGACACCCGCGATAACTCTGATGTAAAGGGCTTGTTGGACCGGGTGAAAACCGAGAGCCAAAGCGCAGGTGGTCAACCACCACGGTTTGTCGGCGTGACTGCTGCCGAACTGGCTGCGCCGGTCACACCGATGCGCTGGCTGGTTCGTGGCGTGTGGCCGCAACGGTCGGCCGGTGTGCTGGCCGGTGAGAAAAAGACGTTCAAAACTTGGAACCTGCAAGCGATGGCGATAGCTGTCGCGGCCGGTGTGCCGTTTCTAGGCCAGTTTGACGTTAGTGACGCGAAACCCGTTCTGTATCTGTGTGGTGAAGGTGGCCGAGACGCTTTCGCCAACCGTCACCAGGTGATCGCGGCACGCTACGGCATCACGCTAGACGACCTGGCTGGTTTGCCTTTTATCGCTGAATTTGACACCGACCAATTAGATAATGCAGACCTGATCAACGGCATTAAACGCCATCTAGACAATCTGCAACCCGCGCTGGTGGTCCTCGATCCGCTCTACGCATACCATCCGGCCAACGTAGAAGCATCGAATCTGTATGCGCGGGGTCCGATGCTGGCGAAGTTGCGTGAATTAATCGAAAATCACGCCGCCTTGGCAATCGGTGATCACTTCAAGAAGAGCACAAGCGATGCTTTTGATTTGGACAATATTTCTATGGCCGGTGTCGCGCAGTGGGCCGACACATGGGTTTTGCAGCGACACAGAGCCGACCCAAATCTCATTAAAAATGACTATCAGCTAGAAGTTGAATTTTCTACTCGTCGTGGTGGCGGTTGGCGTTGGGAAATAGATTGGCATCTAGACCGTGATGATACCGACCCCGACGTGGTGGCCTGGAAATCGTGCAATTGGAAAGTCAATCCGCCAGCCAATACTAACGCAAATACGCCGGAACGTGACTTAGAGTTAAGAATTGCTCGTAAAGTTTACGATTCGCCGTGGACCATGACCCGCGATGATTTACATATGGTCGTCGGTGGACGAAAACAACCGCTATTCGCTGCTGTGAAGCGATTACTCGACAAATTAGAACTAGGAGAACGAAAGCCAAATAAGGGTAGGGCGATGCTACTTGGCCCCGGCAAACTTGTTGCGCCTGTAGTGAGTAGTTCGGCGGTGACACCGTAATCTCGCCAGTTCTGGGTGTCTGGGCGGTTCCCGCGACCGGGAACTTGGGGAACTATAGACTTGTTCTCGCTGGTGGAGCGGTTCCCGAGGTTGGGAACCTGGGGAACTTCGCCAGTGGGAACTACCGCAGAGGGAGCGTCAGCGACCCTCTGCGGTTCCCAGGTTCCCTCTCTATAGGGGAACCGGAACCGGGAACCTCTGCAAAAATTACGTTGACCTGCGGATATAGTCATTTCATACTTTTGGTCGGTTCCCAAGGTTGGGAACCTGTGGTGAATCGCTCGCTAGCAAACACTCGAAAGGGCAAATGTAATGAACGGTAGTCATTGTGTAGCGCTGCACTGTGAAAGACCAGTCGACCTAACGCAAGAGAAAAAGGTCTGCGCTCAACATGCAGCCGGTGACAAATTAATGAAAGATGTTGAACGGGCTGTTCGCGAATTCATGAAGAACATACCACTGCAAGAATCCGAATACATCACCGAAGCGTGGCATTGACAGGTTTTATCTAGTTCTCTTATCGACGTGGTATTGCAATTGCAATGACCATTGCAGCTAGAGCTGTGATCGCGGTAATGATCGTCGGCAGTAGATCTGCCTGCGAAGCGTGTCCCGTGTTAGTGCCGGGAGGGGCGAAGATGATGACGCTGATGACGCCAATGACGCCGACAATTAGTGGGAAAACAGCCCGCGTAAACCATACATAGCGCTCCGATAGTTTTACCTCTGCGTCGGCTTTTCGTTCTGATTCCGAGGTTGGCGCAGGTACATGCCCCGGTTCCTTACGTCGGATCTCGGCTAATGCGATTGCAATTGAATGTTCTAGCGTGTCGTATCCTGAAATATTATCGGGCCATTCCTTGCGGATTTGGACGAGTATGTCCAAACGCTCATAGACCGATTTTCTTGCATTTCGCCATGTCACCAATCCGGTGATAAATGCACCGACCACGACGCCAATGGGGCCTAAAAACGAATTCCACCACGCGCTTGTGCAGGTGCTTGGCGCGTCGGCCAGCAGAGTCAGCATGCGCCGATCTTGCCAGACTCACGCTGTTGCGCTAGCTCGGTTCGGGCGACTTCGGTTCGATCTTGTGCGTTGCCAGTTCGGACAGGGCGTCGGCTATCGCTACGTCGCGACCGCTCACCATGCCCTGATAACGCAGGCTGGCGCTCTGTGTGGTGTGCCCGAGTCGAGCCATCGTCTCGACCAGATTGCCCACACGCGCGGTCTGGTGACCGGCGAAGTGACGCATATCGTGCAAACGCATCTGCGACACGTTGGCAGCCTCGCACGCATCACGAAATGCATCACGCACAACGCGATCCGACACATGGCATCCGTTACGAACTGGTTTAAACAACAACGCATTTGGGTCAGGGTCAACGTACTGTTGCAAATGCTGATCTATTGCCGCTCTGATGTGCGGTGGTATCGGTACCTTGCGCGTCTTGCCTGATTTGGGTGGTCCAACGTGGCAGCGTTCGCCGTTGCCGTCATTGCGATGAGTCACGCCTCGCTCAACGGCGACAATGCCCGGTTCTGCGCTGCCGTTGGTCCCTACATAACGAATATCGCTGCGGCGCAACTCGGTTACTTCACCGAACCGCAAGCCGCACCACGCCGAGATGAGCACTAGCGCTTTGAACTTGGCCTCGATCTTGTCCGCGATGACTGCCATTTCGCTGATGCTGGGCACTACTGCATCACGCTTGCCTTTGACCACCGTTGCACCGTGGATCATGCAGGGATTGCTTGGTAGCAGTTCATCAGCCACAGCCGTCTTGCAAATCGAGTTGAGCAGCGTGTAAGCGTTGGCCCGCGTCTTTTGCTTGGTTGGGTTCATGCTGCCGAACCATGACCGAACCATGGCCGGACGCAGGTTGCTTACCATGACCGAACCGAGCTTTGGCCCGATGTCGCTTTTCAGGATGCGTTGGTAGTCGATGCGCGTGCGCGGAGCAAGCTTGCGCTCAGTGATCCATTTCTCACCGTATTCGGCAAGTGTCATCTGCGATTTGAATGATTCATCGGCGGCAACGTCGCGTTGTTCTGGGCTCATCCAATCCAGCCGCACGGCTGTCCTGTCAGCCGGAACAGACTTCAATGCCTTCTTTGCCTCTTGGATTGCGCGGCGCTCATCGGTCAACCACTCTTCGGCGTCTATTTTGTGCTCGAATGTCGTCGGCGCGAAGTGCCGTACGTTGTCAGGGCCGATATAGCTTGCCTGGTAGCGACCGCTAGAGCGTTTTCTAATCCATCCCCACCCGCGACGGTTTTTGGTGCCGCTCATCGCAATATCCCCACCTTGCGGAGCTGAACGCGCTTGCTCATCACCGATTCGTATGAACGGCGAGTTAGGCAAGCCATCTCTTTAAGCGAGATATCCTCCCGAACGAGCACATTAATTTCATGTTCAGAGTAGGGGCCTCTGTTGGGGTTTTCGACAAGCTTTTTCAGTCGGTCGCGGCGTCGTCTGTTCATGCGCGAGAGGTAAGCCCGATTTCGCTCATAGTAGTCACGCCGCTGCTCACGTCGGTTCGCGTCGTTCATATCGCTTTGAAATCCTCTCGCTTCAAACATAAACCTGTCGTGTTTGCTGAATTCCCAGCTTGTCTAAGCCGCTGACCAGCAGGTTTGCGCAGTCGGGCTATCTGTGGGCTATACAAAGCAGCCAATTGTGGGTATGCGTGGTTGTCTGTGGGTACTAGTCTATCAGCGAAAGATGTTGGGGGACAGGGGATAAGCCAGGTCAGCGGGCTATCCGCTCGGCAAACAAATCTGGTTCGATCCCAGCCGGGACCACCCTGTTGACCTGCACGAACGCGGCTTATGGGTTTTGTCCGGTGAAGGTCGTATCGCCGGTGCTCGCAGCCGGATTTGGCACAGGTTTGGTACACCCACGATCCTTGGCGTGCAAGACAATCCGTTGCCTCGGCGAGGCCTTGCCCGCGCGGCGGCAGCCGATCCGCCTCGCCAAGACGCCGACGCACACCACTATCGGGATTCGATCACCGAGACCGTGTTGTCGCCGCCGTTGGCGACGTAGACGGTATGGCTGGCCGGATCGGCCGCCACCCCGCCCGGGTCACTTCGACGCATCAGCCCGCCGCCAGCTTCACCACCTCGGCGTTATCGCGGTCGGTGACGTAGACGGCGCCCGACGCGTCCACCGCCACCGCCCAGGGCTCGCCGAGGCCGGCGAACGGCAGCACGGTTTGGGTCTTCGAGCCGGCCGCGAGCTTCACGACCCGTTTGTTGGCGGTGTCGGCGACGTAGACGGCACCCGCCGTGTCCACCGCGACGCCGTGCGGGCCGTCGACTCGGCTGAGGCCGGTGAACGGCAGGACAGTTGGCGTGTTCGACCCGGCCGCCAGCTTCAGGACCTTGTCGAAGTCGACGACGTAGACATTGCCGGCGGTGTCCACGGCAACCGCCCAAGGGTCGCCAAGGCCGGTGAACGGCAGGACAGTTGGCGTGTTGGACCCCGCGGCCAACTTCAGCACCCGATGGTTGCGGTAGTCGGTGGCGAATACAGCGCCCGCGGTGTCGACCGCAACAGCCCGGGGGGCGACGCCGGAAAACGGCAGCACGGTCTGGGTATTGGAGTCTGGCGCCAATTTCAACACTCGATTGGTTTTGTTGTCGACGACATACGTGTTGCCGGCGGTGTCGACCGCCACGCTCTCGGGGAAGCCGAGGTCGGTGAATCGCAGCTCGGTTTGGGTGTTGGACCCGGCAGCCAGCTTGATCACCCCGTTGCGGTGGTCGCGCGACGTGTTGTTGACGACATAGACGTTGCCGGCGCTGTCCACCGCCACGGCCCAGGGATCGTCGAGGCCGGTGAACGGCAGCACCGTCTGTCGGCACGCCGGCGGCGCCGTTGACTGCGCCGACGAGAGCTTCACGACCCTGTTGTTCTGGGCGTCGACCACATACACACTTCCGGCGGTGTCGACCGCCGCACCTTCGGGGCCGGTGAGGCCGGTGAACGGCAGCGCCGTCTGGGTGCACGATCCGGCCGCCAACGTCACCACGGCGTTGTCGAAATAGTCTGTGACAGAAACCCTTCCGGCGGTGTCCACCGCCACCCCGATGGGGCCTTGGAGGCCGTCGAATGGCAGTACGGCCTGGGTGGTCGCCCCGGCCGGCAGCTTCACCACCCGCTTGCGGCCGAAGTCGGCGACGTAGACGGTGCCGGCGCCGTCCACCGCGACACCGCGGGGGAGGCCGAGGTTGGTGAATGGCAGCACCGTCTGGGTGGTCGACCCGGCGGCCAACTTGACCACCCGAGCATTGAGGTAGTCGGCGACGTAAACGGCGCCGGCCGCATCCACTGCCACGCCATCCGGGCCGTTGAGACCCGTGAACGGCAGCACCGTCTGGGTGTTGGACCCGGCCGGCAGCTTCACCACCCGGTTGTTGTGGTCATCAGTGACGTAGACGGCGCCGGCGTGGTCCACCGCCACGCTGTCGGGGTAGTTGAGCCCGGTGAACGGCAGCACCGTCGGGCTGCTCGACCCGGGGGCCAACTTCAGCACTCGTTTGTTGCCGCTGTCGGCGACATACACTGTGCCGTTGGTATCCACCGCGACGCCGGCGGGGTGGTTAAGACCGCCCAGCGGCAGCACGGTTTGTTGGGGCGCCGGCGTCGACCGCGGCGCCGAGTGGCACGCTGCGACGCCGATGACGGCCACGGCGAGGGCGACGATCGTGGCGTTTCGGCGTTGCCGCCACGGCCGCTGGTGTGGTCGCACGCTAGTTGTCGCCCGGGTGAGGCACCGCGCTGATGACCGCGCCGCCGGTGAGCGGCGATCCCAGCAGAACGTTGGTGGTGCCGGCGGCGGGGTCGTACTCGAGCAGCGACTGGGCGGGTCCGCAACCGGCGACCGTGGCTTTGAGGGCGAGGTTCCCGCCGTGGACGCCGATCACGTAGATGCTGTGACTCGGATCGACGTTGGGCACCGACACCCGGGACACCGTGCCGTCGGGGTTGAGCTTGCCGAGGTGGATGGCGCCGCATCCGCCCGCGTACTGGACATAGGTGCCGCCCGGCAGTTGCCATGCGCTTATGTCGCCGTTGTCGTATGAGGCCGGATCCGTTGTCGCCGCGGTCAGCGCGGTCGCTGCTGAACCGTCGATGGGCACCAGCCAGAGCCGTGCCCGCTGATTTGCGACCGTGCAGTTGGCGAGGACGGTTTTCGCGCCGGCGTCCCACCATCGCACCGGTGAGCAGCTTCCTGCCGTAGCGGCCAGCTCCTTGCCGACTGTTCCGTCGTTGCCCATCACCGCAAGGCCGGAGGCGGTACCCAGCACCAGCTGCGTGCCGTCCGGGGTTGAGAGGTACCGACCGTCGAAGGCGCTCGCGAGCCTGTCGGTCGGATAGGTCAGCTGCGGATTGCCGGCCAGGTCGACCCGCACCAGCTTTTTGTCCACTGCCAGCAGCAGCGCCTTGCCGTCGGGACGCGTGAAGCGAGGGACGACAAACGAGCCGTCAACGGTGAACGTGGTGCGGTTGCCGTTGTGCAGGTCGAGCTCGGTGATCACCGTCGATTTTCCGGGGCCCGCGGAGGCCCAAACGGCGTGTCCGCCGTCGCGCGACCATTCGACCCCATGGGGTGCAGCGTTCGGCGGGAAGGTGGTGATCGCGTAGCGACCGCCCGCCGGGTCGACGAGGTACAGGGTGACGGGGACCGTGTCGGGCGCCGGCGAGCCCGCGGGCGGCGGCACGCCGGGAGGCACGCTCACGGCCGGGCTCCATGTGGCGAGCATCCAGCCCGGACCGACTTGCGACCAGGGCACGTCGCCGATCGATTTCTCGACACCATGGGCCGCCATCTCTGCAGCCGCGGTGGGCACGGATGTCGTGGGATTGCCAGGCGCGTGGTGCGATGCGGTCGCATCGTTCGACGAGCACCCCGCTGCCAGAACCGCGGCCAGCGCGACGAGGCCCGCGCGCCGTCGCCATGTCCGCCCCGGGAGCGATGCACGGCCAGCACCGAACCCCGCGGCTTGGTGGCCACCGGTGGAGTGGCGCGAACTCGTGATCATTTCGGTCCTTAAGTTCGTAGGTGCAGTTACTTCGTGTTGTTACGTTGTGCTGTGACCCGGGTGGGTCGGGTGAGGCGGCATGTCGGTTGCCGGCCTGGTGGTGCGGCTTGAAAGGACTGGCCGCCCGGCCTT
>NZ_MPNT01000046.1 GCF_001907675.1 Mycobacterium paraffinicum
TGCCGGAAGTGGGCAAGAAGCTCGGTGACGCCGCGCAGAAGGTGCTCCGCCGGCGCGACTGTGCGCGGGACCAGCGGGCTGGCCGGCGCCGGCCGGGGGGCGACGCTGGGCGCCGGCGGGGCCTGGCGGTGTTCGATGCCGGTCAGCGTGTAGGCCACGCCGCCGATCGCGGTCATGGCCACCAGGGCCGACATGCCGATGATCAACTGCGACAGCCGAAGGCGGCGCCACGGCCGCTCCGCGGGCGGGTCGATCACGTTCAGCCGCATCGACCAGCCGGACGGCCCGTCCTCGTCGTAGGTTTCGCCGCCGAACCGCACCCGCAGGTCGCCGGGGTACTCGGTCTGCGACCAGGCCAACTCGCGATCCGTCAACGCCTCGTCGTCGATCACCAGCACGTCGCCGGCCCCGAGGTCGACGACGTCGCCGGTGGCGTTGGCGGACGCCAGCAGGCTCATCGACGTCCGGGTGCGCAGGCTCAGCTCTTCGCCGCGGGCCGCCAGCTGCAGCGCGCCGCAGGCCGCCGCGAGGGCGGGCTGCGACGGCGTCAGGACCGGCGTGCGTCCGTGGATCGAAAGCCGTTCGGCGACAAGCGGGATCTGCGCACCGCCACCGACGGCCACCACCGCCGCGAGGTCACCCCAGTTCTTGCGGTAGCGCACCAGCATGTCGTCCAGGGCGTAGATGAAGCCGGTCAGCCGATCCGCCATCAGGTCTTCGAGATCGTCGCGCTTGAGCGTGAAGCTGCAGCTGCGTTCGCCGAGCACCGCGGCGATCTCGGTCACCACGTCGGTGGACAGCCGCTCCTTGGCCAGCCGGCACTGTTCGCGCAATAAGCCGAGTTGCCCGACGGCAGCGGTGCTGGCCGGGTCGATGCCGCTGCCGCGGCCCAGCTCCTCGAAGACCCGCAGCAGCAGCTCCTGGTCGATCTCGTCGCCCGAGAGGGCCGCATAACGCATTGTGGCGCTGACCAATTCGAAATCGCCGGCGACGTTCACCAACGTGGCCGACGTGCCACCGCCGCCGAAATCGAGCAGCCCCACCACGCCGTCGTCGGGCAGGCCGAGCTCGGCCTTCACCGCGGTCAGCGACGCGATGGCGTCCGAAACCAGCCGGGGTGCCATGCCGCTGCGGACGAAGCCCAGATGCGTCCGCAACCCGTCGCGCAAAGCCTGCACCGTAACGGGTTTCCAGTAGGCGGGCACGGCGATGGAGATCTCCGCGCACGACGCGTCCGCGCCGACCGCGCGCACCATCGCGTCCAGGGCCTCCACCGTGAGCAGTTCCGGGTCGTGCGCGGACCCGTCGGCCGACACCAGCGCCACCGAGTCGCCGATGCGCTGAACGAACCCCTTCATCATCACGCCGGGCTCAAGCGGGTACGAATTATCTTCGGGTACACCGACTTTCGGCGCGCAGTGCGGATAGAGGGTCAGCACCGAGCGCCGGGTAACCGGTGGGCTTTCATTACGCGCAGCGACCAGGTTGGTGGTCCCGATCGACAACCCAAGTGGGTCGTACATAGAGCGAAAACCTTCGTCTATAGGGGTCGGTGGCCAGGGTTAACCATAGCCGCGGACACGCCCAAAGCCGATGGCTTGCAACGTCATCGGTACCCGGTCGATGCCGCCTCGTCACCGAAGCGGTACCGTCGGCCCCTTGACAAATCGACGCTCGTGCTTACACCACGGTCAGCGGCAGTGAGCGCCTCGGCTGGAACTGGAATGTCGCTCCGCCGCTGACCTTTGTTACCGACACCTCGGGCAGTTCGGCCGCCGCGGTGTCGGTTTCGACCAGTTCCGCGGTCCAGTCGGTGCTGGTGCCGCTGACCCGGACCTCGATGTGCGGGTCGACGGCGGTGGCGATCGCCTGCAGCGGTTGCACGGATTCCGGGGAGCACAACGCGATCCAGGCCGCGTCGTCGTGGGCCGGTGAGCGGTGCACGACGAGCCGGTCGGCCGTTTCGGCGCGGACATAGCCCGCGGGGTTCAGCAACGGGTGCAATTCGAGGACCCCGAGCACCCCTGCGACCCCGCCGGGGAGTCCCAGCGCGCGGTGGATGCGCTCGGCGGCGACGCCCGCGATGCCGGTGAGCCCCTGGGTGCACACCGACACGGCCTGGGCGTCATCGGCGGCGCGGGCGCGCACCGCGATGGCGAAGGACAGGTAGAGCAGATGCATCTGCAGGCAGACCTCGTCGGCCATCCGGACCAGCGCCGAGTGCGAGAAGCCGGCGAAGTCGAAGTCGGACAGCAGCGGGCCGGAGTAGTCCGCCTTGCCCTCGTCGTCGCGGTCGATAGGATCCAATTCCCATGTGGCGGCCCGGGTCTGGCGAACGATGTCCAACGCGGGAATGCTCTGGGCCTCGGGATAGGACTCGTCGATGATGACGGTCCATGCGCAGTGCGGATGGCGATCGGCCGGCGTACGCGGCGGCCGGTGGATGGGGCGCACCTGGGCGCGCGGGTTGGTCGCCACCGCGGTGGCGTCGAACGTCGGGTCCTCGATGGTGTGGCACATCCCGAAGACGTAGCGCTCCCCCATCGGCTCCACGTCGAGCAGCGCGCCGCAGTGGTCGAGGTGGAATTCGCCGTGCCAGCGGTCGTGGACGGTGTAGCGGAAGTCCATGAATTGCGGCGGGGCGCCGATGTCGAGCTGCAGCCCCTTGAAGATGGTCGGCACGTCGTCGCCGGTGAAGTTGAGCGCCCGCTGCATGCGCCGGGTGTAGATGGGGCTGGCGGCCGCCCACTCCTCGATCGCGATCTGCACCATCTCGTCGCGGCCGAACGCGCTGATGCACCAGGCCATCCCCGAGCGGTCGATCAGCTGCCCGATCAAGAGAAGTTCGGGAACCAGGACGGCCAGCTGCTCGCGCGTCAGCCGCGCGTACCGTGATGGGCTCACGGCCCAAAAATAGACTCGACTATGTTATAAAGTCAACAATGTCCATCGCCGCAGGTCAGGCAGCCGGGGGCTCGGTCGGCCCCACCCGGCGCACCAGCGCGCCGCGCAAGCGCGGCGACGACACCCGCGCGCGCATCATCGACGAGACGGTCCGCTGCATCGTCGAGGAGGGCTTCCCGGCCGCCACGGCCAAGCACGTGGCCGAACGCGCGGGCGTGACGTGGGGGGTCATCCAATACCACTTCGGCGATCGCAACGGCCTGCTGATGGCCGTCGTGGACGACGGGGTGGACCGGCTGATCGAAAGCCTGTCGTCGGCCGATGTCAGCGAGTTGCCGCTGCGCGAGCGCATCGAAGTGGTCGTCGACACGGCGTGGAGCTGTTACAGCAGCCCGACGTCGATGGCGGCGTTCGAGATCCTGCGGGCGACGCGTGGCGGGCCCGGCGAGTCCCCGCGGCGGCACCTGCTGGAGATGAACGACGCGATCGGTCAGCTGGGCCGGCTGATCACCACCGATCCGGCGAATGCCGGTGTGGCCGAGGTGATCTGGGCGACGCTGCGGGGGGTGGTGCTGGCGCAGATGGTCACCGGGTCGGCGATCGACTGGAGCCTGGAACGGCGGGCTCTGATCGACATGGTGACCCGTCACCTCTCCGACGGGCACGGCCACCGCGACACTTAAACCACGCACAAGACACGCCGCACGACGTGACCGTGGTTTAAGTCTCGGCGACGGCTCTTCGATGCGAGCGCGGGCCGATTACCACCCGTGTGCTGCAATGACCTGATGACCCCTCATGATCTCGCCGACATCGAAGCGATCAAGCAGGTGAAGTACCGGTACCTGCGGGCGCTGGACACCAAGCACTGGGACGACTTCGCCGACACGCTCGCCGAGAACATCAAGGCCGACTACGGGCCGTCGATCGGCAACGAGTTGCACTTCACCAACCGCGACGACCTGGTCGAGTACATGCGTACCTCGCTGCCCGCCAACGTCATCACCGAGCACCGGGTGACCCATCCGGACATCGTCGTCGACGGCGACACGGCAACGGGCAGTTGGTATCTGCAGGACCGGGTGATCGTGGCCGACCTGAACTTCATGCTGATCGGTGCGGCCTTCTACCGCGACACCTACCGGCGCACCGACGCGGGCTGGAAGATCAGCGGCACCGGCTACGACCGAACCTACGACGCCACAATGTCGTTGGAGGGCATGAACTTCACGCTCAAGCCCGGTCGCGCGGTGGCCACCGACGCCTGACGCGCGCTACTTGGTGATGGCGATGACGGCGCCGGGCCGCAGCCATTTCATGATCGACACCAGCTGAGCGTCGTCGACCGCCACGCAGCCCTCGGTGGGCTTGCCGTCGGTGGTGTGGAAGAAGAACGCCGCGCCGCCGCCGGGCGTCTTGTTCTTGTTGACGCCCATCACGACCGCGTGCTTGTACTGCGGGATCTGCAGGTTCTCGCTTTCGGCGGTGTTGAACGGGCACTGCGCCTTCTGGCATACCTGCATGGAGTTGAAGGTGGGGCTGTGGTCGTCACCGCTCCACCAGTGGTTGGGCCCCACCTGCGTGTAGGGCAGCCCGGTACCCGGATTAGGCGCGGTGCCGAACGCGGAGTCCAGGGTGTAGACGCCCATCGGGGTGGCCGGCACCCCGCTCTTGGCCTGCGGCGCCATGCCCGCCGAACCGACATGGGTCGGAATCGCGGTCCGCAGCGCCTGCCAGCCGGCGGTGGTGCGCTGGTAGATGTCCATCGTCGCGTTGGATCCGCCGGTGCTCATCACCGAAACCACCTGCGTGGCGTCGCCGACGGCGTTGGCGAACCAGGGGGCGCCGGCCGCGCCGCTGATCGGCGCCTGGGCCAGGGCCACGAAAAACGCGCACGCCGAAGCGAACAGCGAAGCGAGCAATCGGCGCATGACCTCAATCGTCAAACCCGCGCGACGCAAGGTCAAGTAAAGCTTCAGACCCGGTTAGGTCACCGCGCCGTGACCAAATCCCCCGCGTCGCACCGTTTTCCGGGGAGCACGCCGCGCGGGGGCCGAATCACCGTGTAGCACAACAGGAAATACAGGTAGCCCAACGACCAGCCGGCCAGCACGTCGGACGGGTAATGCACGTTCAGCGCGACCCGGGAGATGCCCACCGCCAGCACGCCGAGCGCGACCACCGCGATCGCGACGCCGCGCATCACCCGGTTCATCGCCGGCAACATCAACGACAGCGCCGCGAGCAGCGCGGCCGTCACCTCCAGCGCGTGACCGGACGGAAACGACGTCTCGCCCGCGGCCACCAGCATGGTCGACGGCCGCGGCCGGTCCACCAGCGACTTTGCCGCCACCGTGACGAGCCCGCTGAGCGGCGCGCAGGCCAAGAGCAGCAGCGCCGCCCTCACCTTTCGCGCCAGCAGGGCGGCCACCGCCGCGACCGTGCCCAGCACGCGCAACGGGATCGGGCCCAGCGCAAAGGAGACGTCCGACCAGAACCGCACCCAGGACGGATGACTGACCGCACTGTCGCGCGCGGCGTTCAGCAGCGGCCAGTCCAGGCGCTGCTCCCAGTGCCAGCCCCGCGAGTACCCCACCCACATCAGCGCGTAGACGGCCGCCGCGGCCAGGGCGACGCACAGGGCCGGCATGGTCCGCGCTCGGGTCATGCCCCACGGATACCAGCCCCGCCGCGGACAGCGTCCGGCGGCCCGACCACGCCGTCGCCCGGCCCGCGCCATACTGGCGTCATGGCCGTATTTGTCCGCAGGTTGCTCGGCATCGGCAAGCTGCCCGACGACGTGTACGCGCAGCTCGAGTCGGAGGGCCTCACCTACCTCGCCGACTATGTCGCGGTCACCCGGCGATTCAAGGGCGCGATCCCCGGCGTGCGGTTGCCGCACAGCGTCGCCAGCTACACGGGTTCGCTGGCGTTCACCTCCGAGCGGGTGCTGGCCACGCTGTCGATGCTGCCCCGGCTGGCCGGTCCGACCGTCGACGTTCGTTGGGACGCCCCGCAGACCGGTGCGGCGCGCGTCGAGATCTCATCGACCGGCCTGCAGGTCGACGTCGACGTCGCGCAGGTCGACCCGAAGTTCAGCGGCGAGTTGTCGCTGCACTACAAGGCGGCCATCCCCGACGATGTGCTCAGCGGCCTGCCGCGGCGATCGCTGGCGTTCGACATGCCGCCCGAGTACGTGTTCCGCGCGGTCGGCGTTACCTACAGTCCGTGATCGTCATCCGCGGCCAGGGCGGCTGGCGCAGCACCGCCAGGCTGCCGATCACCGCCGCCAGCAGGCCGGTGATCACCCCGATCAGCGCGATGCGGTTGCCGTCGACGGCAGGCGTCCAGGAGGCCTCGCCGTTGCGGACGACGAAGACGCCCAGCGGTTTGACCACCGGAATCACGGTGGTGCCGTCCGGTGTCTGATAGGGCTCGCCGTACACGCGGCCCACGGCCCCGTCGGTGGGCGGCAGGTCGAGCAGGTCGAAGGGCTTCACGGAACACTCCTTTCCTGGGTGTTCACCCGGTCCGCGTCGCGGACACGGTTCACGCTAACCCGGATTTCCTACGATGACTTCCGTGAGCGAGCAGGCCTTCAGCCCGGGGGAGCGCCGGGCCGTCTACCGGGTGATCTCGGAGCGGCGCGACATGCGCCGCTTCTCACCCGGGGTGGTGGACGAGGCCGTGCTGGCGCGCCTGCTGCAGGCGGCGCACGCGGCGCCCAGCGTCGGTCTGATGCAGCCCTGGCGTTTCGTGCGGATCACCGACGACTCGCTGCGCCGGCGCATTCACGCCCTCGTCGACGAGGAGCGCCCGCTCACCGCCGCGGCCCTGGGCGAGCGCGGCGAGGAGTTTCTCGCGCTGAAAGTCGAAGGCATCCTCGAGTGCGCCGAGCTGCTGGTGGTGGCGCTGTGTGACGACCGGGAGAAGCACGTGTTCGGCCGCCGGACGCTGCCGCAGATGGACCTCGCGTCGGTGTCGTGCGCGATCCAGAATCTATGGCTGGCCGCGCGCTCCGAAGGCCTTGGCATGGGTTGGGTTTCGCTGTTCGATCCGCAGCGGTTGGCGTCCGTGCTCGAGATGCCCCCGGGGGCGGAGCCGGTGGCCATCCTGTGCCTGGGTCCGGTGCCCGAATTTCCCGAGCGGCCGGCGTTGGAACTGGACGGCTGGACCGTCGCCCGGCCGCTGTCGGAGTTCGTCTGCGAGAACCGCTGGAGTCGGCGCCCTCAGCCCTCGCCCGACTAGCTGCGGTATCGTCGCCGGTCGCGGGCAAGTTGGAGAGGTGACGCAATTGGTGCCGGGCGAAGAAGCCGACCGGAACGACAACGTGTTGATCGTGCACTGGCACGATCTGGGCCGCTACCTCGGCGTCTACGGCCACCCGGACGTCCAGAGCCCCCGGCTGGACCGCCTTGCCGCCGAGGGCATCCTGTTCACCAGGGCGCACGCCACGGCGCCGCTGTGCTCGCCGTCGCGCGGGTCGCTGTTCACCGGCCGCTACCCGCAGAGCAACGGCCTGATCGGCCTGGCCCATCACGGCTGGGAATACCGCAGCGGCGTGCGCACCCTCCCACAGATATTGACCGATGCCGGTTGGTACTCCGCGCTTTTCGGCATGCAGCACGAGACCTCCTACCCGCAGCGGCTGGGCTTCGACGAGTTCGACGTGTCGAACTCCTACTGCGAATACGTGGTGGACCGGGCCTCCGACTGGCTCCGCGACGGCACCGAAGACCTCGCGGGCCAACCGTTCCTGTTGACCGCCGGGTTCTTCGAGACGCACCGGCCGTATCCCCGGGACCGCTACCACCCGGCGGACAGCGCCGAGGTCGACCCGCCCGATTACCTGCCCGACACCCCCGAGGTGCGCGACGACCTGGCCAGCTTCTACGGGTCGATCGCGACGGCCGACGCGGCCGTCGGCCGCCTGCTGGACACGCTGGCCGAAACGGGACTGGACGCCAGCACCTGGGTGGTGTTCTTCACCGACCACGGCCCGGCGTTTCCCCGCGCCAAGTCCACGCTCTACGACGCGGGAACCGGCATCGGCATGATCATCAGGCCGCCCACCGGCCGGGCCCTGCCGCCGCGGGTCTACGACGAGCTGTTCAGCGGCGTGGACCTGTTGCCGACGCTGCTGGGCCTGCTGGGGCTGGACATTCCGGCCGATGTCGAGGGGGTTTCGCACGCGCGCGCCCTCGTCGCGCCCGAGCCGCACACCGTGCCGGTCAGGGACCACGTGTACACGACGAAGACCTATCACGACTCGTTCGATCCCATTCGCGCGATCCGCACCAAGGAATACAGCTACATCGAGAATTACGCGCGCCGCCCGCTGCTGGACCTGCCGCTGGACATCGAGGAAAGCCCGTCGGGGGCCGCGGTGGCGCCGTTCATCACGGGCCCACGCCCGGAGCGCGAGCTCTACGACCTGCGCGCCGACCCCGCCGAGACCACCAACCTGCTGGCCGGTGACGACCCCGACGCCGACGAGATCGCAGCCGATTTGGCTGTGCGGCTTCACGATTGGCGTCAGCGCACGGGTGACGTCATTCCGTCGGAGTTCGCCGGCACCCGCATCTCGGCCCGGTACACCGAGACCTATCTGCACATTCATCGAATGAAGCCGACGGCCCGGTCGGCGCTCGCCGTCGACCGCGGTATCGAGGAGCAGGCGAGCGGTTAGCCACCGGACCGCCGGGAACCGCCGACCTCGGCGACGATGAACACCCGCCGGAACGGGAAGATGGTCGTTCCGTCGGCCCGGGGCGGGTAGGCGTCGTCCAGCAGTGGGATGAGTTCCTCGCGGAACCGTTCCCAGTCTTCGCCGTCGAGCCGCTCGCGCACCGGAACCAGCGCCGTCCCGGTGATCCATTCCAGCACCGGGTTCTCACCGCTCAGCTGGTGCAGGTAGGTGGTCTCCCAGACGTCGACCCTGCACCCGGCGTCCAGCAGCAGGTTGGCGTACTGGATCGGCGGGTGCACGACCGCGCCGACGCGAAACGGTATGTCCCGCATCACCTTTGCGTACGGCTCCCGGCGGGCCAGGGTCCGCACCGTGGCGTGCGACGGCGTCTCGAAATTGCCGGGGATCTGGACCGCGATCCACGACCCGGACGGTAGCTGGTCCACCCATCGGACCAGCAGGTCGGCGTGCTCGGGGACCCAGTGCAGGGCGGCGTTGCTGACCACGACGTCGGTATCGGGCTTGGGCTTCCAGTCCCGCAGGTCGCCGATGACGGCGTCGATGCCGCGCTCCTTCGCGGCGGCGACCATCTCCGGCGAGCTGTCCACCGCCTCGATCACCGCCTCCGGCCAGCGCCGGGACAGGTACTTGGTCAGGTGGCCGGGCCCGCAGCCGAGGTCGACCACCCGCCGGGGCCGGTCAGCTCCCACCCGGGACAGCAGGTCGTAGAAGGGCCGGCTGCGATGGTCCGCAAACGCCAGGTAGACATCGGGATCCCACATGTCGGTCCTCCTGATCAACGCGCCGCCGCCAGCCGGGGACATAGACAAACCGTATTACCGCACGGGACCCCGGCGCCGCCCAACGGGCCCCGGCGGCCGCGCGGGCCGGTTAGCATCGGCGTTCGTGGCGCCCGACACTTCGATTGAACCGCCCATTCCCGCTGCCTTCGAAGGCGCGGACGTTCCGACGGGCGACGGCGGATTACCCCCGAATTCCGCGCTGTCCCGCCGCCAGCGGATGGTAGTAGAGGGCTCGGCCGTCGGCGACCTGGCCCTGCGCACCTGGGTGTCATCGCTGCTCACCGCGACGGTGGCACCGGCCGTCGTCGCCGCTTCCCTGCGGCACGCCGCTGCCCGCGCAGAGCGCGCCAACCTGAGTTTCTACGCCGAGCTGGGCGCGCGGCGCGACCCGCAGGAGTCGTTTCCCGCGCCGACCGAGTCGCCGCGGGTCTCGTCGCGGCGGGCTAGCCCGCTGACCGAGTGGGTCGCGGGCGGCACGGTGGAAAACGTCGCGTTCCCAAGCAGCTTCGCGGCGATCAACCCGGCGATGCGCCGGCAATGGGCTTCCTGGAGATCCAACAACACTGTGCGCGCCCAGCACTGGCGCCACGATGACGGGCCGCGGCCCACGCTCTGTGTCATTCACGGCTTCATGGGGTCGTCATACCTGGCCAACGGGCGGTTCTTCGCGCTGCCATGGTATTACCGCGCCGGCTATGACGTCCTGTTGTACACCTTGCCCTTTCACGGTAAGCGAGCCGAAAGGCTCTCGCCGTTCAGCGGTTTCGGTTATTTCGCCGGTGGCCTGAGCGGGTTCGCCGAGGCAATGGCCCAGGCCGTGCACGACTTTCGTTCCGTCATCGACTATTTGCGCGACACCGGGGTCGACCGCATCGCGCTGACCGGCATATCGCTGGGTGGCTACACCTCGGCGCTGGTCGCCTCCGTCGACGACCGGCTCGAGGCCGTCATCCCCAACTGCCCCGTCGTCAGCCCGGCGACCCTGTTCGACGAATGGTTCCCGGCCAACAAGCTCGTGCGGCTGGGGCTGCGCCTGTCCCACATCAGCCCCGCGGAGTTATCCGACGGGCTCGCCTACCACTGCCCGCTGAACTACCGGCCGCTGCCGGCCAAGGACCGCCGGATGATCATCACCGGGCTCGGCGATCGGATGGCGCCACCGGATCATGCCGTCGCGTTGTGGGAACACTGGGATCGCTGTGCGCTGCACTGGTTTCCAGGCAGTCACGTCCTGCACGTGAGCCAGCTGGACTACCTGCGCCGGATGACCGCGTTCCTGCAGACAGTCATGTTCTAGCGACCTCGGCGGCCGCAGCCTGGCGCACCGGGGTCGGCCAGTCCAGCTGCGCCAGCAAGCCCGTCGGCACCTCGGCGTGGCCGTCGAGCCGCCGGGTGGACAACAGGTCCAGCGCCTGCAGCGCCGGCCGGTGATTGCCGCGCTGCGGGATCAGGCCGGCCGGCGGGTCGATCCGCCCCGGCGCCGTGTCGGTCAGGAAGGCGCAGGCGGCCGCGACGGTGTGGTGCGTCCCGTCACCGGCGAACTCCAGCGCGGTGCACGTCTCGCGCGCGGGGTGCTCCCTGATCGCCGCGAGGGTCTCCGCAAGCCCCGCGTCGACCGGGATCTGGTATGCCGCAAGGTAATCCGAAGCCCCGCGCTGCACCCCGGACCAGCTCTCGCGGGCGTTGGAGGTGAGCAACCGCGGAACGTCGTCGGGCGCGACGGCGGTGACGTCCCAGCCGAGCTCCCGCAGGTGGTCGGCCAGCCGGCGCGCCGCCACCTGCGCGGTCTCGTGCAGCGGGATGCGTGGCGAGCGCGCCCGCAGCGCGGCCAGGTTCTCGGTGGCCGAGATCGTGAGCCCGATCCACGTCTCGCGCCTGGATGGATCGGACGCGTTGTCCCGGTTGGTGATTCGGATCTTGTGCGCCCTAATGCCGTAGCGGTTCAGGTAGCGGGCGATCAACGGCAATGGCAACACGTCGGCGTCGCCACCCGGCGCCCCGACCCGCAGCAGCGCGGTCGTCGCCGTGGCCGAGTCGGGCTCGGCGGCGGCGCTCTGGCCACGCCCGATGATCGCCAGCCGGCGGCGCACCAGCGTGGTGAAATACAAACCGCGCCAGCAGCCGAAGAGGACGATGACCGCGGCGACGGCGATGCCGAGCACCCAGTAATCCCGGGGCGATCGCCAGGGGTAGGCCATCACCGCGGGCACGACGGCCAGCAGCGCCAGCGTGATTCGGCCGGGTCCTGGGGTGGGCATCCAGCGCTGCGGGCTCACGGGGTGGGGTCCTTTCGTCTGCGGGTGGTGGCGGCGGCGATCGCGCCCGCGACTGCGACGAGCACAGCCAGCGCGGCGGTTCCGGCCAGCGCGACGGTCCGCGGGGTGGTGTCCTTGGGCGCGGGCGCCGGCGGAACGGCGACGGGCTTGACCTGCGCGGCCGGAGGTTGGTTGCCGGCGGGCAGTTGCCAGGTCAGGGCAGCCACCGGGTCGACGCTGCCGGTGCCGACGACGTTGGAGGGCGCCCGTGCGCCGTTGTGCGCGGTGGCGCTGATGCGATGGATGACCTGCGTGGCGTTGAGGTCGGGGTACTTGCTGCGAACCAACGCCGCGACGCCGGCGACGTAGCCGGCGGCATAGCTGGTCCCGCTGAGCGCGACCTGCTGCTGGTGTTCGTCGGGCAGCCCGTTGGCCAGGCCGCCGCCGTCGGCGTTGCTGACCGACACGATGCGTTCCCCGGGCGCCGCGATGCCCACCCACGGTCCGGCCATGGTGAATTTCGACGGCTGCCCGTCCGGCGTCAGGGAGGCCACCGACAGCACGTACGGCTGCCACACCGAGGGGATGGAGACCGAGGTGACACCCGCCCAGTTACGCGGGTCGTCCGGGCGGCTCAGGTCGGTGAGCGGGTTGGACTCGCAGGACGTCCCGCCGGCAACCGATCCGGTTGCTCCGGTGTTGCCCGCGGCGGCCACGATCACCGCGTCCTTGTCCACCGCCGCGTAGCGGATCGCCGCACCGAGCGCGGCCTGGTCGACCGGCCGGTCGGCGGGCAGACAGGTGAGCGTGGAGATGTCGATCACCCGGGCGCCGAGGTCGGCGGCATGCACGATCGCACGACCCAGCGTCGTGACGTCCAGCGAGGCCCGGGCCATCAGTGGGTCCCCGCCGGGCGTCCGCGGCGAGAACTTGGCCGACGTCGTCCTGATCGAGACGACCCGCGCCGCGGGCGCCACGCCCGAGAAGCCGTCGTCCCCGGGCTGGCCCGCGATGAGCCCGGCCACCAGGGTGCCGTGACCGTCGCAGTCGGTCAGCCCGTCGGTCGCCTCGACGAAGTCACCACCCGGGTCGACGTTGGGCAGGCGCGGACCCGGCCGCACCCCCGTGTCGAGCACCGCCACCAGCTGCCCCTCGCCGCGCGAGAATTGCCACGCCCCGGGCAGATTCAGCGTCGCCTGGCTGGGCGTGACGGCCGCGGGATCGCTGCCGGGGATGACCCCGGCGGCGGTGCAAGGGCCGCGTTGCTCCATCGGCTGCACGGCGCCCGGTGCCCCGCTGGGCGGCGGGACACCCGGATCCACCTTCGGCGCTTCGATGGCCATCGCCGACGGAGACGTCCACAGCATGGCCGCCAAAGCCGCTGTGAGACAAGCCGATCCGGATCGAATCATCGATTGAGTATCCAGGTGAAGATGCCGACCAGGAAGGCCATCACGGGGATGAGCGAGGCGTCGAGTCCGGCAGCGACGAAGCCCACCAGCCGACGCACCGGAAGCGAATAGCTCTCCGGCTCCGCGATCTGCGGGTTGAGCGCCACCACGACCCACACCAGGGCCAGCCCGACGAGCACCAGCGCCGCGCCCAGGGCGGCGGCGTAGCGTCCGGTCGCGGTGTAGAGCACCAGCAGCGCACCGGCGGTCAGGTAGGGCTGCGCCAGCAGCCACGCCTTGCACGCGGCCGAATCCCACACCCGGGCCCGCAGGACCGACGTCGCCGCGGTGGCGCCCACCACATACCAGCCGGCGCCGCTGCACGCCTCGGGGCGCAGCGCGATCGACACCGAGCCCAGGACGCTGAGAATCACTGCGGCGGCAATGAATCCGTTCTGGTGGGCGTCGCCGATCCGCACCCGGCGCGGCAAGTCCTCCAGCACCCGCAGCGACGGCGCCGACGGGGTGGGGTCACCGGGCGCCGGGATCACCGGCAACGGGAAGCGCGCCCACAGCGCGGAGAGCTGGGCCGCCTCGATGGTGACCAGCAGCGCCGCGACGATCAGGCCGCAACCGATGGCGGGCGGGCGCAGGTGCCAGAGCAGCTCAGCGCCCGCGGCCAGCAACACCCCGGCCCCCACCACCGCGGTCGCGGTGAAGAACCCGACGACGCGCTCACGCTCGGCGCTGGGCACCATGAGCGCGATCAGCGACCACGCGGTGACCCCTGCCGCGGCGAGCATGATCTGCGCCGGCCCGAACCGTCCGGGCACCGCCAACGCCAGGGCGGCCCCGATGGGCACCAGCGCGGCGAACGAGCACGCCGTCGCGGTGCGCGGCGAGCGGGCCGCGGCCAGCAGCCCGACGATCGCGGTCAGGGCCGCGACCGCGCTGACGGCGACCAGCCCGGCCAGCGCGCCGGTGGTGACGCGGTAGGTGACGGCGAGCCCGGTGGCCAGGAATGCGACCGCGATCACCGCGGCCAGCGCCCCGCTCCGGATATGCGTTGCGCCCCAGGGCTTGCGCCGGGAGGTGGAGAAGATCATGGCCGCGTCGGCGATGTCCTCGACGATGCCGGGGGCCGCCTGGCCGACCGGCACCGGCTGCAACGCCAGCAGGTCACCGTCGACGACCCCGACCGTGTCCAGGCTGGCGTCCAGGCTGAACGGCGCACCGCCGATGGGCGCGAGGCTCAGTTGGGTCGCGGCGCCGAGGTCGGCGGTGCCCCGGGCGGTGTCGTCGGATTCGCCGTTCGACACCGAAGGAATCACCAAACGCTGGACTGCGGGCAAGATCTCACGCAGGGGCAGCTCGGCGGGCAACGCCATTTCCGTCAGCCTGCTGTCCGCGAGGATTGCCACGCGGACGATCGGCATGACGGCGCCGGACGTCACCGGACCCTCGAAGGACGCTGGGGCCATACCTGAAACATCGTTGCTCTCTTTTCCGTTGGGGTTACGCGTGTTGCGCGGTGAAATCTCGGGCCAAGCGGTGGCCGGAGAACCATTCGGCCTCCGGCAGTAAAGCGGTCAGCTGTTCGATCGCGAGGGCGATCGCAAACGGTGTGCCGGGGGCGAATGTCGACACCCACTCCCCGTCGAACGCGCGGGACGGGCTCACCAGCACGCGGCCCGCGGCCGCGTCGACGATGCTCATCCCCACCTCGGTGGTGGCGTGCCGGCCGTCGCGGTGGCAGCCGGCGACGATCTCGACGTAGCTGCGCTGGCCGTTGAACACCGACTCCACCACCGACCGGGCCGACTGCGGGATGCCTAGGTAATCAACGACTTCGGCCAGCGAGGCGCCCGCACGCAGCCGCTCGTCGGCCCGGGCGCCGACCCGGGTCGGCAGGCTGAACTCGTCGAATCGAGCCGGCGGTTGCTGTGCCAACCCGACGCTCAGTACCGGGACCAGCGCCCGCGGGTCGTCGATGTCCATGGCGGTGAACGTGATCAGCTGCGCGCTGCGCAGCGCGACGACCGTCTTGGTGCTGGTGGCCGGCCGCTGTGCCACGATGCCGCGCAGCAACTCGCCGGTGCCGGTGTCCTTGGCGGGGCCCACGTAGCGCAGGTCGAGCCATCGCTCCGGGAAGCACACCACTCTGATCCAGTCCGCCACCGCCGGATTGACGGTGCCGCTCTCCGATACCAGCCCCATTTGGGTCAGCTCGGCGCGCTGACGGTCGAGAAACGGCTGGCGTTGCGCGGCATCGGTGTAGGGCGAGGTGATCGCCAGCACCCACGGGAAGCTCCCCGCTCCAATGGTTTCCGCTATGAACCAGGCGTGATCGACCGTCAGCTCGACGGCGTTGGGCTCAGCGCTCATCTAACAAGAACTAGCCGCCCCACTTGGCGGCTTCGGCCTGGTCTCGAGCGAGCATGGACGTGGTGTTGGCCTCGTGGGTGCTGGCCATCGACTCGTAGGCGCGCACCAGGCTTTCCATCGCCTGGTTCCACTGGGCCTGCCAAGCCTGGTAGGTCATACCGGTGTCGCCCTGCCACGCGTTGGACAGCGTGGCCTGCTCGCTGGCGATGTCCGAACCGAGCCCCTGCAGCGTGCCGGCATAGCCGGCCATGTCGGCGGCGTGGCTCAACATCGCCGGGTAGTTGTACATGATCTGGGACATCAGAAGTCCTTTCGCGGTCGTTGGCTGCTGTTGATCTAGAAGGCGTTGTAGCCGGACGCGGCGGCGGCGTCCGCGGCCACGTAGGTTCCCGCGGCGTCGCCGAGATTGGCCTGGGCAATGTCGAGCAGGGTGTTGACCCGCGCGGCGGCCTCGACGAAGCGGGCGTGCGCGGCCTGGAACGCGGCCGAGGACTCGCCCTGATGGAACGCCTGCGCCGACATCGCTTCCTGCTCGGCCTGGCTGATGGTGCTGCGCATCAACGCCGCCTTGGCGCTGAAGGCCGACTGCGCGGCCACCAACTGCGGAATGTGAGCGTCCAACATACTCATGGTGCTTCCTTTCTCTGCGGTCTCATGGGGTTTCGGTAACTCGTCGGGCTGACTGCCTTATCCCCCTTCCCTGGGCTCGGTCGGGCGTGCCGGGTCGTGATCCCAGGTTCCGGGCATCATCGGCGTCCTTGGGCCGCTGCCGAATTCGCCGTCGGTGAGTTTGGTCAAGCCGGCCGCCCGGAAGGTCCTGTCCTTGCGCGCGGTGCCGGCGAAGCCCAGGGCCCCGGCCCCGGCGGCGGATGCCACCGCCGCGGTCAGCCGCTCGTCGTCGTCGTAGTCGGGGGGCACGCCGATGTCGGAATCCATGTCCGCGAACTCGTCGGCGTAGTCCCGCATCGCGGTCCGCCGGCGTCGCCGCGCGCGTGCCTCGGCCCGGCTGGCCGCCGCCGCGCCGGCCGCCGGAATGGTCGCCGCCGGTGCCTTGGCGCCACCGCGACCACTCACCGTCGGGCCCACGCCGGCCTCCGGGTCGCCGCCGTAGGCGACCAGGTAGGCCAGGGTGCTCGGCGCCGGCGCCGGCGCCGGCGCGGGAGCGGCACCAGAACCCGTCGCGACCGAAGTGGCCGGCGCCGCAGCGGGAGTCGCCACAGTCGGGGCCAGCGCGACCGCCGGCAGCAGTGACGTCGGCTTGGTCGAGGTGACCAGCGGTGTCGCGGCGGCCCCCGCCGCCACCGGGGCGATCTCGGCGGGGGTGAACAGCGAACTCAGGCCGATGCCGAGCAGCAGCGGGATGAGGAAGGGCGCGGTCAGGATCGCGCCCCAGGTCGGCCAGCCGACGGCGTTGAAGAACACCTGGTAGGCGACGAAGAACAGCAGTGGGCCGTTGGCGGCCAGCAGCGCCGGCAGGTTCGAGAAGAAGTTCTGCAGCATCTGCTGAATGTTCTGGAAGAATTCCTGCAGGAACTTGGCCAGCTGCTGGAAGAAGTCCGAGATGGCGTTCCCGGGGTTGGACGAGCTCTGCGCGGCGTTGACCGCGGCGTCGTTCGCCTCACCGCCCGGACGCACGATGGCCGGCGCCGGGGTGCTGCGCGGCGCGGAGGCGAGCGCCGCCCCCGAGGTGGCCTGATAGGCGCCCATGACTGTCGCGGCCTGCACCCACATCCGCGCGTAGTCGGCCTCGTTGAGCGCGATCGGAATCGTGTTGATGCCGAAGAAGTTCGTCGCCACCAACACCCCGTGGACGGTGTGGTTGGCCGCCAGCTCGCCCAGCGTCGGCATGGCCGTCAGGGCGGCGGTGTAGGCCGCGGCGGCGATCTCGTGCTGGGCGGCCACGCTCGCGCTGTCGGCACTGGCCTGCTGCAGCCACGCCAGGTACGGCGCGTGGGCGGCCGCGTACTGCTCGGCCGTCGGCCCCTCCCAGGAGCCCGCCTGGGTAACGCCCACCACTCCGGTGAGTTCGGCTGCCGCCGTTGCATATTCGGTGCTCAGCGCCGTCCAGGCGCCGGCGGCCGCCAACAGCGGCCCCGGTCCGGGACCGGCGCTCAGCAGCGCCGAATGCACCTCGGGCGGCGACGCCATCCAGAGGGGCGCAACGGGGGACGTCATCGTCGGGCGTCCTTAGAACCCGTACGTCGCGGCGGCCGACGCGTCCCCGGCGAGATAGCTGGCGCCGGCTTCGCCGACGCCCACGCCGGCGCGGCCGAGCTCTTCCACGCCCTGGGCGGCGACGGCGGCGTGCTCCTGACCCTGGGCGCTGAAGCCGAGGGCGGTCTGCAGCGACACCGGATCCACCGCAGGTGGCACCACCGCGGTGATGGCCGGCGCGGCCGCCGCGTGCGCGGCCGCCAGCCGCGCCGTCAGCGCCTCCACCGCGGCGCTGGTCGCGGCCAGGCCCTCGGGAACCACTCGCAACGTCATGACTCTCCCCTTTCACCAAACATCGCGGCCTCACCCACCAGCGGGTTGACCAACTGCACGTACGTCGGACTGTCGCTGTCGCCCAACAGGATCGCCCGCCCGGCGGGCAGCCGGCCGAAGCGCTGGCCCCGGATCTTGCCGCTGTCCTGCGGGTTGCCCGCCAGCATCAGCGTCGTCGCCTGCAAGTCGTTGAAGCGGCGCAGCAGCGGGTTGGTCATCAGGGCGTGTCCCGACCCGGTCGCCCGCGCCGTGACGATCACCCGCAGCCCCAAATCGGCGGCCTGCGAGAGGATTCCGATCAACGGCGTCCATGGCCGCTGCCCGACGTACGGGCCGCTCATCGCCGGCGCGTCCGGTATCTGGTCGACGTCGTCGATGATCAGATAGTGGGTGTGGCCCGCGTACCTCCACCGGGCCAGCTCCCCGGGCGACAACCCGGCCGGGGGACGCCGCGACTCGATGATGTTGGCCAGTCCCAGCATCACCGGGATGATGCGGTCGACGTTCGCGGTGTACTCGTTGTCGGCGAACAACGGCTCGTCGACCAGGTGCAGCCGCCGGTCCAGCACCGTGAAGGCCACCTGGTCGGGCGTGGAGTGTTCGCGGATGGTGCGAATGATGTGGCGCAGCAACGTGGTCTTGCCGGACTTGCTGTCGCCGAACACCATCAGCAGCGGCTCGTCGGCGAAGTCGACGACGACGGGTGCGAGGTCCTCCTCACGCTGGCCGATGACCACCTGCTCCGGGCCGCGGTAGAGCGCGCCGAGCGCCTCGGGCGCGAGGTTGGTCGGCAGCAGCCGCACCGGCGGCGCGGCCATGCCCGGGTATCGGGCGTTGATCGCGGCCACCTGATCGAGCTCGGGGTTGGCGAACAGGAAGTGCTCGGCGGCCATCGTCAACCCCCGGCCCGGCTGGTCATGCGGCACGGACTCCGCGGGGCGGCGCAGCGCCCCGACGAGCCGCACGTTGCTGTCCCGCGGGTCGTGCAGCTTGAGCTCGAGTCGCAGGCCCAGGCCATCGCGCATCGCCAGCGGCACCTCGAGCCAGCTCGGGGTGGTGATGACGACGTGGATGCCGTAGGCGAGGCCGACGTTGACCAGCTCACTTACCTTGGCCAGCAATGGGTTCCGGGTGTTGAACTGGTCGGTGTTGTCGCGACCGAACGCGTACAGGTTGTCGATGACCAGGAACACCTCGCCGTACCCGTCGTCGGGTGCCGCGCCGTGCCGCTCCCGGAACATCTCGCGCCGCTGCCGGGACAGCAGCAGCTGCTCCAGCTCGCCGAACGTGCGCCGGATCCGTTCGGGTTCCAGCGCCGAGGCGACGCTGCCGACGTGCGCCAGGTCTTCCAACGCCCGCAGCTTCCCGCCGCCGTAGTCCAGGCAGTAGAACGTGACGTCGCGCGGTGAGTGCAGGCTGGCCGCCGACAGGATGAACGTCTGCAGCGCGGTCGATTTCCCGGACTTGGGGCCGCCGTGGATCACCACGTTCCCGGCCGACGAGGTCGCGTCGAACACCAGCGGGTCCCGGCGCATCTCGAAGGGTTTGTCGATCTCGCCGAGCGGCCATTGCCACTGGCGCTGCGGCACCCCGGCCCGGGCCAGCACCGCGGTCAGCGGGATCGGCTCGTCCAGCGGCGGCAGCCACAGCTGCGGCGCCCGCGGCCCGTAGCGCGCCAACTGGTCGCCGATGGTGGCGATCAGCTTGCGCGGCGGCCCGGCGAACTCCTCGTCCTCGGCGGTCGGGATCACCATGTCCTGCTCCGGTTCCACCCGTCCGGCCGTGAATAGCTTGGGCTCCGGAACCGCGTGCACCACAAGGGCTTTGGTCTTCTGCGGTGGGTCGTAGATGCCGTCGACATAGGTGCTGCGGAACTTGATCGGGGTCGCACCTGGGGCGGGCACCAAGAAGCCGACGCCCTTGTGTTCCTTGCCCGATTCGATGTGGTAGGCATCCTCCACGCCGATGATTTGGCGCGAAACGCTGGGACTGGCCACCTTCAACCCGATCCGGTAGGAGGTGTTCTTGTCGATGTCCTTGATCTTGCCCACGTCCAGCGTCTGCGACGCGAACAGGATGTGGATGCGGAACGAGCGGCCCTTGCGGGCGACGTAATCGAATAGCTCCGCGTATTCGGGGTGATCGGCCAGCATCAGGGTGAACTCGTCGGCGACCACGAACAGCGTCGGGATCGGCGGCAGGTCGTGCCCCGCCGCGATCGCGCCCTCGTACTCCACCACCGAGTTGAACGCGCTGCCCTGCACGCGGCGGCCGGCCTCGCGCAGCAGCGTTTCGCGGCGGGCCACCTCACCGCGCAACGTGTCGGCGAACCGGTCGGCCAGCGACTTCTTCTCGGCCATGTTGGAGATCACCGCGACCACCTGGGGGAAATGGCGGAAGCTGTCCGCGCCGGCCTCACCCTTGAAGTCGGCGTAGATCACGATCAGCCGGTCGGCCGAGTGGGTTGTCAACAGCGACAACAGGATCGACATCAGCGTCTGCGACTTGCCGGATCCCGTCATACCGATCATCAGGCCGTGCGGGCCCATGCCGCCCTCGGCTTCGTCCTTCAGGTCGAAGAACAGCGGCTCGCCGGTAGCGGTGACGCCGATGGGCACGCGCAGCTCATCCTCGCGGCGGCGCGGCGCCCACAGCGTCGGCACGTCCAGCCGCGAGGCGTCGCCGATGCCCAGCAGCGTGGTGAAGGTGGCGCCCCGCGTAGCCGCCGAGCGCAGCCCGGTGTGGGTCGGGTTGGAGTCCCAGCGCGACAGCTGGCGCGCCAGGTGGGCGGCCTCGTCGGCGCCGAGCAGGTCGGCGTCGTCGACGTAGGGCTGCCAGCCGCCGGTCTGCCAGCGCACGATCGCGCCGTCGGCGACACGCAGGATCGGCTTCTCGGGGTCCGAATACTGCTCGCGGTGCGGCGGGGTCGCGCAGCGGTGCACGACGGTGACGCCCGCGCGGCCCAGCGCCAACGTCGAGGTGCTCAGGTCGAAGTCGGGGTCGTCGATCACGATCAGCAGGTGCCGCAGCGCGTCGGCGGGCTCGCCGGTGAACGCCGGCCGGTCGACGAACGCGGGGCCCAGCAGCAGAACCAGCTCGTCGGGGTTGGTCGCCAGGAAGCGAGCCGGACCCACGCCGTCGAGCTCGCCCGGGACGTCCACGTGCGCAAGCCATTTCAGCCACGACCAGTCGGGGCTCTCTAGGTCGCGGGCGACCAGAGCCACCCCCAGCACCGTCGGGTCGTGCCACGTCACGGCCTGGGCGATCCAGGCCCGCATCGCCGCGCGCGCCTCGTCGGCTTCGCCGAGCACGGTGATCCGCGAGACCTTCGTCAGGTCGATGCCCGTCGGCACGTCGCGCACGATGCGGTGGGTGTCGAGCAGGCTACGTAATGCGCTGTGCGACACCGGCTCCAGGTCGACCTCGTCCGCGGTGTCGTTCACCCGCAGCGCCGTGCTCAGGGGCACCTGGTGGCGGCCGGCGCGCAGCACCAAGAAGTCCGGGTCGTGCGGGTCGCGCTCCCATTGCCGCCGCGACCCCGGCACGCCGGCCAGCGCGGCCGGGTCGGGGTGCGACCACTCGGCGGCCGCGCGCTGCTGGGCGGCCTGGGTGCGGATGTTGTCGCGGACCACCGACAGGTAGCGCAGGTAATCGGCGCGTTCGGCGTCGACCTCTTCGGTGCGCGTCTTGTTGTCGTTGCCGCGATACATCGCGGTGGCCGCCAGCAGCAGCACGAACGGGAAGAACAGCGTCTGCGGGGAGATCAGCCGCATCCCGGTGGCGAACAGCGCGACGACCATGCCGACGATCAGGATCACCAGCACATAGGGCATCGCCCGCCGCAGGAACGACGGCGGGATCACCCGCGGCAGCTCGGGCGGCGCCTCGATGTTGATGGTGCCCTTGCGGGTGACCGGCGGAGCCAGCCGGCGGCGGGCTTCGAAGATGAGTCGGCTCATCGGGGCGCTCCCTCTGCTGATGCCACGCGGCCGGGCTTGGTGTCGGGCGCCAGTCCGTCGTGCGCCAGCAGCGCGTCGGCGCGCGACAGCGTCGGGCCGCTCGCGAACAACGACAGCACCGACCACGGGACCGGCACCGCCGGCTCGCTCAGGCCAAGTGCCTCAACGGTTTTGCCGCGCCCCGCGGCCGAGTTCTCCGCTTCGTTGTCGATGCCGTAGCGCACCCCGGTGTCGGACACCCAGAACAACGACCCGGTGCCGGGGGCGCCGGCGCCGCCGGTGACGGTCTGGACGAAGTAACCGGTGCCCGGGGCCAGGGCGACGCGCGTTGCGGTGGCCGGGGAGGCGCCGCCGACCAGGTCGACGGTGCGGATGGATTCGGGCACCGGCAGGGCCGAGCCGGACAGCAGGTTCAGCGAGCTGGTGGCGGCGCCGGCGGGCTTGCTCCAATAAGCGCACGTGACAGGATCTTTGGCCGCGTCGACGAGGGTGAGCTGCTGCTCGGGGTAGCGCGCGGTGTCGAGCATCCGCGACACCGGCAGCTTGGCCACCGCGTCGGCGCCCAGCCGCGGCGGCTGGTCCAGGCCGTAGGAGTTGGTGTTGCGCAGGATCGCGGCGAGCACCGGGGAGATCGGTTGCAGACCGTCCGGCAGCACCGCGTAGTAGTGCGCCGCGCCCGACGAGTTCTGGTCCAGGGCATAGGAAACCACCACCGCCCCGATCGGCGCCGGCACGCTGAAGCCTGCCGGTGCGCCGGCGTTCGGGATGGCGGGCGCCGTCAGCGACGGCGCCTCGGGGATGGCGTTGAACAAACCCAGCGCGATGGGCCGCGGCGCGGGCACCTCGGCGTTGTTCAGCCCCACACCCAGTGCGTTGGTGACCGCGTGGTCGGCCAGGTTGATCTGGCTGCGCCTGCCGTCCCACAGGAGCCAGGTGCTGTTGCCACTATCGACCAGGATGGCCTGCTTGGCGTCGAGCTTGGCCGCGCGCGCGCCGCCGCTGTCGGGGCGCCCGGCGATCACCGTGACACCGGTGCTGTGGATGGCGTGCGCCGTGCCGCCGATACCGTCGCAGACGGTCCAGTCGGCGTCGCGCGTGGTGTTTTGCACCATGCGTTCCGGCGCGCCCGGGATGCCGACCAGGTTGCCGCGCGGAAACCGGTCCAGCTCACTGCTTTTCACCGTGGTCGGGTTGACGGGCTTGCCGACGATCAGCCGCGCCGATGTCAGGTTGAGCACCGGGTGCAGCTGGTCGCCGACCCGCACGTACAGGGCGGCCGTCGACCGGTCGGCGAGCACGGCGTTGTTGCCTACCGTCCCGTTGGGCCGGATCAGCGAGAACACGAAGCAGCCGGCCAGGCCGGTGGCGAGCAGGACCACGCCCATCAGCACCGCGCGCGACTGGGTGCGCAGCGGGTCGACGAGCATCCTGGTGTCGTGCAGGGCGATGCCGGATGCGATGCGCCGCATCACGAATCGCCAGCCGCTGACCTGGTGGCGGGTGACGAAACCGCGGCGATACTCCACCTTGTCGGGATTGTCGTTGACCGGGGTGCGCGACGCGAACGAACGCCGATCGTCGGATTCGCTCATGCGGGCACCGACAGTCCGAGTCCGCGCAACAACGGCTCCACCGAGTTCTCGACGTCTTGATCGGTGATCGTCATCAGCTCCTCGTCACTGAATTCCCCGGTGCCGGCGTGTTCGGAATGGTCGAGCCGGAATTCGCGCTCTTCCTCGGAGCGTTCGACGATGTTGCGGACGAACCGGCCGTTGCCGGCGATGTCGAGGTTGCGTCGCGAGATTCCGTTGGCGTCCGGCGTCGACTCGGTGGCCAGCCTGGTGAACAAGGCCTCCATGTGGTCGAGCGCGGCCTGCTCGAAGACGCTGTCGCGTTGCTCGGCCATCTTGGTCGCGATCTCGACGAGCTCCGACGGTGCGTAGGAAGGGAAGTCGATGTTGCGGGTGAACCGGGAGCGCAGGCCCTCGTTGGTGTCCAGGAACTTGTCCAGGTCGGCCCGGTAGCCGGCGATGATCACCACCAGCCGGTCGCGGTCGTTCTCCATCCGCGCCAGCAGGGTGTCGATCGCCACCAGGCCGAAGTCGTTCTTGGCGCCCGTGGCCACCAGGGCGTAGGCCTCGTCGAGGAACAGCACCCCGTCGAGCGCGCTGTCGATGATCGCGTTGGTCTTGGCCTCGGTCTCGCCGATGTGCTGGCCGATCAGGTCGGCACGGTGCACCTCGCGGATGTTTTCGCGCTTCAAAAGCCCCAGGCCACAATAGATCTTGGCGACCACGCGGGCGATCGTGGTCTTACCGGTGCCGGGCGGCCCGGCGAACACGAGGTGGTGGGCGCGCTGCGCGACGGCCAGGCCGCGCTGCTTGCGCACGAGCTCCATGGCGACGGAGCTCTTCAGCCGCGACACCTGATTCTTGACCTCGTCCAGGCCGATGAACTCGGCCAACTGGACTTCGGCCTCGTGCAGCAACACGGCCTTGCGCTCGTGGGCCGCGGGATCGACGAAGTCCTCCGCGCTGGGCTCGGTGTCCGGGTCCCACGGGTCGGTGCGCGCTTCGATCCGCGCCGCGGTGGTGGTCACGATCCCGAAGCTGGTGTCGGACAGGGCCTGTTCGATCTGTTCGTTCTCCGGGTGGGCCGCGTACAGATCCTGGAGCACTTCGCTCGCGGACTCCTCGTCGACGTGCGCCCGCAGCACCAGCGCCTTGGCCAACGCCCCGTCGAGCGCCGCGACCGCGACCGGACCGTCGGGCTCCTCCAGGTACGACAGCGCCGGGGCGAACATGCCCAGTCGCGCCAGCGCGGTGCCCAAGGCGATCCTGGCCGCGTGCGCGAAAGCCTCGTCGAGCCCGGCGTCGTTCACGACCGGCGTCAGCAACTTGACCACGTCAGCCCAGCGCTCGGCGCGGTAGTTGAGGACGACGGCGACCCAGCGGGCCTCGCGCCAGCCCGGGCGGCGCGCGGTCAGACCGGTGACGATCTGGTCGGCTGCGGCGAGCCGCCCGGCGTCCCCGGTCGAGGCGAGCCCCGCCGCGTAGGCGAGGTGGAAGTCGTCGGGGGTGGCGGCGCGGAACTGCAGGTACAGGCCGGTGTCGTAGCGGAAACCCAGTTCGCCCGGCGCCAGGTCCACCTTGCGCTGCAACACCCCGGCGGTGCCCGCGGTGCGCGACACGGCCTCCAGCACCCGCAGTGACGTATCGCCGGCGGCCGCCAGCCCCGTCCAGGCGTCGCACTGGTCGTGGGCGACCCGGGTCAGCGCGGTGAACCCGGAGCGGGCGGCAGTCAGGTCGGCCGGGCGCTGACGCTCGTAGACCGAGATGCCGAGCGCGCGGCAACACGTGGCGAACCGGCTGACGACGTCGCCGTCAACCCGGGCATCCGCGCGAGAATTGACGGGCTGAGCTGCGAGCACGCCAGCGTCACCGAGTTCCACGGCCACGTCTCTCCATTTGTGTAGCCTCCCCTAACTTAACCCGCCTGAAGTTAGCATTGCATAAGCTAAGTGTCGAGGCGCGAGGGCCCGTCCGACTCACCACACCACTCCCACTTCATCACCGCTATCGCGGATCTTCAGGGTCCTTATTTCCGCGTCTTCGGTCGTTCCCCCGCACCACGGAGTGACCGGCCACCGCCAGCCCCTCTAAGCGGCCGAGCTTATCGAAAACCATTTTCATTAGCAATCCGAGAACGCAGCCAATAGTCGTCCGCCGTACCCGAAAAGTTCCGGCCCGCGCTCGCTAGTCCCCCTCCCACGAGCCCGGCAGCAGTGGCAGCGCGGGCCCGCCGCCGAAATCGTCGCCCGCCAGCGTCGTCAGCCCGGTCGCCTGGGTGGCACCCTTGTTCGCGGTTCCGGCGAACCCCAGGGCGCCGGCGCCCCGATCCGATGCGATCGAGGCGCCGGCCCGTGCCGGCGGATCCTCGGACGCCCACTCGCCATCGGGGTCCAGATCCATGAACTCGTAGCCGCGGTAGTGCTCTTGCAGCCCCGCCTGCCGGCGGCGACGCGCCCGCCGCTGCTCACGCGCCGATGCCGCTGCCGCCGCCGCGGCCGGCGTCGAATCGGGCTGCGGCGCCTTTCGCTGCGCGCTGCTACCCATGCCCGTGTTCGTCCCGATCGTGGGACCGCCGACCAGGTACGGGAAGGCGGCGCCTTCGACACCGGCGGGGGGCGGCGGCGACGGTGGGGCCGCGGTTGGCGCCGCCGATGCCGGCGCGGGGGACGGGGCCGGCGTCGTGGGAGAAGACGGTGCCGGCGCCGTGGCCGGGACCGCGCTCGCGACGACCGGAGCCCCGCTGGAACAGGCGCATTGGGTGCTGGAGCCACCGGTACCGGAGCGGCGTCGGGAGCCGGGGCCGGCTGAATTCCGGCCATCAGACTCAACCCCGCTATGCCCCCCGCCAATCCACCCGGCACGATGAACGGAACGGCAGCAAGCTGCGGGAACGCCTGAAGGGCCTCGCCCAGATGGGTGAACTCGTCAGCGATGAGTCCGGCGGGCCCGAAAATGTCTTGAATCAAATCCTCTATTGCGTCGGCCGGGTCGCTGGGAAACTCCGCCAAATCTCTCGCTATTGTCTGGAAAACCTCCGTGAACCGGTTGATCCACCAGCTCAGCTGGTACGGGTTACCGCCGTCATTGTCGACGATTCCGTCGTCGTCGCTGTCTTGGCCGGTGTCGGCGGCGTGCACTATTTGCGGCGCCGGGTCGGTCTGCGGGGCCGACGCCACCGCCATCGTCGAAACCGTCTGGTAGGTGGACATCGTGGCGGCCGCCTGGACCCACATCCGCGCGTAGTCGGCCTCGTTGACCGCGATCGGGATGGTGTTGATGCCGAAGAAGTTGGTCGCCACCAATACGCCGTGAACCGTGTGGTTGGCCGCCAGCTCGCCAAGCGTCGGCATGGCGGCCAGCGCGGCGGTGTAGGCCGAGGCCGAGGTCTCGTGACGGGCGGCGGTCACCGCACTGTTGGCGCTGGCCCGCGTCAGCCACGCGAGGTAGGGCGCGTGGGCGGCCGCGTACTGCTCGGCGGTGGGCCCCTCCCAGGCGCCGGCCTGCGTGGCGGCCAGCGTCGCGGACAGCTCGTCCGCCGCCGACGCGTACGTGCTGCTCAGCGAACTCCAGGCGGCCGCGGCGGCCAGCAGGCCGGCCGGACCGGGGCCGCTGCTCAGCTGGGCCGAATGGACCTCCGGGGGCAGGGCCATCCACACCGGTGCGGTCATCCCGCGACTCCTCGCCGGGCTGAGACCGTGGCGCCCGGGCTGTGGGCGGCGCACCGATCAGCCCGGTATTAGTCGCAGGGCGGCGCGCGAAAGTTCCCGCGCGGCATCAACTCATCGACAATCCATGAAAAGCCCGGCCGCGACGAGTCAGGCTTTGACCGCGCTCACCAGGGTGTTACGCGAAACCATCGACCCGGCGTCCGTGTCGGGCCCGGGCACCGGCCTGCCGTTTTGGCGCAGGAAGTCGGCCAGCGGGGTGCCGACGGCGGTCCAGCCCCGGTCGCCGAACCATTCGGTGGCCGGTGCGACCCGCTCGTTGTAGACCAGCTGATAGAAGGGGCGCTCGGCACCGTCGGCCATCGCGGCGCGTTCCGCCTCGCGTTTCGCCTCGAAGTCGTCCTGGTCGAGGGGCGCGCCGTCCTCGACGGCGACGTGGCTGCCGGGGGCGGCCAGGTTGTCGATGCCCGTGAACAGCTGCTCCTCCGCGGCGGCCGGGAGGTAGATCAGCAGGCCTTCGGCTATCCACGCCGACGGCGTGGTGGGATCAAAGCCGCCGTCACGCAAGGCCTGCGGCCAGTCGTCGCGCAGGTCCACCGCGATCTCGCGCCGCTCGGCCTTGGGTTGGGCGCCGTGGTCGGCGAGCACCTCACGCTTGAAGTCGAGGACCTGGGGTTGGTCCAGCTCGAAAATCGTCGTCCCGGCTGGCCAGTCCAGCCGGTAGGCCCGCGAATCCAGTCCGGCCGCCAGGATGACCACCTGGCGCACGCCCGCGTCGGCGGCGCGGCGGAAGTACTCGTCGAAGTATTTGGTGCGGGCGCCCTGGAAGTCGACGAAATGCGCGCCCCAGTCCGGGGTCTTCAGCTGGTGGTCAGGGAGCTTGCCGTCGAGCACGTCGGCCGCCCACCCGCCCACGGCGCGGCAGAACAGCTCCGCATACGGGTCGACGGCCAGCGGGTCCGGCTTCTGCGCCTCGAGCGCTCGCGCGGTCGCCACGAATAAGGCCGTCGAACCGACACTTGTTGTGATGTCCCAGGTATCGCCTTCACTACGCACGAATTCGACAGTACCGGCGGTCGCCGACGTACGACGGGCCCGCTGATCACCACGGGCGGGCTGTGCTCGGACCTATCCTGTTTAGGCAGCCGCGCCACCCACCGGAGGGGGACATTGTGAAGCTGGCCGAGGCGTTGTCATTGCGGGCCGATGCGCTGCGCCGTATCGAACAGTTGCGCACGCGCATTGTGAGCAACGCCCGCTACCAGGAGGGCGAAGAACCTGCCGAAGATGCGGCGGCCCTGCTCGCCGAAGTCGAGGGCGTGCTGGGCGAGTACGAAGTGTTGATCAGGCGGATCAATCGCACGAACGCGGCGACGACGATCGGCACGGACGGCACGCTGACCGACGCGTTGGCCCGCCGGGATGCGCTGCGTTGGCGTCACCACGTTCTCAAGAGCGCAGCGGACGCGGCCGCCGGGAGCAATCAGCAGGGCTACTCCCGACAACTGCGTTCTGAGCTAAAGATGTTGTCCGCCTTGACCGTTGCGGATGTGCGCGCGCAAGCTGACCAGGTGGCTCGCGAGCTTCGTGAGCTCGACGTGCGGATCCAGCGATCGAACTGGGAGGTAGACCTGTTGGAGTAAGGGATCCGGGTGTAGCAGGTAGGCGTCGCGGAGGCGCGCACGAGCCCAGGCCGGCGGGCCAAGTCCGGTCTCTCCTGGCGCACGAAGGGCAGTGCAGAGGGTTCGACTCCCCAACTCACACCGCAGCCCCGCATTGCGCACAGGTGACGGGGCACAGCGCACAGCACATCACCGCGTGCGGATCCGTGACGACGAGGGTGGGCACGGGGCATACACCGACCGGTTCCAACGCGGACGCGCACCGTCCGACGCTGCGGATCGTCAGACGGCATCAGTGGATCTGGTTGGCGAGCTTGGTCACCAACGCGGTGTCGAGGTAAGCGGTGGCGGCCGGGCCGCCGGAGTTGAGGGCGACGATGGTGGCGGGGTCGTCGACGATGACCAGGGTGCCGCCGAAACTGCCGTATCTGGCGGGCAGGCCCGCGTATCCCCCGCCGCCTGCGGCCGGGTCGGTGCGCAGCAACAGCATGACGTCGCTGCGCGCGGAGTAGTCAACGTCATTGATGTCGAACGGGACCTCTACCGGGCCGCCGGGGCTGCGCTTGTAATGGGTGTTGTAGGTGAAGCCGATGCTTTCCAGGTAGCCGCTCGGCGGTGACGGCGCCGCGGCGGCTGTCGTCGTGGTGCCGGTGTAGTTGACCACGACGATGCTCTTGCCGGAAAAGGCGCCGTGCTCGGAGCGGATGGCGTTCTGCTGGGATTG
The DNA here is from genome assembly GCF_001907675.1 of Mycobacterium paraffinicum. GTDB lineage: Bacteria > Actinomycetota > Actinomycetes > Mycobacteriales > Mycobacteriaceae > Mycobacterium > Mycobacterium paraffinicum_A. Next base: position 29,456 of record NZ_MPNT01000046.1, read on the forward strand.
CGCCTTGTCGACGAGGGTTTTGGCCGTGTCGGTGCGGCCCAGGGCGGTGGCGATCCAATTCAGCTGCGTCTGCCAGGTCCAGTCCTGGCTGTCGTCGGCGGGCTGGGTGAGAGTGGGCGCGATCGCCGTCAGGGCCTGGTAGGTGGGTTGGTCGATGTCGCCGGTGTCGATGATGAGATCGGGCTTGGCGGCGGCGATCGCCGCGGTGTCGGCGGCGGCGAACACCGGTGGTGACGAATGCACCAGTGGCTGCAGCCAATTCGGCACGGTCGCGTTGGCGGCATTCATCAGGACGGGCTGGACTCCCAGCGACAGGACGGCATCGGGATCGCCGGGTCCGAGCGCCGCGATGGCCATCGGACGGTGCGCAAGCTTGACGGTGCCGAATTTGGTTGTGAGGGTTTGTGGTTCATAGGGTCCCAGGCCGCCGCCGCTACGGCCGAACAGGTGGATGCCCACGACGGCGGCGGCTACCAGCACCGCGACAACAACGGTCGCCGCGACGGCGAGGCGAGTGCGTTTGTGCCGCTTGGCTTTAGGCGACAAGCCAGGGCCGCCGAACGAAGGCGGCATGCCGGTGAACTGTGGGGGCGCCGCGTGGTGCGGGGCCACGGCGGCCCCGCGGGGGTCGTACGCGGGCCAACCGGGCACCGGCGCCGCCCCCGGGGGCACGGTTGGCGGATAGGTCACCGTTGGATTGGTCGGGTTGCCCGCCGGTGGCCCGCCGGGGCCGGTGTGCGTCATGGGCACCGGCCTGCCGGTCAACGCGGCCGCGGTGGCAGCCGCCAGCGCACCGGCGGTCTGGAAACGCTCGGCGGGGTCCTTGGCCAGCGCCCGGGCCATCACGTGGTCGACCTCGCGGGGCAGGGCCGGGTTGACGTCGGTGGGGCGCGGGACGGGCCGCATCAGGTGTCCGGCCAACATGGCCGGCAACGAGTTGTCCTCGTAGGGGGTGCGGCTGGTCAGCAGCCGGAACAGCGCGCAGCCCAGCGAATAGATGTCGCTGCGGGGGTCTGCCGCCCCGCCCTCGATGGTCTCCGGTGCGGCGTAGGCGGCGGTGCCGACCATCGAGCCCGTGGCGGTCAGCGTGGTGGCGTCATCGAGGGCGCGCGCAATGCCGAAGTCTGCCAACAAGACTCGCTCATGGTCGCTGCCCGGCGCTGAGACCAGGAAGTTTCCGGGTTTGATGTCGCGGTGCAGCACCCGCCGGGAGTGCGCGTAGTCGAGTGCGGCGGCGACGTCGGTGACGATGCGCACGATGCGGGCGGGGGTGAGGTTGGCGCGGTCCAGGTCGTTGGCCGCGGTTCCCTCGACGTACTCCATGGCGATCCACAGGTGTCCGTCGTCGGTCTCACCGCGGTTGTAGACCCGCACGATGTTCGGATGGTTCAAGGTGGCGGCCAGGTCGGCCTCGCGGGTGAAACGGACCCTGAATTGGTGGTCCACGGACAGCTCGGCCGACAGGATCTTCAACGCATCGCTGCGGGGCAGCGTCGGGTGGCGGGCCAGGTACACCGTGCCCATCCCGCCGGAGCCGAGCACTCCTTCGATGCGGTATCCGGCGATGACCGTTCCGACGGCGAGAGGCATCAGGCGCTCATTTCCCGGTGAGCATGCGATATTGGGCGGCCATCATCTGATGCAGCGCATTCTCTTGTTCGTTCTGCATCTCGTAGGCGTAGCGGTCCGCGCGCGCCACACACCAGTAGCCCAACGTCTCGTTGAAGCATTTCGCCTTGGGCATGCCGCTTATCCCACCGACTTGGTGCGGCCCGGACATGTCGGCGACGATGCGCGCCGCCGCGCCGCCGTCGGGGGTCTGATAGACCCGGGTTTCCAGCACGTAGGCGACCTCTTGGACGTTGGCGGACTTGAACAATGCCTGTAGGCGCACCGGGTCGTCCGCCTCCAAGTGCAGCGCCCCGTGCGCGTCGTAGATGCCGTCGTTGATCGACTCGTTTTCCTGTCGGGGCGCCACGGTGTGCGCCATCAGCCCGTCGGGATCCAACGGCAGCTGGGCCATCCGATCCGGCGGGGTGGGCTTGAAGGCATCGATCAGGGGCTGCTGGAGATCCAGCGTGGTGGCGATCAATTGCGCTGCGAGATCGGCTGTGTCGGCCGACGTCGCCGTTTGGGCGAGCAGGTACTGGCCGTGGGCGCTCAGGGCGGTCACCGAGAAGCGTGGACCACCCGGGGCGGGGTACTGTTCGGTCCAGCGGAAGCTCAGCGCGGCCGTCCCGGGGTGACGGGGAATCGAAAAAGGCTGTGTGGGAAGTGGTTTACTGTCGAATGGCATCGTCAGGGTGGCGCCTTTGGCGGCCATGTCGGCGGCCGCCGCGGTCGCGTCGTCGGGGCTGGACAGCTCCAACACGATGTTGAGGAGCGCTTTGTAGGGGCCTTTTTCGGTGTGCCGTGAGCTGGAAAACCCGGCCAGCAGGTTATGGCCGCGCAGTGCGTCGCCCAGCGGGATGCCCAGCAACGCGTTGACCGCGTCGGTGTCTTTGACCACGCCGGAATCGATTTGGGCGTAATCGGTCAGGTCGCGGTCGACCTCCCAGGGCCCGACGACGGCGCCGGCCAGGCGGCGCCCTTCGGCCCAGCCGCCGCGCAGCGCGTCACCGGCGTCGCCCAGCGGGTCGCGCGGGGTGGTGGGGAAGTTCCCGGCGTCGAGCAGCGCCAGGTCGACACCGTCGGATCCGTCCGTCCCCGGAGCTTTGACGGCGGTTCCCGCGACGGTCGAACTGCACGCGACGGTCAGCGCAGCGACCGCGACGGCGAGGCCCCACGGGCGGGTGCGGCGCGTCATGACGCCGTCAGCATCAGGTATTGGGCCGCGACGATCTGGTGCGCCTCGACCTCCTGGGCGGCAGTGACTTTGAATGCGTAGCGGTCGGCGGTGGCGAGGCACAGGAAGCGCACCGCGCCCAACTCGCCGGTGTCGGGCCCGCGGTCGAAGCAGCGCGCCGAGGGCAGCCCGTTGATGCCGGGGGCGGAGCGGTAGCCCAGGAAGGGAACATCGATGCGGGCAAGCCCGTCGGCCGCGCGCTGTGCGCCGGTGGTGTCGACGGCCTCGTAGACGGCGCTGCGGTCGACGGCGACGTGACCGATGCCGGCGTCGGTGAACATCGCCTGGGTGGCCACGGGGTCGGGCCGGAAATGCAGCGCGCCGTGCGGTGGATAGACCGCGGCCTGGTTGACGCTGGGGTCGGTAACGGGCACGGTGCGGGCCAGCAGTCCGGTGGGGTCGGCGGGCAGGGTGGCCAGCCGGTCCAGCGGGGTGGCCTGGAAGTGGTCGGCCATCGGGCCCTGCAGGTCAAGGGTTTTGGCGATCATGTCGGCGGCGGCGCCGGCGCTCTCTTTCGAGCCGGCGAACTGGAAGAACACATAGGGGCCGTGAGCGGTGAACGCTTCGGCCTCGAAGCCGCCCGACAAGGGTGCCACGTTCGCCATCGTGTCGGGGTGGTGCGCGACGGGCAGCCGGGTAGCCGGGATGTTGCCCGGCCGGATGGTGGCCACGTCGGCGGCGGCCATCGCCGCGGCCGCGTCGGTGGCGTCCTGAGGGCCCGGAAAACGGAAGACCCCGTTGTCGAGGATCTTGGGTTTGTCCGGCGGCGGCTGGCCGGGTGGGGCTGGCGGGGTGGCGCGCCCGCTGACGAAGCCGGCGACGAAGTGATGGGCTGCGGCGATCGCGGCGATCGAATCACCGCGCACCAGCGCCGAAAGCCGGCCCACCTCGGGAAGTGCTGTGGTGGGCGCGATTTCGGCGCTCAGCGGGCTGATCAGCATCCCGTCGACCTGCCAGGGACCCGCGACCATGTCCGCCATCCGTTGGGATTCGACCCGGCGCCCGGCCGCGTCGTCGGCGACGGTACCCAGCGGCGGGCGCGGTCGGCGCGGATAGTTGCCTGGATCGAGCAGCGTCACGTCGGCCGCCGGTGGCGCCGGGCCGCCGGACTTGACTGCGCTGCCGGTGACCACCGTCGAGCAGGCGCTGTCCAGTACGGTCACCGCCGCGATCGCGGCGATCAGCAACGCCGGCGACGGCAGCCCGGCGCGAATCCGTTTCTCGGCCGGACGGATTCGGCGCCATTCGGCGTCGCCGGGGACATGGCCGATCCGCGGGGAGCGGTTACGCGGCGCGCGCCCATCCCCCATCCCTATCCCCTCGTTTCGGCGCCCACTGCTGGCCACCCGCGGCGATCCCGACCAGACCAGCAGAATGGTAGTCCCTGTCACCAGCGCACCCGATTCGTTCGTCCATTTTGCCCATCATGGCCGCGGCGGCGTCGCTCGCGCACGATTCGCATTTCGATCACCGCCCTCCTTCGCGGCGAGGGCGGCGATCAGCCGGCGGTGACGCGCTCGGCCATCCGGGTGGCGATGGTGATCGCTTGATCGGTGCGGTTCTCGCCACAGCTGCGCACGTCGATGACGATGTTGTTGCGCGCCGCCAGCGCTCGCTGGCACTGCCAACCCCCGGCGCCCTCCTGGGTGTTGGTGATGCTGAGCATGCCGTCACGGTTGGTGGCGGTGCCCGCTACCCAGACGCTGGTCGGCTCCCGGCGGGTGGACAGGTGCAGGCTGGCGCCGTTGCACTTCGGCCACGCCTGGGCCTGTCTGGCGGCAAAGTCGTTGGCCGCCTTCGCGGTTGCGAAGTAGATCGCCGCGCTGTGGTTGAGGTGCCGGGCGCCGTCGCGGTCCTGCAGCGACTGCGTTCGAACCCCGATCCATCCGCTGCCGTCGAGTTCCGACTCCAGTGCGGGCGCCTGGATCTCACCGCATTCGGGCCGGTCAGTACTCAAGCCGCTGTAGGGAGTGTGGTCGTTGCCCGCGTCGGGCGCCGGTGCGATATCGGTGGCGCCCTCGATGCTGTTGATGGTCGCGACGTCCAGCATCAGGCCGGGCAGCGCCGACAACGGCACCGTGGGCGCCTCCGGCGCCGGGCCCGGGCCGACCGGCGCCGCGGAAGCCGCCGGCGCCGGCAGCATCGTCGAACTCGCCGTGTCGTCGGGGCTGGCGGCCACGTTGATCGCCAAGCCTGCGGCCGCCACAGTGACCACGACCGCGGCCCCCACCGCGATCTGCGCCCACGTGGGCCAGCGTCGCCGGGGCGCGGGGGCGAACACCGGCGGGTAGCCGGGTGCGGGCCACCAGGAGGGTGTCGCCGGCGGCGCTGCCGGCATCGGCGGAATTCGCGGTATCGGCGGTGGACCCGCGATCCCGAGCGGCCGGCGGGGCAAGACAGCGGTGACCTCCTCGCCGGGGATGCGCGGTGTCATGGGCGTCATGGGCGGGTGCGGGTAATGGGGCATTGGGAGTCCTTCGGAACGAGGTGACTGCGCGGCATCTTCCGCCGCATGCTCCGAATTGAAACACAGCGTTTGGGGAAGCGCAATGTTTTCAAACGTTGCACCGCTCCGTTTTTATTGCTAGCGTTCCGCCATACCCGGACGACCTGGCAGGAGGACCCCATGAGCGCTGCATCGCGGCAAGACCACGCCGAACCGTCGAGCGACGCACGCGGGCGGGACGCCGCGAGACGCGGGCCGCGCCTGGCGCCGGCCGTGCGCTGGGCCGTCCTTGCCACCATCGGCCTGGCTCTGCTGCTGACCGGGTGCACCGCTACCACCACCGGGCGCCCGGCGGCCGCCGCGGACTTGGGCCGTTGGCAGCCGCCGGCAATCCTGCCCCAGCACCTCGCCGATCTGCTGCTCAAGGAGGGCGACGTGAACACGATCGCGCACACCACCGGCATGGCGGTACGCAAGCCGGTCACGCGGATGTGGCACGACGACGAGATGATGTCCAACCCCAGCTGCGTGGATGCCTACGCACCCGCCGAAGCCACCACGTACCGCGGCAGCAACTGGACGGCGCTGCAGGGGCAGATACTCGACGACGCCTCGTCGGTAGTGCGCGAGCACGCGCTCATCCAAGTCCTGATCGGCTTCCGTGACGCCGATTCGGCCCGGCAATTCTTCGGCCAGTCGAAAGCCCGCTGGTCCAGCTGCGCCGGCCGCTCGATCGTCATCACCCCGCCCGGCCACGCCCCCACCACCTGGGATCTCGGCGAGCTGTCGGCCACCGACACCACCTTGGCCATCCTGCAAACCCAGCCCAGTGGCCGCGGCACCACCTGCCAACGCGCGCTCGGGCTGGTCAACAACGTCATCGTCGACACCCTGTGGTGCGGGTTCGACACCACCACCCAGGCCAGCGACATCGTCTCCAAGACGACCGCCGTGATCTCGCAAGCGTGACGCACCCGTCGCACATCCAATCCCCCACTCATTACGGAGGAATCATGTCTACGCACCCCAACCACCGGCACCCGTACGGCTACCCCCAGTCCCACGCCTACCCGCATCCCTATCCGCCGCCGTACTGCGCCTCTGGGGCGGGCTATCCGCCGCCACCCGGCAACCAACCGCTCTTCGCGGTGCGGATCAGGAAACACACCGGCGCGGTGGTCCTGACGTTCAACCAGACCTACACGGTCACCGGGACGTTGGCCCAATGCGAGGCCGCACTGGACAACGCCCTGCTCCACAACCTGCTGGCCGGGTGGTGGAGCCTGGCCTCCGTTCTGGTCTGGAACTGGGTTGCCCTAGTCGAAAACCACAATGCGCGAAAGCAGTTGCGGCGCCAGGCCGCCACGCAGGCCCACGCCGCCCCCTGGATGCACTCCCCCGCGCCGCGTTAACTGATCGTCAGCTGGGCGATGAGGTTTTCGATCGCCCGTGCGGCCTCGGGCGCGATGGGTCGCTCCGCTTCGGCGTCTTCGAGGACGGTCGCCGGCAGCCCGGCGCCGTTGGCCGCCTCCTCGATGCTCAACTCCGCGCGGTGGCGGGCGCCATAGAGCCGCTGGCCCAAGGTGGCCGACGGTGAGCGCGCCGCGCGCATCATCAAGTCGTTGTAGCTGCGCCGCACCCCGCTCAACGCCAGGATGACTGACGGGCTGCCTTTGGCGTTGCGTGCGGCGCTCGATGCCAGCCGCTCCAGCCGGCGCAGGTCGGCAAGGGTTTTCGTGGCCTTGGGGCTGAAGTCGGGATGGGCGGGCTCGGGTAACTCGGAGATGGCGGTGAGCAGCGTGTGCATGGCCAGTTCCACCGTCTCGGCCATCAGCGGCGCCTGAACCGAGTCGGTGAACGACTCGGTGGCCTCGTCGCCGGCGCCCGTGACCGGCGCGGCGGTCCGGATCGGATTGCCGGTGGGCGCCGGAGCGCCGCCCCGCCGGATGCGGGTGATGTGGCCGGTGGGCCAGTCCAGCACCCTCTCCAGCTTCTCCAGCGTGGCCCGCCGCGGCCAACTGCGACCCTTTTCGAAATTGATCAGGGCGCCCGCGTTGATGATGCCGTCGCGGTCCAGGCTGCGCTGCGAGATCCCCAGCTGCTGACGGCGCTCGGCGACCGCGCTGCCCGCGCGCATCACGCCGGGGTCGCTCTCGTTGTCCCACCATTGTTCGTCCTCGGCATCGAACGGGCGCATGACCTGGGTCGACTCCTCGAGCGGTGCGTCCGATCGGTGTTGTGGAGTGAGGGTCACCGCAACCCCGTCGGGCGCCCCGAGACAGATGGTGGTGGCGCCGGTGATCAGCACCGAGCTGCGGCGTATCCCGTCGACGAACATCCCATTGGTGCTGGTGTCGAAGGCCTGCCAGCCGTCGCGGTGCGGCTCGAGCCGAACGTGCGACCGCGAGATCCGCTCATCGTCCACCTCGACCGTGGCCCCGGCGTCGCGGCCGATGACCGCGACGCCCGCCGCGGGCGCCAGGGTGAGGGTCGCCTGGCCGACCCGCACCGTGAGCGCGGTCGTCGGGTGATCGGATGTCACTAATCGCTCCTCGGTCGGGTGGACGCCCCGCTGCTGCGGTATGACTCGGTGCACCACTGCTGCATGCTACATCCGATTGGCGTGCACCCCTTCCCGTAAATAGGCCGTGCCGCGGCGGGGTGGTTGGCCCTGGCAGCGCCCGCCACCGCCGCCCCGACCCGCGTCGGCGCGGGTTCTTACAGGTCAGCCGGATCGCCTGATGCCTCAGGCCGTCCCGCCAAGGCCGCACCGTTTTAAAACGTTGCATCCCGCTAGTGCTTTGGTTATAGTTCAAGCGGTGGCGGACGCTCCGCCGCGAGACACGGAAAGGGGCCCCCGATGCAGCCACAGCAGCCCATGCCGCCTCGGCAAGCTCTCCAACCGGTGGCACCCGGGCGCTGCTACGAGCCGCCCACCCAACCGCTGGCCCGTTCCTTCGCCGGGATGCCGCAACACCGGCCCCCGGCATATCCGCAGCCACCCGTCGGTGCGAACGTGTGGGCGCCGACCACCTTCCCTCCCGCGGCCGCGGCGCCGCGCCGCGGGCGCCTGCCGCTCTACCTGGGCGCGGCGGCCACGGTGGTCGCCGCACTCGCGGCCATCGTGGGTTTCTGGGCGCCGGGATTCCTCGTCACCAGGCAACTCGATGTCGCCGCCGTCCAGGCCGGTGTCGCGCACGTCCTGGCCGACCCGGCGGGCTACGGCGCTAAGGACGTCAGCGACGTCTCCTGCAACGACGGGCAAAACCCGACCGTCACCAAGGGCGGCACCTTCACCTGCCAGGTGACCATCGACCACCTCAAACACCAGTTCGTGGTCACCTTCACCGACGACTCGGGCAGCTATGAAGTCAGCGCCCCGAAGGGCACCAAGATCTGAAGCCGGACCTCGGCGTGCGCTACCGCGCTTCGCTGCCGCCGTCGCCGTCCCAGGTCCCCGGCAGCATGGGAGTCCTTGGGCCGCTGCCGAACTCGTCACCGTCCAGAGTGGCCAATCCCGTTGCCGCGGCGCCCGCCTCGCGGCGGGCGGCGCCCGAGAACCCGAGCTTTCCGGCGCCGTTGTCCGATGCGATCGCCGAAGGATCGCCACCCGAGGCGCCCCAATCCGGGTCGACGCCGACGTTCATGTCCGCGAACTCGTCGCCGTAGTCGTGCCGCTTCGCGCGCCTCCGCCGTCGGGCCCTGGACTGTTCGCGTGCCGCCGCGGCCGCCGCGGCGGCCGCGCTATCCGGTTCCGGCGCCTTTCTTTTGGCGCTGGAGCTGGCAGCGGCGCCCATCCCCGAGCCGGACCCGATACCGGGTGGGGCGATCACGTAGGGCGGCGCGAAACCCGCGGCGTGCGGCGGCGGCGGGGCGGGCGGCGCGGGGCTGGTTACGGCACCTCCAATCCGGAGCCACCCTGGTCGCGCGGGAGTCCGAATATTACGGCGATGTTCTCTCGGCGAGCCACGGCCGACGAGGGCCCTAGGGCCCCGATACGGCAGTCGTTAGTCCCTCAGCGGAG
>NZ_MPNT01000047.1 GCF_001907675.1 Mycobacterium paraffinicum
CTGCCGCACCACCGGCGCCCCCGGCCCCGGCGTCACCCGCACCCAAACCGGCCGGCCCGCCGAACGCGGCGGCGCCGAAGCCGCCGGGTCCAGTCGCGGGCGGCTGACCGGCCAGCGGCGATCACAAGCGCGGCGAAGCCGGGCGCAGTGGGTCGCCGCCAACCAGCCCAGCGGCGATCACAAGCGCGGCGAAGCCGGGCGCAGTGGGTCGCCGCCAACCAGCCCAGCGGCGATCACAAGCGCGGCGAAGCCGGGCGCAGTGGGTCGCCGCCAGAAGGTTCCTCTTGCCGCGCGCCTACACTCGGCGGTGATGTCCTCTCATGACACTGCCGACTTGAGCGCAGCAATCCGCACCGCCTTGGGCAAGGTGATCGACCCCGAACTACGGCGCCCGATCACCGAACTCGGAATGGTCAAGAGCATTGACGCCGAGCCCGACGGCGGCGTACACGTCGAGATCTATCTGACCACCGCCGCCTGTCCGAAGAAGACCGAAATCAGCGAGCGCGTCACCCAGGCCGTCTCCGACGTTCCGGGCACGGGCGCCGTGAAAGTCACCCTTGACGTGATGAACGACGAGCAGCGCACCGAACTGCGCAAGCAGTTACGCGGCGACGCCCGCGAGCCCGTCATCCCGTTCGCCCAGCCGAACTCGCTGACCCGCGTCTATGCGGTCGCGTCGGGGAAGGGCGGGGTGGGAAAGTCCACCGTCACCGTCAACCTGGCCGCCGCAATGGCGGCCCGCGGCCTGTCCGTCGGCGTGCTGGACGCCGATATCCACGGCCATTCCATCCCGCGGATGATGGGCACCACCGACCGGCCCACCCAAGTCGAGTCGATGATCCTGCCGCCCATCGCCCACGAGGTGAAGGTCATTTCGATCGCCCAGTTCACCGAGGGCAACACACCGGTGGTGTGGCGCGGACCGATGCTGCACCGGGCGTTGCAACAGTTCTTGGCCGACGTCTATTGGGGCGATCTGGACGTCCTGTTGCTGGACCTGCCGCCCGGCACCGGCGACATCGCCATTTCGGTGGCCCAGCTGATCCCGAGCGCCGAGCTCATGGTGGTTACCACGCCGCAACTGGCCGCGGCCGAGGTCGCCGAGCGGGCGGGCAGCATCGCGATGCAAACCCGGCAGCGCCTCGCCGGCGTGGTGGAGAACATGTCCGGCCTCACGCTGCCGGACGGTTCGACGATGCAGGTGTTCGGCGAGGGCGGCGGCCGGCAGGTGGCCGAGCGGTTGTCCCGCGCGGTCGGTGCCGATGTGCCGCTGCTGGGCCAGATCCCGTTGGACCCCGCCCTGGTGGCCGCCGGCGATTCCGGCACGCCGATCGTGCTGAGCGCCCCCGACTCCCCGGCGGGCAAGGAACTGCGCAGCGTGGCCGACAAGCTGTCGGCACGTCGACGCGGGTTGGCGGGCGTGTCACTCGGGCTCGATCCGACACGACGCTAGATCTGACGGTGGCGACCCGCGTCGCCCGGCTCCGCCGCGCTCGCGATCGCCACAGATCTGACGGTGGCGACCCGCGTCGCCCGGCTCCGCCGCGCTTGCTCGACGGTCAGGTGGCGTCGGCGTCGAACGGTGTCTTGCCGGGGACGGGTGGCTCGATCGGTGCCGCCGGCTCCGGCGCAGCGGCCGCCGCACCGTTGACCGGCCGGTCGAAGTTGCCGGTGAAAAAGGAATCGTCGCCGTCCAGCAGATGCTTGGTGAGCGCGGCGCGCGGGGTCATCCCCCGCAGCCTCTGCAGTTCACTGAGCGGAACGCGCAGGTCGTCGAACTCGGGCCCGAGGTCTTCGCGCAGCTGGGTGGTCACCCCGCTCAGGTAGTCGCGGGCCTGGCGCAGCGCGGTCGACGTCCAGCGGATCGCACCGGGAAGCCGCTCCGGGCCGAGGACCACCAGCCCCACCACGACCAGGACCAGGATGTGCTCCCAGCTCAGGCTGCCGAACATCTAGCTGCCGTCGGGGTCGGGCTTGACGGTCAGGGTGACGTGCCGACCGTCGCGGACCACCTCGATCGGGGCATCCTGGCCGATGGTCAACTGCCGGACCGCGACGACGAACTCGTCGGCGTCGGCGACCTTGCGGTTCCCGACCTTGACGATCACGTCGTTCTCCAGGATCCCGCCCTTTTGCGCCGGGCTTCCCGCCTTCACGTTGGCGACCTGTGCGCCGGAGGCGATCGCGTTGCTCACCGACCGGGTGCTGATGCCCAGCGTCGGGTGCACGATCTTGCCGTCTTTGATCAGCGTCTGGGCGACCATCTTGGCCTCGTTGATGGGGATCGCGAAGCCCAACCCGCTTGCGCTGTCCGACAAGGACTTACCCGCAGTGTTGATGCCGATCACCTGCGAATCCATATCGATCAGCGGGCCGCCGGAGTTGCCGTGGTTGATCGACGCGTCGGTCTGCAGCGCGTCGATGACGGTGTCGGTGTCGGAGCCCTCACCCGACAGCGGGACGGGACGGTGCAGCGCACTGATGATGCCGTGGGTCACGGTGCTGCGCAGCCCCAGCGGCGCACCCGCCGCGAGGACCTCGTCGCCGACGCTCACCTTGTCCGAGTCACCGAACCGGGCCACGCTCAGGTTGTCGACATTGTCGACTTTGAGGACGGCCAGGTCGGTCTTCGGGTCGCGACCGACCAGATTCGCGGGCACTTCCTTACCGTCGTTGAACACCACGGTCGTCTTGAACTGGCTGGGATTGTTGGCCGCCTCGGAGATCACGTGGTTGTTGGTGATGATGTAGCCGCGGCCGTCGACCACCACGCCCGAACCCTGCATGCCCTCCTGGTCACTCTTGGATTCGATGGTGACCACCGCGTTGGCGGTCGCGGCCGCCACCTTGGCGAACCGGCCGGCCGGGCCTTCACCGTTGCCGTTGGTCGACAGGGTCACCTTCGAGGTGGTGAACGCCTCGGCGACTTCGGCCGTCTTGCGGCCGATCACCCCGCCGATGACGCCGATGAGCAGCGCGATCAGCAGCAGGGCGAGCAACGCCAGGTAGGACACCTTGCCGCCGAACAGCACGTCGCGCACGCCGAGCTTGCCGCTGTAACCCTGCGGACCCCGAGGCCTCGCCGGGGCGACCGCCGGGGTGCCCAGCGCCGCGGCGGCAGAGGGGTCGCGCCAGGGGTCGTCGAGTTCGTCGGGCTCCTCCCCGTCTTTCTCGGCCGCCAGCGCGCCCGCGTCGACGGGGTGACGCTGCAGCGAGTCGGCGCTTCCGACGGGACGGCTGAACGCCTCCTGGAGGACCGGATCGGCCGGCTCGTCGTGGGGGGAAAACTCGGATTGGTCCCGATATTTTTGCGGGCGGACCCGGTCGGCGACGAAGGAGCCGCGCAGTCCATCGGGACGGCTGAACAGTTGACGCGATGCGGGGTCCACCGGCGGACGGGAGATGGGGCGCGGCGCCAAGCGGTTGCCGCTGTTCTTGCCGCTGTCGTTGCCTTGATCGGAGGTCACGTTATCCCTTTGGATCCTCTACTTGAGCGCTCGAGACAAGCCCTGCACCGGGCGATACCCACGACACCGGCGTGGCCGTGTCCACCCTAGTATCCACGGTTCGCGACCGGTCGCCCATGAGCGCGCGGGCGGGGTGCGCAAAATCGGGCCGGATCAACGACGGGGGCTCTTTCAGAGGGCGCGCAGCTACGGGCGCTTGCGCTGCTCATGGGCGTCGCGATCAGCAAAACGATCGGACGCCCGGGCGGTCGCGTCGTCGGGCGAATCGTAGGGAATCTCAGCGAGCATTCCGAGCAGCGCGGTCGGGATGCGGATCGGATGCGAATCGCGCAGCGCCGCACGGGCGCGGCTCTGACCGTCGACCTCGGCGGCGCACTGCGGGCACAGCGACAGGTGGTGCGCAGCCCGAAGGTGCGCGTTCATCCGCAGCTCACCGTCGACGAACGCCGCGATGGCTTCGACGGAAAGGTGCTCGGTGGAGCCGAACTGGCGCGGCGCGCCGACGGGGGCGTCGCTCTGGGAGGCGAATTGAGCAGGAAGCCAGGAGAACGCACGACGGAAGAGATGTCCTCGATCGGGCATCACCGGGTCCTTTCGTTGCGCCTACCCCTCGAATGTAGCGCGAGGGGGCGCGCAATACCGCGTTCAAGACCGCAAAACCGCTGGCTCACACCCAAGCGATGAACCCTAGGCCGACTCGGCGGGCAACGCCTCCCGGCTAGTGCCCGGCTGCGGATGCGCGGCCAGGTAGTCACGCAACGCCTGACGTCCGCGGTGGATGCGGCTGCGGACGGTGCCGAGCTTCACGCCCAGCGTCGCGCCGATCTCCTCGTAGGAAAGACCCTCGATGTCACACAGGACGACGGCGGCGCGGAATTCCGGCGGCAGGGAATCCAGGGCGGCCTGCAGGTCCGGCCCGAGCCGCGAATCGTGGTAGATCTGCTCGGGATTGGGCTCGTCGGCGGGCACCCGCTCGTAATCCTCAGGCAGCGCCTCCATTCGGATGCGGGCGCGCCGACGCACCATGTCGAGGAAGAGGTTGGTGGTGATGCGGTGCAGCCAGCCTTCGAACGTTCCCGGCTGGTAGTTCTGCACCGATCGGAAAACCCGGATGAAGGTTTCCTGCGTGAGGTCTTCAGCGTCGTGCTGATTGCCCGAGAGGCGGTAAGCCAGCCGGTACACCCGGTCGGCGTGCTGACGCACCAGCTCGTCCCAGGAGGGCATCGTCGACTTGTCCCCGGTCGCGTCGAAAACCGCGGTGCCATGCAAGCCATCGGACGGCTCCACCCACTCGTCGGCGGGGCAGTCCTGCGGGTGCGACATGCTGGTCGGGCCCAAAAGCGTGGTGATGATCAGATCCTCCGAATCCGTCCTGTCACAAAGCGACAAGTCGTCACCGGCGGCAACACGTAGCCGCCAATCCGTATTCCCGGTCCCACCCGCTCCGCGATCCATAGGGACACCGTCGCGTATGGGCGTATGTGCGATATATGAACAGTCTGAGCTCAGCCTGAGAAACCTTTTCGTTACTAGCGCTGTGCAGGACATATCCGCCGCAGGGTGAAGTTAAACGCAACGGCTTTGCCGGGCGTGTCGTGGCGGCGCGGCTTAGGCGCGCCATGCCGGGGCGCGCACGGAAGTGGAATACGCTGCGGGCATGGACGGCACCGACGCAGACACCCCCGGCCAGCCGGCGCCCAGTCGAGCCGAGTCCCTCTTCGCGCACGCCGAGGGGTCGATCTCGGAGGACGCGCTGCTGGCGGCCGCCCGCGAGCGCGCCGTGGACATCGGAGCGGGCGCGGTGACGCCAGCCGTGGGCGCGCTGCTGAGCCTGCTGGCCAAGCTCAGCGGCGGCAAGGCGGTGGCGGAGGTGGGTACCGGCGCCGGGGTCAGCGGGCTTTGGTTGCTGTCCGGCATGAGCGATGACGGCGTCCTGACGACGATCGACATCGAGCCCGAGTACCTGCGGCTCGCCAAGCAGGCCTTCTCCGAAGCCGGGATCGGGCCGTCGCGCACCCGGTTGATCAGCGGCCGCGCCCAAGAGGTCCTCACCCGGCTGGCCGACGAGTCCTACGACCTCGTGTTCGTCGACGCCGACCCGGTCGATCAGCCCGATTACGTCATGGAGGGCGTGCGGCTGCTGCGATCCGGCGGCGTGATCGTGGTGCATCGGGCCGCCCTCGGCGGGCGTGCAGGCGACCCCGCCGCACGCGACTCGGAGGTGGTCGCGGTCCGGGAGGCGGCACGGCTCATCGCCGAGGACGAGCGGCTCACGCCCGCCCTGGTGCCTCTGGGCGACGGGATTTTGGCCGCCGTTCGCGACTGAATCGATGGTGGCGACCCGCCGCGCCCGGCCACGCCGCGCTCGCGATCGTCACTGACCCGATGGTGGCGACCCGCCGCGCCCGGCCACGCCGCGCTCGCGATCGCCACTGACCCGATGGTCGCGACCCGCCGCGCCCGGCCACGCCGCGCTCGCGATCGCCACTGACCCGATCCCTTTACGAATTCTTGACGCGATACCGACTTGACTCGTGACTGAACGCGCGTTTAGCCTACTGAACATGCGTTCAGCCGACCTGACCGCAACCGCCCGAATCCGCGATGCGGCCATCGAGCAGTTCGGACAGCACGGCTTCGGCGTGGGAGTAAGGGCCATCGCCGAAGCCGCGGGGGTGAGCGCCGCGCTGGTCATCCACCACTTCGGCTCCAAAGACGGCCTGCGCAAGGCCTGCGATGACTACGTCGCCGAAGAGATCCGCAGCAGCAAATCGGAGGCGATGCGGTCCAACGACCCCGCCACCTGGTTCGCGCAGCTCGCCGAGATCGAGGAATTCGCCCCCATCATGGCCTACGTGGTGCGCAGCATGCAGACGGGTGGTGACCTGGCGAAGATGTTGTGGCAGAGGATGATTGAGAACGCCGAAGAGTACCTGGAAGAAGGTGTGCGGGCCGGGACGATAAAGCCCAGCCGTGATCCGAAGGCCAGGGCCAAATATCTCGGAATCACGGGAGGCGGCAGCCTCCTGCTCTACATACAAATGCACGACACGCCAACGGATTTGCGTGCGGTCCTGCGCGATTACGCCAGGGACATGATCCTGCCGGCCCTCGAGATCTACAGCGAGGGCCTGATGGTGGACCGCACCATGTACGACGCATTCCTGGCCGCCGAAGATCAAGGAGGATCCCATGTCAGTTGACAGTGCCGCGCCCATCGAAATACGTGGGCTGACAAAGAACTTCGGAGCTGTCCGCGCGCTGGACGGTCTCGACCTGACGGTGCGCGAAGGCGAAGTCCATGGCTTCCTGGGCCCCAACGGCGCTGGGAAATCGACGACGATCCGCATCCTGCTCGGCCTGGTCAAGGCGGACGGCGGCAGCGTGCGACTGCTTGGCGGCGACCCGTGGACCGACGCGGTCGCATTGCACCGCCAGATCGCCTACGTACCGGGTGATGTCACGCTGTGGCCGACGCTGACCGGCGGGGAGACCATCGACATGCTGGCCCGCATGCGCGGGGGCGTCGATGAACGACGGCGCGCCGAATTGATCGAGCGCTTCGACCTCGACCCCCACAAGAAGGCGCGGACCTATTCGAAGGGCAACCGGCAGAAAGTCTCGCTGATCTCCGCGTTCTCGTCGCATGCCCGCCTGCTGCTCCTCGACGAGCCGAGCAGTGGCCTGGACCCGTTGATGGAGAACGTCTTTCAGCAATGCGTCGCCGATGCGCGCGACCGCGGGGTGACCATCTTGCTGTCCAGCCACATCCTGGCCGAGACCGAAGCGCTGTGTGAAAGAGTGACCATCATCCGGGCCGGCAGAACCGTCGAGAGCGGTTCGCTGGACTCGATGCGTCATCTCAGCCGCACCTCGATCAGAGCCGAAATGACCGGCGACCCCGGCGATCTCACCCGAATAAAGGGGGTTGAGGACGTCAGCGTCGAAGGCAACACGGTGCGCGCCCAGGTCGACGGCGAGAGCCTCGGCGAACTGATCCGGGCGCTGGGCGACGCGGGCGTGCGCAGCCTCGTCAGCCAGCCGCCGACGCTCGAGGAACTCTTCCTGCGCCACTACGACACGGCGGAGAAGGTGTCCGCGTCATGAACACCGCGACCTTGGATCGGCCACACCGCCCGAGCCACCCAGCCCCGCAACGGCGGCCGAACTTCGCGGGAACGCCGGGCATGCTACGGCTCTACCTCCGGCGCGACCGGATCTCGCTGCCGCTGTGGGTGCTGCTGCTCTCGGTGCCGCTGGCAACGGTGTACGTCGGCAGCATCGAAAAGGTCTACCCCACCCAGGCGGCGCGTGCCGGGTTCGCGGCCTCCATCATGGCGAGCCCCGCCCAGCGTGCGCTCTACGGGCAGGTCTACAACGACAGCCTTGGGGCGGTGGGCATTTGGAAGGCCGGGATGTTTCACCTGCTCATCTCGGTGGCCGTCATCCTGACCGTCATCCGGCACACCCGCGCCGACGAGGAGGCCGGACGGACGGAGCTCGTGGACTCGACCGCAGTCGGGCGCTACGCCAGCCTCACCGCAGCCCTTTTGTTGTCCTTCGGGGCCAGCGTCGCGACGGGCGTAATCGGCGCGGCGGGGCTGCTCACCACCGACGTCGCCCCGGGTGGGTCGCTCGCCTTCGGCGCGGCGCTGGCCTGTTCCGGCCTGGTGTTCACCGCCGTCGCCGCCGTCGCCGCGCAACTGTCGCCGAGCGCACGGTCTGCCCGCGGTGCCGCGTTCGCCGTCCTGGCGGCGGCCTTCACGCTGAGGGCCCTTGGCGACGCCGGTTCGGGCGCCTTGTCCTGGCTCTCGCCGCTGGGGTGGTCGCTGCAGGTCCGGCCCTACGCGGGCGACCACTGGCCGGTGCTGCTGCTGCATCTGGCGACGACCGCCGTCCTCACCGCACTGGCCTATCGGCTCCTCGCGGGGCGCGACGTCGGCGCCGGGCTGTTCGCGGAGCGGCCCGGCCCCGGCTCCGCCGCCCCCGCACTGGGCAACGTGTTTGGGCTGGCGTGGCGGCTGGATCGCGGCGCCCTCGTGCTGTGGACCGTGGGCCTGTGCCTCTACGGCGTCCTGATGGGCAGTGTGGTGCACGGCATCGGGGACGAGCTCGGCGACAGCAGCGCCGCGCGCGACATCGTGGTCCGGATGGGTGGCACCAACGCCTTGGCGGAGGCCTTCATCGCCGTCGCGTTCACCATGCTGGGCATGGCGGCCGCCGCGTTCGCGATTTCGCTGACGCTGCGGCTACACCAGGAGGAGGCGGCGCAACGCGCCGAGACGACGCTGGCCGGCGCGGTGTCGCGAACCCGTTGGCTGGCCAGCCACGTGCTGGCAGCCCTGCTCGGTTCCACGGTCGCGATGCTGCTCAGCGGGCTGGCGGGCGGGCTCGTCTACGGCGCCGCCACCGGCGACGTCGGCGCCAAGGTGGCCGTCGTGGTGGGAAGCGCGGCGGTGCAGCTGCCCGCCGTCTGGTTGTTGTGTGCGGTGACCGTCGCCGTGTTCGGGCTCGCGCCGCGATTCACGCCCGTGGCGTGGGGCGTCCTGGTCGGGTTCATCGCCTTGTACCTGATCGGTTCCTTGGCCGGGTTCTCACAGTGGCTGCTCGACCTGGAGCCGTTCGCCCACATTCCGCGCGTCAGCAGCGGTTTCACGGCCACGCCACTGTTGTGGTTGCTCGTCATAGATGCCACACTGATCGCCCTGGGAGCCGTGGCTTTTCGACGACGCGATCTGCGACTTTAGGAGCGTCATGAAGATCGGTGTTCGACTGGCGGCATCAGCGATTCTCGGAATCGCCGCCTACGCTTTGGTCCTGTTCTTGCCGGCCGGCACCTTCCACTATTGGCAGGGCTGGGTTTTCATCGCCCTGTTCACGGTGGTATCGATCGTCCCGACGATCTACCTGGCGCGCAAACATCCGGCGGCCCTGCAACGGCGCATGCACGCGGGACCGCGGGCGGAAACCCGGACGGCCCAGAAGATCATCAGTGCCGGCGCCTTCGGGACGCTCTTCGTGGTCATGGCGTTCAGCGCGTTCGACCATCGGATGGGCTGGTCGACGGTGCCCGTGTGGCTGTGCGTGGTCGGCGACATCCTGATGGCCACCGGCCTGGCCATCGCCATGCGCGTGATCATCGAGAACAGTTATGCCGCTGCGACGATCACGGTGGAGAGCGGCCAGCAAGTCGCGTCCGACGGTCTTTACCGGTTCGTCAGGCACCCGATGTACGCCGGGAACGTGATCATGATGGTGGGCATGCCCTTGGCGCTGGGCTCGTACTGGGCGCTGCTGCTGGTCGTCCCGGGCGTGGCGATCCTCGTGCTGCGCATTCTCGACGAGGAAAAGCTGCTCAAATCGGATCTCCCCGGATACCGCGAATACGCGCAACGCGTCCGCTATCGGCTGCTGCCGAGTGTGTGGTAGCCGCTTAATGTGATCGCGTGGCCGCGCTCCCGCGCCAAGCGGGGACCGGCCGTGGCGTCGCCCCGGCGCCCTTCGTTACGCGCTCCCATTCGCGCGTTCACTCACGCGGGCTCCAGCCACGCCCGCCTCTACACGCACCGCGGCGCGGACGCGTTGGCGGCCAACGTATTTGGCCGAGAGCGGACTGCTGACCGCCCCCGGCCGTCGGCCGACGGTGGCATCACGTTCGAAACCCGCTCCCGCGCAGCCGCTTTCAGCCGGCTACGGCTACGGGCGCGAGCAGACGCAAAATCACACGATTGGGCTGCCAAACAGGCGATTTTGCGTCTGCTCGCGAAAGAGGCGGCTAGATCCAGACGCCCTTGCCCACCGCGACGACGCCGCCGGCGCTGATCGCGAAGCGCTCCCGGTCCTTCTCCAGATCCACGCCGACCATCTCGCCTGGCCCGACGACGACGTTCTTGTCCAGGATGGCGTGCCGTACCACGGCGCCCCGACCGACGCGGGCGCCGGGCATGATCACGCTGCCCTCGACGATCGCGCCGTCGTCGACCACGACGTTCGACGACAGCACCGAGTTGCGCACCGAGGCGGCCGAGATGATGCTGCCGGCGCCGACGACCGACTCCTGCGCCGAGCCGCCGTTGACGAACTTGGCCGGCGCCAGGTTCTCCGACTCGCCGCGGATCGGCCAGCGCTTGTTGTAGAGGTTGAACACCGGATGCACCGACACCAGATCCATGTGGGCGTCGTAGAAGGCGTCCAGCGTCCCCACGTCGCGCCAGTAGGCCCGGTCGCGGTCGGTGGCGCCGGGCACCTCGTTGTCGTTGAAGTCGTACACCGCGGCCATTCCGTCGGCGACCAGTCGCGGGATGATGTCACCGCCCATGTCATGGTCGGAGTGGTCGTCGTCGGCGTCGGCGCGGATGGCGTCGATGAGGACCTTCGTGGTGAAGATGTAGTTGCCCATCGAAACGAACGTCGACTCGGGGTCGTCCGGGACGCTCGGGGGGTCCAGGGGCTTCTCCACGAAATCGCGGATGGCACCGGAGTCGTCGGCGGCGATGCAGCCGAAAGCGCTGGCCTCGGTGCGCGGCACCCGGATGCCGGCCACCGTTGCCCCCGCCCCACTTTCGATGTGGAACTGGACCATCTGCTCCGGGTCCATCCGGTAGACGTGGTCGGCGCCGAAAACGACTATGTAGTCGGGGTCTTCGTCGTAGATCAGGTTGAGCGACTGGTAGATCGCGTCGGCGGAGCCGGTGTACCAGCGCGGGCCCAGGCGCTGCTGGGCGGGCACCGGCGTGATGTATTCACCCGCCAGACCGGACAACCGCCAGTTCTGCGAAATGTGACGGTCGAGTGAATGCGACTTGTACTGAGTGAGAACGCAGATCCGCAAATAGCGGGCATTGACGAGATTGGACAGCACGAAGTCGATCAGTCGATAGGCGCCGCCGAAGGGAACCGCGGGCTTGGCCCGATCCGCGGTCAGCGGATACAACCGCTTGCCCTCCCCCCCGGCCAGGACGATGCCCAGCACGTGTGGCGCTTCCCTCATGGTTCAAACCTATCGGCCGTCGCGGACCGCTGCCAGAGGGACCGCTCTATTGGCGATCGGCTGCGCGGCTGTCCGTCAAGGTGTTTGGTTTCCTCCCCGATTGTCCAGCCCGACTCGCGGGCGCGGCCAACGCCGAACTACCGTGCGGGTATGCGGGTGGCGATGATGACTCGGGAGTACCCACCGGAGGTCTACGGGGGAGCCGGTGTACACGTCACCGAACTGGTCGCCCAACTGCGCCGACTGTGCGCGGTCGACGTGCACTGCATGGGCGCGCCGCGGCCCAACGCCTTCGTGCACCAGCCCGATCCGCGCCTGCAGGGCGCCAACGCGGCGCTGTCGACGTTGTCCTCGGACCTGTTGATGGCCGACGCCGCGTCGGCCGCCAGCGTCGTGCATTCGCACACCTGGTACACCGGCATGGCCGGCCATCTCGCCGCGCTGCTCTACGACATCCCCCACGTCCTGACCGCCCATTCGCTCGAGCCGCTGCGGCCGTGGAAGGCCGAGCAGCTCGGCGGCGGTTACCGCATCTCGACGTGGGTGGAGCACACCGCCGTGCAGGCCGCGGACGCCGTCATCGCGGTGAGCTCCGCGATGCGCGAAGACATCCTGCGGGTCTACCCCGCCTTGGACCCCAGCCTGGTGCACGTCATCCGCAACGGCGTCGACACCGATGTCTGGCACCCCGCCGGGCCGATGCAAACCGGGTCGCTGCTGGCCGAACTCGGGGTCGACCCAGACCGGCCCATCGTGGCGTTCGTCGGCCGGATCACCCGGCAGAAGGGCGTCGCGCACCTGGTGGCGGCGGCGCATCACTTCGACTCCGAGGTACAGGTGGTGCTGTGCGCGGGCGCGCCCGACACCCCGGAGATCGCCGACGAGATGCGGTCCGCGGTGACGCGGCTGTCCGATAGCCGACGGGGTGTGTTCTGGGTCCGTGAAATGCTGCCCATCGGCGAGCTGCGCGAAATTTTATCCGCGGCAACGGTATTCGTGTGCCCCTCGGTGTATGAGCCACTGGGCATCGTGAATCTGGAGGCGATGGCATGCGCGACGGCGGTGGTGGCGTCCGACGTCGGCGGGATACCGGAGGTGGTCGCCGACGGGGTGACGGGATCGCTGGTGCATTACGACCCCAACGATGCGACCGGGTATCAGGCCAGGCTGGCCGAAGCGGTCAATGAGCTCGTCGCGGATCCCGAGCGGGCGAAGCGCTACGGCGAGGCGGGGCGCCAGCGCTGCGTCGAGGAGTTCTCCTGGGCCCACGTCGCCGAGCAGACGCTGGACATCTACCGAAAGGTGTGTGCGTAGCGCAGCCGTCCGTCGGCGCGCGTTCAGCCGGAGCTCGTGACACCCTTGAGTTCGTCACCGAGGGCGGCGGCTTCGTCGGGCGTCAGCTCGACAACCAGTCGTCCGCCTCCCTCAAGTGGTACCCGCATCACGATGCCGCGCCCCTCCTTCGTTGCTTCCAGAGGACCGTCGCCGGTCCGGGGCTTCATCGCCGCCATCGAGTGCTCCCTCCAGGTTCGAGCTGGCCCGCCTTTGCGGACCTGGTCGGCGCCGAGCATGCCCCGCCAGCGATTTTCCAGCCATACCCGACATCGAACTGCCAAATCACCCCTCCATTGTTCCCTATCCAGGTCACGAGTTGAACAAAGACCCGGTTCTCCGGGATTAGCGGGGCGTTCTTGGCCCGCGTCGTCAACGGGGGGACGGCACCCAACAACCCCGGATGTGGTCGTCGACCATCCCGGTCGCCTGCATCAGCGCATAGGCGGTGGTCGGCCCGACGAAGCGGAACCCACGCCGCTTGAGCTCACGCGCCATGGCCTTCGATTCCTCAGTGGCCGAGGGAATTTGGGAGCCGTCAGCAGGGCGAGGGCGCGGTTCCGGCGCAAACGACCACAGCAGCTTCGACAGGTCCCCGGGAGTTCCAAGCTCAGCGGCGGCGCGGGCGTTCGCGATCGTCGCGTCGATTTTCGCGCGGTTGCGCACGATTCCCGTGTCCGCCATCAGCCGCTGCACGTCGGCGTCGGTGTACCCGGCGACCTGCTCGAAATCGAAGTCGGCGAAGGCGCGCCGGAAGTTCTCCCGCTTGCGCAGGATGATCAGCCACGACAGCCCGCTCTGGAAGGCCTCCAGGCTCATCCGCTCGAACAGGGCCACCCCGTCGTGCACCGGGCGCCCCCACTCCTGGTCGTGGTAGTCGCGGTACATCTCGAAATCGGGTCCCGGCCGGATGGCCGCCCAGCTACACCGAACCAGCCCGTCATCGCTCACATCTAGTCCTGACGATCCTCGGCGCCCCCGGGTTCCACGGCCTCGGGTTGGTCTTGGGCCTCCCCGGGGGCGTGCACCGCGGCGAGCTGGCCGCGCAGCGCCTCGAGCTCGCGGGCGAGCCGATCCAGCACCCAGTCCACCTCGCTGGTCTTGTATCCGCGCAGCACCTGGGTGAACTTGACGGCGTCGACGTCCGCGCCGGTCACACCGTACGCGGGCAAGACCGTCGCGGTCGTCCCACGCGGCAGGGGCGGCAGCTGCTCACCCCGTCCGAACAGCAGACTCGCCGCGCCGAACAGCACGATCGCCACCAGCACCAGCACCACCAGGTAGAGCAACACCAACGCCACGTCGTCGATATTGCCCTATGGCACCGACACCGCGACGACGCAGCGGGGCCTTAGCGCGGCCGCAGGACCTTCATCGGCGGCCGGTCCGCCAGCGACACCGGCGACGTGCGTTGGGTGTAGCCCTGAAAGTCGGGGCCCTCGGTGTCGTCGGCGAAGAACTGCGTCAGCCCGACGCCGGAGTCGGGGACCCCGCAGCGCGAGAGCAGGGTCGCGATGACCTGCCGGCTCATCGCGCCCAGCTCGGCCAGCGGCCGGTTGCGGTGCGCGCGTACACCGAGGTTGACCTGGGCGATCGCCCCCAAGCCCAGCCGGTCGAAAGTGTCCAGCAGCAGGCCGATCTCCACGCCGTAGCCCGGCGCGAACGGCACCGACGTCAGCAATTCGCGGGTGGCCGCGTACTCCCCGCCGAGCGGCTGCAGGATGCCACCCAGCTCCGGTCGCAGCGCCGCGAGCAGCGGCCGCGCCACCAGCTCGGTGACCCGTCCGCCGCCGGTCGCGCCCGCCACGTCCCCGGCCCGCAGCGGGCGTCGGTAGAAGCTCTTGACCAGGTGGATGCCGTCGCCGGTGAGCAAGGGCCCGACCAACCACGGCACGAACATCGGGTGCGGGTCGATCAGGTCCGAATCGACGAACACGACGATGTCACCGGTGGTGGCCGCGAGCGAGCGCCACAGCGCCTCGCCCTTGCCCGGCCGGATCGGCACCTCGGGCAACGCCTGCTCACGGCTGACGACGCGGGCGCCGGCGGCGACGGCGCGGATTTCGGTGTCGTCCGTGGAGCCGGAGTCGAGCACGATCAACTCGTCGACCAATCCATCGACCAGCGGTGAGATGCTGTCGATCACCGTTTCGATGGTCTCTTCCTCGTCGAGGGCCGGGAGCACCACCGAGATGGTGCGGCCCGCCTTCGCGGCCTCGAGTTCGGCGACGGTCCAGCCGGGACGGTTCCAGCTGCGGTCGGCCAGCCACGTGTCGCCGGGTCGGGCGGCCAGCACCCCGTCTTCGGTGAGGGCGCCCGGGAACAGGTCGGATGCCGTCATGCCAGCCCCCTCACCGTGCGCGTCGGCGGGCGTATCCCCTGGATCGCGGCGACCATCTCGAGCACCCGTCGGGTCGCGGCGACCTCGTGGACGCGAAACATCCGCGCACCGGCGGCCGCGGCCAGCGCGGTGGCCGCCAACGTGCCCTCGAGCCGCTCGGTCAATTCCACCCCCAAAGTCTCCCCGACGAAGTCCTTGTTACTCAAAGCCATGAGCACGGGCCATCCGGTATTAACAAGATCGCTCAGGTGGCGCAACAGCAGCAGCCCATGGAAGGTGTTCTTGCCGAAGTCGTGGGCCGGGTCGATCAGCACCCGGTCGCGGGCCACCCCGCGGGCGACCGCGTGTTCGGCGGCGGCGGTGACCTGGCGAATGACATCGTCGACCACCCCGCGGGTGGTGGTCCCGTAGCTCACCCGGAACGGACGCGTGCGGGGCAGGGCGCCGCCGGTGTGCGAACACACCAGGCCCGCCCCGAACTCGGCGGCGACCTCGACCAGCTCCGGGTCGATGCCGCCCCAGGTGTCGTTGATGAGGTCCGCGCCCGCCGCGCAGGCCACCTTGGCCACCTCGGAGCGCCAGGTGTCCACGCTGATCAGCTGGTCGGGGTAAGCGTCGCGCAGCCACTCGATGAACGGGATCAACCGGCCGATCTCGGTGTCCGCGTCGACCTCCTGGCCCGGGCCCGCTTTGACCCCGCCGACGTCGATGACGTCGGCACCCTCGGCGACGGCCCGGTGGGCGGCGGACCGGGCGGCCTCGTCGCCGAAGGTCGCACCCTTGTCGTAGAACGAGTCGGGGGTGCGGTTGACGATCGCCATGATCAGCGGGCGATCGCCGGCGACCGGGCGGCCGCAGAAGCTCGATTGCACACGTCTATGGTGCCCGGTCGGGTCCGCGAGTGTGCGGCCAGCCGCGCAGTGGGCGCCGAAGGTGCGGCTGGGCGCACGCTCGGGGCACGACTCAGCCCTTGGGCCGCTTACCGTCGGCCACCTCGTCGGGATACTCGTCGTAGTACGGCACGTAGCCCTCGTCGCGGCCGGCCAGCACGTAGAGCGGGTCCTTGATGTCCGGCCCGTAGGCCTGGTCGCGCAGTTCCACCTTGCGGCTCTTGAACGTCGTGGTGTGCTCGAGCGAATCGACCACCCGCACGAACAGCGGCAGCGCGTAAGCGGGCAGCTGGCCGTAGACCGCGCGCGCCAGCGACTTGCCGTCGAACTCCGACCCGTCGCGCAGCTTGACCGCGGCCATCCCGGCGCGGCCGCCGGTGCGGGGAATCTCGACACCGAAGACGGTGCACTCCTCGACGTGCTCGTCGGACGCCAGCGCGGCCTCCACCTGCGTGGTGGCGACGTTCTCGCCCTTCCACCGGAAGGTGTCGCCGAGGCGGTCGACGAACGCCGCGTGCCCCATGCCCTGCGGGCTCATCACGTCCCCGGAGTTGAACCACACGTCGCCCTCGCGGAAGGCGTTGCGGACCAACTTTTTCTCGCTCGACTCCTTGTCGGTGTAGCCGTCGAACGGCTGCAGCCGGTTGACCGGGCTGAGCAGCAGGCCGGGTTGCCCGGGCGGCACCCGGCGCACCCGTCCGTCGTCGTCGCGCAGCGGGGCACCGGTGTCGGGGTCGTACTCCACGTATGCCAACGGCATCGGGAAGACGCCGGTGCTCCGCGGCACGTTGAACACGTTGATGAACGCGGTGTTGCCCTCGCTGGAGGCGTAGAACTCGCACACCCGGGCGATGTCGAACCGATTCGTGAACTCGTCCCAGATCTCCGGTCGCAACCCGTTGCCGGCGATCACCCGCACCCGGTGCGCGCGGTCGGTGGGCTTGCGCGGCTGGTTGAGCAGGTAGCGGCAGATCTCGCCGATGTAGATGAACGCCGTAGCCTCGGCGGCGATCACCTCGTCCCAGAACTTCGACGCCGAGAACGACTTGCCCAGCGCCAGCGTGGCCCCGGAGTTGATCACCGACGACAACGCGACCGTCAGCGCGTTGTTGTGGTACAGCGGCAGGCAGCTGTACAGCGTGTCGGAGCTCTTCAGCCGCAGCCCGATGCCGCCGAACGCCGCGAGTGCCTTCAGCCACCGCAGGTGCGTCATCACGCTGGCCTTGGGGAATCCCGTGGTGCCCGAGGTGAAGATGTAGAACGCGGTGTCCTTGGCCTGCACGGCCGACGCCGACGGTGGGTTGGTGGCCGGGGCGCTGACGGCGAACCGCTCCAGGTCTTCCACGGTCATCGTCTCGGTGTCCCCGGCACCGCCGCACTCGGCCACGGCGCTGACCAGGTCGGTCTCGGCGATCAACACCTTGGCCTTCAGCAGGCCCAGGCTGTGCGCCAGCACCTCGCCGCGTTGGTGGTAGTTCAGCATCCCGGCGACGGCGCCGCATTTGACGGCGGCCAGCATCGCCAGCACCGCGTTGGGCGAGTTGCGCAGCATGATCGCGACGACGTCGCCGTGGCCCACCCCGCGCGAGGCCAGCACCGCGGCGTATCTGTTGGCGGCGGCGTTGGCGTCGCGGTAGGTCAATTCCTGATCGCCGAACCGCAGGAAGATCCGGTCGCCATAGCGGGCGGCGCGCTCCTGGAACACCGTGCCGATCGACTTCTTCGAGCCCGGCTGGGCCAGCAGCCCGGTCATCGCCCCGCGCACGATCACCGGCATATCGGCCAGCAGCCCCGGCGCCCGCGACGCGATATCGGTCAGTTTGACCGCCGTGCGCGCTCCCCCGTCGTGATTCGACACGTCATCCCTCGCTTCTGCGTAAACAACCCGCGCACAGCCTAGTAGGGGTAGCCGGGATGCCGGCGCCCTCAATCGGGCGCGCACGCCTCGACGGCGGCGCTCACCTTGTCCACCAGCAACAACCGGTCCATCGCCGACTGCGAGACGTAGCCGCTGTCCAGCAGGCCGCACAGCCAGAGCCACAGGCCTTCGTAATGCCCCAGGGGGTCGAGCAGGACGATGGGCTTGCCGTGCAGACCGAGGTAGCCGGTGGTCCACGAGTCGAGCAGCTCGTCCAGGGTGCCGACCCCGCCGGGGAGCACGATGAACGCGTCGGCGCGCTCCTCCATGACCTGCTTGCGCTCATGCATGGTCTCGGTGACGATCAGCTCGTCGGCGTCGGTGTCGGCGATCTCGCGGCGCATCAGAATCTGTGGGATGACGCCGACGGTCCGGCCCCCACGAGCGCGCGCCGCGGTTGCCACCGCGCCCATCGCCGACACCCGGCCGCCGCCCCACACCAGCGTCCAGCCGCGCTCCGCGATGGCCTCGCCGAGTTCGGTAGCGACCGCAAGCAATTCGGGATGTTCGGGACCGGACGCGCAGTACACACACACCGCCCGCTCGCCTGCTGGCTCGCGTTGCGGGGGCATACAACGAAAGGTAGACCAAGGCCGCTGCGGGCCGCATACCGCGCGCAATAAAATCCGGCGATGCCGATTCGATGGAACGTCCCCCAGCACGCGTCGGCCCTGGAGCGGCTGGGCGCGGCGCTCGCGACCGCGAGGGGTGCGGTCGTCCTCGGACCGGACGGGTGCGGCAAGTCCACGTTGGCCCGGATGGCCGCCGAAGAGTTCGTCCGCGATCACCCGGACACCCGCGTCCCCTGGGTGACCGGCACCCCGACGGAGCGCGCGGTGCCCTTCGGCGCCTTCGGCCACCTGGTCGAGATCGCCGACATCGGCAAGCCGGCCGCGTTGTTGCGCGTCGCCCGGGCGTCACTGGACGGTGACGACGTGCTGCTGGTCGTCGACGACGCCCATGAACTGGACATCCTCTCGGCAATCCTGGTGTACCAGCTGGCGCGCACCGGCGGGGCCAGGCTGATCGTCACCGGCCGCGCCGAATCGTCTCCCGAGGCCGTCGCGGCGCTGTGGACCGATCGCCTGCTCCCCCGAATCGACATCGAACCGGCCGGCGGGATGACCACGGCGGCCGAGGTCGACGCGTTCCTCGCCGAGATTCCCGCCGCGGCCCGGGCGGTGCTGGACTACCTCGCCGTCGCGGAGCCGCTGTCGGTCGCCGACCTGAACGCCCTCACCGGCTCGGACGCGGTCCGCCAGGCCACCGACTGCGGGGCCGTGGAGACGCGGGCGCGCAGTGGGGAGTCGGACGAACCGGTGGTGTACACGGCCCACCCGCTCTTCGCCGAACGGGCGCTCGCCGCGCTCGGCGGTGACGGCGCGCGGCAACGGCGCACCGAGGTGGTGCGGCTGCTGTCGCAGCATCCGCCGGACCACCTCGGCGACCGGCTGCGGTTGGCGTCGCTGGCCCTGGACAGCGACGCTCCGCAGCCGACGGCCGAAGTGGTGGCCGCCGCGCAACAGGCGCTGAGGCTGGGCGACCTGGCCCTGGGCGAACGGCTGGCCTCCTCGGCGATGGAGCGCTCCGGCGGGCTGGCGGCGCGGCTGGCGCTGGCGCACGCCCTGGGGTGGCAGGGCCGCGGCCGCGAGGCCGACGCGGTGCTGGCCGGCCTGGATCCCGCCGCGTTGACCGAGGCCGCGCTCCTGGACTGGGCGCTGCTGCGCGCGGCCAACCAGTTCTGGATGCTCAGCGAGCCCGAGCGCGCCACCGCGTTTCTGCGGACCGTCCGCAATCGCGTCGCGGACGCGGGCGCGCGGACCACCCTCGACGCCCTGAGCGCCACGTTCGCGATGAACGCGGGCAACGTCGGCCACGCCGTGAAGGTCGCCGGCGAGGTGCTGGCCGCGCCGGACGCCGACGACCAGGCGGTGGCCTGGGCGGCCAGCGCGGCGGCGTTGTGCGCTGCGCGGCAGGGGCGTTTCGACGACGTCGAGCCGCTGGCCCAGCGCGCCCTGGCCGCCGAACATCCCGGGTTGCTGCGCTTCACCATCGGGTTGGGGCAGACCACCGCGTTGTTGATGGCGGGCCGGCTCGAGGCGGCCCGCGAGCTCGCCCAGCAGTTCACGGATTTCGCCGAGTTGCAGCAGCCGGGCCGCGCGATCGGTGAGGTGCTGCTGGCCCATGTGTTGCTCGCCGACGGTGAATTTGACCGAGCCGCAGCGCTGTTGGGTCCGGCGGCTGCGACGCTGGAACGCACCGGGTATTCGTGGGGGCCGCTGTCGTTGACGTTGTTGGCCTCCGCGCTGGCCCAGCAGGGTGACATTGCGGCCGCGGGAAAGACGTTGGGCAGGGCCGAATCCCGGCACGGCACCAAGTCGGCGCTGTTCGCGCCGGAGCTCGGTGTCGCGCGGGCGTGGCGGCTGGCCTCGATGCGCGACCGGCACGGCGCGGTGGCCGCCGCCCGCGACGCCGCCCGGATGGCCGAGCGCAGCGGCCAGCGGGTGGTGGCGATGCGCGTGTGGCATGACGCCGTGCGGCTCGGCGACACCCGAGCGGCCGATCCGTTGGGCCGACTTTGTGACGAAATCGACTGCGCGGCAGGCAAACTCGCGCTCGCCCACGCGCGCGCGCTGACGGCCGGCGATGGTCCGGCGCTGTTGGTTGTGTCGGACGAACTGGCCGCGGTCGGGATGCGCGCAGCCGCCGCCGACGCCGCCGCCCAGGCCCAGCGGTGCGGTAGCTGACTAGCCGCTTGCTTGCGAGTGTCACGCCAGCGTGGCGCTCGGCGTCCCGCGCCACGCTGGCGTGACGCTCGGCGCGCGGGCCGGCGATGACTAGCCGCCGAGGTAGCCGCGCAGCATGTCCACCGCGGCGGTGATGTTGGCGACCGGGACGCTCTCGTCGCGCCGGTGCGCGAGGTTGGGATCGCCCGGGCCGAAGTTGACCGCCGGGATACCCAGCGCAGCGAAACGCGCGACGTCGGTCCACCCGTACTTCGCCCGGACCTGTCCGCCCGCGGCCTCGACCAGGGCCTTGGCGGCGGGCTGCGCCAGCCCGGGCAGCGCGCCGGCGGCGGCGTCGGTCGCCTCGATGTGCACGTCGAGCCCCGCGAACACCTCGTGCACGTGCTGCAGCGCCGCGGCCACCGACCGGTCGGGGGCAAAGCGGAAGTTGACCGTGACCGCGGCCGCGTCGGGGATCACGTTGCCCGCTACGCCGCCGTCGATGCGGACGGCGGACAGGCCCTCGCGATACTCGCAGCCGTCGATGTCCACGGTGCGCGCGGAGTAGGCCGCCAGCCGGTCCAGGACCGCGCCGAGCTTGTGGATGGCGTTGTCGCCCAGCCAGGATCGCGCCGAATGCGCGCGCGTCCCGGTGGCGCTGATCACGACCCGCAGCGTGCCCTGGCAACCGGCCTCGATGTAGCCGCCGGTGGGCTCGCCCAGGATGGCGACGTCCGCGGCCAGCCAGTCGGGCAGCTCGCGCTCGATGCGGCCCAAACCGTTTGCGGCCGCGTCGATTTCCTCGCAGTCGTAGAACACCAGGGTCAGGTCGTGGACCGGTTCGGCCACGGTCGCGGCCAGATGGAGGAAGACCGCGTCACCGGATTTCATGTCCGCGGCGCCGCACCCGTACAGGTCTCCGTTCTCGCGGCGGCTGGGCAGGTTGCCGGCGACCGGCACGGTGTCCAGGTGCCCGGCCAGCAGGACCCGTGACGGGCGCTGCCGCCGGGTGCGCGCCAGCACGGCGTTGCCGTTGCGCACGATCTCGAAGCCGGACGTCTGGGCGCGCAGCGCGGTCTCCACCTCGTCGGCCAGGCGCGCCTCGTCTCGTGATTCGCTGGGGATGTCGACCAACGCCGCGGTCAGTTCGATCGGATCCCCGCGCAAGTCCAGCACCCATCCAGGGTAGATGGTCGCCTTAGGGCCGCGAGCAGACACAGAATCGCATGCGAGGCGGGCCCGGAGTGCGATTCTGCGTCTGCTCGCAGGGCGGGGCGACCCCCAGCTCGGCGGCCCAAGTAACCTGACCGCCGTGACTGGAGCTGTAGGCATCGGGTTGGCGACGCTGGCCGCCGACGGATCGGTCCTCGACACGTGGTTTCCCGCACCGGAGCTGGCCGAGTCGGGCACCGGCGGGACGTCGCGGCTCGCGTTGTCGGACATCCCGCCGGAGCTGGTGGCGCTGGTCGGCCGCGACGACGACCGCGGCACCGAGAGCATCGCCGTGCGGACGGTCATCGGTTCGCTCGACGACGTGGCCGCCGACGCCTACGACGCCTACCTGCGGCTGCACCTGTTGTCGCACCGGCTCGTGGCGCCGCACGGGCTGAACGCCGGCGGCCTGTTCGGAGTATTGACCAATGTGGTCTGGACCAACCGTGGACCGTGCGCGGTCGACGGGTTCGAGGCCGTCCGGGCGCGGCTGCGCCGGCAGGGCCCGGTGACCGTCTACGGCATCGACAAGTTCCCGCGGATGGTCGACTACGTGGTGCCCACCGGGGTGCGCATCGCCGACGCCGACCGGGTGCGGCTGGGCGCCCACCTGGCGCCCGGCACGACGGTGATGCACGAGGGCTTCGTCAACTACAACGCCGGCACCCTGGGCGCGTCGATGGTCGAGGGCCGCATCTCGGCCGGCGTGGTGGTGGGCGACGGATCCGATATCGGCGGCGGCGCATCCATCATGGGCACGCTGTCCGGCGGCGGCACGGAAGTCATCTCGATCGGAAAGCGGTGCCTGCTCGGTGCCAACGCCGGGCTGGGCATCTCGCTGGGCGACGACTGCGTCGTCGAAGCCGGTCTCTACGTGACCGCGGGCACCAAGGTCGCCACGCCCGACGGCCAGCTGCTGAAGGCCCTCGAGCTATCCGGCGGCAACAACCTGCTGTTTCGCCGCAACTCGGTCAGCGGCGCGGTCGAGGTGGTGGCCCGCGGCGGTCACGGCATCACCCTCAATGAGGACCTGCACGTCAACTGAGCCCGGCTATGCGTCGGCGGCGACCTTCTCCGCGGCAGGGACCCCGCCCAACGCGGTTCCCTTGGTTTCGGGCAGCAGATAGACCGACACGAAACTGGCCACCACCAGCGTGGCCATCATGAGCCCGATCGCCCAGCTGCCATAGGTCGCCAGCAGCGTGCCGGCCAGCAGCGGCGGCACGGCCGCCCCGAGGATGCCGGCCAGGTTCATCGCCACCGCCGCGCCGCTGTAGCGGTAGCGGGTGGCGAACAGTTCGGGCACGAAGGCCGCCGTGGGACCGTTGGCCACCGCGGCGGCGCCGAACATGCCGACGACGGCGACGACGTAGAACACCGGCTTGCAGGTGTCGAGCAGCGGGATGACCGCGAACGCCCACGGCAGGCAGGCCAGCAGCCCGCACAACATCACCCGCCGTCGCCCGACCCGATCGGAGAGCCACGCCGAGAACGCCACGAACATCATGCTGGTGAGTCCGCCCAGCGCGCCGACGCCCCAAATGAAGCTCCGCGTGTAGCCCAGATGGTTGTGGGCGTACATGACCAGGAAGGTGTTGCCCAGGTAGACGAAGCCCATGCCGCCCAGGAAGCTGCCCGCGACGAGCAGGATCTCCCGCCGATGGAACCGCAGCAGCTCCGCGAGCGGGGCCTTGGGCACCAGGTCGCGGGCCTTCTCCTCCACGAAGAGCGGGGTTTCTTCGATGTTGAGCCGCACGTACAACGCGATCCCGATCAGCCCGCTGCTGAGCAGGAACGGGACCCGCCATCCCCACGCCATGAACGCCGAGCTGTTCTCGCCCATGGTGAGGTTGACGGCGAGAAACGTCAGGCTGGCAAGGATGCCCGCGGTGCCGCCACCGAGCAGGGTGAACATGCCGTACCAGCCGCGTTTGCCGGTCGGGGCGTACTCGGCGCTCAGCAAGACGGACCCCGCCCACTCGCCGCCCACCGCGAATCCCTGCAGCAGCCGCAGCACGATCAGGATCAGCGGCGCCGCCATGCCGATCGACGCCGTGCTGGGGACCAAGCCCACGCTCACCGTCGACGCGCCCATGATCAGCAGCGTGGCGACCAGCGTCTTCTTGCGGCCGAGCCGGTCGCCGAAGTAGCCGAAGACGGCCGCCCCCAGCGGGCGGGACAGGAACGCCGTCGCGAACGTCGCCATGGCGGCGATGGTGGCCAGCGTCGGGCCGAGGGCCGGGAAGAACACCGTGGGAAACACCAGCGCCGCCGCGGTCCCGTAGATCAGGAAGTCGTAGAACTCGATGGCCGAGCCGACGAGACAGGCGGCGGCGATCCGCCGCATCGGGGTGGTAGGCCGGTTCACGGTTACGACGGTAGGTGAAGCTTCCCGGTCGCGCCCGGCGCTGAAGCTGGCAACTTCCTGCGTGTCAGCCGTCGGACAGCAGCTGCTTTTTCAGCACCTTGCCCATCGCGTTGCGGGGCAACGTGTCGACCAGGCGCACCTCGCGTGGCCGCTTGTGCACCGAAAGCTCTTGCGCGACGTGGTTGATCAGTTCGTCGGCGTTCAGGTCCGGCGCGCCGACGACGAACGCGACGATCCGCTGGCCCAGGTCCTGGTCCGGCATCCCGACGACCGCGGCCTCGCGCACCCCGGGGTGGCCGAGCAGCGCCGTCTCGATCTCGCCGGCGCCGATCCGGTAGCCGCCCGACTTGATCAGGTCGACCGATTCGCGGCCGACGATGCGGTGCATGCCCCCGCCGTCGACGACGGCGACATCACCGGTGCGGTACCAGCCGTCGGCGTCGAACGCCTCGGCGGTGGCCTCCGGCCGGTTCAGGTAGCCGTCGAACATCATCGGGCCCCGAACCTCAAGGCGCCCAACGGTTTCCCCGTCGTGCGGCACCGGGGCGCCGCTGTCGTCGAGCAACCTGGTTTGCACGCCGGCCAGTGGCAGGCCCACCCAGCCGGCGCGCCGCTCGCCGTCGGCGCGCGTCGACAGCGTGATCAGCGATTCGGAGGCGCCGTACCGTTCGACCGGTTCGTGCCCGGCCAGCCGGGCCAACCGCTCGAAGACCGGAACCGGCAGCGGGGCGCTGCCGGACACCAGCAGCCGCGCCGGGCGCAGCGCCCGGGCGGCGGCCTCGTCGGCCACCACCCGCGACCACACCGTCGGCACCCCGAAATACAGGGTCCCGCCCGCCTCCGAACAAGCCGCAGCGTAGGCCGCCGGTGTGGGTTTTCCGGTGTGCACGAAGCGGTTTCCCACCCGCAGCGACCCGAGCAGCCCCAGCACCAGCCCGTGCACGTGAAACAGCGGGAGGCCGTGCACCAGCACGTCGTCGGGCGTCCACTGCCAGGCGTCCGCCAGCGCGTCGAGGTCGGCGGCGATCGCGCGCCGGCTCAACACCACGCCCTTGGGCAGCCCGGTGGTGCCGGAGGTGTAGATGATCATCGCGGTGGCGTCAGGAGACGGCTCGGGGTAGCGGTGCCAGGACCGGGCGTGCAGCCGCACCGGGATGTGCGGCAACCCCTCTGGCTCGTCCGGGATGGGGCCGAGCCAGGCCCGCACCCGCGAATCGGTGAGCATGTGACGGCGCTCGGCCGCGCCGACATCGGCGGGCACCGGGACGAACGGCACGCCGGCGATCAGGCAGCCGGTGACCGCCAGCACCGTCGATGCGGTCGGCGTGGCCAGGATCGCGACCCGCTCCGCGCCGGCGACCCGCTCGGCCACCGACGTCGCGGCGCCAACCAGGTCGCTGCGGCTCAGCACGGTGCCGTCGACGCGCACCGCGTCGGCGATGTCGGTGGCGGTGACCGCCGCGGGATTCAGGGACGCCAGCAGCACGTCAGCAGGCTACCCGGCCGCCAAAGGGTCAGTCTTGCTCGTCCCAGATCTTGGTCAGGGTGGACAGGATCTCCTCACCGCGGCCCAGGCCGCCGAGGTGGCTTTCACCCGGGAGCACGATCAGCTCGCTGTCGGGCAGCAGGGACACGACGTGCTCGCCGTGCGCGAACGGCACGATGTGGTCGCTGTCGCCGTGCCACCAGCGCACCGGGACCTTGACCTCGTCGAGCCGGAAGCCCCAGTCCTGGGTGAACAGGATGACGTCGTTGAACGGGGCCGCGAGTTGCTTGCGGCTGCCGTTGAGCAGGTCGTCGAGGAACATGGCGGCGAACTCGGGCCGGGTGAGCAGGCGCCGGTCACCCTCGGGCGATATCGCGGCATAGAGGTAGAGCGCGGGATTGGCGACCGGTCGGATTGACCGGATCACCAGGCTCGCGCCGATCCGCAGCGGGTCGCCGCCGAGCCGCAGCAGGGGTGCCAGCCGCTTGCCCAGGTTCATCAGCCCGCTGGTGATGCCCTCGTCGCCGAGGAAGGGCGCGACGCCGCCGAGCACGCCGAGTGCGACGACCCGGTCGGGCAGCACCGCGGCGGACGCGAGCGCATACGGGCCGCCACCGGACAGGCCGATCACGGCCATCTTGTCGATGCCGAGCGTGTCCGCGATGGCGCGCAGGTCGTCGCCGAACGCGCGGATGTTCTCGTAGCGGTGCGGCGTCGACGAGCCGATTCCCGGGCGGTCGAGGCCGATGAGGCGGATGTGGTTGTGCTCGGCGTAGACCCGCGCCTCGACCGGGATCTGTCGACGGGCGCCGGGGGTGCCGTGCAGCCAGAACATCGCCCGTCCCTGCGGGTCACCGAATTCGGCGAAGCCGATCTGGCGGTCTTCTCCGACGGCGATGTTTCCCTCAAGCTTGGGGCGAGCGATCTCGATGGCCATGTCAGCAGCTTGGCATGTGACGGGCCGTTTACCAAAGGCTCACCGACGTCGGGCTCGCGGCGGACCCGTCATGCCGGGACGCCGATGGCCTTCACCTCCATGTACTGGTGCAGCCCGCTGATTCCGCCGCTCTCCCGACCGAACCCGCTGAGCTTGAAGCCGCCGAACGGCGCGTCGCCCGGCCCGATGCCGTTGACGGCGACCTGACCGGTGCGCATGCGCCGGGCGACCGCGACGGCCCGGTCCACGTCGGCGCCCCACACGGCACCGGACAGCCCGTAGCACGAGTTGTTCGCGATCGCGACGGCGTCATCGTCGTCGCGGTAGCGGAGCACCGACAGCACCGGCCCGAATACCTCCTCCTGGGCGATCGTCGAATCCGGTTGCACGCCGGTGAGAATCGTCGGCTCGAAGTAGTAGCCGACGCCCAGGCCGGCCGGGCGACCGCCGCCGGTGGCCAGCGTCGCGCCGTCGTGGACCGCGCCGTCGACGTGCGCCTGCACGCGGTCGCGTTGCGCGGCGCTGATGAGCGGGCCCATTTGCACCGTGGGGTCGGTGGGATCGCCGACCTTGACGTCGCAAGCCAGCGCGACCAGCCGGTCGACGATGTCGTCGTGCAACGAATCGGGAAGCAACAACCGGCTGTGCAGGATGCAGGCTTGCCCGGCGTGCAATGAGCAGCAATCGAACAGCATCTGCCGCAGCATGTCGTCGGTCACCTGCGTGTCGTCGAGGATGATGCTGGCCGACTTTCCGCCACACTCCAACAGGAGCCGCGTCATGGCGTCGCCCGCGGACCGCATGACCTCGCACCCGACGGCGGAACTGCCGGTGAAGCTGATCATGTCGATGCGCGGATCCGTGGTGAGCAGTTTGGCGGCCTCGAGCCCCGACGGTGTGACGACATTGACCACGCCGGGCGGGATGTCGGTCTCCTCGTCGATGATGCGCGCGAGCGCGAGCCCGGCCAGCGGAGTCAGCGGCGACGGCTTGAGCACGACGGTGTTGCCCGCGGCCAGCGCGTTGTTCACCTTCATGACGTTGAGGCTGTGCGGGAAGTTCCACGGCGTCAGGATCGATACGACGCCCAGCGGCTCGTGCCGCAGCAACGTCGTTCCGGCGCCTATTCCGGTGACCGGCTCGTCGATCAGCTTGGTGGCGAGCTGGGCCGCGTGCATGGACATGTAGCCGGCGCCGTCGATCTGCATCATGCGTTCGTTTTCGACGCAGCCCCATTCGATCTGGGACAGCGCGAAGATCTCGTCGGCGTGCTTGAGCAGGGCCGCACCCAGCTGGTTGAGGCACCCGGCCCGCTCGTCGGGACCCATGCGGCCCCACGGCCCGTTGTCGAAGGCCCGGCGGGCGGCGTCGATGGCCGCGCCGACCTGGGCCACACTTGCGTCGGGGGCGGTGCCGATGGGCTGCTCGGTGGCGGGGTTGATGTCGTCGTAGCGACCGTCCGCCGGCTCGACCCAGCTCCCGTCGATGTAGAGCTGATAGGTGTCGACGAGGGGTCGCGGAGTCTGCAGCTCGGTCATGCGCTTCCTCACCCGAAAGTCGGTCATGTAACCCCTTGGTGTACACCCGCGCCTCCCGTGCGGTCAATCATCAACCACGCGAATTGCGCACGATTCTCGCGCTTCATAACGGTGTTGACAGGGCCGTGGCGCCAAGGTAAACACAAGGCCGCAAGACACATCACCCCAATGTGTCGGATCGCTTGTCCCGGGAGGCCGCGTGCGGACCGCTTTTCACCGCGTTTGCTTCCCTTCCCGACGCGCGATCCATTCCAGGCGTGGCGGCCGCCGCACGACGGCGCCGGTCTGCTGAAATGACGTCATCACCGAACGTTTCGTTCTCGTGAGCTTCGCGCCGCCGCAACATAGGAGGACAGCACCACAGTGACCGACGCAGAAACCGTCAGCGCCAAGGTGCGGGCCCTCGTCGGCCGGCCGACCGGCGGCACCGGAAAACCCTCGATAGCGCCGGATCCGGTCAACCAGCCGATGATCCGGCACTGGGCCTACGCGATGGCCGACATGAACCCCGTCTACCTCGACCCGGAGTTCGCCGAGAAGTCGCGGTTCGGCGGCATCGTGTCGCCGCCGGTGATGCTGCAGACCTGGACCATGCCGTCGCCGATCCTGGAGGGCATCGGCGAGCGGGGTGGCGCTCCGATCGAAATCAAAGGCAACCCAACGGCATTCCTGGACGAAGCCGGTTACACCAGCACCGTGGCAACCAACTCGGAGTTCGAGATCGAGCGCTACCCACGCCTGGGCGACGTCATCAGCGCGACGACGGTGTACGAATCGGTCTCCGAGGAGAAGAAGACGGCGCTGGGCACCGGCTTCTTCCTGACCTGGCTGACCACCTACACCGACCAGAACGGAGAAGTTCTGGGCCGGCAGCGATTCCGCGTGCTGCGATTCAGGCCGGAGAACTGATGGACACCAGGCTGGCGCCGGCGATCACAGCGGACACCGAATTCTTCTGGAACGGGTTGCGGGACAATAAACTTCTGATTCAACGTTGCAACGGTTGCGGGCAACTGCGCCACCCACCCCGCCCGATGTGCCCCCACTGCCGTTCGCTGGGCTGGGACACCGTGGAGTCGTCGGGCCGCGGCACCGTCTACAGCTACGTGATGCCGCACGAACCGAAATTCCCGTTTTTCGAATATCCCTACGTCGTCGTGCTGGTGGAGCTCGACGAGGGCGTGCG
Source organism: Mycobacterium paraffinicum (assembly GCF_001907675.1). Taxonomy (GTDB): domain Bacteria; phylum Actinomycetota; class Actinomycetes; order Mycobacteriales; family Mycobacteriaceae; genus Mycobacterium; species Mycobacterium paraffinicum_A. The sequence goes on from NZ_MPNT01000047.1 coordinate 29,395, forward strand.
GCTGGTATCCAACCTGACCGGCATCGACCCGGCGGACGTGAGGACGGGAATGCCGGTCGAGGTGTACTACCACGGTTTCGATAACGACCTGGTGTTGCATCAGTTTCGGCCAGTCGGCTAGGCGCGGGCACGGCGTTCACGTGAGCTCTCGCTCGGCCCCGCCGATCCACCTCGGCGCAACGTACTCGGAAGGACTCCCATGACGACCACCGCGAGCCGCACGAGCACCCTGCGCTGGGCGGACATCTCCGTCGGCGATGAGGTCACCCCGCTCGACATCCCGATCACCACGACGATGATCGTCGCCGGGGCGATCGCCACCCGCGACTTCATGCCCGTGCATCACGACCGCGACTACGCCAACAAGCAGGGCTCGCCCAACCTGTTCATGAACATCCTGACCACCAACGGCTACTGCGTGCGGTTCCTCACCGACTGGGCCGGACCCGAGGCGATGGTCAAGAATCTGTCGATTCGCCTTGGCGTGCCGTGCTTTCCGGACGACCCGCTGCGCTTCACCGGCAGCGTCACCGGGAAGACCGAGGGCACCGGGGGTGAGAACTTCGTCGAAGTGACGTTCAAGGGCTCCAACAGCCTGGGCGACCACGTCTCGGGCACCGCGGTCCTCAGCCTGCTCGACGGGGACTTCGAAAGGGACCAAGCGTGAGCGGCTCACTGCCCGGCGCCGCCGCCATCGTCGGGATCGGCCAGACCGAGTTCTCCAAGGAATCCGGCCGCAGCGAACTGCAATTGGCCTGCGAGGCGGTGAGCGCCGCGCTCGACGACGCCGGACTGGAACCCGCCGACGTCGACGGCATGGTCACCTTCACAATGGATTCCAGCGACGAGATCGAGATCGCGCGCAACGTCGGCATCGGCGACCTGAGCTTCTTCTCGCGCGTGCACCACGGCGGCGGTGCGGCGGCCGGCACCGTCGTGCACGCCGCGATGGCAGTCGCGACGGGCGTCGCCGACGTGGTGGTATGTTGGCGCGCCTTCAACGAACGCTCCGGGTTCCGGTTTGGCGGTAGCGGCCGCGACATGAGCGAAACCCCGCTGTTCATGGCCCATTACGCGCCGTTCGGCTTGCTCACCCCCGCGGCGTGGGTCGCGATGCACGCCCAGCGCTACATGTCCACCTACGGGGTCACCAACTCCGACTTCGGTCGCATCGCGGTGGTGGACCGCGCGCACGCGGCCCGCAATCCCGATGCCTGGTTCTACCAGCGCCCGATCACGCTGGAAGACCACCAGAATTCGCGCTGGATCGTCGAACCGGTGCTGCGGCTGCTGGATTGCTGCCAGGAGAGCGACGGTGGGGTCGCGCTCGTGGTCACCAGCGCCGAACGCGCGCGCGACCTCCGGCAGCCGCCGGCGATCATCACCGCGGCCGCCCAGGGCGCGGCCGCCAACGGCGAGATGATGACCAGTTACTACCGCGACGACATCACCGGCCTGCCCGAGATGGGTGTGGTCGCCAACAGGCTGTGGCGGGACTCGGGGCTCAAGCCGCAGGACATCCAAACCGCCTTCATCTACGACCATTTCACGCCCTTCGTGTTCACCCAGTTGGAGGAACTCGGGTTCTGTGGGCGGGGCGAGGCGAAGGACTTCGCCACCGTCGAGCGGCTGTCGCTGGGCGGAGAATTCCCGATCAACACCAACGGCGGGCTGCTGGGCGAGGCCTACATCCACGGCATGAACGGCATCACCGAGGGGGTGCGCCAGGTGCGCGGCACGTCGTACAACCAGGTCGACAACGTCGAACACGTCCTCGTCACGTCGGGCACCGGGGTCCCCACCAGCGGGCTGATCCTGGCGCCGTCGGACTAGCGAGGTCTGATGACGCAAGCGGACCAGGCCATCGACACCCGCGAGCTGATCGTGGAATCCGCGTACGCCTGCTTCGGCAAGCAGGGACTGCAGAAGGCGACGATCGTCGACATCGCCAGGACGGCCGGCGTGTCCCGCAGCACCATCTACGAATACTTTTCCGACAAGGCAGCCATCATCGAGGCGTGCGCCGAACACGCTTCCGAACGGTTCTACCGCGAGATGTCCAAGGCCATGGACCGGGGTGGTTCGCTCGAGGAAAAGCTCAGTCGGGCAGCGGTTTTCGTGACGCAGGCACGGCGATCCATCGCGTCAGAGAAGTACTTCGACGAGGATGCGGTCAGCCTGCTGTTGACCAAGGATGCCGCCGTGCTGCTGCGTGAGTGCGTCGACTTCTTCGCGCCCTACCTGTCCGCCGCGCGGCTCACCGGTGAGGTGCGCAAGGACCTCGACGTCGAGTCCGCCGCGGAATGGTTTGCGCGCATTCTGTTCTCGCTCTTCAGCACGCCGTCCCCCATGCGGGACATGGACGATCCCGACGTGGCGGCCGAGTTCGTGCGGGCGCACGTGGTGCGTGGCTTCGCGGGCGACCGGCCGCGACCGCGCCGCGGTTAGGCCTCAACGCCGCTGATCGGGCCACACGGTTTCGGCGACGTGAACCGGCCGGCCGTGGCCGGGCAGCAGGTGCGCAACCGGAAGCTCTTCCAACCGCTTTCGTGTGGCGGCGGCGCTCACCGGGTCGACGATTTCCGGTGTGTGCCAGACCTTGCCGCGGACTGTCAGCACGGCGTCACCGGACAGCAGCGTGCGCGTCGTCGGGTTCCACAGGGCGATGCTGTCATCGGTGTGTCCGCCCGCGTTGACGACCGTCCACTCCGGTGCGCCGGGCAGCGACTGGCCGTCGGTCAGTCCCCCGCGGGGTGATGCCCCCGTCCAGCGCATGCCGGCCGGCGTGCCGTATCCCGCCAGTCGAGCGCCGCCGAGGAACCCGCTGAAGCCGACACGATCAAGCGGCTGGTCGATCAGGGTGGGCCAGATCGTTGCGGCCTTCGCTGGCGTCGGCGTGCGGGGCTTCGCCCCGTCGAGGTAGGTAAGCGTCTTGTCGGGCAACCAGATTGGCGCGCCGTAGCGGGCGGCGAGTGCCGCCGCGCCCGCGACGTGATCGCTGTGGCCGTGCGTCGCCACCACGGCGTGCAAGGTGCCGCCGAGGCGACCCACGACGGGCGCCAGATCGCCGGCGACCCGCGGTAATCCGGCGTCGACCACCACCGCGGCGTCGCCGCCGCGCAGGACGTAGCAGTTGAAGACCCAACGCGATACACGCGTGATGCCGAGATCGGGCATCTCCTCGATAACCAGGCTCATGCCCGAGAGGCTACGCCTGCGGGTGATCCTTGGCGGCCGGAGTTGGGCGCCGCGCAACGGGCATTCAGTGTGCGTCCTGGGCCTGTGATCGTCGGCGTGTCGCCGCAAAGGCCGCACGCTCAAAGCCCGCAACGCACACTCAATGACCGCGCTGCGCCAACGCCCGCAGAAAGAACGTCAGGTTGGCGGGCCGCTCGGCCAGCCGACGCATGAAATAGCCATACCATTGCGTTCCGAACGGCACGTACACGCGGACCTGATTTCCCGATTCGGCCAGTCGGCGCTGCTCGAGGTCGCGGATGCCATACAGCATCTGGTACTCGAAATCGGCTGCGGAGCGGCCCGCTTCGCGCGCGAGCGCGGGCACCGCCTCGATGACGGCCGGGTCGTGGCTGGCCACCATCGGGTAGCCGGAGCCGGCCATCAGCACCCGCAGGCAATGCAGGTAGGCCGCGGTGACGGCGGCGGGGTCGCGATGGGCAACCGCCGCCGGTTCGTCGTAAGCGCCCTTGCACAACCGAATCCGCGCCCCCGCCGCCGCGAACTCAGCACAGTCGGCGACGGTGCGCCGCAGGTAGGCCTGCAATGCCAGGCCGAGCCAAGGGAATTCGAGCCGCAGGTCGCGCACGATCGACAGCGTCGAATCCGTCGTCATGTGGTCTTCGGCGTCCACCGTCACCCACACACCGGCCCGCTGCGCCGCTTCACAAATCGTCCACGCGTTCTCCCGGGCAACCTTCTCACCGTCGCGGCCCAGCGACTGACCCAGCGCCGACAATTTCAGCGACACCTCGAGCGGCTGCACGGCGCCGCGGTCGTCGAAGCGCCCCAGGTGGTCGATCAGATCGAGGTAGACCCGCACCGCCGTGTCGGCCTCGTCCGCGTCGGTGACGTCTTCCCCCAGATAGTCGATGCTGACAAGGCGGCCCGAAGTGCGAAGCGCCGCAACGCTGTCCAGCGCGCTGCCGATCGTCTCGCCGGGCACGAAGCGATGCACGACGCGGCGGGTCACCGGCAACCCTTCGGCGGCGCGGCGCAATCCCGATCGTCGGCTGGCGGCGATGATCGCCGGCCGCAGCGTGTGGGCGAACAACCGGGCCATCAGTCGGCCGCCATGTGCGGATACGGGTGGTCGGTCGCCGGGACGAACGTCTCCTTGAGAGTCCGCGCCGACGTCCAACGCAGCAGGTTCAGCACCGACCCGGCCTTGTCGTTGGTGCCGGATCCGCGCGAGCCGCCGAACGGCTGGCGCCCGACGACCGCGCCGGTGGGCTTGTCGTTGACGTAGAAGTTTCCCGCGGCGAAGCGCAGGCGCTCCTGCGCCGTCAGCACGGCGTCGCGGTCGTCGGCGATGACGGCCCCGGTCAGCGCGTACCGCGAGCCGGTGTCGATGACGTCGAGGATTCGCTCGTAGTCGTCGTCGGGGTATACGTGCACCGACAGCAGCGGGCCGAAGTACTCGGTGGCGAACGACTCGTCGGTGGGATCATCGGAGAGCAGCACCGTGGGGCGCACGAAATAGCCGACGCTGTCGTCGTATTCGCCGCCCACCGCGATGGTGACGTGGGCGGCGCTCTTCGCCCGTTCGATGGCCTCGACGTTCTTGGCGAACGCCCGCCGGTCGATCAGCGCACCCCCGTAGTTGGTCAGGTCGGTGATGTCGCCGTAGCGCAACGCGGCCGAGGAGGCCAGGAATTCATCGCCCATCCGCCGCCACACCGAATGCGGGACGAATGCCCGCGACGCCGCCGAGCATTTCTGCCCCTGGTAGTCGAACGCTCCGCGAATCAGCGCGGTGCGCAACACATCCGGCCGCGCCGAGGGGTGCGCGACCACGAAGTCCTTGCCGCCGGTCTCGCCCACCAGTCGCGGATAACTGTGGTAGCGGCCGATGTTGGCGCCCACCTGCTGCCACAGGTGCTGGAACGTGGCCGTCGACCCGGTGAAGTGGATCCCGGCCAGCCGCGGGTCGGCCAGCGCGACCTCGGAGACCGCGAAGCCGTCACCGGTGACGAGGTTGATCACGCCGGGCGGCAATCCGGCCGCCTCGAGCAGCTGCATGGTCAGATAGGCCGACAGCGTCTGGGTGATCGACGGCTTCCAGAGCACGGTGTTGCCCATCAGCGCCGGCGCGGTCGGCAGATTGCCGGCGATCGAGGTGAAGTTGAACGGCGTGATGGCATAGACGAAGCCGTCCAGCGGGCGATAGTCGCTGCGGTTCCATTCCCCGGGTCCGCTGATGGGCTGCTGAGCCAGGATCTGGCGCGCGAAGGCCACGTTGAAGCGCCAGAAGTCGATCTGCTCGCAGGGCGAGTCGATTTCGGCCTGGTAGGCGGACTTGGACTGGCCGAGCATCGTCGCGGCCGCGATCTTCTCCCGCCACGGCCCGGCCAGCAGATCGGCGGCCCGCAAGAACACGGCCGCGCGCTCGTCGAAAGGCATTGCCGCCCAGGCGCCCTTGGCGGCCATTGCGGCGTCGATCGCCGCCACCGCTTCGGCGTGGCCGGCGTTCGTCAGGGTGCCCAGCTTCGCGGAATGCCGGTGCGGCTGCACCACGTCGATGCGGTCGCCGTCGCCCATTCGGTGTCTGCCGCCGATCACGTGCGGGAGGTCGATCGGGTGGTCGGCCAGCGCGGCCAATTCCGCGCGTAACCGGCCGCGTTCGGGCGAGTGCGGCGCATAGTCGTGGACCGGCTCGTTGGCCGGCAACGGCACTTCGGTGATCGCGTCCATGTTGCCAGGATCCCCGCCGCGCCGACCCCCGGAGTTAGCCGATCAGACAAGATTGCGACCATTTGGTAGTACGATCGGACAATGTCGGGTGTGGGGCTCGGTCAGCTGCTGCTGGCGCTGGACGCGACCCTGGTCAGCCTGGTGGAGGCGCCGCGGGGGCTGGACCTGCCGGTGAGCTCGGCGGCACTGATCGACAGCGACGACGTGCGGCTGGGGCTGGCGGCGGCCGCCGGCTCGGCCGACGTGTTCTTCCTGCTGGGCGTCGCCGACGACGAGGCACTGCGGTGGATCACCAGGCAGGCGCGCGAGCGGGTACCGGCGGCGATCTTCGCAAAGGAGCCGTCGACCGCGTTGGTGAGCGCGGCGGTCGGGGCGGGGGCGGCGGTGGTGGCCGTCGAGCCGCGGGCGCGCTGGGAGCGGCTCTATCAGTTGGTCAATCACGTCCTGGCGCACCACGGCGACCGCGCCGATGCGGCGGAAGACTCGGGCACCGACCTGTTCGGCTTGGCGCAGTCGCTGGCCGACCGCATCCACGGAATGGTCAGCATCGAGAACGCCCAATCGCATGTGCTGGCCTATTCGGCCTCCAACGACGAAGCCGACGAACTGCGCCGCCTGTCCATTCTGGGCAGGGCGGGACCGCCCGAGCATCTCGAATGGATCGGCCAATGGGGCATTTTCGACGCGCTGCGGGCCGGCGACGGGGTGGTCCGCGTGGCCGAGCGCCCGGAGTTGGGTCTGCGCCCGCGGCTGGCCGTCGGAATCTACCAACCCGACGCGCGGCGGCCGCCGGAGTTCGCCGGCACCATCTGGGTGCAGCAGGGCAGCCAACCCCTGGCCGACGACGCCGAGGAGATGCTACGGGGCGCGGCGGTGCTGGCCGCGCGCATCATGGCCCGGTTGGCCGCCCGGCCGTCCACCCACGCGCGGCGGGTGCAGCAGCTGCTGGGCCTGGTCGATGGCGACCCCGACGTGGACGCGGTCGCCCGCGAGCTCGACCTCACCGCCGACGGCGCTGCGGCGCTGATCGGCTGGGACACCGGTCACGACCCACCCCGCCAGGTCCGGCTGGCCGACGTGATGGCGCTGAGCGCCAGCGCATTTCGCCGGGACGCCCAGGTGGCTTCTCGCGGGTCGCGCATCTACGTCCTGCTGCCGCAGACGCAGACCCGTGCCGTCACCTCGTGGGTCCGCGGCACCATCGCGGCGATGCGCACCGAGCTCGGCGTGCAGCTGCGGGCCGCCATCGCCGCGCCGGTCGCCGGCCTTGCCGGAATCGCCCCCGCCCGCGCCGAGCTGGACCGTGTGCTGGATAGCGCTGCGCGCCATCCCATTTCGATTCCACAGGTGACGTCGCTGGCCGAGGCGCGCACCACCGTCCTGCTCGACGAGATCGTCACCTTGATCGGTCGCGAACAGCGTTTGACCGATCCCAGGATCGTCGGCCTGCGGGCCGACGATCCGGTTCTCGCCGAGACGCTGCGCGTGTATCTGGACGGCTTCGGCGATATCGCGTCCGCCGCCCGTGAGTTGCGGGTGCACCCCAACACCGTTCGCTATCGCATCCGGCGCATCGAGAAGCTGCTGGACACGTCACTCGCCGATCCCGAGGCGCGCCTGCTGTTTTCGCTGGCCCTGCGGGTATCGGACGGCGGCTGACGCGGCTTCGCCGAGGGCTTTGGCGGGATTTGCCGACCGGCGGCGGCAAGGCATGCGACAATGTCGTCCGTAAGGTGATGACGATGCAGGAAGCCGGTGCGAATCCGGCGCGGTCCCGCCACTGTCATCGGGGAGCGACCCTCAACGGCCACGGCTGAAAGGCTGGAAGGCGAGGCGAGCAGCGATCCGAGAGCCAGGACACTCGCGTCATTGCGTCCTGCGACCCGGGGCGGTGCACCCCGAGAGAGCTGTCAATCACCATGTCCCGTCTCCAGGCATGGGTGGCCGTCGACGCCACCACCGAATCGGCGCCCCGACGCCGCGCCCACACCAATCCCGCCCCCGCGCGCATCTTCTCCGCGTCAGGAGCTTTGGCCGCCACCCAAGGCGGCGATCGATGACCGCCCCGATCTGGCTGGCCTCCCCTCCGGAGGTGCATTCGGCGCTACTCAGCAGTGGACCCGGCCCCGGCCCGCTGCTGGCCGCCGCGGCGGCCTGGGGCTCGCTGAGCGCCGAGTACGGCGAGGCCGCCGCCGAGCTGACCGCGCTGCTGGGTGCGGTGCAGGCCGGCGCCTGGGGCGGATCGACGGCCGAGGCCTACCTGGCCGCGCACACGCCGTACCTCGCGTGGTTGGCGCGCGCCGGCGCCGACAGCTCGGCGATGGCCGCTCAGCAGCAAGCGGCGGCCGTCGCCTACTGCACGGCCCTGGCGGCCATGCCGACCCTGCCCGAGTTGGCCGCCAACCATGCCACCCACGCCGCGCTGGTGGCGACCAATTTCTTTGGCGTCAACACCATCCCGATCGCGCTCAACGAGGCCGACTACGCCCGGATGTGGGGCCAGGCCGCCACCGTGATGGCCGCGTACGAGGGCGTCGCCACCGCCGCGGTGGCTGCCGCCCCAGCAGCGACGCCGGCCCCGCAGGTCATGGCCGCCGACACCCTGGCGGCCGCTTCCTCCGTGTCGTCGCTGCCCCCCGACCGGCAGAACGAGGTCCTGGACTGGTTGCAGCGGATCGGCTTCATCGACTTCTACAACAGGTTCATCCAGCCGTTCATCGATCTGCTGATGAACAACCCGTTCTTCAAGGCGCTGTTCTCCGGGTTCGACCCCTGGCTGCCCGTCCTCGGCAATCCGCTGAGCTTCCTCAACCCGTTCAACATCGCGTTCGCCCTCGGCTACCCGATGGATTTCGGTTCCTACTTCGCCTATCTGGCGCAAACCTTCTCGTTCATCGCGGCCGACCTCGCCGCGGCGTTCGCTTCGGGCAATCCGGCGACCATCGCCTGGACGTTGTTGTTCACCGCCATCGAAGCCATCGGCACGATCGTCACCGACACCATCGCGCTGATCAAGACGTTGCTCGAGCAGATGCTCGTGCTGATCCCGGCCATCGTGCCCCTGCTGGCCGTCTCGGTGATTCCGTTGGTGGTGCCCACCCTGGTCGGTGGTCTGGCCGGCCTGACGGGTTTGGCTGGGCTGCATGCCATCCCGGTGCTTCCGGTTCTGCCGGCCCCGTCGTTCATCCCGGCGGCGCTGGCGCCGACCCCACCGCCCACGCCCAGCCCGGCCCCGGCGCCCGCGGCCGCGCCA
>NZ_MPNT01000048.1 GCF_001907675.1 Mycobacterium paraffinicum
CACTCGCCGCACCGCGACAACCGGTACGCGAACAACTCCCCGATCGCGGCCAACTGCGCCGCCGCCGCCCGATTCTGCGCCCGCGACCACCCCGACACCCGCTCCAGCAACGCCGCCGACTCCGCCGTCTTCGACGGATACCGCCGCTCGAAATGCTCATCGAACGCGGCGATTACCTCCGCCGACGACACCCCAGAATCGAACATATGTTCGAGTCTGTCACCCGGCTACGACAAGTCCACCCAAATTTCTGGTGCTGTGGATAACCGCGCGGCCGCGGGCGCCTCAACTGGGAAGCGGCCACGTTCGACCGATGCGCACCCGCTAGTCGCCCTGCCGGACCCAGGCGAAGATGTACAGGCTCATCGCCGTCACGAGCGCGATCAACACCCACTGCACGATGGCTTGGTCGATCCACGAACCGGGTGGCGGCGCGCCGGGCAGGATGTTGCGCAAGGGAACGATGGCGAACAGGTTCGCGGCGTACCAGGTTGCGAAGGGCGGCAGGAACTTCCTTCTGCCCATCGCCATCGGGATGGCGACCAGCAGCGCCAGGGTGGGCAAGCTGATCAGGACCAGGCAGATGCCCAAGTCGAAGATCAGTGGGCCCTTGGCCCGTTTCAGCGTGATGACCACGTTCCCGTTGTCGGTGCCCCGCTGCGTCGGCAGCGCACCGGGATCGTGGACGCGGTTGACGCTGATGTCCCACCCGTCCAGCTCCCCGGTCACCTCGACCCGCGCAGGCACCTTCTTCAGGTTGTCGCCCGACCCGACGAACGCGTCGGCCGAGATCGGCTCGGTCCTATAGGAATCGAACGGCCAGTTGCCCGGGTCGCCGTGCGCCACGACCGTGGTGCTGAGCTGTGCCGGCGCCTTGCCCTTCGGGTAGTGCAGGTCGCCGAGGTCGCTCGTCGGATACAGCCGGACGGCGACGTCGGTCCCCAGTACGTCGAATCGGTTGTCGTAGGCCGAAATGCCCGGATAGACAAGCACATTCACCCCGAGACGCTTGGCGACCGGCTTGAGCTCCTCCACCTGCAGCTGCACGATGGTCGCATCGCCGCCGCCCTGGCTCAGGTCGAGCGGCGGGAGCGGCCCCTCCGATCGTTCGAGCCAGTGGACGCCGAACAGCGACAGCATGTAGGCCGTGACGACGACGGCCAGGATGGCGACGCCGATGACGATGCGCGGCCGCTTCGCCATGTGTTTGCCACCGTGCGGCGCGGGGGGTGTCGGTGCGTCCGTCGGGGGCGGCGGGGCCGGTGCCGCGGGGGCCTCGGCGGTCATGGGCAACCCACTGGCGATCCGAGGCTGGTCGTGGGCCACACGTGGTCAGATGCTAGCGAACTCACGCGCACGGTGCGCGCCGACGATCGCCCCGTCACTCGCCGTCCATGCGGCGGTAACCCGCTCGTCGCTTCAGTGTCGGGCGACGTCGCCGTGAACGGGGTCCGTTTGCTGCGTGACGCAGCGGAACCCGATGTGGGTGGTCGCGGTGTCCTGTGACTGCGGCGATCTAGCGGCCGGGCGATACCGGTGGCAGTACTCCGGCGCGCACAGGTGCGAACCGCCCTTCAGCGTCTGGCTGACGGCCGGATTCGCCGGTCCCGTCGGGGCACAACAGGCCTTGGGCGGCCCGTCGATCCGGTGGTGCGCGGAGAATTCCGTCGCGGTCCATTCCCAGACGTTTCCGATCATGTCGAGCAAGCCGAATCCGTTGGGCGGAAATGTGCCGACCGGCGACGTGCCCACCCAGCCGAGGGCGCCGTCGTTGCGATAGGGGAACCGGCCCTGCCAGGTGTTCGCCATCAGTCGACCGGCTGGGTTGGGCTCCTCCCCCCACGCATACGTGCCGACACTTCCGCCGCGGGCGGCGTACTCCCACTCGGCCTCAGTCGGCAGCCGCCGGCCCGCCCAGCGCGCGTACGCGGCGGCGTCGGGGTAGGCCACCTGCACCACCGGATGATCGGCCCGGTCGGCGATGTCGCTGTCCGGGCCGAACGGGTGCCGCCAATCCGCACCCGGCACCCATTCCCACCACTGCCGCCAGTCGCGCAGGTCGATCGGTCCCGGCGTGGGCCGGAAAACCATGGCACCGGGACACAGCTCCGCCGGGTTGGCGCCCGGGTACAGCGCCGGGTCGATCGGCTGCTCGGCGACCGTCACATAGCCTGTGGCGGAGACGAATTCGCCGAACTGCGCGTTGGTCACGGGGTGCCGCTCCACCGCAAACGCGGCGACAGTCACCGTGTGGACCGGCGCCTCTTCGGGGTAGAAGCTGGTCGAGCCCATGCGGAAGGATCCGCCGGGTAGGTCGACCAGCTCGGTGAGCACCCGTTCAGGGTACGAGCACCTCAGTCGGACTGGCGGTACCACGTGAGCATGTACAACCCCATCGCCCCGACCAGCGCGAGCAGCACCCAGATCACCAGCGCCTGGTCGATCCAGGCCCCGGGCGGTGGCGAACCCGGCAGGAAGTTGCGGATCGGTATGACCGCGAACAGCATCGCCGCGAACCACGTCACGAACGGCGGCACGAATTTACGCCTGCCCAACGCGATCTGGATGGCCACCGCGAACGCGAGCGCCGGCAGGGCGAAAAGGACGAGGCAGATGCCGAGGTCGAAGATCAGCGGGCCCTTGGCCCGGTGCAGCGTGATGACCACGTTGTCCGGCCGGTCCGAGTCCTGGCTGGCTTCGCCGACGCGCTGGACGCTCACGTCCCAGCCGTCCAACGCGCCCGCGACCTCGACCCGGGCCGGAATGTATTGGCGGGCGTCGCCCTGGCCGACGAGGACATCGGCCGAGAGGGTGTCGGTGCGGTAGGAGTCGAACGGCCAGTTGTTGGGGTCGCCGTGCGCCTCGATGGTGGTGGCGACCTGCGCCGGCGACTTCCCCGCCGGGTATTGCAGGTCGCCCAGGTCGTTCGGCGGATCCATGCGGACCGCGGTGTCGGTCTTCAACACGTCGAGGCGCTTGTCGAACATCGAGTCTTCGGGAATCACAAGCACTTTCACCGCCAGGCGATTGGCGATGGTGTCCAGCTTCTCGAGTCGGACCAGCACGACGGTGTCGCCGGTCGCGTTCAGGTCCGGTGGTTTGAGTGGCTTTCCGGAGCTGGCCAGCAGGTGAAAGCCGAACAGCGATAACAGATAGACCACCACGAAGCCCAGCAGGGCGCCCAGGCCGACGATCAGGCGGCGCCTGGGCTTCTGCGGCGGCGGCGGCGCCGTAGCGGCGGGCCGAGGCGTTGCTGACGGTGCGGGCTGTTGCTGAGGCGGAGACGCGTGACTGGCCATCATTCTCCTTGCTAGAGACTGATCGATGCGGCACCGTGGAGGCGACACCAGGGAGATCGTAGCGAACTTCTGCCCGCCCGGTGGCGAATCATAATTCTGGCGTAAATCAGGCAATTTGGCCGGACCCGACTTCCACAGACCGCCCCCGCAGCGAACGCTAGGGGTGAACTCCGGCCGCACCGACACCGGTCGTCGGCATTCATCCGGCTGGGACGGCCAGTTCATCTGATGTTTGTTTGCTTGCGCCCCGGGATCGCGGTAAGTCTCGACGTGTATCGAAACGGGACTCGGCCGCCACCAATGACGCCTGCGCCGAAACCGCAGTCTCCAGGAGCCAACCAGCGTGAAGCGCAACCCACCGGCGACCGCCATCGGCCTGCTCGCTGCGGCGGCAGTCGCGGTCTCTGCATGTAGCACCGACCCCCACCCGATGTTGGCCTATGCGGCGGGCGCCAAGGTGGACTGCGGCGGCAAGCAGACCTTGACGGCCAGCGGCTCGACCGCGCAGTCCAACGCGATGACGAAGTTCGTCGCGGCTTACGGCAAGGTGTGCGCCGGGCAGACCCTCAACTACACCGCCAACGGGTCGGGCGCCGGGATCAGCGACTTCCTTGCCGGCAAAACGGATTTCGGCGGGTCGGACACGCCGCTGTCCGGAAACCAGTACGCGGCGGCCAAACAACGCTGCGGCGGCGCCGACGCCTGGAACCTGCCCGTCGTGTTCGGCCCACTGGCGATCACGTACAACCTGGGCTCGGTCGACTCGTTGGTGCTCGACGCATCCACGATCGCCAAGATCTTCGACGGCACCATCACGCGCTGGGATGACCCGGCCCTCACCGCACTCAACGCATCCATGCCGGCCGAAGACATCCGCGTCATCTATCGCAGCGACGCGTCCGGGACCACCGACAACTTCCAGTCCTACTTGCAGGCCGCGTCCGGCGGCGCCTGGAACAAGGGCACGGGCAAGGCCTTCAACGGCGGCGTCGGCACCGGCGCCCAGGGCAACAACGGCACCGCGGCGCTGGTAAAAACCACCGAGGGCGCGATCAGTTACAACGAACTGTCTTTTGCGCTGCAGCAAGGGCTTTACGCCGCCGAGATCAAGACCCCGGCGAGCCGCAGGTCGTTGCGGCCGGTGCGCATCGGTACCGACACGGTCGGCAAGACCATCACCGGCGCCAGGATCATCGGCAGCGGCAACGACCTGGTGCTCGACATCTCGTCGTTCTACAACCCCGCCCAGCCCGACGTCTACCCGATCGTGCTGGCCACCTACGAGATCGTCTGCTCCAAATATCCGACCCTGGATGTGGCCAAGGCGGTCAAGGCGTTCCTCCAGGCGGCGATCGGGCCCGGACAGGTCGAGCTGGCGAGGAACGGCTACATCCCGCTGTCGCCCGACTTCCAGTCCCGGGTATCGAGCGCCGTCGACGCGATCGGCTCCGTAGAGGCACCGAATCCCGAGTGATTCCCAGCCTAATTCGGCTTCTTTCGCTCGCGGGACCGCCACCAGGCGACGATGAAAAGGGACATCGCGGTAACGAGCCCGATCAACACCCACAGCACGATGGCCTGGTCCACCCACGAGCCCGGCGGCGGGGAACCGGGGAGGAAGTTGCGCAGCGGGACGACGGCGAACAGCAGCGCCGCGAACCACGTTCCCAGCGGCGGCAGGAAGGTGGTCCTGCCCAACACCATCGGAATGGCCACCCACAGCGCCAACGCGGGCAGCGCGATCAGGACCAGGCAGATGCCCAGGTCGAAGATCAGCGGACCCTTCGACCTCTCCAACGTGATGATCACGTTGTCCTGGACGTCAGGGTTGGCGTCGTCGGGGTCGTGGACGCGCGTCACCGTGGCGTCCCAACCGTCCAACTTTCCGGTGACTTCCACACGGGCGGGCGCCTTTTCGCGGTTCTGGCCGGTGCCGGTGAACACGTCGGCCGCGATCACTTCCGTCTTGTAAGAGTCGAACGGCCAGTTACCGGGATCGCCGTGGGCTACCAGCGCGGTGCTGACTTGCCCGGGCGCCTTGCCAACCGGGTACTGCAAATCGCCCAGATCGTTCTCCGGATACAGCCGCACCGCCGCGTCGGTGGTCAGCACGCCGAAATTCTTGTCGTAGAGCGAATCCTTCGGGTAGACAAGCACGTTCACGGTCAGCCGGTTCGCAACGGTATCCAGCTTCTCGAGGTGCACCTGCACGACGCTGTCTTCGGCCTCGAGCTTGGTGAAATCCACCGGGGGCAGCGCGGGCGCCGACTTGGCCAGCAGGTGCACGGCGATCAGCGACAGGACGTAGATGACGATGACGGCGACGACGATCCCAAAGGTGATCGCGATTTGCCGGCCCCGGGAGCCGGTCGGTGCTGGCGGTGCGGGCGGCGCCGGAGTCCCGGCGGTCATTGAGGCATCACGGGCCAGATGCTAGCAGGGGAAACGGCAAGTTTCAGGGGATAATGACGGCAAATTGCTGCATTACCGTGGATTTGGCCGCGTCGAACCCCGGGGCTTTGCCGGGCCCCTCCAAATGGACGACGACCAGATACTTCTGGGTGTTCGTCCAGACATGGGTGATCCGGTCGGCGAAGTCGTTTGCGCCGCCGCCGGTTCCGCTGAGCAGCTGGCTGCTGTAACCGCAGAACTGGGCGGCGGTGGCGGTGACTTTGACGCCGGGATTGGCCGTTCGCAAGTCGGTGGCGTAGCGCAGGAAAGCCCCGCCCGGTTCGAGGTCGGTGCGGGTGATGCTGACCCGCACCGCCATGCCGTCGGGGCCGGTCGCCGTCAACGCGACGTCACCGGTGCCCGGCGTCGGCGCCCAGCCGTTCGGCAAGGGGACTGTGAGCACCGGCGCCGCCGGATCCGCGACGGAGGCCTTGGTCATGGAGCCGCTGGCGGGCGGCGGGTAGCACACCAGCGCATTGGGTGGAATGTGGTCGGGCAGCGTGGTTTCGACGCCGGGCACCGGCTCGGCCGGGTCGGGCACTCGCGTCGTGGACGTCGTGGCAACCGTCGACGACGAGCTCCCGCCCGTTACCCGGCCGGCGGTGGTCTTCTCGCAGCCCACCGCGGCGACCGCCAGCAGGCACAGCGCTACGACTTCAGTCGCGCGAAAAGGCAAGCGCAATTTCGGCTTCCACGTCGACGTAGGGCCGGCCGGACAGGTCGACGGTGACCTGCGCGATGCTGCCTCCGGTGAACGAGAACGGGGCTTTGTAGCGGCTGCATACCCCCGAGCCGCCGTTGCGCCCGACGGTGATCCCGGCGCCCGCGAGCCCGAACGTTCCGGGATGGGTTTGCACATCCGCGAGCGTGCCGACCACCTCGTCGTCGACGAACAACGTGACATCGCCCAGCGGCGTGTGGCTGTTGGCTACAGTGCCGGTCCGCGAATAGCTCGCCCCGAGTAGGTGTTTGCCAAGCGGCACAGCGCCCGATGAGGAGACCACCTGCTGGCGCTCGCCCAGGAAGTTGTAGACGTAATGCAGCCGCCCGTCCTGGATGAACAGCACGTGCCCGCCGTGCGCGCCGCCCTGCTTGAACAGCACCCCTTCCGCGCCGGTGGTATCGATGGTCACCTCGGCCAGCAGCGAGAACGACCTGCCCTGGACTTCGGCGGCGGCGCCGATGCCCACGTCAGCGCAGTCGGGATAGTAGACATAGCTGGTCCGGTTGCCGCCGAGATACGGGCGGGGCCGCGTCATCGTCTCGATGATGTTCAGGTCCGAAAGCGGCAGCCCGTTGTACTTGGCGGCCTCGGAGAACCACAGCGCCTTGAGTTCTTCCAGTTTGTCCGGGTGCTCGGCGGCCAGGTCGTGGCACTGGCTGCGGTCGGCCTCGATGTGGAACAGCTCCCAACGGTCCGCGTCGAAATGCGACCAACCGGCCGGCGTCGCCGCGTGGATGGTGTTGGCGAACCAGCCCTCATGCCAGATGCCGCGGGTGCCGAGCATGGAGTAGAACTGGGTCCGCTTGCCGGTGTCGGCGGCCGGATCGGCAAGGGCCGCTTTGAAACTCACGCCGTCCAGTGGCTTTTGCGTAATACCCCGCACAGTTTCGGGCGGCGTCATGCCCAGCAGGTCGTAGACGGTGGGCGTGACGTCGCAGACGTTGACGTAGTTGTCGCGGATCTCGCCATGTGCGGCAACACCGTTGGGCCAGGAGATGATGGCCGTGTCGGCGATGCCGCCCTCGTGCGAGGCGTACCGTTTGTACAGCTTGTACGGGGTGTTGAACGCCATCGCCCACCCGATCGGGTAATGGTTGTAGGTCTCCGGCCCGCCCAGGTGGTCGAACAGCTTCATGCTCTCTTCGACGGTGTCGATGTAGCCGTTGAAGAACTTGCCCTCGTTCACCGAACCGTTGGGGCCGCCCTCCCCGCTGGCGCCGTTGTCGGAGATCACCACGATGATGGTGTTGTCCAGCTGACCGGATTCCTCCAAATAGTCCAGGATCCGGCCGATTTGGGCGTCGGTGTAGCTCAGGAAGCCGGCGAACACCTCGGCCATCCGGGCGAACAGCCTCTGCTCTTCGGAGTTCAGCGAGTCCCACGGCCGCACGGTGTCCTGCAGCGGCCAGGGCTCCCCCTTCGGCCCCGTCACGTCCGCATACGGGTTGACCGGCGACAGCTCGGTGTCCGGCGGCACGATCCCCATCGACTTCTGGTTCTCCAGCACGATCTCGCGATAGCGCTCGTAGCCCATGTCGAAGCGGCCGGCATACTTGTCGGCCCATTCGGAGAACACGTGGTGCGGCGCGTGCCCGGCGCCCGGGCACACGTAGGAAAACCACGGCTTGTCCGGCGCGATCACCTTGGCGTCGCGGATGAACTCGATCGTCTTGTCGGCGAGGTCCTTCGACAGGTGATAGCCGTCTTCCGGCGCGCCCGGCGGGTTGACCGGATGGTTGTCGTACACCAGGTCGGGGTACCACTGGTCGGTCTCGCCGCCCATGAACCCGTAGAACCGCTCGAACCCGCGCGAGGTCGGCCAATGCCGTTTCGTCGACGCCAGATTGGACTCCTCGAGCGGCGTCAGGTGCCACTTGCCGACGCAGTACGTGTTGTAGCCGCGCTCGGCGAGCACTTCGGAGAGCAGTGCGGTGTCGAACGGGATGCGGCCGTTGGCGTTGGGGAACGCGTCGGTGAACTCTTCGATGGTGGCCATGCCGACCGTGGTCGCGTTGCGGCCGGTCAACAACGATGCGCGGGTCGGCGAGCACAGCGCGGTGGTGTGGAACTGCGACAGCCGCACACCCCGCTCGGCGATGCGGCTCATCGCCGGCATCTCGACCAGGCCGCCGAAACAATCCCACGTCGCGATGCCGGTGTCATCCCATACCAAGTAGAGGATGTTGGGCGAATTCTCGGGGGCGGTCGGCGCGGCGTATGGGCCCCAGTCCGGTTCGGAATCCCGAATATCCAGCTCGATCTTGCCCTCGAAGGCGCGGGAGTCAGGCGACATGCGCCGAGAGTAACGCGGCGGCGAAAATTCCGATCGCTTTTCGCGGACCGCCACCCCTCGCAAAGCAAGACGCCCGGGACCACCGGGCCCCGGGCGTTTCGATGTCGCTTCGCTGCTACTTGGCCTTCTCCAGGATTTCGACGAGCCGCCACCGCTTGGTGGCCGACGTCGGGCGCGTCTCCATCAGCGAGACGCGGTCGCCGATGCCCGCGGTGCTGTTCTCGTCGTGCGCCTTCACCTTCTTGGTGGTGCGGATGATCTTGCCGTACAGCGGGTGCCGCACGCGGTCTTCGAGCTCGACGACGATGGTCTTCTGCATCTTGTCACTCACCACATAGCCGATGCGCACCTTGCGCCGGCCGCGCACCTTGGGGTTGGCCGGAGTGTGCTTGGGGCCCTTCTCTTTCGAGCCGGCGTCCTTCGCGGCCGCCTTCTTCGCTTCTGCCATCACGATTCCTTACCGTCGGGCCCGGAAGCCAGGCCCAGTTCTCGTTCGCGCAGCACGGTGTAGACGCGCGCGATCTCCTGCCGCACCGTGCGCAGCCGGCGGTTGTTGGTGAGCTGCCCGGTCGCCATCTGGAAGCGAAGGTTGAACAGCTCCTCCTTCGACTCGCGCAGACGCTCGGTCAGCTCCTCGTCGGTGAGCTCCCGCAGTTCGCCAGGCGAAATTCCCACTGCCATCAGAACTGATCCTCTCGAGTCACGATGCGTGCCTTGATCGGCAACTTGTGGATTGCACGGGTGAGGGCCGCCCGGGCGACCTGCTCGTTGGGGTAGCTCAGCTCGAACAGCACGCGGCCCGGCTTGACGTTGACGACCCACCATTCCGGGGAGCCCTTACCCGAACCCATCCGCGTCTCGGCGGGCTTCTTGGTCAGCGGGCGGTCCGGGAAGACGTTGATCCACACCTTGCCACCACGCTTGATGTGGCGGTTGATGGCGATACGGGCGGACTCGATCTGCCGGTTGGTGACGTAGGCGTGCTCGAGCGCCTGAATGCCGTAGTCACCGAAGTTCACCGCCGTGCCGCCGCTGGCGATGCCGCGCTGACGGGGGTGGTGCTGCTTACGGTGTTTAACCCTGCGGGGAATCAACATGATTCAGCTCTCCTGTGGTTCTGCAGCGGGCGCGGCCTCGGCCGCCGCCGCCGCCTGCTCCTCGGCACCCGCGGCGGCGCGACCGGCCTCGGTGCTGGTCGCCGTGGTGCCCGACGCACCGCTGCGCCGGGGGCGCGTGCCCGACGGACGCTCGCGGCGCGGACGGTCGGCGCCCGCCGGGGCGGCCGCGGCCAATTCCCGCTTCCCGCCGACGATGTCGCCCTTGTAGATCCACACCTTCACACCGATCCGGCCGAAGGTGGTCTTGGCCTCGTACAGGCCGTAGTCGATGTCGGCGCGCAGCGTGTGCAGCGGCACCCGGCCCTCGCGGTAGAACTCCGAACGGCTCATCTCCGCACCGCCGAGACGACCCGAGCACTGCACCCGGATGCCCTTGACGTTGGGCTGGCGCATCGCCGACTGGATGGCCTTACGCATCGCACGGCGGAACGCCACCCGGTTGCTCAGCTGCTCGGCGACGCCCTGCGCCACCAACTGGGCCTGCGACTCGGGGTTTCTGACCTCGAGGATGTTGAGCTGAACCTGCTTGCCGGTCAGCTTCTCCAGGTCCGCGCGGATGCGGTCGGCCTCGGTGCCGCGACGGCCGATCACGATGCCGGGGCGCGCGGTGTGGATGTCGACCCGCACCCGGTCACGGGTGCGCTCGATCTCCACGTCGGCGATGCCGGCGCGCTCCAGACCGGTGGACAGCAGCCGCCGGATGGCGACGTCTTCCTTGACGTAGTCGGCGTACTGCTTGTCGGCATACCAGCGGGACTTCCAGTCCGTGGTGATGCCCAGCCGGAAGCCGTGCGGGTTGATCTTCTGGCCCACTAGTCTGAGCCTCCCTTCGCCTCAGAAGTCTCAGACGTAGTTTTCTTCGCCGGAGCGGACTTCGCCGCGGCTTTCTTGGCAGGTGCCTTCTTCGCCGGAGCCTTCTTGGCGGGCGCCTTCGCGGCGGCCTTGCTGGCCTCGGCGCGGCGGGCCCTCGTCGACTTCGCCGAACGCTGGTCCTTGGCCGGCCGGCTCTCCACCACGACCGTGATGTGGCTGGTGCGCTTGCGGATCCGGAACGCGCGGCCTTGGGCGCGCGGTCGGATGCGCTTGGCGGTCGGGCCCTCGTCGGCGTAGACCGTAGCGACCACCAGGGTGGCCGGGTCCAGCCCGTTGTTGTTCTGCGCGTTGGCGGCGGCGCTGGCGATCACCTTGGCCACCGGCTCGCTGGCGGCCTGGGGCGCCCAGCGCAGGATGTCGAGCGCGTCGGACACCGACCGTCCGCGCACCAGGTCGATCACCCGGCGCGCCTTCGTCGGTGAGACCCGCACGAATCGCGCCTTGGCGACCGCCGACGGGAATTCAGTTGAGGTCATCGCCGTTTGGCCTTCCGGTCGTCCTTGATGTGTCCCTTGAAGGTGCGCGTCGGCGCGAACTCACCAAGCTTGTGACCGACCATCGCCTCGGTGACGAACACCGGGACGTGCTTGCGCCCGTCGTGGACGGCGAAGGTGTGGCCGATGAAGTCCGGGATGATCGTCGAACGCCGGGACCAGGTCTTGATGACCTGCTTGGTGTTCTTCTCGTTCTGCGTGTCCACCTTCTTGAGCAGGTGGTCGTCGACGAACGGGCCCTTCTTCAGGCTGCGTGGCATGTGCTACTCCTGAGCTTCCCTAGCGACCGTGCTTCTTGCCGGTGCGACGGCGCCGGACGATGAGTTTGTTGCTGGCCTTGTTCGGGTGGCGGGTGCGGCCCTCCGGCTTGCCCCACGGGCTCACCGGGTGCCGGCCACCGGAGGTCTTACCCTCACCACCACCGTGCGGGTGGTCCACCGGGTTCATGACCACACCGCGGACCGAGGGGCGCTTGCCCTTCCACCGCATCCGGCCGGCCTTGCCCCAGTTGATGTTTGCCTGCTCGGCGTTGCCCACCTCACCGACCGTGGCGCGGCAGCGCACGTCGACGCGGCGGATCTCACCGCTGGGCATACGCAGCGACGCGTAGGTGCCCTCCTTGCCGAGCAACTGGATGCTCGAACCGGCGGACCGCGCCAGCTTGGCGCCACCGCCCGGCCGCAGCTCCACGGCGTGGATCACGGTACCGGCCGGGATGTTGCGCAGCGGCAGGTTGTTGCCCGGCTTGATGTCGGCGTTCGCGCCCGACTCCACCACGTCGCCCTGCGAAAGGCCCTGCGGCGCGATGATGTAACGCTTCTCGCCGTCCAGGAAGTGCAGCAGCGCGATGTTGGCGGTGCGGTTGGGGTCGTACTCGATGTGCGCGACCTTGGCGTTGACGCCGTCCTTGTCGTTACGACGGAAGTCGATCACCCGGTAGGCGCGCTTGTGGCCACCGCCCTTGTGCCGGGTGGTGATGCGGCCGTGCGCGTTACGGCCACCGTGGCCGTGCAGCGGGCGCACCAACGACTTCTCCGGCTCCGACCGGGTCACCTCGGCGAAGTCGGACACGCTGGAGCCACGACGGCCCGGGCTCGTCGGCTTGTACTTGCGAATTGCCATGTCTAATCAGGTCTTTCTCTCGCTAGGCCGGGGCCCCGAACAGGTCGATCGGCTTGCTACCCGGCGCCAGCGTGACGATGGCCCGCTTGGTGCCCTTGCGCTTGCCGTATCCGGTCCTGGTGCGCTTGCGCTTGCCCTGCCGGTTCGCGGTGTTCACCGACGCGACCTTGACGGAGAAGATCTTCTCAATGGCGATCTTGATCTGCGTCTTGTTCGAATCGGGGTGCACCACAAAGGTGTACACGTTCTCATCCAGCAGCCCGTAGGACTTCTCCGAGATGACCGGGGCGAGGATGATGTCGCGGGGGTCGGTGATGGTTGCCATCTACGCCGAAACCTCCTCGGTGCTAGCGGTGTTGCCACCGATGTAGGCGTTGAGGGCCTCGACGCTGAAAACCACGTCGTCGGAGCGCAGCACGTCATAGGTGTTGAGCTGATCGGGCGTCAGGATGTGGACACCCGGCAGGTTGCGCACGCTCTTGGCGCCGGCCTCGTCGCTGCGACCGATCACGATCAGCACCTTCTTGCGATCGGTCAGCGTGCCCAGGAACGCCTTGGCGCTCTTTGTGGAAGGCGTCTGGCCCGTCACCAGCTCGGTGACCGCGTGGATGCGGCCGCTGCGCGCCCGGTCGGACAACGCGCCGCGCAACGCCGCGACGATCATCTTCTTCGGGGTGCGCTGGGAGTAGTCGCGCGGCTTCGGGCCGTGCACGACGCCACCGCCGGTGAATTGCGGGGCCCGCGTCGAACCCTGACGGGCACGACCGGTTCCCTTCTGCCGGTACGGCTTCCGCCCACCGCCGCTGACCTCGCCGCGGGTCTTGGTCGAGTGCGTACCCTGACGCGCCGCCGCCCGCTGCGCGGTGACCACCTGGTGCATCAGCGCGATATTGGCCGGGGCGTCGAACAATTCGGCCGGCAACTCGACGGAGCCCTCGACCTTGCCGTCCGGCGTCTTCACGTCGATCTTGAGTGCAGCCATTACTTCTCACCTCGTTTGATCGCGCTGCGGACCACCACGAGCCCACCGGTGCGACCGGGGACCGCGCCCTTGATCAACAGCACGCCGTTCTCGGCATCGACCTTGTGCACCACCAGGTTCTGGACCGTCACCCGGTCGTTGCCCATCCGGCCCGCCATCCGGGTGCCCTTGAACACCCGGGCGGGAGTGGCGCAGCCACCGATGGAACCCGGCCGGCGGTGGACCGCCTGCGCACCGTGGCTGGCGCCCTGGCCGCGGAAGCCGTGGCGCTTCATGGTGCCGGCGAAGCCCTTCCCCTTGGAGGTTCCGGTCACGTCGACATAGGCGCCGTCGGCGAAGATCTCCGCCGTCAGCTCCTGGCCGACCTCGTACTCGCCCGCCGCGGCCTCGTCGTCCAGCCGCAGCTCGGCGAGGTGCCGGCGCGGGTTGACGCCCGCGGCGCTGTACTGCCCGGTCACCGGCTTGTTCACCTTGCGCGGGCTGATCTCGCCGTACGCCAGCTGAACGGCGCTGTAACCGTCACGCTCGGGGGTGCGGATCCGGGTGACCACATTGGGCCCCGCTTTGACCACCGTCACCGGGACGACCCGGTTGTTCTCGTCGAACACCTGCGTCATGCCCAGCTTGGTACCCAGAATGCCTTTTCTTGCCATGAGCTCTGGATCTCCTACTGGATGTTGACGTCGACACTGGCCGGAAGGTCGATGCGCATCAGCGCGTCGACGGTCTTCGGCGTCGGGTCGAGGATGTCGATCAGCCGCTTGTGAGTACGCATCTCGAAGTGCTCCCGCGAGTCCTTGTACTTATGCGGAGAGCGGATGACGCAATACACGTTCTTCTCAGTCGGCAGCGGCACCGGACCTACGACACTGGCACCCGTGCGGACGACGGTCTCGACGATTTTGCGCGCCGATGCGTCGATGGCCTCATGGTCGTAGGCCTTGAGCCTGATGCGGATCTTCTGTCCCGCCACGCTTCTCCTACCCTCACTCCACTTACAAAAATCCGTGTCCGGACCTGGTGCTCCCAGCGCGCTGATCGGCCCTGGCCGATCGAGCGTCGCGCCGGATACTGCGCCGCTGTTTACCTGTCGTGGTCCACCGGCCCCCGCGGTCGGGTGTGTCACCCTCACGCAGCCTGGACCGCGGCGAAATTGTCGCGCTCCAAGGATGGGACCGGACGCGCCCGTTTTGGGCGCTGGTCGTATGCCCGACCAGGCGCGAACCTGGCCCAAGGCAACCTGAACAGTATGCCCTAGATCATGAGATTGGCCAAATCCCGGGCGCAGGCCGCCGACCTGCTTTTTTAGGGTCTTAGAGCACCTGCGCGGCCTCAGGCACCGGCCGGTTCGACGTTCGCGGCGTCTGCCCGGTTGCGTGCGCGCTGTACATGGAGGAAACCGTCGACCGAGGCGAGCGCGCACTCGCGGTAATCGAAGTCGGGCAGCGTGGACAGGCGGCCCAGCACGAGGGGCCCGATGAGCATCGCGATGGCCAGCGACCGGTCCACCTCGCCCAGCTCGGCGGCCTCGGGGCTGTCGAAGATGGCGTCGAACGGCGCGGCGTACTGCTGGGCGATGCGCTCACGCAGTGTCGTGATCGCCGTGCTGTTGACGGCGCAGTCGCGGGGGTCCGGCAGCTCGTCGAGGTCGCGGCCCATGGACAACCAGGACATGGCCGTCATCAGCGCCGGCGCCTGCGCCACCGACTCGGCCTGGGCCAGCACCACCGCCACCAGGCGATCCCGCAGCGAACCCTCGGCCGGCGGCGTGGGGGACGGGGGGATGAGGCTGTTGAAGGCGGCTGCCAGCAGATCGTTTCCGCTCGGGAAGTGGCGATACAGCGTGGCCCTGGCTACGTTCGCGGTACGGGTGACCGCGTCGACGGTCACCGCGCTGGGACCCCCCGAACGCAGCAGCGTGGCGGCGGCCTCGAGCAAACGGGCCCGCGAACGCGCTGGACGGGGATCGGTAGTACCGCCGGTAATTGTGACGCACCTCCCTGTTTGGAAACGAGACTATCCGTCTACCTCCAAGACCATTAGTCTCGAAACTCTCCCAACGCCACCGTGAGGAGGCGCATCATGGTCGAAACCCTGGTCCAGCCTGACCAGCGTACTGACGCGGTCGGCATCGGCGATAGCCCCCGAGCGCGAAACTGGACGCTCACCGTGGCGTGCATGGGCGTCGCACTGGTCGTCGCGTCGATGACGGCGTTGAACACCGCGCTGGGGGACCTGGCGGTGGCGACCTCGGCAACCCAGTCCCAGCTCAACTGGGTCGTCGACGGCTACACCGTGGCCCTGGCGTGCCTGCTGTTGCCCGCGGGCGCGATCGGTGACCGCTATGGCAGGCGCGGCGCCCTGCTGATCGGGCTGGTGGTGTTCTCGGTCGGGTCGATGGCGCCCGCAATGCTGCACAGCCCGGCGCAGATCATCGCGGGACGGGCGCTGGCCGGGATCGGCGCCGCCTTCGTGATGCCGGCGACGCTGTCGCTGCTGACCGTGGCCTATCCGAAGGACGACCGGACCAAGGCGGTCGGAATCTGGGCCGGCACCGCCGGATCCGGCGGTGTGCTGGGCATGCTCGGTTCCGGCCTGCTGCTGCGGTTCTGGGACTGGCACGCGATCTTCTGGTCCCTGGGCGCCGCCGGACTGGTCATCTTTGCGCTGGCGTGCACCGTCGCCTCGTCACGGGACAGCGGCGCGCCGCGGATCGATTCGCTCGGCGCGGTCCTCATCGGCGCCGCCGTGGCGATCGCCGTGGCCGCGATCCTGGAGGCGCCGACCCGCGGTTGGAGCGACCCGCTGGTCTGGGGCGGCCTCGCCGCGGGCGCGGTGCTCGCCGCGGCGTTCGGCGCCATCGAACTGCGGTTCGCCGGGCGCGGCCGTCAACCCCTGCTGGACGTCCGGCTGTTCGCCGATCCGAATTTCGCCACCGGAGTCGCCGCGATCGTCATCCTGTTCGGCGCGACCTTCGGGTTCTTCTACATCGGCATGCAATACGTGCAGCAGATCATGGGCTACTCGGCCCTCGCGACGGCCATCTCCTTCGGCCCGTTCATGCTGCCGCTGGGCATTTTCTCGGCGCTGTCGTTCTGGTACGTGCCCAAACTCGGCCTGCGGCTTGTGCTGTTCATCGGCACGGTGCTGATGGCGGTCGGCTTCGCCTGCATGTACCGGCTGGATCTGCACTCGTCCTACCTCGAATTCGCCTGGCCGACACTGATATTGGCCACCGGCATCGGAATCTGCACGGCGCCGACGACGTCGGCGATCATGGGCGCGGTTCCCGACGAGAAGCAGGGCGTCGCCTCCGCGGTGAACGACACCTCCCGGGAGATGGGCGGCGCGTTGGGCATCGCGGTGGCCGGTTCCATTCTGGCCGGACGCTATTCACACGAGCTGGCGCCGAAGTTGGCGGGCTTTCCCGAGCCGGTGCGCGGCCCGGCCACCGATTCGCTGGCCAAGGCCGTCGAGGTCGCCGGCCGGCTGGGGCCCCAGGGGCACCAGCTCGCCGAGGCCAGCAAGACCGCGTTCCTGGCGGCCCTGCACGCGTCGACCATCACGATGGCCGTGATCGTCGCCGTCGCCGCGATGCTGGTCGGCATTTGGGCCCCCGGCCGCGACGGCCGGCAGCTGCGGCCCATCCGCGGCTTGCTCGCCCGCCGCGGCGCCTGACCCGATCGGGGACTCCAATACCGTTGTCCGACATCGAGTTCGACGGATTGAGCGCCGCCGGGAACGCTTGAAAACGTCCGTCGGTTCTGGTATCACCAGATGTATATCGACAGATACAGATCATCTCTGTGACCGCGAGGTGTATGTGGTGTTGGTAGGTGATACGAGCGTGGTCGAGCCGGGTTGCCCGGCGCTGAGCGAGGCGGCGGCGATCGTGGAGGCCGAATGGATACGCCTGCGTCGACCGAGCGAGCCGGCCCGCCACCCCACCTGCGAATTGCCCTCCGCGCGGCGGTGCCGCCGCCGGACGGGCACCATCGTCTGCACCGAGCCGACGGGCGCCGTGCCCTCGGCACGCGTCCGTGGACACGAACCTCGCTGGGCCGTCTCGCCGGTGTGGGCGCGGGAGCGTTCGCCTCCGCAGCGGGCGTGACACCAAGCCGCCGAATCCTTTTCAGAAGAAGGGAGGTTGAACAAGCGAGATGGCGGTCGTGCCGTCCACGAATATTGCGACGCATCATTGGCGCGACGCACACCCGCGCGCGCACAGCCACTTGTCGTGGCCATCTACGTGGACCGCATGAACATCAACCGCTTACCGGGCGGGCCCCATGCCTCACCGTGGGGCCCGCCCCCCAACCAGCTCAATCGACGAATTCCGCGGCCCGGTGCCCGAGCATCACGATGGTGGCGTGCGGGCCGCGGCTGGTGATGCTGGGCAGGATCGAGCCGTCGATCACCCACAGGTTGTCGATCCCGTGCACCCGGCAGCGCGGGTCGACGACGGCCCGCGGGTCGGTGTCGGGGCCCATCGGCGCCGTGCCGCACAGGTGTTGCGACGTGGACCACACCGGCGCGCCGACATCCGTTGTCCCGCCGACCAATTCGCGGGCCAACTCCGTCCCCGCCCGCAGCGCCGAGACGTCGCTGGGTTCGCTGTCGTAACGATGCTCGATGCGGGGCGCCACGTCGGGATCCGCCGACGCCAGCGTGATGCGTCCGCGCGCCCGGGGCTGCATCAGCGCCACGCCGATGTGCGGCCAGTCGGCATGACCGGCGGTGCCGTCGCCGGTCATCGCGACGAATCCGCCCGTGTAGGGCCTGATCTCAAGGTCATCGGCGGTGCTGAGGACGGCCTCGAGCACCGGCCGGCCGGGGGCCACCGCCCAGTCGGTGGACAGCACCCATTCGGGGTGATCGCTGAACGACGTCCCCACCGGCAGCGGCGCCACCACGGGCACGCCGACCGCCCGCAACCCTTCCTCGGCCCCGATGCCGGAGAGCATGAGCAGCTGCGCCGTTTGGATGGCGCCGGCGCACAGGACGATCCGGTCTGCGGTGATGGATACGGGTCCGTGCGGGCCGATCGCGTCGACACCGACCGCCGCCGTCCCGGCGAATCGCAGACGCAGCGCGCGCGTCCGCGCGTGCAACGCCAGGTTCGGCCGGGCCAGGGCCGGGAGCAGGAAGCCGGCGCCGGATCCGGTGCGCACACCGTCGACGATGTTGAGCGGAACGGCGCCCATTCCCGAAATGGGTTCGGGGCCAACATCATTGAGATCGTCGATCCAGGAGAACCCGGCGCGCCGCGCTGCGGTGATGAAGCGCTCGGTGGTTCCGGTCATTTCGCGGGTGCGGCGCACCCGGATGGGGCCGCCGTCGCCGTGGGCGGGGCCGCCGAAATCCAGGTCGGTCTCGATGGCGCGGAAGCTGCCGAGGACATCGGACCAGGCCCAGCCGGGCAGCGCCAGGCGATCGAAGTCGCGGGGCAGCGCGCGGCAGAAGTAGCCGCCGTTGATCGCGCCCGAACCGCCGACCGTAGCCCCGCGCACGATCGGGTGCCGGCGCATGGGCGCATCGGTGAGGCTGGTCTGGTAGCGCCGCACCAGGGGACTGCCGACCCCGATCGGCAGTTGCAATCCATTGGCCGTCTGAGCCAGCAATCCGGCATCATCGAGCGCCGGCCCCGCCTCCAGCACGGTCACCGTGCGGCGGGGATCGACGGAAAGGCGCTCGGCAACAACCGATCCGGCGCTGCCGGCACCGACGATCAGCACGTCGCTGTGCGGGGCGGCCGTGATCAACGTGGCGGCTAACTCCGAATCTGCGGTTTCAGCGCGCGCAGGTTGCGCTCCCGCAGCACACCCCACCACAATCCGAGCCCGTATGCCAGGTCGTCGACACGCTTGAGCAACAGGTAGGTCAGCAGGCCGATCGGTTCGGCGTCGTCGCCGACGGCGTCGCGACGGCGCAGCCAGTCCACCACGCCGTCCATGACGGCCGCGACCAGCACGACGTGTCTGAAATGCCGCGACAGCGTGGCGGCCAGCAGCGCCAGCGGCCAGTAATGACGGCACAGGGCCGACGCCAGTTGCAGCGCCGCCGACCCCAGGCCGCGGCCCGCGATCAGCACGACGTCGGTGATCGAGGTCTCGGCGCCCCGCATGGCCCTGGCGATCCGGCGGCCGGTCAGCACGGCGACGATGACGGACGCCAGCTGGGACAGGCTGGTCCCGAACGCCATCAGTATCCAGGTCATCAGCGCCCAGCCGGAGATCACGACCGGCGCCGTCTTGTCCGGGTGGCGGACCGACAGCGGGGCCGCCGAACCGCCGTAGAACGCCTTGCGCGCGAGCCAATCCCGCAGCTCGGTGCGGTGGTCGTGGGCGACCAGCGCGACGGGCTCGTAGCGCAGCCGGGCACCCGCTTCGATGAGCCGCCAGCACAGGTCCACGTCCTCGCCCGATTGCAGGGTCTCGTCGAACCCGCCGACACCGCGCAGCGCGGCGCAGCGACAGATGATCGCCGCGCTGGGTACGTAGGACACCGTGCTGTGGGGCAGCACCGGCGCTTCGCGCTCGCCGAGGTCGAGCGAGGAGTGCACCGCCTCGTACCGCGCCACCACGTTCTCGCTGTGCGACAAACCGACGATGCGAGGCGCGACGAGCGCGACGGTGGGGTCGCAGAAATGCCCGAGCAGCGCCTCCAACCACCCGCGCCGGGGCGCGACGTCGGAATCCAGGAAGGCGACATAGTCGGTGGTGCAGGCGGCCAGCCCGGTGTTGCGGGCGGCGGCCGGGCCCCTGCTGCGCGAGTGCCGCAACACCTCGACGTCGCAGTGCGCGCCCACGAAGTCGGCCGGCTCGATCGGCGGAGACGAACCGTCGTCCACCACGATGACCCGCAGGCCGCGCAGCGAGCTCACCAGGCGGCGCACGCCGGAAAGGTTGTCCCGCACCGGGATTACGACCGTCACGTCGTGGTGCGACGGACCGCCCGCCGGCCGCGGATGCGCCACCGTGGCGTCCAGCAGGGTGCGGGCCAGCTGCGCACTCACGTCGTCGCGTACCTTCAGCCGGCCGTCGCAGAGCATGTCCTGGGCGGCCGGCGCCAGCTTCAGCAGCCGGGTCGGCGAACCACCGAGCAGCGCCGAGCCGTCGCCCAGCACCCGGACACGGCGATCGACCTGGACGGCAAAGCCGTCGGGCAGCCGGGGTGCGCTCATGCCAGCATTCCGTCGCGCCCGGGCGACCAGCGGGCCACTCGACGGACACAGCCGTCCACCATCTCGTCGAGGATGCGCTCGCCCTCGGCGGCGGTCGCGGTGGTCGGATCCCCCAGCACACCGACCGGGCTGACCGCGGCGACTCCCCCGCGGCGCATCGACGGCAGCAATTCGGGCAGCGGAGCCCGGTTGCCGGCCAGCCACCGATCGGTCAGCACGTCGTCGGGCGAGATGTGCAGCATCAGCGAGGTTTCGGTGTGACCGGCGTGGGCATCGGCACCCCCGGCCAGGCATGGGCACCAGCCGGCGTCGCGGCCCTCGGTCCGCAACCGGGTCACGGCCGCGGTCAGCGCGGCGGTGTTGCCGCCGTGACCGTTGACGAAGACCAGGCGCCGCGCCCAGCCCGCGGCCGACCGGCCGTACTCCACCAGCAGCGTGGTCAGGGCTTCGGTACCGATGGAGATCGTTCCGGCGAAGCTCTGGTGCTCGCCGCTGGCGCCGTAGGCGATCGCCGGCGCCACCCACCAGTCGCCCTGCAAACCGGCCCGCGCGCCGCGCGCGACCGCGGTGGCGATGCGGGTGTCGGTGTCCAACGGCAGGTGCGGACCGTGCTGTTCGGTGGACCCGAGCGGGACCAATATCGACGGCGAGGTGCCCGATAGCTGGCTCGATGTAGCCACCGCCAATTCGCCGAGTACGGGCACTCGGTGATGGTAGGACGAATTCACCTGGCGTGCACCAATTGTTGTCCGGTGAAAACTATTTTTTTCTGGCTGGTTCATCGGGCGTTCGAAATTTGTGCTCGTTCGTCACGGGCACCACGCTTGTACCACGGTTTGCGGGCCGCCAACCATTCCGGACAAATCTGGCCCGGATATCGGTGATTAGCTGCTCAGGCGTTCCCGGCGGGCGGCACACCGAGCGCCCGGGTGAAGCCGGGCGGCACCAGGATGTCGTCCGGGCCGAGGTCTCCGACGCCGGCGTGACCAAGTCCCATGAGCGCCGAGTCGATGCCGCCGCGCAGGATGTCGAGGACGTTCTCCACGCCGGCCTGGCCGGCGGCCGCCAGGCCCCACAGGTAGGCCCGGCCGATCATCACCGCGCGCGCGCCCAGCGCCACGGCCTTGACGACGTCGCTTCCGCGGCGGATGCCGCCGTCGAGCAGGACCTCCACCTGATCGCCCACCGCGGCGGCCACCGCGGGCAGGGCCCGGATCGACGCCGGCGTGCCGTCCAGGTTATTGCCGCCGTGGTTGGATACCGAGATCGCCGAAACCCCCGCGTCCACAGCCCTTTTCGCGTCGTCGACGCGCATCACGCCCTTGAGCATGAACTTGCCGCCCCACAGTTCGCATAGCCACGCGATGTCCTCCCACGTCGGAGGCGGCGTGCCCATCCACTCCCCGTAGGCCGCGAAGAACGGCGGGCCGGGCTCCCCGCGGCGCCCCTGATTGGGCACCCGCAGCTCGGGCGGGTGCAGGGTCTTGCCGAACTTCCAGAGCCACCGCGGGCGCGTGATCGCCTCCGGCGACAGCCGCAGGATGGTCCGCAGGTTCATCTCCTCGGGGATCTGCGGGCTGCCCCAGTCGCGGCCGTGGGAGAAGGTCCAGTCGGTGGTGACGATCAGGCCGACCGCGCCGGCCTGGCGGGCCCGTTCCACCCGCTCGGCGATCGCGTCCCGCCCGCCAAGCCAGTACACCTGGAAGAAGACCTTGGGGTTGGCGGCGACGACCTCCTCGATGGGTTTGCTCGCGAACGAGGACAGTCCCATTGCCGTTCCGCGCGCCGCGGCGGCCCGCGCCACGGCCACTTCCCCGTCCGGATCGACCGCCTGGACACCGGTGGGCGAAATAATGACGGGTAGTGAAATATCTTGACCCATAACGGTGGTCGACAGGTCCCGCTTTTCCTGCGCGCCGACGACGTGGGGCGCGAAACCGAGTTCGCTGAACGCCGCGACATTGTCGCCGACCGTGACCCCTTTTTCGCTCGCGGAAATCAGGGACGAATAGACGGATTTAGGCAGTCGCCGTTTCGCGCGTTCCTGCGCGATGGCGACGGTTTCGAACCACTGGCCGGCCACGGTCTACACGGGGCTTTCGTTGCACAGCCGCGCGGGCGGCCGAGAAAGCGTCAAGGGTACTGGGCCGCCGGACTTGCGGGAGTGGTCGGCGCGGGGGCGCGGTGTCTCCCGCCGCTGGGCCAGCGCCGCCGCGCTGTGACCCTGGACGCACTCGGGGTCCGGCCCGTCCATCGGCAGGCCGGTGAAGAACTTGGCCGCCATGCAGCCGCCCCGGCAGGCGTCGTAGTGCCCACAGCTGCCGCACGCGCCGGCGGACTGCGGCTCACGCAGCTCGCGGAACAGCGGGGCGTTCTTCCAGACGTTGTCGAACCCGTTGTCGGTCAACACATTTCCGGCAAGGAAGCGGTCGTGGATGGCGAAGGGGCAGGCGTACACGTCGCCCACCGGGTCGATCAGGCACACCACCCGGCCGGCGCCGCACATGTTCAGGCCGGCCAGCGCCCCGGATGACCCCAGCGGCGCCAGGTGGAAGAAGGAGTCACCGGTGAGCACCCGCTCACCCTTGGCCACCAGCCAGTCGTACAGCTGGACCTGCTGGGCGGCGGTGGGATGTAGCTCCTCCCAGACGTCCGCGCCCCGCCCCGAGGGCCGCAGCCGGGTGATCCGCAGGGTGGCGCCGTAACGGCTTGCGAGCGCGGCGAAGTCGTCGAGCTGGTCGACGTTGTGCCGGGTCACCACGACGGAGATCTTCGCGTCTTTGAAACCGGCGGCGGCCAGGTTCTCCAGCGCGCGCACGGCCATGGCGAAGGATCCCGGACCGCGGATCGCGTCGTTGACCTCCGCGGTGGCGCCGTCGAGCGAGATCTGGACGTCGACGTAGTCGCTGGCGGCCAGCCGGGCGGCGACCTCTTCGGTGATGCGGACACCGTTGGTGGAGAACTTCACCCCGACGTGGTGCGCGGTGGCGTAGTCGACCAGCTCCCAGAAGTCCGGCCGGACGGTGGGCTCCCCGCCGCCGATGTTCACGTAGAACACCTGCATGCGTTCCAGCTCGTCGATGATGTCCATGCACTGACGGGTGGAGAGCTCGCGCGGATCGCGCTTACCCGAGGACGAGAGGCAGTGCACGCACGCCAGGTTGCATGCGTACGTCAGCTCCCACGTCAGGCAGATGGGCGCGTCCAGGCCGCTCTCGAACTGCTCGATGAGCCGCGGCACGGTGGCTGTCATGGGGCCTCCTGGGGTACCAACATCTTCGAATCGGCCAACACGCCCAGCGCGTGCAGATAGGGCGCCTCCCCCGCGGCGTCCACCCCCGCGGCGCGGCAGGCGGAGTGAACGTCGGCATGGTCGGCCAGCGACCGCACCACCGTGAGGATGGTGCGGTTCTTCAGGAACGACAGCTTGCGGGTGCCGAAGTGGTAGAGCAGCGCCCCGAAGGGTTCGGGTCGAACCGCCACCTGCGGGTGCAACCGCCAGCCGCGGTCGGGGTCGAACACGGGGGTCAGTAGACCCCGCACATGCCGTCGATGGACACCTCTTCGACCAGGGTCTCGGTGACGAGCTGGGTCTCGGTCTCGGTTTCGTGGTCCACGGGTCATTGCCTTTCGTCGGTTCTTGACAACGATGGGGATCGAGTCACAAGCTTCGTCAGAATATGGCATCGAGTGCCGAAATGGAAGGGCGGGTCTCATGGTGCCGCAGCCGCGGGTGGGCCGTCGCCGCTCGACCACACCGCACCACATCACCGCCGTCGCCATCGAGCTGTTCAGCGCCCGCGGGTTCGCCGACGTCAGCGTCGACGACGTCGCCCAGGCCGCCGGCATCTCCCGGCGAACGCTGTTCCGCTACTACGCCTCCAAGAACGCCATCCCCTGGGGCGACTTCGACGCCCACCTCGCGCGCCTGCGCGATCTGCTCGACAACGTCGATCCATACATACCGCTGGGGCAGGCGCTGCGCGATGCGCTGTTGGCGTTCAACACCTTTGACGAGTCCGAGACGGCGCGACACCGCCAGCGGATGCGGGTGATCCTGCAGACCGCCGAGCTGCAGGCCTACTCGATGACGATGTACGCGGGCTGGCGCGAGGTGATCGCCGGATTCGTCGCCCGCCGATCGGACCTCAAGACGACGGACCTGCTGCCCCAGACCGCCGCCTGGACGATGCTCGGGGTGGCGCTGGCCGCCTACGAGCACTGGCTCGGCGACGAGTCCGTCCCGCTGCCGGCCGCGCTGGGCAACGCGTTCGACGTCGTCGGCGCCGGGCTGGACGGCCTGGATCGGTGACCGCCGACCACCTACTGCACACGCTGCGCGCGCAAGGCAGGTTCTGCGCCCGCTCCGGGTCCCCGATGTACGGCGAGCTTTTCGAGCTGGTTGCCCGCGACGTCGAGTCGGGCGGCGTGTTCGCGACGATCCTGTCCGGGCACGAGGAGGACCCCGCCCGCCTTGCGGTGCCGCTGCGTCTGCTCGGCGGGTTGCACCGGTTGGTGCTCGACGGCCGGGCGCGGCTACTGCGCCGGTGGTACCCCAGCACCGGGGGCAACTGGGACGCCGAGGCGGCCTGGCCGGAAATCGAGGGCGTCGCGGCCGAGCACGCCGACGCGCTGCGCGCCGCCCTGCGCCAACCGCCGCAGACCAACGAGGTCGGCCGATCCGCCGCGCTGATCGGTGGCTTGCTGCGCGCAAACAGTGAATCCGATTTGCCCATCAGGCTTTTCGAGATCGGCTCCAGCGCGGGGCTCAACCTGCGCGCCGACCACTACCGCTACCGGTTCGCCGACGGCCAGTGGGGTCCGGGCGACTCGCCCGTGACCATCGAGGACGCGTGGCGCGGCACGCTGCCGCCCGGCGGCGGGGTGCGGATCGTCGAGCGCCACGGCTTCGACATCGCGCCCATCGATGTCACCGCGACCGACGGGGAACTCACCGTGTTGAGCTACGTGTGGCCCGACCAGACCGCCCGGCTCGAGCGGCTGCGGGGCGCCGTCGAGGTCGCCCGCCGGGTGCCGGCCCGGCTGCAGCGCCTGTCGGCGGCCGACGCGGTCGCCGGCCTGACGCTGGCCGCGGGCGCGCTGACGGTGCTGTGGCACTCGATCACGTGGCAATACCTGACCCAGGAGGAGCGGGACACTGTCCGCACCAGGGTCCGCGCGCTGGGCGAGCGGGCCGACGAACGGTCGCCGCTCGTGCACCTCACGCTGGAGCCGGCGCGCGACGCGCCCGACGCGCCGATCCGGTTCCTGGTGCGGGCGCGGCACTGGCCGGGCGGCGAACTCGAGATTCTCGGCGAATGCCATCCACACGGCCCGCCGGTGCACTGGCGCTAGGGCTCAGCCCAGCACGTCCGAAATGGGCGCGCCGGCGGCGATCTTCGCGCGCACCTTCAT
This sequence comes from Mycobacterium paraffinicum, assembly GCF_001907675.1. Lineage (GTDB taxonomy): Bacteria > Actinomycetota > Actinomycetes > Mycobacteriales > Mycobacteriaceae > Mycobacterium > Mycobacterium paraffinicum_A. Next base: position 25,955 of record NZ_MPNT01000048.1, read on the forward strand.
GACCTTGCCGGGCATCCCGCCGCCGACCACGCCCACGAGCACCCCGTCGCGCTCGTAGTACGCCAGGAACCTGCGGCCGTCGTCCTCCACGAGGTGGACGGTGTCGGTGGCTTCGGGTTCGCCGAGGCACTGGATCTTGACGTCGTACTGGTCGCTCCAGAAGTACGGGACGACGACGGCCGACGACGACACGTCCTGCCCCAGCATCGCGGGCACCACAACGCGGGTCTGGTCGGCGACGTTACTCCAATGTTCCACGCGCGCTTGGTGTCCCGTGGCATCGCGCCAGGAGGCGACATCGCCGAGCGCCCACACGTTCGGCGCGCTGGTCCGCCCGGCCTCGTCGCAGAGGACGCCGTTGTCGACCGCGACGCCGCTGCCCTCGAGCCAACCGGTCGCGGGGTGCGACCCGATGCCGATGACCACCAGGTCGGCCGCCAGCTCGGTGCCGTCCGTCAGCACCACGGCGTCCACCCGCCCGTCGCCGCGCACCTCGGCCACCCCGGCGCCGAGGCGGACGTCGACCCCCTCCTCGCGGTGCAGGCGCGCGACCAGTTCGCCGATCCGCTCGCCGAGCACCGACGCCAACGGCGTCGGCTGCGGCTCGACCAACACGACGTCCACGCCGAGGCTGCGCAGGCTTGCCGCCACCTCGCAGCCGATGAAACCGGCGCCGATGACGACGGCGCGCTGCGCGGAGGACGCGTGCTCACGCAGCGCCATGCTCTCGTCGAACGTGCGCAGGACCCGGATGCCCTCGAGGTCCGGCAGCGCCGGGATGCGCCGCGGCACCAAACCGGTCGCGATGACGAGTTCGTCGTAGCCGATCACCGAGCCATCGGCCAGCGTCACCGTCTGCGCGTCGGTGTCCAGGCCGGTGGCCGCCGCGCCCAGCCGCAAGGTGATGTCGTTCTCGTCGTACCACTGACGGGGCTTGAGGGCGACGTCGTCGACCTCCTTGCGCAGCACCTCTTTTGACAGCGGCGGGCGATCGTAGGGCAAATGCACCTCGTCGCTGACGATCGTGACGCTGCCGGCGTAACCCGCTCGGCGAAGCTGCTCGGCGGTCCGGGCGCCGGCCAGACCGCCACCGACGATCACTATTCCTTTGCTAGCCGTCACGTGGAGTTCATACCACGACCACCGATCAGTACTTCAACGCGCCCTTGTCGACGGGGACCTGCGTGCCCGTCACCGTGGCCGACCCGTCCCCAGCTAGCCACGCCACGACGTCGGCCACTTCGTCGGGTGACATGAACCCGTTGGGCTGCAACGGCATCGGGGGGAAGCTGTGCACGAAGCTGGGGTGCCGGGCAAATATCTCCATCATGGCCTCCGGCTCGATCATCGGGGTGTCGATGGAGTACGGATGGATGGAGTTGACCCGGATGTTGTATTCGCCGAGCTCGATGGCCAGCGTGTTGGTCAACGCGGTGAGCCCGTGCTTGCTAGCCGAGTAGTGGCCGTTGCCCGGTGTGGCTTTCAGCCCCGCCGACGAGCTGACCACGATGATCGAGCCCCCGTTGCCCGCCTCGATCATCGCGGGCACGGTGGCGCGCAGGGTGCGCCAGGTACCGGTCAGGTTGACCCCGATCACGGTGTCCCACTGCTCGTCGGTGAGCTCCCAGAGCCGGCCCCAGCTCAAGACACCGGCGTTGGCCACCACGATGTCGAGCCGGCCGAATTGCTCGACGCCGTCGGCCACCAGTTGGCGCAGCGCGCCGTCGTCGCGGACGTCGGCCTCGCGGGCCAAGACCTTGCGGCCCTCAGCCTCCACCAGCCGGACGGTCTCGCTGAGGTCCTCCGGCGTGGCCGGCGTGTAGGTGATGCTCTCCGACGCGGGCGCGCAGATGTCGAGCGCGATGATGTCGGCGCCTTCGCGGGCGAGCCGCACCGCGTGCGAGCGGCCCTGGGCGCGGGCGGCGCCGGTGATGAATGCCACCCGGCCTTGCAGTGAATCAGCCACGAGGCAAGGCTAGCAGCGAAACTGGAACCTGTTCTAACTCGCCCGCCGGTCAGATTTCGGCGATGATCTGGGCCCGCCGGCTGTCGTATTCCTGGTCGGTGAGCGCGCCGCTGGCGCGCAGGGTCTCGAGCTCCTGGAGCCGCTGAGCGATCGACGGTTGCGGCGGCGTCGCCGCCGGTGTCGGCCCCCCGGCGGTGGCCGGCTGGGGCTGGGCCGCCGGCGCCTGTTGTTCGGCCGCACGGCGCACCACCGCCTGGACCTGTTGGCGCAGCGCCGGGTTCGACCGGATGTCGACCATCCGGTTCAGCGGAACGTTGTTGGCCTTGAGGATCTGCAGGATCTCCATCAGCGGGCCGGCCTGGCCGCTCAGGTCGTAGGTCGTGTTGTCTTCGGCCACGGTGAACTGCGCGGGGACCAGGCCGTTGACCAAAGCGCTTCGCTCCCAGTCGATCCGGTACTCGTTGGTGGTGGGGTTGACCAGCACCACCAGCTTGCGGGCGGACAGGTTGCCGAGCCGGGTCACGCTGGCGATCACCCGGTCTTCGCTGTCGAACGGCAGAAAGCCGGGCCCCGCGATGTGCAGGTGCACCTTCACCACCTGCTGGTTGTTGATCCAGGTGCCCGTCTCGGTGACCCCGGTGATCTGGGCCAGTGCCAGCACGCCGGTCTGCTCGAGTTCCGCGTTCTTCGCCGACGACTTCGCGCCGTAGTTGGCCAACGCGAGCGCGATCAGCACGTCGGCGACCGTGACGACCAGGCCGGCGTAGAACATCCACTGCAGCAGGCTGCCGAGCCCGAGGGTGAAGTAGACGACCAGGAAAATCGGCCCCACCAGGCCGCCACACAGCAAAACCACCAACTGTGCCTTGAGATAGCGCGCCAACACGAGTGTCTCCTTACCCTGGCTGGGGATTTTCGTGCCAGGTTAGCTCCCGCGCTGGCGCCGCGCGCGCCATACGCGCAAACCGGGCGGGCGTCAGTCGATCTTGGGGATCACCGTCGGTGCCGGGCGCTCCGAAGACCCCGCGGTCGGCGCTGCGGCGGGCGAGTGGGCCGACACCATTTTCACCGGCGTGCCGGTCGACACCGGCATCGCCGGGGCCGCCGCGGCCTGCGGCGTCTCGACCTGCGCCGGCGCGGTCGCGAGCGGGTTCAGCGGTGCCGGTGCCGTCGTCGGAGCGGACTGCGTGGCGGCGGCCGGGGTGTAGGCGGGCGTCACCATCCGCACCGGCGTCGCCGATGTGGTGCCCGGGGCCACCGCCGCCGGTCCCGCCGCTGCCGCGGCCGCCGTCTGGCCGGCCTGCGCCTGCGCGCCCGCGAGCGCGGAAGCGGGCCCGATCGCCGACGCCACTGGCCCCGCCGGCACGCCCGGCGCCGACCCACCCGCGGCCGACACCGCGGGCAGCTGCGCCGCCATCGACGCGGGCGCCGCCGCGCTGTGCAGGGGCGAGGCATTGGCCGCTTCCGCGGCGAGATACTGCGCCGCGCCGCCGTTCATCAGCTGGACGAACTGTTGGTGGAACGCCGCCGCCTGCGCGCTGAGCGCCTGGTACACCTGGGAGTGCGCGCCGAACAGGGTGGCGATGCTGGCGGACACCTCGTCGGCACCCGGCGCCAGCACGTTCGACGTCGGGCCCAGCGCCATCGAGTTGGCCGACGTGATCGTCCAGCCGATCCTGGCAAGGTCCGACGCCGCCGCGGCGACGTACTCAGGCGTCGTGAATACGAAGGACATCTAACCTCCCGGCCGTCTTCCCCCGACTCCCTTATCACGGAATCGTAGCGGAGCCACCCGCGTCGGTCCCGGTAAAACGCATAAAGCCCGGATTGCCGAAGGCGGCAATCCGGGCTCTATGGCGAACTGGCCCTACTTGATGATCTTGACGACCCGGCCGGCGCCCACGGTGCGGCCACCCTCGCGGATCGCGAACCGCAGACCCTCGTCCATGGCGACGGGCTGGATCAGCTTGACCGAGATGTTGGTGTTGTCACCGGGCATCACCATCTCGGTGCCCTCCGGCAGCGTCACCACACCGGTCACGTCGGTGGTGCGGAAGTAGAACTGCGGACGGTAGTTGTTGAAGAACGGCGTGTGCCGGCCGCCCTCGTCCTTGGACAGGATGTAGACCTGGCCCTCGAACTCGGTGTGCGGCGTGGTGGTGCCGGGCTTCGTGACGACCTGACCGCGCTCGACGTCCTCGCGCTTGATTCCGCGGAGCAGCAGACCGACGTTGTCACCGGCCTGGCCCTGGTCGAGCAGCTTGCGGAACATCTCCACACCGGTGACCGTGGTCTTGGTGCTGGCGGGGCGGATGCCGACGATCTCGACTTCCTCGTTCACGTTGATCACGCCGCGCTCGACACGACCGGTGACCACCGTGCCACGACCGGTGATCGTGAAGACGTCCTCCACCGGCATCAGGAACGGCTTGTCGGTCTCGCGGACCGGGTCCGGGATGGACTCGTCGACGGCCTCCATCAGCTGCTCGACGGACTCGACCCACTTGGCGTCACCCTCGAGCGCCTTGAGCGCCGAGACCCGCACGACGGGGGCGTCCTCGTCAAACTCCTGGGCGGCCAGCAGCTCGCGGACCTCCATCTCGACGAGCTCGAGGAGCTCCTCGTCGTCGACCATGTCGGCCTTGTTCAGGGCGACCAGGATGTAGGGCACGCCGACCTGACGCGCCAGCAGCACGTGCTCGCGGGTCTGCGGCATCGGGCCGTCGGTCGCGGCGACCACCAGGATCGCGCCGTCCATCTGGGCGGCGCCGGTGATCATGTTCTTGATGTAGTCGGCGTGACCCGGGGCGTCGACGTGCGCGTAGTGGCGCTTGTCGGTCTGGTACTCCACGTGGGAGATGTTGATGGTGATACCGCGCTGACGCTCCTCGGGCGCGTTGTCAATCTGGTCGAACGCGCGGGACTCGTTCAGGTCCGGGTACTTGTCGTGCAGAACCTTGGTGATAGCCGCGGTCAGCGTCGTCTTGCCGTGGTCAACGTGACCGATGGTCCCAATGTTGACGTGCGGCTTCGTCCGCTCGAACTTCGCCTTCGCCACTTCGTTGTCCTCCTGGACTTGTTGGTGCTCGTTAAAGCAGTGTTGGTGTTTTCAGTTGTGCCGCGCACAGGGCGATCCAGTGACCCGGCAAGGTTACTCCGAGGGCTTTCCTACTGACCCGTCGCCTTCGCGATGATCTCCTTCGACACGTTGGCCGGCACTTCGGCGTACGAGTCGAACACCATGGAGTAGTTCGCCCGGCCTTGGGTCTTGGACCTCAGGTCGCCGACGTAGCCGAACATCTCCGACAGCGGCACGTGCGCCCTGACGACGCGTGCACCGCTCCGCTCCTCCATGGCCTGGATCTGGCCACGGCGGGAGTTCAGGTCGCCGATCACGTCGCCCATGTAGTCCTCGGGCGTGGTGACCTCGACGGCCATGATCGGTTCCAGGATCACCGGTTGTGCTTGCTGCGCAGCCTTTTTCAGGACCTGCGAGCCGGCGATCTTGAACGCCATCTCAGACGAGTCGACCTCGTGGAAGGCGCCGTCGAGCAGGGTGACCTTGAGGTTCACCAGCGGGTAGCCGGCCAGCACGCCGTACTGCATGGCGTCCTGCGCCCCGGCGTCCACCGACGGGATGTACTCCCGGGGGATGCGGCCACCGGTGACCTTGTTCTCGAACTCGTAGGTCGCACCGTCCTCGCCGGTGAACGGCTCGAGGTTGATGATCACCTTCGCGAACTGGCCCGAGCCACCCGTCTGCTTCTTGTGGGTGAACTCGACGTTGTTCGCGGCGCGCTTGATGGTCTCCTTGTAGGCCACCTGCGGCTTACCGACGTTCGCCTCGACCTTGAACTCGCGGCGCATGCGGTCGACCAGGATGTCCAGGTGCAGCTCGCCCATCCCGCCGATGACGGTCTGGCCGGTCTCCTGGTCCAGGTGCACCTTGAACGTCGGGTCTTCCTCGGCGAGCTTCTGGATCGACAGCGACAGCTTCTCCTGGTCGCTCTTCGTCTTGGGCTCGATGGCCACCTCGATGACCGGGTCCGGGAAGGTCATCGACTCGAGGACGACCTGGTCGTTCGGGTCGCACAGGGTGTCGCCCGTGGTGGTGTCCTTCAGGCCGATCACCGCGTAGATGTGACCCGCCGACGCGGTCTCCACCGGGTTCTCCTTGTTGGAGTGCATCTGGAACAGCTTGCCCAGCCGCTCCTTCTTGCCCTTGGTGGCGTTGATGACCTGGCTGCCGGAGTCGACCTTGCCCGAGTAGACCCGGACGTAGGTCAGCTTGCCGAAGAACGGGTGCGTCGCCACCTTGAACGCCAACGCGGCGAACGGCTCGTCGGTCGACGGCTTGCGGATGACCTCGACGTCCTCCTTGCCCGGCGCGTGGCCGACGGCCGGCGGCACGTCCAGCGGCGAGGGCAGGTAGTCGATGACCGCGTCCAGCATCGGCTGGACACCCTTGTTCTTGAAGGCGCTGCCGCACAGCACCGGGTACGCCTCCGAGCTGATGGTCAGCTTGCGGATCGCGCCCTTGATCTCCTCGACGGTGAGCTCCTCACCGCCCAGGTACTTGTCCAGCAGCGCCTCGTCGGTCTCGGCGACGGCCTCGAGCAGCTTGGTGCGGTACTCGTCGGCCTTCTCCTGCAGGTCGGCCGGGATGTCGACGACGTCGTACTTCTCGCCGAGCTTGGCCTCGGCGCTCCACACCTTGGCCTTCATCTCGACCAGGTCGACGACGCCCTCGAAGTCACCCTCGGAGCCGACGGGCAGCTGGATCGGGATGACGTTGGCGCCGAGGCGCTCCTCCATGGTGCGCACGGAGAAGTAGAAGTCGGCGCCGATCTTGTCCATCTTGTTGACGAAGCAGATCCGCGGGACGTCGTACTTGTCGGCCTGTCGCCACACCTGCTCGGACTGCGGCTCGACACCCTCCTTGCCGTCGAAGACGGCGACGGCACCGTCGAGCACGCGCAGGCTGCGCTCCACCTCGACGGTGAAGTCGACGTGCCCGGGGGTGTCGATGATGTTGATCTGGTTGTCGTTCCAAAAGCAGGTAGTGGCCGCGGAGGTGATGGTGATCCCCCGCTCCTGCTCCTGCTCCATCCAGTCCATGGTGGCGGCGCCGTCATGCACCTCACCGATCTTGTAGCTGATACCGGTGTAGTAGAGGATGCGCTCGGTCGTCGTCGTCTTGCCGGCGTCGATGTGCGCCATGATGCCGATGTTGCGGACCTTGGTCAGGTCGGTCAGCACGTCCTTCTGTGCCACAGAAGTCTTCCCACTCTTTCGATTGCTTGGTTCGCTGTCTTGTTTGCGCCCGGCCACTTCGCCCGTTGGAGCCGGCCCGGCCCCTACCAGCGATAGTGCGCGAAGGCGCGGTTGGCCTCGGCCATCTTGTGGGTGTCCTCGCGTCGCTTGACGGCGGCACCCAGGCCGTTGCTGGCGTCCAGGATCTCGTTCGCCAGCCGCTCGACCATGGTCTTCTCGCGACGCTGCTTGGAGAAGCTGACCAGCCAGCGCAAGGCCAGCGTCACCGAGCGGTCCGGTCGCACCTCGACCGGAACCTGATACGTCGCACCACCCACGCGGCGGCTCCGCACCTCTAGGGAAGGCTTGACGTTGTCCATTGCGCGTTTGAGAGTGATCACCGGGTCGGTGCCGGTCTTCTCACGAGCTTGTTCGAGCGCACCATAAACAATGCGTTCGGCAAGCGATTTCTTCCCGTCCAGCAGGACTTTGTTGACCAGCTGCGTGACGAGCTGCGAACCGTAGACCGGGTCGTTGACCAGCGGACGCTTTGGCGCGGGCCCCTTGCGCGGCATTAGCTCTTCTCCTTCTTGGCGCCGTAACGGCTGCGGGCCTGCTTGCGGTTCTTGACGCCCTGGGTGTCGAGCGAACCGCGGATGATCTTGTAGCGCACGCCGGGCAGGTCCTTCACTCGGCCACCACGCACCAGCACCATCGAGTGCTCCTGCAGGTTGTGGCCCTCGCCCGGAATGTAGGCGGTGACCTCGACCTGGCTCGTCAGCTTGACGCGCGCTACCTTACGAAGCGCCGAGTTCGGCTTCTTCGGGGTGGTGGTGTACACGCGAGTGCATACGCCACGGCGCTGCGGGCTGCCCTTCAGGGCCGCGGTCTTGACCTTGGCGATCTTGTCGCGGCGACCCTTGCGGACCAGCTGCTGAATGGTTGGCATCTAGGAGGCTTTCTGTGTTCGTGTCGGGTGTCTGTCGGCGGTTTTCAAGTCTTCGTACTGCAGTTATGTCCGGTCGCACTACCCCGCGGCCGGGTGTGTCGCACGCGTTGCGCACCGGAGAAGGATCCGATGCATCGTGGACATGCGAATTCGCCCGGCATCCACTTCCTTACGGTTAGGCGCCGTAAGCCGCCAGGCACGAGCCTCCACAATACCCGCCGCCGGTCTTGCAGGTCAAAGCGGCCGTCAACCGTTGGCGCCGCCGTGGGTGACGCGCCGCTCCAGACCCGCGGCAAGGCGCAGCACCATGTCCGAAAACAGCGCGTCGGTGTCGATGTCGTCCATCACACCGGTCATCTCCAGCAGCACGAAGCCGTGCAGCGCGGACCAGAACTCCAGGGCCGCATAGAAGGCCTCGTCGCCGTCGAGGCCGTAGGAGGACAGCACCGCGATCACCGGCGCAGCCGCGCCCCGGGTGGCCGCGGTGTACTCCGGGTCGTCACCCCCCAGCGGCATCCGGGTGAACGCCGAGTACCGGCCGGGGTGGTGATGGGCGTAGCTGCGGTAGGCGCCGGCCATGACCAGCACCGCGTCGTCGCGGGCGCGGCCCTCGCCGACCCTGTTGAGCATCGTGATGATGTCGTCGATGACGCGGATGCGCACCGCGCGGCGCAGGTCCTCCAGGCTGTCCACGTGGTTGTACAGCGACGGCCCCTTGGTGCCGAGCTGCGTTGCCAGCGCGTTGATCGTGAGGGCGTCCCAGCCCTCCCGGTCCAGGAAGGTCAGCGCGCCGTCGATGATGCCCTCGCGGCTCAGCTTGGCCGGGCGAGAGCCGGCCCTCCCCGCGCGCGGGCGCCCGGCCGCCGTCGGCGTTTCGGGCTGAGCTGCCATGGCGGGCCCTTCGCTTGGGATCATCAAAATGCTTAACTAATGACTCTAGTTGACGCCGGCCGCGAAACTATTTCAGCCATGGCCGGATGGACGTAATGTCAGTCGCAGATCACCCGTCACCAAGGGGGCCCGCAGTGCACTGGACGACCGTCGCCGGGTCGCTGGCCACCTGTGTCATCACCGTCGCCGCGGCCCCGGTCCCCGCGGCGCACGCCAAGAACGGCGACACCCACATCACCGGGCAGGGCATCCAGCAGACACTGGACTGCAACGACGCCACGTTGTTCGTCAACGGCTCCTTCAACAACATCACCGCCCTGGGCAACTGCTATGCGGTGACGGTGATGGGCTCGTCCAACACCGTCGTCGCCGATTCGGTCTCGCACGACATCACGGTCTACGGCTACGACCAGACGGTGTTCTTCCACAACGGTGCGCCGGTCCTCTGGGACCGCGGCCGAGAACTGGGCATGACCAACCGGCTCCAGCAGGTGCCCGATTAGGTCCGACACCACATCACCATCCAATCGAGGGGAATCGAGGAACATTGTCCGCCCGCATCTTTGACCGCCCCTCGGGGCTGATCGCGTTCACCGTGGCCCCGGCCGTCGCGGCCGTGTTATTGGCCGGCTGCAGTTCGACGGCCAACCCGCCCGGGGGTTCCAGCACGACGACCAAGAGCAGCCCGACTACGACGACAAGCGCCGGGGCGGCCACCACGACGCAGTCGGGCGGGGCCAGCACCACCGCCTCGGTCGAGATCGGCAACACGCTCAACTACGGATCGATGGGCACCACCGCGACGCTCGACTGCGCCAGCGGCAAGTCGCTGAACGTGGGCGGTTCGGACAACACTCTCACCATCACCGGCTCCTGCACGACGGTGACCGTAGGCGGCGCGAAGAACAAGATCACCCTGGACAAGGTCGACACCCGGATCAGCGTGATCGGGTTCGACAACACCATTACCTACAAGGACGGCGAGCCCAAGGTCGACAACCTCGGTTCGGGCAACACGATCTCCAAGGGCGGCTGACCGGCAATCCGCCGCCGGCGGGGGTTTCGACCGCGAGAGCGTTGCCATTGCGCCGCAACCGTTTCCACCCCCCTTGCGCGGCCGCCCGGTGTTTGACGTCGCACGCGCCGCCGAGGTGCCGCGAGCGGGACCGGAGGCATATGATGGTGCCGGCAGAACGGAACCCAGCCATGTTCACCAGCACCACCAGCCGCGCCGGCGCACTGGTCGCGGCCATCGTGGTGCTGATCGGCGTCGTGTTACTCCCCCACGGCGCCGCGGCGGCCGACCCCAACCCGGACGACCAGTTCGTGGCGCTGCTCGACCAGAAGGGCATCCCCGCCCTAGAGAACGTGCCTAGCCTCATCGCCACGGCCCATCGAGTCTGTCGCCAACTCGACGGCGGAATGCCGGTGGACGGCGTGGTCAACGACATGAGGGAACGGGCGTTCAAAGCCAACTCGCCGGACGGCCAATACCCGGCCGACCGCGTCGCGCGCACCATCGCCCGGTTCATCTCCGCCGCGGTCGAGGCCTACTGCCCGAACAATCAATCGAAGATCGCTTCCCTGCAAGCCATGGCGAATCCCTTCCCGGGGTCGTTGCACGTGATCGGCGCCGCGTCGCGGGCGCCGACGGGCGGTGTGTGTCTGGCGGGCTGCGGCGCGTTGCCCCTGGGGGAAACCGTCCCGCCGGAGCCGCCGCAACTGCCGCCGCCACCGCCGCCCACCGCCCAGAACTTGGCCCCGCCCCGGCCGGTCGTGACGCCGTCTCCGCCGCAACAACCGCCGCCCCCGC
>NZ_MPNT01000049.1 GCF_001907675.1 Mycobacterium paraffinicum
ATCCAGGGCCATCGCGATGTTCCTCTCGGTAGTGATCCTTGGTCGTTTCACCACAGAGACTCACGCGATGGCCCCTCTACATCGGCACCGACACGCCGCTACTTACACCACACCCGGGGACGTTCCCCGTCGTCATCTCCTGAGTGCGCAATCTCGACGAGGAGGATCGATGACAGCCGATGACTGGTACGGCCCGCGCTGGCCCCGCGTGATCGCCCGTGCGACCAGCGCAACGTTGGCATTGCTGGCGCTGGCTCAAGCCGCATTCGCCGGCAGTTTTTTGGGCGGGCGATACGACGCATTGATGCTGCACTCAGTCGGCGCGAAGGTGACCACGGTGCTTTCTGTCGTTCAGGTGCTGGTGCTGGTGCTGGTGAGCGGGGCGGGCGGGCCGCGATGGCCGGTGGCGGTCGGGGCGCTCGTGACCGTCCTCTTCGTCGCCGAGTTCGCATCGGGGGAATTGCGGCTAACAGGCCTACACGTTCCGCTCGGGGTGCTGTTGATCGTGGGAATCGTCCAGCTGACGGCGTCGGTCTGGCGTTTGCCGCTGGCCGCGCGCTCGCGACCGGCGAAGCGGGAAGTGATCCGATGAATCGGCGACGTGCGTTGGGGCTCGGCGCAGCCGCTGCGGGCGTCGGTTTCGTCGGCGCCGGCTGGCCGCTGGCCGGTGCACTGCTGGGCTCCGCAGAGTCGGGACGCCTCATCCGCAGTCAGACCAGGTTGCCCGATCGCTATCAAGTTCCATTGCCGATCCCGGAACGATTGACGCCGGTTCGCACCGACGCTCACACCGACTACTACGAGATCACCCAGCAGACCACGCAATTGCGAATACTGCCCGAGCTGCCCACGGCGGCATGGACTTACAACACGAGCTTCCCCGGCCCCACCATTGCGTCGCGCTCCGGCCGACGCACTGTCGTGCGGCACCGCAACGCCCTGCCGGTGCCGGTCGTGGTGCACCTACATGGCGGTCACACGCCGGAAGACCACGATGGGTACCCGACCGACTTCATCCTGCCGCCAGGCGATCGGGCCGGGGCCGAAGCCATGGGGCGCAACAGCGTTGTCGGAGAGCGCGAATACATCTATCCGCTGAATCAGCGGGCCGCCACATTGTGGTACCACGATCACCGCATGGGCTACACCGGCGCGGCGGTGTGGCACGGCCTGGCCGGATTCCATCTGGTCCATGACGACGAGGAAGACGCGTTGCCGCTGCCCCGCGGGCGGCGGGACATCCCGGTGATGATCACCGACCGCGCATTCGCCGCCGACGGCTCCTTCCGCTACCCGGCCGCTGACGGCGGCGGGGCGAGCGGTGACTACATGAATGGCGTTCTCGGCGACGTCATCCTGGTCAACGGCGCCCCATGGCCGGTGCTGTCGACCGATCCTGCCCGTTACCGGCTGCGGTTTCTGAACGCATCCAACGCCCGCCGCTACCGGCTGCAGCTCGACCCGCAGCCACCCGGCGGTTCGGCGTTGGTGCAGATCGGCAGCGACGGCGGATTACTCGCGCGACCGGTGGGCCAGGACTTCATCGACATCGCTCCGGCCGAACGCTTCGACGTTGTGGTCGATTTCAGCCGCTACCGGGTAGGAACAGAGGTGCGGCTGCTCAACCGGTTGGGTGCCGAAAGCGCCGGCGAGATCATGCGATTCGACGTCGTCGGAGCCGACCGTGCCGACGACTCGGCCATCCCCGACCGGCTCAGCGGAAGCCTCCGAGGTCCCGACCCGCACGGCGCCGTGGCCGCTCGAACCTTCCTCTTCCGCCTGGGCAGAAAAGGCGTATGGACGATCAACGACCTGTCCTATCAACCGGGCCGTCCGCTGGCGCGGCCGAAGCTCGGCACCACAGAAATCTGGCGGTTCATCACCGAATTCCACCATCCCGTTCACGTGCACCTGAATTCCTTCCGAGTGCTCTCCCGCAACAACCGCGCACCGGGTCGGTTCGACATCGGGTGGAAGGACACCGTCGATGTACGCCCGGCCGAAGCCGTTGAAGTCCTCACTCGGTTCACCGACTACACCGGTTCATACCTGCTGCACTGCCACAACCTCGAACACGAAGACATGGCCATGATGGCCGACTTCCTGACCGTCGATTAACGGCCGGGGGAAGGCAGAGTCCTGACGGGACGAACCACTTCGTCGGCGATACGGGCGCTCCTTTCCCCAGGGCGGGCGGAGGCCTAAGGTCTGGCGTTATGGCGCTCAACGTGGAGATGATCACCTTCGACTGCAGCAATCCGGCGCAGCTGGGCGGCTGGTGGGCCGAGCAGTTCGGTGGTACGGCGCAGGAGTTGCTCGCCGGCGAGTTCACCGTGGTCAATTTGCCGGAGGGACCTCGGCTCGGCTTCCAGAAGGTGCCCGATCCCACCCCCGGTAAGAACCGCGTGCACCTCGACTTCGGCCCCGCCGACGTGGACGCCGAGGCGCTTCGGCTGACGGCCGCCGGTGCCACGGAGCTCGGCCGGCACAAGTTCGGCGACAATTTGCGCTGGGTGGTGCTCGCCGACCCCGAGGGCAACGTCTTCTGCGTGGTCGGCCAATAGGCTCCACGGCGACCCGACGGTGACGGGAGCGCCGCCCTAGACTGTCTGGCGTGACAGTCCCCGGGACGAGCGCCCGCACCCAGGCGATCGACACCGTCGAGCACGCCGCTGCCAGCCCCGACCAGCCGCAGCCCTTCGCCGAGCTGGGCCTTAAAGACGACGAGTACCAGCGAATCCGCGAGATCCTGGGCCGTCGACCCACCGACACCGAGCTGGCGATGTACTCGGTGATGTGGAGTGAGCACTGCTCGTACAAGTCGTCCAAGGTGCACCTGCGCTACTTCGGCGAGACCACCACCGACGAGATGCGCGCGGGCATGCTCGCCGGCATCGGCGAGAACGCCGGCGTGGTCGACATCGGCGACGGCTGGGCCGTCACCTTCAAGGTGGAATCGCACAACCACCCCTCCTACGTCGAGCCCTACCAGGGCGCGGCGACGGGTGTCGGCGGCATCGTCCGCGACATCATGGCCATGGGCGCGCGACCCGTCGCGGTGATGGACCAGCTACGGTTCGGCGCAGCCGACGCACCGGACACGCGCCGGGTGGTCGACGGAGTGGTCCGCGGCATCGGCGGCTACGGGAACTCGCTGGGGCTGCCCAACATCGGCGGCGAGACCGTCTTCGACGCGTGCTACGCCGGCAATCCGTTGGTAAACGCGTTGTGCGTGGGCGTATTACGCCAGGAGGACCTGCACCTGGCGTTCGCCTCGGGTACCGGGAACAAGATCATCCTGTTCGGTGCGCGCACCGGCCTGGACGGCATCGGCGGGGTGTCGGTGCTGGCGTCGGACACCTTCGACAGCCAAGGTTCTCGCAAGAAACTGCCTTCTGTGCAAGTGGGCGACCCCTTCATGGAGAAGGTGCTCATCGAGTGCTGCCTCGAGCTCTATGCGGGTGACCTGGTGATCGGCATCCAGGACCTTGGTGGCGCCGGATTATCATGTGCCACATCGGAACTCGCGTCGGCTGGCGACGGCGGGATGGCGATCGAGCTCGACACCGTCCCGCTGCGGGCCAAGGATATGACTCCAGCCGAGGTGCTTTGCAGCGAGTCGCAGGAGCGGATGTGCGCTGTGGTGGCTCCGGAGAACGTGGACGCGTTCCTGGCGGTGTGCCGCAAGTGGGACGTGCTGGCCACCGTGATCGGCGAGGTCACCGACGGCGACCGGTTGCGGATCACCTGGCACGGCGAGACCGTCGTCGACGTGCCGCCCCGCACGGTCGCGCATGAGGGGCCGGTGTACCAGCGGCCGGTCGCGCGGCCGGACTCGCAGGACGCCCTGAACGCGGACCGGTCGTCGAGCTTGCCGCGGCCAAAGACGGGGGAGGAGCTGCGCGCGACTTTGCTTGCGCTGCTGGGCAGCCCGCACCTGTGCAGCCGCGCGTTCATCACCGAACAGTACGACCGCTACGTGCGCGGCAACACCGTGCTGGCCGAGCACGCCGACGGCGGTGTGCTTCGGGTTGACGAGGCCACGGGCCGGGGCATCGCGCTGTCGACCGACGCGTCGGGTCGTTACACGCTGCTCGATCCGTATGTCGGAGCCCAACTCGCGCTGGCCGAGGCCTACCGCAACGTCGCCGTCACCGGCGCGGCCCCGGTCGCGGTGACCAACTGCCTCAACTTCGGTTCTCCGGAGGATCCCGGGGTGATGTGGCAATTCTCGCAGGCGGTTCGGGGGCTGGCGGACGGCTGTGCGGCCCTTGGCATTCCGGTGACCGGTGGCAACGTCAGCTTTTACAACCAGACCGGATCGGCCGCGATCCTGCCCACGCCGGTGGTCGGTGTGCTCGGCGTCCTCGACGATGTGGGCCGGCGCATTCCGACCGGCCTGGGCGGCGAGCCGGGCGAGACCCTGCTGCTGCTGGGCGATACCCGCGACGAATTCGACGGCTCCATCTGGGCGCAGGTGAGCGCCGACCATCTGGGCGGGGTGCCGCCCGCGGTCGACCTTGCGCGCGAAAAGCTGCTGGCCGAAGTGCTGAGCGCGGCGTCCCGCGACGGGCTGGTGTCCGCCGCGCACGACCTGTCCGAAGGCGGACTCGCACAGGCCATCGTGGAGGCGGCGCTCGCGGGGGAAACCGGTTGCCGCATCGTGCTTCCCGAGGGTGCCGATCCGTTCGTGACGTTATTCTCCGAGTCGGCGGGCCGTGTCCTGGTGGCGGTGCCGCGCACCGAGGAAAGCCGGTTCCGGGCGATGTGTGAGGCGCGCGGATTACCCGCGGTGCGCATCGGCGTGGTCGATGAGGCCTCGGACGCGGTGGAGGTGCAGGGCCTGTTCACCGTGTCGCTGGCCGAACTGCGCGAGACGTCCGAGGCGGTGCTGCCGCGCCTCTTCGGTTGAGCCGCAGCGCCGAATCCTGATGGGCGAGCTGGGTTTCCGCCGGGCCGGCGCGTTGTCCCTGGCCGCCGCCCTGGTGGGCTGGAGCTTCGTCGGTCCCCGCCTGCCCACGGCATGGCGGGTGACGATCCAGGCGGCCGCGGCCGCGGTGCTGGTGGTTGTGACGCGTGCACCGCTGGGGCTGTCTCCGCCGCGAGTGTGGGCGGGGCTGCGGTTGGGGTCCGCGGCCGGCGCCGCCGCGGCGGGCGCGATCGCCGCGTCGACTGCGGTGCCGATGGTGCGGGCGTCGATGGCCGACCGGGAGCCGATCGGATCGGTGGCGGGCTGGCTCATGGTGCGCATCCCCGTCGGCACCGTATGGGCCGAGGAGGCCGCGTTCCGCGCCGCGCTCACCACCGCCGCTTCCGGCGGTTACGGCAGATCCGGCGCAAGGTTGTTGCAGGCGGCGAGCTTTGGGCTCTCTCATATCGCCGACGCGCGGGCGGCGGGGGATCCGGTGCTGGGCACCGTGTTGGTGACGAGCGTCGCGGGCTGGCTATTCGGTTGGCTGGCCGACCGTTCCGGCAGCCTCGCCGCGCCGATGCTGGTGCACTTGGCGATCAACGAAGCCGGTGCGATCGCCGCGCTGGGCGTGCGCGTCACGGGTTGATGGTGTAGTCGCCCAGCTGCCTGCCCCACACGTGCTCGGTGAACAGTGGGGAGCCGAGCTCGAAGTGGTTGTAGGGAGCCATGCTCGCGCCGGTGTCCATCACGAGGAACGGCGCCGGCCACAGTTCTCGGGTGATCGTCTGCCAACAGCCCGGCCGGCCACCGGGACCGCCCCTGGCGTTCGTCCGGGGCAGATTCTCCGGCCAGATATACGGATTGGGCGCCCCGGCGATTGCGCCGGCTGCGTGGGCGCCGAGCGAGTAGCCGTTGTCGCCTAGGGCGTTGTGGATCTTGGGGCCGACTTCGTTGAAATTGCGTATGGTGCAGAAGATTTCCGGACTGTATTCGTCGAGCAGCTGGCTGGAGCTGACCAGATCGGCGGCTCCCCGGGCCAGGTAGGGTCCGCCGCGGCCGAAGACATCGGCGCCTGCGCCGCCCAGCCCGGCCGCCGCTAGCAGCGCTGCGTCCAGATCGGCTTGCTGGCGGTTCAGCGTGCGCGCCGCGGTCACCGCGTGGTCGAGGGCGTCCCATAGGTCTGGGGAGGCGTTGGCATAGGTCTCACCGAGGACCGCCAACCGCGCGACGACGAGGCGAATCGCGGGCATCCGCGGGTTCACGTCGTCGAGAATCGTGTTGCCGTTGACCAAAGAGGCGCCGAACTTCTCGCCCAACCCCGTCAGTGCTTGCGCCGCCGCGCTGAGCGTCAGGTTCACCTTGACCGGATCGACCTTCTCCGCGATCGAGGTGAGCGTCTCGAACACGGTGTTGAACTCGGTGGTCACCGCGGTCGCGTCGATCACGATCGACGGTGTGATCGATTGGGCCGCGGGCTTTGGCGGCGAAGTCAACGCGACGTACTTGTTGCCGAACACCGTGGTCGCCTTGACGGTGGCGGCCACGTTGGCCGGGATCAGCTTGACGTACCTGGGGGTGACATCCAGCGTCACCCTGGCGGCCGGCCTGCCGTCGCGGGTGATCTCCGCAATGCCGGCCACGCGGCCGATCTGGACGCCGTTGTAGGTGACCTTGGAGCCGGGATCCAACACCAGGCCGGCGCGGGGAGCCAGCATCGTCAGCTTGGTTGTCGGCGTGAGCTCGCCGCGAAACTGTAGATACAGCAGCGACCCGACCAACCCCATGATGACGAGCGTCACGAGGCCGACGGACTTGTACGGTGGCCCGCGCCGCAAGCGACGACGCTCCATGAGTTTGAGACCCTAGGGTATGGCCGCCCCTCAAAAGGCCGATCCGGCAAAGACCAGGCAGGCCGTGTTGGCCGTCGCGGACTGGCTGCGGGACGCATCCCGGCCCGCACCCGACCGCGAGAGCCTCGGGGCCGCGGTCCGGCTCACCGCCCGTACCTTGGCCACGGTGGCGCCCGGGGCCAGCGTCGAGGTGCGGATCCCGCCATTCGTCGCGGTGCAATGCGTCGCCGGGCCCAGGCACACCCGCGGCACGCCGCCCAACGTGGTGGAGACCGATCCGCGAACGTGGCTGCTGCTGGTGACCGGGATGCTGTCGTTCCAAGGGGCGAAGGACGCCGGTGCGCTGAGCCTTTCCGGCTTCCGAGCAGGTGAGATCGAACACTGCTTGCCGCTGTTCGATGTCGGCTGAATAATAACCCTGAACTGCAGGTTTAGGGTCGTGCGCGGGAATTTTCGGGACGCAACACGCGCTGTCAATTCGCAGTCGACGGCGTCGGACCCGTAGACTCCGATACGTCACCAATCGTTCCCCGGGGAGCCGCCCAATCGTGACCGTCGCTGGAGCCGAAACACCCGAGCAGGACCTGAACTCGCCGCGTGAAGAGTGTGGTGTATTTGGGGTCTGGGCCCCCGGCGAGGATGTCGCAAAACTCACCTATTACGGCTTGTACGCCTTGCAGCATCGCGGGCAGGAAGCCGCCGGTATCGCCACCGCCGACGGGTCACAGGTCCTCGTCTTCAAAGACTTGGGCTTGGTCAGCCAGGTGTTCGACGAGCAGACCCTCGCGGCGATGCCGGGCCACGTCGCCATCGGGCATTGCCGCTACTCCACCACGGGCGACACCACGTGGGAGAACGCGCAGCCGGTGTTCCGCAACACCGCCGCCGGCACGGGCGTTGCGCTGGGGCACAACGGCAATCTGGTCAACACGGCCGACCTTGCCGCCCGCGCCCGCGACGCGGGGCTGATCGCGCGGCGCTGCCCCGCCCCGGCGACGACGGACTCCGACATCCTGGGCGCCCTGCTCGCCCACGGTGCCGCGGATTCCACCCTGGAACAGTCCGCGCTGGAGCTGCTGCCGACCGTTCGTGGCGCGTTCTGCCTGACATTCATGGACGAGAACACGCTGTATGCCGCACGCGATCCCCATGGGGTGCGGCCACTTTCGCTCGGCCGGCTGGATCGCGGCTGGGTGGTGGCCTCCGAAACGGCGGCGCTCGACATCGTCGGTGCCTCGTTCGTGCGCGATATCGAGCCGGGCGAGTTGCTCGCGATCGACGCCGACGGCGTGCGCTCCACCCGATTCGCCAACCCCACCCCGAAGGGCTGCGTCTTCGAGTACGTCTACCTGGCGCGCCCGGACAGCACGATCGCCGGCCGGTCCGTGCACGCCACCCGGGTGGAGATCGGCCGACGGCTGGCCCGCGAATGCGCCGTCGACGCCGACCTGGTGATCGGGGTCCCGGAGTCGGGCACCCCCGCCGCGGTCGGATACGCGCAGGAGTCCGGCATTCCCTACGGCCAGGGCCTGATGAAGAACGCCTACGTCGGGCGGACCTTCATCCAGCCGTCCCAGACCATCCGCCAGCTCGGTATCCGGCTGAAACTTAACCCACTTCGCGAGGTCATCCGCGGCAAGCGGCTCATCGTCGTCGACGACTCGATCGTGCGCGGCAACACCCAGCGCGCGCTGTTGCGCATGCTGCGCGAGGCCGGCGCCGTAGAAGTTCACGTGCGGATCGCGTCGCCGCCCGTGAAATGGCCCTGTTTCTATGGCATCGACTTCCCGTCACCGGCGGAGTTGATCGCCAATGCCGTGCAAGACAAAGAGGAAATGCTCGAAGCGGTGCGGCACGCTATCGGCGCCGACAGCCTCGGTTACATCTCGCTGCGCGGCCTGGTCGCGGCGTCCGAACAACCCGCGTCGCGGCTCTGTACCGCCTGCTTCGACGGCAGGTACCCGATCGAACTTCCCGAGGAGACGGCGTTGGGCAAAAATGTCATCGAGCACATGCTCGCCAACGCCGCGCGCGGGGCCGGGCTCGACGAGCTGGCGCCCGACGAAGTGCCGATCGTCCACTGACGGCCTTCCGATCCGGCCCTTCCACGACGTTTGATAACGGCGGTCGGCGGAGCCCGGTAGCCTTTATCGCGATGACGGATCCCGGAAAAAGCCCCGGACGAAACCCGGGCAGCCACGGCATTACCTACGCGTCGGCCGGGGTGGACATCGAAGCCGGTGACCGCGCCGTCGAGATGTTCAAGCCGCTGGCGACGCGGG
Source organism: Mycobacterium paraffinicum (assembly GCF_001907675.1). Classification (GTDB taxonomy): domain Bacteria; phylum Actinomycetota; class Actinomycetes; order Mycobacteriales; family Mycobacteriaceae; genus Mycobacterium; species Mycobacterium paraffinicum_A. Next base: position 9,045 of record NZ_MPNT01000049.1, read on the forward strand.
CCACCAGACCCGAGGTCCGGGGCGGCCTCGGCGGGTTCGCAGGGTTGTTCGCCTTGCGCAACGACTACCGCGAACCGCTGCTGGCGGCGTCCACCGACGGCGTGGGCACCAAGCTGGCGGTGGCCCAGGCGATGGACAAGCACGACACCGTCGGACTGGACCTGGTCGCAATGGTGGTCGACGACCTCGTCGTCTGCGGCGCCGAACCGCTGTTCCTGCAGGACTACATCGCGGTGGGCCGGACCGTCCCCGAACGCCTCAGCGCGATAGTCGCGGGCATCGCCGAGGGGTGTGTGCGCGCCGGCTGCGCATTGCTCGGCGGCGAAACCGCCGAACACCCCGGCCTGATGGAACCGGACCACTACGACATCTCGGCGACCGGCGTGGGCGTCGTGGAGGCCGACGACGTGTTGGGCCCCGACCGCGTCAAACCCGGCGACACCATCATCGCGATGGGCTCGTCGGGCCTGCATTCCAACGGGTACTCGTTGGCCCGCACGGTGTTACTCGAGATCGACCGGATGAACTTGGCCGGTTATGTCGAGGAGTTCGGCCGGACCCTGGGTGAGGAACTGCTGGAACCCACCCGGATCTACGCCAAAGACTGCCTGGCGCTGACGGCCGAAACCCATGTCCGCACGTTCTGCCACGTCACCGGCGGCGGGCTGGCCGGCAACCTGCAACGCGTCATCCCGCACGGCCTGGTCGCCGAGATCGACCGCGGAACCTGGACGCCCGCACCGGTGTTCGCCATGATCGCCCAGCGCGGTCGGGTGACGCGCGACGAGATGGAGAAGACGTTCAACATGGGCGTGGGCATGGTCGCCGTCGTCGCGCCGGAGGACACCGACCGCGCCTTGGCCATCTTGACGGCTCGCCACTTGGACTGCTGGGTGCTGGGAACGGTCTGCAAAGGCGGTAAAGCCGGTCCGCGGGCAAAGCTGGTCGGGCAGCACCCGAGATTCTAGGGGTCGAAAGCCGGGCTAGCGCCGTGCCGAAGCGGATTCGAGCGGCACAGCGGTGTGAGTCTCAGCGACGCCAGTCGTCGCCATCTTCCCAGGAGTCGCCGACGCCGTCGTCCTCCAGCTCAGTGGAATCGTCGGCACCCGTTCCTGACAACTCGCGCTGAAGCCGCGTGAAGTCGGTTTGCGGGGAACTGTATTTGAGTTCTCGAGCAACCTTGGTCTGCTTTGCCTTAGCCCGGCCGCGGCCCATGGGGGAACCCCCTCGCGCAATAACGGAGCGGCCCGAATCAGGCGGCTCCGATCTCCTGGTGTCGTTATTGTCCTGCCGACAGTTTACCGTGCCTTACGGTCGGGCGTCGGTGCCCCCTGCCGCTGTGGCGGACTTCATCGAGGATTATCTCGCACCGCCCCGCAACCGTTCAACGGCCAGCCGTCCCGCACCGATGTGTTCCGTCGCCGGCAGCGAATCGGCGTCGATCGCGGCGGCCGCCGAGGCCTGCGGGCCGGTGGCCAGTTCGGTGTCGGCGGGCACCCCGCGCTTGAGCAGCGCGAGGGCCACGGGCCCGAGGTCGACGTGGTCCACCACGGTGCCCAGCCGGCCGACGGTGCGCCCGCCGGCGAGCACCGGGTCGCCCGTCGAGGGCCGCTCCACCGAGCCGTCGAGGTGCAACAACACCAGCATCCGGGGCGGTTTCCCCAGGTTGTGCACCCGCGCGACGGTTTCTTGCCCCCGGTAGCAGCCCTTGTCCAGGTGGACCGCAGCATCGATCCACCCGACCTCGTGCGGAATCGTGCGTTCATCGGTGTCGACGCCCAGTCGCGGGCGCAGCGCCGCCACCCGGTGGGCCTCGTACGCCCAAACGCCCGCCGGTCTGAGCCCGGCCTGCATCAGACGTTGCTGCCAGCCTGCGGACTCCTCCCGCGGGACCAGCAGGTCCAGTTCGATCTGGCCGGCCGGGGTGCCGGTCATCCGGCGCACGAAGCCACCGCCGGCGACCGGGACCGCGGTCAGTTCCGCGGGCAGGGTGTCCAGGCCGAGCGCGTCGAGCACCGCCCGGTCGGCCAGCCGCGGTCCGAGCAGCGAGAGCACCGCCATGTCGGCGGCGGCCGGTTTCACATCGGACCAGAAGACCATCTTGCGCAGGTAGTCCAGTAGCGGCTCGCCCCGCCACGGCTCGGTGTCCAGGTAGGTGGTGCCGTCGAGTTCGGTTTGGATCCAGTGGTCCTCGATGCGGCCCTGCCCGTCGAGGCTGAGGTTTTCCGTGCTGGCGCCCTCGGGAAGGTCGCTGACGTGTTGTGTGGAGATGCTGTGCAGCCACTTCTGGCGATCGCCGCCGGTCAGCGTGAGCACCGCGCGGTGCGAGCGGTCCACCACGACCGCGCCGGTCTCGGCCGCGCGCTGCTCGCCCAGGGGGTCGCCGTAATGCCAGATGGCGCCCGCGTCGGGGCCGGGGTCGGGTGCGGGTACTGCAGACACAGGTCAACTCTACGGATTAGCCGCAATCGCGTCGGCGAGTGTGCGGCCAGCCGCACACCCGACGCCGACCGTGCGGCCAGCCGCACACCCGCGGCTAGGCTTTATCTCCATGGCAGGCCAGACGGGCGTCATCGTCACGCTGGACGGAGCGATCCATCCGCCGGATGCCCCGCTGCTGCACGCCGACGACCTAGCGGCGGTTCGCGGCGACGGCATCTTCGAGACGCTGTTGGTCCGCGACGGCAGGCCCTGTCTGGTCGAGTCGCATCTGCAGCGTCTGACCCTATCGGCGAGGCTCATGGACCTCCCCGAACCGGAGCTGCCCAGGTGGCGCGCCGCTATCGACGCGGCCACCCGGCAGTGGGTCGACGCCACCGCCGATGAAGGGGCGATGCGCCTGATCTACAGCCGCGGCCGGGAGAGCGGCACCGCGCCGACCACCTATGTGATGGTCAGCGCCGTTCCCGAACGAGTCACAGCGGTGCGGCGCGAGGGCTTGGCCGCGGTGATGCTGGACCGCGGACTGCCCGCGGCCGATGCCGACGCGATGCCGTGGCTGCTTGCCGGCGCCAAGACCCTGTCCTACGCCGTCAACATGGCCGCCCTGCGTCATGCTGCCCGGCAAGGCGCCGGCGACGTGATCTTCGTCAGCTCGGACGGCTACATCCTGGAAGGCCCGCGGTCGACGGTGGTGATCGCGACCGGCTCCGGTGGGGAGCTGTGCCTGCTGACGCCGCCGCCGTGGTATCCGATTTTGCGCGGCACGACCCAGCAGGCCCTCTTCGAGGTGGCGCGGGCCAAGGGGTACGACTGCGATTATCGCGCGCTGCGTCCCGCCGATCTCCATGCCGCGCAAGGGATCTGGTTGGTGTCGAGTATGACGTTGGCCGCCCGCGTGCACACGCTCGACGGTCGCCGGTTGCCCAGGTCTCCGTTGGCCGCCGAATTCGCCGCGTTAGTCGATTCGGCGATCGTCAGCGATCGCTAAGCGCTGAATTGTGTTGTCGGCTTGCGGAATCGCGGGTACGGTCGGCCGTACACAAGAAGGGAGGTGGTCCGCGAAATTGATAGCTTCATGGACATGTGAGGTGGCTGCGCGCTAGCAGCAGTGGCTTACGAAGAGCCGGCGATTACGCGCGCTGGCGAATTCCCCGCAGCCACCCGGCCCCCGAGCTTCCGGTCTGTCCAACCAGGAGCCTTGCTCGGGGGCCGATCCATGTCTGCGGCCGTTACTGGCCCACCTTCGCGGCTATCTGCCCGGCGAGCTTGCCCGCCTGACCGGTCTCGGCGTCGGGGCCGCACAGCAAGAGGTCGACGACCACACTGGACGCCGCATGCAGCGCGTGATGGCAGACGCGGGTTCCGTCCGCCTGCGTCCGCTCCTGATAGATCTTCGGCACGCCCCCGGTAACCTCACCGAACTTCCATTCGCTGGTCTTGCCGTTGAAGGTCAGCGTGATCGATTGCCCGGCGCACGCCCTCCACCTGTCCGCCGACGCCTGCACGAAGGCGGTCGCCTTGTCGGGCGAGGAAAACTGCACGACCGCTTCGTAGATGCGGTGAGCCTGGGTCTCGCCGGGGGTGTGCACGGCTTGGCCGCTTACCGCGGTGTAGCCGTCCGCCCCCTTGTAGGCCGACTCCTCGATGGGTTCGAATTCGCCCTTGCAATCCGGGTTGGACAGGGTGGGCCTGAAGTTGCGCAGCTGCGCGGCCTTCTCGGAGACCACCAAATTTGGGTCGCCCACGACGGCGCCGACATCGGCGGCGCCGAGGAGATAGGAGTCCAGCTTCGAGGCGTTCCCGGAAGTCGGCTCGTTCGGCGCCGGGTTGCCGGCGGTCTGGGCCGAAGTCGCACCGTTGCCGGCCTGCGGGGCGGGCTTGGTCTTGCCACCCTGCGTGGTGAATACGACGACGATCGCGATCGCCGCGATCACCGCCGCGGCGGCCCCGCCGATGATGAGCAGCCGCTTGTTGGATCCGCCCGCAGGCTCCGGCGCGGCGGCCCTGGCGGACGGGCCGGCGGGCGGCGCCGCGGCGGGCTGTGCCGCGGCAGCCGCCGGTGCCTGCGCCTTGCCGGCGTCCGCGGTCGCCGGCGAGCCGCCCTTGGCCTCGATCTCGGCCAGCACGTTGTCGATCTCGGTGCGGGTCCGGTAGGTGACATCGTGGCGCAGACGCAGCATGCGCAGCAGCTGGGCGATGTCGCCGCGAGCGCTGGGGTCATCCCCGTCCTCGTCGAATCCCTGCCGCAGCTCGATCAGAAGCTGGGTCTGCTGCTGGGGGCTGAGCTCTTTTTCGGCGAGGGTGTTGCCTAACCGGGTGATGTACCCGAACGGCACCGGCGGCTCTTCGGGCAGCGGATCGGGCAACGGCACCGGCTTGCTTTGCAGGGCGTGTACCGCGGTCACGAGTTGAATTCCGGCGTCGACGGTCGGTTCGCGGTAGTCGATGATCTGCAACGCGGCAAGGGGATTCACCCGCATGCTGTCGATGTCGCCGATCCGAACCGGAAGGATCGGCCGGTTGAGCGCCCTCGCGTACCGCAATTCGGCCTGACTGGGCTTGGACTGGAGCCAGTTGTTGGACAGCGCCACGATGAACACGTCGCACGAGCGGATCTGCTCAAGGATCTTGTTCCACCAGGAGTCACCCCCGCCGAGCTCTTGATCGAACCAAACCTGTTGTTGTCCGCGCCGAAGCGCGGTCGTCAGGGCGTCGACCGTCGCCCTGTCCTGGCTCGAGTAGCTGATGAACAGCGGCATCGTGGTCTCCTACGGGGAGGCGTAGCAAACGAAGGGGCGGTATCGGCGCGTGCGGCTATTGCGCACGCGCCGATACCGTATCAGTGTCCGGGCGTATCGGACTGCGCAAATTCGCGGCCATTTGGGCCTGAAGCCCCAAACTCAGCCGTGCCCGCCGTCCACCGCGGAAGCCTGCTCGGGCGGGTGAAATTCGGCATAGCGGCGGGCGAATTCGTCTCCGGGAACCGGCCATTGTTCGCCGGTGGATCCGCGGACCACCCAGTCGCCCTCCACCGCGGCCGTCGGGCCTTCCAAGGTGTTTATGGTCTCGCCCGGATAGGCGGGGCGGGCTTGGACGCGCCCTTTTCGCTGCCAGCGCCCGTCGCCGGCGGGCTCGTAGGTGTCCCGGAAGATGTCGTCGCGCACCGACCACACCTTGCCGTCCTCCTGGACGGCCCAGTCGCCTGCGTCGGCGCGCATGGTGTGCCCCGAATCCGACGTCCATGTCCATGGGACGCTTCGTTGTTCGGCGGCCACCGTCCCCACCCGCGTGAAGGATTGCCACAGCGGCCGCGACCGGAAGCCCAACTGGCGCAGGCTCCACAACGTCCCCGCCAGGCTGCGCACGGCGGCGTTGAGTAGCGCCGGATCGCTCTCGACCACCGACCAGTCGACCAGCTTGTCGTGGATCTTGCGCGAATCGTCGCGCGGGGAGCCGAATTTCCAGCCGTTGCGGCGGTAGTAGCGGCACCAATCCTCGTGCTCGGCCCGGGCCATGCTCATTGCCGAGTCGCGGTCGAAGCCCATCAGCGCAAGCTGTTCCAATGGCGGGAGATCCGCCATCTCGTGGCCGGACAGCTGCGCCGGCGGGCTGCCCCACGTGTTCCAGGTGTGCCCCGCGATCTGCTCCACCATCCACAACGCGTTGCGCACCTGACGCCGGTTGGACCCGCGGTAGAACTCGTTGAGCTCGGCCCACGGCATCGCGGCGGGGGACCGCGGCGCGGCCGGGTCGATCGTCGAGACATACCGCTCGTGAATCAACCTCGCCGCGCGCTCCCAGGCGTCCTGCACCTGGCCTTCCTGGGTGTCCAGCACCAATGAGTAGGACTGCAGCCGCCCGACCACCTGGATCGAGTCGTCGCTGATGCTGGTGTTCAGGTCCGAGGCGTAGATGGGCATGTCGGGGAAGCGGGCCGCCAGCCTCGCGGCGGTCGTCGCGGCGTGGGAATCCACGAAGATCACGGCGCTGGTGGCGGGGTCGGCGTCGCCGATCAGCTTCAGCATGGTAGGTACGGTCGGCGCCTCCGCGGTCGCGTCGATGGCCGGCCCCTCCGAGGCGAATCCGGCCTGCTGCCGGTAGAACTCGTGATCCGCCAAATACTCCGCGGCGTCCTTTTCCACCAGCGTGAGCGCGGGCAACGGCACCGCGCCGGGCGGAGTGTAGAAGTCGCGCTCCAGCGCGCGCTGCGTCAGATCCGCGCACAGCGCCAGCGTCAATTGGGAAGTGCCGCAGACGAATACGCGTTTTGTCCGCCCGGTCGCGATGATGCCGTCGAGCAGTCTGCCCGCGGTCACCTCGTACTTGCCGACCACGTCGGCGGCCCATCGGGTGTCCGATCCGCCGAACTGCTGGGCCCGCCAGGCCTGGGCCAACCACGGGTCGTCCATCCGCACGATCAGCGGCAACCGCCGTTTGTGGGCGACGTCGTCGAGTCGACGGCTGATCAGGTCCAGCCAGAGCAGGTTGATCGCCGGGTCGGGCGCCATCAGGTAGAGCCGGGATAGGTTGCGCCACAGCCGCAACGACACCAGCGTGGACGGGTTGTTGAAGTCCACCAGGACCACCCGTGCGCCCTGCCTGCGGGCCCGCTGCACCCGGTCGTCGCTGGCGCCGGTGATGACGACCAGCGTGCCGCGCCGGTCCAGCGTCCGCGCCACCGCGCTGATCATCGACTGCGTGTCCGCGTCGACGCCGACGACGGCCGTGACGGACTCCGCCAGGTTGGCGCGCAGCCGGTCCACCTGAGATCGGAAGACTCCGACGACGACGCCGCCCAGCCCCGTGAAGATCGCCGAGAGTGCCGCGATGCGGGCCAGTTCCAGGCCGACCGGCGTGGGGTTCGGACAGGTTCGGCCACCCACCGAGAAGTCGCCGGTGCCCCCCTTGACCAGGCTGGCCGTCGCCATCAGCGGGGTGAACAAGGCCGGATGGTTGGCGTCGTGACAACCCCAGTAGGAGGTGAGGCCCAGAACCGCCGTCATGGGGACCAGGCCTGCGATCAGGGTGAAGGAAACCCCAACCATGCGATGGCTTCCGCCGGAGCGAAAGGTCAGCACCGACGCGGCGATCAGCACGGTCACCACGATCGCCAGCGTCGGCATCGACCCGGGCCGGCCGAACCACGCGAGGCCCGGCGGCAGTGCGTCGATGATGCCGGGCTGCAGGTCCAAAACGGCCAGATAGACGATGAGGAGCAGGCCGATCGCGGTTACGCCCCAGCGCAGGATGGGCGAGGGTGTCTTGGTCGGGGCCATCCGCCGCTCTCCCTTCGCGCGGTACCGGCTGTTCGGACGTCGAACAGTACACGCAAAAGATCGCCCGAAGGCAATGATTCCGGGCCGCGCACATCGCCGAGTTGCCCAGGCGGGCAACGGGTCGGCGGTTATCCGGCGTAACGGGAGAGCCGGGCGGAAAGGTGCGGCACCAGGCCGCCGTCGGCGTCCACCCGCTCCTCGACGTAGGCCAGGTCGCCGCCCTCCACGATGCCGTAGAGCCGCTTGGCGCCACCGACCAGGACGCCCGAGCGGCTGCGGGCCAGTGCGTCGGTCGCCAACTCCCACGACGACTGGGTGCGCGGCCGCCCGTAGAACAGCTCCACGTAGCCGGCCGAATGGGCCAGCAGCAACTCGATCGCCTGAGATTCGCTGGGGTCGTCGGGATCGCTGACGAAACGCCAGAACCCGGTCTCCCGCAAACCGCGCTCCTGGTAGTCGCCCGCCTCGCTGAGCCGCCACGAACGGGATTCCCAGTTCAGGTAGTCGCCGCCGTCGTGCGAAACCACGATCTGCTGGCCGAACCGGTAATCCCCGTCACGAGCGCGGCCCTCGCCGTGCCCGCGCCACACACCCACCAGCGGCAACAGCGCCAACAGGGCGTCGTTCAGGTTGGCGCCTTCACGCAGGTTGGCGGTGTCGGCAGGAAGCGGCAGATCGTCGAAGGCGGGGATGTTGCGGCCGGCGGTCAGCTTGGCGCGCTCAGCGGCGGCAGCCACCGCGCGATCGCCGGAGCTCGCAGCACCCAGCGGTTCGTCAGAGGTCACGATTCGTCAGTGATAAGCCGGTACAGCGTGTACAGCGCGAACCATGAGATCACCACGACCGCCACGACCAGCATGATCTCGAAGAAGAGCACCACGGGGACAAGTCTATTCGCCCCGCGCGATCCCGGTCAGGGCAGCCGGGGTCTCAGGCGATCTTGACGTCCACCTCGTGGATACCGGCGCCCGACGGGCTCACCACGGCGTTCCCGTTGCCGGACGCCGACAGAGCGCGCAGCGTCCAGGAGCCCGGCGCCGCGAAGAACCGGAAGTCGCCCGTGGCCGACGCGACGACCTCGGCCGTGAACTCGTCCGACGAGTCGAGCAGGCGGACGAACGCGCCGCCCACCGCCTGGCCATCGCTGTCCACGACGCGGCCGGTGATCACCGTTTCCTTCTCCAAGTCGACGCTGGCGGGCAACGTCACTCCTTGTTTCGGGGCAGAGCACATATCAGCTTCCCAACTCGATCGGGGCACCCACCAGGGAGCCGTATTCCGTCCAACTTCCGTCGTAGTTCTTGACGTTTTTGTGGCCGAGTAATTCCCGGAGCACGAACCAGGTATGCGAAGACCGCTCGCCGATCCGGCAATACGCGATCGTTTCCTTGGAGCCGTCCAGGTCCGCGTCGGCGTACAGCTTCGCCAGGTCCTCGTCGGACTTGAAGGTGCCGTCCTCGTTGGCGGCCTTGCTCCACGGCACGTTGATCGCCCCCGGAATGTGGCCGGGCCGCTGGCTCTGCTCCTGCGGCAGGTGCGCCGGCGCCAGGATCTTGCCGGAGAACTCGTCGGGCGAGCGCACGTCGACCAGGTTCTTGGTGTTGATGGCCGCGATGACCTCGTCGCGGAACGCCCGGATGCTGTTGTCCGGGGCGGCGGCGGTGTACGAGGTGGCGGGCCTGCTGACGGTGTCGCTGGACAGCGCGCGCCCGTCGAGCTCCCATTTCTTGCGGCCACCGTCGAGCAACTTGACCTTGTCGTGCCCGTACAGCTTGAAGTACCAGTAGGCGTAGGCGGCGAACCAGTTGTTGTTGCCGCCGTAGAGGATCACGGTGTCGTCATTGGCGACGCCACGTTCGCTGAGCAGCTTCGAGAATTGCTGCGCGTCGACGAAATCCCGCTTGACCGGGTCCTGCAAGTCCGAACGCCAGTCCAGCCTGATCGCGCCGGGGATGTGGCCGGTGTCGTATGCGCTGGTGTCCTCGTCGACTTCTACGAAGACGACACCGGCGGCGTCGAGATTGCTCTCGGCCCAGTCCGCGGAGACCAGGACGTCGGAGCGTGCCATGGGGTGATCCTTTCGATCGCTTTCAAAAAACGGGTCACGCGGTGCGCGCCGCGCCTCGGAAGCGCGCGACCAGCGGGTAGAGCTGGCAGCCCAGGCAGATGCCGAAGGCCGCATTCAGGAAGGCGGCGGTGAGTGCCGCGGCGGTGGCGACGACACCGACCAAAAACGCGCCCGCGGCGAACCCGACGACGCCGACGACCGCGAAGAGCAGGCCGACGAGTTGGGCGAACTTCAGCGGTGCCACCGGTTCGCGTTCCTGGACGGGCCCGAGGCGGGGCGCCACCAAGCGGGCGAATATGCGCCCGTAGGGGTGCTTGCGCGGGCCGCCGACGGCGCCGATGGCGAAGATGACTGCTTGCACGCCGAGAATGACCGCCGCCGCCAGCGGGCTGACGGCGGATACGGCGAGGGTGATCACCAGGACGGCGGTCGTCACCCAGGCGGCGAACCTGGGACCCCGCACGTCAACGATGTCTTGCTGGGTGGTGGTGTTGCTGCTCGGCACGGTACTACTCCTGGATACGCCTGTTGCTTATGGGAACGACGGGAGACGGCCTCGGTAACGTTCCGGGGTTGCTCCGAGTGCTTACGCGAAAGCGCGCGGCGACTCAGCAGCTACAGCGACAGCAACAGCCCGCGGTGCGGCACAGATCGACTGCGCGGCGTTGGGTGAGCAGAGGCTCAAGGCGGGCTAGCACGTCGGCAAGCTTACCGAATGACGGACGGCGATCAAACTCGCCGCGGTAGCCGCGCATACCGCGGGCTCCGGCGCTGACCGGGTCACGACCGCTTGAAGCCGTCCATGCTGACGGTGACCCCGTAGCTGATGCCTTCGATGATGACGTCGGAGCCGCGCGCCCCCTCGGTCTTGGGTGCCACCCCGAAGGGAAGCCGCTGGTCGGGCACCCTGGCGGTGAAGGCCCGCAGCACCGCGTCCCGCTTGTCGTCCGGAACTGTTTGATCCGCGGTGTCCGCCCCGGTCAGGACGCCGGTCGGGGTGATCACCAGCGTCGCCTGGTCGTCCGGGGCGATGGACAGGTCCACCGAGACGCTGACCCGGTGTTCGAAGTTGGCCGAGTGCGGGGTGCCGCTGAACACCACCCCGTGGCTGTCGGAAATGCCGGACGCGGTGACGCCACCGGTGGCGGTGTTCGTTTCTTTGGGCGGCGCCTCGACCATCAGATCGCTGATGCCCATGTACCGGCCCAGGTGCGTCGAGTCGATGATGACGCGGCTCTCCAGTTTGCCCACCGGCAGCTCGGCATCGGGCCCGATCAGCCACGACGCGTGGCTCAAATCGACCGAGTACATCGTGGCTTCGAGGGTGGCCTTGCCGACAGTCGCGTGGTCGACGGCGTTGGCTTTGATCTCCAGCTGGTTGTAGTGGCCGCGCATCGCCTGCGGGATGAACGGGAACGCCACGATCGCCACGAACGGGTCGGACCGCAAATTGGCCGCTTTGCGCACGCTGCACGAAAGCCGGTATTCGGCGTATATGCTGCTCCCGTAGTCGATGGCGACCGCACCGGCCACCACCACGGCCACGGCGATCCCCGCGGCCGCCGTCGCCACCAGCACCTTGCGCACCCGCATATTGTGGCGTAACCCTCCGTCCGAGCTGTCGCGAACCGCCCGGGTGGCGGCGCTCACACTGCGTCGTCCCCGCACCAGAGTGGCAGGTGGCAAGTTATCGTTAGATGACATGGCAACTAACGCGTCGTTGCGTTGCGAATTGTGAAGATGCCGTTCCCCCGAGCTGGAGGGGCTAGTTGGAGCTATTACTGCTGACCACGGAGCTGCATCCCGACCCGGTCCTGCCGTCGTTGTCGTTGCTTCCCCACGCCGTCCGCACGGCGCCGGCGGAACCGTCCTCATTGCTCGAGGCTGGGACGGCGGACGCCGTACTGGTTGATGCGCGCACCGATCTGTCTTCGGCGCGGGGCCTTTGCCGTCTGCTGAGCACCGCCGGCCGTTCCGTGCCCGTCCTGGCCGTTGTGAGCGAAGGCGGCCTGGTGGCGGTCAGCGCGGACTGGGGGCTGGACGAGATCCTCTTGCCGAGCACCGGGCCCGCCGAGATCGACGCCCGGCTGCGACTGGTTGTGGGTCGCCGCGGCGGGCTGGCCGAACAGGAAAGTGCCGGAAAGGTGAGCCTGGGCGAGCTGGTGATCGACGAGGGCACTTACACCGCGAGATTGCGGGGCCGCCCGCTCGACCTGACCTACAAAGAGTTCGAGTTGCTCAAATACCTGGCGCAGCACGCCGGGCGCGTCTTCACCCGCGCGCAGCTATTGCACGAGGTGTGGGGATACGACTTCTTCGGCGGCACCCGCACCGTCGACGTCCACGTGCGTCGCCTGCGCGCCAAACTCGGCCCCGAATACGAGGCGTTGATCGGCACCGTCCGCAACGTCGGCTACAAGGCCGTCCGGCCTGCGCGCGGCCGCGCGCCGATCGCGGACTCGGCTGAGGATGAGCCCGCCGACGACATCGAGTCCGACTCCGAGGATTTGGAACAGCCGCTGGGCGACCCGTTGCGCAGTCAGTGACCGCGCCCGCCCGGCGCTCGACGCTGACCGCTGACGAGCAACGGCAGATTCGCGAACTCATCAGCGCCGCAACCGAATTCGACGGCGTCGCGCCTGTCGGTGAACAAGTGCTGCGCGAACTGCCGCACGACCGCACCGCGCACCTGCTCATCACCGACACCGACGGGGTCGTCGGCTACCTCAATCTGTCGCGCGATCCCGACGCGGCGATGGCGGAACTGGTGGTGCACCCGCGCGCCCGCCGGCATGGTTTCGGTACGGCGCTGGCGCGCGCGGCGTTGGCCGAGACCGCCGCGAGCAACCGGTTCTGGGCGCACGGCACGCTCGAACCGGCCCGCGCCACCGCTGCCGCGCTCGGGCTGGTCCCGGTCCGCGAGCTGCTTCAGATGCGACGCACCCTTCGCGACACCCATGACTTGGTGCGCCCCGTGCCCGGGGTCCGGGTGCGCACCTACGCGGGCACCTCCGACGACGCCGAGCTGCTGCGCGTCAACAACGCCGCCTTCGCCGACCACCCCGAACAGGGCGGCTGGACCGAGACCCAGCTGGCCGAGCGGCGCGACGAACCCTGGTTCGACCCGGCCGGTCTGTTCCTGGCGTTCGACGCCTCCGATACCGGTGAGGAGGGCAAGCTGCTCGGCTTCCACTGGACCAAGGTGCACCCCGATCAACCCGGCCTGGGGGAGGTCTATGTCGTGGGCGTCGATCCGGTCGCGCAGGGCCGGGGCATGGGCCAGATGCTGACGGCCATCGGCATCGAGTCGTTGGCGCACCGGCTGGCCGGCTCCGCGGAACCGACCGTGCTGCTCTACGTGGAGTCCGACAACCGCGCCGCGGTGCGCACGTACCAGCGCCTGGGTTTCACCACCTACAGCGTGGACACGGCTTACGCGGTCGCTTCGGCCGGCTGACCGCGGGCGGCGGGTGGGCTCGTGCCTGGCGGTTGTCACCTGCGCTTGCCAGTGAGAAGTTGCCGTGGGCTGGGTCGGAGCATATTTTCGCGACGACCTGGCAACCTCTTGGGAGACGGCCGGCGGCACGCGGGCACGACAACGCGTCAGGAAGCGAGATCGGTGAGGCTCGACAGGGGAGGCAGGGCGCTGGCCGTCCTGGTCGTGGCGGTGGCTGTCGGTAGCGGCGCGCTGATTGGCTGTGGCAGCGACCAGAACCGCCGCGGGGCGTCGCCGGCGGCCGTCTCCGGGCCGACGGGCACCGCCGGATGCGGCGGGAAGAACAAGCTGACGGCGGAAGGCTCGACGGCTCAACAGAACGCGGTGGCGTTGTTCAACCAGGTCTGGGGCCAGTACTGCCCGGGCAAGAGCGTCTCGTACAACGCGACCGGTTCCGGCGCCGGGCGCGAGCAGTTCATCGCCGGCCATGTCGACTTCGCGGGCGCCGATTCCCCGCTGGCCGCGGACCAGATCGGTCCGGCCTCCGCGCGCTGCGACGGGAACCCGGCGTGGGACTTGCCGCTGGTGTTCGGGCCGATCGCCCTGGTCTACAACGTCGCCGAGGTGCCGGCACTGGTGGTCAGCAGCGACGCGCTGGCCAAGATCTTCACCGGTCGGATCACGGCCTGGAATGACCCGATCCTGGCGGCGCTCAATCCCGGCGTGGTGCTGCCCGACACCAAGATCACGCCGATCTACCGGACGGATTCGTCGGGTACCACCGACAACGTGCAGAAGTTTCTGACGGCCGCCGCACCGCAGAGCTGGACCAAGGGTGTGGGCACCGAGTTCCAGGGCGGCGTCGGCGAGGGGGCCACCAAGTCGGCCGGTGTCGTGCAGGCCGTGCGGACCACGCCGGGCGCCATCGGCTATGTGGAGAAGGGCTTCGCCGATCAGGCCGGCCTGCCCTACGCGCAAATCGGCACCAACAAGGGTGGCGTCATCCCGCTCACCAACGAGACCGCCGGAAACGCGGTGAGGGCGGCCGATTTCGTCGGCGACGGCAACGACCTGGTGCTCGACCTGAACCCGATGTACAGCTCCCAGGACCCCCGGTCATACCCGTTGGTCCTGGCCACATACGAGATCGTGTGCTCGAAGGGCGCCGACGCGGACACCTCAGGGGCGATCAAGTCGTTCCTCACGGTCGCCGCCGGCAGCGGACAGGCCGACCTTGCGTCGGCCGGCTATGTTCCGCTGCCCGATAAGGTCAAAGAGCGGCTGGTTGCCGCGATCAATGCTCTGCAGTGACCAAGTGGCCCCGGGCTTAAGGAGCGACCGAACTGTGCCGGGATCACAGTGACCACGCCAAACCCCAACGATGCCGGTTCGGGCGCGGCCGTGGCCGCGCCCTTCCCCGAGGCGCCGCTGACACCGATCAGTCCGTGGGGAAAAGCCCGGCCACACGTTGGAGACCGGGTGTTTCGCTGGCTGGCCAACGGGTCGGGCCTGCTGCTCGTGGTGGTGATCGGCGCGATCGGTGGATTCCTGCTCCTGCGCGCGATACCGGCGTTGCGGCGCAACCGGGAGAACTTCTTCAGCTACGGCGGCAACTGGGTGACCACCGACACCTCGGCGATGCATTTCGGCATCTCCGATCTGCTGAAGGTCACCGTGTTCGTGTCGGCGTTCGCGTTACTGCTGGCCATGCCTGTCGCGCTGGGCGTCGCCATCTTCATCACGCAGTACTCGTCGCGGCGCGCGGCCGGGCCGCTGGCCTACGCCGTCGATCTGCTGGCCGGTGTTCCCTCCATCATCTACGGCGCGTGGGGCCTTTATGTGCTGGAGCCGCACCTGCGTCCCGTCGCGACCTGGCTGAACCGATCGCTGGGTTGGTGTTTCCTGTTCGCCCACGGCAACACGTCGGTCGCCGGCGGTGGCACCATCTTCACGGGCGGCATCGTCCTGGCGGTGATGATCCTGCCGATCATCACCGCCGTCACCCGTGAAGTGTTCATCCAGACACCGCAGGACCAGATCGAGGCCGTGCTGGCGCTCGGCGCCACCCGCTGGGAAGTGGTGAAGACGGTCGTGGTGCCGTTCGGGTGGTCCGGCTATATCAGCGCGGCGGTGCTGGGGCTGGGCCGCGCCCTGGGGGAGACGGTCGCGCTGCTGATCATCCTGCGCGGGACCCAGGCGATGTTCGGCTGGTCGCTGTTCGACGGGGGCTCGACCGTCGCGACCATGATCGCGGGGGCCGCCGCCCAATTCGATGACCAATACAAAGCCGGCGCGTACATCGCCGCGGGGCTGGCGCTCTTCGTGCTCACCTTCCTCGTCGACGCCCTGGCACGCGGCGCCGCGGCCGGTAGCCGATGGGGCGCCCGATGACCTCGATGTTGGACCGCCCGCTGAAGCCGCGCACGTTCTCCCGGCCCAGCCGCCGCCGCCGGGCCGCGGATCACGTTGCGCTGGTGCTGGTTTCGCTGTCCATGGTGATCGCGGTGACGCCCCTGCTGTTGGTGCTGTACTCGGTGGTCGCCAAGGGGTTCAGGGCGATCTCGTCGACCGTGTGGTGGACGCACTCGCAAGCGGGCATGACCGCCTTCGTGGCCGGCGGCGGCGCCTACCACGCGGTCGTGGGCACCGTGTTGCAGGGAGTGGTGTGCGCGCTCATCTCCGTCCCGGTCGGCGTCATGCTCGCCATCTATCTGGCCGAATACGGCGGCGGCACCGCGCTGGGCAGGCTGGCCTCGTTCATGGTCGACATCCTGAGCGGGGTGCCCTCGATCGTGGCGGCGTTGTTCATCTACGCCCTGTTCGTGGCGACGCTGGGCTTTCCCCGTTCCGAGTTTGCGGTGTCGCTGGCGCTGGTCCTGTTGATGCTGCCGGTGATCGTGCGAGCCACCGAGGAGATGCTGCGAATCGTCCCGGTGGACCTGCGCGAGGCCAGCTACGCGCTGGGTGTCCCGAAGTGGAAGACGATCCTGCGGGTGGTGATCCCCACCGGGCTGTCGGGCATCATCACCGGCATCTTGCTGGCGCTGGCCCGGGTGATGGGCGAGACGGCCCCGTTGCTGATCCTGGTGGGCTACGCGCAGTCCATGAACTTCGACATCTTCAGTGGCTTCATGGGGACGCTACCCGGCATGATGTACAACCAGACCAGCGCCGGTGCGGGGGTGATTCCGGTCCCGACGGATCGGTTGTGGGGTGCCGCCCTAACCCTCATCCTGGTGATCGCCACAATCAATGTCGGGGCCCGAGCGATAGCGAAATTCCTTGGCACCAAGAAGTCATAGGCAGGAGCAGTAAGTGGCCAAACGGTTGGACCTCAAAGCCGTCAACATCTACTACGGTTCGTTTCACGCGGTCGCGGATGTGACGCTGTCGATCCTGCCGCGCAGCGTCACGGCGTTCATCGGGCCCGTCGGGTTGCGGCAAGACGACGGTGCTGCGCACGCTCAACCGGATGCACGAGGTGGTCCCCGGCGGACGGGTTGAGGGCAGCGTGCTCCTCGACGACGAGGACATCTACGGCGCCGGGGTCGACCCGGTCGGCGTCCGGCGGGCGATCGGAATGGTGTTCCAGCGACCGAACCCGTTCCCCGCCATGTCGATTCGCGACAACGTGGTCGCCGGTTTGAAGCTGCAGGGCGTTCGCAACCGCAAGATGCTCGACGAGACAGCCGAGTATTCGCTGCGCGGCGCGAACCTGTGGGATGAGGTCAAGGACCGGTTGGACAGGCCGGGCGGCGGGTTGTCCGGCGGTCAGCAACAGCGCTTGTGTATCGCGCGGGCGATCGCCGTGCAGCCCGATGTGCTGCTCATGGACGAGCCGTGCTCCGCGCTGGACCCGATCTCGACGATGGCGATCGAGGAACTGATCAGCGAGCTCAAGCAGGACTACACCATCGTCATCGTCACCCACAACATGCAGCAGGCGGCGCGGGTCAGCGACTACACCGCGTTCTTCAACCTGGAGGCCGTCGGCAAGCCGGGGCGGTTGATCGAGGTCGACGACACCGAGAAGATCTTCTCCAACCCCAGCCAGAAGGCGACGGAGGATTACATCTCCGGGCGCTTCGGCTGATCCGGTCGGCTATTGCGGGGCCGCTTTCGTTTCCTCTTCGGGAAGCTTTCCGGTCGCCTGGAAGATGACGCGCCTGGCCACTTCGACGGCGTGGTCGGCGAAGCGCTCGTAGAACCGGCCCAGCAGGGTGACATCGACCGCGGCGGCCACCCCGTATTTCCATTCGCGGTCCATCAACACCGAAAACAGGTGGCGGTGTAGGTCGTCCATCGCGTCGTCCTCTTCGCGAATCCGGGCGGCCTTCTCCGGATCGCGGGACATCACCACCTCTTGCGCGCTGTTGCCCAATTCGACTGCGACCCGGCCCATTTCGGCGAAGTAGCCATTGACCTCTTCGGGCAGCGCGTGCTGGGGATGCCTGCGGCGGGCGATCTTCGCGACGTGCAGGGCAAGCGCGCCCATCCGGTCGATGTCGGCCACCATCTGGATGGCGCTCACGATGGACCGCAGATCACCGGCGACCGGCGCCTGCAGGGCCAGCAGCACGAAGGCGCTCTCCTCGGCGCGGGCGCTCAGGGTGGCGATCTTTTCGTGGTCGGAAATCACTTGCTCGGCCAACACCAGATCGGCCTGCAACAGGGTTTGGGTGGCCCGCTCCATGGCGATACCCGCCAGCCCGCACATCTCGCCGAGCTGCGCGGATAACTCCGAGAGCTGCTCATGGTAGGCGGTCCGCATACCGCCAAGCCTACGTTCTCGGGACTGAAAACGGGCGGCGGAGCGCCCAAAAGCGCTCACTCGCAGGTGGTGTCGGCAGCGTTGGTGACGGTCAGGTCCTCGGGGAGCTTGGCCGGCGCGCTGCCCGAGCCGCGTTCGATCTGCAGGCTGATCGATGAACCGCTCGGTTGTGGGGTGGCGACCGATTTGAAGTCGGGTCCGAGCACCACCTGGACCACCTGTCCGTAGCCGGAAACCCGCTGAACCTTCGCGTTGGCGAACGAGGACGCGACGGTCGCCGCGGCCTGCTCGTTGCCGGCCGAGAACAACACCGTCGTCGTGTTGACCGAACTCGGATAATCGTCCGGCGTCATCACGTTGAAGCCATTGCGCTTGAGCTGGCTGGTCGCCGTGGCGGCCAGGCCGCTCTGCGTCGTCGCGTTGGATACCCGCACCGTGACATCGCCCGGCGTCGTGGTGGTCACCTGCTCGTGTCGGGCCTCCGGGGCCGCGGTGGGGGCCGGTGATTGCTTGGTGGCGGGCGTCTTGGTCTGACTCGACTTGTCGCCGGACATCTTGTCGCCGGATGTCCCCAAATTCTTTGCGTTCTGGTCGTTTTCCTCGGGCAGCGGATCATCGTTGATGATGGCGTCGAACAGCGCCCGCATGTCGGCCATGCGCGGCGGTTCGTCGCCGTTCTGGTCGGTCACGCCGGTCGGCACCGTGACGAAGGTGACGTGCCCCGCCGCCATCCCCTGCAGCGACTGACCGAGCTGGATCAGGTCCTTCGACTGCACGTTGTCGACGACGGTGTCGCTGATGAACATGTTGACGACGTTGTTGAGCTTGTTCAGGTCGAGCAACGTGTCCTCGGAGATCAGCGAGCGCAGCAGCGACGACAGGAACAGCTGCTGGCGTTTGATGCGGCCGTAGTCCCCGTTGGTCTCGGTGGTGACCTGGCGGGCCCGCACGTAGTTGAGGGCGGTCGGGCCGTCGAGGACTTGACGGCCGCCGTGCTCGAGCACCGTGCCCAGCTCGTAGTCGTGCAGCGCGGTCTTCGAGCACACCTCGACGCCGCCCAGTGCGTCGACCATCTTGGCGAACCCGGCGAAGTCGACGGCGATGAAGCGGTTGATGCTCAACCCGGACAGTTTCTGGATCTCCTTGACCAGACACTTCGGCCCGCCGAAGGCGAACGCCGAGTTCAGTTTGGTCTCGGTGTAGACCATCTTCGGACCCCAGCTCTTGGTCTTCGGGTCGTAGAGGGGCCCGTACTTGCCCGTGTCGGGGTTCCATGCCTCGCACTGCATCGGGGTGATCGCCAGGTCGCGGGGGAAGGACACCGCCACCACCCGTTTGCGGTTGGCCGGGATGTTGACCAGCATCACCGTGTCCGATCGCGCGCCGCCGGCGTCTTCGGTGTCACCCGCGCCCATGTTGGCGTTGTCGCCGGCCCGGGAGTCCACGCCGACGATCAAGAAGTCTTCGTCGCCGTACTGCCCGTTGCGGTCGCGAATGTCATCCGATCCCTGGTCGAGGGCGCTGACGGTGTTGAGCCGGGCGTTCTTGGACGTGCTCCACTGCCACGCCCCGCCCGTCAACGCCACGGCCAGCACGGCAAACAGTGCCGCCACCGAGCGAGCGGCCAGCAGCATCGGCCGCCGGCGGCGGCGCGGTTTACGCGCGTGAGCGTCGGGAACCTCCTCGGCTGCCGGCCCGTCGCCGTTCCGCCGGTCGTCGGCCTCGAGGTCGGGAAGCTCCGAGACCGCGCCGAGCGAGTAGGCCAGGTCCTCGATCACCTGGGTCTGCTGCAACTCGACCGGGAGGTGCGACTCGGCCTCGGCTGAATCGGGCTCGGGCTCCGGTTCGGCGCGGCGGTGCGTGGACCGGCCGGTCGAGGGGGCGCCGAGCTTCGCAATCAGTTCGGCGACGCTGACGCCGCCGCCCGTGTGGGACCCGGATGCTTCGTCGGTTGCTGGCGGCTGGACGGTCTCGACGGCGGCATCGGTCTGCCATAGGTGCAGGCTGTAGTCGGACGGGGGCTCCGAGAACCGCTCCCACGGGGCGGCGCCCAGCGCGGCGCGCCCAGCGTCGCGAGTGGCGTCGTCCTCGGCGTCACTCATGTCCTACCGGCCTCCGAAGCTCTGATGCGGATGTCAGCGTGTCCCTGCGCAACGCCGTTCCAGCGCTCGGCGTTGTCGGCGCTGCGGCTCGTACCACCCGGTGGGTCGCACTCCTTTGTCGCGGTCGGACGGCGGCGCGTTACCGGCCGCCGCAGAACGCGCAATGCAGCAAGGTCCACATCGTACTGAGTTATCGGTCCGGGCGCGATTTCGCGCGGTCGTTCAGCCGCCGGAGTGCATCACGTCGGCGCCGGCGGGCACGGTGCAGTCGTCGGGGTCCGTCAGCCACCCTTCGGGTAGCGCGACCCGGGCGGGTGACCCTTGCCGGCCCCGGGGGCCACTGGCCGCATCGGGGAAGGGGACCGCGCCGTCCAATTGGCTTAGCAGAGAATCGAGTTCGTCGAGCGTCTTGACCATCGCCAGCGCTCGGCGTAGCTCCGAGCCGGCCGGAAAGCCGTGCAGATACCAGCCGATGTGCTTGCGGATGTCGCGCATGCCCTTGTCCTCACCGAAGTGCGCGGCCAGCAACCGCCCGTGCCGGCGGACGATGTCGGCGACTTCTCCCAGCGTGGGCGGGGTGGGGGCGGGGCTGCCGGTGAACGCGGCCGAGAGTTCGGCGAAAAGCCAGGGTCGGCCCAGGCACCCGCGGCCGATGACGACGCCGTCGCATCCGGTCTTGGCCATCATCGCCAGCGCGTCGCTGGCGTCGTAGATGTCGCCGTTTCCCAGCACCGGAATCGTCGTCACATGTTGCTTGAGCAGCGCGATCTGTTCCCAGTCGGCCGTGCCGGAGTAGCGCTGCGCCGCCGTGCGGGCGTGCAGCGCGACCGCGGCGGCGCCCTCCGTTTCGGCGATGTGGCCGGCGTCGAGGTGCGTGCGGTGCTCGTCGTCGATGCCGACGCGGAACTTGACGGTCACCGGCACCCCGGAGCCCTCGGTGGCGCGCACGGCCGCCGCGACGATCTGGCCGAACAGCCGCCGCTTGTACGGCAGCGCGGCCCCGCCGCCGCGTTTGGTGACCTTGGGCACCGGACAGCCGAAATTCATGTCGATGTGGTCGGCGAGACCCTCGTCGACGATCATCCGGGCGGCGTCGTACGTGGTCGCCGGATCGACCGTGTACAGCTGCAACGAGCGTGGCGACTCGTCGGGAGCGAACGTGGTCATATGCATGGTGACCGAGTGCCGCTCGACGAGCGCGCGCGCCGTCACCATCTCGCAGACGTAGAGCCCGCTGACCGTGCCGACCTTCGACCGCTCGAGTTCACGACACAGCGTCCGGAATGCGACGTTGGTCACGCCCGCCATCGGGGCCAGCACCACCGGGCTGGCGAGCGTGATGGGACCGATGCGCAACGCTGGGTTACCGGCGGCTCATAGCCAGCTTGCCGGCGGTTTGGTGCAGCTCGAACGCGGTGGTCTTCTTGCCGGTGCGGGCCTCCCGCTCGAGCTGGCGCCGCTTCGAGATCTCGAACTTGTCGCAGGCCTGCTCGAGCTCCTTGACGAGCAGGGCGAGGTCGTCGCGCATCGCGGCGGCTTCACCGGTGAAGTCCTCGCGCTCGAAGATGCGCCACTTCTTCAGGACCGGCATGACGACGTCGTCGAGGTGGATGCGGGGGTCGTACACGCCGCCGACGGCGATGAAGACGGCCTTGCGCCGGAACTCGGGGACCTGGTAGCCCGGCATCTGGAAGTTGCGCAGCACCTTGTGCAACGACCTCATGGCCTGGTTGGGCGCGGCGGAGAACCCGGCGTCGCTGACGTCGCGGTAGAAGATCATGTGCAGGTTCTCGTCGGCCGAGATCTTCTGCAGCAACTGGTCGGCGACGGTCTCGTTGCAGGCCTTGCCGGTGTTGCGGTGCGAAATCCGGGTCGCCAACTCCTGGAAGGTCACGTAGATGACGGAGTCGAACAGGCTCTCGGCGAACAGGTCGGCTCGGATCTGCTGGTTCTGGCCGGGGCTGAAGCCGCGGTTCACCACCTCGATGCGCAGCTTCTCCAGCTCGACGGGATCCACGGCGCGGGTCACCACCAGGTAGTCGCGCAGCGCGATCCCGTGCCGGTTTTCTTCGGCGGTCCACCGGTTGACCCACTGGCCCCAGGCACCGTCCAGGCCAAAGTTCATCGCGATCTCGCGGTGGTATGACGGCAGGTTGTCCTCCGTCATCAGGTTCTGCACCATCGCCACCTGGGCGAGGTCGGAGAGCTTGCTCTCCTCTGGGTGCCAGTCCTGGCCGCCCAGCGCGTAGAAGTTCTTGCCGTCGGACCACGGGATGTAGTCGTGCGGGTTCCAGTTTTTGTGCATGCTCTCGTGCCGGTTGAGGCATTTCTCGACCACCGGCTCGAGCTCATGCAGCAGCTGTAGGTTTGTCAGCTCGGCTGACATGGGAGGCCCTCCAGTTATCTGTGTCGACGGGTAGCAGTCAATATATCTGTGTACCTCAGTAGCATCAAGCTGCGGTGGCCGCGCGCCGCGTAACGGTTGGATCCCGTATTTGGGCGGTTGGCTCGGGTTGTAGGGATTGCCGCCGGGGCGGAGTCGATAAACCGGCAGTGGTGCTAGCCCACGTCGGGGGCGGGCACGTATGGGGCGGCCGTGTTGTACAGCATGTCGACGCAGTAGTCGATGAATTGTTTGCGGGTGGCGCCGAGCTGGCCGTTGAGGTAGGCGGTGAACAGGCTCGATAGGCCGCCGATCAGGCTCGTGGCGATCATCTTCTCCAGCACCGGGTCGCCGATCCGCGACAGCTTGCGCTGCAGCAGTTCGATGAAGTTGGGCATCCACTCCGCGCCCGACCGGGTCAGGATCGGTTCGACCGCGGGCGCCAGTAGCAGCACGCGGCCGCGGACCGGATCGTCGACCATCAGCTCGACGAATTTTTCGACGGCTTCCCGCGGGGTCTTTGCCGACGTGAGCGCGTTCATCGCGCGCGTACATACGTCGTCGTAGACCGCCCGCACGAATTCGTCCCGGTCCGAGAAGCTTTCGTAGAAGTACCGTTCGGTCAGCGCGGCCTCGCGGCAGACCGCGCGCACGGTCAACGCGGGCCGGCTGCCGCTGCCGAGCAATTGCACGCCGGCGGCGATGAGGTTGTCGCGACGGAGGTTGAGGCGATCCCCCAGGGGGACGCCGGTCCAACGGCCCCGTCGTTGACCGGACTGCACATCGCTCCTAAGCTTGAAACTGACAACGCGTGTAGTCAGTTTTGCAGACACCTACAGGAATCCGATTCAGTGACCCAACATACGTCCGAACCCCGGCCGCTGACCAGCGACGTCGCGCACGATCTCGCCGTGGCCGCCGGCTGCCCGGTATCGCCGCTGGGCTACGAGGCACCACCGATCCCGCTGGGGCCCGACTCGTTGACATGGAAGTACTTCGGTGACTGGCGCGGCATGCTGCAGGGCCCGTTCGCGGGATCCATGCAGAACATGCACCCGCAATTGGGCGCCGCGGTGGAACAACACTCGACGTTCTTCACCGAACCCCTGCCGCGGGTGATGCGGTCGCTGTACCCGATCGGCGGGGTGGTCTTCGACGGCGATCGCGCTCCGACGACGGGTGCCGAGGTCCGCGACTACCACATCGACATCAAGGGCGTGGACGACCAAGGGCGTCGGTACCACGCACTGAATCCCGACGTCTTCTATTGGGCACACTCCACGTTCTTCATGGGCACGATCCTGGTGGCCGAGCGGTTCGGCGGCGGTCTGACGGAGGCCGACAAGCGCCAGCTCTTCGACGAACACGTTCAGTGGTACCGGATGTACGGCATGAGCATGCGCCCGGTCCCCAAGACCTGGGAAGAATTCCAGGCCTACTGGGACCACATGTGCCGCAACGTATTAGAGGACAATTACGCGACGCGGGCAGTGCTCGATCTGACCATCTATGACAAGCTGCCGATCGCCCCCTGGCTCCCGAATTGGTTGTGGGGCGGGCTGACCAGGCTCTCGCGACCGTTCTTCGTCTGGTTGACGGTCGGCCTCTATCACCCGGCCGTTCGCGAACGGTTGGGCTTTGGGTGGACCGACCGCGACGAGTGGCTGCACCGGCGCTTCGGCAACCTGGTGCGGCTGGTCTTCGCGTTTGTGCCGACCAGGTACCGCAAGCATCCGCGGGCCCGCGCCGGCCTCGACCGCGCATCCGGGCGCATTCCGGCCGACGCGCCGCTGCCGCAGACGCCGGCGCGCAACCTCCCGCCCGCGCAGGAGCGCGGCGACCCGAAGCATTACTGCCCGGTGGTCTAATGCCCGCTAGTGCGGGTGGCCGTGAACGTCCTCGACGCCGGCCTGGTGCACGTGCTGATGGCTGTGCTCGGTGCCGTCGGCGTGGCTGTGCTGGTGCTCGTGCTGGACGTGGTCGTGCTCGTGCTCGGTGTGCGCGTGCGCGTGCGTGACGTCGCCGTGCTGATGTTCATGCGCGTGGGGCTGGTCGTGGGTGTGCTGCTCGGCCATCGGTTCACTCCTGATTGTTTCCGTGTTCACTTGCCGCCGCTGCGCCGCCGGGCCGGCGGTTGCGCTGATTCGCTGGCCGCCTTCAGGCCGCCATCGCCGCGGTGATGACCGGGCACGCCCGGCCCCGCGTGCTCGGCGTTGAAGACGGCGTCCATGACTAGCTGCCGGACGTGGTCATTCTCCAGGCTGTAGAAGATCGTGGTGCCCTCGCGGCGAGTGCGGACCAGCCGCGCCATCCGCAGCTTGGCCAGGTGTTGGGAAACCGACGGCGGCGGCTTGCTGACGTGATCGGCGAGTTCGTTGACCGACATCTCGCGCTCGGTCAGCGCCCACAGCACTTGCACGCGGGTGGCGTCGGCCAGCATCCGGAAGACCTCGACCACCAAGCTGGTCTGATCATCGGGCAACCGGGCTGCGCCACTATCTGCATGCATACGCAAATAGTAATCAAGGTCGGGCCCGCTGCCAACGGGGAGGCTGTTTTAGGGGACGACCGTGGACCGGCGCTGACCGCCGTTGCGCTCGTTCCAGAGCCGGTAGACGTCCACGGCGCCCGCATGGGGCTGGTAGCGCATCGGCAGGCGCCGCCGGTCCCAGCTCTTGGTGAATTCGTCGTAGAAGGTGGACACCTCGAAGTACTTGCGGTCGTCGAGATAGTAGTCCTCGTACGTCTCCCGGGTGATCAGGAAGACGACTTCCTTCGGTGAGCAGTAGTACAGCGACCCCAGGCACATCGGGCACGGATGCGCCATGACGTAGATCGTGCTGTCGACGAGGTGCTCGGTGCCGAGCTTCATGCACGCCGCGCGGATGGCCAGGATCTCCGCGTGGGCGGTCGGGTCGTTCGTCTGCGCCACTTTGTTGGCGCTCTCGGCGAGCACCTCACCGTCCTGGACGATCACCGTGGCGAACGGGCGGCCGCCCTCCGCGACGTTTTGTCGGGCCAGGTCGATCGTCCGCTGGGCGAAGTCGGTCACAGGTCGCAGGGTAGTCCCGGGGGTGGTCAACCCTGCGATACTGACTAGATTGTCTATTTAATTCGGGCGGACTAGGGAGCACCATGGCGCGCACCGATCGTGATCGTTGGGATTTGGCGACCAGCGTGGGCGCGACGGCGACCATGGTCGCCGCGCAGCGGGCCGTGTCCTCCGACGCTGGGTTGATCGACGACCCGTACGCGGCGCCGCTGGTGCGCGCGGTCGGGATCGACGTCTACGTCCGGCTGGTGAACGGCGAGATCCCGGTCGGCGGGGCCTCCGAGTTCAACCCGCAGCGGATGGCGAAGGGGAATGGCCTGCCGCACAAGGTTTTACGACGACTTCTTCCTGGAAGCAACGCGGAGCGGGATCGGTCAGGCGGTGATCCTGGCAGCCGGGCTCGACGCGCGCGCCTACCGCCTGCCGTGGCCGGCGGGCACCGTCGTCTACGAGGTCGACATGCCGGAGGTCATCGAGTTCAAAACCCTGACCCTCGAGGATCT
>NZ_MPNT01000050.1 GCF_001907675.1 Mycobacterium paraffinicum
AACGCCGCCACCGACCGCGCGCCGGTCATGCCACACAGCCCATCACGCTCGATCTCGGCGACCAGGTCCACAATGCGCCCATCAATCGCATTGCGCTGACCCGCCAACTCCGCCAACTCCTCAAACACCTCGTCCAAACGCTCTTTGGGGCTCACCACCACAGAGCCGGAAGATGCGATCGAGGACATGACCGCACCCTCGCAGCGGCGTACGACAAGTTTCGGCTGCCGACTTCGCGCTGGGCTGTGACCCGCGAACTAGTCCACAGTCCCGCCTCTATCCACAGGACCGCTCGCCGAGACCCGATTTTGGCCCCACTCATGCGCGGTCCGTCGGTTGCGGCGAGGTCAATGGTCACCACACCAGAGAAATAACAACCGAGAAGGGATCAGCCCATGTTTGAAACACCGCTTACGGTCGTCGGACACATCGTCACCAACCCCGAACGCCGACAGGTCGGCACCCAGGAGGTGATCAAGTTCCGCGTCGCGAGCAATTCGCGGCGGCGCACGGCCGACGGCGGCTGGGAGCCGGGCAACTCGCTGTTCATCAACGTCAATTGCTGGGGCAAGTTGGTCACCGGCGTGGGCGCCGCGCTGGGCAAGGGTGCACCGGTGATCGTGGTGGGCCACGTGTACACCAGCGAGTACGAAGATCGCGACGGCAACCGGCGCTCGTCACTGGAGATGCGTGCTACCTCCGTAGGGCCGGATGTGTCCCGCGCGATCGTGCGTATCGAGAGGCCGGGGTACACCGGGCCGAACGCGGAGCAGGCGGCCGCCAATGGAACTTCGGCGGCAGCCGCCGACGTTGGTGCTGAGAAGGACCTGAAGGCCGGCGAGGACCCGGCCGATCCCACCAACACCGCCGCTGACCGCGACCAGCTGTCCGTTCTGGCTTGACGGCCGGCTAGGGGCAGGCCGACGGCCGTCGGGCGGTGCCTAGGATGGTTCGCGAGATCACTCTGCAGAAAGGCATACCCGCGGCATGGCTGAGTTCATCTACACGATGAAAAAGGTCCGCAAGGCGCACGGCGACAAGGTGATCCTGGACGATGTCACGTTGAGCTTCTATCCGGGCGCCAAGATCGGTGTCGTCGGCCCCAATGGCGCCGGCAAGTCGAGCGTCTTGCGGATCATGGCCGGGCTGGACAAGCCAAACAACGGCGAGGCCTTCCTGGCCACCGGGGCCACCGTCGGCATCCTGCAGCAGGAGCCACCGCTGAACGAAGAGAAGACGGTGCGCGGCAACGTCGAGGAGGGGCTCGGCGAGATCAAGGTCAAGCTGGACCGGTTCAACGAGGTCGCCGAACTGATGGCCACCGACTACTCCGACGAGTTGATGGAGGAGATGGGCCGGCTGCAGGAGGAACTCGACCACGCCGACGCCTGGGACCTCGACTCGCAGCTCGAGCAGGCCATGGACGCCTTGCGCTGCCCGCCGCCGGACGAGCCGGTGACCAACCTGTCCGGTGGTGAGCGGCGCCGTGTGGCGTTGTGCAAGCTGCTGTTGTCCAAGCCCGACCTGCTGCTGCTCGACGAGCCGACCAACCACCTCGACGCCGAGAGCGTGCAGTGGCTCGAACAGCACCTGGCCGCCTACGCCGGCGCGGTGTTGGCGGTGACCCACGACCGGTACTTCCTGGACAACGTGGCCCAGTGGATCCTCGAGCTCGACCGCGGCCGCGCGTATCCCTACGAAGGCAACTACTCCACCTATCTGGAGAAGAAGGCCGAGCGCCTGTCGGTGCAGGGCCGCAAGGACGCCAAGTTGCAGAAGCGGCTGACCGAGGAGCTGGCCTGGGTGCGGTCGGGGGCCAAGGCGCGCCAAGCCAAGAGCAAGGCGCGGCTGCAGCGGTATGAGGAGATGGCCGCCGAGGCGGAAAAGACGCGCAAGCTCGACTTCGAGGAGATCCAGATCCCGGTCGGGCCGCGGCTGGGCAACGTGGTCGTCGAGGTGGAGCACCTGGACAAGGGCTTCGGCGGCCGCACGTTGATCAAGGACCTGTCCTTCACCCTGCCCCGCAACGGCATCGTGGGTGTCATCGGTCCCAACGGCGTCGGCAAGACGACGCTGTTCAAGACGATCGTGGGCCTCGAACAGCCCGACAGCGGGACGGTCAAGGTCGGAGAAACCGTCAAGCTCAGCTACGTCGACCAGTCCCGGTCCGGCATCGACCCCAAGAAGACCGTGTGGGAAGTCGTCTCGGACGGCCTCGACTACATCGAGGTCGGCCAGAACGAGATCCCGTCGCGCGCCTACGTGTCGGCGTTCGGGTTCAAGGGGCCCGACCAGCAGAAGCCGGCCGGGGTCCTCTCCGGTGGCGAGCGCAACCGGCTGAACCTGGCTCTCACGCTCAAAGAGGGCGGCAACCTGATCCTGCTCGACGAGCCCACCAACGACCTCGACGTCGAGACGCTCGGTTCGCTTGAGAACGCCCTGGAGAAGTTCCCGGGCTGCGCGGTGGTGATTTCCCACGATCGCTGGTTCCTGGACCGCACGTGCACGCACATCCTGGCGTGGGAGGGCGACGAGGACAACGAGGCCAAGTGGTTCTGGTTCGAGGGCAACTTCGGCGCGTACGAGGAAAACAAGGTCGCACGGCTCGGAGCCGACGCGGCACGACCGCACAGAGTGACCCACCGGAAGCTCACGCGCGACTAGTGTCAGCTGCGCAGCCCCGCAGTGACGCGGCCCAGACGGCCGCTCGGGGCCGTACCCCCTTCGCGGGGGAGAGTGGGCGGTTGAGCACAGTGGCATCGGTCACGAGTTGGGAGCCATCGGCATGACGATCGATCCCGGAGCCAAGCAGGCCCTCAAGCCGTGGACCGAGTTCACCCGGCAGGAAGACATCCCAGGCTGGATCGCGCAGGCCTACGTCGAGAGCTATCGCGGCCCGCACGGCGACGAAACGGCGGATTCCGGTCCGACCGACGTGACCGTGCCGACCTCCATCGTCACTCCGGCCATGCTGGGTGCCCATTATCGGCTGGGCCGGCACCGTCCCGCCGGCCAGAGCCGGGTCGCGGTCTACCCCCCGGACGATCCGGCCGGCTTCGGTCCCGCGTTGCAGGTCGTCACCGACCACGGCGGCATGCTGATGGACTCGGTCACCGTGCTGCTGCATCGGCTCGGGGTGCCCTACGCCGCCATCATGACGCCGGTGTTCGAGGTGCACCGCAACTCGAACGGCGATCTGGTCAGCGTCGAACCCAAACCTCCCGGTGCGCCGCAGTTCGTCGGCGAAGCGTGGATACACGTACAGCTGCTGCCGTCCGTCGACACCAAGGGCCTCGCCGAGGTTGACCGGCTGCTGCCGAAGGTCCTCTCGGACGTGCAGCAGGTCGCCAGCGATGCGGACGCCTTGATCGCCACCCTGGCCGGCCTGGCCGCGGACGTCGAAACCAACTCGCACGGCCACTTCTCGGCCCCGGACCGCGACGACGTCGCGGCCCTGCTGCGCTGGCTGGGCAACGGTAACTTCCTGCTGCTCGGCTACCAACGGTGCCGCGTGCACGAGGGCTTGGTCTCCGGCGATGGATCACCCGGCCTGGGCGTCCTGCGCACCCGCACCGGTTCCCGCCCCCGGTTGACCGATGACGACACGCTGCTGGTGCTCGCGCAGTCCGTCGTGGGCAGCTACCTGCGGTACGGCGCGTACCCGTACGCCATCGCGGTGCGGGAGAAGGTCGACGACGGAGTCCTCGAGCACCGCTTCGTCGGGCTCTTCACCGTCGCCGCCATGAACGCCGACGTTCTGGAGATCCCGACGGTCTCGACCCGGGTGCGCGACGTGCTCGCCCTCGCCGAGAGCGACCCGATCCACCCCGGCCAACTGCTACTCGATGTCATCCAAACCGTTCCGCGCTCAGAGCTTTTCACGCTGAGCGCCGAGCGGCTCTTAGCGATGGCCAAAGCGGTGGTGGACTTGGGATCCCAACGGCGGGCGTTGTTGTTCCTGCGCGCCGATCGGCTCCAATACTTCGTGTCCTGCCTGGTGTATCTGCCCCGTGACCGCTACACGACTCAGGTGCGGCTGCAGATCGAAGACATCCTGGTCCGCGAATTCGGTGGCATGCGGCTTGAGTTCACCGCCCGAGTCAGCGAATCACCTTGGGCCCTCATGCATTTCATGGTGCGGCTGCCCGAAGAATCCGCGCCCGTCGACGTCTCCGAGGACAACCGGGTGCGTATCCAGGGGTTGCTGAGCGAGGCCGCGCGGACTTGGACCGACCGGTTGATCGGCGCGGCCGCGGACAGCCGCGTCGAACAGGCCGACGTCGAGCACTACGCGACGGCCTTCTCCGAGGCCTACAAGCAGGCCGTCAGCCCGGCCGACGCCATCGATCACATCGCCATTGTCGAGGGGCTGCAAGACAATTCGGTCAAGTTGGTGTTCTCCGAACGCGGCGAGGACGGCGCCCCTCAGTTGACCTGGTTCCTTGGTGGGCGCACGGCCTCGCTGAGCCAGCTGTTGCCGATGCTGCAGAGCATGGGCGTGGTGGTGCTCGAGGAGCGGCCGTTCACCGTGACCCGCCCCGACGGGCTGCCGGTGTGGATCTACCAGTTCAAGATCTCCACCCACCCCACCATCTCGCCGGCGACCACGACGGAGGAGCGCGACGCGACGGCACAGCGATTCGCCGACGCGGTCACCGCGATCTGGGAAGGCCGGGTCGAAATCGACCGATTCAACGAGCTGGTCATGCGCGCGCGGCTGACCTGGCAGCAGGTGGTGCTGCTACGCGCCTACGCAAAATACCTGCGGCAGGCGGGCTTTCCCTACAGCCAGTCCTATATCGAGTCCGTGCTCAACGAACACCCCTCCACCGCGCGATCACTGGTCGCCCTATTCGAGGCACTTTTCGATCCGCGCCCGTCGGGTCAGTCCAGGAACCGTGACGCCCAAGCGGCGGCGGCCGCCGTCGCCGCCGACATTGATGCGCTGATTAGCCTCGACACCGACCGCATCCTGCGGGCGTTCGCGTCGCTGGTGCAGGCGACGCTGCGCACCAATTACTTTGTGACGCGGGAGGCTTCGGCCCGGGCCCGAAACGTGCTGGCCCTTAAGCTCGACGCCCAACTGATCGACGAGCTGCCGCTGCCGCGCCCCAAATACGAGATCTTCATCTACTCGCCCCGGGTCGAGGGCGTGCATCTGCGGTTCGGCCCGGTGGCGCGCGGCGGGCTGCGCTGGTCGGACCGCCGCGACGACTTCCGCACCGAGATCCTCGGCCTGGTCAAGGCGCAGGCGGTGAAGAACGCCGTCATCGTGCCGGTCGGCGCCAAGGGCGGCTTCGTCGTCAAGAGGCCGCCGCTGGCGACCGGCGACCAGGCGGAGGACCGCGACGCCACCCGCGCCGAGGGCGTCGCCTGCTATCAGCTGTTCATCTCCGGGCTGCTCGACGTCACCGACAACGTCGACCACAAAACCAAGAAGGTCAGCCCGCCATCCGATGTGATCCGGCGCGACGGCGACGACGCCTACCTGGTGGTGGCCGCGGACAAGGGCACTGCCACCTTCTCCGACATCGCCAACGACGTCGCGAAGTCCTACGGATTCTGGTTGGGTGACGCGTTCGCGTCCGGCGGATCGGTGGGCTACGACCATAAGGCCATGGGCATCACCGCCAAGGGCGCGTGGGAGGCCGTCAAACGACACTTCCGGGAGATGGGCGTCGACACCCAGTCGGAGGACTTCACGGTGGTGGGCGTCGGCGACATGAGCGGCGACGTGTTCGGCAACGGCATGTTGCTGTCCAAACACATCCGGTTGATCGCCGCGTTTGATCACCGGCACGTCTTTCTCGACCCGGACCCCGACGCCGCCGCCTCGTGGGAGGAACGCCGGCGGATGTTCGACCTGCCGAGGTCCAGCTGGGACGACTACGACAAGTCGCTGATCAGCGAGGGCGGCGGGGTGTACAGCCGCGAGCACAAATCCATCCCGGTCAGCCCGCAGGTGCGCGACGCGCTGGGCATCGACGGTGAGATCACCGAAATGACGCCGCCCAACCTGATCAAGGCGATCCTGCAGGCGCCGGTCGACCTGCTGTTCAACGGCGGCATCGGCACCTACATCAAGGCCGAATCGGAGTCCGACGCCGACGTCGGCGATCGCGCCAACGATCCCGTGCGGGTCAACGCAAGTCAGGTGCGTGCCAAGGTGATCGGGGAGGGCGGCAACCTTGGGGTGACCGCCCTGGGCCGCGTCGAGTTCGACCTGTCGGGCGGGCGCATCAACACCGACGCCATGGACAACTCCGCCGGGGTGGACTGCTCGGACCACGAGGTCAACATCAAGATCCTGATCGACTCGCTGGTCACCGAGGGCCGCGTCGACCCCGGCGAGCGCAAGGAGCTGCTGGAATCGATGACCGACGAGGTCGCCCAGCTCGTGCTCACCGACAACGAGGACCAGAACGATCTGATCGGCACCAGCCGCGCCAACGCGGCCAGCCTGCTGCCGGTGCACGGCAGGCAAATTCAGTACCTCGTCGACGAGCGAGGGCTCAACCGCGAACTGGAAGCGCTGCCGTCGGAGAAGGAAATCGACCGCCGGTGCGAGGCCGGCATCGGGCTCACCTCCCCCGAGCTGTGCACCCTGATGGCGCACGTCAAACTCGGGCTCAAAGAGGAGATGCTGAACACCGAACTGACCGAGCAGGACGTCTTCGCGTCCAGGTTGCCGCAATACTTCCCGACGCCGTTGCGGGAACGGTTCACCCCGGAGATCCGCACCCACCAGCTGCGGCGCGAGATTGTCACCACCATGCTGATCAACGACCTGGTCGACACCGCCGGCATCAGCTACGCCTTCCGGATCGTCGAGGACGTCGGCGTCGGGCCGGTCGACGCGGTACGCACTTACGTCGCCACCGACGCCATCTTCAGCGTGGGCCAGATCTGGCGGCGGATTCGCGCGGCGAACCTGCCGGTCGCCATGTCAGACCGGCTCACGCTGGACACCCGACGGCTGATCGACCGCGCAAGCCGCTGGCTGCTCAACTACCGTCCGCAGCCGCTGGCCGTCGGCGCCGAGATCAACCGGTTCGCCGCGACGGTCAAGGACCTCACGCCGCGGATGTCGGAGTGGCTGCGCGGCGACGACAAGGCGATCGTCGAGAAGGAGGCCGCCGAGTTCTCGTCGCAAGGTGCACCCGAGGACCTGGCGTACATGATCGCCGCGGGTCTGTACCGCTTCAGCCTGCTGGACATCATCGACATCGCTGACATCAACGACATCGACGCCGCCGAGGTCGCGGACACCTACTTCGCCCTGATGGACCGGCTGGGCACCGACAGCCTGCTGACGGCGGTCTCCGAGCTGCCCCGCAATGACCGCTGGCACTCGTTGGCGCGCTTGGCGATTCGCGACGACATCTACGCCTCGCTGCGGTCGTTGTGCTTCGACGTGCTCGCGGTGGGGGAGCCGGACGAAAGCGGCGAGGAGAAGATCGCCGAGTGGGAACACCTGTCGGCGTCAAGGGTGGAGCGGGCCCGCCGCACCCTCATCGAAATACAAGAAAGCGGGGAAAAGGATCTTGCGACACTCTCGGTGGCCGCGCGCCAGATCCGGCGCATGACCCGCACCAGCGGACGAGGATCCTCCAGTTGAGCGTCGGCTTCGTCGCCCCCGTACCGGTGCGCTGGTCGGACATCGACATGTACCAGCACGTCAACCACGCCACCATGGTCACGATTCTGGAAGAGGCCCGGGTGCAGTTCCTGCGCGAAGCGTTCGAGGTCGACATCTTGACCATCGGGTTGCTGATCGCGGAAGTCAAGGTGACCTATAAAGGTCAACTGCGGCTGGTCGATTCGCCGCTGCAGGTGACGATGTGGACCAAGCGGTTGCGGGCGGTGGACTTCACGCTGGGCTACGAAGTGCGCTCGGTCAGCGCCGACCCCGAGTCCAAACCCGCCGTCATCGCCGAGTCGCAGCTGGCCGCCGTTCACATCGAGGAGGAGCGCTTGGTGCGGCTCTCCCCACACCATCGGGAGTATCTGCAACGGTGGATTCGGTAGTAGTTGACCGCGGACTCTGGTTGGGGCCAGCCGACCGGGCCGCCCAGCGCAGGGATCTGGCCGCGTTCGTCGATTACGCGCTGCGTCTCGACGACACCGCCGTCATTCGCCTCCGCACTCGATCGGCCGGCCTGCTGACGGCTTGGGTGGCCACGGGTTTCGACGTCATGGCCAGCCGGGTGGTCGGTGGCGAAGTGCGGCCCGAAGATCTGTCGGTGGGCGCGGACGGTCTGGCGCGCGGCCTGTCCGCGATGGACGACTCGGGCTACGTCGACCCAGGCTTCGCGATGGATTCCGCATGGCGGGGGGCGCTTCCCCCGGACTCGGGCTTCGCGCACCTCGAGGACATACCCGCCCGAGTGATGCTCGATCTGGCGCATCGCGGGGCGCAACTCGCCAAGGAACACGGCAGTTCGCATGGTCCGCCGGTGTCACTGCTCGACCAAGAGGTGGTTCAGGTGAGCTCCCCGGACGGCGGCGTGGGGGTGCCGATGCGGTGTGTGTTCGCCTTGACCGCAATGGGTTTCCTGCCGCAGTCGGCCGAGGCCGTCGCCGCCGACGAGATGATCCGCGTCCGGGTCCTGCCGACCTGGTTGCGCCTCGATGCCCGGTTTGGCTCGGTGTACCGGCGTCGCGGAGACCCGGCGCTGCTGTTGAGCTGACGCCTCAGACGGCCGGCGGCCGCCCGAATCATCTTGATTCAAATACGGTCTTCGGCCGACGGCTCAGGTGCCGTAGACCATCCACAACGGCAGAACCGCGTCCAGGTAATCCATGAACTTCTTTAGTCCCACGCGGTATTGCCCATAGCCGTACGGGTCTTCGGCGTACTCGGGGAACGCGATGCCCAACCCGAACAGGCCGGGGGCGAGGATTCCGTTCATCCGGTTGTAGCGCAGCGGTCCAAACTGGGGCGTCTCGGGCAGCGTCCGCGGTTCGAAACCCACCGTGTAGACGACCCGGTCGCACTCGGCGAGCTTCTCCTCGAACTCTGGGCTGGAAACCCAGCACCTCTCCAACCGTTCCGGGTACACCCCGTCGATGTTCTCCCGGGCCCACACGGCGGCTCGGCCCTTGAGGCCCGTGTCGTCGAACAGGATCCAATCATCCAGATAGACAGCGTATTTGAGCGGGCTGCGGTAAAAATTGATCACCCTGCCGACCGGAAGCCTCAGCAGGTGCGGCAGCGCGATCATCGACGAGTGCGACGAGCCGAAGACACCAACCGTCGCGCCTTCGAGTGGCACCTCGGCGAGCTTCTCGGCGTCGAGGGCGACCTCGACCGGGATCTCGTCGATGGCGTAGTCCAGGCTCTTGGGCACCACGCCGACCGCGAGGATCACGTTGTCCGACGTGACTTCCGAATCCTGCGTCTCGATCCGCCACTGCCGCCGTTGCAACGACAGGGTGGTGGCGGTCGTTTCGAAGGCGGGCACCCGCTCGCGCAGGTGCCCGGTGACCCACACCAACGGGTCGGCGACCAAGGCGAGGGCGCAGGTCTCCTCCGGGTCGATTTCGGCCAGCGGCGATGGCGGAGCTTCCGAAAACCGAAAGGCCGCAGAGCCGTTCAAGAAACTCAGGAATGTCCCGGCGATGGTGTTGCTGGACACCGACCGCCACTTGCCACCCAGGTCTCCCGCGGCGAAGGCAGGGTCGATCCAGGCGATCTCGTCAGCCGGTACGCCCCGATCGAGCAGCCGTCCCACCGCCGCGATTCCCGCGGGTCCGGCTCCGATCACTGTCCACGAGTAGGTCGCCATGTACTAGGTATAGAGGAGCGACGAGACAAGCGCTTTTCCGGAACCGGGCCGAACCGGTTGACCAGCCGGGCTCACACGATGTCGGCTGAACATCAGCGCCGCCGTCCGGTTCACCGCGCCGACCCGGTCGGCACCTGGTTGGTAGCGTCCTCCCGCGCGACACCCCGCGAAAGTCACGCGAAAGCGACTACTCCGCCAGCCCTTTGGGCGCTCAGACCAGCCACGCCGCGGCGTCGGGTGCGAGTTTGCCGTCGACCAGCGGGGCGCTTGCCACGATCAGTTCTCCCGGCGGCAGTGGGATGGGTCGGCTGCCGGCGTTCACCGCGCACACCGCCCCGCCGTCGCGGCGGAAGATCAGCGCATCGCGCGGCGCGTCGAGCCACTCGAGCCCGTCGCCGTCGAATTCGGCGCGCTCCTTGCGCGATGCGATGATGCGCTGGAAGAACGAGAAAGTCGATTCGGGGTCCGCGACCTGCTTCTCGACGGTCAGTGCCGCCCACTCCGGGGGCATCGGCAACCAGGTGTCGGGCGACGAGGAGAACCCGAATGGCGGCTCCTCACCCGACCAGGGGATCGGGACCCGGCACTTGTCGCGGCCGCGCTCGGTGTGCCCGGAGCGCTCCCACGTCGGGTCCTGCAGCACCTCGTCGGGCAGCACCACGTCCGGCAGCCCCAGCTCCTCGCCGTTGTAGACGAACACCGCACCCGGCAGCGCCAGCATCACCATCGCCATGGCGCGCGCCCGCCGCAACCCGACCTCACCGTCGCCGTACCGGGTGACCTCACGCCCCACGTCGTGGTTGGACAGCGTCCACGTCGGTGTGGCGTTCTCGATCGCGGTGGCCGCCAACGAATTCTGAATGGCGTCATGGATTTCGGTCGTGTCGAAATCGATCTTGGTCAGCCGGAAGTTGAAGCCGAGATGAAGCTCGTCCGGCCGCAAGTACTCGGCCCACCGGGCGTTGTCCATGACCCAGACCTCGCCGATGGTCACCGCCCCCGGGTAGTCATCGACGATCGATCGGATCCCGCGGTGGATGTCGTGCACGCTCGGGTGGTTGAAGCGCGGGTCGTCGTCGCTGTGGTGCAAGACCTTGACGTCGTCCCTCGCGTCGGGCAGGTCGGCCGGCTTGGCCATCCCGTGCGCGACGTCGATGCGGAAACCGTCGACGCCGCGTTTCAGCCAGAACCGCAGCGTCTTCTCGAAATCGTCGAAGATGTCCGGGTGTTCCCAATTCAGATCCGGCTGCTCGGCGTCGAACAGGTGGAGGTACCACTGGCCCGGGTTGCCGTCCGGTTCGACCACCCGCGTCCAGGCCGGCCCGCCGAACACCGACGTCCAGTTGTTCGGCGGCAGTTCGCCCTGGGAGCCGCGCCCGTCGCGGAAGAAGTAGCGTTCACGGGCGTCCGTACCCGGACCGGCCGCCAGCGCGGCCTGAAACCACGGGTGCGCCGAACTGCTGTGGTTGGGCACCACGTCCATGGTGATCTTGATGCCTCGCTCGTGCGCCGCCGCCACCAGCCGCTCGAACGCTGCCATCCCGCCGAACAGCGGGTCGATGTCGCGCGGATCCGCGACGTCGTAGCCGTGGTCGGCCATCGGCGACACGGTGACCGGATTGAGCCAGATCGCGTCGACGCCGAGCCGTTCCAGGTGTTCCAGCCGAGCCGTGAGACCGTCCAGGTCGCCGACACCGTCGCCGTCGCTGTCGGCGAACGACCGCGGATACACCTGATAGAACACCGCGTTTGACCACCACGGCCTGGATTTCATTCCACCCCGCTCAGTTTCGTGGGCCGACATCACAACGCCGCGTTGACCAGCGAATGCGCCGCCATCTCAAGGTAATCGAGCAACTGGCGCCGGTGCTCGTCGTCGAGGGTCTCCGAGTCGATCGAGGCGACGGCGATGTGCATGCAGCGCAGCCAGGCGTCGCGCTCGATGGGAGTGATCCGGAATGGGACGTGACGCATCCGCAACCGGGGATGGCCCCGCTGGTCGGAGTAGGTGCGTGGGCCGCCCCAGTACTGCTCGAGGAACATCCGCAACCGCTCCTCGGCGCCCGCCAGGTCGTCTTCGGGGTAGATCTGGCGCAAGATCTCGTCCTCGGCGACCTGGGCATAGAACCGGGACACGATCGCATGGAAGGTGTCGGCGCCGCCGACGGCGTCATAGAAGGACTGGGGCTCGGAATCCATCGGCTCCATTGTGGTCCATTGCGGCGGACCCGGGCCGCGCCGGGCCGACGGGGCGCCCGGTGTTCACCCGCGCGACATGCCGTTCACCAGCAATAGGGGTGCGATTGGCGGCGAATCATGGTGGACTATCCGCGGAGGATCTATGGCGCAGGGCAAAAGACGCCGCAGCCACCGGAGTTCCGGTGCCGCGGCAGGGTTAACCGGGCCCCCAACCGCGTCGTGCCTGCATAGCGTCGATACCCATCCCCCCACCCGCCAGGACACCGCCTCCGTGTGGAGTCGCCGGCGGGTGTTGTTGCTGAATTCGACCTACGAGCCGCTGACCGCCCTGCCGATGCGACGGGCCATCGTGATGGTGATTTGCGGGAAGGCCGACGTGGTGCACCACGACCCGGCCGGGCCTGTGATCCACTCGGCCACCAGTTCGATCGTCGTGCCCTCGGTGATCCAGCTGCGATCTTATGTGCGCGTCCCCTACCGGGCCCGGGTCCCGATGACCCGTGCCGCGCTGATGCACCGCGACCGGTTCTCCTGCGCCTACTGCGGGGCCAAGGCCGACACGGTCGATCACGTGATACCCCGCAGCCGCGGCGGGGACCACACCTGGGAGAACTGCGTCGCGTGCTGCTCGACGTGCAACCACCGCAAGGGCGACAAGCTGCTGACCGAACTCGGCTGGGTGCTGCGTCGGACACCGCTGCCGCCGACGGGACAGCACTGGCGGTTGCTGTCGACGGTCAAGGACCTCGATCCGGCCTGGGCGCGTTACCTCGGCGAAGGCGCGGCCTGACCGATCTCGTGTCCAAGTGTGCCGACGAATCACCGCGTGAGATACGGTTTTCGTCGTGAGCCTTTTGCAGATTCACCTGTACTTCATCGGGATACCGTTGCTGCTGGTCGTCGTCCTGGCGCTGCTGATCTGGTCCCGCAAGGGACCGCACCCGGCGAGCTACAAGCTGGGGGAGAAGTGGACGTATCCGCCGATCTTGTGGGCGGCCACGGACGAAGACGTCGGTCACGCGCACGGCGGGCACGGCGGACATGAATTCTCAGTCGGAGGTGGCGCCAGTGGCACGTGGTGAGGTAGCGACGATCGAGCCCGACGAGCTGCCCAACGGCTGGGTGATCACCAGCAGCGGGCGCCTCTCCGGGGTCACCGAGCCCGGAGAGCTGTCGGTTCATTTCCCGTTCTCGATCAAGGACCTCGTCGCAATCGACGACGCGCTGAAGTTCGGCTCGCGGGCATCGAAGGCCAGGTTCGCTATCTACCTCGGCGACCTGGGCAGCGATACCGCCGCCCGCGCGCGCGAGATCCTGGCCAAGGTGCCCACGCCGGACGACGCCGTGCTGCTGGCCGTCTCGCCCGACCAAAAGGTCATCGAGGTCGTCTATGGCTCGCAGGTCCGCGGGCGCGGCGCCGAGTCGTCGGCGCCGCTGGGTATCGCCGCCGCGTCCTCGGCGTTCGAGCGTGGGGATCTGGTCGACGGCCTGGTCAGCGCGATCCGGGTGATGAGCGCGGGGATTTCCCCGGCCTAGTGGCGATCCCAAGCGCGGCGTAGCCGGGCGCGGGGGGTCGCCACCATCGGCCTAGTCGGCCGCGTCGAACGTGCGGGCCCGCAGGGCTCGCTTCACCCCGGCCTGGCCTTCGAGGACCAGCCTCCGCAACGCCGGCGGCACCTCCGGGTCGGACAGGAACTTGTCGGCGGCCGCGATACCGGCCTCGGTGATGTTCCAGTGCGGGTACAGGCCGATCACCACCGTTTGCGCGACTTCGCTGGACCGCCGCGCCCACACCCCCGGGATCGCGTCGAAGTAGCGATCCGTGAACGGTGCGAGCAGGTCCTGCTGCCCGGGTGGGGCGAACCCCGCGATGATGGCGCGGGCCGTGATGTTGGCCAGGGTGTCGTCCTCGATGACCGTGGTCCAGGCCTGCTCCTTCACCTGCGGTTGCGGCCGCGCCGTCGCCGCCTGGGCGCCATGCCGCTTGCCGGCGGCGGTGGGGTCGCGTTGGACCTCCGCGTCGATGAAGGGTGTCGCGGGCCCGTCGGCGTCGATCTCGCCCGCGCTGGCGAGCGCGGTCACGATGCGCCAGCGCAGGTCGGTGTCGATCTCCAGGCCGGCCAGCCCGAGATCCGCCGGGTCGTGGTCGAGCAGGTCCGCCAGTATCACGACATGCCGGGTCGACAGCATCGACGAGCACAGGGTGTTGACGAACGCGAGCTGATGATCCGAACCCGGCTCGGCGGCGCGGGCCAGCTCCAGCAGCCGGTCGGCGAACTGCGGCCACCCCTGCTCGTGCGCCCAGCCCGGCTCGGCGTAGGACGCCAACGCCGTCTGCGCCTGCAGCAGCAGTCGCTGCGCAACCCCGACCTCGGTTTCGGCGTGGACGCCGCCCGAGACCAGGGCCACGAAGTCGCGGGCGCGCAGCTCGGCCTCGCGCGTCATCTCCCACGCCGCCGACCACACCAGCGAACGCGGCAGCGGCTCGGCGATATCGGCGATCCGCGCCAGCGCCGTCCGCAGCGACTCGCCGTCCAGCCGCAGCGAGCAATACGTCAGGTCGTCATCGTTGACCAGAACCAGCTGGCCGCGTGAAACACCAACCAGCGCGGGCACTTCCGTGACGGCATCCTCGACGTCGAGCTCCTCGCGCCGCACGCGCACCAGCTTGCCGGCCCCGTCGTCGTCGTAGATCCCGATCGCCAGCCGGTGCACCCGCGTCTCCCCGGCCCCCGGGGCGGCACCGCTTTGTGTCACCGCGAACCGGGTGAACCTGCCGTCGGCGTCGACGTCGAAATCCGGCCGCAGCGTGTTCAGGCCTGTCGTCTTCAACCACTGCTGACCCCAGTCGGACAGGTCCCGGCCGGACGCCTTCTCGAGCGCGGCGACCAGATCGCTGAACGTGGCGTTGCCGAAAGCGTGCGCGCGGAAGTAGTCGCGCAGGCCGGCCAGGAAGTGTTCGAGGCCGACGTAGGCGACGAGCTGCTTGAGAACGGAGGCGCCCTTGGCGTAGGTGATGCCGTCGAAGTTCACCTCGACCGCGGCCAGGTCGGGGATGTCGGCGGCGATCGGATGCGTCGACGGCAATTGGTCCTGGCGATACGCCCACGACTTCTCGACGGTGGCGAAAGTCGTCCACGCCTCGGTGAATTCGGTGGCCTCCGCCTGGCAGAGCACCGACGCGAACGTCGCGAACGACTCGTTGAGCCACAGGTCGTCCCACCAGGTCATGGTGACCAGGTCCCCGAACCACATGTGCGCCATCTCGTGCAGCACGGTCTCGGCGCGCCGCTCGTAAGAGGCCCGGGTGACCTTGCTGCGAAAGACGTAATCCTCCAGAAAGGTCACCGCGCCCGCGTTTTCCATTGCGCCGGCATTGAATTCGGGGACGAACAGCTGATCGTACTTGCCGAACGCGTACGGTAGCCCAAAGTTCTTGTGGTAGAAGCTAAATCCCTGCTTCGTCTGGGTGAACAGCCGCTCGGCGTCCATGTGGGCCGCCAGTGACTCCCGGCAGAAGATGCCCAGGGGAATCTCGCCGTGCTCGTCGGAGTACGTGTCCTTCCACTCGGCGTACGGGCCGGCGATCAGAGCCACCAGGTAGGTGCTCATCCGCGGGGTGGTGGCGAAGGTGTGCACCCCGTCCGCCACCGACACCGTCGCGCCGTTGGAGATCACCTTCCAGTGCTTGGGCGCGGTCACCCGCAGGTCGAACGTCGCCTTGAGGTCGGGTTGGTCGAAGCAGGCGAACATCCGCTTGGCGTCGGCGGTTTCGAATTGCGAGTACAGGTACGTTTCGTCGTCGACCGGGTCGACGAAGTGATGCAGGCCCTCGCCGGTGTTGGAGTAGCGGCAGTCGGCGTCGACGACGACGACGTTGCGTTTCGTCAGGCCGGTCAGCGCGATGCCGGTCGATTCGTCGTATCCGGAGACATCGAGTTGGTGACCGTTGAGGGTGGCCGAGCGCACCGTCGCGGCGGCGAGGTCGATGTAGGTGTCGGTGCCGGGGAGCGCA
Organism: Mycobacterium paraffinicum; assembly: GCF_001907675.1. Taxonomy (GTDB): domain Bacteria; phylum Actinomycetota; class Actinomycetes; order Mycobacteriales; family Mycobacteriaceae; genus Mycobacterium; species Mycobacterium paraffinicum_A. The sequence goes on from NZ_MPNT01000050.1 coordinate 16,003, forward strand.
TCGAATACCACCGTGGTCGTGGACCGGAACGTGCGTTCGCCGGGTGCGCCTTTACCATCGGTGACGTCGAGGTCGATGTGATAGCTGTCGACGGTGATCAGGGCGGCGCGCTCGACGGCCTGGTCCCGGGTGAGATTAGGAAGGGCCACGCGTCCAACTTACGTGCCCGGTTGGAATCGCGGGCGGTGCGGGAACAGGGGCGCGGCGCCTACGGTTGTGCTGAACGGTGTGTTGACCGACGAGAGGACTGCGCTATGCCTGACAAGGCTGCCGGGAAAGACCAAGCTGACTTCTGGTTCGATCCACTGTGCCCGTGGTGTTGGATCACCTCGCGCTGGATCCTCGAGGTTGAGAAGGTCCGCGACATCGAGGTGCACTTCCACGTGATGAGCCTCGCCATTCTCAACGAAAACCGCGAAGGCCTGCCCGATAAGTACCGCGAAATGATGAAGCACGCGTGGGGACCCGTGCGGGTCGCGATCGCCGCCGAGCAGGCGCACGGCGCCGAAGTGCTCGACCCGCTGTACACCGCCATGGGCACCCGGATTCACAACGAGGACAACAAAAACCTCGAAGAGGTCATCAAGCTGTCGCTGGCCGATGCCGGCCTGCCCGCGGAGCTCGCCGAGGCCGCGCACAGCGAGGCCTACGACGACGCGCTGCGCAAGAGCCACCACGCGGGCATGGACGCCGTCGGCGACGACGTCGGCACGCCGACCATCCACGTCAACGGTGTGGCGTTCTTCGGCCCGGTGCTCTCGAAGATCCCGCGCGGCGAGGAGGCCGGCAAGCTGTGGGACGCGTCGGTTACCTTCGCGTCCTACCCGCACTTCTTCGAACTCAAGCGGACCCGCACCGAAAAGCCCGAGTTCGACTAGGTCGTCGGGCGGCGATCCGCTTCGCCCGGCTTCGCCGCGTTCGCGATCGGCTGGGTCTTCGGGCGGCGATCCGCTTCGTCCGGCTTCGCCGCGCTCGCGATCGGCTGGGTCTTCGGGCGGCGATCCGCTTCGTCCGGCTTCGCCGCGCTCGCGATCGGCTGGGTCTTCGGGCGGCGATCCGCTTCGTCCGGCTTCGCCGCGCTCGCGATCGCCGCGGCGCGGCGCTGTGTAAGGATGGCGGGCATGCGCGTCTACCTCGGCTCTGACCACGCCGGATTCGAGCTCAAGCAGCACATCATCGAGCACCTCAAAGGGTCCGGGCACGAGGCGATCGACTGCGGCGCCTTCACCTACGACGCCGAGGACGACTACCCGGCGTTCTGCATCGCCGCCGCGACTCGCACGGTGGCCGACCCGGACAGCCTGGGCATCGTGCTGGGCGGCTCGGGCAACGGCGAGCAGATCGCGGCCAACAAGGTCCCCGGCGCGCGGTGCGCGCTGGCGTGGAGCGTCGAGACGGCGACGTTGGCCCGCGAGCACAACAACGCCCAGTTGATCGGGATCGGCGGCCGCATGCACACCGTCGAGGAAGCGTTGGCCATCGTGGACGCCTTCCTGAGCGCGCAGTGGTCCAAAGCCGAACGCCACCAACGGCGTATCGACATCCTCGCCGAATACGAACGCACTCACCAGGCGCCGCCCGTGCCCGGCGCGCAGGGATAAGAGGCGCCCGTGCCCGAAGGGCATACCCTGCACCGACTGGCCCGGCTGCACCAGCGCCGCTTCGCCGGCGCGCCCGTTGCGGTGTCGAGCCCGCAGGGCCGCTTCACCGATTCGGCCGTGGTGGACGGCCGCGTGCTGCGCCGCACGAGCGTGTGGGGCAAACACCTGTTCCACCACTACGACGGCGGGCCGATCGTGCACGTCCATCTCGGCCTGTACGGCACCTTCACCGAATGGCCACGCGACGAGGCGGCTCTCCCGGAACCGGTCGGGCAGGTACGGATGCGAATGGTCGGCGCCGACTACGGCACCGACTTGCGCGGACCGACCGTCTGCGAGGTGATCGATGAGGGCCAGGTCTCCGGCGTGCTCGCCAAACTCGGACCCGACCCGTTACGCAACGACGCCGACCCGTCCTGGGCATGGAACCGAATCACGAAGTCCCGCAGACCTATCGGCGCCTTGTTGATGGATCAGACCGTCGTCGCGGGCGTGGGCAACGTCTACCGCAACGAGCTGCTCTACCGCCACAACATCGATCCGTTCCGCCCGGGCCGCGACGTCGGCGAGGCGGAGTTCGATGCGGCGTGGACCGATCTGGTCGCGCTGATGAAGGTCGGCTTCCGTCGCGGGAAGATCGTGGTCGTGCGGCCCGAACACGACCACGGGCCTCCGTCGTATCGGACCGGGCGACCCAGGACATACGTCTACCGGCGCGCCGGTGAGCCCTGCCGGGTCTGCGGGGACTCGATCCGTACGGCCGTCTTGGAAGGCCGCAACGTGTTTTGGTGCCCGACCTGCCAGAAGTGATGCCGCATCGAAATGCGGGACATTTTGCCAAGAAACGTTCGCGTCTACTGTTTAGGCACGGCGGCCACCGGGGTATTGGTTAGGTTATGAAAACAATTCCTCGTTTGGCCGCAACGGCTCTCGCCATCGGCGGGTTGGGGCTGGCGGGCTTGGGCGTCGCCACCGAAGCGGCAGCGCATCCCGGGCCCTTCCCGCAGTGGTGCCCGGGTGAGTTCTGGGATCCGGGCTGGGGCAACAACTGGGACTGGAACAGCTGCCACGACTGGCGCGGGGGACCACCGGGACCGCCGGGACCCCCGGGGTGGGGACCTCCCGGGCCACCGGGACCGCCCGGCTGGCACCCCTGATCCAGGCAACCGAAACGCGCCCTGCCGAAACCGGCGGGGCGCGTTTTAGCGAGGCTCAGATGACGCCGAGGGCCGCGTAGACCTCGTTGCTCAGGGCGAGGCTGCGCGGGTCCGCGTTTGCCTTGGTGGCGTCGAAGCGGTTCATCACGTACGCGTAGCCGATTCGGTGTTCCAGATCGACGAAACCGAAGGAGCCGCCGAGACCGCCGTGGCCGAAGATCCGGGGGTTGGGCCCGTTGACGCAGCGTTGATTGAGCATGTAGCCCAGGCCCCATCCGTGGTCGGCCACCCGCGGCCCCAGCACCAGATCGCTGTCCAGCCCGCCCTGACATTCCCGCACGAGGTCCATGTGCTGACGGCTGAGCACCTTCTCCTGCGCGAGCGCGTTGTAGAACGTCGCCAAGCCCAGGGCCGAGACCTGACCGTTGGTCCCGGGGAACTCGAGCTCGCGCCACAGCTGCAGATCGTGCGAGCCGAGCTCGTCGTCGGGGGCGAAGCCCATCGAGATCGACAGCGCGGCCTTGGGATGCTCGGTGAGGCTGGTCGGGTAGCCGGGGGCTTGCGCGTCGGCCAGCAGGTCGCGGGCGTGCGGCTTGTTGACCCTTTCGGCGCAGCGGCGTTGTTCGGTCAGGGACAAACCGATGTGGACGTCGGCGCCGAGCGGTTCGGCGATCTCGGTGCGCAGGTAGTGGCCGATCGTGCGGCCGGTGACCCGACGGAACACCTCGCCGAGGATGAACCCGAAGGTGGTCATGTGATAGCCCTGCGCGGTGCCCGGCTCCCAATAGGGTTCGGCGGCGGCCAGCCGTGCGCAGACGAAGTCCCAGTCGGCCACGTCCTCCCAGCGCAGCCGGGTGCGCGGGCCGATCACGCCGGAGCGGTGGCTCATCACCATCGCCAGCGTGATGTCCTGTTTGCCCGCCTGTCCGAACTCGGGCCAGTAATGGGCGACCGGGGCCTGCAGGTCCAGTTCGCCGCGGTCGGCCAGCTGGTGCACGCAGGTGGCCGACAGGCCCTTGGTGCCGGACAACACCGTGGTCAGGGTGTCTTGCCGCCAGGGCCGCGTGTGGGCGGCGTCGGCCCAGCCGCCCCAGAGATTGACGACGAGCGTGCCGTCGACCCATACGGCGACGGCCGCGCCGACCTCGTCGCCAGCGAGGAAATTGCGCTCGAACGCAGCGCGCACTCCAACGAAATCCGACGCGCATGAGCCTTGGATTGCCGCGTCCGCCTTTAGGTCGCTCATGGCGCCTTTCCTTGGAGCAGATCCTGGATCCAGAGCGGGCGACGGGAATCGAACCCGCGTAGCTAGTTTGGAAGACTAGGGCTCTACCATTGAGCTACGCCCGCATGTGTTAGTCGAGCGTGACTGTAGCTGTCGACGAAGATCAAATCTAATCGACGCGGTCCTGTGATCGCTCCGTGAGGGTCTGCGAGGTCGTCGCGAAGCCTGTGGCCAACCCGGCCCTGCGGGGCCTTAGGATCATCGAGGTCAGCGCGGGGTGTAGCGCAGCTTGGTAGCGCATCCGCTTTGGGAGCGGAAGGCCGCAGGTTCAAATCCTGTCACCCCGACCAGCACGACCCGTGCCGCATGCACACGGCCCACCGAACGCCAGGAACGACCACCGAGGAGCGCCCCCGTGAAGAGCACCATCGAGCAGCTGAGCCCCACCCGGGTCCGCATCAACGTGGAGGTGCCGTTCGCCGAACTCGAGCCTGATTTCCAGCGCGCCTACCGGGAGCTGGCCAAGCAGGTGCGGCTGCCCGGGTTCCGCCCGGGCAAGGCGCCGGCGAAGTTGCTGGAGGCCCGCTTCGGCCGCGAGGCGTTGCTCGACCAGGTCGTCAACGAGGCGTTGCCCGCGCGCTACGGCCAAGCCGTCGTGGAGTCGGAAGTGCAGCCCCTCGGCCAGCCCGAGATCGAGGTGACCAAGAAGGAGTACGGCCAGGAGCTGGCGTTCACCGCCGAAGTCGACGTCCGCCCGAAGATCGAGCTTCCCGACCTGGGTGCGCTGACCATCTCGGTGGATCCGGTCGAGGTGAGTGACGACGACGTCGACGCGGAATTGGAGTCGCTGCGGGCCCGATTCGGCACCCTGACCGGGGTCGACCGACCCGTCGCCGACGGCGATTTCGTCTCGATCGACCTGTCGGCCACCATCGACGGCGAAGAGGTACCGGGGGCCTCCGCGGAGGGCCTGTCCCACGAGGTGGGGTCGGGCAGGCTGATCGCGGGTCTCGACGACGCGTTGATCGGTCTGTCGGTGGACGAGTCCCGGGAGTTCACCGCGCAGCTGGCGGCCGGCGAACATGCCGGGCAGGACGCGCAGGTGAAGGTCACGGTCAAGTCGATCAAGCAGCGCGAGCTCCCCGAGCCCGACGACGAGTTCGCCCAATTGGCCAGCGAGTTCGACACCATCGATGAGCTGCGGTCCAACCTGCGCGACCAGGTGGCGCGGGTGAAGCGCGCCCAGCAGGCCGACCAGATCCGCAACGCCGCGCTGGACACCCTCCTCGAGCAGGTCGACGTGCCGCTCCCCGAGGCGATCGTGCAGGCGCAATACGACAGCACCATCCACGGCGCGCTGCACGGCCTCGACCACGACGAAGCGAAGCTGGAAGAGGCGCTCGCCGGGCAGGGCAAGACGCGCGAAGAGTTCGAGAGCGAGACGCGCACCGCCGCGGAGACGGACGTCAGGAGGCAGCTGCTGCTGGACGCGCTGGCCGACCAGCTCGAGGTCCAGGTCGGCCAGGACGACCTGACCGAGCGGCTGGTGGCGACGTCTCGGCAGTACGGCATCGAGCCGCAGCAGCTGCTGGGCTACCTGCAGGAGAACAACCAGCTGCCGGCGATGTTCGCGGACGTGCGGCGCGGGCTGGCGATCGCCGAGGTGGTGCGCGCGGCGACGGTCACCGACACCGACGGCAACACTATCGACACCGACGAGTTCTTCGGAAAGCGTTCGGAGGCCGAGGACGCCGAGGCGGAGGACGTCGACGAGGTCGCGGAAACCGACGCTTCCGACGACGAGGCGGAGTGACCGGTCTTGACGCTGTGAGCGAAAGCGTCCGATTGAGGGGGAGCGTGGGCGCGAAACAGTGGGCTCGGTTGGTTAGTGTCGGTGAATAGAAGAACTCGAGAAAGCAGGTAACCCAGTCGTGTCTGACATGCGTTCGCCCTCGCAGGGGCTCAACCTCACGGACTCGGTCTATGAGCGCTTGCTCTCCGAGCGCATCATTTTCCTGGGTTCGGAGGTGAACGACGAGGTCGCCAACCGGCTGTGCGCGCAGATCCTGTTGCTCGCCGCCGAGGACGGCGACAAAGACATCTCGCTGTACATCAACTCGCCGGGCGGATCGATCAGCGCCGGCATGGCCATCTACGACACCATGGTGCTGGCGCCCTGCGACATCGCCACCTACGCCATGGGCATGGCGGCCTCGATGGGCGAGTTCTTGCTCGCGGCCGGCACGAAGGGCAAGCGCTTCGCGCTGCCGCACGCGCGCATCCTGATGCACCAGCCGCTGGGCGGGGTGACGGGCAGCGCGGCCGACATCGCCATCCAGGCCGAGCAGTTCCACGTCATCAAGAAGGAGATGTTCCGGCTGAACGCCGAATTCACCGGGCAGACGATCGAACGCATCGAGGCCGATTCCGACCGCGACCGCTGGTTCACCGCCCAGGAAGCCCTCGAATACGGATTCGTCGACCACATCATTACCCGCGCCGCCCACATCACCAACGGAGAAGCCCAGTGAGCACCCAGCACCCCATCCAGCCGCAGGCGCGCTACATCCTGCCCTCGTTCATCGAGCACTCGAGCTTCGGCGTCAAGGAATCCAACCCCTACAACAAGCTGTTCGAGGAGCGCATCATCTTCCTCGGCGTCCAGGTCGACGACGCTTCCGCGAACGACATCATGGCGCAGCTGCTGGTGTTGGAGTCGCTGGACCCCGACCGCGACATCACCATGTACATCAACTCGCCCGGCGGCGGCTTCACCTCGCTGATGGCGATTTACGACACCATGCAGTACGTGCGCGCCGACATCCAGACGGTGTGCCTGGGGCAGGCCGCCTCGGCGGCGGCGGTGCTCCTTGCCGCGGGGACCCCCGGCAAGCGGATGGCGCTGCCCAACGCTCGGGTGTTGATCCACCAGCCGTCGCTTCAGGGCGTGATCCAGGGCCAGTTCTCCGACCTGGAGATCCAGGCCGCCGAGATCGAGCGGATGCGCACGCTGATGGAGACCACGCTGGCCCGCCATACCGGCAAGGACGCCGCGACAGTCCGGAAGGACACCGACCGGGACAAGATCCTGACCGCGGAAGAGGCCAAGGACTACGGGATCATCGACACCGTGCTCGAGTACCGGAAGCTCTCCGCGCAGACCGCCTGACGGTTCGGCCGTCGCGAGCGTCAGCGCACTGCAAAAAGCGGCACCGGAATTCGCACCCCGATTACCGTCGGGGGGCGATGGCCGCCAGTGCGGCGATGTCGGGCGGCCCCACGCGGCAGCAGCCACCGATGATGCTCGCCCCCGCCGCCACCCACTGCGTCGCGAGCGTCGCGGAGAAGGTGCGCGGCCCGGCCCAGCCGCGTCCGTCCCAACGCTCGCCGCTGTTCGGGTAGACGATCACCGGCTTACCGGCGTCCATGGCGATCTCGATCGCCGGCCCGACGTCCTCGGGTGCACAGCAATTGACGCCGACCGCGACGATCTCCGGCGCCCCGGCGGCGACGGCGAACGCCTCCGCCAGCGATTGACCGGCCCGGGTCCTCGTGCCGTCGATGGTGTAGCTCAGCCAGGCCGGCGCGCCGACCGAGGCGACCAGATCGACCAGCGCCTCGGCCTCGTCGACGTCGGGCACGGTCTCACACGCAAGCACGTCGGCGCCCGACTCGGCCAGGACCTCCAGCCGGGGCCGGTGCCATCGCCGCAGAGCCGCCACCGACAGGCCGTAGCGCCCCCGGTACTCCGATCCGTCGGCCAGCGCGGCCCCGTACGGGCCGACCGAGGCGGCGACGAGCAGCCCATCCGCACCCGCCTCGTCACGGGCCGTCTTCGCCAGGTCGACGCTGCGGCGCAGCAGCCCGGCGGCCTCGTTCCGGTCGATCCCGCGGGACGCGAAGCCCTCGAATGACGCCTGATAGCTCGCCGTCGTCGCGATCTTGGCGCCGGCCCGGTAATAACCGGCGTGCACGGCGGCGATTTCGCGGGGATCGTCCGCCAACAACCTCGCCGACCACAACGCATCGGAGAGATCGTGACCGCGCGCCTGCAGCTCCGTGGCCAAGCCACCGTCGGTGATCAGTACCGATCCGCTGATCAGAGCCAATCCCACCCGGCCACTGTAGGGTGATTTCGTGGGGATCTGCCCGGGCTTCGCCGGGGTCGGTATCCCTGGCGGAAGTGGCAATCTGGCGGCGCACCAGCCTCGGTCGGGTAACGACCGCGACACGCCAAAGACACGCAAAGCGCGTCTTTCGCGAGTGACGGGCGTCGTCTGGCTATATGTTTCATCAAGACGGACATGCATGAATACCACCGACGCGATTCGGCCCTAATGGTCGCGTCGGGCCCGATCTAGCGGGTAGCGTCGGGGGATACATGCGGCACAGCTAGACGAACGGCGAAAAGGAAGTAGGCCCTCAGCAACATGGCGCGCATCGGAGACGGCGGTGACCTGCTGAAGTGCTCGTTCTGCGGGAAGAGCCAAAAGCAGGTCAAGAAGCTCATTGCTGGTCCCGGCGTGTACATCTGCGATGAGTGCATCGACCTCTGCAACGAGATCATCGAAGAGGAGCTCGCCGACGCCGACGACGTCAAACTCGATGAACTGCCCAAGCCCGTGGAAATCCGGGAGTTCTTGGAGGGCTACGTCATTGGGCAGGACACCGCCAAGCGGACGCTGGCCGTCGCCGTTTACAACCACTACAAGCGGATCCAGGCGGGGGAGAAGGGTCGTGACTCCCGGCACGAGCCGGTCGAGCTGACCAAGTCCAACATCCTGATGCTCGGCCCCACCGGCTGCGGCAAGACCTACCTGGCGCAGACGCTCGCCAAGATGCTCAACGTGCCGTTCGCCATCGCCGACGCCACCGCGCTGACCGAAGCCGGATACGTCGGCGAGGACGTGGAAAACATTCTGCTCAAACTCATTCAGGCCGCCGACTACGACGTGAAACGGGCCGAAACCGGCATCATCTACATCGACGAGGTGGACAAGATCGCCCGCAAGAGCGAGAACCCGTCGATCACCCGCGACGTCTCCGGTGAGGGCGTGCAGCAGGCCCTGCTGAAGATCCTGGAGGGCACGCAGGCGTCGGTTCCCCCGCAGGGCGGCCGCAAGCACCCGCACCAGGAGTTCATCCAGATCGACACGACCAACGTGCTGTTCATCGTCGCGGGGGCGTTCGCCGGCCTGGAGAAGATCATCTACGAACGCGTCGGCAAGCGGGGCCTGGGCTTCGGCGCCGAGGTGCGCTCCAAGGCCGAGATCGACACCACCGACCACTTCGCCGAGGTCATGCCCGAAGATCTGATCAAGTTCGGCCTGATCCCCGAGTTCATCGGACGGTTGCCCGTGGTCGCCTCGGTGACCAACCTGGACCGCGAGTCGTTGGTCAAGATCCTGTCCGAGCCAAAGAACGCTCTGGTCAAGCAGTACACCCGGCTGTTCGAGATGGACGGCGTAGAGCTCGAGTTCACCGACGACGCGCTGGAGGCGATCGCCGATCAGGCCATCCACCGCGGCACGGGCGCACGCGGCCTGCGGGCCATCATGGAAGAGGTCCTGCTGCCGGTGATGTATGACATCCCGAGCCGCGACGACGTCGCCAAGGTCGTGGTGACCAAGGAGACCGTGCAGGACAACGTGCTGCCGACGATCGTGCCGCGCAAGCCGTCTCGCACCGAGCGCCGCGACAAGAGCGCCTGACACCCGGCGGTCGAGCGGCCGCGCATTCGGGTACTAGATCCCCATGCCGGCCGCCGCTGAGACCGACAGTCTCATACCGCGCCGGCTGACTCACGCGCTGGACCTGCTCAACTTCCTGCTCGCCGATGTGCGCGACGGGCTGGGGCCTTACCTGTCGATCTACCTGCTGCTGGCCCACCACTGGGACCAGGCGTCGATCGGATTCGTCATGGCGGTCGGCGGGATCGGGGCGATCGTCGCGCAGGCACCGGCCGGCGCGTTGGTGGACCGGAGCACCGTCAAGCGGGCGCTGATCATCGGCGGTGCGTTGACCGTCACGGCCGGTTCGTTGGCCATGCCGTTGTTCCCCGGCCTGTACTCGATCTCGGTGTTGCAAGCCCTGACCGGCATCGCCGGTTCGGTCTTTGCCCCGGCTCTGGCCGCGATCACGCTGGGGGTCGTGGGGCCCCGCTCCTTCTCCCGCCGGATCGGACGCAACGAGTCGTTCAACCACGCGGGCAACGCGTCGGCCGCCGCCATCACCGGCGGACTGGCCTACTTCTTCGGGCCGGTGGTGGTGTTCTGGGTGCTTGCGGTCATGGCGGCCACCAGTGTGCTTGCGGCGCTGTGGATTCCGGGCGGCGCGATCGATCACGATGTCGCCCGGGGCATGGACAACGCGCCGGGCGGACAGCACCAGGCGCCATCCCGGCTCGCGGCGCTGCTGCACAACCGCAGGCTGATGATCTTCGCCGTGACCGTTGTCGCCTTCCACTTTGCGAATGCGGCGATGCTGCCGCTGGTCGGCCAGCTGCTGGCGCTGCACAACAGGGACGTCGGCACCGCGTTGATGGCGGGCTGCATCGTGGCCGCGCAGGTGGTCATGGTGCCGGTGGCCTACCTGGCCGGGGCCAAGGCCGATTCGTGGGGGCGCAAGCCGATCTTCCTGACCGGCTTCGCGGTCCTGGCCGGCCGCGGATTCCTCTACACCCTGTCCGGCAACCCCTACTGGTTGGTCGGAGTGCAGTTGCTGGATGGCGTCGGGGCCGGCGTGTTCGGGGCGCTGTTTCCCCTCGTGGTCCAAGACGTCACGCACGGTACCGGCCGGTTCAACGTCAGTCTGGGCGCGGTGACGGCCGCGACCGGGATCGGCGCCTCGGTGTCGAACCTCGTTGCCGGCCGCATCGTGGTGGCGGCGGGCTACAACGCCGCCTTCGCCTTCCTCGGAACGCTCGCGGCCGCCGGTCTGGTTCTGTATCTGGTCGCGATGCCGGAAACGACGGCAAAGAAATTCGGAGCGGCCGCCCCGCCGACGTGACCAATAACACAGTTCTTCGCCTGAGGGAGATCATTCCCACCCCTGACTTCGGCTTTTTACACTGAAGCTTTCATCTGTAATGCACCGGAGACGCTCATACACCCCTTAGAGAAGTGCCATAATTGGTACTTGCAGTGACACACAGCTTGAGGGCGCGGGACGCCACTCTTTTGGCGCGTAACCTAAAACTCCAGCGAAGTGCCTATCCGGATATCGAATGGAAGGCGGATACGTGGATCCGAACGGCAGCGGAGCCGGGTCTGATTCTCACAACGGGTCGTCCCGGGGAGGGGCAGCCCGCCGAAACGGATCCGACCGTCAGCGCCTGGAACAAGTCGTCATTCGCTTCGCCGGGGACTCCGGCGACGGCATGCAGCTGACCGGCGACCGGTTCACGTCCGAGGCGGCGCTTTTCGGTAACGACCTGGCGACCCAGCCGAACTATCCCGCCGAAATCCGCGCCCCCGCAGGCACCCTGCCCGGGGTCTCGTCCTTCCAGATCCAGATCGCCGACTACGACATCCTGACCGCCGGTGACCGCCCGGACGTCCTCGTCGCGATGAACCCTGCGGCGCTCAAGGCCAACCTCGGCGACTTGCCCCGCGGTGGCATGGTGATCGCGAACTCCGACGAGTTCACCAAGCGCAATCTCACCAAGGTGGGTTACGTCACGAACCCCCTCGAGTCCGACGAGTTGTCCGACTACGTCGTGCATTCCGTCGCCATGACCACACTGACGCTCGGCGCCGTCGAGGCGATCGGCGCGTCGAAAAAGGACGGCCAGCGCGCCAAGAACATGTTCGCGCTGGGCCTGCTGTCGTGGATGTACGGCCGTCCGATCGAGACCAGCGAGAAGTTCATTCGGGAGAAGTTCGCCCGCAAGCCCGACATCGCGGAAGCAAATGTGTTGGCGCTCAAGGCGGGCTGGAACTACGGCGAGACGACCGAGGCGTTCGGCACCACTTACGAGGTTTCGCGGGCGACGCTGCCGTCCGGCGAATACCGGCAGATCTCCGGCAACACCGCGATGGCCTACGGCATCGTCGCGGCGGGCCAGTTGGCCGGCATTCAGGTGGTGCTGGGCAGTTACCCGATCACCCCGGCGTCGGACATCCTGCACGAGCTGTCCAAGCACAAGAACTTCAACGTGATCACCTTCCAGGCCGAGGACGAGATCGGCGGCATCTGCGCCGCGATCGGTGCCTCCTATGGCGGTGCCCTCGGCGTCACGAGCACGTCCGGTCCCGGGATCTCGCTGAAGTCCGAGGCGCTGGGCCTTGCGGTGATGACCGAACTGCCGTTGCTGGTCATCGACGTTCAGCGCGGCGGCCCCTCGACGGGCCTGCCCACCAAGACCGAGCAGGCCGACTTGCTGCAGGCGCTGTACGGCCGCAACGGGGAGTCGCCGGTTGCCGTGTTGGCGCCGCGCTCGCCGTCCGACTGCTTCGAGACCGCGATCGAGGCGGTGCGCATCGCGGTCTCGTACCACACGCCGGTGATCCTGTTGTCCGACGGCGCGATCGCCAACGGTTCGGAGCCCTGGCGGATTCCGGACGTCGGCACGCTGGAGCCGATCAAGCACACCTTCGCCAAGCCGGACGAGCCGTTCCAGCCGTACAACCGCGACCCGGAGACGCTCGCTCGACAATTCGCCGTGCCGGGGACCCCCGGCCTCGAGCACCGTATCGGCGGCCTGGAAGCGGCGAACGGTTCGGGCGCCATCTCTTATGAGCCGGTCAACCACGACCTCATGGTTCGGTTGCGGCAGGCCAAGATCGACGGCATCTCGGTTCCCGATCTCGAGGTCGACGACCCGACCGGGGACGCGGAGTTGCTGCTGATCGGCTGGGGCAGCTCGTACGGTCCGATCGGTGAAGCCTGCCGGCGGGCACGGCGCAAGGGCGTCAAGGTGGCGCACGCGCACCTGCGCCACCTGAACCCGTTCCCGGCGAACCTGGGCGAGGTGCTGCGGCGCTACCAGATGGTGGTGTGCCCGGAGATGAACCTCGGCCAGCTGGCGCTGTTGCTTCGCGGCAAGTACCTGGTCGACGTGCAATCGGTCAGCAAGGTGCAGGGCGTCGCGTTCCTGGCGGACGAGATCGGGCGCGTCATCCGCGCCGCCCTCGGCGGCACGCTGGCCGAAATCGAACAAGACAAGACCATGGTCGCCAGAATGGCGGCGGCAACGGTTGGAGCGGGAGCTATCGAATGACCGACCTGATGGGGAATCTGGCGGGCACCGACCTCGGGCTGACGCCGAGGTTGAAGAAGAACGACGGTGTGCCCACCACGGACCAGCCGCAGAAGGGCAAGGACTTCACCAGCGATCAAGAGGTCCGCTGGTGCCCCGGCTGCGGTGACTACGTCATCCTCAACACCATTCGCAACTTCCTGCCCGAGCTGGGACTGCGCCGCGAGAACATCGTGTTCGTCAGCGGCATCGGCTGCTCGAGCCGCTTCCCGTACTACCTGGAGACCTACGGCTTCCACTCGATCCACGGCCGCGCACCGGCGATCGCCACCGGTCTGGCCCTGGCCCGTGAGGACCTGTCGGTGTGGGTGGTGACCGGCGACGGCGACGCGCTGTCGATCGGCGGCAACCACCTGATCCACGCGCTGCGCCGCAACGTCAACATCACGATCCTGTTGTTCAACAACCGGATTTACGGGCTGACCAAGGGTCAGTACTCGCCCACCTCTGAGGTCGGCAAAGTGACCAAGTCGACCCCGATGGGGTCGCTGGACCACCCGTTCAACCCCGTCTCGCTGGCGCTGGGTGCCGAGGCGACGTTCGTCGGCCGCGCACTGGACTCCGATCGCAACGGACTCACCGAGGTGTTGCGCGCCGCGGCCGAACACCGCGGTGCCTCCGTGGTCGAAATCCTGCAGGACTGCCCGATTTTCAACGACGGATCCTTCGACGTACTGCGCAAGGAAGGCGCCGAGGAGCGGGTGATCAACGTCCGCCACGGTGAGCCGATCACCTTCGGCGCCGACGGCGAATACTGCGTCGTGAAGTCCGGTTTCGGTCTGGAGTTCGCCAAGACCGCCGACGTGTCCGTCGACGAGATCATGGTGCACGACGCGCACACCGACGACTCGGCCTACGCGTTCGCGCTGTCGCGGCTGTCCGATCAGAACCTCGATCACACGGTGCTCGGCATCTTCCGGGACGTCAGCCGGCCCACCTACGACGACGCCGCCCGCTCCCAGGTGCAGGCCGCGCGGGCCTCGAAGCCGTTCGACGACGCCGCTCTGCAATCATTGCTGCGTGGCCGCGACACCTGGACCGTCGACTGACGTGAGCGAAATGATTTCTCTGGCCGGGGTTGTCCTGGCCGGCGGCGCCTCGCAACGCATGGGCCGCGACAAGGCCAACCTCCCGGTACCCCCATCCGCTGGATCCGGCGCGACGACAATGGTCGAGCATGTCGTCGGCGTCCTCCAACAGCGTTGCGATCCGGTGCTCGTCATGGCCGCCCAGGGTCAGCCGCTCCCCGAACTACAGGCTCGCGTGCTGCGCGACGAACTGCGCGGGCTGGGGCCGTTGCCGGCGACGGGGCGGGCTTTGCGTGCGGCGGCCGACGCCGGCGCCCGGCTCGCCTTCGTCTGCGCCGTCGACATGCCTTTCCTGGCAGTCGAACTCATCGACGATCTCGCCCGCCGGGCGCTGGAGACCGGGGCGGAGGTGGTGCTGCCGTGGGACGGCCAGGACCACTACCTTGCCGCGGTGTACCGGACCGACCTGGCCGACCGCGCGGACGCGTTGGTGGCCGCCGGCGAGCGCAAGATGCGCGCCCTGGTGGACGCATCGGATGCCCAGCGCATCGTGACGTCGGATTCGCGGTCGCTGACCAACGTCAACACCGACGCCGAGCTACGCGCCCTCGCGCAGTCCCGCAGCTGACGCCCTCCGCGCCCGATCCGGCAGCGTTTCCATCGCGGGAGAATCCGTGAGTGAATTCGCAAAAGAGCAAGTTCTGCTTTTCGCATAAACAATAGTTGGCCGATGGTGCGAGCCATTTCCGGCGGCGTCCCGTGATCTGTTGGGGGACCGTAGGTTTCGTTATCTCGCGATCGACACCTCAACGGCATCGGTGCGCCGGCGCATTCACACGCCCTACATGTCATAGAACCGTCGGCAAATCGGTCGCGCCGAAACCGTGCGACGCATCGGGGGTCGTCCGGTCATGGCAATCGCATGGCCATGGTGCATGTCGAGTCGCCTGGGATGCGTCGTGAAATGTTGTGCAGGAACAGATTTAGATGGTCACCGGGTCACGCGGTGAGTGGCGCGCCGGATGCGCTCCGCCCTATTGGAACGACGCAAGTTAGCCAGCAGCACAACGCAATTCATCCGTCGATTGGGCGTGGCGTGTGGCGTAAGCGCGTAACTTGTTGTACTGTGCGCCGCTTCGCAAATCGGGTTGCCAGTTCGCCAGGGCCGCAACGCCTAAACGCGCCGGCGCAAATACGTGGGCCAGTTCACAAAATGGGGGTGATTCGGCTCACGATTTGAAAGCAATTTCGATTGTGGGGTACTTCCCGAAATCGTTTGGCTGACCTGCCAAAATGACGGCGGGATTGCGCTGTGATCACCCCGTTACCGAAACGAGATGTCCGTTTTCTGAAGATGACGAATGCGGCTGGGTCTCGTACGGTCCCTGTTAGCCCGCAACGGGTTACGGAAGAGTAACTGAAAACAGAATCACGGACCCGCGTGTGAGCGGGGCCGCGGACGGTGAAGTCGCGTCCGTGGCCGGCGGTAGCACTCCGCCGGGCGACTCGAGCCCACCGCTGTCGTGCCAGGACAAGCCGGCACGTTCCGAAGCAGGTTTCCGCACCAACCAAAAACCGTCAGCCCACCCCGTGGGCTTGCTTTGGCGCGCGCGCACCGCGAAAGGAAAGATATTGAAGAACGTCCGTAAGACGCTCGTTCTTGCCGCGGTCACGGGCACCCTCGTGACCATCCCTTCGGCCACCGCGACCGCGGAGCCGACGGGCTTCGACCCCAACATGGCGCCCGCCGGGGCCCCGGACGCACCCCCGCCGCCCCCGGCCGTGTACACGCACCAGGTGCAACTGCTGGGCAGCATGGCGACCATGTCGCAGCTGCTCTATCTACGGGTTCCGGCGCTCAACGCGCTGTTCCCCGACTACCGTGGGTCCGTGCTGGACGCGGTGACGAGCGCATTTCACGAT
>NZ_MPNT01000051.1 GCF_001907675.1 Mycobacterium paraffinicum
ATCGCGTTGATTCCTTTGCTCGAGTGACTTTGGTCGGTCCCTCGAAGAATCACGCGATGACCTTCATTCATCCGGCTACGACACGCCGGTCATCACCGGCTCGTACACCACTCTGCTGGACGCAACTCCGTAGGGCCAGGCGTTGGGGCTGTAACGGTGGTGGACTGACTCGTGCCCGTGACCGTGGGATGCGTAAGGGCAACGATCAGAGCGCCAACCGCTACGGCAGCGGTCAGCGCTAAGGCGATCGCCTGCCATGGGAATGAGCGTGACGCTGGCTGCGCCCAATTACTCGGTGGCCAATTTCCCCCAGGTGGGTGGGCAGTCTGTCCATGAGCAGTACCCCCGGGCCAGTTCCCCACCATGCCCCCCTCCTCTAGGTCGTGGCCAACGTCCAGAACGTCACAATCCGCTCGTAAGTCCTTCAACTTCCATACTGAGCCAACCGGATGAGAGGCAGCAATTCACCGCGAGTCGCGGTTGCGTTCGTTCATCTTCGATCCGAGCCGGCTGCGTCGTTGCATGTACCCGGTCGCCCGCGAGGTAACTCGTCTTGCAGTCGATCTCCGGGCTCGTGCGGATGGCTCGACGACCTCGCAAAGAGAGGGGCGCGGAAGGTCTCAGCGAGACCGTTCACGACGTGGTCGGCCGTTAACGTAATCGGCCATTCAGCCCCCTCCACACACTCTTTTCATGCCAGCATCCTTGGCATTGACGTCGGCAATCGTCGACTGCCACTGAGCTGAATCCCCAAAGCTCGCCACAGCAGCAGCGTTGCTGTAGGCCTCCGCTAGGGCAACAGCGGCGCCGCGATCACCTGGCGGGATCGCGGGAGAATCATTCAACACTTGTCCCAGCAAGACGGCGCCGTTTACCGTCGCAATGCCCGCCCGCTCCGGGCTTGCACCGTTTGTCTCTATCTGGACCGCTCGTGCGGCCAGGTCGTAGACATCGCAAAGCTTCTTGTGCGCGGCGGCCGTCTCGGCAGGTGTGTACGTCGGTGCCGCCGAGACGGTCGCCGGTTCTGGGGTGGAGTGCTTCGTAGACCCTAGAGATGACACAACTACAGCAACAACGCCCAGCACAACGGCAGCCGATGCCAGAGAGACCGCTGGCCACGCGCGTGGCCGCCTTGCGGGTTGGAGTGGATAGCTGTGCTGCCAATCCCCCTGCGGCGACCCTATAGGTGGTATCCCACCGAAGCTTGGAGGCGGATCCCCCATGCAGCTCCTCCCATTCTTCTGCAACTTGCGGGCCATTCTCTAAAATTATCCACCCACGTTGCACCACCACGACACAACAGGCACAACGCTGGCATCGTGACAACGGAGGGCTGGTGCGGGCAGGGTTACATGGCCGGCCGTCGGACATGCGTCGGAATCCATTTGCCTGCCAGCGATTCAGCCGCCGCACACTCTCTTCATCGCGGCGTCTTTGTTGTTGACATTACTGATCGTCGACTGCCATAACGGATCGTCACGTTGCTGCACCGTGGCTGCAGTTGTCTGAGAATTGCTATAGGCATCAGCCAATGCCAGTGCGGCGTCTCGATCAGCAGGCCGTATTGCCGGATTTGCACTTACGACGTGTTCCAGCATTAAGGCTCCGTTGACCACCGCAATGCCAGATAGAGCCGGGTTATCGCCGTTGGTCTCAATCTGAACGGCACGCGCGACCACGGCATAGACATCACAGAGGTTCTTATGCGCCGCCGCCGAATCCGCCGGTGTGTACGTCGGTGCTGCTGACGTGGCCGGCGAACTCGGGGGGGATTTATTCGTCGACGTTGTAGCGGCCACAATTAGGCCAGCGGCCCCCATTAGAACGGCGATCGATGCCAATGCAATCGCCGGCCATATCTGTGGGCGTTTTACGGGTTGCGATGGATATGACGGCTGCCACTGGCCTGCTGGCCAGCCCATGGGCGGCTCCCCACCGAAATTCGAAGGCGGATCCCCCATGCAGCCCTCCTCGAAAGGCCTCAGTTCGTGCGGAGCGATTCTGTTGAATTATCCACGGCACCTACCCGCTGAGGCTGAGCGGTCAGACTCGCGGCGCGTAGCCGTTGCCGCTCGGCCGCACGGCCTCCAAATCACTGGCATTCTGCTGGTCCATGCTGGTGAACCCCTTGGCAGCGTGATGGGCTTTGGAGCCAACATCGGTCAGCGTCTGCTGGTGGCCTTGCAAGTTCTTCACGTGCTGCGTGTGGGCCGCCGTGACTGCCGAGTGGAATGCGTCGGCAGCGGCGAAGTCACCGAACATCCCCGACGCGAGCGGTCCCCGCGCGAGCTGGTCGGCTCCCTCTTGCGCATGCCCCCCGGCGCGGTGCGATTCGTTGCCCCCGGAATGCAGAAGCTCGGTGTCGACGAACATTTGCCACCCCTTCCGATCCATCGCAGCGCTCCCCGCGCCACTATTGACCAGGCTAAATACGCCGCGCGCGGCGGTCAATTCACTTCGTCTCGACGGCCGCTACAACGCGCTGGCGCCGTCAGCCAAACCGTCACCGTCGGAATCACTAAGCCGCACGTTCCACTTGCCGTCGCCGTCGGTGTCGACGTACTCGGTCATCCCGCCCTCGTCGGCGCACAGCACCCGGTCGGCCAGACCGTTGCCATCGCTATCGAATAGCCGGTCGTCCGCACCGCCAAGGCCATCGAAGTCGACCAGCGGGCCACCGGTGTGCTCGACACCATCGAGGTCGAACCACCGCAACTGCCGCCCCTGTTCTGTGGCGACCCCCCACGTCCCGGATCCGTCGTCGGTGAAGTACGCCTCGGGATTGCCGTCGTTGTCGAGGTCGAGCACCGCGTGATCGGCGATGCCGTCGCCGTCGAGGTCGGCGAACGCGTCGTCGCGCAGCCCATCGCCATCGAAGTCCAGCCCGAAAGCGTCGAGCTGGCCGTCGCCATCAAGGTCGAGGTCGAGATCGTGCTGCCAAATCGAAGCCGTGCCGTCGTCGCCTGCCGCGCAGTAGTCCATGCACGATCCGACGCGGGATCACCGCTACGGGTTCCCCCGCGAGCGCCACCAGTTGACCAGTTCCGCGGTCGCCTCGTCGGTCGTCAAGGGCCCACGTTCCAACCGCACCTCCTTCAGGAAGCGCCACGCCTCGCCGACTTGTGGGCCCGCCGGGATGTTGAGCAACTCCATGATCTGGTTGCCGTCGAGGTCGGGCCGCACCCGCGCCAGATCCTCCTGCGCGGCCAGCTCGGCGATCCGCGCCTCCAGCCGGTCATAGCTGGCCTGCAGCCGCGCGGCCCGGCGCTTGTTGCGAGTCGTGCAATCGGCCCGCACCAGCTTGTGCAGCCTCGGCAGCAACGGGCCGGCGTCGGTCACGTAGCGGCGCACCGCGGAATCGGTCCATTTGCCTTCGCCGTAGCCGTGGAACCGCAGGTGCAGATACACCAGCTGCGAGACGTCGTCGACCATCTGCTTGGAATACTTCAATGCGCGCAACCGCTTTCGGGCCATTTTGGCGCCGACCACCTCGTGGTGGTGAAAGCTCACACCGCCGTTGGCCTCGTGCCGCCGGGTGGCGGGCTTGCCGATGTCGTGCAGCAGCGCGGCCCAGCGCAGCACCAGATCCGGGCCCCCCTCAGGAGGCGGGTCCTCCAGCGCGATCGCCTGCCGCAGCACCGTCAGCGAATGCTGGTAGACGTCCTTGTGCTGGTGGTGTTCGTCGATGGCCATCTGCATGCCGCCGACCTCGGGCAGCACCACCTCCCCCGTGCCCGTCTGCACCAGCAGGTCGATGCCGGACACCGGGTCGTCACCGAGCAGCAGCTTGTCCAGCTCGGCCGCCACCCGCTCGGCGCTGATCCGGCCCAGCTCGGGCGCCATCTCCTCGATCGCCTCGCGCACGCGGGGGGCGACGGCGAAGCCGAGCTGCGAGACGAATCGCGCGGCTCGCAGCATCCGCAGCGGGTCGTCGCCGAAGGACACCTCAGGTGCGGCCGGGGTGTCGAGCACCCGCTCACGCAACGCGGCCAAACCGCCCAGCGGATCGAGGAATTCACCCGGCCCGTCGGGAGTGATGCGCACGGCCATCGCGTTGGCCGTGAAGTCGCGGCGCACCAGATCGTCGTCGAGCCTCGAGCCGAACTGCACCTCGGGCTTGCGCGAGACCCGGTCGTAAGCGTCCGCGCGGAACGTGGTGATTTCCAAGCGGTGGCCGCCCTTGCCGACGCCGACGGTGCCGAACTCGATGCCGGTTTCCCACAGGTTGTCGGCCCAGCGCCGCAAGATCTGTTGGACCTGCTGCGGGCGCGCGTCGGTGGTGAAATCCAGGTCGGGACTGAGCCTGCCCAGCAGCGCGTCTCGCACCGAACCGCCGACGAGGTACAACTCGTGGCCAGCCGCATCGAACGCCGACCCCAACTCGCGCAGCATGGGCGCGTGTTGATTCAGGGCGACCGCGGCGGCGGCAAGGAGCTCGACATCGGCTTCGGACACGTTCGACCAGCGTAGTCGGCCGGGGCCGCAAGGCCCCTGTGAGGAGCCTCGCACCCAGTGCTACGCGGTGGAGGTGAATTGATCGGCCGGCGTGCGGCAGTACCGTTGCGCAACGGGAAGGGTGGAAACGGCGGGCAATGCGGTTCTGCGATACATGAGCAATACGTCGAGTTCTCAGCGAGCGGACTTCCTCGACGCCCGCGCCTGGCGCACAGCGACATTGTCGGCGCCGTTTGTCGTGCAACTGATATTGGCGCTGTTGGTCGTCGCCATGCAGCTGTTGGGCAAGTGGCCGTTCGAAACACACAGCGCGTACGCCGGCGAGCGCGTATGGATGCTGACCGCCACCGTCCTAACGACCTTGGTGTCGCTGCTTGTCGGCGCCGCACTCCTCAGGTCGGCATCGCAACGCAATCGCGGCCTCGGCGTCAGCACCTTGAGCTGTTCGGTCGTCGTGCTCGCCGGGGCATCGACCTTCGCATATCTGGTCCTGCGCTGAGGGTGACGATGGCGGACAACGACGATCGCTACGGGCCCCTGACTTTCGCCGTAGCCATAGCCCACGTCTTCGTCGTGGATTTCGCCACCTGGCTGCTCGTTCTGCCGCTGTGGCCCTTGGTGTTCATCGTTCTGCCAGCAACGCTGGTATACATCGGCGTCGGCGCACTCATCGCCCAGGCATCGGGCGGACTCGGCCAGATCGGCCGCGGGATGGTGATCGGCAGCCTGTCCGGGCCGCTATCACTCCTGATCTTCATTCCCGCATTTGTCATCGCCGGAGCGATCGGCCCGATCTAAGCAGATCAGTCCTGAGCCATCGCACGCCCGGCTAGCGGCGAGTATGTCCAGGGAGACTATGCCGTGCCAGCTACTATCGCTTGGGTGTCGGACGGCGAACAGGGCAAGCCACGTCGGCGCCGGGGGCGGCGGCGCGGTCGTGGCGCTGCGAGTTCGACCGAGAGCCAGACGAACGGTCAAGCGCCCGCCGACTCGACGGCGACCAAGTCGCGCCGATCCCGTTCGCCTCGACGCGGGCCGGATCGGCTGCGGACCGTGCACGAAACATCTGCTGGCGGGCTGGTCATCGACGGACTCGACGGGCCGCGCGACTCTCAGGTCGCGGCGCTGATCGGCCGCGTCGACCGGCGCGGGCGGATGCTGTGGTCGCTGCCCAAGGGGCACATCGAGATGGGTGAAACCGCGGAGCAGACCGCGATAAGAGAGGTGGCCGAGGAGACCGGCATCCGCGGCAGCGTGCTGGCCGCCCTGGGCCGGATCGACTACTGGTTCGTCACCGACGGCCGCCGCGTGCACAAGACGGTGCACCACTATTTACTGCGCTTCTCCGGCGGTGAGCTGTCCGACGAGGACCTCGAGGTCGCCGAGGTGGCCTGGGTTCCGCTGCACGAGCTGCCGTCGAAGCTGGCCTACGCCGACGAACGGCGGCTCGCTCGGGTGGCAGACGAGCTGATCGACAAGCTGCAAAGCGACGGTCCCGCCGCGCTGCCGCCGCTGCCACCCACCTCTCCGCGGCGCCGCCCGCAAACCCACTCGCGCACCCGGCACGCCGACAAACCGGCCACCAGCCGGAAGAACGGCCACGGGCCAGGGCCGTGACGGCATCCCGACTCTGCTTGTTGCGCCTCGCGGCAGTGATCGGCATCGTGGCCGGGTTCGCGGTGCTCACCTGGCCCGCCGCGCCGCCCGCGGCCGCCGGTGAACCCGGCGTCACGCCGTTCGTGCGGGTCCGCATCGACCAAGTCACGCCGGACGTGGTCACCACGTCCAGCCAACCCGTCGTCACCGTCACCGGCACGGTGGCCAACATCGGCGACCGCCCCGTCCGGGACGTCATGGTCCGGCTCGAGCACGCCGGGGCCGTCACCGCGTCCGCGGGGTTGCGGACCAGCCTGGACGGTGACACCGACCAGTACCAACCGGCCGCCGACTTCCTCACGGTCGCGCCGGAACTGCAGCGCGGGCAACAAGTCGGCTTCACGCTGTCGGCTCCGCTGCGCTCGCTGACCAAGCAATCGCTGGGCATCGATAGGCCCGACATCTACCCCGTCTTGGTCAACGTGAACGGCACACCGGATTACGGCGCCCCCGCGCGGCTCGACAACGCACGCTTCCTGCTGCCCGTCGTCGGAGTGCCGCCCGACCAGGACGGCGATGTGGGCTCCGCCGTTGCGCCCGACACCTCCAAACCCGTGTGGATGACCATGCTGTGGCCCCTGGCCGACCGGCCGCGGCTGGCCCCCGGCGTGCCCGGCGGCACCATCCCGGTCCGCCTCGTCGACGACGACCTGGCCACCTCGTTGGCAAGCGGCGGCCGGCTGGACATCCTGCTGTCGGCGGCCGAGGTCGCCACCAGCCACGACGTCGACCCCGACGGCGCGGTGGGCCGCGCGCTGTGTCTGGCCGTCGACCCCGACCTGCTCGTCACCGTCAACGCGATGACCGCCGGCTACGTGGTGTCCGATTCCCCCGACGGGCCCGCGCAACTTCCGGGCACCCCGACCCACGCCGGCGCCGGACAGGCCGCGGCCGCCGAGTGGCTCAACCGGCTGCGCGCACTGGCGCACCGCACCTGCGTGGCGCCGCTGCCGTATGCGCAAGCCGACCTCGACGCCCTGCAACGCGTCAACGACCGCGGGCTCAGCGCCACCGCGACCACCGGCGTCAACAGCATCGTCGACCGCATTCTGGACGTAGCCTCCGTCCGCGGCGCCACGCTGCTCCCCGACGGCCCGTTGACCAGAAGCGCGGTCAACCTGCTCGGCGGCAACGAAAGCACCGTCGCCGTAGCCGCCGCCGAATTGGCCGGCCCGGACGGGCAGGCGTCCTCCGACGTCACCGTCGACACCGCGCCGCGGCGGCTGTCCCCGCAAGTCGTGCTCGCACCGTTCGACCCGGCGGTGGGCGCGGCGCTGGCCGGGGCGGGCAGCGCGCCGTCCGTCCCCACCTATCTGGATTCCTCGCTGACCGTGCGGCTCGCGCACGATTCGGTGACCGCGCGCCGCCAGGACGCGCTGGGGTCCATGTTCTGGCACGCCTTGCGGCACGACGACGCGCCCCGCACGCAGATTCTTGTCCCGCCGGCGACGTGGAACCTGCAGGCCGACGACGCGCACGTCATCCTGACCGCACTGACCACCACGATCCGGTCCGGCCTGGCGATCCCCCGACCGCTGCCGGCCGTGATCGCCGAGGCCGCGGCCCGCACCGAGCCGTCCGAACAAGTGGGCGCCTACACCTCCGCGCGCGGCCGATTCGGCGACGACGTCACCGCCCTGGTCGGCGGCCAGATCGGCCGATTGTGGGGCCTGACGTCCGCGTTGAGCACCGACGAACGCACCGGCCTGACGGGCATCCAGTACACGGCGCCGCTGCGCGAAGACATGTTGCGCGCGCTCAGCGAATCCCAGCCTCCCGACACCCGCAACGGCATGGCCCAGCAACGCCTGGCCGTCGTCGGCAAGACGATCAACGACTTGTTCGGCGCGGTCACGATCGTCAACCCCGGCGGCTCGTACACCCTGGCCACCGAGCACAGCCCTCTGCCGCTGGCGCTGCACAACGGCCTGGCCGTCCCCATCCGGGTGCGGCTACACGTCGACGCCCCGCCGGGCATGACGGTCACCGACGTCGGCCAGATCGAGCTGCCGCCGGGATACCTGCCGCTGCGGGTGCCGATCGAAGTGAACTTCACCCAACGGGTCGCGATCGACGTGTCGCTGCGGACCCCGGACGGCCTGCGGCTGGGCGACCCGGTGCGCCTGTCGGTGCACTCCAACGCCTACGGCAAGGTGCTGTTCGCGATCACCATGACGGCCGCGGCCGTGCTGGTGCTGCTGGCCGGGCGCCGCCTGTGGCACCGCTTCCGCGGCCAACCCGACCGGGCCGACCTGGACCGGCCCGACCCGCCCGGCGCCCGATCCGCGGGGTTTGACGACGAGGCCGATGACCGGGTCGAACAAGAGCACCGAGTATGAAGCCCGCCCACCGGCAGGCCGCACCACAACCCCACCGCCTGCCCGAGCCGCCCCGGCGACCCCGCAACCCGGGTTCGCCGCCCACGGGTCCCCTGCCGCCAGTACCCGCCGGGATTGACCGCCGACGACCCGAACTGTCCGACGCCGCCCTGGTGTCGCGCTCGTGGGCGATGGCGTTCGCCACGCTGATCAGCCGGCTCACCGGCTTTGCCCGGGTAGTGCTGCTCGCCGCGATCCTGGGGGCCGCCCTCTCCAGCGCGTTCTCCGTGGCCAACCAGCTGCCCAACCTGGTGGCGGCGCTGGTCCTCGAGGCGACCTTCACCGCCATCTTCGTGCCGGTGCTGGCCCGCGCCGAGCAGGGTGACCCCGACGGCGGCGCGGCCTTCGTGCGGCGCCTGGTCACCCTGACGACCGCGCTGCTGGTGTTGGCGACGGCGTTGTCGGTGCTCGCCGCGCCGCTGCTGGTCCGGTTGATGCTGGGCCGGGCTCCGCAGGTCAACGAGCCGCTGACGACAGCCTTCGCCTACCTGCTGCTCCCCCAGGTGCTCGCCTACGGCCTGACGTCGGTGTTCATGGCGATCCTGAACACCCGCAACGTGTTCGGGCCGACGGCGTGGGCGCCGGTCGTCAACAACGTGGTCGCGCTCGTGACCTTGGCGGTGTACGCGGCCGTCCCCGGGGAGCTGTCGGTCGACCCCGTCCGCATGGGCAACACCAAGCTGCTGGTCCTCGGCATCGGGACCACGCTGGGCGTGTTCGCGCAGACCGCGGTGCTGCTGGTGGCCTTGCGCCGGCAACGCGTGGACCTGCGCCCCCTGTGGGGAATCGACCAGCGCCTCAAGCGATTCGGCACCATGGCCGCCGCGATGGTGCTCTACGTGCTGATCAGCCAGCTCGGCCTGGTGGTCGGGAACCAGATCGCCAGCACGGCGGCGGCGTCGGGCCCGGCGATCTACAACTACACGTGGCTGGTCCTGATGCTGCCGTTCGGCATGATCGGCGTCACGGTGCTGACGGTGGTGATGCCGCGGCTGAGCCGCAACGCCGCCGCCGACGACACCGGGGCGGTGCTGGCCGACCTGTCGCTGGCCACCCGCCTGACGTTGATCACGCTCATCCCGATCGTCGCGGTGATGACCGTCGGTGGGCCGGCGATCGGCAGCGCGCTGTTCGCCTACGGCCACTTCGGCGAGGTCGACGCCGGGTACCTGGGCGCCGCGATCGCGCTGTCGGCCTTCACGCTGATCCCCTACGGGCTGGTGCTGCTGCAGCTGCGGGTCTTCTACGCGCGCGAGCAGCCCTGGACGCCGATCGTCATCATCCTCGTCATCACCGCCGTCAAGATCGTCGGATCCGTCCTGGCGCCGCACCTCACCGATGACCCCAAGCTGGTGGCCGGCTATCTGGGGCTGGCCAACGGCATCGGGTTTCTGGCGGGCGCGATCATCGGCTACCTGCTGTTACGGCACACCCTGCTGCCGACGGGGGGCCAGTTGATCGGCAAAGGCGAGCAGCGCACGATTCTGGTGACGCTCACCGCCTCGATGCTGGCCGGTTTGGTGGCCCATGTGGCCGACCGGCTGTTGGGCCTGGACGCGCTGACCGCCCACGGCGGCGGCGCGGGCTCACTGTTGCGGCTGCTGATCCTGGCGGTGATCATGCTGCCGATCATGGCCACGGTCATGCTGCGCGCCCGCGTCCCGGAGGCACAGGCCGCGCTGGACGTCGTCCGCCGGCGCTTCGGCGGACGTGCGGCGATGCCCCGCAAACCGGTGGCAACGGACCGATCGTCTCGCCCGGCCCCGGTCACGTACCCTGAGCGGAGGAATTCGTCCCCGCCTGGGGTAAATGCGGTCCAGGAGCCGATCCAGCGCAGACCTCCGGAGCGGGCAACCCAAGCCCGGCTAGCGAAAGGACCGGAGGTGACCGACCGCCCTATCGAGAGTGCCGCGTCGGGTGCCGAGCTGCCACGACCGGTTGCCGACGACTTCCAGCCCGACATTCCCTCCGAACGCGCGCCGGAGTCCCCGGCGCCGCGCCCGTCCAATGGCGACCTCACCCCCGAGTCGCGGCGGGGGCCTGCGCCGTTCGACCCGCCGCGGGACCGCGGCGGGGACCCGTCGGGAGACGACGTCCACTTGGTTCCCGGCGCCCGCATCGCCGGCGGCCGTTACCGGCTGCTGGTGTTCCACGGTGGAGCGCCGCCCCTGCAGTTCTGGCAGGCGCTGGATACCGCGCTGGACCGGCAGGTGGCGCTGACGTTCGTCGATCCCGACGGGGCGTTGCCCGACGACGTGTTGCAGGAGATCCTGTCCCGCACGCTGCGCCTGAGCCGGATCGACAAGCCGGGCATCGCCCGGGTGCTCGACGTGGTCCACACCGGCCACGGCGGCCTGGTGGTCTCCGAGTGGGTGCGCGGCGGTTCGCTGCAGGAAGTGGCCGACACCGCGCCGTCACCCGTCGGCGCCGTCCGGGCCATGCAGTCGCTGGCCGCGGCCGCCGACGCGGCCCACCGCGCCGGCGTCGCGTTGTCGATCGACCACCCGAGCCGGGTCCGCGTCAGCATCGAGGGTGACGTCGTCCTGGCCTACCCGGCCACCATGCCCGACGCCAGCCCGCAGGCCGACATCCGCGGCATCGGCGCCGCGCTGTATGCCCTGCTGGTCAATCGGTGGCCGCTCACGGAGTCCAGCGTGCGCAGCGGGCTCGCCCCGGCCGAACGCAGTTCGACGGGTCAGCCCGTCGAACCGATGATCATCGACCGCGGCATTCCCTTCCAGATTTCGGCCGTCGCGGTGCGCGCCGTTCAGGAGGACGGCGGAATACGCAGCGCCTCAACGCTTTTGAACTTGCTACAGCAGGCGACGGCGGTGGCCGACCGGACCGAGGTGTTGGGTCCGATCGACGATTCGCCTGCGCCGGCCACCGCCCGCGAATCCTCGGCCCCGGACGAAGCGACGTTCGCGCGCCGGCGGCGCAACCTGCTGATCGGCATGGGCGCCGGCCTTGCCGTGATCATCGTGGCCCTCCTTGTCTTGGCGTCAGTGGTGAGCAAGATCTTCGGCAACGTCGGCGGCGGCCTGAACAAGGACGAGCTCGGGCTGAACGGTCCGTCGTCATCTACTTCGTCGTCGGCCACCAGTTCCGCGGCCGCCGGCAGCATCGTCAAACCGACCAAGGCGACGGTCTACTCCCCGGACGGCGACGTCGACAACGCGAGCACCGCCGGCCAAGCGATCGACGGCGACCCCTCCACCGCCTGGGCCACCGAGGTCTACACCGACGCGGTGCCGTTCCCCAGCTTCAAACAGGGTGAAGGTCTCATGCTGCAGCTGCCGAGCGCGACCGTGGTCGGCCAGGTCAGCATCGACACACCCAGCAGCGGGACCAAGGTCGAGATCCGCTCGTCCGCGACGGCCTCCCCGGCGTCGCTGAACGACACCACCGTGCTGGCGCCCGCGTTCACGCTCAAGCCCGGCCACAACGTCATCCCGGTCCGGGCGGGTTCGCCGACGTCGAATCTCTTGGTGTGGATCTCCACGCTGGGAACCACCAACGGCAAGAGCCAGGCCGGCTTCTTTGAGATCACGGTCCAGGCCGCTTCCTGACGCTCACAGATCCGTGCCGTGGTGAAGTGCCGCCCCACGGCCGATTGGTTACTGTCCGGCCGTGGGCTCCCGCGGAGACATCCAGCGCGAACGCAGTGATGCGGAGCTGCTGGCGGCGCATGTCGCCGGGGACCGCCACGCCTTCGGCGAATTGTTCCTGCGCCACCAACGCCAGCTGCACCGGCTCGCCCGGCTCACCACACGCACGGCCGAGGACGCCGAGGACGCGCTGCAGGACGCGATGCTCTCGGCACACCGCGGCGCCGGCGCGTTCCGGCATGACGCCGCCGTCGGTAGCTGGCTGCACCGCATCGTCGTCAACGCGTGCCTGGACCGGCTGCGGCGCATCAAGGCTCACCCGACCGTCCCGCTAGAGGACGTCTACGCGGTGGCCGATCGGACCGCCCAGGTCGAGACGGCGATGATGGTGCACCGCGCCTTGATGCGACTCCCCGTTGAGCAGCGGGCCGCGGTGGTGGCGGTCGACATGCAGGGCTACTCGGTGGCCGACACCGCCGCGCTGCTGGGCGTCGCCGAGGGCACCGTCAAGAGCCGATGCGCACGGGCCCGCGTACGGCTCGCGGAACTCCTGGGCTACCTGAACGCCGCGCCCGACCCGGCCCCACCCATGGCCGTCAAGCAACCGATGACGGACACTGGGGCGGATGGGTGAAGCCGACGACCATGGCGACGAGCCGCCCCTGACGGTTGAGCTTCTCGCCGACCTGCAGGCCGGCCTGCTCGACGACGAATCCGCGGCCCGCGTGCGCCAACGGGTTCGCGACAACCCGGAAGCCGAGAAGATCCTGCGTGCCCTCAACCGAGCCCGCAGCGATGTCGCGACGCTGAGCGCCGAGCCGGCCCCCGACGTCCCGCCGGAGGTGACCGCCCGGATCTCGGCGGCACTCGAATCGGCGGAGGCAGGCCGGCCCGTCGCGCACTCCGCCCGGCCACAGGTTCGGCCCGCGCGGGTGATCGCCGGGGTGGCCGGCGTCGGTGCTTTGCTCGCGGCGGTCGACGTGGGCACCGCTGCGCTGATCAACGCGCCCGAGCCCGCACCCAGCACCGGGGTGACCGCCGAGCACATCACGGTGTCGACGCCGCCGATGGCGATCCCCCTGTCGCCGGACGAGATCCGCGGCCTGCTCACCCGAGCCCCCGACTACGGCCCCCTGGCCGATCCGGCACGGCGCGCCTCCTGCCTCACCGGCCTCGGCTACCCGGCATCCACGCAGGTGCTCGGCGCGCGTCCCGTCGAGGTCAACGCACGGCCCGGAGTCGTGCTGGTAGTGGCGGGCGACGCTCCCCGCAGCCTGGCGGTTTACGCGGTCGCGCTGAACTGCAACGCCGCCGACACCGGCCTGTTGGCCAACACCACCATCCCGCGCCCCTAGTCTGGTGCTATAGGTTGACCGACGCCCGGGAACAGCCGTGCCTACGCTGGCGTTTGTACGAATCCAGGGACGATTTCTTGAAAGGGTTCTATGACCGCCGACACTGTGCACGACGTGATCATCATCGGTTCGGGCCCCGCTGGATACACCGCCGCGTTGTATACCGCGCGGGCGCAGCTGGCCCCGCTGGTGTTCGAGGGAACGTCGTTTGGTGGTGCGTTGATGACCACCACCGAGGTGGAGAATTTCCCCGGTTTCCGTGACGGCATCACCGGCCCGGAGCTGATGGACCAGATGCGCGAACAGGCGCTGCGATTCGGGGCGAACCTGCGGATGGAAGACGTCGAGTCGGTGTCGCTGGACGGGCCGGTCAAGTCGGTGACCACCGCGGAGGGCGAGACGTTCCGCGCGCGGGCGGTCATTTTGGCCATGGGCGCGGCGGCGCGGTACCTGGGGGTGCCCGGTGAGCAGGAACTGCTGGGCCGCGGCGTGAGCTCGTGTGCGACCTGTGACGGGTTCTTCTTCAAAGACCAAGACATCGCGGTCATCGGTGGTGGCGACTCGGCGATGGAGGAAGCCACCTTCTTGACCCGGTTCGCGCGCAGCGTCACCCTGGTGCACCGCCGAGACGAATTCCGCGCGTCCCGCATCATGCTCGAACGCGCCCGGGACAACGACAAGATCACCATCTTGACCAACAAGGCCGTGCTCGCTGTCGAGGGGGACCAAACGGTGACCGGTTTGCGGTTGCGCGACACCGTGACTGGAGAAGAATCCACCTTGCCCGTCACGGGCGTCTTCGTCGCGATCGGTCACGACCCGCGCTCGGAGCTGGTCCGCGATGTGCTCGACACCGACCCCGACGGATACGTTCTGGTCAAGGGCCACACCACCGCCACCTCGATCGACGGAGTGTTCGCCGCGGGTGACTTGGTGGACCGCACCTACCGACAGGCCGTCACCGCCGCCGGCAGCGGCTGTTCGGCGGCGATCGACGCCGAACGCTGGTTGGCCGACCACGTCGAATCGAGCTCGGCCGCTCAAAGCGACGCCACCGAATTTCCTGGCAGTACTGAGATGATTGGAGCACCTCAATGACCGACGCCGAAAAAGCCGCGGCGACAATCGAAGTCTCTGACGCTTCGTTCTCCACCGAGGTGTTGTCCAGCAACAAGCCTGTGCTGGTTGACTTTTGGGCCACATGGTGTGGACCGTGCAAGATGGTCGCGCCGGTTCTTGAGGAGATCGCGAGCGAACGAGCCGAGCAGCTCACCATTGCCAAGCTCGACGTCGATGCCAACCCGGTGACGGCGCGTGATTTCCAGGTCGTCTCGATTCCGACCATGATCCTGTTCAAGGACGGCCAGCCGGTGAAGCGGATCGTCGGCGCCAAGGGCAAGGCGGCGCTGCTGCGTGAGCTCTCGGATGCGGTTCCCAACCTGAGCTGATCCTCGATTAAGTCCCCGCACCACGCCCGCGCGTTCAGCCTGGGGTTTTCCCGATTAGGCGAAGCATCTGCGACAATTGCTGTTAGCTGTTGCCCAGATGTGAGCCTGTCACTGTGTCCCGGAGGGCCTTTGGTATGTCGAGTCCGCGCCGTGAACACGGCGATGCGCTGCGTTGCGGTGACCGCAGTGCGGCTGTGACCGAAATCCGGGCGACGCTGGCAACGCTAGGGCTGCTGGACACCCCGGAGGGAGAACTCACCACCGGCCGGCTTGTGCCCCCTGAGCTTTTCGACGCCGAACTCGACCAGGCGGTGCGGGCCTTTCAACAGCACCGCGGTCTGCTGGTCGACGGCATCGTCGGCGAGGCCACCTACCGCGCGTTGAAGGAGGCGTCGTACCGGCTGGGAGCTCGCACGCTCTATCACCAATTCGGTGCCCCGCTCTACGGTGACGACGTCGCCACGCTGCAGGCCCGGCTCCAAGACCTCGGTTTCTACACCGGACTAGTCGACGGGCACTTCGGGTTGCAGACGCATAATGCCCTGATGTCGTACCAGCGAGAGTACGGGCTGGCGGCCGACGGCATCTGTGGCCCAGAAACGTTGCGTTCCTTGTACTTTCTGAGCTCACGCGTCACGGGCGGCTCGCCCCACGCGATTCGCGAGGAGGAGCTGGTCCGCCGCTCGGGGCCCAAGCTGTCGGGCAAGCGGATCATCATCGATCCGGGCCGCGGGGGCACCGACCTGGGCGAGCTGATGCACGGCCCTTCGGGTCCGGTCAGCGAAGCAGATGTGTTGTGGGACTTGGCGAGCCGGCTTGAGGGGCGGATGACCGCCATCGGCATGGAGACCTTCCTGTCGCGACCGGTCAACCGCAGCCCGTCCGACGCCGAACGCGCCGCCACGGCCAACAACGTCGGGGCGGACCTGATGATCAGCTTGCGCTGCGAGAACCAGCCCAGCCCGGCGGCCAACGGCGTCGCTTCCTTTCATTTCGGAAACTCACACGGCTCGGTCTCCACGATCGGGCGTAACCTCGCGGACTTCATCCAACGAGAAGTCGTGGCCCGCACCGGGTTACGGGATTGCCGAACACATGGGCGGACGTGGGACCTGTTGCGCTTGACCCGAATGCCCACCGTGCAGGTCGACGTCGGCTACATCACCAACCCGCAGGATCGCGCGATGCTGATCTCCACCCAAACCCGCGACGCCATCGCTGAAGGAATTCTCGCCGCCGTCAAGCGCCTCTACCTGTTGGGCAAGAACGACCGGCCCACCGGCACCTTCACCTTCGCCGAACTGTTGGCTCACGAACTGTCGGTGGAGCGGGCCAGCCGGCTCGGCGGCTCCTAGCCAACCTGCGCGCTAGCCAACCTGCGCGCCGCGCAACGTATTTCCCGCCGCGGTCCCCGCGCCGACCGGCTCTTGCAACTGGGCGTTCTCGAGCAGCCGCTCCAAGGCTGCCTCGACTTCGGCCTTCCATCCCAGACCCTTGTCCAGCTCGAGCCGCAGCCGCGGAAAGTACGGGTGGGGCGCCACCACAACGAAACCCGCGTCCTGCAAGAATTCGGCGTCCACCACGCAGTGGTCCACCGAGCAGTCACCGACGGCCTCCAGCACCGGCCGCACGTCCGGGCTCGCCGCCAGCGGGTCCTGCAACTCCGAAGCCGCCGGTGTGCGCCCGAAGGCTTCCAGGGCCCGCACCCCGCGCCGAACCAGTTCGTCGATCACCCGGGCGAGAAGCCCGCGCGGCAGGTCGTCGGCGGCCTGCCCGGGCTCGATACCCATCGACGTCAGAAGCACGGCGTCCGCGGACACCGGCGCCGTGGGGAATCGCTGGGCGCGCGGCACCGCCCGCGGCGGCGCGTAGAAGACATAACCCAGGCACGCCGGTTCGCTTTGGCTTCTTTCGTCGGTGGCCGCGATCGCGAGCTGGCCACACGAGCCCCACTCCAGCATGACCATCGA
Source organism: Mycobacterium paraffinicum (assembly GCF_001907675.1). Taxonomy (GTDB): domain Bacteria; phylum Actinomycetota; class Actinomycetes; order Mycobacteriales; family Mycobacteriaceae; genus Mycobacterium; species Mycobacterium paraffinicum_A. The sequence continues at coordinate 16,871 of NZ_MPNT01000051.1, forward strand.
CAGCCAGGCTTCCTTCTCGAATTCGGGGTCGGCGAGGGTGTCCTGGTCACCGAGGGTCGCCGGGTCGACCTCCCAGTACACGCAGCGACGCGCATGCTTGGGAAGCTGCTCGAAGGCCTCGAGGCGCAACGGTGTGATTCGAGCGGACACTAGCCTCCTGGCTCCTGTGCGGTACTGCAGCCAATTGCACCGGCAACCCCTCCAGGATAGGAGAGTATGTCGCAATCGGGCCAGCTTTGGCGTCGAGGCGCCGGTCACTGCGCGGGCACCCTCGGCGGGTTACCGCCCCGGCCGGCTTCGTTACCGAAAATCCTTGAAACGCATGCGCTTTCGTAATGCCGGGGTCCCGAAAGCCGGTCGTTGCCAATCCGTGACCGCTCCGGTGTCACAGTGACGTAATTACAGGGTATGGCGGGTCAGGCCTTTGCGGTGGTCATCATGTCGATAATTCGCTGCAAATCGTCGACGGATCCGAACTCCACGACGATCTTCCCCTTGCGCTTGCCCAGGCTGACCGTCACCCGCGTATCGAAGGCGTTCGACAAGCGTTCGGCCACCTCTTGAAGGCCGGGCATCTGGATCGGCTTGCGCCGCTGCGGCGCGGGTGTGGTCGCGCCGGCACGATTCGCCAGCGTCACCGCCTCCTCGGTCGCCCGCACCGACAGTCCCTCCGCGACAATCCGGCTGGCCAGTTCCTCTTGCGCCTCCGGCCCGGCTTCCAGCGACAAGAGAGCGCGGGCATGGCCGGCCGACAGCACGCCCGCTGCCACCCGCCGTTGCACCGGAATCGGCAACTTGAGCAACCGGATCATGTTGGTGATCAGCGGCCGTGAGCGGCCGATCCGTGAGGCCAGTTCGTCGTGGGTGACTCCGAATTCGTCCAGCAGCTGTTGGTATGCCGCCGCCTCTTCCAAGGGGTTCAGCTGCACCCGGTGGATGTTCTCCAGCAGCGCGTCGCGCAGTAGATTGTCGTCGCCGGTCTCGCGCACGATGGTGGGAATGGTGGCGAGCCCCGCCTCTTGGGCCGCCCGCCAACGCCGCTCCCCCATCACGATCTGATAGCGGGGCCCCGTCTTGGCGCCGGGGACCGCTCGCACCACGATCGGCTGCAGCAGGCCGAACTCGCGGATGGAGTGCACGAGTTCGGCGAGCGCCTCGTCGTCGAACACCTGCCGCGGCTGGCGCGGGTTGGGCTCGATGTCGGACGGCGCGATCTCGCGATACACCGCGCCCGCCGGGGCGAGGTCCGGACCCGGTCCCCCGATCAGCACGTCCGCCGCCGCATCCCCCATCCGCGGGCCCAGGGTCGCGGGACCCGAGTCGCCCTCGGCGGGACCCGTCGGGATCAGCGAAGCGAGGCCCCGGCCGAGGCCGCCCTTCTTGCGTAACGGCTGCGTCATGGTCGTCCCTTCACGGATGGTGGTCAATCACGTTCGGCGAGCTCGCGGCTCGCGTCGAGGTAGCTCATCGCCCCGCGCGATCCGGGGTCGTAGTCGATGATGGTCATGCTGTAGCCCGGCGCTTCGGAGACTTTGACGCTGCGCGGGATCACCGTGCGCAGCACCTTGGCGCCGAAGTAGCGGCGCACCTCTTCGGCGACTTGGTCGGCCAGCTTGGTCCGGCCGTCGTACATCGTGAGCACCACGGTGCTCACGTTGAGTTGCGGGTTGAGGTGCGCCCTCACCATTTCGATGTTGCGCATCAGCTGGGACACCCCCTCCAGCGCGTAGTACTCGCACTGGATCGGAATCATCACCTCCGGCGCGGCGACGAGCGCATTGATGGTGAGCAGCCCCAGCGACGGCGGGCAGTCGACGAAGACATAGTCGAAGTCGAGATCGTCGAGGTCGGCCAGGGCCGTCCGCAACCGGTTTTCGCGTGCCACCATGCTGACCAATTCGATCTCGGCGCCGGCCAAATCGATGGTAGCCGGGACGCAGAACAGTCGGTCGTTGTGCGGGCTGCGCCGCAGGGCGTCCTTGACGGGCACCTCACCGATGAGCACCTCGTACGACGAGGGCGTGCCGGATTGTCTGTCGGTGATGCCGAGCGCCGTGCTGGCGTTGCCCTGCGGGTCGAGGTCGATGACCAAGGTCTTGAGCCCCTGCAGGGCGAGCGCGGCGGCGAGGTTCACCGCGGTGGTGGTCTTACCGACGCCGCCCTTTTGATTGGCGACGGTGAGGATTCGGCGGTGGCTGGGCCGGCGCAGCGGCGGATAGGTGGTGTGCAGAACGCGCATTGCGCGCTCTGCGGCCGCCCCGATCGGGGTGTCGAATTCGTCGGCGGTTTCACGTGAAACATTGGCCGCCGAGTCTTCGATGGCTCCCGGCACAAGGGGCGCAGGCACATCGGGTGCGGCGGGCGCCGGGATGTCCGCCGCGTTCGGGGACGGGCGCGCGGCGGTCGGCGATTCTCCCGGAGTGCTCATCGGTTCCCCGCCTTCCCGATTCGTGCCGGCTGCCGGCGCGGTCGCGCTCCGCGTCGCGCTATAACTACGGTTGCGGGGGGACGCAAATAGGTCGCGCCACATGTCACCACCCTGGCATCAACGGCGCCGGATGCTGCCATCACACGCCGGTACTGTTCAACTTCCTCGCCGCCGCGCTCGCCCTTGATCGCGAGCATCCGGCCCCCGGCCCGTAGCAACGGCATGCTCCACTTCGCCAACTTGTCCAACGACGCAACCGCTCGTGACACCGCCGCATCCCTTTCCCCGAACTGGTGGCGTACCCACCGTTCCTCGGCACGGCCGCGGACCACTTCGACGGCCAACCCTAGTTGGTCGACGACCTCGGTGAGAAATTCGCTTCGCCGTAGTAGCGGTTCGAGTAGAACCATCTCGACATCCGGGCGCGCGAGCGCGAGCGGTATGCCGGGTAGCCCCGCGCCGCTGCCGATGTCGATGACCCGCTCCCCCTCGTCGAGCAGCTCGGCGACGGCGGAGCTGTTGAGGAGGTGCCGCTCCCAGATGCGGTCCACTTCGCGTGGGCCCAGGAGGCCTCGTTCGACTCCCGGGCCGCCGAGCAGCTCCGCATACCGCTGGGCAAGATCGAGCCGCGGTCCGAAGATCGTCTTCGCCGCCTCCGGCGCAACTCCCGGCTGGGCAGGGTCGGGCTGCTCCACCGCGGGTTCGACGGGGCCGACATGTTTCACGTGAAACATCCTCTGCTTGGCCTGGCGCGCGACCGCACCTCGACGCTGGAACTACACGGCTGTAACTCGCTAGTCGTGCAGGACGACGACTCGGCGCGCGGGCTCCACACCCTCGCTTTCGCTGTGCACGCCGGGCACCGCCGCGACGGCGTCGTGAACGATCTTGCGCTCGAACGGCGTCATCGGGGACAACTCCTCGCGCTTCCCGGATTCCAGCACCCGCCGCGCCACCTTGTCGCCCAGTGCGGCCAGCTCCTCGCGGCGCCGGCGGCGCCAACCGGCGATGTCGAGCATCAGCCGGCTACGGACGCCGGTCTTCTGGTGCACCGCCAATCGGGTGAGCTCTTGCAGCGCGTCGAGCACATCCCCGCCGCGGCCCACCAACTTGTTCAAATCGTCGCTGCCGTCAATGCTGACCACCGCGCGGTTGCCCTCGACGTCCAGATCGATGTCGCCGTCGAAGTCCAACAGGTCGAGCAACTCTTCCAAGTAGTCCCCGGCGATCTCCCCCTCGGCGACCAACCGCTCCTCCTGGTCGTCGAGTTCGTCCACGCCCGCCTCGGCCCCGTTCTCGGACTGCGCGTCCAGCTCGGTGTCGACGTCGGGTTCGGTCGTGGTGTCTGCGTCCGTCATGTCTTTCTCTCCCTCATCCATGGGTTCCTGCCAATCGGGGTCACCCGCCCGAGGCGGCCCGGCATGGCTCTATGTCCCTTGTCAGCGCTTGCGTTTCTTGGGCCGCGCGCCCGGCCGTGGCGTGCGGTTGGTCGCGCCACCGCTTTGTCCGGTTGGATTCGCCTTGTCCGCCTGGGGCTTCGCCGTCGCGTCGTCCCCGTCGGATCCACCGGAGTCCGCCAGCCCGTCCGCCGAGGCCGGTGACCCATTGCCCGCCGGCTGCCCCGCCTTGGGGCTTCGCTTGGGTTTCACACCCGGTGCCGGCGCATTGGCCGCTCGGCGCTGCAGCGCTTCTTGCTTCTTGGCTTCGTCCTCTTTTTCGATCATCCCGAACACGTAGTGCTGCTGACCGAACGTCCAGATGTTGTTCGCGAACCAGTACAAGATGATCGCGAGCGGCAGGAACGGGCCGCCGACGACCACGCCGAGCGGAAACACGTACAGCGCAAGCTTGTTCATCATCGCGGTCTGCGGATTGGCCGCCGCCTCTGCACTTTGCCGCGCCACCGATGCGCGGCTGTTGAAGTACGTCGCGATGCCGGCCAGGATCATCACCGGCGCGCCCACCGCGATGACGGCCGGCCGGCTGAAGAAGGTGAACGCGTCCAGCCCGGTCCGTTGCGTCATGAACGCGCCGATCGGGGCGCCAAACAGATTCGCGTCCAGGAAGTGCCCAACGTCGGTGGGCGTGAACACGTAGTTTCCGGTGAGCCGGTTCTGGGCCACCGACAAGTGCGGCTGGCCGAAGCCGCCGGTCGTTCGGTTGAACGACCTCAACACGTGGTACAGCCCGATGAACACCGGGATCTGAGCCAGCATCGGGAGACAGCCGAGGATGGGATTGAAGCCATGTTCGCGCTGCAGCTTCTGCATCTCCAGCGCCATGCGCTGGCGGTCCTTGCCGTACTTCTTCTGCAGGGCCTTGATTTGCGGCTGGAGTTCCTGCATCTGCCGCGTGGTGCGGATCTGTCGCACGAACGGCTTGTAGAGCAGCGCGCGGAGGGTGAACACCAGGAACATCACCGACAGCGCCCACGCGAAGAAGCTCGACGGTCCCAGCATCGCGGCAAAGAGCTTGTACCAGACCCACATGATCCACGACACCGGGTAGTAGACGAAGTCGAGACTAAAGAAATCAAACAAGAGTTCCACTCTCCCCTCGCGCCGCCGGGTGTGCCGGCGCGGCGCTGACGTCTTCGAAGTTCTCGCATCCGGGGCGTTCCGGTATCGGATCCCATCCGCCCCGATGCCATGGTCCGCACTTGGCGAGCCTGACGACAGCCAACCAACTCCCCCGCACCAAGCCGTACTCGGTCAAGGCGTCGACCGCATAGTGGCTGCAGGTCGGGACGAAGCGACACGTTGCCGGCCGCAATGGCGACACCATGTGCCGGTACAGCTGAATCATCCAGATCACACCTCGGGCGGCCGCGCTCCCCGTCGTGTGGATGACGGACCGCGCCGTCGCCGTCGCAATCACCGGTCCCGTCCCGCCACCTCGAGCGCCCGTCGCAAACCGCGCCGCAACTCTTCTGCCAACCGCGCCGACGATGCCGTCCGACTGCCCGGCAACGCCCGGATCACCAGTTGGTCGGACGCGCCGAGCTCACCTAGGACGGATCGCGCCACGTGCCGCAGACGACGTGACACCCGGTGGCGTTCGACGGCCGAGCCCACGGACTTGCCGACGATCAATCCGACGTGCGGAGCTTGGGGACCCGTTGCCGCGTCACCGTCGGGAGGGCGGCGGAGATGGACGACGACATCGGGCTGCGCCGCACGAACTCCGCGCTTGACCGTCGCGTCGAACTCCGTTGACCGCCTCATGCGGTTGCGTGCCGGAAGCACCGCCGAAAAACCCGACGTTGCGATCAGGCAGATAGCGCGCGGCGCCCCTTACGGCGCCGGCTCGACACAATCGAGCGTCCGGCGCGGGTGCGCATGCGCAACCGGAAGCCATGCACGCGGGCTCGGCGCCGGTTGTTCGGCTGGAAGGTCCGCTTGCCCTTGGCCACGACGTTCTCCTCGTTGTGTCTCGCATTTCCATCCGGCCGGCCAGACGTCTCGCTCAGGTTCGTCTGCGGGTCGGTCGGAGGTAATCTTGCTGCTGGCCGGCGCGGTCCCCAGGCAGATCTGGGTCGCAGCCGCATCGCCGACTTTCGGGCGACTGTTTGAGGGTACTGACCAGGCTTCGCCTGGTCAAACCTGGCCTGCCCCAACGAACCCGCTCGATCGACCGCGCAAAACCGCGGCCCGGCCGCCGGCCCACACCGGCTTCCCCTCTGGTGGCGAGTCGAACCAGGCCCAACGAACCCTAACCGCCCCGATTTGAATGCGGCAGAACTGTTGGCAGCCGCACGGAAAACTGTTAGCTTCTGCCAGTGTCGTTTTAGACTGCAACGGCGCTCGACAACGAAGCGAGGATGGTGGATCGACTAGCTGTCTAGACAGCCTTCAAAGGTTTTCTTCCAGCACGGAGATCGCGAGCCGTCGCCGGTAGGTTGTGGCTCGCACACGCGCATCCTGTCCACACCTGTGTATAACTATGTGGACAGTTGCTTTGTCGGCCAGCGTGGTTGTACTTGGACCCGGGATGCTCGAGAACCAGGGGGATGCGTCGTTGACCGATGACCCCGGTTCAGGTTTCACCACCGTGTGGAACGCGGTCGTTTCGGAGCTCAACGGAGAATCGACCCCGGACGGCCTCGCCGCCAATCGCACCACGCTCATCACTCCCCTCACCCCACAGCAGCGGGCCTGGCTGAATCTGGTCCAACCGCTGACCATCGTCGAGGGGTTCGCGCTCTTGTCGGTGCCGAGCAGTTTCGTCCAGAACGAGATCGAACGTCACCTCCGCGCCCCGATCACCGACGCCCTCAGCCGTCGCCTCGGGCAACAGATCCAGCTCGGGGTGCGCATCGCCCCGCCCGACGAAGAGGTCGACGACGCCCTCATTCCGCAACCGGAACCGTTTGCCCAACCCGAAGCATCATCGGTCGACGACGACGCCATCGACATCGTCGAGGCCGACGAGAACGGCGAAGTCGCCGACAATGCGCAACAGAGTTGGCCGAACTATTTCACCGAGCGTCCGCATCCCACCGATCCGGCCGTTGCCGGCGGGACGAGCCTGAACCGTCGCTACACCTTCGACACGTTCGTCATCGGAGCCTCCAACCGCTTCGCGCATGCGGCGGCCCTGGCGATCGCCGAGGCACCGGCGCGGGCGTACAACCCGTTGTTCATTTGGGGTGAGTCCGGTCTGGGCAAGACCCACCTGTTGCACGCCGCGGGCAACTACGCGCAGCGACTGTTCCCGGGGATGCGCGTCAAGTACGTGTCCACCGAGGAATTCACCAACGACTTCATCAACTCGCTCCGCGACGACCGCAAGGTCGCCTTCAAGCGCAGCTACCGCGACGTCGACGTGCTACTCGTCGATGACATTCAGTTCATCGAGGGCAAGGAAGGTATTCAGGAGGAGTTCTTCCATACCTTCAACACTCTGCACAACGCCAACAAGCAGATCGTCATCTCGTCGGACCGGCCGCCCAAGCAGCTCGCCACGCTGGAAGACCGGCTCCGGACCCGGTTCGAATGGGGCTTGATCACCGACGTCCAGCCGCCCGAGCTGGAGACCCGCATCGCCATCTTGCGCAAGAAGGCGCAGATGGAACGACTCGCGGTTCCCGACGACGTCCTCGAACTCATCGCCAGCAGCATCGAACGCAACATCCGCGAACTCGAGGGCGCCCTCATCCGGGTCACCGCGTTCGCCTCGTTGAACAAGACCCCGATCGACAAGGCGCTCGCCGAAATCGTGCTGCGCGATCTCATCGCCGACGCCAGCACGATGCAGATCAGCGCGGCGACGATCATGGCCGCCACGGCTGAATACTTCGACACCACCGTGGAAGAACTCCGCGGGCCGGGCAAGACGCGGGCGCTGGCACAGTCACGCCAGATCGCGATGTATCTATGCCGTGAGCTCACCGACCTGTCGCTGCCCAAGATCGGGCAGGCGTTTGGCCGCGACCACACGACGGTGATGTACGCCCAGCGCAAGATCCTGTCCGAGATGGCCGAGCGCCGTGAGGTCTTCGATCACGTCAAAGAGCTCACCACCCGCATCCGCCAGCGCTCCAAGCGCTGACTTCGGACTTCCCCGCGTACGCGGCCGATTTTTTTCAAAAAACTTCTCGCACGTGTGTCACACCCGCCACATCACGGACTTGTGGGCAGGACTGTGCACAACGCAATCAAGCATCCGTGTACTACGCGGCGCCGCGTGCACAATCGGTCTTCTTCCCCAACGGCCCAACACCGGACTCACAGTTATGCACCCCGTCATCCACAGCCCCATCCCCGCCCTGCCTGCGTCGAACCGCGGCTGTCCCCAGCATGCACAGCCCTTATTACTAGTACTGAGATCTCTTCGTCGTTTCTTCTTTGAAATACAGCGCTGGGGACGCCCAGTCGAACACCCCGCACGGATCCGCCGGTCGCCGGGCTTGTCGGGGTTCTCGATTAGCTTTCAAGATGGCCCCGGACGATCTACGGTTGTTCTTCGACTGCCGTTGCGGTCGCCGTTGGCAGTGTCAGTGGCGTTCGTGGCGGAGCCCGTGCTAGCGGACGCGGCTAGCTATTGGACTTTTGAAACTCTTGGCAGGTGAAGGGACGCTATGGACGCGGCGACGACAAGAGCTGGCCTCAGCGACTTGAAGTTTCGTTTGGTGCGGGAGTCCTTCGCCGACGCGGTGTCGTGGGTGGCGAAGAACCTGCCGACCCGGCCGGCGGTGCCGGTGCTTTCGGGCGTGTTGCTATCCGGGACCGATGACGGCTTGACGATCTCCGGATTCGATTACGAAGTCTCCGCCGAAGCACAGGTTGCAGCCGAGATCGCTTCTCCTGGAAGCGTTTTGGTGTCCGGAAGGTTGTTGTCGGACATCACCCGGGCATTGCCGAACAAGCCGGTCGACTTCTACGTCGACGGCAACCGGGTTGCCTTGAACTGCGGAAGTGCCAGGTTTTCGTTGCCGACCATGGCGGTCGAGGATTACCCGACGCTGCCGGGCCTGCCGGAAGAGACCGGGACATTGCCCGCGGATCTTTTCGCGGAGGCCATCAGCCAGGTCGCGATCGCGGCCGGCCGGGACGACACGCTGCCGATGTTGACCGGTATTCGGGTTGAGATCTCGGGGAACACGGTGGTTTTGGCCGCCACCGATCGGTTCCGCCTGGCGGTGCGCGAGCTGACTTGGTCGGCGTCGTCGCCGGACATCGAGGCGGCGGTGTTAGTGCCGGCGAAGACGTTGGCCGAGGCGGCCCGGGCGGGTGCCGACGGTTCCGAGGTCCGGTTGTCGTTGGGGGCCGGTAGCGGCGTCGGCAAAGACGGGCTGCTTGGCATCAGCGGCAACGGCAAGCGGAGTACGACGCGCCTGCTGGACGCGGAGTTCCCGAAGTTTCGTCAACTGTTGCCCGCCGAGCACACTGCGGTGGCGACCATCAACGTCGGCGAGCTGACCGAGGCGATCAAGCTGGTCGCGTTGGTGGCCGATCGGGGTGCGCAGGTGCGGATGGAGTTCTCCGAGGGCTCGCTGCGGTTGTCCGCGGGCGCCGACGACGTGGGCCGGGCCGAGGAGGACCTTGCCGTCGATTTCGTGGGCGAGCCGTTGACCATCGCGTTCAACCCGACCTACCTGACCGACGGGCTGGCCGCGGTTCATTCGGAACGCGTGTCGTTCGGTTTCACCACGCCCGGGAAGCCGGCGTTGCTGCGTCCGGCCGGGGGCGAGGACAGTTCGCCCACCGGAAATGGTCCCTTCGCGGCGTTGCCGACGGATTACGTGTACCTGTTGATGCCAGTTCGGTTGCCCGGATAGGTGTACGTCCGGCATTTGGGACTGCGCGATTTCCGGTCCTGGGCGCACGTCGACCTCGAGTTGGAGCCGGGCCGGACGGTGTTTGTCGGCCCGAACGGGTTCGGGAAGACGAATCTCATTGAGGCGCTGTGGTTTTCGACCACCTTGGGCTCGCATCGGGTGGGCACCGACACCCCGTTGATCAGGGCCGGTACCGAGCGCGCGGTGGTTTCGACGATCGTTGTCAACGAAGGCCGAGAATGCGCGATCGACCTCGAAATCGCGGCAGGGCGGGCAAACAAGGCGCGCCTGAATCGTTCCCCGGTGCGCAGCACCCGCGAGGTGATCGGGGTTTTGCGCGCCGTGCTTTTTGCTCCCGAAGATCTGGCTCTGGTGCGCGGGGATCCCGCGGAGCGGCGGCGCTACCTCGATGATTTGGCGACGGTGCGGCGGCCGGCGGTCGCCGCGGTGCGGGCGGATTACGAGAAGGTGCTGCGCCAGCGCACAGCGCTGTTGAAGTCCGCCGCCGGAATCCGGCACCGCGGTGACCGCAGCGCCCTGGACACCCTCGACGTGTGGGACAGCCGGTTGGCGGAACACGGCGCCGAGTTGATGGCCGCGCGGATTGACCTGGTGAACCAGTTGGCACCCGAGGTGGAGAAGGCCTACCAGCTGCTCGCGCCGGCCTCGCGGCCGGCGTCGATCGCCTACCGCACCAGCCTCGGCGCCCCCGCCGCGGGCCCGGATCGCGATTTTCTGGAAGCCGCTTTGCTGACCGCGTTGGCCGAGCGCCGTGACGCGGAGTTGGAGCGCGGCATGTGCCTGGTGGGCCCCCATCGCGACGATCTCGAACTTTGGCTTGGTGACCAACCCGCCAAAGGCTTTGCCAGCCACGGGGAATCGTGGTCCTTCGCGGTGGCGCTGAGGCTGGCCTCGTATGAGTTGCTGCGCGCCGACGGCGGTGAACCCGTGCTGTTGCTCGACGACGTGTTCGCCGAACTGGACGCGGCCCGCCGTCGTGCGCTGGCGACGGTGGCCGAGTCGGCGGAGCAGGTATTGGTCACCGCCGCGGTGGTGGAAGACATTCCCGCGGGCTGGACCGCCAGGCAGATACCAATCGATTTGCGCGACGATGACCTCGGTCGGGTCTCGGTGGTGCGGTCATGACGGGCGGCGGCGACGAACAGGATTCGGCGGCCGCCGATCCGGGCCTGCTGCGCGGCATCGACTTGGTCAGGCGCACCCTCGAGGAAGCACGCGCCGCGGCCCGCGCGCAAGGGAAAGATGCCGGACGGGGCCGCGCCACTCCGCCGCCGAGCCGCCGCGTCGCCGGCCAGCGGCGAAGGTGGTCGGGTCCCGGACCCGACGCCCGCGATCCGCAACCCCTGGGCCGGCTCGCGCGTGACTTGGCCAAGAAGCGCGGCTGGTCGGCGCAGGTCGCCGAAGGCACCGTGCTCGGAAACTGGGCAACGGTGGTCGGCCAGCAGATCGCCGACCACGCGACGCCGACCGCGTTGAGTGACGGGGTCTTGAGCGTGGCCGCCGAATCCACCGCCTGGGCCACGCAGTTGCGGATGATCCAGTCGCAGCTGTTGGCCAAGATCGCCGCTGCCGTCGGCAACGGTGTGGTGACGCAGTTGAAGATCACCGGGCCGGCCGCCCCGTCGTGGCGCAAGGGGCCGCGCCACATCGCGGGAAGGGGTCCGCGCGACACCTACGGCTAGAGTTGCAACGGGCCGCGAACCATCCCCAGATGCGGTTTCATCAACAGGCCGCTCAAAGCCGCTAGGACGATGCGAAGTGCCTTGACGCACGTCGGGACGCGGCGGGAATAGAAAAATCGCCCGCACGGCGCGGTTAGCTAGGTAGAAACGCGCCCAGAGAATCGGTGCGGACGGCTCATCACGGTAGACTGGCAGCATGCGGCTGATGCGGTGACTGGAACCGCCCGCATGAAACCCCAAGGAGAGCATTCCGACCGTGGCTGCCCAGAAGAAGAAGGCGCAAGACGAATACGGCGCGTCAGCGATCACCGTGCTCGAGGGGCTGGAGGCCGTCCGCAAACGCCCCGGCATGTACATCGGGTCCACGGGTGAGCGCGGCCTGCACCACCTGATCTGGGAGGTGGTCGACAACTCGGTGGACGAGGCTATGGCCGGTTATGCCACTAGGGTCGATGTGCGGCTGCTCGACGACGGCAGCGTGGAGGTCGCCGACGACGGGCGCGGCATTCCGGTGGCCATGCACGCGACCGGCGCCCCCACCGTCGACGTCGTGATGACGCAGCTGCACGCCGGTGGCAAGTTCGGTGGCGAAAACAGTGGCTACACGGTCAGCGGTGGATTGCACGGCGTCGGTGTGTCGGTGGTCAACGCGCTGTCTACCCGGCTGGAAGTGACCATCAAGCGCGACGGGCACGAGTGGTTTCAGTATTACGACCGCGCCGTGCCCGGCACCCTGAAGCAGGGCGAGGCGACCAAAAAGACCGGAACCACGATCAGGTTCTGGGCCGACCCCGAAATCTTCGAAACCACGCAGTACGACTTCGAGACCGTGGCGCGGCGCCTGCAGGAGATGGCTTTCCTGAACAAGGGCCTCACCATCAACCTCACCGACGAGCGCGTGGAGCAGGACGAGGTCGTCGACGAGGTGGTCAGCGACACCGCGGAGGCGCCCAAGTCGGCGCAGGAGAAGGCCGCGGAAAGCGCTGCCCCGCACAAGGTCAAGCACCGCACGTTCCACTACCCCGGTGGCCTGGTCGACTTCGTCAAGCACATCAACCGCACCAAGAGCCCGATCCAGCAGAGCGTCATCGATTTCGACGGAAAAGGGACCGGCCACGAGGTCGAAATCGCCATGCAGTGGAACGGCGGCTACTCGGAGTCGGTGCACACCTTCGCCAACACCATCAACACCCACGAGGGCGGTACCCACGAAGAGGGCTTCCGCAGCGCGCTGACCTCGGTGGTCAACAAGTACGCCAAAGACAAGAAGTTGCTCAAGGAGAAGGACGCCAACCTCACCGGCGACGACATCCGCGAAGGTCTGGCCGCGGTCATCTCCGTCAAGGTCGCCGAGCCCCAGTTCGAGGGCCAGACCAAAACCAAACTGGGCAACACCGAGGTCAAGTCGTTCGTGCAGAGGGTGTGCAACGAACAGCTGACGCACTGGTTCGAGGCAAACCCTTCTGAGGCGAAAACCGTTGTCAACAAGGCGGTTTCGTCGGCGCAGGCGCGGATCGCGGCTCGTAAGGCGCGCGAGTTGGTGCGGCGTAAGAGCGCCACCGACCTCGGCGGCCTGCCGGGCAAGCTGGCCGACTGCCGCTCCACTGACCCCCGGAAATCGGAACTCTATGTGGTGGAGGGTGATTCGGCCGGCGGCTCGGCGAAGAGCGGCCGCGACTCGATGTTCCAGGCGATCCTGCCGTTGCGCGGCAAGATCATCAACGTCGAAAAGG
>NZ_MPNT01000052.1 GCF_001907675.1 Mycobacterium paraffinicum
GTCCCGGACCGGCCGCGTGCGCGGGATCGATGCCGGTCGGCAGGTGCGACTGCGCACCCGGTTCGACGCCCGCCGCGGGGACGTGCGGCACCGGCGAGCCGTCGGGGAGCGCCGCGCCGGGCTCGGCCGCCGTGCCGGGCATCGTCAGGAACTGGTTCACCGACTGGGCCACGTTCCGTGATTCGCCGGGCGCGCCCTGGTTGTGGCTGAAGGCCTGCGCCGCCGCCATGAGCAGCTGGGTCGCCTGCCCCGGGTTGGTGGCGGCCTGCTGGATGATCGGGCTCAGCTGCGACAGCGCAGGCAGGCCCGGGAGTTCCTGGGTCGAATTCGGTTGCGGTGTCGCCGGGTCGGCTGCCGCGCTCGGGCAGAACCCGAACGCGGCAGCCGATGCAACGACAGCGGCCAATCCTTTGGACAGATTCCAAGTGGTTGCCACGGTGTGTCCTCCGGTCATTTGGGGGTTGGCGTTGCTGTCTGGCTAATTACTCAGGGCAGGGCGGCGAGCAGCGGAGCTACCGGGTTGGCCCCGGTGGCCGGTGCGGCCGGTGCTGCCGGGGCGGCCGGCGCCGCGGGAGCCCCGGCGAGCGCCGGCAGGTCCTCCGGGAGGGTCATCTGCGCGGGCACGTTGACCGGCAGGTTCGGCAGGAACGCCGGCATGTTGACCTTCGCCTGAGGAATCTGCGGGGTCGGCGGGGTGGCGGGGGCGGTCGGCGTCGACAGCCCCGGGATGGCCGGCAGTCCGGGAATGGACGACGTGGCCGGTGCGGCGGGCGCCGCGGGTGCCGGCTGCGTCAGGCCGGGGATCAGCCCCTGCAGGCCCTGCGCCGTCGACGGGGCGGAAGGCGTCGGTGCCTGCGCCAGCCCGGGGATCGACGGGATCGCCGCGGAAGTCGCCGGTGACGGCGCGGCGGCCGACGGAACACCCGGGAAGGTGATGCCGGGGGCGGCCGGCGCGGCCGGCGGGGTCGCGCCGAGGGCGGTCGCGAGGTTCTGCAGGATTTGGGGCGCGTTGGCCGCCGAACTGATCAGCTGCTGCGGAATGTTCGGGATCGGCGGAGCCGGCACGGGGTCGGCGTGGGCGATACCGCCCGTGAGTAGGGCTGCGGACGAACCGACTACGACGGCCGCTGCACGCAAGTAAGTCCAGATGGTTGGCATGACTCTCCCTGGTTGTGGATTACGGGGTCCAGCGCCGAAGCTACGTTGATACTGGTGGGACTCAAGTGACACGTGTGGCATTTATTTGATCGTTATTGATACGAGTGACGGCGGTGACCGAACGCCCACCGACCAGGGCATCGGCCGCGACGCCGTCCGCCCGGCCCGCCCCGATCGCTAAAGTCGGCTCATCGACACCACCTCGGCCGCCCCGGCGGCATCCCCCCGCCGGCGGTTCGCGAGCCTGCTCCGGGCGGCCGCGCCCGGGCTGCTGCTCGCCAGCGTCGCCGCGCGGCTCGCGTGGACCTACCTGGCGCCGCACGGCGCCAACTTCGTCGACCTGCACGTCTACCTCGGCGGGGCCGCCGCCATCGACCACCCCGGCATGCTCTACAGCTACGTCTACGCCGACCAGACGCCCGACTTCCCGCTGCCGTTCACCTATCCGCCCTTCGCGGCGGTCGTGTTCTACCCGCTGAGCCTGCTGCCGTTCGGCCCGGTCGCCTTCGCGTGGCAGATCGCGACGATGGCCGCGTTGTACGGCGGGATCCGGATCAGTCAGCGCCTGATCGGCGTCGCGCCCGGCGGCGAGGGCCGCCGCGTGGCCATGGCGTGGACGGCGATCACGATCTGGATCGAGCCGCTGCGCAGCACGTTCGACTACGGGCAGGTCAACGTGTTGCTGATGCTCTTGGTGCTATGGGCGGTGTTGACGACGCGGTGGTGGCTGTCGGGGCTACTGGTGGGCGTGGCGGCCGGCATCAAGCTGACGCCCGCCATCTCGGGCGTCTACCTGGTCGGGGTGCGGCGATGGGCCGCGGCGGGCTTCTCCGCCGTCGTCTTCCTCGCCACCATCGGCGTGTCGGCTCTAGTGGTCGGCGATCAGACCGGCTACTACTTCACGAAGCTGCTGGGCGACGCGCACCGCGTCGGGCCCATCGCCACGTCGATCAATCAGTCCTGGCGCGGCGGCATCTCCCGGATCCTGGGCCACGACGCCGGCTTCGGCCCGCCGGTCCTGATCGCCATCGGCGCCACGGCGGTGGTGGCCTTTTTGGCCTGGCGGGCGCTGGACCCGTCCGACCGGCTGGGCAAGTTGCTGGTGGTCGAGCTGTTCGGGCTGCTGCTGTCTCCCATTTCGTGGACCCACCACTGGGTGTGGCTGGTGCCGTTGATGATCTGGGCGATTCACGGACCGCCGCGCGAACGCCCCGGCGCGCGAACCGTGGGGTGGGGCTGGCTGGCGCTCACCCTCGTCGGCGTGCCGTGGCTGCTGCTGTTCGCGCAGCCGACCATCTGGCAGATCAGCCGGCCGTGGTATCTGGCCTGGGCCGGCCTGGTCTACATCGTGGCCGCCGTGGCGACGCTGGCCTGGATCGCCGCCACGGGCGGGCGTCGCGCTAGCGTGCCGGTCACCGCCCGGTCGAAGGACTAGCCCCCGACGATCCCGTCGATGTCGTGCGCCATGGCGACGTCCTTGTCGGTGATGCCGCCCTCGGAATGCGTCACCAGAACGAAAGTCACCGTCCGCCAACGGATATCGATATCCGGGTGATGGTCCTTGCTCTCGGCGTGCTCACCCACCCGGCGCACCGCGTCGATGCCGGCGAGAAAGCTGGGGAACTTGATCGACCGGCGCAGCGCACCGTCGACGCGTTCCCATCCGTTGAGATCGGGCAGTGCGGCGTCCACCTGCTCATCCGTTAACACAGCCATATTTCGACCGTATACCGTCTGGCCATGCCGACCCAGATCGTCGTCGCGGGCGCGATCATCCGCCGCGCCACGGTGCTGGTGGCGCAACGCGTCCGGCCGCCCGAGCTGGCCGGCCGCTGGGAACTGCCCGGCGGCAAGGTCGCTTCCGGCGAAACGGAGCGGGACGCGCTCGCCCGGGAGCTGGCCGAGGAGCTGGGCCTCGAGGTCGGCGACGTCATGGTGGGCGACCGCCTGGGCCACGACATCGCGCTGGACGGCATGACGCTGCGGGCATACCGCGTGCGGCTGCTCAGCGGCGAACCGCATGCGCGCGACCATCGGGCGGTGCGCTGGGTGAGCGCGGGCGAGCTGCGCGATGTCGACTGGGTGCCCGCAGACCGCGGCTGGGTCGCTGACCTGGTGCGGACGCTGTCCACGGCCTCGTCATAACTGGCCCGCACAGCTTTCCGTCGCGCGTGCGTCCTGGGCTTTCGGGGTGCGGCCAGGGCGACGACACGCCGTGGCGGGCCACCCTGGACGCACACCGGACGACCGGCGGGGCGTACCTGCCAGTTCGCCTTTGACCGCCCCGCGCTGCCACAATCACCGACGTGCCATTCCGTAACGTCGCCATCGTCGCCCACGTCGACCACGGCAAGACCACCCTGGTGGACGCGATGCTGCGGCAGTCGGGCGCCCTGACCCACCGCGGCGACGACACCCAGGAACGCATCATGGACAGCGGTGACCTGGAAAAGGAAAAGGGCATCACCATCCTGGCCAAGAACACCGCCGTGCACCGCCGCAACCCGGACGGAACTGTCACCGTCATCAACGTGATCGACACCCCCGGGCACGCCGACTTCGGCGGCGAGGTGGAGCGCGGCCTGTCCATGGTGGACGGGGTGCTGCTGCTGGTCGACGCGTCGGAGGGGCCGCTGCCGCAGACGAGGTTCGTGCTGCGTAAGGCGCTGGCGGCGCACCTCCCGGTGATCCTCGTCGTCAACAAGACCGACCGGCCCGACGCCCGCATCGCCGAGGTCGTCGACGCCAGCCACGACCTGCTGCTCGACGTCGCCTCCGACCTCGACGACGCAGCCGCCAAGGCCGCCGAGCACGCGCTGGGCCTGCCGACGCTGTACGCCTCCGGCCGCGCCGGCATCGCCAGCACCACCCAACCGGCCGACGGCGAGGTGCCCGCCGGCGACAACCTGGACCCGCTGTTCGACGTCCTGATGGAGCACATCCCGCCGCCGTCGGGGGATCCCGAGGCGCCGCTGCAGGCGCTGGTGACCAACCTCGACGCGTCCGCGTTCCTCGGCCGGCTCGCGCTGATCCGCATCTACAACGGCAAGCTGCGCAAGGGCCAGCAGGTCGCCTGGATGCGTGAGGTGGACGGGGTGCCCGTCATCACCAGCGCCAAGATCACCGAGCTGCTCGCCACCGAGGGCGTCGAGCGCAGCCCCACCGACGAGGCGATCGCCGGCGACATCGTCGCGGTCGCCGGGCTGCCCGAGATCATGATCGGCGACACGCTTGCCGACCCCGACCACGCCCACGCGCTGCCGCGGATCACCGTGGACGAACCGGCGATCTCGGTGACCATCGGCACCAACACCTCGCCGCTGGCGGGCAAGGTGTCGGGCCACAAGCTGACCGCCCGCATGGTCCGCAATCGCCTCGACCAGGAGCTGGTCGGCAACGTCTCCATCCGGGTGGTGGACATCGGCCGGCCGGACGCCTGGGAGGTCCAGGGCCGCGGCGAGCTCGCGCTGGCCGTGTTGGTCGAACAGATGCGGCGGGAGGGCTTCGAGCTCACCGTCGGCAAGCCGCAGGTGGTCACCAAGACGATCGACGGCAAGCTGCACGAGCCGTTCGAGGCGATGACGATCGACTGCCCGCAGGAATTCGTCGGCGCCATCACCCAATTGATGGCCGCCCGCAAGGGCCGCATGGAGGAGATGGCCAACCACGCGGCCGGCTGGGTCCGGATGGACTTCATCGTGCCCAGCCGCGGCCTGATCGGCTTCCGCACCGACTTCCTCACCATCACCCGCGGCACCGGCATCGCCAACGCCGTCTTCGACGGCTACCGGCCGTGGGCCGGGGAGATCCGGGCCCGCCACACCGGCTCGCTGGTGTCCGATCGGTCCGGCGTCATCACGCCGTTCGCGATGATCCAGCTCGCCGACCGCGGCCAGTTCTTCGTCGAGCCCGGCCAGGACACCTACGAGGGCATGGTCGTCGGAATCAACCCGCGCGCAGAGGATCTCGACATCAACGTCACCAGGGAGAAGAAGCTCACCAACATGCGCTCGTCGACCGCGGACGTGATCGAGACCCTGGCCAAGCCGCTCGAGCTCGACCTGGAACAGGCCATGGAGTTCTGCGCCCAGGACGAATGCGTCGAGGTGACTCCGGAGATCGTGCGGGTCCGCAAGGTCGAGCTGGACGCCACGACCCGGGCCCGCAGCCGGGCGCGGGCCAAGGCCCGGGGTTAATCGCGCGTGCTTGGGCGGGCTGCCGGGCAGCTGCTCGTTACCCTGATCGGCATGCCGAGACGAGTCCGCCGTTTCTTCGTGACGGCCGGCGTGCTCCTCTCGCTGGTCGGACTGGCGCTGGCGGCGTGCACGGTGAACCCCCCGCCGGCGCCGCAGAGCACCGACACGCCGCACAACTCGCCCCCGCCCCCGCCGCGGCCCACCCAGATCATCATGGGCATCGACTCGATCGGCGCCGGCTTCAACCCGCACCTGCTGTCCGACCTGTCCCCGGTGAACGCGGCGATCAGCGCGCTGGTGCTGCCGAGCGCGTTCCGGCCGGTGCCCGACCCCGCGACCCCCACGGGCTCGCGCTGGGAGATGGACCCGACCCTGCTGGAGTCCGCAGAAGTCACCAACCAGAACCCGTTCACGGTGACCTACAAAATCCGGCCGGAGGCGCAGTGGACCGACAACGCGCCGATCGCCGCCGACGACTTCTGGTACCTGTGGCGGCAGATGGTCAGCCAGCCCGGCGTCGTCGATCCCGCCGGCTACGACCTCATCACCGGCGTGCAGTCGCTGGAGGGCGGCAAGCAGGCGGTGGTCACCTTCGCCCAGCCGTATCCGTCGTGGAAAGAGTTGTTCAGCAACATCATTCCGGCGCACATCGTCAAGGACGTGCCGGGCGGTTTCGCGGCCGGGCTGGCCCGAGCGCTCCCCGTGACCGGCGGCCAGTTCCGGGTGGAGAGCATCGATCCCCAGCGCGACGAGATCGTGGTGGCCCGCAACGACCGCTATTGGGGGTCACCGGCCAAGCCCGCCGTCATCCTGTTCCGGCGCGCCGGGGCGCCGGCCGCGCTGGCCGATTCGGTGCGCAACGGCGACACCCAGGTGGCGCAGGTGCACGGCGGATCGGCGGCCTTCGCGCAGCTGTCCGCCATCCCGGATGTGCGCACCGCCCGGATCGTGACGCCGCGGGTCATGCAGCTGACGTTGCGAGCCAACGAGCCCAAGCTGTCCGACCCTCAGGTGCGCAAGGCGATCCTCGGGCTGCTCGACGTCGACCTGCTCGCGGCGGTGGGCGCGGGCAGCGACAACACCGTCACGCTGGACCAGGCCCAGATCCGCGCGCCCAGTGACCCCGGCTACGAGCCGACCGCGCCGCCCGCGATGACGACGCCGGCGGCGCTGGCCCTGCTGGAGGGCGCCGGCTTCAAGGTCGAGGGCAACGCGACAGCGTCGCCCGCTCCGACGTCGGCGAACACCGCGCCGCCCGAGGTCATCCGAGGCCGGATCAGCAAGGACGGTCAACAGCTGTCGCTGGTCATCGGCGTCGCGGCCAACGACCCGACCTCCGTCGCGGTGGCCAACACCGCGGCCGACCAGTTGCGCAACGTGGGGATCGCCGCCAGCGTGCTCGCGCTGGACCCGGTGACGCTGTATCGCGACGCCCTGAACAACAACCAGGTGGACGCGATCGTCGGCTGGCATCAGGCGGGCGGGAACCTGGCGACGCGGCTGGCGTCGCGATACGGCTGCCCGGCGCTGGAGGCGACGCAGGTGCCCACGTCCACCGGGCCGACCACCAATCCGCCCTCGTCGACCGCGCCGCCCAGCACGGGGTCGAGCGCCTCCGCCACCACGCCGACGTCGTCGCCGCCCAGTCGGCCGCCGGACCCCAACGCCCTGGTGCAGGCGCCGTCGAACCTCACCGGCATCTGCGACCGCAGCGTCCAGTCGAACATCGACGCCGCCCTCAACGGCACCAAAAACATCAACGACGTGATCACCGCGGTCGAGCCGCGGCTGTGGAACATGTCCACGGTGTTGCCGATCCTGCAGGACACCACGATCGTCGCGGCAGGCCCCAGCGTGCAGAACGTCAGCCTGACGGGCGCGGTGCCGGTCGGCATCGTCGGCGACGCCGGCCAATGGATCAAGACCGGGCCCTGATCGGGCGTTAGTCCCGCCGGGTCCGCGGCGGGATCACGGTGTCGACGATCAGCGCCAGCTCCCGGCGGTTGGGCGGCGATCCGGTCAGCAGGAAGTGCTGATTGATCAGGGCCGGGCCGATGCGCCCGGTGAGCGGGGTGATCATCTCCGGATCGAGGTCGCCCTCCTCCACCGCGGCCTGCAGGATCGCGTCGACGATCTGGAGGCGGGGAGCCACCACCGCGTCGGCGAAGATGGCCCGCATCTCGGGTTCGTGCAGGAGCTGGTTGACGGTGGCCATGCCGGGGAACGCGGTCTTGCCGGCGCAGATGTCGCGGTGCGCGGTGAAGACCGTCAGCAGGTTGTCCCGGGCCGACCGGCCGGCTCGCGCCTCCGGCAACGGCGGCAAGGTATGGACCAGCGCGGCGTGCACCAGCTCGCACTTGGTGGCCCAGCGCCGGTACAGCGCGGCCTTTCCGGTGTGGGCGCGCGCCGCGATCCCCTCCATCGTCAGCCCCCCATACCCGACTTCGGCGAGCTCGGCCAGGGTGGCCTCGTACAGCGCCCGTTCGAGGACCTCGCCCCGTCGGCGGCTCGGGCCGCCGGTCGGGGCGATCTTGGTGAGCTGCGGCATCCCTCGATAGTAGCCGCACGCGTTCCTATTGGACGCGACGAGACCGCAACGGCCGACGGCGGCGGGTAGGGTGCCGTCCATGCCTGAGACTCCGCGGCTGCTGTTCGTCCACGCGCATCCCGATGACGAGAGCCTCAGCAACGGCGCCACCATCGCCCACTACAGCGCCCGCGGGGCGGACGTGCGGGTCGTCACCTGCACGCTCGGCGAGGAGGGCGAGGTCATCGGCGAGCGCTGGGCCGAGCTGGCCGTCGATCGCGCGGATCAGTTGGGCGGCTACCGGATCGGCGAGCTCACCGCCGCGCTGCGCGAGCTGGGCGCCGGCGAACCCCACTACCTGGGCGGCGCCGGGCGCTGGCGCGACTCGGGGATGCGGGGCACGCCCGGACGGCGGCGCCGGCGGTTCATCGACGCCGACGAGCGGGAGGCCGTCGGCGCGCTGGTCGCCGTCATCCGCGAGCACCGCCCCCACGTCGTCGTGACCTATGACCCGGGCGGCGGCTATGGCCACCCCGATCATGTCCAGACCCACTCCGTCACGACGCGCGCGGTCGCCGCCGCGGGCTCCGACGACTTCCCCGGCGAGCCGTGGACGGTGCCGAAGTTCTACTGGTCGGTGTTCGCCACCCGGACCTTCCTGGCGGGCATCCGCGAACTGGGCCCAGAGGATCTGCAGCCCGAGTGGACGGTTCCTCCGGAGGAGGAGTTCGGGTTCGGGTACGCGGATGCCGACATCGACGCCGTCGTCGAGCCCGCCGTTGCGGCGTGGGCGGCAAAGAGGGCGGCGCTGGCCGCGCACGCCACCCAGGTGATCGTCGGACCGACCGGCCGGGCCTGCGCCTTGTCGAACAACATGGCGCTGCCGATCCTGGCGGACGAACACTACGTGCTGGCCGCCGGCTCGGCGGGGGAGCGCGACGAGCGCGGCTGGGAGACGGATCTGCTCGCCGGGCTCGATTTCGGCGCGGGCGTCACACGGTAGGCTTGCGAATCAGGCAGCCACGGAAGGATTTCGCATGGACCCCGACCTGGACCCTAATCAGCAGCATTGGCAGGACCGGCTCGACAGCCTGCAGTGGGTTATCGGCTCCATACTCTCCAACATCGACAGCGTCCCGACCTGACCGAAACGAAAGCGCGCGTCCTACCCGTCGAAGACGGCGGCGCGACAGACCCCGCGATCCGTTTCGTTGTCTTGGCGCTGCTGGCCGTCGACGGGGTCCTCTCCGCACTGGCCGGGGCCCTGCTGCTGCCTTCCTACATCGGGTCGATTCCTTTCCCCATCAGCGGACTGATTTCGGGATTGGTCAACGCCGCCCTGGTCTGGGCCGCCGGGCGGTGGACCACGTCGTCGCGGCTGGCCGCGCTGCCGCTGTGGACGTGGCTGCTCACCGTGGCGGTGATCAGCATGGGCGGCCCGGCCGACGACGTCATCCTGGGCGGCCGCGGCGTGATGGCCTATGGGGCGTTGCTGCTCATCCTGTCGGGGGTGGCGCCGCCGTTCTGGGTGCTGTGGCGGCGCGGCCACCGGGGGTGACGTTCGTGCGGTCGTGGGCAGGGATGTCCCCGCTTGCCGGTGCGGGGCTGACGCTACTGTTGACTGTTGCGCAGACGGGGCCCGCACGGGCCTGAAAGAAAATTTCACATGTTGGGACACGCGGATGAAATTCGATCGTGGGGAAGTTACACGAAGGTGCCGCTGACTCCGGGCGAGGAGCCTACCGCTCTTCCTAATCCTGTGGTTCCGCCAAAGACGAGCGCTTCCGCGCTGCGGCGGGTGTTGCGCCGCGCCCGAGACGGCGTCGCGCTCAACGTCGACGAGGCGGCCGTCGCGATGACCGCGCGGGGTGAGGACCTCGCGGATCTGTGCGCCAGCGCGGCGCGGGTACGCGATGCGGGGCTGGCGTCGGCCGGCCGGCGCGGCCCCGGCGGCGGGTTGCCGATCAGCTATTCGCGCAAGGTGTTCGTCCCCGTCACCCACCTGTGCCGCGACACGTGCCACTACTGCACCTTCGTCACCGTCCCGGGCAAGCTGCGCGCGCAGGGCGCGGGCATGTACCTCGAGCCCGACGAGATCCTCGACATCGCCCGCCGCGGGGCCGAACTCGGTTGCAAGGAAGCGCTTTTCACCCTCGGTGACCGCCCCGAGGGTCGGTGGCCGGAGGCGGCGCAGTGGCTCGGTGAACGGGGCTACGACTCCACGCTGTCCTACGTGCGGGCCATGGCGATCCGGGTGCTCGAAGAAACCGGGCTGCTGCCACACCTGAACCCCGGCGTGATGAGTTGGTCGGAGATGGCCCGGCTCAAGCCGGTCGCGCCGTCGATGGGCATGATGCTCGAGACCACGTCGCGACGGCTGTTCGAGACGAAAGGGCTTGCGCACTACGGCAGCCCGGACAAGGACCCCGCGGTCCGGCTGCGCACGCTGACCGACGCGGGCCGGTTGTCCATCCCGTTCACGACCGGCCTGCTGGTCGGCATCGGCGAGACGCTGACCGAACGGGCCGAAACCCTGCACGCGATCCGCAAGTCGCACAAGGAGTTCGGGCATGTTCAGGAAGTGATCGTGCAGAACTTCCGGGCCAAGGAACACACCGCGATGGCCGACGTCCCCGACGCGGGGATCGACGACTACCTGGCGACGGTGGCGGTCGCGCGGCTGGTGCTCGGCCCCGGCATGCGCATCCAGGCGCCGCCCAACCTGGTTTCCCCCGACGAGTGCCTCGCGCTGGTCGGCGCCGGGGTCGACGACTGGGGCGGGGTTTCACCGCTCACGCCCGATCACGTCAACCCCGAGCGGCCCTGGCCCGCGCTGGACGACCTCGCCGATATCACCGCCCGGGCCGGATACGAACTGGTCCAGCGGCTGACCGCCCAGCCCAAGTACGTCCAGGCTGGAGCCGCGTGGATCGACCCGCGGGTGCGCGGGCACGTGCTGGCGCTCGCCGACCCGGCGACCGGGCTGGCCCGCGACGTCCATCCGGTGGGGTTGCCCTGGCAGGAACCCGACGACGTCGCCTCGGCGGGACGGGTTGATCTCAACGCCGCGATCGACACCGAGGGTCGCGCCACCGAAGCCCGCAGCGACCTCGACAGCGCCTTCGGCGACTGGGAATCGATCCGCGCGCAGGTGCACGAACTGGCCGCACGCGCGCCCGAGCGGATCGACACCGATGTGCTTGCCGCCCTGCGGGCGGCCGAGCGTGATCCCGCCGGCTGCAGCGACAGCGAGTACCTGGCGCTGGCGACCGCCGACGGACCGGCGCTGGAAGCCGTTGCAGCGCTGGCTAATTCGCTACGCCGCGACACCGTCGGTGACGATGTCACCTTCGTGGTGAACCGCAACATCAACTTCACCAACATCTGCTACACCGGCTGCCGGTTCTGCGCCTTCGCGCAGCGCAAGGGCGACGCCGACGCGTATTCGTTGTCCACCGACGAGGTGGCCGACCGCGCGTGGGAGGCACACGTCCAGGGCGCCACCGAAGTGTGCATGCAGGGCGGCATCGACCCGGAATTGCCGGTCACCGGCTACGCCGACCTGGTCCGCGCCGTCAAGGCGCGAGTGCCGTCGATGCACGTGCATGCCTTCTCGCCGATGGAGATCGCCAACGGCGTCACCAAGAGCGGGCTCAGCGTGCGCGAGTGGCTGATCAGCTTGCGCGAGGCGGGGTTGGACACCATTCCGGGCACGGCCGCCGAGATCCTGGACGACGAGGTGCGCTGGGTGCTGACCAAGGGCAAGCTGCCGACCTCGGAGTGGATCGACATCGTGACCACCGCGCACGAGGTGGGCCTGCGATCGTCGTCGACGATGATGTACGGGCACGTCGACACCCCACGGCACTGGGTCGCCCACCTCAACGTGTTGCGCGGGATCCAGGACCGCACCGGCGGGTTCACCGAATTCGTGCCGCTGCCGTTCGTGCACCAGAGTTCGCCGTTGTATCTGGCCGGCGCGGCCCGGCCCGGACCCACCCACCGGGACAACCGCGCCGTGCACGCGTTGGCGCGAATCATGTTGCACGGCCGCATCTCCCAGATTCAGACCAGCTGGGTGAAGCTGGGCGTCGAACGCACCCAGGTGATGCTCAACGGCGGCGCCAACGATCTGGGCGGCACGCTGATGGAGGAGACCATCTCGCGGATGGCCGGCTCGGAACACGGGTCGGCCAAGACCGTGGAAGAGCTGACCGAGATCGCCGAGGGGATCGGGCGACCGGCGCGTCAACGCACCACGACCTACGCGCGGCGGGCCGCTTAGCACCCAGACGGCGCGGGTATCCCGACGCCGTGAACCGAAACATCGACGATGACCGGTTCCCGGAGTGGCGCCCATTCGTGGACGCGGTACAGCAGCGACGACCCGACGCCGGCACCTGGTGCGAGGCGTGGACGGTGCGCGACATCGTCGTCCATCAGGCCGGAAACGCCGAGGAGATCGCCCGGGTGCTGGCCGCCGCCCTGGAGGGTGAACCCGTCGGCACGCGCGGATTCGAGGAGCGTGAGGGACCACTGCGCGCCCTGAGCGACGCGGACCTGTGGGACGCGCTCTTCGACCGGATGGCCACCCTGAACGGCGTGGCGGCGGCGGCCGACGACGTGCCACCGGACATCGATGTCGCGTGGACGGGCCGCACCATGAAGGTGCCCTGGTTCGCCGAACACATGCGCGAAGAGCTCGTGCTGCACGGCTGGGACATCACCGGCGATGACGCGGCGGCGCAGGCGCGGCTGGCCGAGCCCTGGATGACCACCCACAGCGTCCTGGCGGTCGGAAAGCCGCTGCTGGCCAAGGGCGCCAGGCAACTAGCGCAGGGCGAGCACGTCGAGGCCCGGTTGCGGGCCGCCGGCTCCGACGACGTCGTGGTCAGGGCCGAAGCCGATCGCACCGCCATCGAACTGGCCGAACCCGAGGGCCCCGCGACGTTGGAAACCGATCCTGCCGCGCGCGTACTGCTGCTCTGGGGGCGGAGGCCCGCAGACCCGTCGCGAATCTGCAGCCGCGTCGGACCGCAAACGCTGGGCCGCGTGCGCGGCCTGCTCGGTGGTTACTGAACCGGCGGCTCAGAAGTTGTTACAGGTGACCGCGACCTGGTTGATGTCGTCGTAGTACTTCTGCGCCGACGGCATCGCCTGGATCTGCTGGGCCATCTGCTGGCGCTTCGGCGGCGGCGAGGCCAGGAAGCTGCGGATGTAGGACTGCGCCATGGGCGAGCTGTTCAGCTGCGCGGCGGCGGCCGGATCGGTGGCGTTGAGCGCCGCGATCACCTGTCCGTAGTTGCACGTGGTGTTGATGATCGCGTCCGTCGGGTCCGCGGATGCGATCCCGGCGCCGGCGGTCAACGCCACCGCCGCGCTACCGATCGCGACGGTCCATTTGGTCAACGACAGCCTCATGTGTGGACACCTTCCCCGTTAATGCACCGCTATTAAGGCGACGACATCTCACCCAGCGGTTGCCGTCTCCCGGTCGAGGTTACCAGGCGCCACGACCGTGCTTCCATCTCAACAGTTATCGCACAACCTCGCTGGACTGCGACTATGCGCAGTTCGGCGGCCCCTGGCCGCTGTTCGCCCTTGGCGAAACCAGCCCCGGTCGCGGGCCCCGAGACTGGCGGTCTTAAATCGTCTATTCGACGGGCGTGCCAAGTGGTTGACGTGTATGTGCAACGTCTAGTATCAGTAACCGAAAGCTTTGTCTGGAGCGGCCGGAAGCACCGGGCGCGAGCCGAAGAGCAGCCCACACCGAAGTAGTACATGGAGGAGACGTCTGTGACCTACACGATCGCCGAGCCCTGTGTCGACATCAAAGACAAGGCTTGTATCGAGGAGTGCCCGGTCGATTGCATCTACGAGGGCGCGCGGATGCTGTACATCCACCCCGACGAGTGCGTCGACTGCGGGGCGTGCGAGCCGGTCTGCCCCGTGGAAGCGATCTATTACGAAGACGACGTGCCCGAGCAGTGGAGCCAGTACACCCAGATCAACGCCGACTTCTTCACTGAGCTGGGGTCGCCGGGCGGCGCCGCCAAGGTCGGCATGACCGAGAACGACCCGCAGGTGGTCAAGGACCTGCCGCCGCAGGGCGAGGGCGACTGAGCCGGCCGGTGCTCGAGCAGCCCGGGGTGAGGCCCCGCGCCGCACGCGGGCGAGTGTCGGCGTCCCTGCCTGAATTCCCGTGGGACACGCTGGCAGACGCCAAAGCGCTGGCCGGCTCCCACCCCGACGGGATCGTCGACCTGTCCGTCGGTACCCCGGTCGACCCCGTCGCACCGGTGATCCAAGAGGCGCTCGCCGCCGCCGGTTCCGCGTCCGGGTACCCCGCCACCGCCGGCACCCCGCGGCTGCGGGAAGCCGCGGTCGCCGCGTTGGCCCGCCGTTTCGGCGTCACCGGGCTGGGCGAGGCCGCCGTCCTGCCGGTGATCGGCAGCAAGGAGCTCATCGCCTGGTTGCCGACGCTGCTGGGGCTCGGGCCCGCGGACGTGATTGCGGTGCCCGAGCTGGCGTATCCGACCTACGACGTCGGGGCCCGGCTGGCCGGAGCCTCGGTGCTGCGCGCGGATTCGCTGACCCAGTTGGGCCCCCGATCGCCGGCGCTGGTCTACCTGAACTCCCCGAGCAACCCGACCGGCCGCGTGCTGGGCCTCGACCACCTGCGCAAAGTGGTCGGCTGGGCGCGTGAGCGGGGCAGCGTGGTGGCCTCGGACGAGTGCTACCTGGGCCTGGGCTGGGACGCGCAACCGCTGTCGATCCTGCATCCGTCGGTGTGCGACGGCGACCACAGCGGGCTGCTCGCGATCCACTCGCTGTCGAAGAGCTCGTCGTTGGCCGGTTACCGGGCCGGATTCGTCGCCGGTGACGCCGACCTGGTGGCCGAGCTGCTCGCGGTGCGCAAACACGCCGGGATGATCGTGCCCACGCCAGTCCAGGCGGCCATGGTCGCGGCCCTGGACGACGACGCCCACGAGCTTGCGCAGCGGGAGCGGTACGAACGGCGGCGCGCGGCGCTACTGCCGGCGATGCGGGCGGCCGGGTTTGCCGTCGACCATTCCGAAGCCGGCCTGTATCTGTGGGCCACGCGGGGCGAATCCTGCGCCGACAGCGTCGGCTGGCTGGCAGCGCGCGGCATCCTGGTGGCGCCCGGTCACTTCTACGGCCCGCGCGGCGGGCAGCACGTGCGGGTCGCGTTGACGGCCACCGACGAGCGGATCGCCGCCGCGGTACAGCGACTCGCCTAGTCCGGAGCCGCCCAGCTGCCAACGCGGCGGCGGAGAACGTGCACAATGCATCGGAGGTGTTTCGCCCGCTCACGGTAAGGACGGTGGTCGTGACCTCTTCGGCCGGCAAGCTACGGATTCCCCTTTCGGTCGGGGACATCGCCAAGCGGGTGTTCCTGGGCAAGCCGCTGGTCACCGAGGACATCGCCTCCGAGAAGTTGTCGAATCCGGTTGCCCTGGGCGCGCTTTCGCCGGACGCGGTGTCATCGGTCGCCTATGGCCCCGAGCAGATCCTGATCGAGCTGCTACCGCACGCGGGGCTGGCCGCGTTCCTGTTGTTGCTTCCGATCACCGGTGTCATCCTGCTGATCCTCATCCTGGTCGCCGCCTCGTATCGGCAGGTGGTGATGGCCTACACCCGGGCCGGCGGCTCCTACATCGTCGCCCGCGAGAATTTCGGGCCTCGGGTGGCGCAGATAGCCGCCGCCGCGCTGCTGATCGACTACGTGGTCACCGTTGCGGTGCAGTCGGCGGCAGGGACGGTCGCGGTCGTGTCGGCCGTCCCCGCGCTGGGCCCCTACAGCCTGGAAATCACTGTCGGTGTGGTGCTTGCCATCTGCTACGCAAACCTGCGCGGCTTGAAGGAGGCGGGCCTGCCGTTCGCGCTGGCCACCTATGCCTTCATCGGCATGGTCGGCCTGACCATCGTGGTCGGCCTCATCCGCGCGGCCCTGGGGAATCTGCCCATTTACGATCCCGCGCGCCTGGCCGGGACCGTGCCCGTTCACCAGGGCAATGGGCTGGTGCTGGGGGCCACGATCCTGGTGTTACTCCGCGCGTTCGCCAACGGCGGCTCGTCCCTGACGGGGGTGGAGGCCATCTCCAATACGGTCGACCACTTCCGAAAGCCGCAGGGCCTCAACGCCCGCCGCGTGCTCACCGCCATGGCCACCATCCTGGGCGTGCTGCTGGCCGGCGTCGCGTACCTGGCGCACGTCACCCACGCGACGCCGTATCTCACCGAATACCCGTCGGTGCTCTCGCAGATCGGTCGCGCCGTCTTCGGCAACGGCGTGCTCGGCAACGTCTTCTACGCGCTGGTCCAGGCCGCGACCGCCGCCATCCTGTTCACCGGTGCGAACACCAGTTTCAATGGATTCCCGGCGCTGGCCAGTTTCGTCGCCGAGGACCGCTTCCTGCCGCGTCAGCTCACCAAACGCGGCCATCGCCTGGTCTTCTCGAACGGCATCATCACGCTGGCGGCGCTGTCGGTGCTGCTGTTGGTGGTGACGGGCGGCTCGGTCAACGCGCTGGTTCCCTTCTACGCGATCGGCGTGTTCACGGGGTTCTCGATGGCCGGCTACGGGATGACCAAACACCATCTGACGCACCGCGAACCGGGCTGGCGACACCGCCTGGCGATCAACCTGTCCGCGGCGATCCTGTCCACGATCGTGGTGGGCATCTTCGCGGTGGCGAAGTTCACCGAGGGCGCGTGGCTGGTGGTCATCGTCTTCCCGCTGCTGGTATTCATACTGACGCGGCTCAACCGCGAATACCGCGCCGAGGCAGCCATTCTCGAGATGTTCCGCACCGACCGCCCGGAGCTGGTGAAGTATGCGCGGCACCGGGTGTTCGTGTTCGTCGACGCCGTCGACCTGGCGGTGATCGAAGCGTTGCGCTACGGCAGGGGATTACGGGCCGACGAGCTGACCGCCGTGCACTTCATGGTTGACCCGGCCCATGCCGCCATGCTGCGAAAGCGTTGGGATCACTTCGATCTGGACACCCCGCTGCGGGTCGTCGACTGCCCGGACCGGCGGATCATCCGGGCCGCGCAGCTGTTTGTCGCCAAGGCCCGCGAGGAACAAGCGCGCACCAACGTGACGGTGCTGCTGCCGCGCCGGACGTACGGGCGGCTGCTGGGGCGGTTGCTGCACGACCGCACCGCGGACAAGATCTCGAGCGCGGTGAGCCTGATCCCCGACGCGGCGGCGACCATCGTGCCCTACGACGTCGAATCACGCATCAGGGAGGCCTACCCCGACACCTTCGAGCAACGGATCGCCGACGAGATCGACAAACTCGAGGCGTGGGTGTCCCGGGGCGAGGACGAGAAGGTGGACGCCTACGAGCACCCGAAGCGGTCGGCGTCGGTCATCCTGGTGGCCGGCCTGATCTCCGGCCAACGGGCCACCGTCGAGGGCCGGGTCAGCGAAGTCCAGGACGTCAACGACCGTGGGCGCAC
The DNA here is from genome assembly GCF_001907675.1 of Mycobacterium paraffinicum. GTDB lineage: Bacteria > Actinomycetota > Actinomycetes > Mycobacteriales > Mycobacteriaceae > Mycobacterium > Mycobacterium paraffinicum_A. The sequence goes on from NZ_MPNT01000052.1 coordinate 17,371, forward strand.
CCTGCGCGAGGTCGTCGTCGGGGACAACAGCGGGGAAATTACCATCACCTTCCGTCCCGGCCACGGTGGCGGCGATATTCAGCCCGGCCAGCTGTTGCGGATAACCGGGAAGGCCCGGCAGACGGGCAACCGGCCCGTCTCGATGGTCGACCCGACGTATCAGGTCATCGAGGACCCCGCGAATGCGGTCGACTCCGAGGAATCCGGCGATGGCGGGGGAACCTAACGTTCGGCGCTCCGCGAATGAGGTTCTCTGGCAAGCCTTTTCGACCCTGCGTGCTCGGGCGCGCCACGCACCACCCGAGTTCCGCCCCATCTCGACCTGAGACTGGCCGCCCGCCCGAAATTTCGAACCGCTGAGCGCACGAAGTTCCGGTCGCTAAGCTGTTACCGCACTTTACGAATCCTGAGCCCGGATGCGTGAGCGGTGGTGCGCCCATGCGCACGGGGGGGCTCTGCCAAGCATTCGTACGGCCGCCGACCGCCCAACATCGTTGGGGAGAACAGGGGACCGCACGTTGCCTGTCGCAACCGCCACTCCAGTTGCTGTCATCGGCATGGCCTGCCGGCTTCCCGGCGGTATCGATTCGCCGCAACGGCTGTGGGACGCGTTGTTGCGCGGCGCTGACTTCGTGGGCGACATTCCCGCCGATCGATGGGACGCCGACCTCTATTACGACCCGGAGCCCGGCGTGCCCGGCCGCTCGGTGACGCGGTGGGGCGCCTTCCTGGACGACGTCGGCGGCTTCGACTGCGATTTCTTCGGCATGACCGAGCGCGAAGCCACCGCGATCGACCCGCAACACCGCTTGCTGCTGGAGACATCCTGGGACGCGATCGAGCATGCGGGCCTCGATCCCGCGCGGTTGTCGGGCTCGCAGACCGGCGTCTTCGTCGGGCTGACGCACGGCGACTACGAACTGCTGTCCGCCGACTGCGGCGCCGCCGAGGGGCCGTACGGGTTCACCGGCACCAGCAACAGCTTCGCGTCCGGGCGGGTCGCCTACACGCTGGGGCTGCACGGCCCGGCCGTCACCGTGGATACCGCGTGCTCGTCGGGACTGATGGCCGTGCACCAGGCCTGCGGCAGTCTGAACACCGGCGAAAGCGAGTTAGCCCTGGCCGGCGGCGTCGCGGTGACCCTGGAACCGCGGAAGTCCGTCTCGGGGTCGCTGCAGGGCATGCTGTCACCGACCGGCCGCTGCCACGCCTTCGACGTGAACGCGGACGGCTTCGTCTCCGGTGAGGGCTGCGTCGTGCTGCTGCTCAAGCGGCTCGACGACGCGCAGCGCGACGGAGACCGCATCCTGGCCGTCCTGCGCGGCACCGCGGCCAACCAGGACGGCCGCACGGTGAACATCGCGGCGCCGTCGGAAACCGCCCAGGTGGCCGTCTACCGGACGGCCTTGGAAACCGCCGGCGTCGACGCCGCCACGGTCGGCTTCGTCGAGGCGCACGGGACCGGCACCCCGGTCGGGGATCCGATCGAATACGCGAGCCTGGCCGCCGTGTACGGCACCGCCGGGCCGTGCGCGCTGGGCTCGGTGAAGACGAACTTCGGCCACCTGCAGTCGACCTCAGGACCGCTGGGGTTGATGAAGGCGATCCTCGCGCTACAGCACGGCACGGTGCCGCAGAACCTCCACTTCACCCGGTTGCCCGACGAGATGGCCGCGATCAAGACGGAACTGTTCGTGCCGCAGGCCAACGCGCCGTGGCCCGGCGACCGGCACCCGCGCCGCGCCGCGGTGTCGTCGTATGGGATGTCCGGCACCAACGTGCACGCGGTCTTGGAAGAGGCACCGCCGGAGCAAGCGCCGCCGGCCTCCCCGAACGCCAACGGGGCCTTGATGTTTCCGGTGTCGTCGACGTCCGCCGAGCAACTGCGCGTCACGGCCGCCCGGCTGGCGGATTGGATCGACGCCGGTGGCGCCGGCCCGGCCGGGCTGCCGGACCTTGGCTACACACTCGCGCGTCGCCGCGCGCACCGGCCGGTGCGGACGGTGGTGTCCGCCGGCGACTTCGGTGAGCTGAGCGCGGCTCTGCGCGAGGTCGCCGGCAGCGACGTCCCGCGCGAACCCGCCGTGGGGCAGGACGACCGGGGGCCGGTCTGGGTGTTCTCCGGGCAGGGTTCGCAGTGGTCGCGGATGGGCGCCGAACTGCTGGCCTCCGAACCGGTTTTCGCCGCGGCGATCGCGGCGATGGAACCGTTGATCGCCGCGGAATCGGGGTTCTCGGTCACCGAGGCCATGTCCGCGCCCGAGGTGGTGACCGGCATCGACCGGGTGCAGCCGACGATCTTCGCGATGCAGGTGGCGCTGGCCGAGACGATGAAGTCCTATGGGGTGCGTCCCGGCGCGGTGATCGGTCATTCGCTCGGTGAATCCGCGGCGGCGGTTGTCGCGGGCGGCCTGACGCTGGAAGACGGGGTGCGCGTCATCTGCCGACGCTCGAGGCTGATGGGGCGGCTCGCCGGGAGTGGCGCCATGGCGTCGGTGGAGCTGCCGGGCCAACAGGTGCTCTCGGAACTGTCCATTCGCGGGATCTCCGACGTCGTCCTCTCGGTGGTCGCGTCACCCACCTCGACGGTCGTCGGCGGCGACGCGCAGTCGATCCGGGACCTGGTCGCGGCCTGGCAGGAGCAGGACGTGGTGGCGCGCGAGGTGGCGGTGGACGTGGCATCGCACTCGCCCCAGGTGGAGCCGATCCTCGACGACCTGGTCGTGGCGCTCGCCGGCCTCGAGCCCAGGGAGCCCGAGGTGCCCTACTACTCGGCCACGCTGTGGAACCCCCGCGAACGGCCGTCGTTCACCGGCGAGTACTGGGCCGAAAACCTGCGCCACACAGTGCGATTCGCGGCGGCGGTGCAGGCCGCCCTCAAGGACGGTTTCCGCGTCTTCGGGGAGCTATCGCCGCACCCCCTGCTCACGCACGCCGTCGAGCAGAACGCCGCCAGCCTGGACATGCCGATCGCGGCGCTGGCGGCCATGCGCCGCGGGCAAGAGCTGCCGGTGGGCTTGCGGGCTTTCGTCGCCGACGTGCACAGCGCTGGCGCAGCAGTCGACTTCTCGGTCCAGTACCCGACCGGCCGCCTGGTGGACGCGCCGGTCCCGACCTGGACCCATCGCAGGCTCATGCTCAGCCGCGAGGCGACGGAGCAGGCGCATGGTGCCTCGGTCCAGGCCGTCCATCCGCTGCTCGGTGCGCACGTGCACCTGCACGAGGAACCCGAGCGCCACGTCTGGCAGGGCGACGTCGGCACCGAGGCGCACCCGTGGCTCGGCGACCATCAAATCCATCACGTGGCAGCGCTTCCCGGTGCGGCATATTGCGAGATGGCGCTGACCGCGGCGGGTGCGGTCCTGGGCGATCGGTCCGAGGTCACCGACATCACGTTGGAGCAGACGCTGCTGCTGGACGGCCGGACGCGGGCGTCGTCGGCGGCGACGGTCACCGCGCCCGGCGTTCTCGAGTTCACCGTGGACACCCACGAGGACGGCGAACGCGTACGCCGGGCGCGCGCGGTCCTGCGCGCCGCGGAGGGGGCGGACGACGCGGAGCCGCCCGCCCACGACATGGCCACGTTGATCGCCAATCATCCATCCGGCATGGACGGCGCCGAATTGCGAAAGGCGTTCGACGCGATCGGGATTCAGTACGGACCGGCCTTCTCGGGTCTGGCCGCCGCGCTCGTCGGCGACGGGGACACCCCGACGGTGCTCGCGGAGGTGGCGCTTCCCGGGGCGATCCGCTCCCGGCAGTCGGGCTACGCCATCCACCCGGCGCTGCTGGACGCGTGTTTTCAGTCGGTGGTTGTGCATCCGGTGGTGCAGCAGGCCGGCGCGGGCGGCCTGCTGCTGCCGGTCGGCGTGCGCCGGGTGCGCAACTATTCCTCTGCGCGCAACGCGCAGTACTGCCTGGCGCAGGTGCGCTCGTCGGCCCCCGGCGAGTGCGAGGCGGACATCGACGTGCTGGACCAGTCCGGCGCCGTGCTGCTGAGGGTTGAGGGACTGCGACTGGCCGGCGGGGTCTCGGAACGCGAACGGGCGGAGCGCCTGCTCAACGAGCGGTTGTTGACCATCGAATGGGAGCCGCGGCAACTCCCGGATGCCGCCCGGGCCGAGCCGGGATCGTGGCTGCTGCTCAGCGCGGGCGAGGCGACGGACCCGCTGACGGACCAGCTGGGCGAGGCGCTGTGCGACGGCGCCCGCTGCACCACGGTGTCGTTGCCGGTCGGCTCGGTGGAAACCGCCGGGCTGCGCACGCTGCTGTCCGGCAACGGCCCGGCCGTGTCGAACGGGCACGGCCCGCTCGAGGGCCTGACGGGTGTCGTCGTGGTGACCGCGCCGCCGGTCGGCGGCGCCGACGAGGTGCGGCGCGGGCGCGACTACGTGTCGCACCTGGTGGCCGTCGCCCGTGAGCTCTCCGAGCTGCCCGGCGCGTCGCCCCGGCTCTTCGTGGTCAGCAGGAATGCCGCGTACGTGGCCGCCGGCGATGTGCCCAACCTGGAACAGACCGGGCTGCGCGGACTACTGCGGGTGATCGATTCCGAGCACCCGCACCTGAGCGCCACCCTAATCGACGTCGACGGGACGACCGGGCCCGAACACGTTGCGGCACAGTTGAAGAGCGGCTCGGGAGAAGACGAGACCGCATGGCGCCACGGGGACTGGTACACCGCGCGGCTGCGGCCGGGTCCGCTGCACCCGGCCGAACGGCGGACCACGGTCGTCGATCACGAGCTGGACGGCGTGCGCCTGCAGATCCGCACCCCGGGCGACCTCGACTCGCTGGAGTTCACCGCGTTCGACCGCGTCCCGCCGGGGCCGGGGGAGATCGAGGTCGCGGTCGCCGCGTCCACCGTCAACTTCGCCGACGTGCTGGTGGCCTTCGGTCGCTATCCCACCTTCGAGGGCTACCAACAGCAGTTGGGCGGTGACTTCGCCGGCGTGGTGACCGCCGTCGGCCCTGACGTCACCGCGCACCGGGTGGGTGACCGCGTCGGCGGCATGTCCGGTAACGGCTGCTGGGGCACCTTCGTCATCGCCGACGCCCGGCACGCGGTCACCCTCCCGCCCGACCTTCCGCTGGAAGCCGCCGCCGCGGTGCCCACCGCCGCGGCGACCGCCTGGTACGGCCTGCACGACCTGGCCCGCATCGCGCCGGCCGACAAGGTGTTGATCCACTCCGGCACCGGCGGCGTCGGGCAGGCGGCCATCGCGATCGCCCGGGCCGCGGGGTGCGAAATCTTCGCGACCGCGGGCAGCCCGCGGCGCCGGCAATTGCTGCGCGACATGGGGATCGAGCACGTCTACGACTCGCGCAGCGCGGCGTTCGCCGACGAAATCCGCCGTGACACCGGCGGATACGGCGTCGACGTCGTGCTCAACTCGCTGCCCGGCGCCGCGCAGCGCGCGGGAATCGAGTTGCTGGCTTTCGGCGGCCGATTCGTCGAGCTGGGCAAGCGGGACATCTACCGCGACACCCATCTCGGGCTGTTCCCATTCCGCCGCAACCTGTCGCTGTTCGCGGTCGACCTGGCGTTGCTCACGTTCAGCCATCCCGAGACCGTCCGACGCCTGCTGACCACCGTGTACCGTCACACGGCCGACGGCGAGCTGCCCATGCCGCGCACCACGCACTACCCGATCCACGACGCGGCCGGCGCGGTCCGCCTGGTCGCGGCGGCCGGGCACACCGGCAAGGTGGTGCTCGACGTGCCCCGCGCGGGCCGCAGCGTCGCCGCGGTCCCGCCGGAGCGGGTTCGGCCGTTCCGCCGCGATGGCGCCTACATCGTCACCGGCGGCCTCGGCGGGCTGGGGCTGTTCCTGGCCGGTGAGATGGCAGCGCGCGGCGCTGGACGGATCGTGCTGAACTCGCGCTCGGCGCCCAACGAGCAAGCCCGCCAAGACATCGAGCGTCTCCGCGCCGGCGGGGCCGACATCGCGGTGGAGCGTGGCGACATCGCCGAGCCGGGCACGGCCGAGCGGCTGGTGGCGTGCGCGACCGCGACGGGACTGCCGGTGCGCGGGGTGCTGCACGCGGCCGCGGTGGTCCAGGACGCCACGCTGGCCAACGTCACCGACGAACTCATCGACATATGCTGGGCGCCAAAGGTTTACGGCGCCTGGAACCTCCATCACGCGACCGTGGGCCAGCCGCTGGACTGGTTCTGCTCGTTCTCCTCGGCCGCCGCACTGGTCGGTTCCCCGGGCCAGGGCGCGTACGCGGCGGCCAACAGCTGGCTGGACGCGTTCGCGTACTGGCGTCGCAGCCAGGGGCTGCCGGGCAGCGCGATCGCCTGGGGCGCATGGTCGGAGGTCGGCCGGGCCACGGCGCTGGTGGAAGACGCCGGCAGCGCGATCAAGCCGGCGGAGGGTTACCACGCCTTCGAATCGCTGCTGCGCTACGACCGCCCCTACACCGGCTACGCGCCGATCATGGGAACGCCCTGGCTGACCTCGTTCGCGCAACGAAGCCGGTTCGCCGAAGCGTTCCAGTCGATGGGGCGCGGCAATCCGGACACGGGCAAGTTCCTGGCCGAACTCAAGGCGCTGCCCCGCGAGGAATGGCCCACCGCCATCCGCCGGCTGGTGTCCGGCCAGATCAGCCTGTTGCTGCGCCGCACAATCGATCCGGATCGTCCGCTGTCCGACTACGGACTGGATTCGCTGGGAAACCTGGAGCTGCGAACCCGCATCGAAACCGAAACCGGGGTGCGCATCAGCCCGACCAAGATCACCACGGTGCGCGATCTCGCGGACCACCTGTGCGACGAATTGGCCGCCGCCGAAACCGCGGCATCGTCGCCCTGACCGGCGGCGCGTCGGCGACGTTCGACTCATCGTGGTCGTAACCATGGGCGCCGGTGTCGCGCGACCCGTCCCGCTGGCGCGGCAAGGCGGCGCCCCAACCGGCGGCGTCCGGAACTGGTCAAACGCGGGGCCGGGGGCCGCGACGGCACGGTGGCGGCGAACCGGAAAACTCCTGTAAATTGGTCATCTTAAGTAAGCGACCGGCGACAACCCTGTTTGATTGGGTGAGCGATCTGGTGAAGGTCGTGGGAGGACTGCTACGAGATCGGTGTTGAGGAGCCGAAAATGTCGAACAACATCACCTGGCACGAACACCACATCAGCCGCGACAGCCGGGAACGGCTCAACGGGCATCGGGGCTGCGTCCTCTGGTTCACCGGGCTCAGCGGCAGCGGCAAGAGCACAGTGGCCAACACCGTCGAGCAGAAGCTGTACGAGCGGGGCATCCGGAGCTATCTCCTCGACGGGGACAACGTCCGCTACGGGCTCAACGCCGGCCCGGACACGCTGGAGCCCCGCCACGGCGTGGCGTTCGCCAAGAGGTTCGGCCTGGGCTTCTCCGCCGAAGATCGCGAGGAAAACATCCGGCGCATCGGTGCGGTCTCGAAGTTGTTCTGCGAGGCCGGTGTCGTCGCCTTGACGGCCTTCATCAGTCCCTACCGGCGTGACCGCGATGCGGTGCGCGAAACCCTGCTCGAAGGCGACTTCCAGGAGATCTTCATCGATACCCCCATCGAGATCTGCGAAAGGCGCGATCCCAAGGGCCTCTACAAGAAGGCCCGCGCGGGCGAGATCAAGGGATTCACCGGCATCGACGATCCGTACGAGGCGCCGGTGCAACCGGAATTGCGACTCGAGGGCGGCGCCAAGGACGCGGACACGCTGGCCGAAGAGGTGATTGCGCACCTGGAGAAGGTTGGCGTCATCCCCGCGCTGGCGCGCAGCAACGATGGGGCGGTCGGGGTTTAGGAATCGGCGCGGGCGCCGGCGACGTTTGCCAGGAAAGTGTTGGACTGCGAAGCGAGGGTCAACGAATGAGCTATACGGGTCACAACGGCAAGCCGATCGTGGAGCGGGTGTCCACCGAGGACGCGGCGAGCCGGATTCAGGGCCTGGCGCGGGTGCCCATCTCTAAGGCGACGGCGCACGAGGTCATCAGCCTTTCCTACGGGTTTTTCACGCCGCTGACCGGGTTCATGGGCCGGCAGGAGGTCGACACCACGCTGGACAAGTTGGCGTTGCCGGACGGGACGCTGTGGAGCATCCCGATCGTGTTCGATCTGTCCTGGAACGACATCGAGACGCTGGGCGTCCAAGAGGGGGCCAGCGTCGTGCTGGAGTACCTGGACGTTCCCATCGCCATCCTGGACGTCACCGAGATCTACCAGTACGACCTGCAGCGCCTGGCTGAGAAGACCTACGGCACAACCGATTCCCGGCATCCGGGGGTGAAGAAGACGCTGGCTTACGCGGACCGGTTCGTCGCCGGGGACGTCACGCTCATCAACGAGCCGGTGTTCAACGAGCCCTTCAAGAGCTTCTGGCTCACGCCCAGGCAGCACCAGGACGCGCTCGCGGAGAAGAACTGGACGCACGTGGTCGCGCATCAGACCCGCAACGTCCCGCACACCGGGCACGAGGCGCTGATGAAGCAGGCGTGGTTGGCCGCCAACGAAGACCAGCCGGTCGACGACCTGAGCACGGGCGTTCTGGTCAACGCGATCATCGGGCAAAAGCGGGTGGGCGACTACATCGACGAGGCGATCCTGCTCACGCAGGAGGAGCTCAGGAAGAGCGGATACTTCCGGGACGACGTCCACAAGGTGACCTTCACGCTGTGGGACATGCGATACGCGGGACCGCGGGAGGCGATCTTCCACGCGATCCTGCGCACCAACCTCGGGTGCACGCACCACATGTTCGGCCGCGACCACGCCGGCGTCGGCGACTTCTACCACCCGTACGACGCGCAGAACCTCCTGCAGGAACACCGGTCGGAGCTGGGCATCAAACCGGTGTTCCTGCGCGAGAACTGGTATTGCCCCGAGTGCCGGGAAGTGACCAACTCGGCGCTGTGCGGGCACTACGCCAAGGCGCAGAGTTTCAGCGGAAGTCTGATCAGAAGCATCCTGACCGACGAGGTGAAGCCGACCCAACAGGTGATGCGGCACGAGGTGTTCGAGGTGGTTCTCCAGGCCGCGGCGAAGTACGGCCGGGGCTCGCCGTTCGTCACCGAGGAGTACCTGGCGGACCGGCCGCCCGTGTTCACGCTGAACCCGTTGGAGGGAGCCCGATCATGAGCGGTGACGCCAAAACGATCAAGGTCAACGTCTGGATCAACGAGGAACGGCTCGAGGCGCTGGCGAAAGCGGGAATGGCCGACTCGGCGAAGGAAGCGTTCGCGGGGATGAAGCTGCTGGAGATCTACACCACGGAAGAGCAAAAGGACGTTGTCCTGCAACGCTTTCCGGGGTCTAAGTATGACTCCGCCACCACGAAGTCCATCGAGTTGCTGCCCAAGAAGGTCAAGGACAGGCTGCTGGAGCTGTCCATCGCGCTGCACTCCACGGGCCCTGACGTGGTGGACCGCTTCCTCGCCGAGTCGCAATCCTAGGCGCGGCGCTCAGCCGTCCAGCCGGGTGAACTCCTGACGGCGGTACTGCTCGACACAGGCGGCGCGCCGGATCTTGCCGCTCGTCGTGGTGGGAATCGACCCCGGTGGCACCAGCACGAGATCGGCGACGTTGAGACCGTGTGAACTCGAAATCGCCGCGGTGACATCGTTTTTGACGACGGCGAACCGGCGCGCGACCTCCTCGTCGGAGTCGCCGCGCTTCTTCATCTCGATGATGGTCACCAGCTTCTCGGTCTCGCCCACCGGCACCGAGATCGCCGCGACGCGGCCCCCGGTGATGCCCTGCACCGTCGACTCGATGTCCTCGGGATAGTGGTTGCGGCCGTAGACGATCAGCAGATCCTTCATCCGGCCCACGATGAACATCTCGCCCTCGGAGACGAACCCGAGGTCGCCGGTGCGCAGCCACGGTCCCTCCGGTGTGCCGGGGGCCGGGTCGGCCACGATGCCGCAGAAGGTGCGTTCGGTCTCCTCGGGCTTTTGCCAATAGCCGCCGGCCACGTTCTCGCCGTGGACCCAGATCTCGCCGACCGAACCCGCCGGGAGTTCCCGGCGGGTGTCGGGGTCGACGATCCGCACCGCCGGCGACGTCGGCATGCCGTAGCTCAGTAGCGGCGAGCCGCTGTCTGGCGAGCACCGTTCCGCGGCGCCCTCCGACAACTTCTCGGATTCGAAGTGAACGACCCGCGGGGCGCCGCGGGTGGCGCGGCTGGTGACGTAGACGGTGGCCTCGGCCAATCCGTAGGACGGGCGCATCGCGCGGTCGTCAAAGTTGTAGGGGGCGAAGCGTTTAGCGAACCGGTCCAGCGTGGCGGGGTGGATGCGTTCGGCGCCGCTGACGATGCCCAGCACGTTGCCCAGGTCGACGCCCTCCAGGTCGGCGTCCTTGGTCTTTCGGACGGCCAATTCGAAGGCGAAGTTCGGGGCCGCCGACATCACCGGTGTGCCGATCGACATCGCGTGGATCCAGCGCGCCGGTCGTTGCAAGAAGGCCACCGGACTGGTCAGGTCACCGCGATAACCGCCCATGATCGGCGCGATGACGCCCAACACCAACCCCATGTCGTGGTAGAAGGGCAGCCAGGACACGGCGGCGGATTCGCGTGGCGGAAAGCCGTTGAACTCGACGAAGTAGGCGGCCATCAGCTGCTGGAAGTTCACGTGCAGGTTGCGGTGCGAGATCATCACCCCGGCCGGCAAACGCGTCGAGCCGGACGTGTACTGCAGGTACGCCGTGCCGGGCGCGCCGCTGAGCCGGATGCTCGGCGCGGAGGTGTCGTCCAAATCGAGCGCATCGACTTCGACGACGGCCGGGGTCGTCGCCGCGCCCGGCTGCTGGAGGTACTCGCTAACGGTCCCGGCGACGGGCGACGTGGTGAGGACGACGGTGGGCGCGGTGTCGGCCAGGACGGCACTGACCCGTTCGTCGTGTGAGCCCGCCGCCGGAACGGACAGCGGCACCGCGATCAGCCCGGCCTGCATCGCGCCCAGGAACGCCACGATGTAGGGCAGGCCCTGCGGGGCCAGGATCACGGCCCGGTCCCCGACGGCGCCGTGCCGCTTGACCTCGTGCGCGACGTTCAGGGTCCGTTGGTACAGCTGGGCCCACGTCAACGTCTCGGTGACGCCCGCCCAATCGTGTTCGTAGTCGGTGTAGCGGAACGCGATCTCGTCGGGCTGCAGACCCGCGCGTTCACGCAGCAGGGAGACCACCGACGCGTTCTGCATGCGGGTTAGGCTACCGCTCTTCCCCCGTTTGCGGACGACGGTTGGCTAAGGCCCGGACTCCGTTTTCCGGTGGTCCGCCGTGCGCCGACGAATACCGTTGTGCCCCAGCCCCTTCACGGTGCGGACGGGCCGTAGTCCCAAGTGTGCGGCAGCATCGGCGTGCGCGCTGCACCGTCGAAGGCATCGTCGCCCAGCGCCGTCAATCCGGCCGGTGCGGCGGCCCTCTTGGCGGGCGCGGTTCCGGCGAAGCCCAGGGTTTCCGCGCCCCGATCCGAGGCGCTCGCCGACGGTTCTGCGTCCAGGTACTCGTAACGGCGGCCGAGTTGCGTGACATCCGCCCGCCGGCGCCGCGCCTGCGACGCCTCGGCCTGGGCCGCGGCCGCCGCGGGGACCTCGACGAGATCGGGCTGGGCCGCCCGCCTTGCGCGCGCCCTGGCGCTCACCGACCCGCGCGCGTCGGCCGTCAGCTGGCCGACCAGGTACGCCAGACCCGGCATCGTCGCCCCGGGCGGTGCCGACGGTGTCGGCGTCGGGGCCCACCGGTGCGGGCGTGCGGGCTCAACCACGTCGGCTGTGATGTCTCAGGACATCAGTGACAGTTCTGCATCAGGGCTTCAGTGACGGTTGG
>NZ_MPNT01000053.1 GCF_001907675.1 Mycobacterium paraffinicum
GGTGCGCAGCCGGCGGGCCACGCGTTCCACCCGCTCCAAGACGCGCAACCGCTCCGGGGTCGTCAACGCGTCAAAAGACAACGCACACAAGCGCTCAGCATCGCCGTCGAGCGCGTCGATGACCCCGACGATCTCCTCACGACTGCTGACACCCATGCCTCAAACTCTACGAACACCCACCGACAAAAACGGCCGCATTGTGACCACTGAAACCACAGTGACACAAGGGATTTCCAAAGGCCCGCCGAGCGGGCGGCAGATCACACGCTCGATCGCGCCGATTCCAGCGGGGCGCCGTGGTAGCGGTGGGGATCGGGCAGTCGGCGACGCCGCCGCATATGCACCAGCGCCAGGACCGAGAGCACGGCGGCGTAGATGCACCACAGCGACGCGAACGCCTGCAGGTAGAGCACCGCGACGAGAACCAACCCCACCAGGTTCGCCACACCGAACACCACTATGGAGCGGTATCCCGACAGCAGCGCCGGCCCGATGACGGCGACGATGTAGAGCACGGCCCACAAATAGCTGTCGCGGGAGCCGGTTTGGTATTCCAGCGCGTGCGGGCACCTCGTCACCCCGACCGGCTTGGTAAGGACGACGACCGCGAGGTAGGCCGACACCATCGCGCCGAGCACCGCGAACGGCGCCACCCGCAGCCGGGCGCCGCGCGGTTCGAGCATCAGGATCGCCAACGGGACCAGCAGCGGGAGCAACGGCAGCGCGATGAAGACATACGCGTGCAGCGCAAAGTTTGCCATCCCCGCGGGAACATGGCGATTGGGCCACACGGCCGCCTCGAGGAACTGGTGCACCGCGAACACCGTGGGCAGCAGGGCAAATGGCAGTTCGCGCCAATGCTTCACCTCACGCAGGGTCGCCACCGCGACCGGCACCAGCGCGGTGCCCACCACCAGATCCGCCGTCATCGAAAAGCACATCGCCGCAGTGTGCCCGTTCGCGACGAAGCCAATCAGCCGGCGATGGCGGCCGGTCCCCTCGCTTCGGAGGTCACCTCGTCGATCACGGTGTGGATGAACTTCATCTTCTTGAGTACCGCGACCGGCAGCACGAACGGATAGAGGTCGTCGCGGCCCATCGACCGGTTCACCATGTTCAGCGACCACGACAGCGGCAACCACATGTCGATGATCGTCTGAAAAGCGCTGGGGCCCAACGCCGGCCGGTCGAATGTCGCAGAGGCCGACGCGAAGCCGCACCACGCCGAGGTGTCCAAGGTGTCGCGGATGTGCAGGTAATGGGCGAACGTTTCGGCCCAGTCCTCGGCGGGATGCATGGTGGCATACGACGAGACGAAATTTTCCTGCCAATCCTCGGGTGGCCCCTGGCTGTAGTGGCGATCCAACGCCTCCTGGTAGTCCGCGTCGGGGTCGCCGAACAACTCGTTGAACCGCGCCAGGTAGTCGCTGGACGGGGCGATCAGCCGGTAGAAGTAGTAGTGCCCGATCTCGTGCCGGAAGTGGCCCAGCAGCGTGCGGTACGGCTCCTCCATCTCCACCCGCAACTGCTCGCGGTGCACGTCGTCGCCCTCGGCCAGATCCAGGGTGATGACGCCGTTGTCGTGCCCGGTCATCACCTTCTCGTGCGCGCTGGACAGCAGGTGAAACGCCAACCCCTGCTCGGGATCTTCTTCGCGCCCGACGATCGGCAGCTTGAGCTCGTGCAGCTCGACGATCAGCCGCCGCTTGGCCGCCTCGGCCCGGGCGAACTCGGCCAGGCCGGCGGTGTCGGCGTCGTTGGGCCGCACGGTGGTCAGTGCGCAGGACGTGCACAGCAGCCGGGGATTGTTGACGGGAACCAGCCAATTGCATTCCGCCAGTCGGAGATTGGCGCACAGCTGATACTCGGCGGCGTCCACGAAACCGGCGTGCTCGCCGGCGTTCTCCTCGGCGATGACCATCAGGGCCATCTGCTCGAGTGAAAATCCCAGCGCGCTACCGCAGTTCAAGCAGGTGGAGTTCTCGAACGCCAGGCGCTGGCCGCAGTTGGGGCAGTTGAAGTCACGCATGCAGCGCATCCCCATCGAACGGCACCACGTCGACGGCGACGTCGATCACGCTGTGTTCGGAATTGGTGTAGATGATGCCGCGCAACGGCGGCACGTCCGCGTAGTCGCGGCCGCGCCCCACGATGATGTAGCGCTCGTCGACCAGCTGGTCGTTGGTGGGATCCAGGCCCAGCCATTCGAACTGGCCGGGCTCCTGGGGTGTCCACACTCCCGCCCATGCGTGGGTGGCGTCTATCCCGATCATTCGATCCTTTCCCGGTGGCGGGTCAGTGGCCAGATACCCGGACACGTAGCTGGCCGCAAGACCGTTGGCGCGCAGGCAAGCGATCGCCAGCCTGGCAAAGTCTTGACATACCCCTTCCCGGGCCGCCAGAACCGCGTTGACACCAGTGGAAATCGTCGTCGACCCCGAGCGGTAGGTGAAGTCGGCGAAAATCCGCGACGCGAGGTCGCGCAGCACCTCGACCAGCGGGCGCCGCGGGGCGAAACTGGGCGCTGCGTAGTCGCGAATCTCGTCGGTGATCTCGGGCGGATTCAAGTCCAGGGTGAACTCCGCGGCGAGCGCGCCCCTGCCGCCCGTCGGCCGGGAGTCCTCCCACGGTTGCACCGCCGGCCCGCTGGTATAGCGACCCGGGGCGGGCGGATAGACGTCGACGATGGAGTCGCTGGTGACCGTCAGGGCGTGGTGCGGCTCGGTGACGTGGAAGTACGAGCTGATGTTGCCGTAAACGTCGACGCTGGTGGAGACGTCGGCGGGGGCCGGGTCGATGGTCAGCCGGTGCGCGACGCAACGCTGCCGCGCCGAGTCGCGCGGGGTGAGGAAGCCGCGGCCGTAGGAGCCGGTCACGACGTCGGAGTACCGGTACTGGGTGCGGTGGGTGACTCGATGGCGGCGGGCGGTTCCGGCGTCAGCTTCAGGCACAAGGCTGATCACATCACACGCGGGACGGTTACGCGCCGTCCGCGCCGCGAAGCCGTTTGCCAATAGGGCGGCGCGCGCGCCAAACCGGGAGCACAATCGAGATGTGGCCACGTGGTATGACGTCGCCCGCATCGTCCGTGAGCTGGCACTCACCTCGGAGCCGTCCCCGCATGACTGGCGGGTCGGCAAGAAGTTGCTGGCGTGGGAGCGGCCGTTGCGTCCCTCCGAGCGCGAAGCGCTGGCAGCTGGCGGCACGGAACCGCCGGGCGGCGACATCCTCGGCGTGCGGGTGTCCGACGAAGGCGTCAAGTTCGGGTTGATCGCCGACGAGCCGGAGGTCTATTTCACGACACCGCATTTCGACGGCTACCCGGCGGTGCTGGTCAAACTGGACGCGATCTCGGTCCGTGACCTCGAGGAGCTGATCACCGAGGCGTGGCTGACGCAGGCCCCGAGGAAGTTGGTCCAGGAGTTCCTGGCCGACTCGCGCTGAACCGCGTCACCCGTGCCGTAGGTCGACGACCCGCTGCAGGTCGTCGACGCACGCGCTGACGATGTCGGCCAGGATCAACTGCGTTTTCTCGTGGGCGGCCGACTGCAATTCCGAAGCGTGATGACGCGCCGACGCGATGTACGCGCACGCGCCGGCCGGATCGGGATCGGCGAGGGCGGTCGCGGCCGCAAGCACCACCAACACGGTGTGCACGGTCTGCGGAGGCGCGTGGCGACAGCCGTCCGCGGCAGGGGCGACGGCGCGGGCCAGTTGCAGCACCGAGACGGCCAGCATGGCCACGTGCACGGCTTGGCGATCGGCGGCGTGGACCGTGTCGCGCATCCCCCAGCGGCGCGGCGCGACGCGCACCACCTGGCGGGCGGTGGTGCGCGCCTCGAGCAGTCCGCTGAGCTGTTCGTGCACTCGGTCGACCGCCGTCAGTGGCCAGTTCGGGGGCGGCGCTTTGCGTCCGACGGCGACGTCCGCCGCACGCGACAAGACGTCGTGCAGCACGCCCAGCACACCGACGCGCGCGTTGCGCAGCACCCTAAGCGGGTCGGCGGGGAACAGCAGGACGGCGAACACGATGGCCAGCCCACCTCCGATCAGCGCGTCGAAGATGCGCTCCCAGCCGAGGCCGCTGTGGAACAAGGCCAACACCAGGATGGCCGACACCACGGTCTGGTTGGCGAACATCATCCCGTGCCCGATGAAGCCGCCCCCGATGAGCACCGCCGCACCCAGCGCGAACAATGCGGCGATCGCGATCGGGACCGCGCCGGGGCCAAGGAGGGCCTGCACCACCGAGCCCAGCCCGATCCCGAGGGTTACCCCGACCATCATCTGGATGGCGCGTTGCGCGCGCAGCACGTTGCTCGTCGACAACGACACCGCCGCCGCGATCGGTGCGAAGAACGGCTGCGGATGCTCGAGAACGTCGTGCGCGAGATACCACGACAGGCCCGCGGCCACGGCGGTCTGTACCAGGTTGAACCACACCAGACGCAGCCGTGTGAGGCCCGCACGCGCGGGGACCAGAAGAAAAGATGGCCCAGCCCGCCGCGCTACGCCCACGGGCCTAGGTGCGCTGCAGCTCGAACAGCGGAATGACCCGGCTGGTCTTGGACTGGTACTCGGCGAAGCCGGGCGCGGCGGCGGTGACCTTGTCGAACAGCGCGTCGCGTTCGTCGGACGGCAATTCGCGCGCGGTGACGGCGAACTCGTCGGCACCGATCTCGACGCGGGCCCGCGGGTTGGCGCGCAGGTTGTGCACCCACGCCGGGCTGACCGGTGAGCCGGCGAAGGATCCGATGATGATCAGCTTGCCGTCGATGTCGAAGTAGGCCAGCGGCGAGACCCGGGACTGTCCGGACTTGGCGCCGGTCGTAGTGAGCAACAGCAGGTTCGCGTCCTCGAACTGGCCGCTCACCTTGCCGCCATTGGTCCGGAACTCGTCGATGATGGTCTTGTTGAACGCGTTGATCGTCGCGGTATCAGGCATTTCGGTCATGCCTGGTCAACCTTTTCCGGTTTGGCGTCTATTCCGGACTCCTTGCGCTGCTGCGCGGTGATCGGCGCGGGCGCATCGGTGAGGGGATCGACTCCGCCGCCGGTCTTCGGGAAGGCGATCACCTCGCGGATCGAGTCGACACGGGACAGCAGAGCGTTGATCCGGTCCCAGCCGAACGCGATCCCGCCGTGGGGCGGCGCGCCAAAGGTGAACGCCTCCAACAGGAATCCGAACTTCTCTTCGGCCTCGGCCTGGTCCAGGCCCATCACGGCGAACACGCGCTCCTGGATGTCGCGACGGTGGATACGGATCGAGCCCCCGCCGATCTCGTTGCCGTTGCAGACGATGTCGTAGGCGTCGGCCAACACGGCGCCTGGGTCCGTGTCGACCACGTCGGTGTACTGCGGCTTGGGCGAGGTGAACGCGTGGTGCACCGCCGTCCACGCGCCGGAGCCGACGGCCACGTCCCCGGCGGCGGTCGCCTCGTCGGCGGGCTCGAACAGCGGCGGGTCCACCACCCACACGAACGCCCACGCGTCGGGATCGATCATGCCGAGCCGGCTGGCGATCTCCCCTCGGGCGGCGCCCAGCAGAGCGCGCGACGGCTTGGGCAGGCCGGCGGAGAAGAAGATGCAGTCCCCCGGCTTGGCCCCGACGTGCGCGGCCAGACCCTCGCGCTCGGCGTCGGTCAGGTTCTTGGCCACCGGGCCGCCGAGCTCCCCGTCGTCGCCGACGAGCACGTAGGCCAGCCCGCGGTGCCCGCGCTGCTTGGCCCAGTCCTGCCAGCCGTCCAGCGTCCGCCGCGGCTGCGACGCCCCGCCCGGCATCACCACCGCACCCACGTACGGCGCCTGGAAGACGCGAAACGTGGTGTCTTTGAAGAACTCCGTGCACTCGACGAGCTCCAGCCCGAACCGCATGTCCGGCTTGTCGGAGCCGAACCGGCGCATCGCGTCGGCATACGTGATGCGCGGGATGGGCGTCGGCACTCGATATCCGATCAACGCCCACAGCGCGGTCAGGATCTCCTCGGAGATCGCGATGATGTCCTCGGCGTCGACGAAGCTCATCTCCATGTCGAGCTGGGTGAACTCGGGCTGGCGGTCGGCGCGGAAATCCTCGTCCCGGTAACACCGGGCGATCTGGTAGTAGCGCTCCATCCCGGCGACCATCAGCAACTGCTTGAACAGCTGCGGGCTCTGGGGCAGGGCGTAGAACGAGCCGGGGTGCAGCCGGGCCGGCACCAGAAAGTCGCGCGCGCCTTCGGGCGTCGACCGGGTGATCGTCGGCGTCTCGACCTCGACGAAGTCGTGGCCCGCCAACACCGCGCGCGCCGCGGCGTTCACCTTGGAGCGCAGGCGAAGCGCCGCCGCCGGGCCGTCGCGGCGCAGGTCGAGGTAGCGGTACTTCAGCCGCAGCTCCTCCCCGGCGGGCTCGTCCAGCTGGAACGGCAGCGGCGCGCTCTCTCCGAGCACGGTCAGCGAAGCGACGTTGACCTCGATGTCGCCCGTGGCGATCTCGGCGTTGGCGTTGCCTTCCGGGCGGATCTCGACGACACCGGTGACCGCGACGCAGAACTCGGCGCGCAACCGGTGCGCCTGCGCCAACACGTCGGCGTTGCGGAACACCACCTGTGCCACGCCGGAGGCATCCCGCAAGTCGATGAAGATGACACCGCCGTGGTCGCGGCGGCGCGCCACCCAGCCCGCTAACGTCACCTGCTGTCCGGCGTCGCCACTCCTCAGCGACCCGGCGGCGTGGCTGCGCAGCACAAACACTCCCTTTCCCGCGGTTGGAACGAGTGCCCAGTCTAGAGGGAGGTAATTTCGGTCCTATCGTCACCAACATCGCACTCGTCGGTCCGGGCGCCGTCGGGACAACGATCGCCGCGCTGCTACACCAGGCCGGGCATCCGGTGCTGGTGTGCGGCCACAGCCCGCGCGAAAGCATCGAATTGCGACCGGACGGCGCGGATCCGATCGTGGTCCCCGGCCCCGTTCACACCGATCCCAGCGACGTCACCGGTCCGGTCGATGTGGTGCTGCTGGCGGTCAAGGCCACGCAGAACGACGCGGCGTCGGGCTGGCTGACCCGGCTGTGCGGCCCGCACACGATCGTCGTGGTGTTGCAGAACGGCGTGGAGCAGGTCGAGCAGGTCAAGCCGCACTGCCCGTCGTCGCGGGTGCTGCCCGGGATTGTGTGGTACTCCGCGGAGACCCAGCCCGAAGGCTGGGTGCGGCTGCGCACCGAGGCGGCGCTGGTGCTGCCCAGCGGGCCCGCGGCCCAGACGATCGCCGAACTGCTGCGCGGAGCCGGGTGCCGGGTGGACTGCGACCCCGACTTCATCACCGCCGCCTGGCACAAGTTGCTCACCAACGCGCTGGCCGGTTTCATGGCGCTGTCCGGGCGGCGAGCCGGCATGTTCCGCCGTGACGACGTCACCGAACTGTCGCGGCGCTACGTCGCCGAATGCCTGGCGGTCGCGCGGGCCGAGGGCGCCAAGCTGCCCGACGCCATCGTCGACGAGCTGGCCGACATGTTTCGGCACGTCGCCGAGGACATGGGCACCTCCATCCTGGCCGACCGGGAGAACCACCGGCGGATGGAATGGGACATCCGCAACGGGGTGATCATTCGCAAGGGCCGCGCGCACAACCTGGCGACGCCGATCAGCGACGTCCTTGTGCCGTTGCTTGCCGCGGCGAGCGACGGCCCCGGCTAGATTAATTCCATGTTCCCCTGCGACCGCGTCGACCTGAGCTTCGTCGACAGCGCGCCGTTCGTGTTCCGCAACAGCGTCGACCTCGCCATCACCCCCGAGCAGCTGTTCGAGGTCCTCGCCGACGCGGAGTCCTGGCCACGCTGGGCGAGCGTGATCACCAAGGTGACCTGGACCAGCCCCGAACCCCGCGGCGTCGGCACCACCCGCGTCGTCGAGATGCGCGGCGGCCTCGTGGGCAACGAAGAGTTTCTGGCGTGGGAGCCGTTCAGCCACATGGCTTTTCGGTTCAACGAATGCTCGACGCAAGCCGTCGCGGCGTTCGCCGAGGACTACCGGGTCGAAACCATTCCCGGTGGTTGCCGACTGACGTGGACCATGGCGCAGAAGCCCGCGGGCCCGGCGCGGCTGGCGATGTACGTGGTGGGACCGCTGCTGAACCTGGGGCTCCGCCGATTCCTGCGCAACCTGCGCGACTACACCGATACGCGGTTCGCCGAAACCGGGCAACGTTAGGAGCG
The DNA here is from genome assembly GCF_001907675.1 of Mycobacterium paraffinicum. Lineage (GTDB taxonomy): Bacteria > Actinomycetota > Actinomycetes > Mycobacteriales > Mycobacteriaceae > Mycobacterium > Mycobacterium paraffinicum_A. The sequence continues at coordinate 8,195 of NZ_MPNT01000053.1, forward strand.
GGCGATGAGCTTCAACGAGGGTATGCAGATCGACACCAGCACCGCGTCGTCGTCCGGCGGCGGCATGGGGATGGCCATCGGGGGCGGTGGCCTCGGGCTGCTCATCCTGATCGGCGCGTTGTTGTTGGGCGTCGATCCGGGTCGCGTGCTCAACCAGCAGGGAAACACCAGCGGCTACTCGGCGCCCGGGTTCGACCTGAGCCAGTGCAAGACCGGGGCGGACGCCAACAAATACGTGCAGTGCCGCGTCGTCGCGACCGGCAACTCCGTGGACGCCGTATGGAAACAGCTGATGCAGGGCTACACCCGGCCACACGTGCGGCTGTTCACCGGCTCCGTGGAGACCGGCTGCGGGCCGGCCACCACCGCGGTGGGGCCGTTCTATTGCCCCGTTGACCAGACGGCGTACTTCGACACCGACTTCTTCCAGGAGCTTGTCGACAAATTCGGTTCCAGCGGTGGGCCGTTCGCGCAGGAGTACGTGGTCGCCCACGAATACGGCCACCACGTCCAGCAATTGCAGGGCATCCTGGGCCGCTCGCAGCAGGGGGCGAAGGGCGCCGGCGGCAACGGGGTCCGCACGGAGTTGCAGGCCGACTGCTACGCCGGGATCTGGGCCCATTACGCGTCGACCGTCAAGCAGGAGAGCACCGGGGTGCCCTACCTGCAGCCACTGAGCGACCAGGACATCTCCGACGCCCTGTCGGCCGCGGCGTCGGTGGGCGATGACCGCATTCAGAAGGAAGCGACCGGGCGGGTCAACCCCGAGTCGTGGACGCACGGCTCGTCCGAGCAGCGGCAGCACTGGTTCACCGTCGGCTACCAGACCGGTGACCCGAAGAAGTGCGACACCTTCGCCGCCACGAGCCTGGGCTAGACCGCCGCACGACGCGAAAGGCTCGCATGTCGGACATGACGCAGGAGCGCACCGACAGCGGGGAGATATCGGTCTGGACGCCGTTGCGCAATCAGGTTTTCCGCGCTTTGTTCGTCGCGCAGTTCGTCTCCAACGTCGGCACCTGGATGCAAAGCGTGGCGGCGCAATGGGTCTTGGTCGAAGGTCACAGCAGCGCCACCGTCGTGGCGCTGGTCCAGACGGCGAGCCTCGGGCCGACGCTCCTGCTGGCGTTGTTCGCCGGCGCGCTCGCCGACGTGTTCGACCAGCGGCGGTTGCTGATGGTCCTGCAGTCCTACGCGGTAGTGGTGGCGCTCGCGCTGGCGGGCCTGACCTACTTCGGCCGCCTCACCCCGACGGCATTGCTGCTGTTCACCCTCGCCATCGGCGTGGCCTCCGCCATCACGGCGCCGGCCTGGCAGGCGATCCAGCCCGAGGTCGTCCCGCGCGGGCAGATCCCGGCCGCCGCAACGCTGGCGAGCGTCTCGGTCAACGTCGCCCGAATCGTCGGACCCGCCATCGGCGGTATCGTCCTGGCGGTAACCGGGCCGGCGGCGGTCTTCGCCATCAACGCGATCTCGTTCGTGGGCATCATCGTCGCGCTGGCGGGGTGGCGGCAACCCAAGCAGATCGCCCCCATCGAACGGGAACACCTCGGGCAAGCGATCCTGACCGGATTGGGCTACGTGGTCAACGGTCCGATCTTCCGCAGGATCCTGCTGCGCGCGGCCCTGTTCGTCTTCCCCGGTTCGGCGCTGTTGGCACTGCTGCCCGTCACGGCCGCCGACACCTGGCATCTGGGGGCGGGCGGCTACGGTGTGGCGCTGGGCGCCATCGGTGTCGGCGCGGTGCTCGCCGTCGCCGTTCCGGCGCCGTTACGCCAGAAGGTGCCGCCCAACACCCTGCTGGCCGGGTGCGCGGCCGGGTACGGCGCCGCCACCCTCGCGGTGGTCTTCCTGCCGTTCGCCGCGGCGGCGCCATTCCTGGTGTTGTCGGGGATGACCTGGCTGATCACATTGACGACGTTGAACGCAGCGGCACAGCTGCATCTGCCGCGCTGGGTCCGTGCCCGCGGATTGGCGATGTACCTGCTGGTATTCACCGGCTTCCAGGCGGTCGGGTCGTATCTCTGGGGTGTCATGGCCACGCGCGAAGGGCTCGGCGTGGCGTTGACCGTCGCGGCGGTGTTGCTGGGCGTCACCGCGCTCAGCGTCGTCCCGCTCGGGCTGCGGCCGGAAACCGGAAAGCTGAGCCGCGACATCTCGCGGGCGTGGCCCATGCCCATGGTCGTGTTCGAGCCATGCCCCAACGACGGGCCGGTGCTGGTGACCGTGCGCTATCGCGTCGCGACGGACACCCTTGAGGACTTCGTTGAGGCGATGAGCGCGGTGCGCCGATCACGGCTGCGAACGGGTGGCCACAGCTGGGGGCTGTATCACAGCCTGGAGCATCCCGACACGGTCCTCGAGCGATTCACGGTGCCGTCGTGGACCGAATTCGAACGTCAGCACACCGAACGCTGGCTGGAGTCCGACCACGACGGGGTGACCAAGGCGGTCGGCTACACGCTCGACCACACCCGACGGCACGAGTACTACCTCGCGCTGCGGGTGCACCGCTGAGCGGCCCTACCGGTTCACCAGGGTCGCGTCGAGCAGGTCACGCCGGTGGTGGCGCTCTGCGTCACCACGACCTGGCCGTCGACGGCGATCTGGCACTGGATCTGCGGCGTGTTCGACGAATCGCAGTCCGGCCAGTGACAGCCGCCGCTCGCGTTCACGAACGCCCACTGGTTCGGGTCGTTCAACGTCGTGTTGTACACCAGCGGCTGGCCCGCGGCGAACGCCGTCTGCACGCTGTTGAGGAACTGCGACGAGTTCGCATTGAAGGCGGCCTGGCTGGGCGGATCGGTGTTCATGTACCGGACGTTGCCGGTGAGGTTGCCGGTGGCGGTGATGGTGTAGGTCACCTGGTGGCCGGCCGGATCCGCGGATGAGGTCGCGGGCGTGACGGCCACCGCTGCGGCGGCCGCAAACGTCGCCACCGCGACCCCCGTGGTCACTATTCGCACGTTCGTCATATCGAAAACGCTACCCAATTCGTTACGGCGCTACGCGCACTCAAGGGTCCCGACGCTGCATTTGTGCCCGCCAGGCGGGATGGCTCGAGCCGCCCAGCCACCGCCGCGCCCGTTCCGCCGACGTTCACCGCGCTCGGGTATGAAGCAGGGGTGGCCGACGATCCCGCACCGCACCACGGCGGCGCTCCTGCGCCCGGCATCAGCCGCCGCAGGTTGCTGACCACCAGCGCGGTCTCGGCCGCCCTCGGGGCGGGTGTCGGGGGCGGCGCCGCCCTGGTGTGGTCCCATCGTGGTGCGCCCGCCTTCTGGTACCAGCCGAGCCGCACCGGTGGGCCGCCGGTGACCGGGCTGCACCTGCAATTCGGCCGGCAGGCCGGCTCCGAGGTGGTGGTGTCCTGGCACACCGTCGACGCGATCCGCAACCCGCGCGTCATGTACGGAACGCCGGCGTCGGGCCTCGGCCGCACCGTGGCCGCCGAAACCCGCACTTACCGCGATGCCAAGTCCAACACCGAAGTCCGCGTGAATCACGCCCGCCTGACCGGCCTGACCCCGGACACCGACTACGTCTACGCCGCCGTGCACGACGGCGCCGAGCCGGAGATGGGCACCATCCGCACCGCGCCGATCGGCCGAAAGCCGTTCCGGTTCACCAGCTTCGGCGATCAGTCCACGCCGACGCTGGCGCGGATGCCCGACGGCGGCTACGGCACCGACAACATCGGCTCGCCCGCGTCCGCCGACACCACGCTGGCGATCGAGCGGATGGCTCCGTTGTTCAACCTGATCAACGGCGACCTGTGCTACGCCAACCTCGCGCGGGACCGGATCCGCACCTGGTCCGCATGGTTCGAGAACAACACCCGCTCGGCGCGCTACCGGCCGTGGATGCCGGCGGCGGGCAACCATGAAAACGAATTAGGTAACGGCCCAATCGGTTACGGCGCCTATCAGGCGTACTTCGCGGTGCCCGACTCGGGCTCGAGCCCCGAGACGCGCGGGCTCTGGTATTCGTTCACCGCCGGCTCGGTGCGCGTGATCAGCCTGAACAACGACGACGTGGCGTTTCAGGACGGCGGCAATTTCTACGTGCACGGATACTCCGGTGGTGAGCAAAAGCGTTGGCTGGCAGCCGAGCTCGCTGGCGCTCGGCGCGACCCGGAAGTCGACTGGATCGTCGTGTGCATGCACCAGACGGCGATCTCGACCGCCGACAAGCCCGCCAACGGCGCCGACTTGGGAATCCGCGAGGAATGGCTCCCTTTGTTCGACGAGTACCAGGTCGACCTGGTGGTCTGCGGCCACGAACACCATTACGAGCGCTCGCACCCCGTGCGCGGCACGCTGCAGACCGACACCCGCACACCAATACCCGTCGATACCCGGGGAGATGTCGTCGACGCCACCACGGGGACGGTGCATCTCGTCATCGGCGGCGGCGGCACGTCCGCGCCCACCAATGCGTTCCTTTTCCCGGAGCCGCGCTGCCGCGTGCTGACCGGCGTAGGCGCGTTCGACCCGGGGCTCGGGCGCAAGCCGCCGATCTACGTCGTGGAGGACGCGCCGTGGTCCGCCTTTCGCGACCGGGACAATCCCTACGGCTTTTCGGCGTTCGACGTGGACCCGGGCTCGCCCGGCGGCAACACCTCGATCGAGGCGACGCATTACGCGCTGAGCGGGCCGTTCGGCGCGGTCACCGAGGTGGACCGCTTCACGCTGACCAAGCCCCGCCGCGACAAACCGGCCTAGGCTCAAAACAGTGTCGCCTGAACGGGTTCCGGGTCCGCAGGCATGACCGGGGCGGGCTGACGGAACGATCGGAGCTCGCCGCCCAGCCGGTATTTGGCGATCAGCGGCGCGGCCCGGCCCCGCAACGTCTCGCGGTAACCCGAGGGCAGGTACGCTCCGCGGCGATAGAGCTCGCGGTAGCGGCCCACCAGCTCGGGATGCGAGCGCGCCAGCCAGGCCATGAACCAGCCACGGGTCGAGCCGCGCAGGTGCAGGCCGAAGACCGTGACACCCGTGGCGCCGGCCGCCGCGATCTGGCCGAGCAGCCGATCGAGATGCTCTTCCGAATCGGTCAGGTGCGGCAACACCGGCGCCACCATCACGTGACAGTCCAGGCCGGCGTCGCGAATCGCGGCGATCAGGCCCAGCCGCGCCTGCGGGGTCGGCGTGCCCGGCTCGACGTCGCGATGCAGCTCCGGGTCACCGACCGCCAGCGACACCGAGACCGACAGCGGAACGTGTTGCGCCGCATCGGCGATCAACGGCAGGTCGCGCCGCAGCAGCGTCCCCTTCGTGAGGATCGACAGCGGTGTGCCGGATTCGGCGAGGGCGCCGATGATGCCGGGCATCAGCGCATAGCGCCCCTCGGCCCGCTGGTAGGGGTCGGTGTTGGTCCCCAGCGCGACGGTTTCGCGCCGCCACGACGGCCGGCGCAGCTCGCGCCGCAGCACCTCGGCGACGTTGGTCTTGACGATGACCTGGCTGTCGAAGTCGTTGCCGCAGTTGAAGTCGAGGTATTCGTGCGTGGGCCGCGCGAAGCAGTAGCGGCACGCGTGCGAGCAGCCCCGGTAGCCGTTGACGGTGTACCGGAACGGCAGCGCGGAGGCGTCCGGCACCTTGTTGAGCGCGGACTTGCACAGCACCTCGTGAAACGTGATGCCCTCGAACTGCGGGGCGCGCACGCTGCGGACGAGGCCGATCCGCTGCAGCCCCGGCAGCGCTCCGTCCTCGACGGGCGCCCCATTGACGGCGACCGCCTGGCCCGCCCAACGCATGACCCTATTCGAACACTAGTTCGACATCGCGGTCAAGGCCCAGGGTCGAGACAGATGCGACCGGGCAACCATGGCGACTTCACCCCGGCCGAGGTTCGCTTCACACCGGCCCACGACGTACCGATCTCAATCCGGATAGCGATTCGGCCACCGAGGACGCTCGTCTGACCGGGCGCCATCGCGTCGGGTGGGAGGCTCGCAGCGTTGCCGGGGTTTCAGTGGCGGCGCCTCAATCGAATGTCGACACGCGAGTGGTCGAGCGTCAGTGGCAGCGGTTGGTATGGGTCCAGTTTGGCACCGGTCGCTGCCGGGCTTCGCTCGCCGAGTAACGCCGTCAATACGGCGACACCAAGTCGCAGCGCAAGGTCGGCGCCCGGACACGCTTGCGGGCCGTGACTGAAGAAGTTGAAGGACCACGAGGAATGGGCGGCCCCCTGGGTCCACGCTGTGGGATCGAACCGATCGGCCTCGGGAAAACGGTCGGTGTCGCGGTGGTTGAAGGTGTTGACGATCATGACCTGTGTTCCCGCGGGCACGGTCTCGCCCTCCCACTCCGTCGGCTCGGTGAGGGTTCGCGCCAATGCGGGCGTGCTGGGCCAGAGGCGCATCGCTTCGGATAGGCAGCCCGCGAGGTAGTCGTCAGCGCTGTGCTCGTCGATTCCATTCTGCGCGTCGAGGAGAACCTCGGGGTGGGTGGCCAGCAGCGCCAGACAGCGCCAGAGATTGATGGCCAGCGTGTCACCCATCGCGAACATCCAGTGGATGACCTGATGGGTCGGGTGGGTGATGTCGGAGGCGGGTGCCGCGGCGAATTGTCCGACCAAACTCTGTGCGTCCGCGGCTTGAACGTAACGGTCCAGTGCGGTCAGAAAGGTGCTGAAAAGCTTGGGGTCTCCCTTGCCGGGCGGGTTGGCCTTGGCCATCAGCGTCACGAGCTGCGCCGATAGTTGTCGGTCGTCGGTTGCGTTGTCGCCGAGAATGATTCGTCGCGCGATTCGCTGTATCACGCCATGAAACTGTGGCCAGTCGAGGTTGTCGGGCATCGCTCTGGCTTCCTCGTCCGCGACGCTGTCGCAGCGGCGGGCGATCGCGCCGCTACCGGTGCCGTGCGCCAGGACAGCCTCGGTGAATTGGCGGCGGTCGGACCAATGGTCGCCTCGTGAGATGGTCAGGGCGTACGGCTGGAATTTGTTCATTCCGGAGAGTTTGGGCTCGGGATCGGACGCGAAAGGCGCTGGCGCGCCGCAGAGTACGAAACGGATCTGGTCGGGGCCGAAGACGAGCACCGTGGGCTTGCCTGCCACTTTCACCCAGATCGGTCCAGCACCGTAGCGCCGATGCAGCCCGGTGAGCAGCCGGTGTGCCCGGCGGGCGACACCGGCTCGGTCGAGCGCGGCGGTGACGGCGGGCCTGCGGCTGAAGAGCCCCTCGGCGAGGTTGGGCAGCGCCACCAGCATCGTGAAACGCAGGCTTTCGAGCGTGGTGGTGTGCGGCAGGGCGACCGTGCGACTCGTCAAATTTCCTCACTTAACGATGCGCAGGGCTGCGTCGATGTGGCTGAGCAGTGCGCGGCGTGCGGGCTTGGCTTCCGGAACGGGCAGCAGCGGGTAAATGTGGATTGCCCCGGGCTGCTCGTGGTAGGTGATGCGGGCAGCGCCGATGCTGTCCCGCAGCTGACGGCAGTCGGCGAGGAAGATGTCGCGGTCGCCGATGTAGAGGTCGATCGGTGGAAGGTTGTGCAGCGCACCGAAGATGGGGCTGACCCGGTAGTCGTCCGCCGGGAGGTGGCCGGCCCACACGCGGCCGCACTCGCGTAGGCCGGGGACCGCGAGCCACGGGTCACGCTCGGCGAGGCTCGGGATGGCGGGATTGGTCAGTGCGATGTCGAGCCAGGGACTGATCAAGGTGAGGCCCTGCGGCGGGGTGGCTCCGGCGCTGATGGTCGCCTGGGTCGCGGCGAGCGCCAGGCCCGCGCCGGAGGAGTCACCGGCCAGATAGGTGGGCCCGTCATGCGCGGCCCGGCCGATCACGTGCCCGACAAAGTCGATCGCTTCCTCGGCATGGTGCTGCGGCGCGAGTCCGTAGAGGGGGACGTGTACAGGGCGTCGGGTCGCGTCGGCGATCGCACAGACGAGTTTCCAGTGCGCGGGCTGGATCTGGTTGACGTAGGCGCCCCCGTGGACGTAGACGACCGACGGACCGCGGGTAGGAATGGGCTCGCTGCTCGCTGATTGCACTGTGTAGCAATCGAACCCGCTCACGGTGACGCTGGTCAGATGGTAGCGAGCCGACGTCGCGAGCCGGGAGGGAGGTTCGCCGCTGTTCTTGGGCCGATTGAGATAAGCGCGCGCGCTCCGCTCGGTTGCGTAGGTGCGAGGTCGCCGGACGAGTCGCCCGTAGGTAGCGATGGCATGCATCTGCCAGGACATCAGTTCAAGTTAGCCCACGAGTAGCGTCACCGACCGCAATCTTGAAGACGGCGCTGGTGATCGTTCCGAACGCGTTTCTGCCGCCGATGAATAGCCGTTTGGTGTCGTAGCCCGCGACGTCCTTCATGTTCTGGCCGCCGAAGCGGGCCACGGCGACACCATCGGGGAGGACAACCTCGACGCCGAGCAATCCGTGGCGCACCTCCAGACGTTCCTCGCCGGTCGCGTTGGCGATCAGTTCGCCGACGGTGCGGTCGAGGCCCTCGGTTGGGATGGCCGGGCAGGTCACGCCTTGCTCGTGGAGTTTGCGTGAGAGGTCGCCGAGGGTGACCGCGGCGCCGACCACCAGGTTCAAGTTGCCGGTGTTGACCTCGACCGTGGTGTCGTCGCCGTCGGCGTGCGTCGCGGAGGTCGGATGACCCTCGAGCGCAGCGCGCACGGCGGCTTCGAACGCGGGCAGCGCGGGCTCTTCGGGTGAGGGTTCGGGCAGCATGATGCCCGGGTTGAAGGTGTGCGCGGGATCGAAGACCTGCTTGACGATGCGTTGGGCGGCGATCTCGATTGGGGTGAAGCGTTTGGTCATGAATTGGATCTTCTCGGTGCCGACGCCGTGCTCGCCGGTGATGGTGCCGTCCAGCTTCAGTGCCGCTTCGATGATTTCGTTGTTGGCAGCCTCCAAAGCCGCGGCCGCGTGGGGGTTCTCTTTGTCGTAGAAGGTGGTCGGGTGCAGGTCCCCGTCTCCGGCATGTCCGGTCACCGCGATGAACAGCAGGGCGTCCGAGTGTCGTGTGGCGGCGTCCTGGATGGCCTGCTGCATCTCCGGAATGTGTTGGCGCGGAACGGTGACGTCGCCGATGAAGAAGCCTTTGCCGCTGTGCACGACGGCGTCTGGGGCGTGCAGGCGTCCGTACCAGAGCTTGGCGCGGGCGTCGTCGTCGTCGGCGCGGCGCACCTCGGTGGCGTGTTGTCGCAAGACCTTTTCGACGATCGCGGCGTCGCGGTCGACCTCGGCGGCGGTCCCGTCGACGTCGATGAGCACGATCGCGTCGGCGTCGGTCGGGTAGCCGGTGTCGGTGAACTGCTGCAGGCCGTTGATACCGGCTCGGTCGAGCCATTCGACCGCCGCGGGCACGGTCCCGGTGTGGATGATCGCGGAGATGGTTTCGGCCGCCTCCCGCGCGGTGGTGAAGCTGCCCATCAGGCTGCGAGTGACCGGCGCGATGGGCCGCAACGCGACGGTCGCCTCCGTGAGGATCGCCAGGGTGCCTTCCGACCCGATCAAAATCCCGAGCAGGTCCGGGCCGTCGTCGGCCGCGCTGAGGTTGATCACGGTGCCATCAGCCAGAACCGCTTCGACGCCGAGGACGTGGTTGTAGGTAACGCCGTACTTGAGAGCGTGCGGGCCACCGGCGTTTTCGATGATGTTGCCGCCGACGCTCGCCAGATGTGCCGATACCGGGTCGGGTGAGAAGACCAGCTTGTGCGGGGCGAGCTGTTGCTGCAGATCGAAATTGATGACACCGGGCTGGACCCGAGCGGTGCGAGCTGTCGGATCGATGTCGAGGACCTGATTCATCTGGGTCAGATCGAGCACCACGCGGTCCGCGCCGGCCATGACTCCGGCGCTGCAGTTCGACGCGCCGGCGCGGGTGACCAACGAAACATGGTGTTCAGCAGCAACTTTGACCGCAGCGACGACGTCGTCACGACTGCGCGGGCGCAACACCAGACCGGGCTGTTGGCCGAAACCCCAATAGTCTTTGCTGGTTTCGGCCAGTGTGGCCTCGTCGGTGGCCACCGCGTTGGGGCTGTGAAGTGCCGCGGCGAACGCCGAAACGATGGTGTCATCCACCAGATGTCTCCTAGCTGCCGAATCCCCCCGGCACGGGTGTCGTGCGGGCGTTGATCAGGGTGGGTCGGTCGCGGTCGGCGATGCCGGCTTTGACCAGCTCGAATACCTCGTCGGAGCTGTGCGCTTCGTGGGCATCGACGCCGTAGCTGGCCGCGGTCGCGACGATGTCGAGGCCGGGGATGTCGAGCCCGGGGACATTCGGGGTCTTTTCCCAGACGCCGAACTCTTTGACCACGCCGTATTCGGCGTTGGACGCCACGACAATGGTGAGTGGGATGTTGTAGCGTGCCGCGCTCCACAGCGCGGTGATCGCGTACTGGATGGAGCCGTCACCCATCAACGACACGACCGGACGATCCGGAGCCGCGACTTGAGCACCGACCGACGCCGGTAGCCCCCAGCCGAGTCCACCACCCGCGGAGGACAGATGCGACAGCGGATTGCCCGGGCGGATGCTCTCAGTAATCGCAATCTCGTTACTGCCGGCCTCGCTGACCCACAGCGTGTCACTGGGTGCTGCGTGGCCAACGACCGTCCACAGATCTTGGGGCTTGAGCGGCACCTGCTCCGATACCCGTTCGGGGACTGCGGCGCGTGGCGCGGGCGCGGAGCGCTGGGTGGGTTTGACCGCCGCCGCCAGGGCCCGCGTGGCGGTGCGGATGTCCGCGACGATCGCGTCACCGGCGGGGGCGCGGGCGGCCTCGTCGGGATCGTTGGTGACCTGGATCAGGCGTGCGCCGCTGGGCAGGTACGGCCCGGGAACCAACGGGTAGTAGCGGAAGACCGGCGTCCCGATCGCGAGGATCAGGTCGTGGCCCGCGAGAAGTCCGGAGATCCAGCCCGCCCCTGGCGGCAGGGCGCCGTGATAGAGGCGGTGGTTTTCCGGGAAGCCGCTCCAGCCGGTCAACGGTGCGGTGTAGACCGGCGATTCGGTGCGCTCGGCCAGCTCGATCACCGCGTCGTAGGCGTCGTAGCGGTCGATATCGCCGCCCACAATGATCGCCGGCGAGGTTGCTGCGTCGAGTTGCGCGCCGACCTGCTCGGCCAGCCCGGTCGGAAAACCCGTCGCGTGGGTCACGGTGCGATCGCGCACCACCGCGATGTCGCCGAGTTGGTCGTCGGTCAGTTCGATCGGCATGTCGTCCATCGGCAGCGAGACGAACACCGGGCCCATCGGCGGGGTGGTGGCCACGTGGATCGCGCGGGCAAGCACGGCCGGGGACTCATTGGCGATCGCGGGTTCGGCTGCCCACTTGATGAACGGCTTAGGCACCGTGGTGGGTTCGTGATTGGTCAGCAGGCAGTACTGGTTTTGCATGTTGCGGCGCTGGTTGCCCGCGGTGATGATCAGCGGCGTCTTGTTGACGTAGGCGTTGTAGATCTGGCCTTGCGCGTTACCCATGCCCGGGGCGGTGTGCAGGTTGACCACCGCGGGACGGCACGTGATTTGCGCGTAGGCGTCGGCCATCCCAACCGGGATCATCTCCTGCAGACCCAGGAAGTAGCGGAAGTCGTCGGGAAAGTCCTGCAGCAGCGCCAATTCCGACGAGCCGGGGTTGCCGAACCAGGTGGTCAGATTGTGTGAGCGGAACAGGTCGAGGATGGCGTCGCGCACCGTGGTCATGGGTGATGGTCGCTTTCGTGCGAAGTTGTGAACGGACTTAGTCGAGTTCCCCGGGCACGGGGTTCAGCGCCCAGTTCAAGGCGAAGTCGGCGACTTCTTCCCATCCCGGTGCGCCGCAGGTGAAGTGGTCGCGATCAGGGAAGAGCTTGTAGGCGGTGATCGCGGTCGAGTGCTTGGCGTTTTTCGTGTAGTTCTCGTGCTGCACCGCGGGCGGCAGGATGTGGTCGTGGCCGCCGGCGATGAACAGCAGCGGCGCGCGGTCGTCGTTGGCGAAGTTGTAGGTGGTGGCCGCGTGGGGCGTGACGTTGGCCAGGCCGCCCTGGAACAAGATCCGCGCCGGTACCGGAACCGCGTACCGCTCATAGGCGCTCGCGGAGTCGGCTTCGCTGAGTGTGTTCGTGAACGCGTAATGGAACTGCTCGGCTGTGATGGGCACCGCGCGGTGCAGGTTGGCGGGATTCTTCAATACCGGAAATGTAGCCCGCACCTCCGAGAACGGCAGGGCTTTAACGCCTTTGACAGCGGCGCCGTCGATCGACACGCCGGCCCGCCCATAGCCGGCGTCGAGCAGGAGCTGGACGAAGGTACCGCCGAAGGAATGGCCCATCAGTATCGGCGGCTCGGCGAGTTCTTCGATGATCTCGGCGAGATGATCGAAGACTTCCCGCACCCCGAGGTCGGCCAAGGGTTGGGGGTTCTCGCGCAGCGCGGCGACTCCGGCGGGGCCGGGGGCTACGCCGGGGTAGCCCGGTGTCAGGACGGAGAAACCGCGAGCGCGGTAATGGGCGACCCAGTCCTCCCACGCAAACGGCGTCATCCACAGGCCGTGGACCAAAACGATGGTCTGCTCAGTGGCGGCGTTCATGACATGAATCGTGGTCGCCGCGAGTGGGCTTCACAATGAACGGCAGCCCAAAGTCGCGATCTCTAACCTTGTGCCCCGGCACAGCAACGTGCGGCGCTTTACGATTCGATACATGTTGAAGCAGCGACCGCCAACAGTGCTCGTCGATCGCGTGCGGCAACAGTCAGACGAGATCGTGACGAAGGTGCTCACTCAGCTTGCTACTGAAGTCCCGGACTTCCTGCCCAGCGGTGACGACGGCGTCGACCCTGTCCGTGAGAACATCGCCAATTACCTGGCAGAAATGCTCGACTGGATTGATCTCGGCGCCGACCCTGGCCATTGGAATCTCGACACCGCAAATCGAATGCGTCACCGCGCCAGCCAGGGCCTGACACTGTCGAATTTGTTGCACGCGTATCGCCTCGGCGGGGCGGCCATCTGGGACGAGCTCGCACGCCTGGCGGACGCCGACGAAGTCGACAAGGAAGCCCTCATCGCGGCGACACCCTCCATCTTCGCCTGGATGAACACCAATTCGCTTCGCGCACATGCTGTTTTCCGCGAAATCGACATCCGCGACGCGCGACGCAACGAGCAAGTTCGCGCGGCCTTGCTCGACACGGTGCTGTTCAACGAGTCCAGCATCGGAGCGCCGTTCTGGGACGCGGTCGCCGCCCTCGGTCTCCCACGGACAGGCCAGTTCACGATCATCGCGGCTACCAGTGCAGAGCCTTCAGCCCAGCAGTCGCCTCCCGACATCGAAACGCTGATCTCGGCGCACCCGGCTGTTTACGACTCGTGGTTTCGCCTCACGTCGCATGCACAATTGGGAGTCGTATCGCTTCGACCGAACCGCGCCGACGCACTCGATGGCATTGCCAGCAACATTTGCGCCGACATCCCCGTCACGATCGGCCTCAGCAGCCCGTTCACCGACATCGCAGACTGCTCGAAAGCCAGGGCTCAAGCTCAAGTCGCCGCGTCCGCTTCCTCGGCCGGTCGCCCCACTATCCGTTACGACCGCGACGTCATGGCGGTGTTGCTCGCCAGCTCGCCGGACGCCGCCGCATCGGTTGTCAGAGCCACCCTGGGACCAGTACTCGAGTTGCCGATTGAACGGCGCGAACCAATTCTCACCACGGTGGACACCTGGCTACAGCGCGGTCAGTCCGTCGCGGCGACCGCCGAGGAGCTGCACTGTCACCGCAACACCGTCAACTACCGGTTGCGCCGATTCGCCGAACTCACCGGGCGACCGCTGGCCGACAATTTTTGGCTGGCTCAAGTCGCACTGGCGCTGGAAGCTGCACGCACTTAGAAAAGAAACCGCGCGCGATCTGCATTCTGAAAATTGTTCGGGCAGCTCCACCCCCTTCAAGGCCGGAGATTGCGCCGCACGAGCGACCCGCCGCGGCGACGATGCCGGACCCTGATAGCAGCTCCGCGAATCGTCAGCCGCCCGGCGCCGGGCGCTGCTGTCCTGACATGCGCGCGGATTGGACTTGATAGTCCATTTTGGCTTCAGCACAATTTTCCGTGGACCGCCCGACCCTCGAAGGAGACGAGGTGTCCCCGCACACCCAGCCACTCCCGACGCCGGTAGCGGCGCCGACCACCCTGCGAGGGAGGAATTATGCAGCCGGCACCAGATAACAAGATTTTGAAATATAATTCGATGTTTCTAGGTTCGACGATGTTCTTGTTTGGCTTCTTGAAATTCTTCGAGCCATTTCGCACGTGGTTCGACGTCCAAATCACCAAAAGCCGGCTGCCGCGACTCTGCATCCCCATGGGTATCGTCGGGGAAATATCCATTGGACTGAGCCTGCTTTCGGCTGCCCGCGTCGGGCGGCAGACCCCAAATCTCTTCGGCCCCATCGCGTCCGCCGCCTCGGCTGGGCTGATCGCCAACATGGCGGGCGCCACCTATGTGCACGTGCACCCAGAGGTGCCCGCAGATGTACTTCCGCTCAAAATAAAGCCTCCCGTTATCCCGCTGATTTTTATGCTGTTGGCAGCCGTAAATCTCGTTCAGCTTCGTCGGGATCATTGGCGGCGCTCCTGACCGCAGAACCCGGCACAACCCCGTGCATCCGACACGGAAAAACAGATGACCTCGTGCCCGTCCACATGCGCCCACCACATCAGACGCTTTTCCAAGTGGCAGCCCCGTGCGACCTGATCTTGTGCGCACCGGTTCAGAGAACGGCGTCGGCAAGGCGATCCACCTGATCGACTCCTGCGACGCAGGGATGGAACACCAGCGCATCGAAACCGAGGTCCCGATAGGCGCGCACGGTGGCGGCCGCGTCCTCCCGGGTGGTGAGCATGTCGGCGACGTTGAGAGCTGCGTAGTCCGGTTTGAATCCGTAGTAGCGCCGCAGGTGCTCCCGGCCGAGCCGGACAATGGCCTCACCACCGAACGCGAAGTTCACGCTGGCGTGCAGCCGCGGCTGCCCTGACCGGCCCGCCTCCCGCCAGGCCGCGCGTGCCCGATCGGCGAACGACGCCTGATTGTCGTAGTCGCGCAGGGCACCGGCCGACCAGCCGTCACCCATCGTCACCACCCGGCGCATGGTCGCCTCCGACCGTCCCCCGAACAGCATGGGGATGCGCACCGGCCGCGGGCACAGCGCCTTGTCGCCGGTGACCGGCGTGGCGCGCCACGCCTCGCACAACAGTCCCACCGTCTCGTCCAGAACGCGTCCCCGTCGGCCGAAGTCCACGCCGACCGCCGCGTAGTCGTCGGTCCGGTTGCCCACACCCAAACCCAGGATCAGCCGGTTGCCGGTGATGTCCGCGACGGAGGCAAGCTGCTTGGCGAGCAGCGCGGCCGGGTAGAGGGGTGCCAGCAAAACGTTTGTGATCAAACCGATCTCACTGGTCGCGCCTGCGGCCACCGACAGCGCAACGATCGAATCAAGGCTTTCATAGACCAGCCGGTCGATGGTGGCCAGGCTGGCGAATCCTCGTTGCTCCGCCCGGCGGGCCCATTGCACGATCACCGGACCCCGCACCGCGGCGAGGTGGCTCGGCAGGCCGATTCCGATTTCCATGGCGATCCTCCCTATTTCGACTGCGGCTGATTGATGGCTGCGAAGGTTTCGTCGTAGCGGCCGTCGCGCGCGGCGAACCGTACCCGCCGGGCGGCATCGACCACCACCTCGGCGGCGTCCGACTGACATAACAACGAAAGAGTCTCGGCGACAAAGGAATCCAGCGCCATCACGTGGCCGGCGGATCCAAGGACACTCTGCATGTCGGTCTCCACCCGCGGCGGGATGATCTCGACCACCTCGACGGCCGTGTCATGCAGCTGGTGGCGCAGGGACTCCGTGTAGGAGTGCAGCGCCGCCTTTGTCGCGCAGTAGGTCGGCGCGGCGGCCTTCGGCACGAACGCCAGGGCGGAGGTGACGTTGACGATCGCCGCCGCCGGCTGCGCCAGCAGGGTCGGCAACAGCCCCGCGGTGAGGCGGATCGGCCCGAGCAGGTTGACCGCCACCGTCTCCTCCGCTGCCGCGGTATCACCGGCGGCCAGCTCCTCGGTGCGCATGATTCCCGCGTTATTGATCAGGACGTTCAACCCGGGATGGCGACGCGCCACCTGGGCGGCCAGCCGGTCGACGCTGTCCGGGTCACCCTGATTTAGCCGCAGGTATGCCATGCCCGGGTTGGCCGCCGCGACGGCGCGCAGGGCCTCGAGGCGCCGCCCCGCGACGATGACCTGGTTGTCCAGGCGGTGCAACGATTCGGCCAAGCCGCGGCCGATTCCGCTGCCTCCGCCGGTGACCAGGACGACGTTGCGCGTCAGTTTCATGGTGCAAGGCTGACAGCGCCGGTGACGAAACAGCCAACTCGCGGCTCAAAGTGTTGATAAATCCTCATTGACCGCGACCAAACACATATCATTGCTCATGATCGATCCGCTGGACGGACAAATCCTGCATGCCCTGCAGATCTCTCCCCGCGTGCCGTTTCGCCGCATCGCCGAGGTCGTCGGAGCCACCGAACAAACCATTGCCCGCCGCTACCACAGGCTGCGCCGCGCCGGGGTCGTCCGCGTCGTGGGACTTCAGAACCCCTGGGTTGACGGCGAATCCGACTGGGCCCAGTGGGTTTGCCGGATCCACGCAAAGCCCGACCGCATACCGCAACTGGCCGACGCACTGGTGCGAAACCCCGACGTGTCGCACGCCAACGTCCTGTCCGGTTGGACGGACCTGGTGTGCACGATCCGGGCACCGCTGGGCGACAGCCGCGACGACGTATTGCTGAAGCGGCTCCCACGAACGAGTTCCGTCATCGACATCGACATCGACGCGGTGCTGCACACCTTCGGGCGTCTCCCGAGCGCGCCGTGGACGGGCTACGGTCACAAGCTCAGCGGAGCGCAGGCCGCACGAATCCTGGCCGAGGACCGCCCGCCGAGCGGCCAGCCGGCCCGGCCGGCCCCAGAAGACCGGCCCATGCTGGACGCGCTGGCCGACGACGGCCGCACCCCCTACTCGCGGCTGGCCGATCGCACCGGATGGTCGGTGGCGCGAGTGCGCAGGCGCCTCGCGGCGCTCGAAGCGGCCGGGGCGTTGCAGTACGACGTGGACGTGCTCCCCGAACTGCTCGGTTACCGCCTCAGCGCCATGCTGTGGCTGACGGTCGCACCCCGGCACACACAGCACGTCGGAGAACGCATCGCGGCGCACGACCAAGTCGCCTTCGCGGCCGCCGTCAGCGGTAGGAAGAACCTGATGGCCGTGGTCATCTGTCGTGACGTCCACGACCTGTACGGCTACCTCGCCGACCAGCTCGGGGCGATCGAAGAGGTTCTCAGCTACGAAGTCAGCATCCGCATCCAGCGGCTCAAGCAACACGGATCGGTGGTCGCGCACGGGCGGCTGATGAAGCCGATCACGCCACGCGGAGCGGCGACCGGCTGACCCGGAATTGCTCGATCCGCCGGATCCGAGTCGTAGAGTGAGCGACGATCGTGTCGTCCCTACGGCGGCTGCGAGGAAATGATGACCGAACGCATCGAGGTTGAGCGCACGATCGCGGCCACGGCGGCGGAGATTTTCGCCGTGCTGTGTGACCCGCAGGGCCACGTCGCGATCGACTCGTCGGGCATGCTCCAAGACGCGGAGGGCGACCCGGTCAACGGCGTCGGCGACCATTTCGTTGTCCACATGGATCGCGAGGCGTTGAACGACTTTCCGCAACTCGGCAAGTACGACGTCACCGTCGACATCACGGAATTCGAACGAGATCGCCTGATCGCGTGGACGGTCCTGGGCCAGATTCAACCTCCGATCGGGCATGTCTACGGCTATCGACTGCAGCCGACCGAGGACGGCTCGGCCACCGTGGTGACCTCGTTCTACGACTGGTCGAACATCGACCCCAAGTGGCGGGGAGCCGGGATTTTCCCGATTCTGTCCGAGGGCGCATTGCGGGCCACCCTGGGAATTCTGGATCGCACGGTCCGGCGCGGTTATCCACGCGGATAACTCGCTTTCCGGCCAAGCGCATTAACCCGGCCGCCCGGTTTTATCCGCATTCGGGCGGGTATCAGGTCAGGGCCCTCACGAAAGGACTCTCAATGACGATGTCAAGCCGCCGACTGAGTGATCGGGGGTGAGTCGGGTTGCCAGGTGCGGTTGTCGCGGATGAGTGCGTAGAGGACGTTGGTGCGGCGTCGGGCCAGGCAGATGGT
>NZ_MPNT01000054.1 GCF_001907675.1 Mycobacterium paraffinicum
CGGCGTGGTCGGCGGCCCAAAGCGTTGCGGCCCAACCGTCTTCGATCGCGGCGGGGTAGGGGTGTTCGGGCGCCAACCGGTAGTCGACGGAGACCACGATGGCGTCGGCGCCGACCGCGTGCTGGCGTACACGCCCCCGCCCGTCCAACGACCGGCTCCCGCACCGCCGCCGGCGGCCCCGCCCCCTCCACCGCCCGCGGCGCCCCCACCCGCGCCGGCCGCGCCCGCGCAGCCCCCGGTGACGATGTACCTGCACTTCCCGTTCGTCACGGTGCCGATCCCGATCACCCCGCCGCCTCCGCCGGCGCCCCCGCCGTAAGGACGTGGCGCGGGAGAGCGACTGCGCGCACACTGGGCGGTGACGACATGAGCGGCGAGGAGGTCGCGATGGGCGAATACGGTGCCTTCGGGTTCGATCCCGACGAGTTCGATCGAATGATCCGCGAGGGCAGCGAGGGGTTGCGCGACGTGTTCGAGCGGGTCAGCAGGTTTGTCGCGGCTCCCAGCGCCCGCCCCGGCTGGTCGTCGATCTTCGAGGACTTCTCCCGGCGGCCCCGCCCGGAGCCCGAGACCGCCGGCGAGGCGGGGGACGGCGTCTGGGCCATCTACACGGTGGACGCCGACGGTGGCGCGCACGTCGAACAGGTGTACGCGACCGAGCTCGACGCGCTGCGGGCCAACAAGGACAACGTCGACCCCAAGCGCAGGGTGCGCTTCCTGCCTTATGGCATCGCGGTCAGCGTCCTCGACGGCGATGCGCACGACGACGAATCCGGCGAGGCGCCGTAACGCCGTCAGCCCTGCTGGACGACGTTCCCACTACCCGAGTTGCCGACCTTCGGCGCGCCCGAGTGGTAGGTGACCTTGTTGTTGAAGCCGGAGGCTTCGATGCTGTCCACGGCGTCGACGGTGATGTCGTTCTGGACGCCCGACACCGTGAGGCTCGCGCAGTGACCGCTGATCACTACGGTGTTGGACACGCCGCTGACGTTGACGACGTTGGCGTTGCACGCGATCGTCCGGTTCTCGCCGATCCCGGAGACCGTCACCTGGCTGCCCGGCGGCGGCGTGGGTGAGGTGGACGTGGTGGTCGACGTCGGCGTCTTGGTCCGGGTGGTGGTGGACGGGCCGGTGCCGCCCGGGGTGGTGGTCTGGGGACCGAACGTGTTGGTGAAGGTCGGCGGGGAGGTGATGATCGATCGGACGCCGTAGAGCTGGTGCGCCGCGAAGGCGGCGATGCCGCCGGCGAGGGCCAGCACGCCGACGGCGATGAGGGTGCCCACGATCCACCACATCCGATTGCCCGAGGGTCCTTGCGGCGGCCCGCCGAGCGGGCCGCCATAGCTCCACGCCGGCGGTGGCGGGGGAGGACCTGCCGGGCCGGGCGGGAAGGCCGGGGCGGGCGGGTAGGCCGGCGGGGCCGGGTAGCCCGGGCTCGGCTCGAAGGCCTGGCCGGCGGACTGTGCGCTACTTGCCTCGGATGCCCGCGCCGCGTCGGCGAGCGGGCGTTCGAGTTCCCGGATCCGATCCTCCGGGTCGTCGTTTGCTGCCATGGGTTGAATATGCCATTCGCCCGGCCGGTTTCGGCGGGTTCGGTAGTTTCTTGCATCGTGCCCGAACTGCCGAACCGTCAGGTCCTCCTTCGTCGCCGCCCTACCGGGCTCGTTTCGCCCGGTGACACCGAGCTGGTCACCACGCCGGCGCCCGAGCCCGCCGACGGTGAGGCGCTGCTGCGCACCACCTACGTCGGGATCGACGCCGCCGCACGCACCTGGCTCGACGACCAGCCCAGCTACCTTCCGCCGGTGCAGCTCGGCGAGGTGATCCGGGCGGCCGGGATCGGCGAGGTGGTCGCCTCGCGCTGCGACGCCTACGCCGTCGGCGACGTCGTCACCACGCTGACCGGCTTCTCCGAGTACGCGATCATCCGCGACGATTTGTTCAGCACGCCCATCCCCGGCGAGGACGACCAGCTGGCGATCATGTCGGTGTACGGGCCCACCGGCGCCACCGCGTATTTCGGCATGACCGATATCGGCCGGCCCAAGGCGGGGGAGACGGTCGTGGTCTCGGCGGCCGCCGGGGCCACCGGGTCGGTGGCCGGGCAGATCGCCAAGATCGCCGGCGCCCGGGTGGTGGGGATCGCGGGCGGGCCGGAGAAGTGCCGCGCGGTGGTCGAGGACTTCGGGTTCGACGCCTGCATCGACTACAAGAACGACGACCTCGCGGCGGCGCTCAAGCAGCACTGCCCGAAGCGCGTCGACGTCTACTTCGACAACGTCGGCGGTCCCATCCTCAACGCGGTGCTGGGCCGGTTGGCCCCGCACGCCCGGGTCGTCCTGTGCGGCGTCATCTCCAGTTACCTCACCGGCGAGCATCCCGGTCCGGCCAACTACGTGAACCTGCTGTCCAGGACCGCGTTGATGCAGGGGTTCAACGCCCTCGACCAGTGGGGGCGGTTCGACGAGGCGTTCGCCGCGCTGCGGCAATGGGAGGCCGAGGGCCGGCTCAAGCACCGGGAGACCATCTTCGACGGCATCGAGTCGTGCGTCGACGCCCTCAACGGGCTGTTCACCGGGGTCAACATCGGCAAGACGCTGGTCAAGCTCAGCGAACCGGCCTCCCGCTGATCGCCGTCATTACCACGCGAAAAGTGGCCGCCACGGCCCGGGTGTGACATGCGGGGCGCCCCTGCGCGTGGTTTCATAACACCGTTTGCAAAAGTTGCTTAGGGGTATCGCGCTAGGTCGGAACGCGGCTTTCACGATTGGTGGGTTCTAGATGGATCGTCGCAGCATGATGTTGATCTCGGGGCTCGGCATGCTGGGGGCTGCGATGCGGTTGCCGGGCGCATGGGCCACCCCCTCGGCGCCGGAGGCGCCCCCGTCGGCCGGTCCCGGCGGTCCCTACATCTTCGCCGACGAGTTCGACGGACCCGCGGGCTCGCCGCCCGACCCGGGCAAGTGGACCATCCAGACCTGGCAGGACGACGTGTTCCCGCCCGTGGAGGGCATCTATCGCGACGACCGCCAGAACGTGTTCCAGGACGGCAGTTCCAACCTCGTCCTGCGCGCCACCCACGATCTGCTGAACAACACCTATTACAGCGGCAAGCTGCGGGGCAATTTCCGCAGCATGATCAACCAGACCTGGGAGGCGCGGATCAAGCTGGACTGCCTGTACCCCGGCCTGTGGCCCTCGTTCTGGGGCGTCAACGAGGACCCGCTGCCCGACGGTGAGGTGGACGTCTTCGAGTGGTACGGCAACGGCAACTGGGCGCCGGGCACCACCGTCCACGCGGCGTCCAACGGCAAGACGTGGGAAGGCAAGTCGATCCCCGGTCTGGTCGACAGCAACTGGCACACCTGGCGAATGCATTGGGGCGAAGAGGGATTCGAATTCGCGCGGGACGGCGCCGAGTACTTCAAGGTGCCCAACAAGCCCATCCACGTCGCCGGTGGCGCCCCGGACGACTTCCGGTGGCCGTTCAACATTCCCGGCTACTGGATGACGCCGATGTTCACGCTCGCCGTGGGCGGTGTCGGCGCCGGTGATCCGGCCGCGGGCACCTTTCCGGCCTCGATGCTGGTCGACTACATCCGCATCTGGTGACTTATCGCTGCGCTTTGAACACCTGAACCAGGTTGAACTGCCAGCGCTCGACGAGCCGGAAGCCCAAGTCGTGCGGGACCGCGAAGGCGGGGGTCGCCCCGTAGACCGGCCCGGGCGGGATCGCCGGGCCGCGCTCGTGCGCCGGCTGTGAGGGGTCGGCCTGGGTGATGATCCACACGACGGCGCACTGGCTCAACGGTTTCGCGACAACCTCGGGAATGAGGTTGGTGTCGAAGACGTCGTTGCGGTCGGTCGCCCGCTGCCACAGCGTCAGGTCGACCAGCTTGCGGTAGGCGTCCGGGCGCGCCGCCAGCAACGGGCGCATCGGGGCCGGCATGAACGTCACCGTGTCGTTCACCAGCAGGCAATCGCCCGGTGCCGCCTGGGCGCTGATCAGATCGGCCACCTGGCTGTAGTCCATCCCGTACTTGGCGTACGGAGTTCTTTGCGCCCGAACATAATTGGGGGTCGCTGCGATGGCGAACAGCGCGACGAGGGCCGCGGTCAGCCACGGCCGGGCGGTCACCGCGGCGGCGCAGACGCCCAGGATCAGTGCCATGCCCGGCGCCGTGAACGACAGATAGCGCGGGGTGTAGATCGGGTGCACCAGCCCCGAGTAGGCCACAATGGCCGCGGTCGGCAGCGCCAGCCACGCCACCGCGAGGGCCAGCAGCTGCCCGTCGGACCGCGCCAAGAGCGCGGACTTGCTGAGCCACAACACGATAGCCGCCGCAATCACCAGCGCCGACAGCACGGCGAACGGGGGGCTGCGCTCGAAACACTGTTGCATCACCACGTCTTCGAGCGTCCGGCGGCCGATCGGCGCGATCCAGCTGATTTGATGCGCCTGCCCCGCGACCTTCACCAAGAAGGGCGCCATGGCGCCTACCCCGACTCCCGCGGCGACGGCGAACCGCAGTAAAGCCCTTCGTGCGCAACGGGATGCGACCAACAGGACGACGTGCGCGGCGACCATCAGCGCGAGGTACACCTCGAGCGCGATCGATGCGGCCAGGGCGGCGCCGTAGGCCGCCCACAGCCACCCGGTGTCGCGGCGCGCGGCAAGCACCAGCAATACCGTCAGCCACACGGCGGCCATCATCGACAGCGCGTAGGGGCGGGCCTCGATGCCCGCCCACGTCGTCCGGGGCAGGACGGCGCAGCAGACACCCGAAGCGACCGCGACGGTGCGCGACGAGAACTGCCTGCCCAGCACCACAATTCCGGCGGCCGCACCCCCGACGGCCAGGCCGCTCGGGGCGCGCGAGAAGAACTCGGTGGGCGGGAAGACCTGAAACCAGGCGTGCATCAGCAGGTAGTACAGGCCGTGCACGGCGTCGACGTTGCCCAGCATCCGCCACAGCTGGGCAAGCGACCGGCTGTAGGCGGCCGAGATCGTGGCGGCCTCGTCGTACCAGAACGACGGGCGGCCCGCGCCGCCCAGACTCACCGCGACGGCGAGCAGCCCGACGAGCAGCGGGTCCAGCGCGGCCGTCGGTCGGCGAAGCGGGTTCCGCACGCCGCTATGGTGCCAGAGCCCGATCCGGTTCCCGCCGCTGGTCGCCTACGGCCCGGTCAGTTGAGCAGCCAGACGTGCCAGAAGCCGTCGGAGCCCTCGCGGCAGTCCCAATGGGTGTAGAGGTGGTCGTTGTGTGTGATCTCGACGTTCGGGGCGTCCGCCTCGCAGCCGGCCAGGCTCGAATAGTTGCCCTCGACCTCGACTTGGTCGGCACCGGCCACGCCCACGCCGGTGGTGAGCAGCCCCGCCAACGCCAATAGGCCAGCGGCACAAGCCATCTTCATGTGGGACCTCCCCTTGTTAGGTGAGCCGACTATATCCACCCGCCCGGCCGCGGGCTCGGAAATGGCGAACTCGACGATCCGGCCGTATTCGAACGTATGATCGATCGATGGGGCAGTTCGCGTCCATCGGGTACAACGGCCAGCCGGTCCGCAGCCCGTTCCGGGTGGTGCGGCCACCGCTCACGGTCCTGGTGGACCTGACGGTGTTGTTCCCGCGCGAGCCGCACCGCTCCGGCCGATATCAGCCCAACGGGTTGCAACTACACAAGGTGGTCGAGGGGTTGCTCAGCTGCTGGGGCCTCTGCGAGCAGGGCGACTGGTGGGGCCTGGTCACCTACCCGGTCGCCTACGGCTCGGAGCGCAAGACTGTCACGCACTGGGTGCCCGCCTGGACGCTGCGCCGAAAGCCGTTCTGACGGCGGCGCTTACGCCGGACCCATGCGGGTGCGGCACGCCGATGCGATGATTGCTGCCCGTGGACGCAAGTTGGGGTTCGGTGCTCACCAAGCTCGTCGCGCTGGCGGCGGTCATCGCGCTCTCGCCGATCACGGTCGTTCCGGCGGTGCTGGTCCTGCACGCGCCGCGGCCGCGCCCGACCAGCCTCGCGTTCCTCACCGGATGGGTGCTGGGGCTGGCGGCCCTCACCGCCGTGTTCGTCAGCGGCTCGGGCCTGCTCGGCGGCCTGCACAAGGCGCCACCGACCTGGGCGTCGTGGGCCCGCGTCGTGCTGGGGTCGGCGCTGATCGCGTTGGGCGGGTATCAATGGCTGACCCGGCACCGGCACGGCAGCATGCCGCGCTGGATGCGCTCGTTTTCCACCCTGTCCCCCACCCGCGCCGGGGTGACCGCGGCGGTGCTGGTGGTGCTGCGGCCCGAGGTGCTGATCCTGTGCGCGGCGGCGGGCCTGGCCGTCGGCGGCAGCAGCCTGAACGCGGCCGGGCAGTTGCTGGCCGCCGCGGTGTTCGTCGTCATCGCCGCGTCAACCGTGGCCATCCCGATATTGGCGTATGCCGGCGCCGGCGAGCGCCTCGACGATCCCCTGGAACGCCTCAAGGTCTGGATGGAGCAAAACCATGCGACGCTGCTCGCCGTCATTGTGGTGCTGATCGGTTTGATGGTGCTCTACAACGGGATTCACGCCCTGTAGATTGCTGCCCATGGCAGGCAGCTGGGGCACCGTGCTCACCGGTCTGGTTCCGCTCGGACTGGTCGTCTCGCTCTCGCCGCTGACGGTGATCCCGGCCGTGCTGGTGCTGCAGGCGCCGCGCCCGCGGCCTACCGGCCTGGCGTTCCTAGCCGGCTGGGCGCTGAGCATTGCCGCGCTGACGGCGCTCGCCGTCGCCGCCTCCCACCTGCTCGGCGGCCTGGACAAGTCGCCGCCGCGCTGGTCGTCGTGGTTGCGCGTGGTGCTGGGGTCGGGACTGATCGTGTACGGCATCTACAAATGGCTGAACCGGCACGGCCACGCCGAGTCACCGAAATGGATGCGCTCGTTCGCCACCATCACCCCGGCCCGGGCCGGGATCATGGGGGCGGTCCTGGCGGTGGTGCGGCCGGACGTGGTGCTCATCTGCATCCCGGCCGGGCTGGGCATCGGCACCGCGGGGCTCGGCCTCGCCGGCGACTGGGTGGCCGCGGCGTTCTTCGTCGCGATCGCGGCGTCGAGCGTCGCCATCCCGATATTGGCCTACGCGGCGGCCGGCAGCCGGCTCGACGACACGCTGGCGAGCCTCAAGGACTGGATGGACCGCAACAACGCCGCCCTACTCGCGGCGGTCCTGGTCCTGATCGGCGCGATGGTGCTCTACCACGGGATCGACGCTCTGTAGCCACCGTCGGCCAATCCCGCGTCCTCCTCGAGCCTGTTGATCGCGCCGAGGGCGTATTCGCGGAGCAACTCCCGGCCGTAGTCGCGCAGCATGCCCACGTAGCCCCTCGCCGCCCATTGCCGGCAGTGCCGCTCCTCGTGGTGCAGCACGCGATCCAGGTCGAGGCGGCTCTGGACGGGTGTCCCGTCGGCGAGGACGTACCAGGCGTGCCCGGACTCGACGATCCGGCGAAGCCATCCCGCGGGGTCGGCGACCGCGCCGAGGTTGACCATGAAGATGTCGCCCCAGGTGGTGCCGCCGCGCCGACAGAACTGGCGTTGGATCCAGTTGCCGCCCAAGCCCATCAGGATGCCGTTGGGCGTCGCGACGAGCCGGCCGCCGTTGCGGTCCACGAACCTGACGTCGCGCGTGTAGCTCCAGCGATTCGCCTTCTGCCGCAGCGTGATACGTGTGATTTCCGCCGCGCCGTATGGCGTCGGAGGAAAATCGGTGCGCCACGTCCGGTCGCTGCCGTAGCCGGTGCCCGCGTTCAGGACGTAGGCGCTCAGGGCCGCCGCGCGGGCGTCGTCGCCGCCGATGCCGCGGGGCAGCAGGAAGAAGGACTTGCCGTCCGGGTCCCGGATCTCCACGGTTTTCCCGAGCACCCGAAAGCTGTCCTGGCTGATGCTGTGCCGCCGCGCGATCTCCGCGACGACGTCCGGGGCCACGCCCCGCCGCGCAGCGTTGTCCCGCCATGTCTGGAAGTAGCCCGATGCGTCCATGTCCGCCAACCAATTTAGGGTGTAGCGAATGAACAGGCGGCCCTGGCGACGCGCGCGCGGCATCAATCAGATCACCAGGGGACTGGGCACCCTGGACCGGGAGATCTTCGAAGCGATCGCCGAGACCGACACCCCGCTGCTGGACGCGGTCATGCCGCCGCTGACCCGCGCCGCCGACAACTCCAAGCTGTGGTTCGCCATCGCCGCGGCCCTGACGGCGACCGGCAGCAAGAGCGCGCAGCGGGGCGCGACCCGCGGCGTCGCGACGCTCGCGGTCACCAGCCTGGTCACCAACCAGGTCGCCAAACGCATCCGCCGCCGCCCGCGTCCCGGGTATGAGCTGGTGCCGCTGGTCCGGCAGGTCCGTCGCCGGCCGACGTCCAACTCCTTCCCGTCGGGGCATTCCGCCAGCGCCGCCGCGTTCGCCGTGGGGGTCGGCTTGGAGAACCCGATGCTCGGTTTCGGGCTGGCGCTGCTCGCCGGGCTGGTCGGGCTCTCGCGGGTGGTGACCGGCGCGCACTACCCGGGCGACGTCGTCGCCGGGTTCGGCATCGGTGCTGGCGTGGCGGTATTGGGCGGTCGCCTGGTTCCGCCGATCGTCGAAACCGCGCTGCCCGAGACCGAACCGCTTCGCGTCCCGGCACCCGAGCGACCCGACGGCGCCGGGGTGGTGCTGGTCATCAACCCCGAATCGGGCAGCGGCACCGGGTCCCGCGTCGTCGACGAGGTGCGCGAGGCGCTGCCCAGGGCGGACATCCGCGAACTCGGCCCCGACGACGACCCGCAGCAGGTCCTGCGCGACGCCGCCGCGCGCGCCGAGGTCCTCGCCGTGGGCGGCGGCGACGGAACGGTGGCGGCCGCGGCGGGGGTGGCCATCGAGGCAGGGGTTCCGCTGGCCGTGTTCCCCGCCGGCACGTTCAACCACTTCGCGAAGGACATCGGCTGCGACACCGTGGCCAAGACCGTCGAGGCGATCCGCCGCGGCAGCGTGGCATGCGTGGACCTGGTGTGCCTCAACGAAAGTCAGATGGTCCTCAACACGGCGAGCATCGGCGCCTACCCGGCCTTCGTGCAGCAGCGCGAAAAGCTGGAGAAACGCATCGGCAAGCCGCTGGCCGGTCTCTACGCGATGCTGCACACCCTGCGCCGCGACCAGCCCGTCCGGATCTCCTACGACAACAAGACGCTGCTGACGTCGCTGTTCTTCCTCGGGAACTCGCTGTACCTGCCGACCGGCTTCGCCCCGTCGCGGCGGACCCGGATGGACGACGGGCTGATCGACGTCCGGATGCTCGAGGCGGGACGACGGTGGTCGCGGACCAGGATCCTGACCGCGCTCGCGCTGGGGCGGCTGGAGCGCAGCCCGCTGTATCACGAGCTGCAGGTGCCGGAGTTCGCGTTCAGCGCCGTCGACGGCCCGACGGTCATCGCGTGCGACGGCGAGGTGGGCGACGAATACGAGAAGGCCAGCTTCTCCGCGAAGTACCGGGTGCTTCCGGTGTTCCGCCCGTGTGACTAGGCCCCCTCGGTCAGGTCCCGCACCCGCGCATAGCGCTGGTGCACCTGCGGCGTGGGGTCGGCGGTGTACTCGTCGGTCGGGGGTCGAGCCCACGCGGGCGGTCGCGCCGATCCGCTCAGCGCCCACGCCGCCTGCCGCGCCGCGCCCAGCGCGACGTATTGCCCCGGGGCGGGCACCGACACGGGCACGCCGAACACCGCGGGGGCGATCGCGCGCAGCGCCCGCGACGCCGCGCCGCCACCGATCAGCAGGATGCGGCGCGCGACCACGCCATGGGCGGCCAGGTGGTCGAGGCCGTCGGCGAGCGCGCACAGCAGCCCCTCCACCGCGGCCCTGGCCAGGTTGGCCGGTGTGGCGTTCGCGACCCGCAGGCCGTGCAGCGCCCCGGAAGCGTTGGGGCGGTTGGGCGTTCGCTCACCCTCCAGGTAGGGAACCAGGACCAGCCCGGCGCTGCCCGGCGGAGCGGACAGTGCGAGCCGCGACAGCTCGTCGTGGTCCACCCGCAGCATGGCGGCGGCCGCGTCCAGCACCCGGGCGGCGTTGAGCGTGCACACCAGTGGGAGGTAGCGGCCGGTCCCGTCGGCGAACCCGGCGACGAAGCCCGCGTCGTCGCGGACCGGGTCGGCGGTCACCGCGGCCACCACGCCCGATGTCCCGACCGACACGATGACGTCGCCCTCGTCGGCATCGAGGCCGAGCGCCGCGGCGGCGTTGTCACCGAGGCCCGCGCCGAATGTGGTTGTGCCGCTTCGGGTCGCGGCCGCGGGCCCCAGCACGGCGGGCAGCTGGGGGCGGCGGCCGCGCATGGCCAGCTCGAGGAGGTCGACGCGGTAGGCGCCGCTCGCGGCGTCGTAGTAGCCCGTGCCGCTGGCGTCGCTGCGGTCGGTGGTCAGCGCCGAGATGTCGGTGTCGCCGCGCAGCCGCCAGGTCAGCCAGTCGTGCGGCAGGCAGACGGCCGTCGTGCGGTCCGCGTGGGCCGGCTCGTGATCGGCGAGCCAACGCAGCTTGGCCACCGTGATCGCGGCCAGCGGCACCACGCCGACGGCGCCGGCCCACGCGGCCGGGCCGCCGAGCTCGTCGGTGAGCGCGCGCGCCGCGTCGGCCGAGCGCACGTCGTTCCACAGCAGCGCGGGCCGCACCGACTGCCCGGTCGCGTCGAGGCACACCATGCCGTGCTGCTGCGCGCCGACCGCGATCGACTCCACGCCGCCCAGGCCGCCCGCGGCCGCGATCGCCGCGCGGGCCGCCGATTCCCATGCCGCCGAGTCGATTTCGGTCCCGTCGGGGTGCTCGGCACGGCCTTCGCGGACCACCTCGCCCGTGGCGGCGTCGCAGATCAGCACCTTGCAGGACTGCGTCGACGAGTCGACGCCGGCGACCAGCGTCATCCGCAGGCCCCGACGAGTGCCCGCAGCGTGGCGCGTGCGCCGTGGCGGTGCAGTGAGTCCAACGCCCACAGGTAGGGCTCGAGGAAGCGGGGTTGGTCGACGAGATCGCCGAACACCGCGCGGTTGGCGAGGAACGCGGCCGGGTCGTCGCGTTGGGCGCGGGCGAGGGGGACGAGCGTGTCGGCGAGCCGGTCCACCACCTCGATCGGCCGGCCCTCTTCGTCGACGCCCTCCGCGTAGCGCGCCCAGCTGGCGACGATCGCCGCGGACAGCCGCACCTGGCCGCCGCGTCGCAGGTTGTCGGTCACCACGGGCAGCAGCCACTTCGTGATGCGTTCCGAGGAGTCGGCGCACAATCTGGCCACCGTGTCGCGCACGTAGGCGTTGCCGAAGCGGGGCAGGAGCCCGTCCTTGAATTCGGTCAACCCGGGGACGGGCTTAAGGGTGGGCATTGCCTCGGATTCCAGGTAGCGGCGCAGGAATTCGGCGATCAGCGGGTCGTGGGCGGCTTCATGCACCAATCGATATCCGGCCAGGTAACCGAAGTAGCACAGGCCCTGATGGCCGGCGTTGAGCAGCCGCAACTTCATCGCTTCATAGGGCGCCACGTCGTCGACGAGCTGGACTCCCGCCTTGTCCAGCGGGGGCCGGCCGTCGGCGAAGTCGTCCTGCAGCACCCACATGGCGAACGGCTCGGCGACCACCGGCCAGGCATCGCGCACGCCGAATTCGGTGTGTAGCCGCTCGATCGCGTCCGGGGTGGTGGCCGGGGTGATCCGATCGACCATCGAGTTGGGGAACTTCGCGTGCTCGCGCATCCACTGGGCGAGTTCGGGATTGAGTTGTTCGGCGTACGACGTGAACGTGTGCCGCGCCACGCTCCCGTTTTCGACGATGTTGTCGCAGGACACGATCGTGGGGGAGGGCAGGTCGCGTTCGCGCCGGCGGTTCAGCGCCTCGGTCACCAGCGGGTAGACGTCGCTCAGCGGCGGGTGGTAGCCGCCTTCGGTGATGGTGAGCGAGACGATCCGGGTGGTCGGGGCGGCGAGTAACTCGATGACCGCCTCGGGATCGTCTGGGGCGTAATGAAAGTCGACGATGGAGCCGATGACGCGTGGCTCCCGGGTGCCGTCGGGATGTTCGAGGACCAACGTGTACAGGTCGTCCTGGGCGCGCAGCACGTCGCGCATCCGCCGGTCACCCGGCAGCACGCCGACCCCGCAGATCCCCCAGTCCCGGGCGAGGCCGTCGCGAAGCAGCCTGTCGATGTACATGGCCTGATGGGCGCGGTGAAAGCCGCCGACGCCGAAATGCACGATGCCGACCGAGATTTGACTGCGGTCGTAGGCCGGGACGGGGATGCCGAGTGCGCCCAGGTTGCGCGCGCTCAGCTCCATTCCCGGAACTTAGCTCACCGCTAAGCGTTGGGGCACAGATCGCGCAAGGCGAAGATCACGACGTCCGCGGCCTGCCGGCCGTTGATCCCGCCGCTGCCCTGGTCGGCGTCCGAACGCTGGACCGCCAGGCCCTCGAGCTGCTGTGGGGAGGCGCCCCAGGAAAGCTGTTGGCACAGGTCCGCGCCCATCTGCAGCAGCGCGTCGTCGCCGCCGTTGACGGCGTGGATGCCGGCGTTGTGCAAGTCGTTGAGGAAGGCAGTCGCGTCCGCCCGGGCCGGGCTCGCCCAGACGATCCCCGCGGCCAGAAGTGGGCCCACTGCAAGGGCTGCGCCCATGAACCGGCCATAGGGCCGCTGTGCTGCCATCGAAACCTTCTCCTTCGTCCCGTGCCCGAATCGCGGATGATGCACTTTTACACGAAAGCGCCGCGAAACACGCTGGGGAAGTAAATCTCGATGGTGAATTGTGGGCGAAGACCGGTGGCCGGGTGACCGTCAGGCGTCCGGGCAGAGATCGCGTTCGGCGTCGATGACCACGTCGTCGGCCTGTTGGGGGGTGATCCCGCCGGCGCCCTGCCGGCTGTCGGAGCGTTGCAGCGCCAGGCCCTCGAGCTGCGTGGGAGGGGCGCCCCACGACAGTTGCTGGCAAACGTTCAGCCCCATCTGCACCAGCGCCTCGTCGCCGCCGCTAACCGCGTGGATCCCGTCTTTGTGCAGGTCATTGACGAACGTGGTCGCGTCCGCCTGCGCTGGACCGGCCAACGCGACCCCGGCCACCAGCATGGGGCCGCTCAGCAGCGCTGTCTTGATGAATCGGCCACAGGCCCGCCGTCCCGCCATGGCGATCCTCCCTCTGCTCGTTCACCGTCCGTTCACCTCTATAGAACCTTCAAGACATGTTGAATGGCCAAAAATTCCCTGGGAATGAGCTGCGGAAAATTCCGATCAGCGAGACCGAAACGTTGCCGCGACTAGGTCTTTCCCTACGCGGACGCGCCCCCGGCTCGTGACGCCCTTGTGACGTCACCATTTGGATACGGCGCGGTGCGGCGCGTCCGGTGTTTCCCGTCGGCTGCCGACAATTGCCTCGGTCTGGAAAAAGATGGCTATGCGGTTCTGCTGCACCCGATATGTGAGCGCGAATTAAAGGAGAGTCGACGCTGATGGCGATCGTCGATCGGTTCAACATGAAAGTAGTTGCCAGCCTTGGGTTGTGCGGAGCCGCACTTGCGTTGAGCCCGGATGCGGCGGCCGCTCCCCTGAAGACGGGCGGCTACGCCTGCATCGAGGGGCAGGCCGGCGCGGCCGGTGCGCCCCTGGCCGGTGGGCCGGGCGCCGCGGGCGGAGCGGCGGCCGCCGGCGCGCCGACGGCGCAGGTCTGCGCGGCGAGCGCGCCGCTCACCGACATGGCAGGTGTCCCGCTGGCCGTGCCCGGGCCGTTGCCGGTGGGCGCTCCCGTGCCGTTGCCCCTGGGTGCTCCGCTGCCTCTGCCGTTGGGCGCGCCGTTGCCCATCGCGCCGGTGGTGCCCGCCGGTGCGCCGTTGGTTGCCCTCGGCGGGCCCCTGGCGGCCGGCGCACCCCTCGAAGGTGCCCCGCTCATCGACATGTCGGGCGTCAAGGACGCGCCGACCGGTCCCGCGCCGACCGGCGGGCCCCAGCCGGGTCAGCCGGTTGCGCCCGGCCCGGGCGCGCACTGAGCCCCAACCCCTCTCGACGGGAACGGACCCGCTGGTTACGACCAGCGGGTCCGTTCCTTATGGGTGCTGCGAGCCGTCGAGCATGCCCCACCGGCCGAGCGTGAAACCAACTTCAAACTCGGCGGAGGTGACCGGCGGCGAAAAACTCTCGCGCTCAGAGCGATCGAGCGCGGGGCCGCTCAGGACGGCGGCCGCTCCCAGAGGTCTTGCTTGACGATCACCGGGTCGCCGACGTTGACCGTGTTGTAGTACCACTCGGCGTCTTCGGGGCTGAGGCTGATGCAACCGTGGCTGACGTTCTCCAGCCCCAGCGACGGGACGGCCCACGGGGCGGAGTGCACGAAGAGGCCTCGGTTGGTGATCCGGACGGCGTAATCGACGTTGAGCATGTAGCCGTTGGGGTCGTCGACGGGGATGCCGACGCTGCTCGAATCCATCAGCACCGAACGCTCTTTCGACAAGACGGTGTAGTTGCCGACCGGGGTGGGAAACTCGGGCCTGCCCATCGACGCGGGCAACATGCCCTCTTCGCCGAAGTGGGGTCGGTGGTGCGGAGTGGGCGGTGGGGCCGCGTCGACGTCGTCGACGCTCACCTTGAAGGTGTGGTCGGTGATGTTGGCGACGCCGATGACCTTGGGGCCGGTCTTGAATTCGGTGGAGCGGCCGTCGACCGCAAGCGCCACCGTGCTGTGCGCCGGCCAGTAGTGGTCCGGAACCCACTGCACGACCTTGTTGTCCAGCCACTCGAACCGGCCGCTCATCGCCGGTGTCGACGTGATTCCGATGGCGCGTTCGGCGGCGTGCCGGTTCGCGACGGGCGCGTCGAACGTCACGACGACGGGGTGGGCCACGCCCACCGTCGTGTCCCGCGCCGGCAGGACGGAGGCGATGGCGAATTCATGCGGCTGATAGGCCGCCGCCATGCTGGTGCCAGCCGGACCCGTCACCACACCTGCAGCGATCCCGACCACCCCAAGAACACCCCGAACGACCGCTCGCATGGCTCCGATTCCTCTTAACTGACATAGTTGTAATAGGAGGATCGTAAATCGTGGATGACCAGCGGAAGCGCAAGGGCGCGTTAGCATTTGGCCACGCCTCGGTCACGGTTCGGCCACGGGGGTTTAGGTCGAGAATGCGGCCTTGCGCTGGGGTTTCGAATCGACGGGGGAGGACGTTGAGACCTCAAGAGTTCGACCTGATCCGGCTGCTGCGCCCGCTGCCCGAGCACGGCCTTCCGGCCGGTTCCCGAGGGACCGTCGTCATGGACTACGCCAAGGACGCCAATGCGGACCTGCCGCCCGCCTACGAAGTGGAATTCGCCGACGTCGATGGCGCCACCCGAGCCTTGGTCACGCTCGGTGAAGGCGACCTGGAGGTCGTGTGGCGCCCGGGTTCAGGTGCGTAGACCCTGGCCGTTTTCCTCGCCCTCGTCGTCCCAGTAGGCCCATTCGGGCAGTGGCGTATTGGGCTTGGCCCCGTGAGCCGACGCCTCGTAGCCGGGCTGGGTGCGCGGCCCCTTCCACCGGGGATCCAACCTGTTCGCCCGCGAGCGCCGCACCGCGCGGACGATCAGCACGGCGGTCCCGCCGACGATGAAGGCGACCAGCGCGACCTTGAGGACGAGCAATAGCACTGCCATGTTGCTAGGTCCTACCAGGTTCGCCTCGGGCGAAGTAGTCACCCGAGTTTTGGGCGGTCCGGTTCTGCAGTTCGAATCGACTGCTCAAACGTCGGTTGTCATCCACCCCCCAACGACTACATTCACCGACCATGAAGAAGATCGCGGCCCTCGCTGCTGTCGGGGTCGCCGCGCTGGCCGCCCGGCGGTATCTCGCGATGCGCGACGCCCTCGCCCGAGTGGAGCCCGAGCTGCGCAGCCCGCTGCTGCCGTTTGTGACGGTCACACACTCGGCCAAGTCCCTGCCGGCCCTCCGCCTCACATACCGAGTCAAGATGGGGCCCGGGCCCGGTGTCGATGTCGTCACGCGGACCGTCGACCAACCGTCAATTCGCGTACTGGTCATCACTCCTGAAGGACGCCGGACCAATCGGCCGGCGGTGCTGGCACTGCACGGGGGCGGGATGATCGTCGGGTCTCCGCAACTCGAGCTCGTGACGCATGGACGGCTCGCGAGGGAGTTGGGTGCCGTCGTCGTGTCCCCGGACTACCGCCTGGCGCCTGAAAACCCTTTCCCCGCAGCCCTTGACGATTGCATGGCGACCTTGCAGTGGATGCGCGGCAACGCCGACGACTTGGGCATCGAGGCCGATCGCATCGCTGTCGTGGGGCGGAGCGCGGGCGGCGGA
The DNA here is from genome assembly GCF_001907675.1 of Mycobacterium paraffinicum. Classification (GTDB taxonomy): domain Bacteria; phylum Actinomycetota; class Actinomycetes; order Mycobacteriales; family Mycobacteriaceae; genus Mycobacterium; species Mycobacterium paraffinicum_A. The sequence continues at coordinate 16,316 of NZ_MPNT01000054.1, forward strand.
TTGGCGGCCGCTGTCGCGCAGCGCAGCCACGATGAGCGATTCACGCTGCGCGCTCAGGGGCTTATGTATCCGATGCTCGATGACCGCACCGTGCTGAACGACGATGACGAGGGCCGCGGCCGGCTCGTCTGGACACCCGAATCGAACCGGTTTGCGTGGACCGCCTACCTCGGCCGCGAGCCGCGGGGCTCCGATGCGCCGGCCTACGCGGTACCCGCGCGGCGCGACGACCTGTCCGGCCTCCCGCCCGCCTGGATCGGCGTCGGCGAGTTGGACCTCTACTACGACGAGGACGTGGCGTACGCGGAGAAGCTACGTGCGTGCGGCGTGCCGTGTGAGTTGGTCACCGTCCCGCGGATGTATCACGCCGCAGACGGCTACGCCCCGAAGGCGCATTCGATGGAGACGTTCATTGCGAGTTTGGTGAACCATTTGAAGGCACACCTGTAACCCTCGATCGTTAGCCGATGACGTGAATCGTACGACACCCCTTCGGCTTCCTGATCGGTTGTGGACTCGGTTAGTTGCCGACGTTTGGGTGTCGCCGGGTGGGTGTAGAAACCGAAGCTCGTAGAAATCGAAGCACGCAGAACGGTGCCATCGAGATCGCCGCGATGATCCAGCGCGGGTGCCACCCGTGCGCGCGGAGATTCACGGGCTTGACGATACGGCCGGTGGCCTCTTCTATCCCGTGATTCGGCGCTGCCGGTCACCGGGTCGCCGCGAGGCCATTTCGCTCGGGGCGGTCACAGCGCACACAAAGCATCGGCGACGCCTCGAGTAACTCCGTAATATCGCGTTATGAGGCTCGTCGCGAGCGTGCCGTCCGTTGCCATCGTCGCCGGCGCGATGGCGCTTGGGCCGGCGGCTGCGCCCCTCCCCATCTCGTCGGTGCCCATGGCGTCGGCGGCGTGCCCCGACGCGGAGGTGGTCTTCGCGCGCGGCCGGGAGGAACCACCCGGCGTCGGCGCGGTCGGCGACGCGCTCGTCAATTCGCTGCGCGCCAAGACGAATAAGTCGATCGGGGTGTACGGGGTGAACTATCCCGCCAACATCACCACCGGCAGCGGCGCCAACGACATCAGCGCCCACGTGCAATCCATGGCCAAGGATTGCCCCAACACCCGGATCGTGCTTGGCGGCTATTCCCTGGGCGCCGAGGTGGTGGACCGCGCGCTGTGGGGCGGGCTGCCACCGGGGACCGACCAGCACGTCGCGGCGGTCGCGTTGTTCGGCAACGGCACCCACGGTGTCGGACCGGCGTTCGCGGGCAAGACAATCGACCAGTGCGCGGCCGGTGACCCCATCTGTGGAAGGGGAACGAGCTGGCCGGCGCACCTGCAGCCCTCCTACATCGGCTCCGGTCTGGTGGATCAGGCCGCGGGCTTCGTGGCGGGCAGGCTGTAAGGCCCCGGCTGGGTCACCTGTGTGCGCAGGACCATCGACTGGCACGGCGACGCGGTCACGATCATCGACCAGACGGCGCTGCCGGCCGAGTATCGCGTCCTGATGCTGCGCACCGTCGACGAGCTGATCGACGCGATCCGGCTCAGTGGAACTTCTCGGCGCCGACGGCGTCTCCCGAGCCTCGGCCACGCTCGGTGCACACAGCCTGAAGCCGTGTCGCGGCCGGTTTCAGCCACGTGGGCCGCGTCCGGGCGGCTACGCAGTCCGGCACCGTGCCCGGCCAATCGCTGAGAGCGAACCGCGTCGAGAATTCGGACGGCGGCCCAAACGACCTACCGCTCAACCGAATTCGTCACCGGGTGAAGTCTGATGGGCGGAACTTGCCCTCGAACAGCTTGTTTTCAATCTCTTCCAGGCTTTTACCGGTGAGGTCGGGCATGCGGAAGAAGACGAAGATCCACGCCGCCACGTTGAACAGCGCGTAGAGCCAGATCGAGGGCCCGATCCCGATCGCCTTGACCAGCGACAGCATTGTCAGGGTGATCAGCAGGTTGGTCCCCCACAGCGTCGCCGACTGGACGGCGGTGGCCGCCGGTCGCACCGCCAGCGGATAGGTCTCCGAGCCGGTCAGCCATCCCATAAGTTGCAGGCCGCCGCCATTGAAGAGCATGAAGGCGACTAGGCAGACCATGATGTAGGGAAGCACCTCGTGACCGCTCCCGCTGGTGACAAAGAGCAGGCCCAGGGCGAACAGGCTGATCGCCGCTCCCGGCACCATGATGAGGGTGAGCCGGCGCCGACCGACCCGGTCGATGATGGCCAACCCGACCAATTGGGAGACCAGGTACGCCGCACCCAACCCCACCGACACCCGTAGCGCCACGGACGTGTACACGCCGTCGTTGGTCAACAGGGTCGGGGAGTAATAAATGATCATCTCGATGCCGCTGAGCTGGGTGAAGACGGCGATGCCGCAGCCCAGGACCAAGGCGGGGCGCACCCAGGCGTCGCGCAACCCGGCCCACCCGCGGGTGCTGGAAGTGCGTTCGACGCGCGCGAGTTCGGCCGCCTCGTCCAGCTCGGCGGCGACGTCGTAGCCGTCGGGACGGACATTTTCCAGCACCGCTTGTGCAGCGTTTCGATCGTCTTGCTTGATCAGCCAGCGCGGACTTTCCGGCAGGCGCAGCAACAACCACAGCATGATCGCGGCGGGTACGCAGGCGAACCCGATCGGCCCTCGCCAGGGGACCGATCCCGAGACGCCGACCATGGTCGCGAGGAGGATGCCTGCCCCAATGGCGATCTGGAAGCACAGCACCAACCGTCCCCGGTAGGCCGGCGGCGAGAGCTCGGCGACGTACATCGGCGCCGTCTGTGTGGCTCCGCCGACCGCGAAGCCCAGGACCATCCGTCCCAGCGACAGCAGCAGGGCATCGGGTGCGTCGGCGCACCACAGCGCGCCGACGATGAATAGCACCGCCAGCATCACCAGTGTGCCGCGGCGACCGCGCCACTCGGACAACCAACTGCAGGTCAAGGCCCCGACGACGGCGCCGAGCAGGATGCTGGCGGCGATCACCTGCTTCCAACCCTCGGTGATGTTGAAGTCCTCGGTGAACTGCAACAGAGCCCACGAGATGACGCCCGTGTCATAGCCATAGAGCACGCCCGAGATCGCCGCAACGAGCGCAATGATGACCACGGCGCGGGTCAATTGTCTTCCCGCCCCCGCTTGTGCGGCTGCGCTCGGCGACCGGCCGGGCATCGTCATGGCCTCCTACGATGTGCTCGGTTTCGTCGACGCTCGCCGCGGTTTTTCAGAGCCCGGCGTGATTACCGGCGTGCTGCTGTGGCCGCGGGTGTGTATCGACCGCTGTCGCGATCAAGGCCCTCGCGCATCACGCGATTCCGCTGGCTTGCCTGCTGGTTTGCACAGCCCCCGCGTTCGTTGCGAGCTTGCCGCTTGACTTCCGTACCAATGCGGAAACGGGCCCGTCACAGACCCTGCGCAGATTGCGGGGTGACTTAGCTCTGGATTTGACTGTACTACAACGCTATTCGCTGGGAAAACAGTCAGGTGAGTGTGTCGAGCGCCACAATTGGGCGGTGGTAGGTTCACGGTGCTCGACGCGAATTGCGCCGACGCGTCGGGGCTGGCCGATGGTTATGCGCACGATGCCCCGGGCCCGATTGCTATGACCCGCCCAACTAATGGTCGCCGGTGTTGGCCCACGACATATGCCTAGGCGCTGGGTGGGGCTGCCTGAGCAGTGACAATAAGGTCGAGCGCGCTTAGGACTCCGGGGCTGGCCGTGCAGACGGCCGGGATCGCGTTTACCACACGGGCGGCAGTCGCGGCTGACCCCGGTAGGTCGCCGCCATTGAGGGCAAAGTCAACCTGAACGGGGGGATTGCCGTCAACCGTGATCCGGGTAAGCCGTCGAGTAATGCTGCCAGGAGCTAGCGCTGGTGGCCAGTCTTCGACCGCATCGTCTGGCATCGACCAGATCGACGAATAGTGCAGCCGTGGTTGGCCTTTGGCGATACCGTCGAATCGCATTCGCACACTGGCGATTGTGCCAGCAGGAATCTCGCCGGTGTCAAAGGTGTAATCGCGATCGGCAATCGCGACGTCTCGGTGCTCGCGGACTTCGTCGAGAGTTAAGCCGAGCCCTTGGGCTAGAAGTCGAAGGGGCGGAGTGAAAGTGGCAATCATTGCTCCTGGCGGGTACACGTCGGCGTCTTCTTCGGGTGTACGACCGAACCCGAACATCGCGAAGAAGCCGAGCCCTCGAAAAGCCCCGCACGGGATACGTTCTTCGATAGAGACCTTTGCGGGCAGCTCACTCATGCTCGCTGCATGCACGGCAAGAATGTCAGTGGTAAATCCCGGCGCAATGCCTGTGGCGAATATCGAGCTGTTGCCCTGGCGGCATGCCGCGCGCAGTTTCCCCTGTGTGACGTCATCGAGCGATGCTGGATGAAATAACGGGTAATACGACGGTGTGACGATGTTCTTGCCGCTGGCAAGGATGGCGCATAACTGTCCAAGGACTTCGTTGCTATCACGTCCGGATACCGCGGCGAAGTACGTAACGCAGTCGATGTTGAGAGCGAGGAAGTCATCGAGGCTGTCCGTGGCCACCACTCCGACGGCAGGCTCGCCGACTAGCTCGCCAGAATCGCGGCCGACCTTGTCAGGGCTGTGCACCAGTTGCCCAACTAACTCCAAGCGGGGCGACCGGAGTATGTGCCGAAGCGCGATTGATCCGGTGTGGCCGGTTCCGACATGTGCTACTCGGTATTTCTGTCCCATCTCAAGACCGCTCCTGGGTGACGGTTGCTGTGGATCGGGTTACCGTACGTCGCGACTGTCACGCTTCACAGCAGATCAAGGTGTCGGTGGTGGTGTGAGCGTCGGTTGGCTGCGGCTTACTCCATCGATGCGAACGGTGTCGCACGTCGCTTCCGACGATTGAGGCGCAGTGTTCGGCGCGCCGTCGCGCTGCGTCAGTTCATCGACCAACTGGAGCCCGGCCAACCGCGACTTGCGTATCCGTCCGCGTAGGGCACCGAATGTTGAGAGGGTGCGGTTGCAGCCAGCATCTGAGCCGCCCATCGTGGAGCCGATGACGGGAATCGAACCCGCGTATTCAGCTTGGGAAGCTGATGTTCTGCCATTGAACTACATCGGCGCTCTCGCCAAGGAAGGCTAGCATCCGACGCGGGATCCGTCGGGTGCACAGGGCCCTCCGGTCGCGGCCCGGCCGACCCCGTGCGAGCCCGACGGTGAAATGCCGACGCCGCGAAATGCGCCGCTCATCCACAAATTCCAAAAGCGATGTTTATTCTTTCGTGATCATGTCGTAATGTGCCTGGGGTGGGTCGGCACAGCTTAGCCAAGAAGCGGCGTAAAACACCGCTGCTCCTGGCAGGGGCGCTGGCCCCGGCTGCGGTATTCTTCGCGGCAGCGGGCGACGACGCCCCTTTCGTCCCGCGTCACATTGCGCAACCCGTTATTGACGACACGTCAGCGTGCTGCTTAGAAATCGTCCAGGCAAAGCCAGTCGGGATTGTGCTGGCGTCGGATGTGTCCCGCGGCGACGGCATGGATGCGCCCGTCGCAGCGTCCAGGTACCACACCCGATCGCGCTTCCTGCCCGCCGGGCTCACGCCCGAACAGGGCCTGCAGGTCAGAACGATCCTCGTGTCGCGCAGCATCACCGCCAAGTTCCCCCAGATCCATGAAATGGGCGGGGTGCGACCGGATCCGTTGCCCTGGCATCCTCTCGGTTTGGCGATCGACGTGATGATCCCCGACCCGCAGAGCGCCGACGGCATCGCGCTGGGCGACGAGATCGTCGCGTACGTCATGAGTAACGCGAGACGCTTCGGAATCCAGGACGCGATCTGGCGCGGCGTCTACTACACGCCGGGCGGCGCGCAACCCAGCCGGCTCGGGCACTACGACCACGTCCACGTCACCACCACTGGCGGGGGCTATCCCAAGGGTGGGGAGATGTATCTCGCCGACTGACCGCGCGACGGCGAGCAGCGGATAGGCTCGTCGCGTGCTGCTCTCCGATCGTGACCTCAGGGCCGAAATCACCGCCGGCCGGTTGGGCATCGACCCGTACGACGACGCACTGGTGCAGCCGTCCAGCATCGACGTCCGCCTGGACTGCATGTTCCGCGTCTTCAACAACACCCGGTACACCCACATCGACCCCGCCAAGCAGCAGGACGAGCTGACGACGCTGGTCGAACCCGTCGACGGTGAGCCGTTCGTCCTGCATCCGGGGGAGTTCGTGCTGGGCTCCACCCTGGAACTGTTCACCCTGCCCGAGGACCTCGCGGGCCGGCTGGAAGGCAAGTCGTCGCTGGGCCGGCTGGGGCTGCTGACGCACTCGACCGCCGGCTTCATCGATCCGGGCTTCAGCGGCCACATCACGCTGGAGCTGTCCAACGTCGCGAACCTGCCGATCACGCTGTGGCCGGGCATGAAGATCGGCCAGCTGTGCATCCTGCGGTTGACCAGCCCGGCCGAACACCCTTACGGCAGTTCGCAAGTTGGGTCGAAGTACCAGGGCCAGCGCGGACCCACGCCGTCGCGGTCCTATCAGAACTTCATAAGGTCTACATAGGTTCTCAGAGCCTCCCGCGCCCCCTTTCTGCGCGATACTTAGTTAGCCATGGTTCTTTCCTCCGCCTAGCCATGGTTCGTCTCGCAATACCTTTGGAGGGGTTGTCTTGGATATCGTGCTCGGGGTGTCGATGGCACCGGCATCGATCCAAATGGTGGTCCTAGAGGGCGAATACGCCGACGGTGCCACCGTGGAAGAGGACGTGTTCGACGTCGCCGCTGCCGACGAAGCGGCCACCGCGAGCGCGTCCGACCAGGTGCTTGCCGCGATCCTGGGCACCCGGGAGGGCGCGGCCGACGCCGGCCTCGAGGTGTCGTCCATCGGTGTCACATGGACCGACCAGCTCGAGGCGGCGGCGTTGCGCGACGCGTTGGCCGCCTACCGCATCGAGAACGTCATGTTGGTGTCGGCCTTTCTGGCGGCGACGGCGCTGGCCCAAAACGTCGGCGGCGCAATGGGTTACGAGCGGACCGCAGTGATGTTCGTCGAGCCCGACACCGCGACGCTCGCGGTCGTCGAGACCTCCGACGGTTCCATCCCCGACGTCTACAAGCAACCGATCTACGCCGATTCCTACGACCAGGCCGCCGCGCAGCTCGGCGGCATGATCGCCGGACTGGAGAAGCTGGAGGCCGCGCCGGACGGCGTGCTGGTGGTCGGCTCGGGCGTCGACATCGCCCCGCTGAAGCCGACGCTGCAGACGGCGACCTCCCTCGAGGTGAGCGTGCCGGAGGAGCCGGAGACGGCGCTGGCCCGCGGCGCCGCCCTGGCCTCGGCCAACGCGCCGCTGTTCGCCTCGTCGACCGCCGCGCTGGCCTACGCGCAAGACCCCGGCACGGGTGCCGTCGACCAGTATTCGCTGCCCGAGTACCTCTATGTACCGTTCGGCCCGGAGGCGGTCGACGACGAGCTGGCTTACAGCGCGGTGCCGGACGAGGACGCCGACTCGCCGACCGTCCTCATCGAGAAGCTGTTCATGCCGGAAGAAGTCGAACCGCGGCGCAGGCCGGCCCTGCTGATTGGGAGCGGGTTGGCGGTCGCCGGCATCAGCGCGGTGTTGGCGCTCGAGATCGCGCTGGCGATCGGGATCCGCACGACCGGAACCGTCGCTTTGCAACCCACCCCGGGACAACACCTCATCGTGCCGACGCAGGAGTCGCCGGCGCCCGTCGAGGCGTCGGCCCCGGCGGCGAAGCTCAACCTGCCCGAGCCGGTGGCGGCGCCCAAGCCGATGACTCCGCAGTTCGCCGCGCCGCTGCCGGCGGCCCCTCCGCCGCCCGCGGCCCCCCCGCCGCCCGCGGCACCTCCCATCCCCGCGGCACCGGCTCCGGTCGTGCCGGTACCGGTCGTGGTCCCGCCGATCGCGCCGGTGATCTTGCCCCCGGTCCGCGTGCCCATCCCCAACCCGGTGCTGACCCCGCCGGTGATTCAGGGTCCGCCGCACGTTTCGCCCCCGCCCGTGCTGCCCCAACCACCGGTGCACGTCCCGGAACCGCCGCAGACCGGCGGCACCGGGCCGCAGTGGCCTCCGCACCAAACTCCGCCCGGGCAGGGCTCGTCCCCGCCGCCCAGTAGTGGCACGGGGGGCTCCAGCGGTGGGCATGTGACACCTCCGGATAGCGGTGGGTCGGGCGGTGGGCATGTGACGCCTCCGGATAGCGGTGGGTCGGGCGGTGGGCATGTGACGCCTCCGGATAGCGGTGGGTCGAGCGGCGGGCATGTGACGCCTCCCGGTAGTGGCACGGGCGGCTCTGGTGGTGGGCATGTGACGCCTCCCGGTAGTGGCACGGGCGGCTCTGGTGGTGGGCATGTGACGCCTCCCGGTAGCGGCACGGGCGGCTCTGGTGGTGGGCATGTGACGCCTCCCGGTAGCGGCCCCGGCGGTTTGGGCGGCGGACACGCCTCGCCCCCGGGCGGCGGCGGCCTGGGCGGCGGGCACCTACCCGCCCCCGGTTCCGGCGGCGGAGCGCCCAGCGGTCCCGGTGGCCTGTTCGGCGGCGGACCCCTTGGTGGCGGTCACGGCGGTGGTGGGCCGATCGGCGGCGGACCGCTCGGTGGCGGTCACGGCGGTGGTGGGCCGATCGGCGGCGGGGCTCCCGGTGGTGGCTTCGGCATCCCGGGCGGCGGTCATAGCGGCGGCGGCCTGGGAGGCGGTGGCCTCGGCGGGGGCGGCGGCTTCGGCGGTGGCCACAGCGGTGGCGGTGGTGGCGGCTTCGGCGGCGGTGGCGGTGGCGGTGGCCACAGCGGCGGTGGCGGCGGGCACAAATAGCCCCTCGCGGCTGCCGGGCGCGTCCAACTTCGCGCGCTAGTGTGGCGAGGGGGCGTGGGCCGGGAACGCTGAGGAAAATCCGTCCGGCCAATTCTGGGGTGTGAGTGAAGCCCCCCGCGGCGGGAACGCAGGTGTCCTCGCACGGCGCGGCAATCGATTTGGACGACTTGGAGGAGCGGTGGACGTCGTACTTGGCGTGTCTATGGCGCCCGAGACGGTCCGCATGGTGCTCGTTGAAGGCGAAGCTGCCGGCGGAGTGACCGTCGACCAGGACGGATTTGAACTCGCCGATCAGACGACGGCGGCCGGCGCGGCGGACCGCGTGGTCGCCGCGATTCTCGGCACACGGGAAAGCGCGGCCGCGGGTGGCTATCGGGTGAAATCGAGTGGCGTGACGTGGACGGACCAGGCCGAGGCGGCCGCGTTACGAAATGCGTTGGCGGAGCACCAGATCGAGGACGTCATGCTGGTGTCCGGTGTCATGGCGGCCGCGGCACTGGCCCAGGCGACCGGCAGCGCCACCAACTGCGCACGCACCGCGCTGCTGTTCGTCGAGCCCAGCACCGCGACCATGGCCGTCGTCGACACCGCCGACGGTTCGGTCGCCGACGTGCGCCGGCATTCGCTGCCCAGCAGCGACGGGGCGGCGCTGGCACAGCTGGCCGAACTCGCCTCGGGCGCCGAATCGATGAGGGCACGCCCGGACGGGCTGTTCCTCGTGGGCTCCGAGGTCGACATTCCCTACATCAAGCCGGCGCTCGAGGCAGCGACCTCGCTGTCGGTGACCACCCCCGAGGAACCCGAGATGGCCCTGGCCCGCGGCGCCTCGTTGGCGGCGGCCAACGCCCACCTCGGGGCGCCGTCGACGACCGCCATGCCCTACGCAGGGCATCCCCCGGCCGGCGGGCGCGAGCTGGCCTACAGCGCCGAGGCGGGCGGTGCGGCCCGGGGAACCCAGACGGCCGCGCACTCGGGCGAGCGGCACAGCCGGAAGTCGGTGCTGGCCGTCGTCGCCGCGACCCTGGTATTCGTCGGCGGTGTCCTGGCGCTCGCGCTGGCGCTGGCCGTCGACATTCGGCCGCACGCGCATCAGCGCCCCGACATCACCCAAAACGTCGTCGCC
>NZ_MPNT01000055.1 GCF_001907675.1 Mycobacterium paraffinicum
CCTGTCGGCGGCCGTGCGGCGTCGACAGGTCGGCGACGATGTCGGCGTCCTTGATGTCGACGCCGATCACGGTGTGCCCGTCGGCCTTGAGCCGCTGCGCGGTCTCGTAGCCCATCCCGGACGCCGAGCCGGTGACCGCATAAATGCCCATCGCTCCGTTCGCTCCCTGACCGTTGGGACGGAGACCTGCTAGGAGCAGATCGGGATAAATCGCCATGATACCTTGTTGATAGGCGGTCAATGACTCATAATCAAGATGGATGATTGCCAAGACGCGCAGTGCTGATGGCAGAGTCGGTCCGGATGTCTCGAGGAAGAAGTCTAAGTGGCGGTAGAGCCCGACACCGGTCGCGTTACAGCGCGAGCTGAGCAAGCTGCCGAGACACGTCAGCGAATACTCGGGGCCGCCATTGAATTGTTTTCCGAGAAAAGCTTCGACGACGTAGCAGTCGCCGACATTGCGCGTTCAGCCGGCGTAGCCCACGGCCTCTTATTCCATTATTTCGGCAACAAGCGCGGCATCTACCTCGAATCAATGCGCGTCGGCGCCGACCAGATGAGCGCCAACTTCAAGCTACGTCCCGGCGTGCCACCCGGTCGCCAGATACGTGAGGCCCTCAAGAAACACTTCGAGTACCTCGCCGCCCACCGCGGCTTAGCGCTGAGGCTAGTGCTCGCGGGTCGTGGCGTCGACCCCGAGGCGTGGGAAGTGTTCGAATCCCGTCGAAGGGACTCGGTGGCTGCGATTCTCGAGATTCTGGGTATTGATCCAACTGGTGATGCGATGCGCATGCTGGGCCGGGCCTTCGCCGGCGCCATCGATGCCACCGCCGTCCACTGGCTGGAGAGTGGCCAGCCATTCGACGTTGACGCCGTGGTAGAAAGCTTGATGCACATCGCAGTAGCAGCAGTGCACGCTGCCGCCCGGTTAGATCCTAACGTTGAGGGCGCCGAGGGCGTCGACGCTATTTTGTTTTCCGACAACGCATTCGATGGCATCGATGACTGACCCATGGAGGCGGCGACCCACCGGCATGGCCAACAATCGAAATCGCTATTTGCCAAGCGATCTCGTCAGGCGCCGCACGACGGCACGGGTACGTCCATATCAAATCGCATGGCGTGTCGCACATTCGGACAGCACCCCAGCATTGGCCCGTTGTGAAATGACATTGCTGGCTTCAGCGGGACCAAGTTCCGCCAGATCCTTCTTCCGCTGAACCGTCGCTCAAGCGAAGAAGTTGAGCACACAGAGATGGAGATCGACGAACAACATGGACCTGAGTACCAGACTGGTCGAGCAAGCACGCGAACTCGCCCCTCTAGTGGCAAGCGAGGCGGTGAATACCGAACAGCGCGGCGAAGTCTCCCGCAACCTCATCGACCAGTTTTGCAGCGCAGGGTTTCCGAAGGTGCTGGTCCCGAAACGCTACGGGGGCTATGAACTTGGCGTTGACACGATGTCTCGGATCGTCCGAGCCATCGCCCCTAGTTGCAGCTCGACGGCATGGATCTTCGCGTTTTACATGGGACACAACTTCATGCATGCACTGTTTCCGGAGCGCTCACAGGAAGAGGTGTTCGGGGACAAGTCGTTTGCCCTGTCACCAGGTACCGCCGCGCCTCAGTTCAAGATGGAGCCTGTCGCCGACGGCTATCTCGTCACCGGCCGCAGTAGCTGGAACTCGGGCTCTGCCGCCGCGGATTGGTACATCTCGGGCGGGCTGACCGACGGTCAGGATGGATCCCGACAGCACTTGCTGTTCGTGGTGCCGGCCGCCGACGCGAAGGTTGTCGAGAACTGGGACGTCGTCGCGATGCGCGGAACGGCCAGTAACGACATGGTCCTTGACAGCGTGTTCGTTCCCGAATACCGCACCGTCGACGCGGCAAGCGTGATGGGTGGAAGCTCACCCGGGTCCCAGCTGCACAGCAGCAATGCGATGTACTCGTTGCCAGTGATGCCGCTGTTGCTCGCCGAAGTTTTGCCCATCATCGTCGGCGCCTACCGGGCTGTGGTGGACGACTACAAGACGTTTGTCGAGGCGCGCCAAGGGCCGCGTTTCACCACGCGAACGCCGAGCAAACAACTAACACAGATCAAGGTGGGGCGTGGTCTAGCGGGCGCCGACCTGGCGGACACCATGTGGGATGACTACCTGAGGATACTGACGACCACGCCGCCGGATGTTCTTCGCGAACCGGTAACCCGTGCCGCACTGAAGGCCCGTGTTGCCACAATCACGGACTTTTGCGCTGATGGGATCGACGCGGTGGTTGGGGCTGCAGGCGCCGAGGCGTTCCGCTCGAAATCTCCTTTGCAGCGCTTCTTCCGTGACATAAGTATGCTCCGTGTGCACGCTTACCTTGACGTGGAAAATGCCTGCGAGCAATATGGCAGGCTCCTTTTTGGCCTGCCCCCTGAAGCGCCAATCTGACCGCGGGACATGATGTTTCGCCGATGGGCATCACATGAGTCGCGACGTATCTGGCAAGCCTAGAAACGAGCATACGGGTGGCGATTTGGTGATCGGTCACGGCCCGATCCGCCGCAACGGCAGGCCGCGAGGCAGGCCGTCACGGCGAGGCGGTGTTCTCACCGTGATGCTCCTCGCCCTCGCGACGGCGGGCGGCCTCACGCAGCCGGTAACACCTCGGGCGGGCGCTGCCCCGGCGCCCGAGGTGGAGTATGTCTACGACGTGGCCGTGCGGCGGCACTACAACTTTCCCAACAACGACGCAGTCGGCTATGGACATGGGATCTGCGACAAGGTGACGCGGGGCGAAGGCTACCCGCAAGTGATGGGTGAGGTGAAAAGCGACGTCACTCCTAACGATGAGGCCTCGGCGAATTACTTGGTGTCCTATGCGGTGAATCTACTCTGTCCAGAACAGATTTGGCAGCTGCGGCGTACGGCGGCGAATTACCAACCACCGGCGCAGTAGCACGGTGGGCACCGCGGATCACGGTGGTTGCCTATCATCATCGGGAGATAGGTGTAAGTCGGCAACGTCCTGCACGCCCGACGTTGAAGAACAACCGATCACATTCGATCGTCGCGCGAGTTGCACGGTTAGCTAATTCCGCTGCGTGGCAGCCTGATCGCAAGGGACGACTAATTCGTCAAGAGTCGGGACGTAAGGCCGAGCCATTGACATGCAACTTAGGCCAGCCTAACCTTACATAGTGCCGTTATGATGACCGCAGTGTTCCTGCGTCCGTGGCGAACATGCGGCACTGAAGTAGTTATCTAACCAGCGTAATTGGAGGCGACTATGCCAACGATCATCGATGCTCTTCCGCTCATCAAGTCGCTGCGCGACGCGGTTTTCCTGTCCGCGACCATCAGCGACATCGAACAGCAGACACCGACGATGCGACGTATCCAGTTCAGCGGCAACCGGTTACAAGGTTTGAGCTGGAAGCCGGGACAACATGTCCGTCTGCAAGTCGCGGGTCTCGGTGAATCGCTCCTGCGCCTGCACCCCCACGACGCGCTGCGCACCTATTCGATCTACGACGTCGACCCCGAAGTCGGCACGCTCGACATCGTCATGTTCAACCACTCCGGTGACCCGCAGACGCAAACACCCGCGCGCAGGTGGTCACGCGCCGCCGCCGTGGGCGACGATGTCCAATTCACCCGGCCCCAGGGCAATTTCGTTATACGACCAGATGCCCCGTATCACGTATTCGCCGGGGAAGAGACGGCGTCGGTTGCGTTCGGCGCGATGCTGCGGTCACTGCCGTTGACCGCGGAGGTGCACGGGGTGATAGAGGCGGCCGACCGGGGGGATCACCTCGATCTGGCTCGACCGCTTCATCGCGTGCAGCGTGGGGAGGCCACGGCCGAGGACTCCGCTGTGCTCGCCGACGCCGTGCGCGCACTCGAGCTGCCCGATCAACCCGGCGTCGCCTACCTCGCCGGTGAGGCGCGCACCATTCAGGCGCTCCGCAAGATCCTCATCACCGAACGTGGTTGGGACCGGCGACACATCCTCACCAAACCCTTCTGGACGCCCGGGCGTACCGGCATGGAATAGCCATTTGCCGGGACCGGCCGAGTCCGAGCTGATTGCGCGATGGGGATAGGGCCGCATCCGCGTCAGTTGCCGATGCGCTGGACAATGCGATCCCCGATGTCCGAGGTCGAGCCGGATTGGTTTCCGCTGATGCTCAAGTCCTCGACCACAGCTTTGTCTATCACCTGGGCTTCAGCATCAAATCCTAAATGACGCAACATCATCGCCGCAGACAATATCGCCGCCCGTGGGTCAGCCTTTCCTTGGTTCGCGATGTCGGGAGCACTGCCGTGAACGGGCTCGAACATGCTGGGATGCGCGCCGGTGGTATCGATGTTGCCGCTGGCAGCCAGCCCGATGCCGCCGCTGATCGCGGCGGCAAGGTCCGTAATAATGTCACCAAACAGGTTGTCCGTCAGAAGGACATCGAATTGCTGAGGCGCAGTGACGAGATGGATCGTGGCTGCGTCGATGTGCATGTAGGCAACCGTGACATCGGGGAACTTGCGAGCCGCTGCGTCAACGGCGCGGAGCCACAACCCTCCGGCGTGAGTAAGAACGTTGGTTTTGTGGACCAATGTGAGCCGGCCCGTCCGATTTGACGCGAGATCGAACGCGTACTGAACGACGCGATCGACACCGAACCGGGTGTTCACACTGACCTCGGTGGCAACCTCCTGCGGTGTGCCTACCCGAATGGCTCCGCCGTTGCCGACGTAGGGTCCTTCGGTCCCCTCGCGCACGACGACAAGATCGAAGGGGGCATCCCGGCGGAGCGGACCCGCTACACCTTGTACATGTCGGCTGGGTCTCAGATTGACGTGGTGGTCGAGTGCGAACCGAAGTTTGAGAAGGAGCCCGCGCTCGAGCACGCCGCTAGGCACCGACGGATCTCCGATTGCCCCGAGCAACAGGGCGTCATGCGCGCGTAGACGGTTCAGGTCGCTGTCAGTCAGCAGCTCGCCGGTGCGGTGATACCGCTGCGCGCCCAAATCGTACTCGACCGCGGAGAATTCCGTGCCCACTGCGCGAAGCACCTTCAGCGCCTCGGCCACCACCTCCGGACCGATCCCGTCACCCGGGATTACTCCAATATGCATGTTTACATACCCTTACTTCAGGATCTTCCGGTTTTTGCGGAGATCGCTTGGTACTCGTTGCGCAACTGATACTTGGCGAACTTGCCCGTAGCAGTCTTGGCGATGGCATCAACGACGAACACTTCATCGGGAACCCACCACGATGCGACCCGTGAGATCAGATGCTCACGCAAGTCCTGCAGTGCGACTTGCTGGGAATCCTTCGAGACGACGAAGACAACCGGCCTCTCGCCCCAGCGTGCATCGGCTCGGCCAATGACGGCAGCTTCCAAGATGCGCGGATGGGTCATTATCGCGTTCTCGAGTTCGATTGAGGAGATCCACTCACCGCCGGACTTGATGAGATCCTTGGTCCTATCAACGATGCGGACATAGCCATAAGGGTCAATGGTCGCGACGTCACCGGTTCTCAACCAGCCATCGGTGCTGAATGATTCGGCACCGCGCTGCGTATCGAGGTAGCCCGCAGCGATCGTCGGCCCGGCTACCTGCAGTTCGCCCGGTGTGACGCCATCCCACTCGATTTCGACACCGTCATCGCCGACGATCCGAATCTCCGTCAGTGGGGCCGCAACGCCAGCAGTTGCGAGCAGGCCACGCCGTTCGCTGTCGTCCAAGTCGTTGTGGACCGACGACGTACGCGCAACCGTGACTACGGGGCTGGTCTCTGTCATGCCCCACGCGTTGGTCAGTGTCACGCCGGCGAGATTCTCGTATGCGGCCGCCAGGGCTGGGTCCAGTGGCCCACCACCGCAAATCGTCATTCTAAGGGCGGACAGATCGCTATCGCCGATCAGCGGTATCAGCGAGCGCCAGACGGCGGCGACAGCTGCTGCGAACGTTACTTTGTGGCGCTGGAGCTGGGAGACGATGCGCGGGGGTTCCGTTCCTGGGCCGGGCAGGACGAGGTCCGCCCCAGCTAGCATCGTGGCGTACGGAAGCCCCCACGCGTTCACATGAAACATCGGCACGATGGGCATTACGACATCTGCTTCGCGGATACCAAACACATCCGATGTCAGCAGCATCAGCGCATGCAATACGACGGATCGATGGCTGTAGAGAACCCCTTTGGGGTTGCCCGTCGTTCCAGAGGTGTAACACAACGTGGCGGCGCTGTTCTCGTCGCCGACCGTGGGAATCGTCGACGCGGCATCCGATCGTTCGAGCAAAGCTTCGTAGTCAATTACCCTGGCGTCGGCTGGAATCGGGTTATCCGCGCCGTCGTCCATGACGATGAAATGACGAACTTTAGCTAACGATTCCGCCATCGGCCAGACGGTCGGCAACAACGAGCGGTCGACGAACACGACGTCGTCGCCGGCGCTGTCGACCATAAACGTGATCTGATCACGAAATGATCGGTGGTTGACCGTATGTAGTGTTCGACCCGTGCATGGCACGGCCAGGTACAACTCGACGTGGCGGTGTGTGTTCCACCCGAAGGTAGCCACGCGGGCCCCAGCCGGCACACCGAGCTGGTCCAATGCGCCGGCCAACTTGCGTGCCCGCTCCGATACGTTCGACCATCTCAATTCGCGTTCGCCATCCAGCAGACCAGTGATGACTCGCTTATGTCCGAAACATTTGTCCAGTCGCCGCCACAGCATCGAGATGGTCAGCGGACGGTCTTGCATCATTCCATGCATGTGGTGTTCCGCGATGTTCTTTCGTTCACGAAGGTCGTCCCTTCACGGTTGGCGCGTCCCGACATCGGTGATCGCATCGAAAGCTCAAATGATGCTTGGACGACGGCCGGCCCGAGATCGGCACTCCGACAGCATAGTTCGGCGCGGCGATATGTTAAGCCCAGTGGAAGCCAGGGTGGGTCGGCGCACGCGTGCGCGCCCCGCGGAGAGGGGTCGATGATGCATCGCCCGCGGCGGGCATCGAACTGTGCCAATCGATGATTCCATCCCAGGGCTGTTCCACTGAGCACGGTTGCCGTTCACGCGCCGACATCCACCCGTGTAGTGAGGATTCGCGACTCGCGCGTGTTGCGCCGCTCATGTTCTGCGAAAGATGGTGCGGTACACATGAAAAGCGTCCTGCCGTCATTGCCGCCGAGCGTGAGCGCAAAGATGCCGGTGTCCAAATGAATTGCGTGAGTTACCTGGCCGCCCTCAAGGACTCGGATGGCGCGCCGCCCTAGGGCATCGGCCACCCACAAAGCGCCTTCGCTATCTCGGCATATTCCGTCCGGGCCGACGGCGAGCGCCTGCAGTGCGGAGGTCAGTTCGTCAGTGTCGGGCAACGGTCCAAATCGCGCCCAGTCTCGGCGATCGGATAGTGACCCGTCGTCGTGAATATCGAAAGCGCTGATGCGATTCCCGAACGTTTCGCCCACGATCAAGGTGTCGTTAGCGATCACCGCACCATTTGGAAAGTGCAGCGGCTCAGTAACGATCGACACGCTACGATCAACATTGACGCAGACGAGCGGCGCAGCCGCCATTCGTGCTCCGGCCATGAGATCGAATCCAAAGTTGCCCACGTAGGCTCGGCCGCGGTCATCGACGACGAGATCGTTGAGCGGTCCGGCGGCAAGACCCGTCAGATCAGCGTGAAGGACGAGCTCACCGTCTAGCTCTCGGCGCAGAATTGCGTGATCGCGCATCGAGACGATTAGTAGTCGACCGTCGGGCAGCCAGCCAAGCCCGGATGGCTGCTGAGGCACCCGAGCCTCAACGCGACTGTCCCCACCGATTTCATTGGTTGAGACAACTTGATGGGTGTAGAAGTCTGAAAACCAGAGCCGACCGTCGCGCCAACGGGGACTCTCCAGATACGAATAGCCGTCAACGATTACTTCGAAGGTGCGATCCACTCCGGTTGAAGTGCTTGCCACCTCGCTAGCCTATGTTTGTCCGCAGCCGGCTCACTGTCTCATATCAATCCACGGCGAACCATGACCCAGGCAGGCACGTCTCGGCCGAATTCCATCATTAACGCCGTGGCCCACCAATCGCCTGTCCTAAAATGACACAACTATACGCAGCGCTCGAGACCATACTGGTGGTCTGCGCCGCAGCATTTGTGGCGTGTTCGTTTGGGAGGTCCATAGGTGATCGACAGTGAGGTCGCGCGCCGCCGAGAGCAGTTTTTGCGGTCTGGCGAGCCGGAAATAGCGCCCGGGATTCGCGACGAGATCGCGTTGTCGTGGATGCGCTCGACACTATGTTCAGTCCGTCCTGAGGTGGTCGATCCGCCCTACCGATCCGATTTCAGCACCCAGTCTCGTTTGCTCCGCGCCGCAGAACCGGTGTTGAACGCGATGGAAGACAGGCTGGCCGGTCTGGGAGTCAGCGTCATCGTCAGCGACGGGACAGGTCTTATCGTCGCTCGTCGGGTTAGCGACAAAGGGATGAGGTCGCGCCTTGACCGGCTGTGCATCAGCCCCGGCCATCTGTTCTCCGAAGACGCGGTAGGCACTAACGGGATCGGTACGGCGATCGAAATCGGGCGCGCGACCCGAGTGGATGGACACGAGCATTATCTGGACAAGTACGTGGACTTCACGTGTGTTGGTGTCCCAATCAGCGATCCGATCCAGCAACGACCGGTGGGCATTCTGGACGTCACGACTCGCGCTGATCCTGAGAACGAGGCCATCGAACTTCTGACCGAACAGATCGGTCGAGCGATTGAGGAACGATTGCTCGAGCAGCATTCGCTTCATGAGCGCTCACTACTGGACCACTTCATGCGTGCCAATCGTCGGACTCGGGCGGGGCTGGTGGTTCTGAGTGATCGAATCCTGATGGCGAATCCGCAAGCCGCGCGGCTTTTCGAGGATATGGATCACCCGCTGTTGTGGGACCATGCCTCGCGCGCGCTGTCGAGTTCGGATCCGATCATCGACGAATTCGTACTCGACGACGGCACTTTGGTGGCGACACGAACGACGGCTGTGCGAGACGGTGGAGAGGCTATCGGCTCGGCGATGGAGATTCGCCGGCTTGTGGATCGCCGCGAACGGGTCCATCCTGGTGGCCGTTCTTCGGTGCAGATCTTGGAGCATCGCTCGCGCGCGGAATCCATCCCGTTCCCCGCAACGTCGTATACGACAGGCATGGCGTCCGTCGGGACCCGGACAGTGCTCGTGTGCGGCGAGCCGGGCGTGGGAAAAGCGACCTTCGCGTCTGCTTTGCTCCGGGATAACAACGCGACGGGAACTGACGAACCACCGACCTACGATGCGGCACTAGCGGGCGTTGACGGCGGCCACGAGTGGCTAGCCAAGCTGGGGGAGTTGCTACGCGAGCAACCCAAAGATCTGCTAATCCGCCACGTCGAGCTTCTCGACGATGACACGACTCGACGTTTGGTGCCGCTCCTGCGATCCGCGCAGGCGCGAGGTACACGCTGTGTCCTCACCCGCACTTGCGGCGAAATGTCGGACGATTCGACGTTCTCTGCGCTGGAGGCCGAGACCATTCGGTTACCGCCACTGCGCGACAGACCCAATGACCTGCCAGCCCTCGTTGCCGCCCACCTAGGGGATCGGCGATTGGCTCCCGAAGTACTCCAGTTGTTCCTGCGTTGTCAGTGGCCGGGAAACATCACGCAGCTGTTCTCGGTCCTCCGAGAGATGGCGGCGGCGTCTCCTCGACAGACTCTCGGACTCAATGACGTGCCGGCCGAATTGCGAAGGTCTGCACCCCGTCGGCCGCTGTCTCGCTTCGAGCAGGCCGAGCTGCACGTGATCTTGGATGCGCTCGCTGAAACTGGCGGCAACAAGCAGCAGGCAGCATCGCTCATTGGGATCTCCCGTTCAACGCTCTACCGCAAGCTGCAAAACGCCGGCGTCGATCTGGAGAACACCGTCTACTGATCGCGTCATGACCAAACATGCTGTCCGTGACCGACATTGGGACAGTGTAGGCAGATGCGGCGGGCATAGGTTCAAGTCAGTTTTCCGAGCCTCTACTTGTCCGGGAGGGTTACGGTGGTCTTCACCGATTCGAGCATCGAGCGTGGTACCGACGCTGACCCATACCTGGATGTCCTCGTCGTAGGCGCCGGGTTCGCCGGACTGTATCAACTCCACAACCTACGGAAGCGCGGCTTCTCGGTTCATGTCGTGGAGGCGGGAGCAGAGCTCGGCGGCGTCTGGTACTGGAACTGCTATCCAGGAGCCCGTGTCGACACCCTCGGAGCGATATACCAATATTCGGATCAAGCGCTTTGGCAGGACTGGGATTACACCGAACTCTTTCCGTCATGGGAAGAAGTAAGAGCATATTTCCGATACGTCGATGCAAAACTGGAGCTTAGTCGCGATATCTCGTTCAGCACGCGCATTACCGCTGCCGAGTTCGACGAGGACGCTCGCCGCTGGCTTGTGTCCACCGCCGACGGTGTGAGGTTCTTCCCTCGCTATCTGGTGATGTGCATTGGCTTCGCGTCGAAGCCCTACCTACCGGAAATCGAAGGACTACAGGACTTTTTGGGCGAATGCCATCACACGGCGACCTGGCCGCAGGACGGAGTGGATCTATCGGGCAAGCGGGTCGGCGTGATCGGCACTGGCGCAAGTGGAGTTCAGGTCGTCCAAGAAGCGGGTCGGTGTGCCGAGCAGCTCACGGTTTTTCAGCGCACGCCGATTCTGGCGCTGCCGATGCGTCAGCAGCAATTGGATGAGGACGCCCGCCGAGCAGTGAAAATCGCGCAGCCAAACCAGTTCAAGAAACGCGCAGAAACGTTCGCCGGATTCGATATTGATTTCCTCGACCGGTCCGCGCTGGAGTTGACTGACATGGAGCGCCGTCACGTCTACGAAGAGCTGTGGGAAAAGGGCGGTTTCTACCCGTGGCTCGGCACATTCAACGATATCCTCTCCGACGACGAAGCCAACGCGACAGCTTACGCCTTCTGGCGGGACAAAACACGTCTTCGGATCAAGGATCCGTGGGTCGCGGAGAAGCTTGCTCCAACGATTGCGCCGCACCCTTTTGGCACAAAACGACCGTCGTTAGAGCAGAACTATTTTGAAGTGTTCAACCAAGAGAATGTGACACTTGTCGACGTTCGTGAGACTCCAATCGAACGGATTACAGGCTCTGGCGTATCGACGACCACAGCGCACTATGACGTCGACACGTTGGTTCTGGCCACCGGATTTGACGCACTGACCGGCGGATACTTCGCAATCGACATTCGCGGCACGAACGGGACGACGTTGCAAGAGAAATGGCACGGCGGAGTGCGTGCCCACCTGGGAATCGCGACGGAGGCCTTTCCGAATCTTCTGATGGTGTACGGCCCGCAGAGTCCGGCGGGGTTCTGCAACGGGCCGACGTGTGCGGAACTTCAGGGCGATATGATTGTCGACACGCTGGTGTATCTGCGTGACCATGGGTTTACTCGTATCGAAACCTCACGCCAAGCCGAGGAGCAATGGCGTGAGCACGTTCTTGAAAGTTCTAGCCAATCATTGTTCGATCGTGCTGACTCTTGGTACGTCGGCGCAAACGTTCCGGGAAAACCGCGCGAGATGCTCAATTATCCCGCAGGCGTGCCCACCTATTTTGCGAAATGGCGCGAATGTATTGAAGCGGGTTACAAAGGATTTGATATGTGCTGAGCGAGACCTGGTTCGCTAACGCTGATTGATAGATTGGAGTGATTCCGCGATGACACAACAAGCGGCTGACGTCGATGGGTCGTCGACAACATCAGACACAACTACAACACAGGCCATGGCCTACCAGTCAGGTCTCGGGAACGAATTCGAGACCGAGGCCCTGCCGGGAACCCTCCCGCTCGGGCAAAACAGCCCACAGAAGGTCGCTCACGGACTGGTCAGCGAGCTGATGTCGGGGACGACATTCGGTGCGCCGCGTGGACTTAACCGTCGCTCCTACCTGTTCCGGATCCGTCCATCCGTGCAGCATGGCCGATTCGAGCAAGCTGGGAGCACAAGCTTCCTCACCCCGCCGTTCACGCTGCCGGCTGCGCCGCTCGACTACTGCTGGGGCCCGTACAAGACATCACAAGCTTCGGTCGATTTCCTCGACGGTCTCGTCACGATTTTCGGCACAGGCTCACCGCTGTCGCAAACCGGCGTCGCGTTTCACGCCTACTCGGCAACCGCCTCGATGCGGGACAAGGTGTTCGGCAATGCCGACGGCGAGATGCTGATCGTCCCGCACGTCGGTGGCCTGCACCTGGTTACCGAATATGGGATCCTCGACGTTTACGTCGGCGAGATCGCCGTGATACCGCGGGGAATTCGCTTCCGTGTCGAGCTTCTAGATGGCTACGCCGGCGGTTTCGTCTGCGAAAACTTCGGTATGCCACTGCGTTTGCCCGAACTTGGGCTCATTGGATCGAACGGCCTCGCCAACGCCACCGACTTCAAGATCCCGGTCGCGGCCTACGAGGACCACGATGGATCCGTCCAATGGACCCATAAGTTCGGGGGCAACCTGTGGAACTGCCAGATGGATCATTCACCCCTCGACGTGGTCGCATGGCGAGGAAGCTTGTATCCCTACAAATACGACTTGCACCGATTCGTGGCAATGGGCACGGCGACAGTCGATCATCCCGACCCGTCGATCTTCTGCTTGCTCACCTCACCGTCGGACCCGATTCTAGGGCCCAACTTCGATGTCATGGCCATCACTCCCCGTTGGGTGGTCGGCGATCACACGTTCCTGGCCCCAGGATTTCACCGCAACTGTGTCACGGAATTCCTTGTATTGTTGCAAGGCAAGTTCGGTGACCTTGAGCTGGGCTCGACAACGTTGACCAACGGATTCACACCGCATGGGCCCGATGCTCGAACCCAGGGCGCCCTACGCGAAACGTCGCCGTCTCCGGTGAAGCTCGACGACCAGCTGATGCTGTTGTTCGAGACGCGGTTCCCCGTGCAGGTCACCCATTTCGCGCGTTCGACCATGCCCGTCGTCGAGGACTACGCCTCGCAATGGGACGCGATCCCAAAGAGATTCGGAACGTAACCGCCGATCACAACAACCGAGAGCATAGGAAGGTCACCAGTGTCGACGCGTCAGAAGTTCGAATTGACCACGGAATGGGTGGGCATCACCCATACGGAGATCACTCAGGGCCAGGAGACATACGGCTATGTTGAGCCGAATCGCGTTGCACTAGAAGGCGTGCGATTCCTGCCGAAGGATCGGCCGTCGGACACGCTGTTGATATATATGCATCCCACCGCGACGATCAGCCGGTTGCCGGTACCGCGGGCGATGGCCGAGGCCGGCATGCACGTGTTGTGTGCCGAAAGCCGATACACGCGCAACGACACCGCACTCATCATGGAGAAGGTGCTCCTCGATTACGGTGCCTTCGTCCGGCATGCCAAGGAGGTGTGGGGGTACGAGAAAGTGGTCCTGTCGGGCTGGTCCGGTGGCGGCTCACTGACCTCCTACTATCAATCGCAAGCCGAGAACCCCACCGTCGTCGATACGCCCGCAGGCGATCCAATAGCGCTCGGACAGCTCATCGGCGGCGATGGCCTCGTGTTTCACGCGGCACACCTCTCGCGCGCAGAAATGCTCGCAGACTTCATCGACCCGTCGGTGCTCGACGAAGCCAACCCCGACATCCGCAATCCAGAACTTGACCTATACGATCCGCGCAATCCCAATAAACCTCCCTTTACTGCGGATTACCTGCAATACTTCCGAGCCCAACAGAAGGCGCGGGTACGCCGGCGGACCGCCTACGTTAAGGAGCTACTCGAGCAGCTCCGGCTCCATGGAGGCGCCGAAACTGATCGGGTCATACTGACTCACCGGACGATGGCCGATCCGCGATGTCTCGACCCGGCCATCGACCCCAACGATCGCAAACCCGGAACGTCATTGATGGGGGACCCTGAGGCCTCCAACGTCAACCCCGCAGGAATCGCGCGGTATTGCACACTGCGATCGTGGCTGTCGCAGTGGTCACTCGATGACAGCCGCGCGCACGCGGCGGTCGCCGCGGCCAATATCACCATTCCGGTGTTGGTCATCGAGAACAGTGCCGATCACATCGTCCCGCAACCACATTCCGAACGCTTCTTCTCTGCATGTGCGAGTAAGGACAAGACGTTCTTCATCGCCAAGGGAGCCGACCACTACTACCGGGATGACACCACCAGCCTTGAGTCCGTTGTCGATGAGACCATGGGATGGATGGCGTCGCGAAACCTGTTAACGGACTGAGACATAGAGCGGTTAGGAGACTATGGCAATGCACTCCACGGGTATGGAAGGTCAAACCGAAACGGCGGCTATCGGCGACAAGTTGTTCGCCGGCATGGAGAGCGGTGACTTGGATGCCGTTCGCGAGTGCTTTGCGCCTGACGCGCTGGTGTGGCACAACGCCAACAACCAGGTGGACGGTGTCGAGGAGACCCTTCGCACCCTGGCCGCGTTTACCGACTACTGGACGCTGAAGTACGACGACATCCGGCGAGTAAAGATTCCCGATGGATTTGCCCAGCAGCATACGTTACGTGGTCGCGGCCCTGCTGGCGATGAATTCGAGGCGCACATAGGGGTTTTCGTCACTCTGGGGGCTGCGGGCACGATCGTCAGAATTGACGAATATCTCGACCCGTCGCAATTGCCGAAATATCTTGACCCGTCGCAATAGCCGCTGGGCTGAGCTGACGGAGGTGGATATGGCCAGCCACGCTACACGCGACGAGGACTGGCGTGCGTGCGCGACTGTGCTCGACGTCGGTGATACCTCTAACGGGGTTGGTTGAACCGATATCGGTCGCGGGCGTCCGGCTGATGGACCAATTCAACTGCGACGGCGGTCGTGTTAAGCGCAATCTGCACAGGCTTTCGCCAACGGGTGGGTCAGAGACCTGAAGTGTCAGAGTGACATCGGGAAGCTGTTGTCCGAGTGACGAACTCGGGCGCGACGCCGTGCGAAGAACTGGGCGGGGGATTCGCCGAGGGCATTGCGAAACATCGTGATGAACGCGCTGTCGGTCTCGTAGCCCAGATCTGACGCCACCGAATGCACCTGCGCGCCTTGCGACAGCCGTTGCAGCGCCAACATGAGCTGGAACTGTTGGCGCCATCGACCAAAACTCATACCTGTTTCGGATTGGACGAGCCGAAAAAGTGAGCGCTCGCTCATGGCAACCTGCCGCGCCCACTGCCCGATGGTGCGGCGCTCGGCTGGATTGTCGAGCAACGCCTTGGCGATAGTGCGCAGCCGCGGATCACCGGGCATAGGAACGCGCAAATTCTCCACCGGGGCCGCGGCTAGCTGATCGAGTGTCGTTCGGATCAGCCGTTCTTCAGCACTTCCGCGCCGGTAGAGCTGCGGAAGCTGCGATGCCGTGACAATCAATTCACGTAGAAGCGGTGATACCGACACCGTGCAGGCGCTATTAGGCAACTGCGGGAGCACGTCTGGCTCGACGAATAGCACGTACACCGCGATGTCGCCCTCGCCGTGCGCCGAGTGCTCAAGATCAGACGGGATCCACAATCCACACTGGGGTGGAACAATCCACAAATCTCGATCCACCTCGCACGTGAAAACGCCGCTGGCGACGAACACCAGTTCCGCCTTGTGGTGGCGGTGCGGTGGGTACCGGAAATCGTCCATGACGATCCGCATCGCGGCGGCGTTCGCCTCGCGAGGCACAAGATGCGGGTGCGACGTCAGCAGTTGTGGATCCATGCCCACCTCCGGCTAGTACAGTTGGAGATCGATGGCGTTCGCTGCACGGGCGAGCAGCGCCCCGCCGGTGGCATCATCGTTGCCGGATTCAAATATCTCCAGCACTTCGGCGGTGGACTGCCTAATGTCCTCCCATGTCGCCTGAAGGGTGAATTCTGGAGTGCTATTCAAGATTGCCTGGTTCACCTCGGCGTAGTGGCGCATAGCCGCCTCGTACCTGGGGAAGGCGATGTGCGGATCGCCGCCGGCGGCCTTGAGTTCACCCGCCAGTACGTACGCCCCAACGACGGCGACGCTGGTGCCTTGACCAGTGAGCAAGGTCGGCGCACACGCGGCGTCGCCGACAAGGCTGACCCGGCCGCGTGACCATGAAGGCATATGGATCTGGGTCACCTCGTCAAAATACAGGTCGGTTGCGCCCGGCAGCGCGTCCAGCAGGGTCTGAACTGCCCAGTACTCGGTGTCGTCTTTCATAGCATCGTGGATAATCGCCTTTTGCGCTTCTTGGTCGCGCTTATCGAAAGTGATCGGCGGCGAGGTGAAGATGAACATGCCTCGGGTGTGCTTGTCTAAGCCGTACTGCATCACGCTGACGAATTTTCCGGGCAGCGACGAGACGAACCACTGCCGTTCCATGTTCAGCAGGTTGGGAATGGTGTAGATGCCAACGTAGAACCCCGCAGGCTTTGCAAAGGTGCTCTCCGGGCCGAATACCAAGGACCGCACGTTCGAGTGCAGCCCGTCGGCGCCGATGACCAGGTCGTACCGCGAGGGCGGGTGGTTCTTGAAGGTGACGTCCACCCCATCGTCGTCCTGATCGATCCACGTGATGCTGTCGTCGAACACATAGGTGAGGCCCTCGACCGATTCGCGGGCCTGATGCAGGATGAACGTGAGGTCATCCCGCAGGATTTCGATGTCGCCGGTGCCGGCGCCAAAGTTGCCGTCGGTCTTCCAGACCGGCTTGCCGTGTTCATTCAAGCGCACAATTTCTCGCAGCCGCACCCGCACGTCCCGGCAGGCATCGGCGATTCCCATACGCTCGGCCACCGTGACGGCAACGCCACGCAAATCCGTTGCGAAGCCCCCGATCCGGGGAGCGGGCGCTTGTTCAACCACGGTGGTGTCAAAACCGTGGCGCGCTAACCAATAGCCGGCGCACTGGCCCGCCGCACCCGCACCAGACACCAAGACTTTAAGTTTGCGCTCGTTTGCCATGGTTGAAACCTATCCGCAGTCAGCGCTGGCGACATCACGCAGATTAGCCAAGAAATTGCTAAATCCTGCCATGCCGATGCGGCAGCGGGAACATGCGCCTCAAAACCAGTCCGGGTGCATGTCCAAGGTCGTCGTGTCCATGGTGGCGAGCAGATCGAGTTGGGCCGACACCTTGGGCAGCTCGTAGGTGAAGAAGTAGCGTGTGGCGGCGCGCTTGCCGGCATAGAAACTCCCGCGACGTCCGCCCGTCGCGTTGAGCTGATCGAGCCACATCCACGCAATCAAGGTGTGGCCGACGGCGTCGAGGTAAATGGAGGAGTTGGCCAACGCCAGCCGGCGGTCGTTGTGATTCACCAGCTGCGTCGTCACCTCCCGCACGTTGTCCCACACGTTATGTAGCTGTGCGGCCCAACGACCGGCGTCTGGATCGCCTGCCTGTGCGCGTTGGACCGTCGCGGCGATCCTCGCGGTCAGCACCTGGACGCCAGCGCCGTCGTGCAGTCTCACCTTGCGCCCAAGTAGATCAATTCCCTGAATACCGTTGGTGCCCTCGTGGATCGGGTTGAGCCGATTGTCGCGGTAGTGCTGCTCCACGTCGTAGTCACGGGTATAGCCGTAGCCGCCGTGTGTTTGGATGGCGAGGTCGTTGGCCAGCAGACACCATTGGGACGGCCAGCTCTTGGCGATCGGTGTCAGCACGTCCAGCAGGAGCCCGGCGTCGCGGATCTGTTCGGGATCCGAACTGCTGGCCTGCTCGTCGACCAACCGAGCGCAATACAAGCCGAGTGCCATGGCGCCCTCGACGTAGGATTTTTGGGCCAGCAACATGCGTCGTACATCGGCGTGTTCAATGAGTGGGACCGGCGCTATGTCGCGTCCACTGAGATCTGGCGGACGACCCTGGGTGCGGGCGCGCGTGTACTCGACGGACTTGAGGTAGCCGACGTAGCCGAGAGCGGTGGCGAGAAAACCGACTCCGATACGGGCCTCGTTCATCATGTGGAACATGTATGCCAACCCGCGGTTCTCTTCGC
This sequence comes from Mycobacterium paraffinicum, assembly GCF_001907675.1. Lineage (GTDB taxonomy): Bacteria > Actinomycetota > Actinomycetes > Mycobacteriales > Mycobacteriaceae > Mycobacterium > Mycobacterium paraffinicum_A. The sequence continues at coordinate 18,041 of NZ_MPNT01000055.1, forward strand.
CGACCAGATACCCGACCGCGCCGGGTTGATCGCCGGGAGTGTACGTACCGTCGCCGAAGGTCAAGACGGCGTTAGTCGTCCCGCGATTGCCCATCTTGTGGTTAAGCCCGCTCAGCACGACATCGTTGCGCACTGTGGTTTGCGGGCAGACCGAGTCCGCAGTCAGATACTTCGGCACGATAAACAGCGAGATCGACTTGACTCCAGCGCCGCCGCCAGGTGTCTTGGCCAAGACAAGATGAACGATGTTGTCGCTGAGGTCGTGGTCTCCGCCCGAAATCCACATCTTGGTGCCTGTGATGCGGTAGGTACCGTCGGCCTGACGTTCCGCACGGGTGGTGATGTCGGCGAGTGACGAGCCCGCATGCGGTTCCGACAGGCACATCGTGCCGAAGTAGCGGCCCTCCAGCATGGGCCGCACATACCGGTTGACCTGCTCGTCGGTGCCATGCGCGGCGATGAGATGCGCGTTGGCGATGGTCAGAAACGGGTAGTTGGCCGTGCCGGCATTCGCGGCCTGAAAGAACGCCATCGATGCGCGGGCGACCGTTGTGGGCAACTGCATACCACCGACGGCTTCGTCGAACTCTCCGGCGATCAGACCCGAGGCGATGTACGCGTCGAGTGCGGTTTTGATGTCCTCGATGAGGGCCACCGTGCCGTCAGGGAGGATTCGTGGTTCGTGGGCGTCGCTCTTTTTGTTGTGTGTAGCAAAGTAGCGAGTGGCGATGTCGGTACTCAGGTCGAGCACTGCATCGAAGGTCTCTCGAGAATGTTCTGCGAAACGTTCCCGCTGCGTCAAAGACTCGATGTCGAGCCATTCGTAGAGCAGGAAGTCAATATCGCGGCGCGAAAGTAGTTCAGACATAGCGCTTTCGGGACGGTGAGGGTTCAGATCGATAGGCCACCGTCGACCGGAAGTACGACTCCGGTGACATAGCCAGCTTCTTCGGAGGCCAAAAAGCTCACGGCGGCAGTCATTTCGGCCGGATCTCCGAATCGGGGAATCGGGCCGGTGACCTCGGCGACCCTATCGGCCGGAATAGACGCGGTCATTCGAGTAGCCGCGTTAGGAGAGATGGCGTTGACCGTGACTCCGAAGTGGGCGAGTTCCTTCGCCGCAGTCTTGGTGAAGCCGATGATCCCGGCCTTGGCCGTCGCGTAGTTGGCTTGGCCCCGGTTGCCGTGTAATCCGGTGTAGGAGGTCACATTGATGATCCTGCCGAAGTGCTGCTGGCGGAAGTGCGGTACACAGGCTCGGGTCAATCGGAACGTGCCCCCGGCGTGGACGGCCAGCACTTGGTCCCAATCGTCGTCGGTGAGCTTCCATAAGACCCTGTCACGCAGTATGCCGGCATTGTTGACGAGGATGTCGACGCGTCCGGAGTGGGCGACGGCGGTCGACACGACGGCGTCCGCGTCCGCGCTGCGAGTGACGTCGGCGGGGATTGCGACGGCTCCGACCTCACTGGCCGCCTCGTCCAGGGCCCGCTCGTCGAAATCCACCATGAACACGGTCGCACCAGCGGCGCGGAAGTGGCGCGCGATGGCAAGGCCGATGCCTCGCGCGGCGCCGGTGACGATCGCGCTACGCCCGGCGAAGTTGAACGACATGTTCGGCATACCTGTTATTTCTCCTTGCTAGCTCAGTCGCTGCACGATCGTGGCCATGCGACCGCTCGGAGGCGCCGTCGGCGCGATGGGCGTTCGGCGTCTGCGTAGATCGGATTGTGCGTGTCGGGTAAGGAATCTGAGATGCCCTTGACATACCGGGACACGGTTTCGACCCCCCGCGGAAATGAACGCATCGTCCTCGCCGGCCCTGATCGCGTGCATCGACATCCTGGTCGTCTGCAGCGACGAGGAGCAGTATCGGGTCACAGTGGTTCCGGGCAGACCGTCGTAACCCAGTTGGACCGCGACGTTGCGGGCGATTTGGAAGCCTTGCTCACCGCCGGGCAATCCACAGCCCAGGTCGAGATCGTCGATATCGGCTACGTCGAGGGCCGGAACCTGTGCCAGTGCTACGGAAACCATCTGCGCGGCGAGGTCGTCAGGTCGCATATCGACCAACGCGCCCTTAGCGGCCCGACCGATCGGGAAACGGGCGGCGGCGACGATCACGGCTTCGGTCATAGCGCTCCTACTCTGGTCGCCCACGGGGCGGGGAGCAGTGAATAAAATATGCGAGCGTATAGTTTCTATACGTTCGCATATAATGGATGACACCCGACGCTGTGTCAAGAGGCTAGGAAGTAGAAAGAACGGGGCATGGGCGAAGTGCAGACCAGAGGTGACGCAAGTCAAATCGGAACGTCCAGGGCCGCCGCACGCATCCGGACCGCGGCGGTCGAGATATTCGCCCAAAGGGGTTATGGCGCAACGTCGCTGCGTGACATCGCCACCCGCCTGGGGCTGAGCCCTGGCGCCGTGTATCCCCATTACAAGACGAAGGAGTCGCTGCTCTACGCGATAAGCCTGGAAGGGCACACCGCGGCGCTCGCCGCAGTGACCATCGATCACTCGGAGGCCGGGGGGCCCGTCTCCCAACTAGAGCGCGCGGTGGGCGCCTATGTCGAGTGGCACGCAGTCAATCACGCGCTGGCCCGCGTGGTGCAGTACGAACTGCGGTCGTTGTCCCAGGCGCACTACCGCCAGATCGCGACGATACGAAAAAAGACCACGGCAGTCTTCAGCGACATAATCCAAAAGGGAGTCCGCGCAGGTGATTTCGATGTCGAGGATGTCGATGCCGCGGTGCTGGCCATCTCATCACTGTGCATCGACGTCAGTCGGTGGTTCCCAACGCGCCGCCGCCGAGACCCAAGCGAGCTGGCGAGTACATATGTTGGCCTCGTCATGCACATGCTCATGGTGCGAACGTCGCAGCAACCCAAGGCTTGTCGGCCTCCGAGCTGCTGAGAAAAGCCTTCATGCGGTGGCGTTTCGGCAAGTTCCGGTCAGTGGATCGTGCCGCACTCACGCGTAGTGCCGATTCGGCGCGTGGGCCGGCGTGTAGGTTATTTGGGCGCGTCGGTTCGGCGACCGCGAAAGTACAACTTCCAATCTTGTCTGCTATGTCGAGTATGAGTGTGGCGTCCGCACTCGGTGCCGGCTAGTGGCTGCAAGCACCCAGCGACAACGCGGCTGTGCTCTAACCTGAAGGCGTCGGCGGCCGCCAAGGTGCAAAAACCGGAGCGTGCAAAATACCGGCAGGCGCCGCGCAGACATCTGGAATGGCATTGACCGCGGTGGCCATCGTGGCGTGAAAAGCGGGGTCATAAGCCGCAAGGTCGCCGGCCGGATCCAGTGTCGTCAACGTGTCGAACACGCTACGAACCGACGGCTTTCCTTCGATCTCAATGATCCACTGGTATCGGTCCGGCGGGATCGGCCAGCCGCCCGCGCCTCGCTCGCATGACCAGTAAACCTCGACGTCAAGGAATCGATGGTCGCCCACGTAGCCGGCAACGGTGTGCTTGACTGCCACGACGGTGCCTTGTTTGACATGCCCGACCACAAGGTCGAGATCTTTTGTCGCCGTGGCCGGTTCGAGCCCGGTCTCCAGCTTGGTGAGCGTGACACCGAGATTCCGAGCTACGCCAGTTACCATCTCGGAGAAGAACGCCGCAAAGTATGGGCCGAACGGCATATCTCCGTGAACTTCGCTGGCTGGCCTGCCGAAACGAAGCGCATCAATGAGTGTGGATGCAGCGGGGTGGTCCGTGCAATCAACGAGCTCGACTAACCGCAAATGGTCGACTTCCGTGCACATACCGGTCAAAGTCGCTGCAACGCGGTCAAACATGAAGCCGGGTTCGATACCGGTGCCAAAGAGTGTGGTGTTGCCGGCGTGGCAAGCCCGGGTGAGCCGCTCAACCACTTCTGGCCCGCGGAACTCCGGGGCGAAGTAAGTGGCCGTACTGATCACGTTCTTGCCCGAGGACAGCAGTGCTTCGACGTCGTCGTCGAGCTCTTGCAATGACGAGGAGAGCGGCGTGTAGAGCACCACGTCTGCTTCGCTGGCGATCACCGCATCGCGATCCCGAGTTGCCCTAATCCCCGTCGGCGGTCGATCGACGAGCTCGCCGGCGTCACGGCCCTCCTTGTGCTCGCTGTACACGTACAAGCCGGCGAGTTCCAACGAAGGATCGTCGATTATCTGCTGAAGACAGAGAGATCCGACGACACCGGGCGCCCATTGAATCACACGATAAGTCATAATTCGAGATTAGGTTTTGATTGAGTAAATAGCAAGTGGCCCAGGGACATTCAAGTAAAGAACCTGAATATTCAAGTATGTCCGACTGATTCACAGATTAATCCGCGCGGATGGGTAGAGAATGCCGCGCATTCGTGGCCGCGATAGCCTTCCTTCGCAACTGTCGACGCCAGCGAAGATGTGGACCGACATAGCGTGGCGTTACTTCCCAATCGCGCCTGCCGCAAGGGATCACATTAACGGTCCCAGAATCTCATCGCGATCTTGTCGAGACGTCACACGTTGCTCCGCCGAGCGCTGTCGCCACAAATGAGAGATCGCAGGCGGCCCTGTTCATCGTCCGGCCGCTGAATCTCTCTCGGGTACTTTAGATTTGATCGGGCTCTTCTGTCGACGGTGTCAACCTCATGATGTTCGATCGTATCGCGCCGGTACGGCTAAAATCCGACTCCTTTCTAACGCCCCGAGCCATTGCAGTGGCCGTTCATCGCTCAGGGCGAGGTGCTCGAGATTTGGTCTTATGAGCTCTGGTTGAGTGCGACGGACGATCTGGCGTCTGCGGATACGTTGGTGCGCTTAAGGATTCGCGCTACCTCGATGATCCGATTGGCTGAGAGTTGGGCATCTTCCGGATCCAGAAGGAAGGGCAGGGTATCCCCAAGGTGGAGCCACGTCGCCCCCGCGTCGATGTACGGTTGCAGTTGTTCGGCGACCTGTGCCGGCGTGCCGTATATCCATGCTGCTTCTGTCATCTTGCGTGTTACCCGACCGAGAACCTCCTCACCCTCAGCCTTGCTGACCTTGACCGGCAGCAGGTCCAAAGCATAGTGCCAGCCGGGCCGGGGAGGCTCGAATCCGTCGCGCCGCCAGTCCTCCTGATTGATCCGACCCCACGTCGCCGTGAGCCAGCGCATAAACGGGTGATCGAGAGCTCGATCGATCACGTTCTCGTCCTCATGGATCAGCAATGCGCAAGGGAAAAGCGCGAATTCGAACGCCTCCGGATCGCGGCCGTGCTCAGCGACTTGGCCACGCAAGCTGGTTACGATCTCCTGCAGGTGCTCACCGCCGTTCGCTACTCCCGGCGCGAGCGTGGCGAAGCCATCTGCGTATTTGGTCGCGATCTCAAGCAGTTTCGGTCCGCCGCCCAAGCAAAAGACGCGCGGTGGCAGGCGCTTGGCGTCCCCGAGCCACGCCTGGTCATAGATCCAATGGTGGCCTTCGAAATCGATCGGCCCGTCCTTAGAGAGAAACTTCTCGTAAATCCTCAGGTGGTCCTCCATCCGCTTCAGGCCCTGTGCGCGCTTCCAACCGAACGGCTGAGCCTGTTTGAGTTCACCGGCGCCCAATTGCAACGTTGCTCGCCGACCGGACAATTCGCCGAGGGTGAGCATTGTTTCAAAAAGCTCTGCTGGGCTGCGCCGCACCGTGTCGGTGGCGGCCGTAACTCCTAGACCGGGTGCCGCACCGACGGCATGGGCCAGCGAGGTGAACGGGTCGGGAAACGAGTCGCAATCCGGTAGCACACGCGCCATCGGGATCGAATCGGGATCCCACATCCATGGCGGAGTAAACCATGTGAGCTGGTCCCACACCATCCCACTATCGATCACACCGCTGTCGCGGTACTGTCGAGCATTGTCCGTCAAAGTAGCCCGCAGATTGTATCGGCTCCAGGCAAACGGCGCGTCGATCTCAATTCTCCCGCTGCTCAATGTTTCTCCTTCGCTTCAGGTGTGAGCGCCCATTATGGGCACACTCGGATGTGACCCGGCTGTTTGCGCACGGTCTAGCCGGTTTGGTCGATTGTTAACGGGTGCAGGACATATCGACTTTGTGATCCACGTGAGTCGAAGCAGTCGGCGGTTGTCGCCGGAGTCTCGCCGCGATCCCAGCATTGCCCAAGACGAAGTCGATTCGTCCCAGTACGCCGCCCCTGTGATGAGTGCGACCTTGCCCTCGAACTGCAGCGCCACCCGACCCTCCGGTTAACGAATTGCTCGTCCGCCCGAATGTAGGTCGAGGTCTTGTGGCCGAACTGTCCGAATATCGGTCACCACGGGCTGTCACGTTGGCGCGCGAGAGCGCCGTTCTCGGTCCCGTACGGCGCCTGAATGCTGCGCTTGGTCGACGCCGAACGCGTCACGGACGCTTGGGATTCCGCAGGATCAGGGCGTCGCCCTGCCCGCCGGCGCCGCACAGCGCGGCGACGCCGTATCCGCCGCCGCGCCGCGCCAGTTCCAGCGCCACGTGCAGCGTGATCCGCGCGCCCGACATGCCGATCGGGTGCCCGACGGCGATCGCGCCGCCGTTGA
>NZ_MPNT01000056.1 GCF_001907675.1 Mycobacterium paraffinicum
GTCGGAAACCATCGCCAGCGCCGCGTTCTGAGCGGCCGCCGGCGTCGGGCCCCAGTGGCCGCCCCATTGGCCCGATCCGAGGGCCAAGGCGGCGCAGCCGTTCCGGGCCCACGCCGCGACCGTGCAGCCGGCGCCGTGTACCTGGCAGCTGCCCAGCGCTATGTGGGTGGCCTCCGCCATGGTGGTGCCGTTGTTCTCCCAACCGGTCCAGCCGGTCACGGGGGAGTAGGCGATCACCGCGTAACGGTCGGGTACCGCCGCCTGCGCATCGGGTGACGCCGCGGCCGCAGCGGCCAAGTAGGCGGCGCAGGCACCCGCGATCAATGCGGACATGCGGTGGCTGATCATGGCGAACCTCGTGAGTCGTCGTCGATGGACGATCCCACCGTCGGATACCGCGCTTGGGAGATCCTCAAGGAATCGTTGGCGACCGGCCCGATTTCACAGTCAAAGGCCGCCGTCGGATTCCCAGGCACTGCCCGCTGACTCGCGGTGGATTGGCCTTGACCGGCACGACGCATACCCGTTCAAATACCAAGGCGCACAATATGGTTCAGTGCCAAGGCGGATCGAGCGGCCGCTCGCCGGATATGGACGAGTCGGACTACGGCACTTTCCTGAGATCGGCGAGGGAGTTCCGCAGCCCTCCGTCCAGCCGGATCTGCACCGCCGCCACCGCGACCATCACCGCGGCGGTCACCAGGTGCACCACCGCATCGGTGACGTTGTTGGGAAAGGTGAAGACGAAGGCGACCTGGTGGGAGAAGAAGGCCCAAATGCCCGGCAGCGCACCGGCTATCGCGGCGATCAGCAGATAGAGCACGGCCCATGACTTGCGCACCGCGAATACCAGACCCGGGGCGAACAGGGCGAGACCGGCGACGGCGTGCCAGCCGTTGTAATCCATGCCGAGCAGTTGGACGGTCGGCGCGGCGGGCCCGGTGGCGAAGCTGGGATTGATGACGAGGCCGGCCACCGCCTGGATGACGTGAAACACGCAGATGATCAGCAGCCCGATCTGGGCGAAACTCCACCTCACATTGCACCTCCTTGTGCACGGCGGGATAGCCCGAATACTACGCGCGGTAGTAGACCGTGACAACGGCTGCGTTGGAGCTAGGTGGCGGTGTTCCGTTCGATCCACTGGGCCATGGCGTCTTCGAGCGCGTCCGCGACGTCCACACCGGCGCCGTCGGCGGCCTGCTCGAACCGCTCGACCAGTTCGGTGTGGATTGCGGCGCCCAACTTCGTGCGCGGCGGTTTCGGCTTCGGCGGCAGGTCCACGGGCACATGCCGCGCGACCGACGCGTCGATGATTTCGCGAAGTGCCGGTATCTCCTCGAGCGCCCTGGAAAGTTCGTCGCGTTCGATCCGTAACACCTCGGCCGGCCCCATCGTCGTGACCGTCGCAGAACGGAGTTTGCCGCGGTGGAGCGCCGATTCGCCGATCACCTCGCCCGGCCCCAGCACGGCGATGCGGTCCCGGCCGACGTAGACGCCCACCTCTCCGCTGAGCAGGATGTAGCAGGAGTCCGAGGGTGTCTGCTCGTGGATCAGCGGCAACGGGGCCGACGTCGAAGTGCGATGCGCCACCCGGGCGAGGCGCTGCAGTTCGGCATCCGAGAACTTTTCGAAGGTGGCGTACTGGCGTAACCGATGAGCGTCTTCCAGATATTGCTTCTCGTCGGCCTTCATAGCGGGCTCCTGACGTGCGATGTGACGCTACATCGAGGAGCGTAACGCGGATATGCGGCGTAACTCTAGATCCGGCCCAGCCGGAAAAGGCCGCGGTCAGTTCCGCCCGGGAAGCCTCATCACCGCGCGCACGACGGGGACTAGCGACTTCTGCCAAAGTGTGCTCGGAATGCCAAGGGGCGGATCGAGATTGAACACGCGGGCGGCCGCGATCGTCTGGGATTCGGTGTACTTCAGCAGGCCCTCGGGACCGTGCCGGCGGCCCACCCCCGACTGACCCATCCCGCCCATCGGTGCGCTGAGGCTGCCCCAGGCGAACGCGTAACCCTCGTTGACGTTCACGGTCCCCGAGCGCAACCGGGCGGCGATTTGCCGGCCCTCCGCGGACGAGCCGGCGAACACGCTGGCGTTGAGCCCGTACTCGGTGTCGTTGGCCTTCTCGACCGCCTCGTCGACGTCGGCGACCGGGTAGATCGACACCACCGGACCGAATGTCTCGTTGGCCGCGCACTCCATCTCGGGTGTGACGTCGGTGAGCACCGTCGGCTCGTAGAACAGCGGCCCGATGTCGGGTCGGGCCTTTCCGCCGGCAATCACCTTGGCGCCCTTGGCCTTCGCGTCCTCCACGTGCTCCGTCACGGTGTCCAGCTGACCCTCCGAGATCAAGCTCCCCATGTCCACCGAGAAGTCATACGCGGAACCCAGTTTCATGCTCCGCACCGCGGCGCCGAACTTGCCGACGAATTCGTCGGCGATGTCCTTCTCGACATAGATCCGCTCGATAGAGATGCACAGCTGGCCCGCGTTGGAAAAGCACGCGCGGGTGGCCGCCTTGGCGGCCTTATCGAGGTTGGCCCCGCGCGTGACGATCATCGCGTTCTTGCCGCCGAGCTCGGCGGAGAAGCCGATCAGCCGACGGCCCGCGTGCTCGGCGAGCTGCCTGCCGGTGGCGGTCGAGCCGGTGAACATCAGGTAGTCGCAGTTGTCGATGATCGCCGTGCCTACCACGGAGCCGGGCCCGGGGACGATCGCGTAGAGCGCTCGCGGCAGCCCGGCCTGATAGAGCAGCTCGGCGCAGGCCAGCGCGCAGTACGGGGTCTGGCTGTCGGGCTTGAGCACCACCGCGTTGCCCGCCAGCAGCGCGGGCACCGAGTCGGACGCCGTCAGGGTCATGGGGTAGTTCCACGGGGAAATGACCCCGACCACGCCCTTGGGCTGGTAGCAGACGGTGGTCTTGCCGATGCCCGGGAGCAGCGACTGCACCGTGCGGGGCTTGAGCAGGTCGGCCGAGACGCGCACGTAGTAGTTGGCGTTCGCCATCAGGTCGACGATTTCCTCCTGCGCCGCCCAGCGGGCCTTGCCGGCCTCGGCCTGCAGCAGGTCCATCAGGAACTCGCGGTTCTCGACCACGAGGTCGCGATAGCGGCTGATCACCTCGACCCGCTCGGCGACGGGCCGGGCCGCCCACTCGACCTGGGCAGCGCGTGCTTCGGCGAACGCCGCTGCGACGTCGTCGGCCGTCCCGATCGGGATCGTGGTCAGGGGTTTGCCGGTGAAGACCTCGTCGATCGTCTTGGTCGGGCGCGCGCTGAGATCCTTGATCGCGGCGAGCTGACGCAAGCGGTCGAACACCTCGGCTGACGGTGCGGGCATGTCGTTACCTCCCCAATGAGCACGGCGGCCAGGCCCCCAGCCTATCCGCCTCGAGCGCCGGCGCGGCCGTCGTCGTCGGGCGCTCCGATGGCCGGCTCGGCCCCGCCGAACCGATTCGGCGAACGCCCCGCCGGTTTGCGGGAGTCTTGTCGGTAGGTCTACGGTCAGCAGTCACGGCGTAAAGCCGAAAAGGCAGGTGCTCAAGCAGATGGCTCAGCCTCCCCCCGGACCTCTCGGTTCCGGGCAGGCCGCCGTGCCGCCCGATTCCGGTGAAGCGGGCGCCCACGGCGGCCCAACCAGCTGTTCAGCCGCGTGGGCACCCGCACACAAGCGTCTCGATTGTGGCTCGGTGCCGCGGTTCTGCTGTGCGATTTGAGACTTTCCCGCCTAGCTGACCCCGCCGTTTTCGCGCGGACGACCATCCAACAAGATCGGACGTGCCCCAGAATGCCGCGGTTCCCAAACCTGCCCTGGCCGCGCGGCGTCGCGCGGCCGTCGCGTGCCAGCGGGCCGCGTCGCGCATAGTGGCCATCACCGAAGTATCCGAATACGCCCATCTGAGCCCCGCGGACCTCGATGAGCTCGCCGCCGCGCTGGAAGCGATCCGTTGCGATGTCGAGGCTTCCCGCGGCGCGAGGGATCGCGCATATATCAAGCGCGCCATAGGGTTTCATCGGGCGCTTGAGATCGGGGCGAGGCTTGCCATCGCCGGGAGCAAGGGCAAGTTCGGGTGGGCCGTGGGAACCGCCGCGTTGGGCGCGGCCAAATGCATCGAGAACATGGAGCTCGGCCACAACATCAGCCATGGTCAATGGGATTGGATGAACGACCCCGAAATCCATTCCAGCACGTGGGAGTGGGACATGGCCGGTCTGATGTCCCAGTGGCGGCACTCCCACAACTACCGCCACCACGTCTTCGCGAACGTGGTCGGCGTCGACGACGACCTCGGGTTCGGGGTCATGCGGGTCACCCGGGACGAGGCATGGCGACCGCGCGCGTTGGCGCAGCCGCTCCGCGCGCTGCTGTTGGCGCTCTTGTTCGAGTGGGGCGTCGCACTGCACGGCTTGTATGCGGTGCAGGATCGGGAGACCACCGACGCCGGTAGGTCCGTCCACAGCAGGGCGCTCCTGCGCAAGATCGCTCGCCAAGCCGGCAAGGACTACGTCCTCTTTCCCGCGCTGAGTCGGCGGCGCTGGCTGCGCACGCTGCTGGCCAATGTGGTTGCCAACGGGCTGCGCAACGTGTGGGCATGCGCGGTGATCTTTTGCGGTCACTTCGCCGACGGAGCGGAGAAATTCACGCCGGATGTGCTGGACGGCGAGACGAAGGCCGAATGGTATCTCCGACAAATGTTGGGTACGGCGAACTTCCGGGCCGGTCGAGTGCTGGCGTTCATGAGCGGGAACCTCTGCTACCAAATCGAGCATCACCTCTACCCGGACCTGCCGAGTAACCGGTACCCCGAGATCTCCGAGCGAGTCCGCGCGTTATGCGTCACCTACGACCTGCCGTACACGACCGGTTCCCTGCTTCGCCAACAGCTGCTCACCGCGCGCACGATCTGCAAGTTGGCCCTCCCGGACTGGTGTTTGATCGCCACCGCCGACGACGCGCCGGAGACGGCATCCGAGGACCGGTTCCGGCGGCCCACGCCGGCATCGCGCTCAGCGGGTGCCGGGCACGGCGCGCGGCGACGCGGATTGGCGACGGCAATCCTCGGCGCCAAGCACGATCGACGGAAACGGGGAAAAGCCCGCGGGCAGAAAGAGGTTGCGGCTCAGCGCTTCTTGTCGTGAAGGACGGACTCGGTCGACGCGGCGGCGCCGGCCGACTTGGTGCGCTTGTCGGCGCGCTTCTCCTTCAACGATTTTCCCGACTTCTTGGTCATGGATTGTCGGGGAGACTTATCGGACATTGCTGGCCCCTTCTTCATGGGGGCCTGGGCGGTCCCGATTCGCCCGACCTTACCCGACATCGGTTCGGCAACGGCCCGCCGTCCTACGGCATCACGTGGCTGGGGTGTATCGTCAAATGAATCGCAAACCCAGCTAGTCCGGGATGAGTCAGCGATCTCCGCTGACCGCGCCGAGCAATCGCTCACGCCGGGCACGCCGGTGACAACCGCAGTTGGGATCCCCTTGAGTGCTTTGGTCCCATTTCCGTCGTCAGCGAATTCCGCTGCAGCGCAGAGTTTCTCCGAGTCGCTGAGTTTCGGCATCCTGAGCACCTACCCGCCGACACAGTGCGGCTTGGCAACGTTCAGCGCTGCACTGGCCCACGGGTTGAGCGTCTATGGCGCCGACGTCAACGTCGTGCGAGTTTCCGACGGGCCGCCGAGCCCGAGCGCCCGCGTCATCGGTGAGCTGGTCGGCGGTTCACCAGGCTCAGTCGCGGCCTGCGCGGAACTGTTGAACCAGCACGACGTTGCGGTCATCCAGCATGAGTACGGCATCTATGGAGGCGTTGCCGGAGCCGACGTCGTTGGCGTCCTGGACGGACTGCGGGTCCCGTCGATCGTAGTCGCTCACACGATCCTCAAAAGCCCTACCCGCCAAGAGCGCTCGGTCTTCGAGGCGATCTTGGCGAGGGCGGATCAGGTGGTCGTGATGTCGGATGCCGCCAGCGAGCGGTTGCGTGATGGCTTCGACGTCGATCGCCGCAAGGTCGTCACCATTCCGCACGGGGCCCGGGTTCCGGGCACGGCCTGCGTCCGGGGTGGCCGTCCGACCCTATTGACGCTGGGGCTGTTACGCCCCGGAATGGGCGTCGAGCGAGTGATCCAGGCGATGGTGTCACTGCAGGGCCTGCCGGGCCGGCCAAAGTACCTCGTTGCGGGTCAAACGCAGCCGAAGGTGCTGGCCGCTGACGGCGAGGCGTACCGCGATGCTTGCGTCGAACAGGCGCGCTGCAGCGGTGTGGCGGGTTCGGTGTACTTCGATGCGCAATACCGCAATGTGGCGACCTTGACGGCCTTGGCCCAGTCCGCGGCGGTCGTCGTCCTGCCCTACGACTCGACCGATCAGGTCACGTCCGGTGCGCTTGTCGACGCGATCGCGAGCGGCCGGCCGGTCGTGGCCACCGCGTTCCCGCATGCCGTCGAATTGCTCGGCAGTGGAGCTGGGATCGTCGTCGCGCACGACGATCCGGATGCGCTGGCAGCCGCCCTGCGCCAGGTGCTGACACAGCCGCGCCTTGCCGGTGCCATGGCGGCGGAGGCGCGCCGATTGGCGCCCGCTATGGCATGGCCGGTCGTCGCGACTGCATACCTCGGCCTGGCGCGTCAGACCCTCGCGCGGCGCCGGGCGCGGGTGTAGACCGCGCAGAGCTCAGCTTGAACGCGGGGGATGATCTACCTTCAGCAGCTTGAGGGCGATCTGTTCGACCCGGGCATTGGTGTCTTGGGAGAGCCGTACCAGGAGTTCGAACGCGCTGGCCGCATCGATGTCGAACCGCTCCATCAGCATGCCCTTGGCTTGGCCGATCGTGTCTCGGGTTTCGATGGCGCGGCGCAGTTGCTCATTCTCGGCCAGCAACGCCTGCAGGCGTGCGTGGTCGTGGGCGCTTTTCGCCGCGTCGATCGCCTCGAGCGCGTGAAGCAACTCGGCGGGCGTCCAGGACACGCCTTGATCGGCTGCGCGGGCGATCTCGGCAAGGAGCCGTTTGGTGTCCGAGACTTCCTCGACGCGGTGCACCACGCCCACCAGCTCGCCGTGGTCAATCAGCGGCGCGTTGCTCGGGCTCCACACCTTCGGGACGAACTCGTCCGGCGCGGCAGGGTCGCGGACGTCGTAGCGCTGTACCCGCATGTCGTCGGTGTGCCCGGTGCGCAGCACCGTCTCCAGGGACAGCGCGAGGTTGGTGGTGCCGTTGGCCTGTGGATCGTGGGGATTGTCGGGGAACGCGTCGAAGAGGAACTGCCCGGGTAACTCGCCGTGGTCACGCATGGTCACCCGCTCGTACGCGTGGCTTACCGCGCGAATCCGCAGATCGCGATCGAGGAGCAGGAACGAGGCGCCCGGCGAGGTTCGGTCCAGGTCGCGGGCTATCACTTCGAACCGGGTTTGGGTTTCCACTTCCACCGGAAATGAACTACCCGTTCACGGCGGGGGTGTAACCCGACGGCTCAAAGGATGTGCATGCCCTGGGCCAGCTGTGAGACACCGACCACGGTGAAGACGGTCACCAGAATTTGCCGGTGATAGGCGCGCACCCAGTCGTGCAGCTGCCGCAGCACGGCCTGGGTCCTCGCCGGTGCGGCCACGTATCCCACCAGGATCATCTCGACGACGGAATACATCAGCAGGACGAACGCGATCGAGGCGCTGAGCTGCGTGGCGACCGCGGCCCGGGAGGCGACGATGATCGCCAGAATGAACAGCACCCCGTCGACCGGCACCGACGCCAGCCCGATCACCCACGCGATCCACAGCGACCCTTGCTCCCACGCGCGGTGGGCGCGGTGGAGCACCCGCCGGGTTCCGGAACGCTCCTCCGGGGGGACGTCCCGCGCGCGGCTCAGGAATCGTGGCACCGCAATCGGCGCTCCCGCCGTGCGCGTCGGCGGCCCGTCGTTCGATACGCCGGCCTCCGCACGCTGACGGGTCAAGAACCGCACGGCCATCACTGCGGCGATCGACAACCCCAGCACGCCGAGGCCGATCTGGATGTGCGGAAGCGTGGAGCTGGCGGCCTTCGTGGTCCCGCCGTGGCCGAACGAACCGAACGCCGAGGTGAAATTGAGCAGCAGCAGCGGCGCGAGAAGTTCGGGCACACAGACCGTGAGGCCGCCGACCCAGTAGGCGAGCAGGTTCGGCGCGGGCCGCGGTCGGGAGATCATCAAGAGAGCCAGGCCGAGGCGCACGGGATTCAATGCCGCCAGAATTCCCAGCCCCAGCACTGACCCCCACATTGGCGCATCGTTACCCGCGGTCGCCGGACCCTAAACACCGAACTTAAGGGATCGCCGCCCAGGGAGCCGGCCCGAGCGCTCGCGCGGTCGAGTGCGGTCCGCCTTGCGAATCTCGGCCCGGTGCAACACGTTCAAGCGATGCCGGCGCGCGCGAGGTTTCGTGAACGTGAGGCCAATCGGATGTGAACATGGCCACGCACGCGTCGGTGAAGTTGATCACAGCGGCGATTGCGTCGCCGATGAACGATCGCGGCGGTCGTAACTGGCCTCGGGCCGCACGGCGTTCGTCGGTGCTCGGCAGGCCGCTCAGGCGCGTGCGCAGTCCGCTTGCAGGCAGCAATGGCGCTGGGGCTTTCGGCACGGGGAACAGGCACCGCGCCCAGCGGGGAGCAGCAAGCTCTCACGCCGGCCAGGGCACTTGGAGGACGCGCGGCCCCTTTCGGAATGTGCACAGAACACGCCGGGGACGAAGCGGCTCCCGGGCGCCGCGGCCGGGCGTCAGCCGCAAAGCCCCCGCGATCGCGCCGGCAAGACGCAGGCCCGCACGCCGGCAAACGCGGCCCAAATTGGCCGTCAGGTTGCGTGGAGGCGTAGCGCCCCGCCGGCCCTAGGTGTGGACACGAGCCGCGACGGGACAAGGTTGGTTTTTGCCGGCTCCTACGACACGCGCGCAACAGTCCTCGATCGCGAATCTCTTATGTGGGAACAAAATTCACAGGTTTGACCCATTATGCCGTCGGGTATCCCGCGAGCCGTGGAGTGCGACATTGATTGTCTACGAGATTGAATTGTCGTAGTACCAGCTTGCTGATGGTTCGCTGGTGCGCCAACGGCACTGCCCACGAAACGGCCGATGTCATTTCGTGGGCTACCGTTGGTGTTGCGGACGGCATCGCGACTCGGGCAGGGGAAACGACTGGGGCCCGAGGCGCAGCCATGACGATCACATCACGACGGGGATCTCCGCGACGCTCGCTGACGCCGGCACGGCGGCGGTGGGCGGGTCGCCACGTGGGTCGGAACTGACGGCCAATCCCGAAGCGCGGCATCGTTTTCGGTGTGGCGCCCAGCGGTTCTGCAAATCTCAGCTCGCTTCGAGGAGGTTGTCCATTGCAGCTCAATCCGTTCGACGACGAGAGCGGCAAATTTTTCGTCTTAGTCAATAACGAGGACCAACACAGTTTGTGGCCGATCTTCACCGATGTCCCCGCGGGCTGGCGGGTGGCCTACGGCGACGCCGAACGGGCCGCATGCCTCGACTACGTCGAACACAACTGGCCTGATATTCGCCCTAAATCGCTGCGCGAGAGGCTGTCCGCTCCCGGTTTGTGATGTATAGACCGTCTAGGTATGAATGAGTCGGGAAGGTTTCGGGGGGGACTTAGTGGAACGCAGTGACCGGGCACTACCGCTGACGCGAGCGCAGCTGGATATCTGGCTCGCGCAGCAAACGGGTCACTTCGATGTCGCGTGGCAACTCGGCGTGCTCGTGCGGATCGAGGGCACGGTCGACCGCGGTCTGTTCGAGCGGGCGATGAGGCACGTGGTGGGCGAGGCCGAGAGCCTCAGAGCCCGCTTTTTCGAGGCGGACGGGCAGGTCTTTCAGCGGGTGGTCGACAACCCGGACGTGGACCTGGCGTTCTACGACGTGAGCGCGTCCGCCGATCCCGAGCGCGAGGTCCGCGAGCGGGCGTCGGCGATCCAACGAACTCCGATGCCGCTCACCGGCCCGATGATCAACTTCTACTTGTTCCAAACGGCACCCGATGAGTACTACTGGTTCAGCTGCTGCCATCACATCGCCATTGACGGGTTGGGCATCGCGCTGATCGGTCGCCGCATCGCGGCTGTCTACTCCGCGCTCGCCTCCGGCACGGCCATATCGCCGGCCTTCTTCGGCTCCGTGCAAGACCTCGTCAGCAGCGAGTCGGAGTACGCGGAATCCGCGGATTACCTTGCCGACGAGGCGTATTGGACCGAGCACCTGCCCACGACGGGTGAGCCGGACTATCGCGCGACCCAAGCCGCCAGCGACCGGGACCCGTACGCCCCCTCGCCGCCGGTCCAGTTGGACTCGTCGGTCGTCGGCGCGATCAAACAACTGTCCAAGTCGTTGGGCGTCCGTCGGTCGTCGGTAATCACCGCCGCCTGCGCACTTTTGGTGCGCGGGTTCCGCGCCGACATTTCCGACGAAGTGGTGCTCGACTTCCCGGTCAGCCGCCGGCTGGATCCGAAGTCGAAGACGCACCCCGGCATGCTTGCCGGAGTGGTGCCGCTGGTCTTGAACGCGCCACCGAAAGTCTCCGTCGCCGATTTTCTCCAGCAGGTCGACGCGCGTTCACGGGAGGCGTTGCGGCATCAGCGTTTTCCGGTGCACATGCTTGGCGGAGACGGCGGCTTCCGAGGCGCTCCGCAGGCGTCGAGCCGGGTCGTCGTCAACTTCGTCCCCGCCCGCATGACGCTCAGCCTCGCCGGGGTCCCGGCGACCGCGACGTACACGACCTTCGGCCCGGTGGGCCACTTCGGGCTGTTCTTCCTCGGGTTCGGGGATCAGCAATTCCTGAGCACGGTGGGCGTCGGACAGCCCTTCTCCAACTTCGACGTCTCGGACCTGGCGGGCCGGTTGCAGCGGCTGTTGGTGGCGATGGCGGCCGACCCGGCGCGACTGTTGTCGTCGGTGGATGTGCTCGACGCCGCCGAGCGATCTCGGTTGGACGTGTTGGCTCATCGGGCGGTTTTGGATCGGCCGGTGTCGGCGTCGGTGTCGGTGCCGGGGTTGTTCGCCGCGCAGGTGGCGCGGACGCCGGGGGCGCTGGCGGTGTCGGGTTCGGCTGTGTCGGTGACGTATCGCGAGCTGGATGCGGCGTCGAACCGGTTGGCCCGCCTGCTGGTCGACCACGGCGCGGGCCCGGGACGGACTGTGGGACTGTTGTTTTCGCGGTCGGCCGAGGCGATCGCGGCGATTCTGGCGGTGCTGAAGACCGGGGCCGGGTACGTGCCGATCGACCCGTCGTCCCCGGATGCCCGGCTCGAGTTCATGCTCGCCGACGCCGCACCGGTGGCGGTACTCACGACGGCGGGATTGGCCGAGCGGCTCGATGGTCATGGGGCGGTGGTCATCGATGTCGACGATCCGGCCATTCACGCCGCACCCGAGGCCGTGCTGCCCGAGCCCGATGCCGGGGGTTTGGCGTATGTGATCTACACCTCGGGTACTACGGGTGTGCCCAAAGGTGTTGGGGTGACGCATCGTAACGTGACGGCGTTGATCGGCTCGTTGGATGCGGGGTTGCCGGCGCCGGGGGTGTGGTCGCACGCGCATTCGCTGGCTTTCGATGTGTCGGTGTGGGAGATCTTTGCTCCGCTGTTGCGGGGTGGGCGGGTCGTGGTCGTCGATGAGGACACCGCGCGCTCGCCTGAGGAGTTGCACGCGCTGCTGGCCGGCGAGGGTGTGAGCGTGTTGACGCAGACGCCGTCGGCGGTGGCGATGCTGGATCCGGCCGGTTTGGATGATGTGGCGGTGGTGTTGGCCGGGGAGGCTTGCCCGGCGGGGGTGGTGGACCGGTGGGCGCCGGGGCGGGTGATGGTCAACGCTTATGGGCCGACCGAGACCACGATGTGTGTGGCGATCAGCGCGCCGCTGGCGCCGGGGTCGGGGGTGGCGCCGATTGGGTCTCCGGTGTCCGGGGCGGCGCTGTTCGTGTTGGATGCCTGGTTGCGCCCGGTGCCCGAGGGGGTGGTCGGGGAGTTGTATGTGGCCGGGTCCGGGGTGGCCATCGGGTATGTGGGTCGCGCGGGGCTGACTGGGTCGCGGTTTGTGGCGTGTCCGTTCGGCGGGGTCGGAGCGCGGATGTATCGGACCGGGGATCTGGCGTGCTGGGGTGGCGATGGGCAGTTGCGCTATCTGGGTCGTGCCGATGAGCAGGTCAAGATTCGCGGGTATCGGATCGAGTTGGGTGAAATCCAAGCGGCGTTGAGCGGTTTGGCTGGGGTTGGGCAGGCGGTGGTGATCGCCCGTGAGGACCGCCCGGGCGATAAGCGGCTGGTCGGTTATGTCACGGGTGTGGCCGATCCGGGTGCGTTGCGCGAACGGCTTTCCGAGCGGTTGCCGGGGTTTATGGTGCCCGCGGCGATCGTGGGCCTCGAGGCCTTGCCGTTGACCGCCAACGGCAAGCTGGACACCCGCGCGCTGCCGGCCCCCGAATACGGCGCCGGGCACTACCGCGCACCGCAGAATCCGACCGAAGAAATCCTGGCCAGCATCTTCGCCGAGGTCCTGGGCCTCGACCGCGTCGGCACCGACGACTCCTTCTTCGAACTCGGCGGCGACAGCATCTTGGCGCTGCAAGTGGTCTCGCGGGCGCGGGCCGCGGGCCTGGCGTGCCGGCCGCGGGACGTCTTCGTCGAGCAGACCGTCGCCCGCCTGGCCACCGTCACCGGGGTGGCCAGCGGCGAAACCGCCGAGGCCGACGAGGGCCTCGGACCGATGCTGGACACCCCGATCGTGCGGTGGCTGCGCGAGATTGACGGGCCGACCGACGAGTTCAACCAAACGATGGTGCTGCAGGCACCCGACGGGACGACCGAGGCCGACGCCGCGGCGGCGCTGCAGGCCGTGCTCGACCGGCACCCGATGCTGCGGCTGCGCGTCGAGGGCGACGGCGACGGCGGGTGGTCGCTGCGGGTGCCCGACGCGGGATCCGTCGACGCGGCCGCGTGCCTGCTGTCAGTGGACGTGCTGTCCGATCGGGCGCTGGTGGAGGCGCGGTCGAGGCTGAACCCCGCCACCGGGGCGATGCTGAGCGCGGTATGGGTGGCCCCCACGGGCCAGCTGGCATTGGTCGTTCACCACCTTGCCATCGACGGCGTGTCGTGGCGAATCCTGGTGGAAGACTTGAACATCGCCTTCGCCCAGCGTCGTGGCGGCCAGCCGGCCGCGTTGCCGGCGGGCGGGACGTCATACGCCCGGTGGGCAACGCTGCTCTACGAACACGCCCGCCGCCCGGAGGTCATCGAACAGGCCGGCACCTGGAAGCGGATCGCGGCGACACCGCCCGCCTTGCCCGCGGTGCGACCGGGGGTCGACACCTACGCCACCGCCGGGCACCTGTCGGCGTCGCTGAGCGCCGAGCACACCCGGACGCTGCTCGGGGAGGCGCCGGCGGCGTTTCACGCTGGCGTGCAAGACATTCTGTTGATCGCGTTCGGATTGGCCTGCGCGGAATTCCTGGGCGGCGCCCGCGGGCCGGTCGCCGTCGACGTCGAGGGCCACGGCCGCCACGAGGAACTCGCGCCCGACGTGGACCTCTCGCGCACCGTTGGCTGGTTCACCACCAAATACCCGGTGTCGCTCGCGGTCGGCGGGCTGGCCTGGGCGCAGGTGCGCGCCGGCGACCCCGCGCTGGGGGCCGTGATCAAAGACGCCAAGGAACAGCTCCGCGCCGTGCCGCACCCCCTGACGTACGGCGTCCTGCGCTACCTCAACCCGGACGTCGAGCTGGACGGCGCCGACCCGACGATCGGGTTCAACTACCTCGGTCGCCTCATCGCGGGAAGCGAGCTCCCCGGTGACTTGTGGCGGCTACACCCCGACAGCCTGTCCCTGGCCGGTGCGGCCGCCGCGACCCCAAGGCCGTTGGCGCACACCGTCGAACTGAACGCCGGCACCGTCGACACCGACGCCGGCCCGCAGCTGCACGCCGATTGGACGTGGGCGATGTCGGCCCTCGACGAAGGGCAGATCGGCCGGCTGAGCCAACTGTGGTTCGACGCGTTGTCCGGCATCTGCACGCACGTACGGGCCGGAGGCGGCGGGCTGACGCCAACGGACATCACGCCCGCGCGGCTCAGCCAACCGCAGATCGACGAGCTCGACCGGCGATACGACGTCGCCGACATCTTGCCGCTGACCCCCCTGCAGCAGGGCCTGCTCTTCCACTCCAGCACCGCGCACGGCGACGACGACATGTACGCCGTGCAGCTGGATTTCACGCTCACCGGACCGCTGGACCCCGACCGCCTGCACGACGCGGTGCGCACGGTGATCAACCGTCATCCGCACCTGGCCGCCCGGTTCTACGAACGCTTCGACGAGCCGGTGCAAATCATCCCGGCCAATCCCGTTGTGGCGTGGCAATTTATCGAGCTCGACGCCGACGAGCAGATCGAGCGGCTGTGCGCGGCCGAACGCGCCGCCGTCGGCGACCTGGCCGACCAGCCGCCTTTCCGGGTGGCGCTGATCCGCACCGGGGAAAACCGGCACCGGCTGGTGCTGACCAACCACCACATCGTGCTCGACGGGTGGTCGCTGCCGATCCTGCTGCGCGAGATCTTCACCAGCTACTACGGGGAGCGGCTGCCCGCGGCCGCGCCCTATCGCAGTTTCGTCACCTGGCTGGCCGATCGTGACCTCGACGCCGCCCGCGAGGCCTGGGCCGAGATGCTCTCCGACTTCGAGACGCCGACGCTCGTGGGTCCCAAGGACCGATTGGGGCAAGGGCGGCGCGGCACCGCATCCTTCACCGTGCCCGAGGAAACCACGCGGGCCCTCACCGAACTGGCGCGCTCCTGCCACACCACGGTCAGCACGGTCCTGCAGGGCGCCTACGCGCTGCTGCTGACCTCGCTGACCGGTCAGCACGACGTCGTCTTCGGCACCCCGCGATCCCGGGTGGGCCAGCTCGAAGTGGCCGGCGCGGAATCGATGGTCGGGCTGCTGATCAACACGGTGCCGGTGCGGGCCGACATCACCGCGACCACCACCACCGCGGACTTGCTGCGCCAGCTGCAGGACGACCACAACGACACGCTCGAGCATCAACACTTGGCGCTCAGCGACATTCACCGCGCCACCGGCCACGAGCAGCTGTTCGACACGCTGTTCGTCTACGAGAACTACCCGATCGGCGACGGCATGCAGTTGGGCCCCGACGGGCTGGCCATCGCCGAGTTCACCAACCGCGAATACAACCACTACCCGCTGACGATGGAGGCCCTCCCCGGCCGCGAGCTCGGCCTCCACGTCGAGTTCGACGCGGACGTTTTCGACACCGCGAGCATCGAGGCGCTCGTCGAGCGGTTCCGGCGGGTGCTGGCGGCGATGACCTCCGATCCGACCCGGCGCCTGTCGTCGGTGGACCTGCTGGACCGCGCCGAGCGCGACCTGCTCCTGTCGCGGTTCTCAGGGACCGGTGTGGCCGGGCCGGTCGGCGTGGCGCCGCAGCTGCTGGCGGCGGCGGTGGCCGCCGACCCGGACGCGCCCGCGGTGGTCGACGGCACCAGGACGCTGTCGTATCGCGAGCTCGACGAATGGTCTAACCGGTTGGCCCGCAAGCTGATCGACGCGGGCGTGGGCCCCGAGCGCGCCGTGGGCGTGGCGATCGATCGCTGTGTGGAGTTGGTGGTCGCGTGGTGGGCCGTGGTCAAGGCCGGCGGCGTCCACGCACCGGTGGACCTGGACCACCCCGTCGAACGGGTCGCCACGGTGCTGGACGCCGCGGGCGCGGTGTGCGTGTTGGCCTGCGGCGCCGACGACGTGGCCGGGGCCGGCGCGCGCCCGGCGCTGCGGATCGACGGTCTCGAGCTGTCCACGCTCTCGGCCGAAGCGATCGCCGACACCGAGCGACTCGCGCCGCTGACGGCGGTCAACACCGCGTACGTGATCTTCACGTCGGGTTCCACCGGCACGCCCAAGGGGGTCGCGGTCAGCCATGCCGGCCTATTGGGTTGGGCTGCGGCAGAACGCGATGGGCACGGGCTGGACGCGAACGCCCGGGTGCTGATGGTCGCCTCGCCGACGTTCGATGCGTCCGTCGGCGAAATGGTGATGGCCGCGGGATCGGGCGCGGCGCTGGTGGTGGCGCCGCCGCAGGTCTACGCCGGGGAGCCGCTCACCGCGCTGGTGGAAAGCCAGCGGGTCAGCGCGGCGTTCCTGACCCCGACGGTGCTGGCGTCCCTGGACCCGGCCCGGCTCGACGGGTTCGACACGCTGATGGTCGGCGGCGAGGCCTGCCCGCCGGAGTTGGTGGCCGCCTGGGCGCCCGGCCGGCGCCTGTTCAACGTCTACGGCCCCACCGAGAGCACGATCTGGGTGAGCACCAGCGCGCCGCTGTCTGCGGGCGAACCGGTTCGCATCGGCGCCCCGATACCGGGGGTGGCCGCTCTCGTGCTCGACGCCTGGCTGAACCCGGCGCCGATCGGGGTGATGGGGGAGCTGTACCTGATCGGGCCCGCCCTGGCGCACGGCTATGTGGGACGGGTGGAGCTGACCGCGGAACGGTTCGTGGCCAATCCCTTTGGCGCGCCCGGGTCCCGGATGTACCGCACCGGCGACCTGGCCCGCTGGACGCCCGAGGGAACCCTCGACTACCTGGGCCGTGCCGACACCCAGATCAAGCTGCGCGGACAGCGCATCGAGTTGGGCGAAATCGAGAACACCCTGCTGGCCTGCCCGCAGGTGACCCAGGCCGCCGTCACCGTGCAGGACAGCGCCACCGGCACGCAGCTGGTCGCCTACGTCACCCTCGACCACACCACCACCGCCGACGACGACGCCGAAAACGTCGAAGAGTGGCAACACCTTTACGACGATCTGTACGGCGCCGACGGCGAATCCCGCTTCGGCATGGATTTCCGCGGCTGGAATAGCAGCTACACCGGCGACCCGATCCCGCTCGAGGAGATGGTCGAATGGCGTGCCGCCACGGTGGACCGGATCATGGCGCTGCGGCCGCGGCGAGTGCTCGAGATCGGCGCGGGCTCGGGGTTGCTGTTGTCACAGATCGCCCCGCACTGCGATCGGTATGTCGCCACGGACTTTTCGGCCGCAGCGATCGAGAACCTGGCCCGCTCGCTGGAGCAACTGCAACTCCCGTGGCGCGACCGGGTCCAGCTGCTGACGCAGCCGGCCCACGTCACGGACGGACTGTCGCCGGGCGCTTTCGACACCGTCATCCTCAACTCGGTCGTCCAGTACTTCCCCAACGCGGGATACCTGGCCGACGTCATCGACACCGCGATGGAATTGCTCGCACCGGGCGGCGCGCTGTTCGTCGGCGACATTCGCAATCACGCCCTGCAGAGCGCATTTCAGACCGGTATCGCGCTGGCCCGGACCGACGCCGGCGCCGCCGACGCCGCCGAGATCCGGCAGCGCGTCCGTCACGCGATGCTCGGTGAGACCGAATTGCTCTTGGCCCCAGAGTTTTTCACGACCTGGGTCGGCAGCCACGAGTCGGCGGGTGGGTTGGACATCCAAGTCAAGCGCGGGCTGGCCGACAACGAACTGAACCGGTACCGCTACGACGTCACCATCCACAAAGCGCCCGCGCCCCTGAATTCGGTGGCCACCGCACCCGTGTGGGCGTGGGGGCAATGCGTGGACCTGGACGGGCTGCACGGCAAATTGGTGTCCCAGCGTCCCGCCGAGGTGCGTGTCACCGACATCCCGCACGTGGGGGTGATCGCCGACGTCCGTATCGAATCCGCCCTCGCCGCGGGCGTTCCCGTTCGCGACGCGCTGGCCCAGGCCGGCGCGATCACCGGCGCCACCGTCGCGGAGGAATTGCATCGCCTCGGTGAGTCCGCCGGTTACCACGTCGCCGTCACCTGGGGCACCCAACCCGGCACGCTCAGTG
The DNA here is from genome assembly GCF_001907675.1 of Mycobacterium paraffinicum. Lineage (GTDB taxonomy): Bacteria > Actinomycetota > Actinomycetes > Mycobacteriales > Mycobacteriaceae > Mycobacterium > Mycobacterium paraffinicum_A. Next base: position 17,896 of record NZ_MPNT01000056.1, read on the forward strand.
CGGTTTTCACCGAATCCGACGGTCGCCTGACCGACGTCTACCTCCCGCCGGCCAGGGCCCGGCAACGCACCAGCTACGCCAACGACCCGCACGCCAACACCAAGATCGGCGCGGTGCGCGAGCGGATCAGCGCGTGGCTGCCCGACTACATGGTCCCGTCGCACATCGTGGCGCTCGAGGAGTTCCCGTTGACCTCCTCGGGCAAGCTCGACCGCAAGGCGCTGCCCGCGCCCGACTACCAGGACGCGGATCGTTATCGCGCCCCGTCCAACGCGGTCGAGGAGATCCTGGTCGGCATCTTCGCCCAGGTATTGGGCCTGGAGCGGGTCGGGGTGGACGACTCCTTCTTCGACCTCGGCGGGGACTCGCTGTCGGCGATGCGCCTGATTGCCGCCGTCAACGCCAGCGTGAACTCCGACCTCGGGGTGCGCGCCGTGTTCGACGCGCCCACGGTCGCCCAGCTGGCGCGCCGCACCGGCGGGGACTCCGCCCGGCTGGCGCCGCTGGTGGCCGCCGAGCGGCCCGAGCTGATCCCCCTGTCGTTCGCGCAGAGCCGGTTATGGTTCATCGACCAATTCCAGGGTCCCTCGCCCATCTACAACGTCGCGGTCGCGTTGCGGCTGCGCGGGCGAGTCGACGCGGACGCCCTGGGCACGGCGCTGGCCGATATCGTCGGCCGCCACGAAAGCCTGCGAACGCTGTTCGCGGTGCACGACGGGGCGCCCCACCAGGTGGTGCTGCCCGTCGAGCAGGCCCGATTACGGTGGAACGTCGTCGACGCCCGGGGGTGGCCGGAGGGCCGACTGCGCGAGGCGACGGACGCCGTCGCCGGATACGCGTTCGACCTCGCCAACGAAATACCGTTACACGCCGAGCTTTTCACCACCGCCGACGACGACCACGTGCTGGTGGTCGTGGTGCACCATATCGCCGCCGACGGGTGGTCGATCGCCCCGATGGCGCGCGATCTGGGCATCGCGTACGCGGCCCGGTGCGCGGGGCAGGCCCCGGAATGGGCGCCGCTGGCGGTGCAATATGTCGACTACACGCTGTGGCAGCGTGCGCAATTCGGCGACCTGGACGATAGCCAGAGCCGGATCGCCGCGCAGCTGGACTTCTGGCAAGAGACGCTGGCCGGGATGCCCGAACGCCTGCAGCTGCCCACGGACCGGCCCTACCCGCCGGTGGCCGACCACCGGGGCGCCCGGCTGGCGGTGGACTGGCCGACGGACATCCAGCAACAGATTCGCCGGGTCGCGCGCGAGCACAACGCGACCAGCTTCATGGTGATCCAAGCCGCCTTCGCCGCGCTGCTGTCGAAGATCAGCGCCAGCGACGATGTGGCGGTGGGGTTCCCGATCGCCGGGCGCCGCGACCCCGCGCTCGACGAGCTGGTGGGCTTCTTCGTCAACACGTTGGTGCTGCGGGTCGACCTGGCCGGCGATCCCACCTTCGCCGAACTGCTGGCGCAGGTGCGACGGCGCAGCCTGGCCGCGTTCGAGCACCAGGACGTGCCGTTCGAGTTCTTGGTGGATCGGCTCAATCCGACCCGCAGCCTGGCCCATCATCCGCTGATCCAGGTGTTGCTGGGCTGGGAGAATTTCCCGGGTTACGACAGCAACCCCACCGCCACGCTGGCCCTCGGCGACGTGCGTGCGACGCCGATGCCGGTCGAAACACACACGGCGCGAATGGATTTGACGTTCTCGCTGTCCGACCGCTGGACCGAGGCCGGCCAGCACGCGGGGATCGGCGTGACGGCGGAATACCGCACCGACGTCTTCGACGCGGACACCGTCATGACCTTGATCGAGCGGCTGCACCGGCTGCTGGTGGCGGTCACCTCCGACCCGGCGCGGCGCCTGTCGTCGGTCGACCTGCTGGATCCGGGCGAGCACGCCCGGCTGGAAAGGTGGGGCAACAGGGCAGTGCTGACCGAGCCGGCAACGCCGGTGTCGGTTCCGGCGTTGTTCGCCGCGCAGGCGGTCCGCACTCTCGACGCGGTGGCTCTGGTCTGCGACGGACGGTCCATGACATACCGGGAACTCGACGAGGCGGCCAACCGGCTGGCGCACCTGTTGATCCGGCACGGAGCGCGCCCGGGTGAACGGGTAGCGCTGCTGTTCTCGCGCTCGGCCGAGGCGATCGTGGCGATCCTGGCCGCCCTCAAATCCGGGGCGGCCTACCTGCCCATCGACCCGGCGCTGCCGGCGGCCCGGATGGAGTTCATGCTCACCGACGCCGCGCCGGTCGCCGCGGTCACCACCACCGCGCTGATCGACCGGCTGAACGGGTTCGACCTGGCGGTCGTCGACGTCGGCGACCCAGCCCTCGACACCCAGCCCAGCACGGCGCCGCCGGCGCCCGCGCCCGACGACCTCGCGCACATCATCTACACCTCCGGCACCACCGGCGTGCCGAAAGGCGTTGCGGTGACGCACTACAACGTCGCCCAGCTCTTCGACTCGCTGCGGATCGGCATCGAGCTGTCACCGGGGCAGGTCTGGACCCAATTCCACTCCTACGCCTTCGACTTCTCGGTGTGGGAGATCTGGGGCGCGCTGCTGCACGGCGGTCGGCTGGTGGTGGTGCCAGAGTCGGTGGCCCGCTCACCGGAGGAATTCCACGCGCTCCTGGTCGCCGAGCGCGTCACCGTGCTCACCCAAACGCCGTCCGCCGTGGGGATGTTGCCGACGGACGGGCTGGACGCGACCGCGCTCGTGATCGGAGCGGAGCCCTGCCCGCCCGAGCTGGTGGATCGGTGGGCACCCGGACGGGTGATGGTCAACGTTTACGGCCCAACCGAAACCACGATGTGGGCCTGCAAGAGCGCGCCGTTGGCGGCGGGATCGGGCTTCCCCCCGATCGGCGCACCGGTGACGCGGGCGGCCTTCTTCGTCCTGGACGAGTGGCTTCAACCGGTCCCGGCGGGGGTGGTCGGGGAGCTGTACCTGGCCGGCGACGGCGTCGGTGTCGGGTATTGGCGCCGGTCCGCGTTGACCGCGTCGCGCTTCATGGCCTGCCCGTTCGGCGCGCCCGGAACCCGCATGTACCGCACCGGCGACCTGGTGTGCTGGGGTCCCGACGGTCAGTTGCGCTACCTCGGCCGCGCCGATGAGCAGGTCAAGATCCGCGGCTATCGCATCGAGCTGGGCGAGATCCAGTCCGCGCTCGGAGCTTTGGACGGCGTCGAGCAGGCCGTCGTCGTCCCCCGCGAGGACCGCCCCGGGGACAGCCGCCTGGTGGGTTACGTCACCGGAACGGTGGACGCCGGCAAGGCCCGCGCGGCGCTGGCCGAGCGGCTTCCCGCGTACATGGTCCCGGCCGCGGTCGTCGTCCTCCCGGCCCTGCCGACGACCGTCAACGGCAAGCTCGACACCCGCGCCCTGCCCGCCCCGGACTACCGACACATCGGCGACTACCGCGCCCCGAGCACGGCCGTCGAGGAGATCCTGGCCGGCGTCTACGCCGAGGTGCTCGGGGTCGAACGCGTCGGGGTCGACGACTCGTTCTTCGACCTCGGCGGCGATTCGCTGTCCACGATGCGCCTAATCGCGGCGATCAACAGCTCACTCGAGACCGAGCTGCCGGTGCGCGCCGTGTTCGAGGCGCCGACGATCGCGCAACTGGCCCCGCGCATCGGCGAGGGCGCCGGGCGCCTGCAGCCGCTGGTGGCCACCGAGCGCCCGGCGGTCATCCCGTTGTCGTTCGCCCAGAGCCGGTTGTGGTTCATCCAGCAACTGCAGGGCCCGTCGCCCATCTACAACATGGCGGCCGCGTTGCGGCTGGGCGGACGCCTCGACGCCGACGCGCTGCGCACGGCGCTGGCCGACGTGGTGAGCCGCCACGAGAGCCTGCGCACGCGGTTCCCCGCGCGCAACGGAACGCCCCAGCAAGTGGTGGTCCCCGCGCAGGAGGTCGACTTCGGCTGGGAGGTCGTCGACGTCACCGCATCCCCGGCGGGCGAGCTGGACGAGGCCGTCGCGGCCACCACGCGCTACGCCTTCGACCTGGCCACCGAAACCCCGCTACGTGCAAGGCTTTTCGCCCTCGGCGAGCAGGAACACCTGCTGGTGATCGTCGTGCACCACATCGCCGCGGACGGGCTGTCCCTCACGCCGTTGGGCGCGGACCTCAGTGTCGCGTACGCCAGCCGAAGCGCGGGCCACGCGCCCGAGTGGGCCGACCTGCCGGTGCAATACGCCGACTACACGCTCTGGCAGCGCGCGCAATTCGGTGACCTGGACGACGGCGAGAGCCCCATCGCGGCCCAGCTGTCCTACTGGCAGGGCGCGTTGGCGGGCATGCCGGAACGGTTACAGCTGCCCACCGACCGGCCCTACCCGCCCGTCGCCGACCAGCGCGGCGCCAGCGTGGTCGTGGACTGGCCGGCCGAGCTGCAACAGCAGGTTCGCCGGGTGGCCCGCGAGCACAACGCGACCACGTTCATGGTGGTGCAGGCCGCGCTGGCGGTGCTGCTGTCGAAAATCGGTGCCAGCTCGGACATTCCGATCGGCTTCCCGATCGCCGGGCGCCGCGACCGCGCCCTCGACCTGCTCGTCGGCTTCTTCGTCAACACGTTGGTGCTGCGCGTCGACCTGGCCGGCGATCCCACCTTCTCCGAACTGTTGGCACGCGTCCAGGCGCGCAGCCTGGAGGCCTTCGAGCATCAGGACGTGCCGTTCGAGTTGCTCGTCGAGCGGCTCAACCCGACCCGCAGCCTGACCCACCACCCCTTGGTGCAGGTCATGTTGGCGTGGCAAAACTTCACCGGCCACGACGATCCGGCCGCCGGTCTGGCGCTGGGCGACCTCGAGGTCACCTCCGTGCCGGTCGAAACCGAGTCCGCCCGCATGGATTTGGTGTTCTCCCTGGCCGAACGCTGGGGGGAGACCGGGGACGCCGCCGGCATCGGCGGCCGAGTGGAATTCCGGACCGACGTCTTCGACGCCGAGAGTGTCGAGGCGCTGATCGCGCGGTTGCGCCGGGTCCTGGCGGCGATGACCGCCGACCCCGACCGGGCGTTGTCGTCGGTGGATGTGCTGGACGCGGCCGAGCGCGCGCACCTGGAAGAGCTTGGAAACAAGGCGGTTTTGACGCGGTCGAGCGCGCCGGTGTCGGTGCCGGAGTCGTTCGCCGCGCGGGTGGCCGACGCGCCGGATGCGGTGGCGCTGGTCTGCGGGGGCGCGTCGATCACCTACCGCGAGCTGGATGCGGCGTCGAACCGGTTGGCCCGCCTGCTGGTGGACCACGGCGCGGGACCGGGACAGATTGTGGCACTGTTGTTTTCGCGGTCGGCCGAGGCGATCGCGGCGATGTTGGCGGTGCTGAAGGCCGGGGCCGGGTACGTGCCGATCGACCCGTCGTCCCCGGATGCCCGGATCGGGTTCGTGCTCCGCGACGCCGCTCCGGTGGTCGCGGTCAGCACCGCCGATCTGGCCGGGCGATTCGAGGGTCATGGGGTGCCCGTCGTCGACGTCGACGATCGGCGTCTCGACACCCTGCCTGACACCGCCTTAGCGGTGCCGGATGCCGAGGGTTTGGCGTATGTGATCTACACCTCGGGTACTACGGGTGTGCCCAAAGGTGTTGGGGTGACGCATCGTAACGTGACGGCGTTGATCGGCTCGTTGGATGCGGGGTTGCCGGCGCCGGGGGTGTGG
>NZ_MPNT01000057.1 GCF_001907675.1 Mycobacterium paraffinicum
ATCCAGGGCCATCGCGATGTTCCTCTCGGTAGTGATCCTTGGTCGTTTCACCACAGAGACTCACGCGATGGCCCCTCTACATCGGCACCGACACGCCGCTACTTACACCACACCCGGGGACGTTCCCGGTCGCCCTGATGGCGGCCGCAACGTACCCGTCCTGGGCAAGGGATTGAGCGACGATCGATTGACGCGGATACCCGGGTGCGCATCCAAACGACCACCAGAGAACTTATTGGCGTATGTTCGCTGGCCTACGCCCCCAGAAACCGAGCCTTCCTGACTTGGCTTGGTCGTGGAGCACTCGCCCGCCCGCTGCGCTTGGGTGCCCAAGAACGCTCGCAAGGCATCCCTGCGATGCGACTCTTGGGAGTCAGGGGCACCTTCAGATCGTTGAGGCTTTCCGGACGTCGTGGGGTCCACCGAGGTGACTGCATAGCAATGCTCACTGATCTCGCAGCCTGCGGAGACCGCCTCGGCTGAGAAGCTGAATCGCGCGAACCGCTCCGCCATGCGCCAGCTCTCGTCAACACTGCGGTCGACTGCGCGGGCGCGCTGGGAGTTCGTGGCCTCGCCCTGGCGCCGCGTTTGGCCTCTGTCGTCGCGCACCCCACTCTTCCCGCCGCCGGCCGCCGAACTTACTGGCGCAGAAAGCGGTCCGCAAGCCATGCGCTGGGGCCTCCGAGGTGTCCGCTTAGTCTAGTTTCAGCTACTCACCCTAAGCATCTGAGTATACTATAGTCAACTCAGCCCGGTGACGCAGCGGCACCTTCACAAAGCTGCTCCCCCATGTCAGCGATGCGATCGCCGTCGATGAGGATGTCGATGCGCTCTGAGTCGGGCCGCTGTGGTGACATGGTGATCACCTGCGCTCCACGCAGCAGTGTGCGGCTCATCGGCCAGCCACCATCAGGCCGGGTCTGAGGCGTCCCACGGCACGGTGCCCGAAAGCCAATGGGTCAGCGGCTCTTCCTGATCATTGCGGTGCAGATGCCGCGGCGGCTGGCCGAATGTCGCATAGGGGCGGCAGCGAACCACCACACGACCCTCTTGGACGCGCATCGCGTCGATATGGGGGCGGGCTTCGTCGGGAAGCGGCTGCCCCGACATCCGTCCAGCGACCGCCATCATGACGTCGACCACCAATTCGGGGTCATCCTCGATGACCGCGTCGGCATACACCTGCAGGTAGGCGAACGGCCAGCGTTCGTCGAGCACACACAGGCTCACCTTGCCGTCGCGAGCGATGACCCGAGCCTTGCCGCGTCCGGCCATCGTCGACACCAACAGCTCGTCGTCATCGGTGGGGATGTAGTAGACGACCGACATGCCCGGGCCGTCGTTTTTCCGGCGGTAGCCGAACACACACGTGCGATGAGTGCGCACGAACTCGCGCCGCTCCCACGGGAGCATGTCGCGGTCGGTGGGAACCGTGAGTGGCTCCCGAGCAAGGGGTAACAACATGAGCCAGCCTTCCCTTCCACAGCTCAGATTTGCGGCCGGTGCAGCATGGCCAACCACAACCCAAGTATTATGGCAACATCGTAGCCGATATTGCGGCGGCTGTCAAGAGTCGCCATACTGGGCGCGTGACCACGGCACGCTTGACCGACGAAGGCAGCACAGCTCGCCGCTCCCGCGGTCGTCCGCCGGTCGCGCTGGATCGGATCATCGACACGGCGCTGCAGATCGTGGATGAGGAAGGCGCGGAGGCGTTGTCGATGAGGACCCTCGCGCAGCGGCTGGAGTCGGGAACGGCCACGCTGTATCGCCACTTCGCCAACCGGAGTGAGGTGATCGCCCACGTGGTGGACCGCGTGTTCGGCGAAGTGGAATTCGACGCCGAAGAACTCGGAGCCATGGGGTGGCAGCGGGCGTGCGAGTCGTTCGCACACGCCACGTTCGAGGTGTTGCACCGCCACCGCAACGTGGCCCCGCTGCTAGTTGAGCAGGCGCCGACTGGCCACAACGCGATGGCGCAGCGCGAACGATTGTTAGCGGTCCTGCTCGACAACGGGTTTACCCCGCCGCTCGCGGCGCGCTCGTATGCGACCGTGGCCCGCTATGTGCTGGGCTTCGCTCTCCAGCTAAGCGGTGACGAATCCGACGATGGGCAGCTCTCTGCCCGCTTTCACAAGCTAGACCCGCAGACGTTCCCCGCGACCCGCGCGGTAGCCGACTACCTGCCCGTACCGTTGGATGAAGAATTCGCGCTCGGCCTCAAGTTAATCGTTGATGGTCTGGCTAAAATGCGCCGCCGCCCAAGAGGATAGGGCAGCAGCTCCAGCGCCCCGTTCTCAACTTAGACCCGCAATTCATGCTCTTCCGCCTGGTCCGCAGCTGCTCGACCTCGTGACGGTCGGAGCTTGCGGGGTGGACGGAGGAGTGCTGGGCGTAGGTCTTGCAGCAGTCGAGCGCCCCCGCTGTCACACCGCTGTCACAGCAGGCCGAAAACGGCGGCCTGATACCGCTGCTCGGCCGCGCTCAACTCCCTCATCCAGGGAGTGTCAAGGATCAGCCGAAGCAACTGTCAAGCATCAACCGAAACACTGTCAGGCATCACCCGAAGGTGAAATGTCGAGCATCAGCCGAAGTCATACAGAAATACGGTAGGGCGGGCGGGGCTCGAACCCGCGACCAACGGATTATGAGTCCGCGGCTCTAACCAACTGAGCTACCGCCCCTAGCGACGTTCCGTAGGAAACCGTAGCCCAAAGGCGGGTCGCCGTCGGCCGGGCGTGCGGGAAGCCCGCCGCGCGTTGAGGGGCGACGGGCTTTTCAGCGCATCACGCCGGCGCTGGCTGGCCGGGCGCTTGTCGCACAGCCTGATCCTTGAGCCTCGGAATCATGTCCGGCGCGTAGACATAGATGGCCGACTCGACCTCCCACTCGGCCTGGGCCTGGCTCATCGGCGTGGTCCTGGTGATCATGTTGACCAGCTCCTGGGCTTCCCCCAAATGGGTTGGGGTGGTTGCGCACCTGGTCGGCGAACCAGCGCCCCTCGGCCGCCTCGCTGCAATCGTTGAAGTCGGCGTTGTGCACCATCTTGTTCTGCGCTAACAGCTTGATGTACTCATCGTCGGCCGGGGACATATTGCAGGATGCCGACGCGTGCGGCGCTCCCAGCACAGCACCACCGACCATCACCGCTCCCAGCGCAACGCCGGCGACCCCCACCGCCAGCACTTGCCCGCGCGATCGGGTCATCTTCACCTCTCCAGACCCCCTCATCGTGGAATTTGCTAGCTGTCCTTTCGCGCTACGCATCGGGTACCACTGGCGCCAAACGCGGCAAACGACGCGCTCGTCAAACAATGGATGAACAGCGGTTAGCCAAAATCAGGGCGAGCTGAAAGTTTCGCCCGGCTGGGGAGCCCCGGGCGATCGTCGGCTACCGCCGACCGGCAACCACACGCGTTGCGTCGATCACCGATACAGGCGGTGCCGGTACCTTAGTTTGAGTTAGCTGGTTAAGCCGAGTGACTACTCTTTGGGCCAGTCCGCGTGCGCGGCCTGATCCTGGATCTTGGGGATCACGTCCGGCGCATAAACGTAGATCGCCGACTCGACCTCCCACTCGGCCTGCGCTTGGCTCATCGAGGTCGTCCTGGTGATCATGTTGACCAACTCTTGGGCTTCCCCGAATGGGTTGGGGTGGGTGCGCACCTGGTCGGCGAACCAGCGTCCCTCGGCGGCCTCGGTGCAGTCGCTGAAATCGGCGTTGTGCACCATCTTGTTCTGAGCGAGCAGCTGAATGTACTGATCGTCTTTCGGACTCAGATTGCAGGACGCCGAAGCTTGCGGCGCCGACAGCACAGCGCCGCCGAGCAACGAGGCCCCCAGCGTGACGCCGGCAGCCCAGACCGATGACGCTCGCATGCGCGACCGCGAACGGGTGGTTGTCATTCCGGTCCTCCCTCTGCGTCGCAGCGGTGTCGCTCTCCGACGCAAGCCAAGCCTTCGTGTGGTAACTGCTAACCGAGACAACGGGCCACGGCTTGCAGTGACGCGGTCGATAGTCGTCAACTCAGGCGGCGCTGCCATCTGAGACCACCAGCACATGTGAGTTCACATATGAGTTTTGGTGTCGGGACATAATTTAGCCAGAAGCAGCGGCCTGAGCAGCGAACTTTTGTTTGCGTGACCGTGTACGAATGGTTAACATTCGCTACTTCGGGCCGGCCTCAGGCCGTCGACCAATCCACGCCGGCCGCGCCGCAATGCCAGCGCCGCGAGCCCCGTGACCTGCGACTAAGCGTCCGGCTGTGGCGTTCGGCGGTCACTCTGGCCGCCTAGGAGCAGTCAGCTGAATACGGTTTGCCCGTCGGCGGCGAGCAGATAACGCTCGGTACCCTGCTCGACGCGGGGCGCATCGGCGCCCAAGGCGACGGCGACTTTATTGCTTGCATTCCGCATGATGTCAAAGGTGAGCTCGACGGCCTCGTCATCCGAGAACCGGGAGCGCACCTCGGCGACGTCATCGGCGGCGAGGTGCGCAGGGGTCCAAATTAACCCATCTGTGTAGCGCAGCGCTGCTTTGACGCGGTCGTCGAGCAACCGCGAGGCTTCGAAGCGACCGATCTCGTCATATAGCGTCTCCGAACCGCCGGCATCGAGCGCCGTGCCCTCACGCAGCGACTTGCACAACCGGCAGTTGTGCTGAGCCGCCCCGCGCAGCCGGACCACCTCGGAGGTGATCGGGTCAAGCGCGCGCATCCGGGCCACCGCGGGCAAGAAGTCGTTGAACACAAGATTCGCGGGGTTCGTGGTGTGATCCCACGCGACGCCGCTCGCCCAGCCCACGTACTCCGAGCCGACACCGAGTGCCTCCAGCCCGGCGCGCACCCGCGGGACGAAGTCGGCGATATACATCGAGACCGCGGCGCCAAAGGCGCCATCGCCCAATTGCTTAACCAGCTGGGACCGCTGCGCACCGGTGATCGCGGAGACGTCGGCGCTGAACTGCTCGGCGAATTCGGCGACGGCGACCTCCGTCTCCGTTTCCGGTGCACCGGCCTCGAGAGGAGCCGGCAACGGCGGCAGCGACAACGTCTCGGCGCAGACCCGCCGAATCAGGGCCGCGATCCGCGCCTCCGGCCGGGAGCCCGGAAACAGGGCTACTAGTCGTGCGAGGTGATCTGTCTGGACCGAAACCGGAGCCGCCATTCGTCACACGCTAGAACGCCGCCGGCCCAGCGGCAATCGCCTATTGGGCCTGGCTCACCGACGACATATGGAAGTCCGGTATCCGCAGCGACGGCATCGCCGTCCGGGTCGCCCAGTCCGCCCACTCCCGCGGCAGGGTCTTCTCGCTCGCACCCGCCTCGGTGGCCCTCCGCAGCAGGTCCAGCGGACTCTCGTTGAAGCGGAAGTTGTTGACCGCGCCGGTCACCTCGCCGTCCTCGATCAGGTACACACCGTCGCGAGTCAGCCCCGTGAGCAACAGCGTGGTGGGGTCAACCTCGCGGATGTACCACAGCGTGGTCAGCAGCAGGCCGCGTTCGGTGGCGGCGATCATGTCGGCCAGCTCGGCCGACCCGCCCGTCATGACCAGGTTGTCGGCGGCGACCGCGACGTCGGCGTCGAATTTGGCGGCCGTCGCGCGCGGGTAGGCCAGCGCGTTGATCACCCCGCTGCGGATCCAGTCCACCTGACCGATCTCCATGCCGTTGTCGAACACCGACATCGTCTCCGACGAACTGCTCACCGCGACGAACGGTGTGCACGCCAGACCCGGCGCCATCGGGTCGGAGAACAGCGTCAGCGGCAATTCGGTGAGCCGCTCCCCCACCCGCGTTCCGCCACCCGGCGCCGAAAAGGCGGTACGGCCCTCGCGTGCACCGCGGCCGGCCATCGACCACGCCAGGTAAAGCATCATGTCGGCCACCGTCGACGGCGGCATGATCGTCTCGTAGCGACCCGCGGGCAACGCGACGGTGCGCTCGGCCCAGCCGAGGCGCATCGACAGCTCGTCGAGCAGCGAATCCATTGGCACATCGACGAAGTCGGGGGTGCCGATGCCCGCCCAGGCGCTCGCGTCCCCACGTTTGCCGTTGATCTCCACCGCCCCGGCGGGCTGGGTGTAGCGTCGGCGCACCCCCGTCGACGACGCCAGGAACGTCGTCGAAACACTGTGGTGCGCAAAGCCGTACAGCCGGTCCGTGCCTTCAAAGCCGCGGCTCAAGGAGTCGGCCACGTCGGCGAACACCAGGGGCCCGGTGCCGGGCACCGGCGCGTTCCAGTCGGCGGGCATCCCGGTGTCGGTCAGCAGCGGCGCGGCATCGCCGGCCTCGGGTGCCGAGCGGGCCGCCTCCTGGGACGCCGCCACCAGCTCGGGGATCACCCGCGGATCCACTTCGGCGGACACCATCGTGCCGATTCGTGCGCTGGACCCTTGGCGGACAACCGAGATCACCGTGATGCTGCGATTGACCGCAACCCCGTTGGTGGTCATCGAGTTACCCGCCCACCGCAACGTCGCCTCGACCTTGTCGGTGACGAGCACCATGGTCTCGCTCGCGCCGCCGAGCTTGGCGGCCTCCTCGAGCACGAGGTTGACGACATGCTGCGCGCGGATCATCGGCCGCCCTCGGTCCGGGTGTTGAGAACGTTCACACCTCGGAACAACGCCGACGGGCAGCCGTGGCTGACCGGGGCGACCTGACCGGGCTGCGCCTTCCCACAGTTGAACGCGCCACCCAGCCGCCAGGTCGACGGGCCGCCCACGGCTTCCATCGAGTTCCAGAACTCGGTGGTGGTGGCCTGATACGCGACGTCGCGCAGCTGGCCGTCCAGCCGGCCGTCGCGGATGCGGAAGAACCGTTGACCGGTGAACTGAAAGTTGTACCGCTGCATGTCGATTGACCACGATTTGTCACCGATGATGTAGATCCCGTCCTCGACACGGCTGATGAGGTCGGCGGTGCTGACGTCCTCGCGCGCCGGCTGCAGCGACACGTTGGCCATCCGTTGGATCGGCACGTGATGCGGCGAATCGGCATACGAGCATCCGTTGGACCGCGGTTGCCCGAGCCGGGGAGCGAACACCCGATCGAGCTGATAGCCGACGAAGATGCCGTCGCGCACCAAATCCCAGCTTTGCGCCGCGACCCCTTCGTCGTCGTAACCGATGGTCGCCAGGCCGTGGTCGACGGTACGGTCGGCGGTCACGTTCATCACCGGGGAGCCGTACCGCATGGTGCCGAGCTTGTCTGGCGTGGCGAACGACGTTCCGGCATAGGCCGCCTCGTAGCCGATCGCCCTGTCGTATTCGGTTGCGTGCCCGATGGACTCGTGAATCGTCAACCACAGGTTGGTGGGGTCGATCACCAGGTCCTTGCGTCCGGCGGTCACGCTGGGCGCCTTGACCTTTTCGGCGAGCAGCGACGGCAATTGCGCCAGCTCGTCCGTCCAGTTCCACACCTCGTCACCGGCCAGCACTTCCCAGCCGCGCCCGGTGGGTGGGGCCAGGGTGCGCATCGAGTCGAAGCTGCCCGCCGCCGCATCGACGGTCACCGCCTCCAACGACGGCTGCACCCGCACCCGCTGCTGGGTGATCGACGACCCAAAGGTGTCGGCGTAGAAGGACTGTTCCTTGACCGCCGTGAGGATGGCCGACACATGGTCGACACCATCAGCGCTCAGCAGGCGACCGGAGTAATCCTCGAGCACATCGATCTTGTCGGACACCGGGACGGTGAACGGGTCCGTCCGGTAATTCGAGACCCAGCTGGCGTCTGCGTACACCGGCTCGGGCGCCAGCTCGACGCGCTCGCGGTTGAGCGTCGCCAGGGTGGTGGCCACCTGCACGGCGTGACGCGCGGTCTCGGCCGCGACCGACGGCGCCAGCTCCGCGTGCGAGGCGAATCCCCACGTGCCGTCGACGATCACCCGCACGGCCAGCCCGACCTCGCGGTTGACCACCGACGTCTCCAGCTCGCCGTCGCGCAGCTGGATGATCTCGGTCACGATGCGGTGAACCCGCAGGTCGGCGTAGCTGGCGCCGGCCGCGGTGGCCGCCGAGAGCGCGGCGTCGGCCAGCTCGTGGCGGGGCAGGTTGAGGAAGTCGGCATCGATCCCCCGGTTCGGTGTCACGGTTCCACCGTAACGGCCGTTCGCCCCAAACCCAGGCGCCGCCCGCTTTAATTACCTCCATGGCCAGCGGCGTCGGAAGGACACAGCCCCGCTCCACCGCGCTGGGCTACACCCTGCTGGCGCCCAGCCTGTTCGGTGTCCTCGCCTTCCTGCTGTTGCCCATCCTCGTGGTGGTCTGGTTGAGCCTGTACCGATGGGATCTGCTCGGGCCGCTGCACTATGTCGGCCTGGCCAACTGGCGCTCGGTGCTGACCGACCGCAACTTCGGCAACTCGCTGATCGTCACCGCTCTCTTCGTCGCGATCGTGGTTCCGGCGCAGACGGTGCTGGGGCTGCTGGTCGCGTCGATGTTGGCCCGCCAGCTTCCCGGCACCGGCCTGTTTCGCACCCTCTACGTGCTGCCCTGGATCTGCGCGCCGCTGGCAATCGCGGTGCTGTGGCGCTGGATTCTGGCACCCACCGACGGCGCCGTGAGCACCCTGCTGGGCCACAGTATCGACTGGCTGTCGGACCCCAGCTTCGCGCTGCCGCTCGTCTCGGCCGTCGTCGTATGGACAAACGTCGGATACGTCTCGCTGTCGTTCCTGGCGGGCCTGCTGGCGATCCCCGACGACATTCACGCCGCCGCGCGCACCGACGGCGCCACCGCGTGGCAACGGTTCTGGCGCATCACCCTGCCCATGCTGCGGCCGACCACGTTTTTCGTCCTGGTGACGGGGATCGTCAGCACGGCACAGGTTTTCGACATGGTCTACGCGTTGACCGGCGGTGGACCCGGCGGCAGTACCGACCTGGTGGCCCACCGCATCTACGCCGAGGCTTTCGGTTCGGCGGCCATCGGGCGCGCGTCGGTGATGGCGGTGGTGTTGTTTGTCATCCTGATCGGCGTCACCATGGTGCAGCACCTGTATTTCCGGCGGCGGATCAGCTATGACCTTACCTAGCCGGCTCGTCATCTACGCCGGGCTCATCGTCGGTGCGCTGATCACGTTGGCGCCGTTCGCCCTTGGCCTGCTCACGTCGTTCACCTCGGCTCACCAGTTCGCGACGGGCACACCCCTGCAGCTGCCGCGGCCGTTCACCCTCGCCAACTACGCCGACCTGGGCGGAGCCGGATTCGGCCGGGCGGCGGCCGTGACCGCGTTGATGACCGCCGTGATCCTGCTGGGCCAGATGACGTTTTCGGTGCTGGCGGGATACGCGTTCGCGCGGTTGGATTTTCCGGGGCGCGATGCGCTGTTCTGGGTGTACATCGCGACGTTGATGGTGCCGGGGACGGTCACGGTGGTGCCGCTGTATCTGATGATGGCCCAGCTCGGCCTGCGGAACACGTTCTGGGCGCTGGTGCTGCCCTTCATGTTCGGCTCGCCGTACGCGATCTTCCTGCTGCGCGAGCACTTTCGCATCATCCCGAACGACTTGGTCAACGCCGCCCACCTGGACGGCGCCAACACGTTGGACGTGATCGTGCACGTGGTCATCCCGTCCAGCCGACCGGTGCTGGCGGCCCTGACGTTGATCACCGTGGTCTCGCAGTGGAACAACTTCATGTGGCCGTTGGTGATCACCAGCGGGCACAAGTGGCGGGTGCTCACGGTGGCGACGGCCGACTTGCAGTCGCGGTTCAACGCCCAGTGGACGTTGGTCATGGCGGCGACGACGATCGCGATCGTCCCGCTGATCGCTCTGTTCGTGGTTTTCCAGCGCCACATCGTCGCTTCGATCGTCGTCTCGGGGCTCAAGTGACCGGTTCGCGCACCGAGATTGCCGCGACGGCTGTAATTCCGGGCGGTCAACGACCGCCACGGCAATCTGGGCGCACGCCATGACCCGGCCACGCATTTCGACGCTGATGGCCGCGGCGCTCGCTCTGGTGGCGGTGCTGTTGGGGGCGACCGCGGTGCTGCTCGACTACTCCGGCCAGCCCCCGGGCGGCAAGATCGTCGTGACGGTGCGGGTCTGGGGCGACCAGATCGCCGCGGCCTACCGGCAGTCCTTCGCGGCGTTCAACCGCGCGCATCCCGATATCGTGGTGCACACCAGCGTGGTGTCGTATTCGACCTACTTCGACACGCTGCGCACCGACGTCGCGGGTGGTAGCGCCGACGACATCTTCTGGCTGTCCAACGCGTACCTGGCCGCCTACGCGGACAGTGGCCGGCTGATGGACATCGGCGCCGCCCTCAAACCGGGCTCCGCCTCAGCGTGGGATTCCGCGGTCGTCGACCAGTTCACCCGCGGGGGCAATCTGTGGGGCGTGCCGCAGCTGACGGATGCGGGGATCGCGCTGTATTACAACGCGGACCTGCTCGCCGCGGCCGGCGTCGACCCCGCACAGCTCAACGACTTGCGCTGGAGCACCGACGGCGGCGACACGCTGCGCCCCATGCTGGCCCGGCTCACCGTGGACGCCGACGGACATGCCGGCAACGCAACGGGTTTCGAACCTGGACGGGTTCGGCAGTGGGGCTACAACGCCGCCAACGACCCGCAGGGCATCTACCTCAACTACATCGGCTCGGCCGGCGGGGTGTTCCAGCGTGGCGACCAGTTCGCGTTCGACAATCCCGGCGCGGTGCAGGCCTTCCGTTACTTGGTCGGCCTGATCAACGACAATCACGTGGCGCCGCCCGCCTCCGACACCAACGACAACGGCGACTTCTCCCGCAACCAGTTCCTGGCCGGCAGGATGGCGCTCTTCCAATCCGGCACCTACAACCTGGCGCCGGTGGCCCGCGACGCCCGCTTCCACTGGGGCGTGACGATGATGCCAGCCGGCCCGGTGGGCCGCGTGAGCGTCACCAATGGCATTGCGGCGGCTGGCAATGCCGCGACAAGGCATCCCGAGGCGGTGCGTCAGGTCCTGACCTGGATGGGCAGTAAGGAGGGTAACGAGTTCCTCGGTCGCGAGGGCGCGGCCATCCCGGCGGTCCTGTCGGCCCAACCGGTTTACTTCGACTACTGGTCCGTCCGGGGCGTCGACGTAACGCCGTTCTTCGCCGTACTCAACGGGCCGCGCATCGCGGCCCCCGGCGGCGCCGGCTTCGCGGCCGGCAGCGACGCCCTGCGGCCCTACTTCGATGAAATGTTCCTTGGCCGTGGCGATGTCGCGGCCACCCTGGGCAGGGCGCAAGCGGCCGCCAATGCCGCGGCCCAGCGCTAGCCGGGCAACACCAGCACCGGCACGGGGCTTTCACGGATGATCTTGGTGCTGCGGGAACCGAGGAAGACCCGCCGGATGTCGCCACGGGGCCGGGTGCCCAATGCCAGGATCTCGCCCTCCTGCCAATCCGCCTTCGCCAACGCCTCCTTCCAGCTTCGCCCGGTGACCACTTGCAGCGCGACGTCTTCGCTCACGATCTCATCGGTCTTGAGTTCCTCGAGGATGCCTCGCACTTGTGAGGCCCAGGCCTGCAGCACCTGATCCTCGACCTCGAGCCCGACCTCCGGGGGATACATCGTCTTGCCGCGGACCGCGAAGGTGATCACTCGCACCGGGACACCGAATCGCTGGCCGAAGTCATGGCAGCGATTCACCACGTCCACCGAGTCCGGGGTGGCCGAGTAGGCGCAGGTGAGTCGGGCCAACTTGCCTTGGTGCGAGCGGTAATTCCGGGGGCTGATCGCCACCGGCACGGGCGAGGCGTGCAGCAGCCAGTCGGCGGTCGAGCCGATCAGCACTTGTCCGCGCCCGCCGCTGGGCAACGAGCCCAGCACGAGCATGTCCGCGTCCACCTCGTGGATGATCTCGAGGAGGCCTCCGGATACCGATCCGTGCGCCCGATGCAGGTAGGTGACCTCGACCCCGTCGGCCACCGTGTCCAAGAAGCGGGCGGCCTCCTTCGCCGACTCCGCGGCCATGGTGTCGGCCCACAGTTCGTACTCGGCGTCGACGCGCGCGCGCGACGGTGTCAGCCACGGCTTGGGCACGATGGTCGCCACGGTCAGCGAGGTGCCGAGGGTCCGCGCGACGAGCACGCCCAGGTGCAACCCTGAGAGCCCGACCTTGCCGGCCCGGTATCCCACGACGACGGTCACAGCGCGTCCCGCTCGAGCGTTCCGGCGTTGAGCGCGCTGTGATGGCGGCCCCACACGAAGTAGAAGACTAACGCGAGCGCGATCCAGCCACTGAAGGCAATCCAGGTGTACCAATGCAAGCTGGCGAGGATGTATCCGCACGCCAAGACCGAAAGGACCGGCGTAACGGGATAACCGGGCACCTTGAAGCCCCGCGGCAGGTCGGGTTCGCGCACGCGCAGGATGATCACTCCTACGGATACGACGACGAACGCCGTGAGCGTCCCGATGGACACCATGTCCGCGAGCTTTTCCAGCGGTATGAAGGCGGCCAGCACCGAGGCCGCGACGCCCACGATCACCGTGTTGCCCACCGGCGTCATGGTCCGCGTGTTCACCCGCGCGAACCGCGCGGGCAGCAAGCCGTCGCGGCCCATCGCGAACAGGATCCGCGTCTGCCCGTACATGGTGACCAGGGTGACGGAGAAGATCGAAATGACGGCGCCCGCAGCCAGGATGGTGCCGGCCCAGCTGCCGCCCGTGACGTGGTCGAGAATCGTGGCCAGCCCGGCCTCCTCCTGCCCGGCGAAGTCCTGCCAGGGCTGGGTGCCGAGCGCGGCGACCGCGACCAACACGTAAACGCTCGTCACGGTCGCCAGCGCCGCAATCAGCGCGCGCGGCATGGTTTTTTGCGGATCCTTCACCTCGTCGCCCGCGGTGGACACGGCGTCAAGCCCGATATAGGAGAAGAAGATGGTCCCGGCGGCCGAGCCGATTCCCGCAACGCCGAAGGGCGCGAAGCCGGCGAGATGGTGCGCGTCGAACGCCGTGAACGCCACGATCACGAAGATGATCAGCACGCCCAGCTTGATCAACACCATGATCGTGTTGACCCTGGCCGATTCGCTGGCGCCGCGGATGAGTAGCAACGCGCACATCGCGATCAAGATGATCGCGGGCAGGTTCACAAAGCCGGGCCGCGCATCCCACGGCGCGGCCGACAGCGCGTGCGGCAACTGGAAGCCGAAGATGTTGCTGAGCAACTTATTCAGGTAACTGCTCCAGTTGACCGCGACCGCGGCGGTCGACACGCCGTATTCGAGCAGCAGGCAGGATGCCACCCCCATCGCCACGACCTCACCCAGGGTGGTGTACGCGTACGAGTACGACGAACCGGAAACCGGTACCGCCGAAGCCAATTCGGCGTAACAGATGGCCGCGAGCCCGGCCGCGACCCCGGCGATGAGAAAGGACAGGATCACCGCCGGGCCGGCTTCGGGCACGGCCTGAGACATGACGAAGAAAATGCCCGTCCCGACCGTCGAGCCGACCCCGAACATGGTCAGCTGGAATGTGCCAATGCTGCGCTTGAGGTGGTCCGCGGCACCATACGCGACGGGCGTGCCGACAACCGGACGGCGGCGCAGCATCTGCTCTTTCAGGCCGATCGACGTGGGTGGCAATTACCCCTCCTTGCTCGATCAGCTGATTATGGGCCAGCCTCCCGCAACGCAGAAGCGAACTGCTCAATCGCCCAGTCGATCTCCTGCTCGCTGATCACCAGCGGTGGCGCGAACCGCAACGTCGAGCCGTGCGTGTCCTTCACCAACACGCCCCGGTCGGCCAGCCGAAGGCTCATCTGCTTACCCGTCCCGAGGCGCGGGTCGACATCGACTCCGGCCCACAATCCCAACCCGCGCACCGCCAGAACGCCGTGACCAAGCAGTGCGCGCAGGCGTGCGTGCAGGTGTGCGCCCAAAAACGCCGAACGGGCCTGGAATTCTCCGCGGCCCAGCATGGACACCACGGTGGTGCCTATGGCGGCGGCCAGCGGGTTGCCGCCGAAGGTGGAGCCGTGTTCGCCGGGATGCAGCACGCCCAGGATCTCGCGGTCGGCGACCACCGCCGACAGCGGGACCACGCCACCGCCCAGCGCCTTGCCGAGCAGGTAGACGTCCGGCACCACGCCCCAGTGGTCGCAGGCGAAGGTGTGACCCGTGCGCGCCAGGCCGGACTGGATCTCGTCGGCGATCATCAACACGTCGTGCTCGCTGCACAGGGCGCGAACGGTCGGTAGGTAATCGTCGGGGGGAACGACGATGCCCGCCTCACCCTGGATCGGTTCGAGCAGCACCGCGACGGTGTCGTTGTCGATCGCACGCGCCAGCGCGTCGGCGTCGCCGAAGGGCACCGAGCGGAACCCCGGCGTGAAAGGCCCGAACCCGTCCCGCGCCGTCGGATCCGAGGAGAAGCTGACGATGCTGATCGTGCGGCCGTGAAAGTTGTTGTCGGCCACGACGATGTTTGCGCGACCGTCGGGGACGCCCTTGACGTCGGCACCCCACTTGCGGGCGATCTTGAGACCGCTCTCCACGGCTTCGGCGCCCGAGTTCATCGGCAGCACCAAGTCTTTGCCGCACAGCCGGGCCAGGGCTGCGCAGAACGGACCGAGGGTGTCGGAATGGAAAGCGCGGCTCACCAGCGTGACGGTGTCGAGCTGGGCGTGGGCCGCCGCGGTGATCTCCGGGTTGCGATGGCCGAAGTTGACCGCCGAGTAGGCGGCCAGACAGTCCAGGTAGCGCCGGCCCTCCACGTCGGTGATCCAGGCGCCCTCCGCGCTGGCCGCCACCACGGGTAGCGGCGAATAGTTGTGCGCCGCATGGCGTTCGACGAGCGCGATAGCGGCCTCGCTTCCGGTCGAAGTCGGGGCATCGAGGATCGTCATGGAAACACCTCCAATGTGCAGCACTTGACCGAACCGCCGCCCTTGAGGAGTTCGGACAGGTCGACGCCGACGGGCTCGAAGCCCGCGGCGCGTAGTTGCGCGGCGAATCCGGTTGCCTGGGCGGGCAAGACGACGTGCCGTCCGTCGGACACGACGTTGAGGCCGAGCACGAATGCGTCGGCGCTTCCGACCGCGATCGCGTCGGGGAACAACGCCTGCAGCTGATCCTGTGCGGCGGCGCTGAACGCCGGCGGGTAGAACGCGATCGTGTGGTCGTCGAGCACGGCCAGCACGGTGTCGAGATGGTAGAAGCGCGGATCCACCAATTCAAGCGAAACGACCGGCACGCGGAGCGCGGCGGAGATTTCCGGGTGCGCGCGCCGGTCGGTGCGAAAGCCGTAGCCCGCCAACACCGTTTGCCCGATCATGAGCAGGTCGCCCTGCCCCTCGTTGATATGGCGGGTGGACACCGGCCGGTACCCGATGGATGACATCCAGTCGGCGTAGGCGCGCGATTCGCCGGCCCGCTCGGCGAATCGAAACTTCGCGACGATCGCGACGTCACCGGCGATGAAGCCGCCGTTCGCGGCGTACACCATGTCCGGCAGCCCGGGCGCGGGCTCGATCACGTCCACTCGGTGGCCCAGTCTGAGATAGGTCGCGCGCAACGCCTCCCATTGGGCGTGCGCGAGCCCGACGTCGACGGGCGTCGAGGTGTCCATCCACGGGTTGATCGCATACTCGACCGCGAAGAACGTCGGTGGCGTCATCGCGTAGCGGCGGGCGGTCGGCGTGCGAGTGTGCCCGGCCGGCGCCGGGGCGGGCCCGGGGCCAGCGACGTATTGTTCCGTCATAAATCAACGGTATTGGCGGCCCGGTGCACAATCAAACGCTAGCCGTTGCGTGTCTATGTGCGATTTGTTGCGTTAGACTGGCGTTTGCAGCGATCTATTGCGTGCGGGGGAACGGAGGACGATGGAGCGCCTGGACGAGACCGACGCCCGCATCCTCACCGAGCTCACCGAGCATGCGCGGGCCACCTTCGCCGAAATCGGCGAGAAGGTGAATCTGTCCGCCCCGGCGGTCAAGCGCCGCGTCGACCGGATGCTCGACGCCGGCGTCATCAAAGGCTTCACCACCGTCGTCGACCGAAATGCACTCGGCTGGAACACCGAGGCTTACGTGCAGGTGTTCTGCCACGGCACGATCGCGCCCGATCGCCTGCGCGCCGCCTGGGTGGACATCCCCGAGGTGGTCAGCGCCGCGACGGTGACCGGCACGTCGGACGCGATCTTGCGCGTGCTGGCTCGCGACATGAGCCATCTGGAGGCGGCCCTCGAGCGCATCCGATCGAGTGCGGACATCGAGCGCAGCGAGAGCATCGTGGTGTTGTCGAACCTCATCGACCGGATGCGGACCTAGCGGCGTGCGTTAGGCCGTCAGAGCCTGGCGAACAGACGCCTCAGCCTTGACCGCCGTGTCGTGGGAGGTCGGCGAGACGCATAGGGCCACAGTCGGTTTCGCTCGGGGACGGAGTCGGTCCGCACGTGTTTGAGCTCGGTCCGCAGGTGCTGACGCAGGGCGTGCAGGTCAGGATCGGCCCAGCGGTTGATCGCTTCGATCGGGTCAGCGGTCAGGTCGTACAACTCCCACTGGTCGTCGAGAGGAGACGTCCGGTATGCCTCTCCCCCAAGCCCATTGGCGGCCAGGTGCCGCACCCCCGGCTCTGTCCAGGTGCTCGGATCGTCGAAAGAGCGCACCAGCTTCCAGAGGTGGCCCGCGGCGCCGGCGGCCGTCGCCTCGTCGACGCGGACAACCAACCCCTCGAAGTTGGACGCCGTGTGGGCCGGGATTCGGATGCGCAGCGGCGCAGGCGGATTGACCGCCTGCTTTAAGCGGCGTGCCAACCCCGAGGCACCGCTGTCCCCTTCGAGCATGTTGTCGCGGGTCATCAGGTAGACGGCGCGGGTCTCGTCGGCGGGGGCGCCGTCCACGACGGGCATGAGGTTCCGGCCGGGCAGTGGGTGCACTTCGGAGAACGACTCGGCCAGCGCGGCCGACACCGCCGTAACGTCGACGCCCGCTGCCGCCAGCAGGGTGGGTACCAGGTCGACGTGTGAGGTCGGCGCCGTGACGAGCCGCGGTCGCGTGCAGCGTTCGCCGATGCGCGCGATGACGAAGGGAACGCGGGTGGCCTCGTCGTACAGGTTGAACCACTTCTGGTGCAGACCACCGTGGGCGCCCAGCAGGTCGCCGTGATCGGCGGTGCGCACCAATACCGCTTCACCCGAACCGCTCTCGGTGACGGCCCGCCTGACGCGGTCGATCGGTCCGTCCACCTCGGCGTGCAATCGGTAGTACAGGTCGCGGTAGCGCTGCGCGTGGCGCGAATAGGTTCGGTCGATCGCGGCCGCGGGGCCGTAGCCGGAGTAGTACGCCTCGCGAAAGGCGATCTGCGCCGCGGGCTTGGTGGACAGGTCTTCGCCCGCCGTCGGCGCGGGGGGCACTGCGGGCGGATCGAGCGGCGACGGCTTGACTGGGCTCCGCCGTGACCACGTCGGGAAGAGCACGATGTCGTGAGGGTTGACGAAGCTCGCGACCAGAAGGAACGGGCGCAAGGCGGCCGGGTCGCCGGCGCGGCGGCGGGCGTAGCGGTCGGCCAGCCACCCGACCACCCGGTCGGCGATCAGCGGGTCACGTCGCACACCAGCGTTGGCCAGCACCGCCCCGTGCGGCTCGGGACCGACCCATCCGGAGAAACCGAACGGCCCCAACGGGTCTGCCTCCAGGTAGCGCCGCACGGCGGCGGCGTCAACCACACCGTTTTCGTCGTTGGTCGCCAACGGTCGACCGGTCCGGGGGTCGAGGAGATCGGCGTGCGAGATGTGCCACTTGCCGTCGTAGTGCGTGTCGTAACCGGCCGCGCGGAACCAATTGCCGAGCGTGGGAACCTCGCCCGCACGCAGCCAGCGCATGCGTGAATCGTCGGCGGCCTTTCCGATGCCATCGGTCTGGGTCACGCCGTGCAGGTCCGGATACTGGCCGGTGAAAATGGTCGGCCGGCTCGGCACGCAGGCCAGCGAGCCGGTGTAGTGCCGCGTGAAGCTGACGCCGTGATCGTCAAACCAGTTGCGGCCGATCAGCGTTCGATCGCGCCACGCGAGCACGTCAGGGGCCTCGTACGGTGGCACCGCGCGTTCCTCGTCGGTCATGATCACGACGACATCGGGCCGGTCAGACACGGGCGTGCTCCAATCGATCGGCGAGGCCGGCGAGCATCAGGTCGGACTGTCGCGCCAGAAAGCGGCACAGGGCCCGCTCGGCCAGCTTCTGCATTGCGTGCGGCCCGATTTCGACGGTGCTGGTGAGGATCACCAGGGTGGTGGCCGAGTCGCCGGCGGTCGGTTCGAGCGTCCAGCGGTTGGACACCCTGCGCAGGCGGGCGGGCAGGCCCTCGATGTCGTAGCCGAGGGCGCGGGGCGGCTCGAATTCGGTGATGCGCTCGACCAGCGCGTCGCGCTTGACCTGCACGCGCCGGGCGGTGCCGACGGCGGATCCGTCGGGTCCGCAGGACAAGATGCATGAGTGGTCGACGTTGCCGGCCCACGAACTGATCGACCCGAAGTCCGCAAGGGTTTCCCAGATGTCGCCGACGCGGGCCGCGATCGAGCGAGTCCGGCGTATGTCGGCCACGCGCTCACGCTACGCGAATGATCAGCGAGTCAGGTGGAATATCGTCTCGATGGCGACCGCGGCACCGCCCACCGCCACGGTCACCGCGAGCGCCAGCCAGTCGGTCATTTTCGGCCGGGCCGGTGCGGCCGAGAGTTGGCCGATGCCACCGCGGGCGGTGATCGCGTCACCCATCTCGTCGGCTCGGCGCAACGTCACCACGATGGCCGCGGCGACCAAGTCGATCGAGTTCCCGGCCGTCTGCTTGACCCGCGCCTTGCGAGTCGGTGCCATATGGTTGGGCCGCAATCGGCGAGCGGCGTAGAGCACCTGAAATTCCTCGATCAGCAACGGGAAGGCGCGCAGCGCCAGGGCCAGGGCCACCGCCCACTCGTCAACCGGGATCCGCACAACTTTGAGCGGGCGACCCAAAACCGCCAGCGCCGGGGCGATTTCGGCGACATTGGTGGTCCAGGACACCATCGCCCCCAGCCCAAGCAGGACGAGGGACAACGCGGTGATCCGCAGGAAGTTCAACGCCCCGCCGAACCCTAGGTGCACCCCGGCGATCGACACCACCGGATTACCGCCGGCCAGCGCGGCCGTCACAAAACCCAACGCGACGAGGACCCATAGCCAGCGCGGAATCGACGGAAGCGCACCGCGAGGGATGTGGGCGATCCAGATCGCCGTCAGCACCAACGCGGCCACTGACCCAATCGTCATCCAACCCGGGTAGAAGGTCAGCAACACCGCAACACCGAACACCACGAGAAGCTTGGTCCCGGCCCACAAGCTGTGGATCGCCGAGCCGCCGGGCACCGGAACCAACAGCACCACCGGGCGAGGACTGCGCCGCTCCTTGCCGCGCGCGGAGGACGAAGCTGCGGTCACGACACACCCCCGGCCGCGGCGGCGGCCGACACCGCTTGCAGCGTGCCGTTCTGCACATGCAGGGTCCGCGGGCAGACGGCTTCCAAACCCACGAAGTCGTGCGAAATGACCACTACGGTGAGCCCACTGTGCCGGCGCAGGTCCGCCAGCAGACGCAGCAGGCCCCGCTGGCTCCCGACGTCCAGCCCGGCCAGCGGCTCGTCGAGGATCAACACCCGCGGCGAGCACGCCAACAGTCCGGCCAGCACCACCCGTCTCATCTGGCCGCCGCTGAGCTGATCGATGCGCCGCTTGCCCATCGTGGGTTCCAGCCCGACCGCCGCCAGCGCAGCCGTCACCCGACCTTCGTCACGAGGCGAAAAGCCGGCCACCGAAGCAACTTCCAGACCAACGTGGCTGCGCATCAACTGCAGCCTCGCGGTTTGAAACGACAAGGCAACCGCGCCGATGTGATCCCGTATCGGCTCGCCGTCAAGCAAGCACGCGCCGACCGTGGGAACGGTCAGTCCGGCCATGATCCACGCCAGCGTCGACTTGCCCGAGCCGTTGCCACCATGAATCAGAATCCCGTCGCCCTGCTCCACGACAAAGTTGACGTCGCGCAGCGCGGTCTTAGCCCAGGGTGTCCCGCTGTTGTATTCGTGGCTGACGCCCACGATTTCCAGCACTGGCTTGCCGGGGCCGCGCCTGACCGCGGTGGCCGGCAGCGGGGCCGGGGCGGTCTCGACCATGCCGGTGTTATCCGGGGAATCACTGAGGTTGATGGTCCGGTCCGCCGATGCGGCCTCGTTGTCGAAATGAGTTATGTGCACCAGGGCGGTCCGATGCCGCTTGGGAAGGCCGGACAGCACGTTCAACAAGACCTGACGGCCCCTCTGGTCCACCATGCTGGTGAACTCGTCAGCGATCAGTAGCGCTGGTTCCCGCGCCAGCGCCGCGGCGAGAGCGAGGCGTTGCAGCTCCCCGCCGGACAGGCCGCCGGTATCGCGCTCGGCAAAACCCCCAAGACCGACTTCCTGCAGCAGGTGGTCGACGTCGACCTCCGTCCCCGGGGGCAGCCCCCACACCACGTCATCGGCGACGCGGGTTCCCAGCACCTGACTCTTCGGGTGCTGCAGAACAAGCGCCGTACCGCCCAACATGCCCAGCCCGACAGCGCCCGGGCGCTGCACGGTGCCCGACGTCGGTAGCCGGCCCGCCAAGATGAGCGTCAGGGTGGTCTTGCCCGATCCATTGGCTCCGATGACGGCGACATGTTCTCCGACCTGGAGTTCCAGGCTGAGTTCGCGCAAGGCGTCTTGCTTGGCATGGGGGTAGCGGAACCGCACCCTGTCCAGCCGCACCGGAACGGGCCCGATGGCGGCGCCGGGAGGCTCGTCCGGAGCGTCGAGCTTGTGCACGTCCGGGACGCTGCCCATCCGGTCCAGCAAGCGAGACAGGGCCCACCAACCGATCCACGACGAGACCACGACCCCATAGGTGACGTAGCCGAGCATCAGCCACGGCCAATAGTGCAGCCCGAATTCGAAGCATCGCTTTACGTCGGCGCCGAGCCAGCGCAGGTTCACCCGGCCCAGGAATGCGACCACACCGTCCACGTTGGCCGACATCACCTCAAAGATCAGATGCCGCAACCGATTCAGCACCGCCAACGCACCGACCGTCACGGCGGCGACGACGAGCCCGACAATCAGGGACGAGACGATCACGGTGGGTGTGCCCCTGCCCCTGCGCTTGACCAAACCGGTCAGGCCGCCGATGTAGGCGCAGTTCACGACCGTCACGAAGCCGCCCACTCCGGAGATGAGGAAGGCGATCATTCCGGCAGCGAACGTGGCGGCCAACAGCACGCGCAGCCGGTAACGGTATGAGAGCAGCCCCATCGGCACCGTGCCCAGCAGCGCCAATCCCTGGGCGAACGGGATGACACCGGCGATGATCGCGATCACCGCGCAAAGCGCCCCCATGACCGAGGCCTGCGCCAATTCGGCCGGGCGTAGAGGTCCGCCCCGACGACGCGCACGAACGGGGCGGCGGACTTTCACTTCACTGATTCTGCCAGGCCGCGGCCAGAACTCGGCTTGTCACACTCGACACTCCCGAGCCGGTTCGGACCGCGCGGCACTCGTCTCCCATAGCAAAGCTATGGAACTATGGGAACATGGACAGAGTTGTCGAGACCGCAAACACCGTGACCCAGCAGCTGGGAGCGGATCTGCTCGCCGTGGTGGCGCGGCTCAACCGGCTAGCCAATCAGCGCATCCAGATGCCGCTGCCCGCGGCACAGGCGAGGCTGCTCGCCAGCATCGAAGCGCACGGTGAAGCCCGGATCGGCGACCTCGCCGCCGTCGATCACTGCTCACAACCGACCATGACGACGCAGGTACGCCGGCTCGAGGACGCCGGCCTGGTCGCCCGAACCGTCGACCCGGGGGATGCCCGCGCCGTCCGGATTCGCATCACCCCTCAGGGCAAGCGCACGCTCAACGCGGTTCGCGCCGACCGCGCCGCCGCGATCGAACCGCAGCTGGCGTTGCTCGAGCCAGGCGACCGCCAGGTGCTGACCGAAGCGGTCGAGGTCTTACGTCGGGTTCTCGACAACGCGTCGCTGGCGGCCCGACGCAACGCGCTCTGACGGGCGGACCCACGTAACTGGACGGCGTGCGGCGGGTAGACACTAAGTCGATCTGACCGGCGCGAGGAAAGGTGGCGGCCATGCGGCCCGAGGCTTCCGGTTTCAGAGCCTCCCCGTTGACCGTGTGGGTCGGGTCGGCGCGATTCGACTTCTCCCCCGGCCGCGACGTGATCGTCGGCTACGGCCCGGGCAGCGACATCGCCCTCGAGCGCCTCGGCCCTCCCGCCTCGCCGCCCCCGGCGCCCCGCCCCGAAGTGGTGTTGCGATTCGCGGGC
>NZ_MPNT01000058.1 GCF_001907675.1 Mycobacterium paraffinicum
TGGCAGGCTGCTTGGTTCTTTTCGATGCCATCACTGTGCGTACGGCGTGTTCATGCCCGATCAAAACCTCGAGGCCGGCCAGACGTGGGACAACCTGGGCCGCTCCAGCGCGCAGGGGGCCATCGACCGGCCGGAATGCTGGGGCAGCATCGCCCCCGGAACGCCCGACGCCTACGCCGGCGGCGGCGTCACCGGCTACCGGGCGGCGGAGTTCCGCGACTCGCGCAGCTTCCTCAAGTCCACCCAGGTGATCGAGGCGGTCGTGGCCTTCCACGACCCGGCGGCGGCCAGGGCCCAACTGTCGACGCTGCTGTCGGGATGGCGCCAATGCGGCGGCTCGACCGTGACGCTGACGCCGCCCAACGGGGAGGCGCTCGCGTTTTCGGTGGGCGCGCCGGCCGACGCCGGCAACGGCATCACCGCGCTCGACCTGACCCCGCGCGGAGTGCAGATCCGCTCCGCCCGCGTCATCGCGGCCAAGGCGAACGTCATCGTCGACCTGATGGTGTCCTGCAGCGGCACGACCGACAGCGGGCAGCCGCGGCAGGGCGGGCTGGGCATCGCCACCTACGTGCTGGGCAAGCTGCCTGGCTAGGGTGAGCGGATGAAGTATGTCGACGTCGACGGAGTGGGCCGGGTCAGCCGGATCGGCCTGGGGACCTGGCAGTTCGGGTCACGGGAGTGGGGCTACGGGGAGAGCTACGCCTCCGGCGACGCGGGCGAGATCGTGCGCCGCGCCCTGGCCCTGGGGGTGACGCTGTTCGACACCGCCGAGGTCTACGGGCTGGGCAAGAGTGAGCGGATCCTCGGCGAGGCGCTGGGCGACGCGCGCGCCAACGTCGCCGTCGCCAGCAAGATCATGCCGGTGGCGCCGTTCCCCGCCGTGGTCAAGCAGCGCGAGCGCGCCAGCGCGGCGCGGCTGGGGCTGGACCGCATCCCGCTCTACCAGATTCACCAGTCCAACCCGCTGGTGCCCGACACGGTGATCATGCCGGGCATGCGCGAGCTGCTCGACACCGGCAAGATCGGCGCGGTCGGCGTCTCCAACTACTCGCTCGCCCGGTGGCAAAAGGCCGACGCGGCCCTCGGCCGGCCGGTGGTCAGCAATCAGGTGCACTTCTCGCTGGCGCACGCCGGCGCGTTGGAGGACCTGGTGCCCTTCGCCGAGCGGGAGCACCGCATCGTGATCGCCTACAGCCCGCTGGAGCAGGGACTGCTGGGCGGCAAGTACGGCCTGGACAACCGGCCCGGCGGCATCCGGGCGCTCAACTCGCTGTTCGGCACCGAGAACCTGCGCCGCGTCGAGCCCCTGCTGCAGACGCTGCGCGACGTCGCGACCACCGTCGGCGCCAGGCCGGCCCAGGTCGCGCTGGCCTGGCTGATCAGTTACCCGGGCGTCGTCGCCATCCCCGGCGCGTCCAGCGTCGAACAGCTCGAGTTCAACGTCGCCGCCGCCGACATCGACCTACCCCCGGACGCCCGCGAGGCGCTCACCGGAGCGGCCCGCGCCTTCCGCCCGACCTCGGCCGGGCGTTTCCTGACCGACCTGGTCCGCGAGAAGCTGGGCCGCTAGGCCGACGGCGAGTCCGCGAACGCGGCGGGGCTCGCCGGCGCGCCCCTGGCCACCACGACGGGCATCGACGTCGACGAGTTGGTGCGCAGGATGGTGTGCACCACGTCGATCAGGTCCTCCACCGGCATCAGCTTGCCGGGCATGCAGCCGCGCGAGGCCCACAGCGGGGCGGCCTTCATGGCGAGGTCCATGTCCCAGCCGGTGGTCATTCCCGTCGCCGCGTCGCCCTCGCCGCCCCCGCACTCCCCCACGATCAGGTTGGTGAAGCCGACGTCCGGGTGTTCGGCCCGCCACGCCTCAACGAGCCGCTCGAGGGCCGCCTTGCTGACGCCGTACGCGCCGAGCCCCGGCCACGGCGGCCCGAAGGTGCCCGCGTCGGAGGCCAGGTAAACCACCTTGCCCGTCGACTCAGTCAGGTGGGGCATCGCCGCCGCCGTGACCAGTGCGGCGCCGATCACGTTGGTGTCGAAGACGCGCCGCCACGTCTCGGCGTCGGTGTCGACCATGCGGACCAGCGGGCCGACCGCCGGCGTGTACACCAGGTTGTCGATCCCGCCCAGGGCGTCGACGACGGCGGCGATGGCCGACCGGCACGAGGCCTCGTCGGTGACGTCGCATTCGATGGCAACCGCGCCTGGGCCGGCCTCCTTCGCGGCCGACTCGATGCGCTCGCGGCGCCGGGCCAGCAGCGCGACCTGATCGCCCCGCTCGGCGAGGCCGACACCGATGCAGCGACCCAGCCCGCTGGAGGCGCCCACCACCACTGTCCTTGACATATTCGCCCTCTCTTGTAACGAGCCGCCGTCGGCACAGCGTATCGAGCGGTCGCTCAACATGTCACCGCCGGGCAGGTCAAGCCCGGCGTGTCCGCCGCGACGATCGCTCCAACGAGAATCGGGTCACGGCACTGCGGTCGCCCCTCTTCTGCTCGTACATCGCCTCGTCCACGCGGGCGGTGACCGACGAAACCGGCTCTCCGGCGAGGGCGATGGTGGCACCGATGCTCAGGTTGGTGCGGATCGCATTGCCGCCGATGTCGACGAGTTCGCCGGTGTTGCGACGGATTCCGTCGGCGATCTCGGCAACCTCGTCGATACCGTGCACACCGGGCAGCACGATCAATATCTCGTCGCCGCCCATGCGCCCGACGGCGTCCTGACTGCGGACGCTGTCGCGAATCCGTGCTGCCAGGGTGGCCAGCACGATGTCGCCGACACCGTGCCCCCACGTGTCGTTGATGTCTTTGAAGTGGTCGACGTCGCAGAACAGGACGCCGACGTAGGTGCCGGGAGACCCTGGCTCCGCAAGCGCGGACTCGAGGCGACGCATGATTTCGGCGCGGTTCGCCAGCCCCGTCAGCGTGTCGAAGTGGGCCAACCGTTCGAGTCGCCGCTCCGTTTCGACCTGATCGTCCGCAAGCCGCAACGCCGCGATCACACCATCGGTCTTGCCGTCGGCATCGACATACGTCTTCGCGTGGCCGTCGACCCAGCGGTACCCGGAATCGACGGACAGCACCCGGAATCTATGGATGAGCGTCTCACCGTCGGCGACCCGCTGCAGCGCGGAGTCGAGCGTCTCGCGGTCCTCGGGATGGATGCGATTGGTGAAGCCGGCATCGAGCCACCGCTGGGGCGGCCCGCCGAGCGCCGCGGACACCGACGGCGATACCCAGGCGACCTCACGATTGCGCAGGTGGACGATGACATCAACCGCGTTGTCGGCAAGGATCCGGTAGCGGTTTTCGGCATCGACCCGCAGCTTGCTGACGAGCTCTTTCTGTATGAGCTCTTTCTGCTCACGCTGGCTCAAGTAGAAGGTGACCGCTCCGACGACGAGCGTGCCCACCACTATCGACAGGGTCCACTCCGTATGCTCGCCGCGCAGACCGAGTGCCAGGAACGTCGCCCTGGCCAGCGCCACGACAAGGGGGAAAGCGGCCAGAATGCCCGCCAAGCGCACCAACGAGCGCCAGTCCGGCCGGTCGAGGAGCAAGGCGAGCGGCGGCCGGTCGGGGCGCGCCAACGACACCGCGACGATGAGCAGCAGCAGACCCGAGGCGGTGGCCATCGCCTGACCGGTCGAGGTGGACACCCCCACCAAAGCCAAGGCGTCGAACAGATATGCCGCGACGGTGAGGAGCGGGATGACCGCACCGGCCGCCACGCACAGCGGCCAGGCCAAGCGGACACCGCGCTCCACCCGCATCAGGGCGACCGTGGAGGCGACTGTTAACAGCGATACGGCCGTCTGCGGGCTGGGGCGCCCCGGCCAGGACGCTTGCCGCATCCGCACGGCATCGCCAAACCATGCCTGGTCCAAGCCGAACGACTTACCGGTGACCCACTCCGCCAGCACGACGACGGCGAAGACAACCACCGCGATAGCCAACACTCGCCCGGCCCACACCCGGGCGCGAGACGGTTGGGCCGATTGCGCCAGCACCGCCACCCCCAACGCAGCCAGGCACAACGCCGTCCAGGGCGTCATCACCGGCCACGTCGGATAGAGGCGCGTCAACGGGTCGACGCCGGTGGTCCAGCCCACCCAGGTGACCGCGGCCACGATGATGACGAAGATGACGATCGCCCGAGCGAACCGGGGCAGCGCGGTTTCCAGGCGCGCGTCTGGGACCCCCCGACCCATTGGCAGCCCTTCCTGCCCGTGGAGACGCCGCGAGGTTACGCGGCAGGAATATTGTGCGCGAAAATGTCCGCCGAGGTCATCATTGGCGCAAGCGCGCGCCGTCATGCGTCGGTGGTCGGGGCTTGCCGCACCACCGCGGTGTGCGCGTAACTCGGTCGTCTGATTCCGGAACGACGGTGTCCGGTAGCCCAGCTTGGCGCGGTACATCGCCGCGTCCGCCCGGCTGGCGCAAGGTAACTGGTGCCAGCGAGGGCTAGTCCGGCGCGACGTGTTCGGTCATGCCGGCAAAGCCCACTAACCGGCCTCGTCAGCCCCCGTCCGGTGCCTGCAGCACCACGGCGGTGTGCGCGTCCACGGTGAGCGCACCCCCGCCGGGCACCTCCTCCGCGGGCGTCTCCTCCTCCGGTCCGGTGAAGACAACGAGTTGCCAGGCGGCGCCGAATTCCTTTGGCGGCAAGGTGAACTCGATCGGCTCGTGGTGGGCGTTGAAGCAGAGCAGGAATGAGTCGTCGAGCACGCGCTGACCCCGCGCGTCGCGGTCCGGGATGCCGTGCCCGTTCAGGAACACGGCGACGGACTTCGCGAATCCGGTGCCCCAATCCTCCTCGGTCATCTCGGTGCCCTCGGGGGTGAACCAGGCGATGTCGGGCAGCCCGTCCTGGCCGCGGCGGCCCAGCGGCTTGCCGGAGAAGAACCGGCGCCGGCGGAAGACCGGGTGGTTGGCGCGCAGCGCCGACACGAGGCGGGTGAACTCCAGCAGGCCGTTGTCGGCCTTCGACCAGTCGATCCAGGTGATCTCGTTGTCCTGGCAGTACCCGTTGTTGTTACCGTTCTGCGTCCGGCCCAGCTCGTCGCCGTGGCAGAGCATCGGCACGCCCTGCGACAGCAGCAGCGTGGTGAGGAAGTTCCGCTGTTGGCGGGCGCGCAGCGCGTTGACGTCCGGGTCGTCGGTAGGACCCTCCACGCCGCAGTTCCACGACCGGTTATGGCTCTCGCCGTCGTTGTTGTCCTCGCCGTTGGCCTCGTTGTGTTTCTCGTTGTAGGAGACCAGGTCTCGCAGCGTGAACCCGTCGTGGGCGGTGACGAAGTTGATCGACGCGACCGGGCGGCGCGCGGTGTGTTCGTAGAGGTCGGCCGATCCCGTCAGCCGGTAGGCGAACTCGTCGAGCGTCGCGGGCTCGCCGCGCCAGAAGTCCCGGACGGTGTCGCGGTACTTACCGTTCCATTCGGTCCACTGCGGCGGGAAGTTGCCCACCTGGTAACCGCCGGGACCGACGTCCCACGGCTCGGCGATCAGCTTGACCTGGCTCACCGTCGGATCCTGTTGCACCAGTTCGAAAAACGCCGCCAGGCGGTCTACGTCGAAGAATTCCCGGGCCAGCGTCGCGGCCAGGTCGAACCGGAAGCCGTCGACGTGCATCTCCGTCACCCAGTAGCGCAGCGAGTCCATGATCAGTTGCAACGCGTGCGGGTGCCCGACGTTGAGACTGTTGCCTGTGCCGGTGTAGTCCATGTAGTAGCGCTTGTCGTCGTCGACCAGCCGATAGTAGGAGGGGTTGTCGATGCCGCGCATCGACAACGTCGGGCCCATGTGGTTGCCCTCGGCCGTGTGGTTGTACACGACGTCGAGAATGACCTCGATGCCGGCCTCGTGGAGCGCCCGCACCATGGCCTTGAACTCCTGCACCTGCCCGCCGGGCGAGGTGGCGCTGGAGTACTTGAAGTCGGGCGCGAAGAACCCGATCGTGTTGTAGCCCCAGTAATTCGACAGGCCCTTTTCCACCAGGGTGGAGTCGTTGGCGAAGTGGTGCACCGGCATCAGCTCGATGGCCGTGACGCCGATGCTCTTGAGGTGGTCGATGACCGCCGGGTGCGCGACGCCGGCGTAGGTGCCGCGCAGCTGCTCGGGGATGTCGGGGTGGGTTTGCGTCAGGCCCTTGACGTGCGCCTCGTAGATGACCGTGTCGGCGTATTGGTGGTCCGGCGGCCGGTCGTTGCCCCAGTCGAAGTAGGGGCTGATCACCACCGACTTGGGCATGAACGCGGCCGAGTCGTCGTCGTTGCGGCTGTCCGGGTCGCCGAAGTTGTAGCTGAACAGCGCCTGGTTCCACTCGAACGACCCGTCGATGGCCTTCGAGTACGGGTCCACCAGGAGTTTGTTCGGGTTGCACCGCAAGCCGTTCTGCGGGTCGTACGGGCCGTAGATGCGGTAGCCGTAGCGCTGGCCGGGTTCGATGTTGGGGATGTAGGCGTGCCAAATGTAGCCGTCGACCTCGGGCAGCGCGACCCGGCTCTCGGCGCCGTCGGCATCGAACAAGCACAGCTCCACCCGCTCGGCCACTTCGCTGAAGACGGCGAAATTGGTGCCCGCCCCGTCGTAGGTGGCGCCCAGGGGGTAGGCGCGGCCCGGCCACACCTCTCCGGTGGGCGTCGGGGCTAAAGCTCCAGCGGCTTCTGCGGATGTCATGGCGCAATCAATACCCTACCGGGGCCTTTCCCAAACTGCGGTTCGGAAGGCCTTGCAGCAAAACGGTTTTCAGGGCCGCAACATGACCTTCACCGCCCCGTCCTGCTTCTTTTGAAAGATTTCGTAGGCGTGCGGGGCCTGGTCTAGCGGCAGCACGTGGGAGGCGAACGAGTCGACGCCGAGCGGGTCGTCGTCGGTCAGCAGCGGCATGATGTCGTCCACCCATCGCTTGACGTTGGCCTGGCCCATCCGCAGGGTCACCTGCTTGTCGAACAGGGTGAGCATCGGCAGGGGGTCGGCCATCCCGCCGTACACGCCGATCAGCGAGATCGTGCCGCCGCGACGCACGATGTCGATGGCGGAGTAGAGGGCGTGCAGCCGGTCCACGCCGGCGGTCTGCATGAGCCGCTTGCCGATGAAGTCCGGCAGCATGCCGGTGGCCTGCTGGGCGAACTTGGCCGCCGGGGACCCGTGCGCTTCCATGCCCACCGCGTCGATGACGGAGTCGGAACCCCGCCCGTCGGTCAGGTCCCGGATCGCGTCGCCCAGCGAGGCCTCGAGCCGCCCCAGGTCGATGGTGTGAATGCCGCGCTGCGCGGCGCGGCCCAGGCGCTCGGCCACCAGGTCGACCGCAATCACCCTGAAGCCCAGGTGGTCGGCGATGCGCGCGGCCATGTCACCGATGGGCCCCAGGCCGAGCACGGTGACCGTGCCGCCGGCCGGGATGTCGGCGTAGGCCACCGCCTGCCACGCCGTGGGCAGCACGTCGGACAGGTAGACGAATCGCGAATCCGGCGGCCCCACAGGGACTTTGACGTGAGTGAATTGCGCTTGCGGGACGCGCAGCAGCTCGGCTTGCCCGCCGGGGATTTCACCGTAGAGCTCGGAGTAGCCGAACAACGCGGCTCCCATCCCCTGCTCGCGGACCTGGGTGGTCTCACACTGGGTGTAGAGCTGTTGGTCGCACATGTAGCAACTGCCGCAAGAGATTTGGAACGGGATGACCACCCGGTCCCCGACGCGCAGGTCACCCGTCTCGCCGCCGACCTCGCGCACGATCCCCATGGGTTCGTGCCCGAGGACGTCCCCGGGTTTCATGAAGGCCCCGAGGATCTCGTACAGGTGCAGGTCCGAGCCGCAGATGTTGGTCGACGTGACTTCGATGATGGCGTCGGTGGGTTGCTCGATCTCCGGGTCGGGCACCGACTCCACGCGCACGTCGCGCTTGCCGTGCCATGTGACAGCCTTCATGTGCGTGGCACATACCCGCGTGGCGCGGGCCGAAACGCGGCGGCCCGCTTTAGCGCTCCCGGCGCTTGAGGGGATGCTCGTTGTCGATCAGCGACTTCGCGATGTCGATGATCCGGGTGTTGGATTTCTGCGAGAGCCGGGTGAGCAGTTCGAACGCCTCGACGGCGTCCAGATTGAAACGCTCCATGATGATTCCCTTGGCCTGACCGATCATGTCGCGCGACGCCAGAGCGCTTCGGAATTGGCCCTGGCGGCGCAGCATCGACCACGCCAGCGCGATGTGTGTGGCGAAAACGGCACCCAGCTCCACCGAGTCGTCGGGAAACGCGTGCGGGGTGTCGGCGTAGAAGTTCAGCGCGGCCAGTGTGCCGTGGTCGGTGAACAACTCGTAAGACAGCACGGACCGAATGGGCGTCTGCTCGATCGCGTAGCGCCGATACCGCGGCCACCGTTCGTCCGCGGCGAGGTCTTCGACGTGCATCACGTGGTGCCGCCACGCGGCCTCCAGGCACGGCCCCTCCCCGTAACGGTTCTGAATGGCGTCCAGCAGGATCGGATACCGATGCGTGGCTGCCACATTGATGACCGTCTTGCTCCGCTCGGCCAGCGTGATGCCGGCGTACTGGCTGCCCGCCACGTGCAGGACGCCGTTGCCGATGAGTTGGTTCAGCCCCGAAGCTATATCGGTTTCCTCGCGCTCGAGGTTGGACACGAGCTCGGCCAACTGGGTCACCACTACCGCACTGCCGTCGTGCATGGCACCCCTCTCGAGGGTCGGCCCCCCGGCATCGAATCCCCGCAGGCTGCTTCCCGAGAGCCATGCCTCGTTCATTCAAGCGTGCGAAGGGCATTTCGGTGCGTCAACCCACAAAACGAAGTCTAGAGGCCAGAATACGAAGCGCAACCCGCGCGTCGCCAGGCCGTCGCGTCGATGCGACGACCGCGTGATCATCTTCCGTCCCACTGAATACACGTAACGCGCTCGGAATAAACAGTTTTGGTCGCGGTCGCCGACTTTCATGCCGCCACGCACCCGATCTTCGGGGACAAGCCGTCCTACACTCGGATTGGTGACCTCAATCGTGATCGTTGGCAGCGGCTTCACCGGATTCACTTGCGCACATCGTTTGGCCCGCATTCTGCGCCGACGGCGCGCGCGGGTCGACATCACGATCATCTCCCCGGTGGACTACATGCTCTACACGCCGTTGTTGCCCGACGTCGCCGGCGGGGTGGTCGACGCCCGCTTCGTCGCGATCCCGCTGGCGAACACCCTCAAAGGCGTGCACGCCGTGCGCGGGCGCGTGGATGGCGTGGACTTCGACCGGCACACGCTGGCCTGGCGCGATCCGGAGGAGCGCAACCACACCATGTCCTGGGACCGGCTGGTGCTCACGCCCGGTTCGGTGACGCGGTTGTTCGACGTGCCGGGGCTGGCGACCCGCGCGCGCGGGCTGAAGACCACCGCCGAGGCCCTTTACCTGCGAGACCATTTCGTGGAGCAGCTTGAGCTGGCCAACATAGAGGACGACCCGCGGGTGGCGGCGGCGCGGCGCACGGTCGTCGTGGTCGGCGCCTCCTATTCGGGCACCGAGTTGGTGGCGCAGCTGCGCGCGCTGGCCGACGCGGCCGCCAAGCAGATGCGCTTCGACCCCGCCGACGTCAAGTTCCTGCTGCTCGACCTGGCCGAGCAGGTGATGCCGGAAGTGGGCAAGAAGCTCGGTGACGCCGCGCAGAAGGTGCTCCGCCGGCGCGGCATCGACGTCCGGCTTGGCGTGACACTCAAGGAGGCGCACGCCGATCACGTTGTGCTCAGCGATGATTCGCGCGTCGAGACCCGCACGATCGCGTGGGTGACCGGTGTCACGGGCGCGCCGCTGATCCAGGACCTAGGCTTGCCGACCGAGCGGGGCCGACTCAAAGTCGGGGCGGACCTGCGGGTGCCGGAGCAGCCGGACGTGTTTGCCGCCGGCGACGCGGCCGCCGTGCCCGACCTGACCCAGCCGGGCAAGGTCACGCCGCCGACCGCCCAGCACGCGACACGGCAGGGCAAGGTGCTGGCCCGCAACGTGGCGGCCAGCCTCGGTCACGGCACCCCCAAGGAGTACAAGCACCGCAACCTCGGCCTGGTGGTCGACCTGGGACCATGGCATGCGGTGGCCAACCCGCTCAACATCCACCTGTCCGGGCTGCCCGCGAAATTCGTGACCCGGGGCTACCACCTGTATGCGATCCCGCGGGGGGTCAACCGGTGGGCGGTGGCGCTGGCCTACCTGACGGACCTGCTGTTCGACCGGTCGGTCGTGTCCATCGGGTTGTCATCCGAGGAGGACGCACAGTTCGCGGCCAGCGAGGGCATCCCGATGCCGAAGACGGGCTGAGCGCCTCAGCCTTCGGCCGCCTGTTGCGCCCTGGCGTAGGCGAGCTGCAGGAAGTCGGCCCCGGTCAGCACGGTGAAGACGCCGGCGACCAGGCGGGTGCAGCGCGGCGCGAACACCAGCCCGATGGCGAAGCCGGTCGCCACCCACATGTCCAGGCAGAACGGGCAGGTCAGCAACTCGCCCAGGCTGTGCCGAAGCGGGCTTTCGTCGCGGACCTCCTCCATGACCTCCGCCGGTCCGCCGCGGCCGGCGAAGCGGGTGAACGGCGCCCGCAACGGGCTCGTCACCGCATCCTTGGTCAGGGTCCGCGAGAGCTTGTGGGTGCCCAGCGTCACCGTGACCAGGTCCTGGATGCGCCACCGGGTCGGCAACGTGCGCCCGGTGAGCAGCGCGGCCACCGTCGCGACGGCCACCACGGCGCCGTAGATCGCCAGCACCGCCAGGTAGCCGCCCAACGGGCGGGGCTCGTCGCCGCGGTATTCGTCCGCCTCGCGCCGCGCGCCGTCGACCACCTGGGCCTTGGCCTCCGCCACCTCTGCCATCGCCTCTCCTTTGTTTGGGACAGCTGGCTGGGTACCCGGTGTCGGTGAACGCAATCGGCGGACGGCAGGCGCCTCAGGCGTCCTGGCGCGAGGACCTCCCGTCTTTCGCGGCCTTTCGCAGGGTCCGGTTGGTGGACAACAGGTCGGTGTTGGCCGCCGAGAGCGTCGCGTTGTGGTCCTCGAGCTCGAGGATGCGCGCGATGCCCGCCAGGTTGACGCCGGCGTCGACCAGCTCGCTGATCCGCCGGAGCCTGGCCAGGTCGGCGGCGCTGTAGCGCCGCGTCCCGCCATCGCTTCGCGCCGGCGTGACCAGCCCGTACCGTTCGTACAGGCGCAACGACTGCACCGCGATGCCGGAAAGTTCGGCGGCCACCGAGATGCCGTACACGCCGTGATCGGGCGCCGGGGCGCCGAAATCGCCGCGTTGGTCGGTCATCACGCGTCTCCTCGAGAAGCTGCTAGCTCAGGAAATCTATCTATCACACTTGCGCCATTGTGTCGACAGTGCTATATCAAATCTATGTCATTAGACATAGGTAATTGCCAGACCACAGCCTAGATTGGAGTGAGAGGTGACCACCATGCTGATGCGTACCGACCCGTTCCGTGACCTCGACCGCTTTGCACACCAGGTGTTCGGTACCGCCGCCCGGCCGGCGGTGATGCCGATGGACGCCTGGCGCCAGGGCGAAGAGTTCGTCGTCGAGTTCGACCTGCCCGGCATCAACGTCGACTCCCTCGACATCGACATCGAGCGCAACGTCGTGACCGTGCGGGCCGAGCGGCCGGCCGTCGACCCCAACCGGGAGATGCTGGCCACCGAACGCCCCCGCGGGGTGTTCAGCCGGCAACTCGTTCTCGGCGACAACCTCGATACAGACAAGATCGAGGCGTCCTACCGCGAAGGCGTTCTGCGCCTGAACATTCCGGTGGCCGAGCGGGCCAAGCCGCGCAAGATCACCGTCGGCCGCGGGGACACGCACGCGGCCATCGACGAGAACGCCTCGCAGCGCGAGGTCATCAACGCCTGATCGCCCGCGGGGGCGGCGGCCCGGTCCGTGTGGTTTCACACGGGTCGCCGCCCACCGCCGGCCCAACGGCATGGAGCGCAGGTGCGATGAAGTGGGAGCTCGACGGTCAAACGGCCAGCGTCGAATGGGCGTTGGCCGGCGGCGCCGCGCAACCGGCCGGCTGGTTCCGCTTCTACTTCACCGATCAGCGCTGGGAGTGGTCGGAGCAGGTGCAGCGGATGCACGGCTACGAGCCCGGCACCGTCACGCCCACCACCGAACTGGTGCTCTCACATAAACATCCGGAGGATCGCGGCCAGATCGCGGCGACCATCGACCAGATCGTGAACACCCGCCAGGCGTTCAGCACCCGCCATCGGATCGTCGACACCGCCGGCAACGTGCGCCACGTCGTCGTCGTGGGTGACCGCCTCTTCGACGACGATGGCGACGTGATCGGAACGCACGGCTTCTACATCGACGTCTCCGGGGCGCCGGGGCAGGCGAACGAGGAGCTGGTCAGCGCCAGGCTCGCGGAGATCAACGAGAACCGCGCCGGCATCGAACAAGCCAAGGGCATGCTGATGCTCGTCTACGGCATCAGCGAGACCGCGGCCTTCGAGTTGCTCAAATGGCTTTCGCAGGAAGCGAATATCAAACTGCGGCTGCTCGCCGAACAGATCGCCGAGGATTTCCGCGCCGCCGGTGCGCGCCTCGGTGCCCAATCGGAGTTCGACCATTTGCTGTTGACCGCGCACCAGCGCGTCGCCCAGCCCGGGGGGTCATGACGACTTGCGGCGCCTCTTGCGCGCGGCCGCGATCAGTTGCGCCATGCCGTCCTCGATGCCGGCGGCGAGCGCGTCGATGTCGGGCGCGGTGTCGTAATCGGCTGTGATGCCGAAGACGAACGTGTCGGCGTAGCTGAGCATCGCCACACCGGTGCGCACCTGAAGGGCGATCGGCGGGATCGGCCACAACTCAAGCACCCGACGGCCCATCAGCCGCTGCCGGCTCCGTGGGCCCGGCACGTTGGTCGCCAACGCCACCACCGCCCGCTGCGGGATTCGCGAAAGCAGGCGAATGGCCCACGCGGACAGCACAAATGGGGTGCGCTTTGCGGCCACCACCATCGCACTGCCACCCTCGCTCTGCCCGCTGGCCTTGGCGTGGCTGAGTCGATCATGCACCAGCTTGAGCTGCCGCACCGGGTCCTCCTCGTCGACCGGCAACAACGGCAGCATCGCCGAAACCCGGTTGCCCGCGACGTTGAAGTGGTCCACGGCGCGGACCGAAACCGGAACGAGGGTCCGCAGTGAGTCGCGTCCCGGTTGTTCCCCGCGCGCCAGCATGACGCCGCGATAACTGTGTGTGATCGCGGCCAGCGCAACGTCATTCAGCGTGACCCCGAACGTCCGGGCCACCTTGTGCATGTCCGTCAACCTGGCGCGGGCCGCGCTGTACCGCCGCATCGCGGTCACCGGCCCGCGCAGCGACGAGTCGGGGGCGGGGTGCAGCAACCCGGCTGCCAACTCGGCCGCGCCGATCGCCGCGTGTTCGGCCGCGCTCACCGCACCGAACGCGCTGCGACCGAGGCCGCTCACCCAGCTCAACGGGTTGAGGCTCACCTTGGCCGAACCCGATCCGGTCGGCTTCCTCGCGGCGCCGACGTCGGCGGCGAACGTGTCGCCGTCAGCGTCGTCGCTGAACTTCGACAGCAGCTGCGTGGTGGCGATGCCGTCGGCGATGCAGTGGTGAATCTTGGTCAGCACCGCCCATCGATTTCCGCTGAGCCCCTCGATGATCCAGCACTCCCACAGCGGGCGCTCGCGATCGAGCCGGCGCTCCATCAACGACGCGATCAACTCGAACAGCTCCGCGTCGCCACCGGGATGCGGCAGGGCGATGCGGTGCAGATGGCGCGCGAGATCGAAGTGCGGGTCATCCACCCAGTTCGGCGGGCGCAGGTCGAGCGGATGGGTCCGCAGCACCTGCGTGCAGCGCGGGATCGTCGCGATCCGTTCGGCGAACGACTCGAAGAACTCCTGGTACGTCGGCGCCGGCCCCTCCACGATCGATACCCCGCCCACCGCGAGGCTCACGTGCGGATCGGAATCCTCGACCTCGAGGAAACCGGCGTCCAGCGCCGTCAATTGGTCCACGGTGCTACTCTCCGCGCCACAATGCGCTGCTGGCAGGGCCGTAAGTCCTCAACTACTGAGGCCAAACGGCGGCTGTGGCCCCCGGCCTCCGGGCATATCGTGAGGGGGGTGACAGGAGATCAATTGAGCAGCGGGGCAGATGCTTTCGCCGCCGCCTCCCGCACGGTCCCGACCGCATTGCCCGATCTTCGTCTGCTGCCGCATCGACGAAGCGTATTGATGCGCCCCACCGGAAGAAGAACACCATGAGCGATTTCACCTACGTCCGCTTCTTCGAAGAGATCGGCATCTCCGACGTACCCCTAGTCGGCGGAAAGAACGCCTCCCTCGGCGAGATGTTCCAGAAGCTGACCGGACAGGGCGTGCGGGTACCGCATGGGTTCGCGATCACCGCCGAGGCCTACCGGCACGTGCTGGACAGCGCCGGCGCCTGGGACGCGTTGCACGCCGCGCTCGACGACCTCGACCCCGACGACGTCACCGCGCTGGCGCGCAAGGGCAAGCGGGCCCGCGAAATCGTCTATGGCGCAGGTCTTCCCCCGGAGCTCGCGGCCGAGATCACGGCCGCCTACCGGCAGCTTCAGGACGAATACGGCGAAGACGTCAGCCTGGCCGTGCGCAGCTCGGCGACCGCCGAAGACCTGCCGACCGCCAGCTTCGCCGGCCAGCAAGAGACCTTCCTCAACATCAAGGGCACCGAGAGCCTGCTGGACGCCTGCCGCCGGTGTTTCGCCAGCCTGTTCACCGACCGGGCCATCCACTACCGGATCGACCAGGACTTCGACCACTTCAAGGTGGCGCTGTCGATCGGCGTGATGAAGATGGTGCGCTCCGACCTCGCCTCGTCGGGCGTGATGTTCACCCTGGACACCGAATCCGGCTTCCACGACGTCGTATTCATCACCGGCGCCTATGGGCTCGGCGAAAACGTGGTCCAGGGCGCCGTCGACCCCGACGAGTTCTACGTCCACAAGCCGACGTATCAGGCCGGCCACCGGGCGGTGCTGCGCCGGCTGATCGGGGA
This sequence comes from Mycobacterium paraffinicum, assembly GCF_001907675.1. Classification (GTDB taxonomy): domain Bacteria; phylum Actinomycetota; class Actinomycetes; order Mycobacteriales; family Mycobacteriaceae; genus Mycobacterium; species Mycobacterium paraffinicum_A. Next base: position 15,054 of record NZ_MPNT01000058.1, read on the forward strand.
CAAGGCGGTCAAGATGATCTTCGTCGAGGGCGAGACGAAGAACACCACCCGCAACATCCCCACGCCGAAGGCCGACCGGGCCCGGTTCTGCGTCACCGACGACGACGTCCTCGAGCTGGCCGGCTACGCGTGCGCCATCGAGGCCCATTACGGGCGGCCGATGGACATCGAATGGGCCAAGGACGGTCTCGACGGGCGGCTCTACATCGTGCAGGCCCGCCCGGAAACCGCGGCCTCCCAGCGCAGCCAGACGGTGATCGAAAGCTACGTGCTCGAGGGCAAGGGCGCCGACCGCAGGCAGGTACTCGCCGAGGGCCGCTCGGTCGGCGAGAAGGTTGCCACGGGCATCGCCAGGCGGATGGACAACCTTGGGAAGCTGTCGGAGTTCCAGCCCGGCGACGTGCTGGTCGCCGACATCACCACGCCCGACTGGGAACCCATCATGAAGATCGCCGCGGCCATCGTCACCAACCGCGGCGGGCGCACCTGCCACGCGGCGATCATCGCCCGCGAGCTCGGCATCCCCGCCGTCGTCGGCGCGGGTGACGCCACGACGCGCGTGCCCGACGGCGAGCTCGTCACGGTGTCGTGCGTGGAGGGCGACACGGGTCGGGTCTACCGCGGCGAGTTGGGCTTTCGTGTCGACCACACCGAGGTGTCCGACCAGGAGCGCCCGCACACCGAGATCATGCTCAACCTCGGCAACCCGGATCTGGCGTTCAAGACGTCGTTTCTGCCCAACGACGGCGTGGGGCTGGCCCGGATGGAGTTCATCATCAACGAGTACATCCGGGTGCACCCGCTGGCCCTGCTCCACCCCGACCGGGTGGACGACCCCGAGGCCCGGCGGATCATCGAGACGCTGACGTACGCCTATTCCGACGGCGCCGAATTCTTCGTGGAACGCCTGTCGGAAGGGATCGGCACCATCGCCGCCGCCTTTTGGCCCAAGCCCGTCGTCGTGCGGATGTCGGACTTCAAGACCAACGAGTACGCCAGCCTGGTGGGCGGCAGCGGCTTCGAGGCGGCTGAGAGCAACCCGATGATCGGCTTCCGCGGCGCCTCGCGTTATGCGCACCCGGCCTACGCCGAGGGATTCGCGCTGGAGTGCCGGGCGATGAAGCGGGTGCGCGAACAGATGGGGCTGACCAACGTCGTGCTGATGGTGCCGTTCGTGCGCCGGGTGGCCGAGGCGGACCTGGTGTTGGCGGAGATGGCCAAACACGGTCTGCGCCGCGGGGAGAACGGGCTCAAGGTGTACGCGATGTGCGAGATCCCCAACAATGTCATCCTCATCGACGAGTTCGCCAAGCGATTCGACGGGTTCTCCATCGGGTCCAACGACCTCACCCAGCTGACCCTCGGAGTCGACCGCGACAGCGAGATCGTGGCCTTCGACTACGACGAACGCGACGAGGGCGTCAAGGAGATGATCCGCCTGGCGGTGGAGGGCTGCCGCCGCAACGGGATTCACTCCGGGTTGTGCGGTCAGGCGCCGTCGGACTACCCCGACATGGCCGAGTTCCTGGTTCGCTGTGGTATCGACTCGATCAGCCTTAACCCCGACGTGGTGGTCAAGACCACCCGGCAGGTCCTCGACCTCGAGCGCGCGGTGCAATTGCAGTGAGCCGCCGCGCGCCGAGATTGCCGTGACGGCTGTGGTTGGGGGCCCATCCACGACCCTGAGCGCAATCTCGCCGTAGGTCGCGGGGACCGTCAGGGGCGCGGTGGCTGGCGATAGAGGGCGGCGCCGGCGACGACGTCGGGCCCGGCCGCGACGAACAGGATCCGCGCGCCCGCCGGCAACCGCTCGGCCCGCTGCCCGAACGCGGCGGCCAGGGCGGCGGTGTGCATGCGTTCGTCGTCGGCGACGCTGATCTCCTCGGCCGGCACGCCCAACCGGGCGCCCAGCGCGGTGCGGTATCCGGGCCGGGCGGGGGCGGCGACGATCGCGTCGACGTCGGACAGCCGCACCGACTGCTCGGCAAGGCACGCCGACACCGCTCGCGCCGCCGCCGCGGCGAACCGCTCGTGGATCGCCGCCGACTCGGAGAAGCGCAGGACGTTGCGGGAATCGGCGAACCCCACTGTGGCGCTGAATGTTTCGTCTCCGGCTTCACTCGGGTCGTTCACCCAGGAGACGCGGCTGAGGCCGTAGTCGCCGTCGGACCAGCCGCACAGCATCGCCGCGCCGGTGGCCGAGAATCCGAAGTGCTCGCTCATCCCGTGCCCGGGGTCGGCGTCGCTGGCGACCACCAGCGCGCGCCGGATGACGCGGCTGCGCATGAACCCGTCGACGATCTGAAGCGCCGTCAGCAGCCCGCAGGTGCCGTTGGCGATGTCGAAGGAGAAGGTGCCGTGGGCGCCGGCGTGCGGGTCCTCCGGGTTGGCCCCGATGTCGTCCTGGATCAGCGCGGCGAGCGCCGGCTCACCGAGGTTGCGGTCGCGGTAGATGCCGGCGTTGACGACGAGGTCGAGGTCGTTGGCCTCGCATCCGGCCCGCTTCAGGCAGTCCTTGGCGGCGACGACGGCCAGGCGCAACGCGCTGTGCCGCCCCCGCAGCCGCGGATGCGAGACGTCGATCCGATCAATCACCGTGCCCATAGCGGCTCACCACATCCTCGTCCAGGGTCAACAAGACCACACCGATTTCCAGCCCGGAGGCCAACGCCAGCAACGCGATTCGCTCCCCGGGCTTGATCCGCCCGGCCTCGAGTTCCTCGACGAGCGCCACCGTGTGGGTCGTCGAGGCGGTGTTGCCGTAGCGGTCGACGGTGATGACCGCGTCGTGGCGCGGGCTGTCGCCGAACACCTCCGACATTCGGGCCATTCCCTTGCGGATGGCGCGCGCTGAGGTTTGGTGGGTGATGACGTGGTCGATGTCGTGGATCGAAAGGCCAACGGTGTCAAGCACTTCGCTCAGCAGCAGCGGGGTGTTGGCGATCGCGGCCTTCTGGATGGCGCGGGAGTTGGTGAACATCCGGGCGCCCGGATCGTCCCCTTGCGGATACGCCAGGCAGAGCCGGCTGTAGTCGGCGACGGTGGTGAAGCCCGCCAGGGCGATGCCGGCCGAACCGGCCGGCGCCCGCTCCAGCAGCAGCGCCGCGCCGGCATCCCCCAGCGTGAGGCAGGCCAGCTCCTTGCTCATGATGTTGCGGATGTGCCGGGCGGCATTGTTGGAAAGCTGGGAGATGTACTCGCCGCTGACGACGAGCCCCCGCTGGACGACGCCCTGGCGGATCCAGTTGTTCAGAATCGTTACGCCCGTGAGCATTCCGGCGCACGCGTTGGACACGTCGAACGTCATCGCGTTCACCGCCCCGATCCCGCGCGCCACGGCGCTGCTCATGGTCGGCTCGAGCCACTGGGTCAGCCCGTCGCGGAACTTGGTGATGCTGCAGCTGATCACCACGTCCAGCGCCGCCGGATCCTGCTGCGCGGTGGCCAGGCAGTTCAGCGCCGCCGAGCTGGCCAGGGTGTAGGAATCCTCGTCACCCACCGACACCCGGCGTTCCCGGATCCCGGTCAGCCGTTCCAGGTCGATGTGGGTGTGGTGGCGGGTGGACGCCATCAGCTCGTCGGTCGTCAGGTGAGTCCCGGGCAGGTGCCGGCCCGCGGCCGCGACTCGCGCGACGAAGGGAGCCTCGTCGCCGTTACCGGTTGCTTCCATCACCAGCCAGTGCCGAGTCATCGAAGGCGCCTCCTTGGCGTGTGGATCACCCACGCATCTCGAGAACTTCGGTCACCGGACGCCGGGCGGTGGGTTTCGCGAGTGGGTCCTTGGACGGTGACCGGCCGACCCGGATCAGCAGCTGCGGCTGGCCGGTACTGCCGGTGATCTGCCTGATGATGTCGCGGCTCAGCGACAGCTCCGTCATGTGGGTCAGCGTGCAGGTGGCCAAGCCGGCCAACGTGCATTCGAGCAACACCGCCGACAGCGCCTCACCGCAGCGCAACACTTCGGCCGGCGCATCGCCATGAGTGGACAGGACCACGATCTTGGAGTGGTCCACCTCGATTGAGGCGCGGCGGCGGCCCCCACCGGCGGGCGGAAACGCGCGGGCGATGTCGACGCGCGCGGCCTCGGAACTGGACAGCAGCGCGGTTTCGGGCACGTGATCGGCGTCCGCCTCGAAGGGTGACGTCCACCAACGTAATTCGGTCAGGTAGGAAGTATCGCTTCGGCGCAACTGCTCGGTGAGGCGCGACGCCTCGGCCAGCCTCGGCCGCTCGTCGTCGTCGACCACGTCCAGCGTCACGTCGTACGGGGTCACCGCGCGGCTCAGAGCCGAATGCAGCGTGGGCCACGCGGGCGGTGCGCCCAGGGGCAGTCGGTCGGTGCTGCGGCGAAGGATCGCGTCGGCCCGCAGCCGGCACTGCGGCGTCACATTCGCCACGGGCAAGAAGCCCACGCTCGCGAGGTGATCCGGTCTGCCCTCGGTCGGGAAACGTTCGGTGACGCTGTCCCAGCCCGCGGCGGCCATGGCGACCCGCAGGTGGTCGAGGACGGCGCCACAGCTCAGGATCAGCTCCCGACCGGTGTGGTCGGTGGCGTGCATCGCGTGGCGCGGGTCGGCCCACAGGTGCAGCCTCGTGCCGTCGGCCACCCACCGCCACGGCTGGCTGTTGTGCAGCGAAGGCGCGCGGCACGCGAGTGTCACCGCGTCCCGGATGACCTGCTCCGTCGGCACTTTCGCGTCCATCTCCACCATTTCGTCGACTTCGGTGAGGCAAACTGTATGCCCCGTGCGGCGGGTGCGGGCAGGGCCGTTGGTCCCCGACGGTCGGGACGTTGGAACCTCCGCTGTTACGTCGCGCGCGCCCAGAGGTCGTGCACCTCGCGAGCAACGAGGTCGGGGCGCCGCGCGGTGTCGATCCGGTGCGCGCCGGCCCAGTCGGCGTGCCCGGCGGCCAGGGCGGCGGCGATCTGTGGGGTCACCTCCGAATTGCCCACCGGCCTGGTCTTGATCCGGTCGGCCGCCACGTCGGCCGTCGTCGAGCACACGAATTCGACGAGCGCCGAGTGCGTCTCGGTGGCCAGCCGGTGAGCCGCCTCGCGCGTCGACGGATCGCGCCAGGTGCCGTCGAGGATCACCGAGTGTCCCTCGCCCAGCAACTGCCGCGCGCGGCGCAGGGCGGTCTCGTAGACCACCGCGACCTGGTCGGGACTGTAGAGCCCGGCGTTCAGCACGCCGGCTGCACCGGCGATGACGCCCGAGTCCCGAAGCTCCCGGCGCACGTCGTCGGTGGAAATAAGCCGCGCGTCAAACGATTCGGCCAGCCCGCGGGCCACGGTGGACTTCCCGGTGCCCGGGTTGCCGCCGACGAGCGCAAGCCGAACGGTGCCGCTCTGCAGGTGCCGGGTGGCGATGGCCAGGTGGCGGGCGGCGTCGTCGGACGCGCCCGGGCTGCCCTGCGAAACCCGGACGCAGTCCACCTTCGCCCGCACCGCGGCCCGGTAGGCGATGTAGAAGTCGGACAACGCCGGCGGCGCACCCCGTCCCGCGTGCGCGGCGTAGCGACGCAGGAAGTAGTCGCCGAAGTCCTTGCGGCCCAGAAACTCCAGGTCCATCGCGAGGAAGGCGGCGTCGTCGATGCGGTCGACGTAGCGCAGCCGGTCGTCGAACTCCAGGCAGTCCAGCAGCGCCGGCTTCCCGTCCACCCAGAAGATGTCGTCGGCGAGCAGGTCGCCGTGCCCGTCGACGATGCATCCCTCGTGGACGCGCCGCGCGAACAGCCGCGAGCGCCCGGCGACGAACTGGGCCACCAGGCGGCGCAGCCGGGCGACGTCGTCGGCCGAGACCCCCCGAATGGATTCGGACGCATAGCGTTCCAATTCGGACAGGTTGTCCCGCCAGCGGCACTCGATCGCGGCGGCCCCGCCCTGGGCGTCGATCCGCTCGCCTCGCTCGGCGCGTTGGTGGAAGCGGGCCAACACGGCCGCGATCGCGTCCAGCACGCGGTGCACCGACCCTGCGGTGTCGTGGGCCACCAGGTGCGCGAGGCGGTCCTCGTCGCGGTAGCGCCGCATGACCACGACCGGTTCGGCCGGCCCGCCGAGCGGGTCGGTGAGGTGGGCGACGCCGAGGTAACTCTCGGGCGAGAGCCGGCTGTTGAGCTCGACCTCCCGGCGGCAGGCGTGCTCGCGCTGCTGCGGCGCGCGGAAGTCGAGAAAGTCGGTCAGCACCGGCTTCTTGGCTTTGTATGCGCGGTCACCGGCGAGAACGACCACGCCCGTGTGGGTTTCGTGCAGATCGAGAAACGGCACGGCGGCGGCGCGAGCCTAGGACGGCCGCGCGACGATCACCGGCATGCGGACCGCGTGGACGACGGCGTTGCTGACCGAACCCAGCAACACGCCGGTCAGGCCGCCCCGGCCGTGGCTGCCCACGACGACGAGTTGCGCGGACTCCGACTGTTCGATGAGCTGCCGGGCCGGCCGGTCGGAAACGACGACCCGGTGCACGGCGACGTCGGGATACCGCTCCTGCCAGCCGGCCAACTGTTCGGCCAGGCTCCGCTCGGCTTCGCCCCTCACCGCCGCCCAGTCCACCCCGGGCAGCTCGAAGACGTCGACGTCACTCCACGCGTGCAGCGCCGTCAGCGCGACGCCGCGACGCGACGCCTCGTCGAACGCGACGGCCACCGCCGCCTCGGAGGCGGGCGAGCCGTCGACGCCCACCAGGACCGGGGCCTGCTGGGGGTGTTCCATCAGCGGATCCTCGTCGCGGATGACGGCGACCGGGCACCGCGCGCCGCGGACCACGCTGCTGCTCACCGAACCCAGCAGCAGCCTGCCCATCGCCCCGCGTCCGTTGCTGCCGACCACGATCATCTCGGCCTCTTTGGACATCTCGACCAGCGTGGGAACCGGGGGTGCACACCGCAGCTCGCTGCGGACGTCGATCTTGCGGTCCGTGGTGACGGCCTCCTCGGCGATCTTG
>NZ_MPNT01000059.1 GCF_001907675.1 Mycobacterium paraffinicum
CCCCGCCCCCCGCCCCCGAGCTCACCCAGCGCCACGCCCCCCCCCCGCCGGCCGGCTGCTGGGGCTGCGACCGGCGACGACGGACTACACCGTCGAACGCGTGCGGGTGCCCATGCGCGACGGGGTCGACCTGGTGGCCGATCATTACGCACCGGCCACCGCGTCGGCCGCCGGCACCGTGCTGGCCCGGGGGCCCTACGGGCGCGCGTTGCCGTTCTCGCTGCTGTTCGGGGCGCTGTACGCGAGCCGCGGCTACCACGTCGTGCTGCAGAGCGTCCGCGGCACGTTCGGGTCGGGCGGGGATTTCGAGCCAATGGCCAACGAGGCCGCCGACGGCGCCGACACCGTGGCCTGGCTGCGCGACCAGCCGTGGTTCACCGGCAGCTTCGCCACCGTCGGCCTGTCCTACCTCGGGTTCACCCAGTGGGCGCTGCTGACCGATCCCCCGCCGGAGCTGGCCGCGGCCGTCATCACCGTGGGACCGCACGATTTCAACGAATCCGTCTGGGGCACCGGCTCGTTCGCCATCAACGACTTCCTGGGCTGGAGCGACATGGTGGCCCACCAGGAGGATCCGGTGAGGGCGCGGGCCGCGCTGCGCCAGCTGCAGAACCGCAGCAAGGTGGCGCAGGCGGCCCTCGGGCTCCCGGTCGGTGAGACGGCCCGCGCGCTGCTCGGTGCGGGCGCGCCGTGGTTCGAGTCGTGGGTCGAGCGCACCGACCCCGGCGACCCGTTCTGGGACGCGCGGCGCTGCGCCGATGCGCTGGATCGCGTCGACGTGCCCGTGCTGTTGGTCGGCGGCTGGCAGGACATCTTCGTCAGGCAGACGCTGCAGCAATACGCGCATCTGCGCCGGCGGGGCCTCGACGTCGCGCTCACCATGGGCCCCTGGACGCACGCGCAGGTGCTCACCATCGGGCTGGGCACCTGCATGCGGGAGTCGCTGGATTGGCTGGACACCCACCTGGGCGGCGCGCCCGCGGGCCGGCCCAGCCGGGTGCGGGTCTGCGTCACCGGGCAGGGCTGGCGCAACGTGGCCGACTGGCCGCCGGCCACCTCCGAACGCGCGCTGTACCTGCGGCCGGGCGGCCACCTTGGCGAGACGGCGCCGACGGGCCTGACGCGGCTGGCGCCGGCCACCTTCCGCTACGACCCCGCCGACCCGACACCCACCACGGGCGGCCCGCTGCTGTCGCCGAACGGAGGCTACCGCGACGACAGCCGGCTCGCCGCGCGCGACGACGTGCTGGCCTTCACCAGCCTCACCCTCACCCAGGACCTGTGCGTCTACGGGAGCCCGGTGGTCGAGCTGGCGCACGGGGCGGACATTCCCCACGTCGACCTGTTCGTGCGGGTGAGCGAGGTCGACGCCAAGGGCCGATCGAAAAACGTCAGCGACGGCTACCGGCGGCTCGAGGCCGCCGCCAAGAACTCGAAGAAAACCGTCCGCATCGAGCTCGACGGCACCGCCCACCGCTTCCGCGCCGGATCCCGCATCCGGGTGCTGATCGCCGGCAGCTGGTTCCCCCGTTACGCCCGCAACCTGGGCACCGACGAGCCGATCCTGACGGGCCGGCAGTCCAAGCCTGCCACCCACACCGTGCGGTACGGCCGATCCCGGCTGCTGCTGCCCGTCGGTCCGCTCGACCTGTCAGCCAACGGCGCGGCGGACGCGGGCGGCGACCTCGGCTAGCGCGGCTTCATCGTGAACGGGCGGCGCGAACGCCGCCCGCACCGGCAGCCGCACCCAGCTTTTGCAGCCGCCGTACTCGGGCGTGCGGCTGACGTCCACCGCCTCGGCCAACGGGTGCACCGACACCACCAGCACCGCGAGCTTGTGCTTCGGGCGGAAGTCGAGCCGGTCGGCGCGCACCGAATCGGCGGTCCAGATGTGCAGGTCCTCGATCGCGGGCAGGCCTTCGGGCCGGTTAACCGGCACCGCGGCAACGACTTTCGCGGCCGCCCGGATCACCAGACGATCCTCGGTGCTGTCGGCGGCGGCCCCCTCCAGCAGGTCACGATGCTCGGCCCGGACGCGCTCCGCGTGGCTGTGCGCGACCGTCGGGAACAGCAGGAACTCGTCGGCGGCCAGCTCGAAGCGCTTCTCCCCGATGCCGCCCTTGCGCAGCAGCACCTGCTGCCGCCCGTCCAGCAGGGCATGCACCGCCGCGCCCCACTCCTTGAGCGCGGGCGTCGTGGTTCCGGTGGCGGCGGCGCGGGTCATTGCGGCCCGGCCAGCCGGGCGATCACGCCGGGCCGTCGCAGCGGCGGGACGGTCCTGGGCGGCTGACGCCGCGGGGGCAGCGCCGCCAACAACCGCGTCGTCGTCTCGGTGACCTCGGAGACGGCGGCTTCGAAGGCCTCGGCGTTGGCCGCGTTCGGACGCGTGATGCCGCTGACCTTGCGCACGTACTGGCGCGCCGCCGCCGCGATCTCCTCGGGCGTGGCCGCCGGCTGCAAGCCCCGCAGCTCGGTGATGTTCCGGCACATGGGATCCACGATAGGCGCCGCGAGCCATCCCTCTACGGTGAACACATGACCGACGACATCCTGCTGATCGAAACCGACGAGCGGGTGCGCACCCTGACCCTCAACCGGCCGCAGTCCCGCAACGCGTTGTCCTCGGCACTGCGGGACCGGTTCCTCGGGGCCCTGACCGACGCGGATGCCGACGAGGACGTCGACGTCATCATCGTCACCGGCACCGACCCGGTGTTCTGCGCGGGCCTGGACCTCAAAGAGCTGAGCGGTTCCTCGGCGCTGCCGTACATCTCCCCGTGGTGGCCGGCGCTGAGCAAGCCGGTCATCGGTGCGATCAACGGCGCCGCGGTGACCGGCGGGCTGGAGCTGGCCCTTTGCTGCGACATCCTGATCGCCTCCGAGAACGCCCGGTTCGCCGACACGCATGCCCGGGTCGGCCTGCTGCCCACCTGGGGGCTGAGCGTGCGGCTGCCCCAGAAGGTGGGCGTCGGGCTGGCCCGACGCATGAGCATGACTGGGGACTACCTGTCGGCGGCCGATGCGCTGCGCGCCGGACTGGTGACCGAGGTGGTGCCGCACGACCAGCTGTTGGGCACCGCCCGCGCGGTGGCGGCGTCGATCGTCGGCAACAACCAGGACGCGGTGCGCGCGCTGCTGGCGTCCTATCACCGGATCGACGACGCGCAGACCAGCGCGGGGTTGTGGCAGGAGGCGACGGCGGCCCGCCAGTTCCGGACCAGCGGCGACGACATCGCCGCCAACCGCGAGGCGGTGCTGCAGCGCGGGCGGGCGCAGGTCCGTTAGCCGCCCCCGATCCCGATGACGCAATTTCCGCCGCCTCAGCGGCGAAGGCGAGCGACCGCGGACATCGTCGCGACCGTGCTGCTGTTCGTCGCGCAGCTGGTGGTCAGCGCCGGGGCCGTCGCCTTGGCGGTGTTGTCCTCGATGTGGTTGATGCTGCCGATATGCAGCGACAACTGCGACAGCCCCGGGGTCACCCACTTCGTCCACCGCACGTTTGGCGGGGCGGTCGTCATCGTCGGGGGAATTGCCGTGGCGCTGCTGGTGTCATGCATCGGGGCGCTGATCGCCGGCGCGCGCGGGCGCCCGGGGATGTGGAAGTGGCCGGCATTAGGCCTGGTCACGGCCGTTGGGTCGGTTTTGATCGCCGTTGGTTTATGGGTGAACTGAAGCCAACCCATACGATCAGCTGATGCGCGCGGTCGTCGACGTCACGGTGAGGGTCCTGGTGGGCGCCCTGGCGCTCACGTTCGCGATCGCGGGCCCCGCGCCGCGCGCGGCCGCGCAGCCGCCCGGCTTTCCCAGCCTGGACGGTTTCGCCCCCGTCCCGGCGGACGGTTACGTGGTCAGCTCCGGACCGGGCACCCCGCCCCGGATCAGTTTCTCCACCCCGTACTCGCTGGCGTGCGACTTCTACGGCGGCCCGGCGCCGGCGCCGCAGCCGTCACAGGACATCAAGTGCAAGGGCGACATGCCCGGGATCGACGACGTTCCCGTCCTCGGCGGGCGGCCACACCCGGGCGATTGCCTGGTGGGTTCCGCCGAGTTCAAGGGGCCGGGCTATCAGTTGAGCCGGATGTCCTACGGCGGGTGTGACGGCAGCCCCGCGGCCCTGCCGCCGGGCGGCAAGTTGCTGGGGGCGGGTCAGAAGCTGACGTACCTCAACGTCACGTGCGCCGTAGGGGCCGACAACCTGGTGGCCTGCCTGGACACCACCAGCGGCGACCACGGATTCGTGCTGCAGCGCTCGGGCAGCTGGGCGTTCTAGCCCAGGGCGCTGCGCAGCGAGGCCACCGCCTCCTCGATCGGGCCGCTGGTCGAATAGCCGGCGGCCAGCCGGTGACCGCCCCCGCCGAACCCGGACGCGACCGCCGCCAGGTCCACTTCGGCCTTGGCCCGCATTGACACCGACCATCGCAGCGGGTCGACTTCCTTGAACACCGCGGCCACCTCCGCCTGCTGCGTGGTGCGCACGATGTCCACGATGCTCTCGACTTCCTCCGGGCGCGAACTGACCCAATCCTGGTGCCGGACAACCGCATACACCAGTCCGCGGCCGCCGGCGGCGTCGGGCAGCAGGTGCGCGGAGCCCAGCACCCGGGAGAGCAGCGGCAGCCAGTTGAAGGGGTGGCTGTCCATCAGCGTCCGGCTGATCGCCGCGTTGTCGACCCCCGCCTCGACCAGCCGCGCCGCGAGCCGAAGGGCGCGGGCGGTGGCCCAGCGGAAGGACCCGGTGTCGGTGGTCAGCCCGGCGTAGATGCAGTGCGCGACGTCCGGGTCGATCGGCTTGTCCCACGCGTCGAGGATGTCGGCGACCAACATCGTGGTCGAATCCGCCGACACGTCAACGAAGTTCGCGGTCCCGAACAGCTCGTTGGAGGCGTGGTGGTCGATCACCAGCAACTCCGGGCCCGCACCGGCCAGATCGCTCAGCGCGCCGAGCCGCTTGACGCTCGGAACATCCACGGTCACAACCAAATCGACGTCGCGCCGCATCGTGTCCGCACCGACCAGCAATCCACAGCCGGGCAGCGACGCCAACGATTCCGGCAGCGTCGCCGGCTCGGCGAAACCGACCTCGACACTCTTGCCGCACTTGTCCAGCACCAAGCCCAGCGCCAGCCCGGCGCCGATGGTGTCCGCGTCGGGGTGGACATGGGCAACCACCGCGATACTTTCGGCGGCGGAAAGTAATTCGACCGCGCCGCGGGCGTCGACGCGTGCTCCGGCTCCCGCGGCGCGGGACGGCTCAGTCTTCGCGTCGGTCGTCGTCACCGGTGTCCCCGTCGCTCGAGCCGCTGGCACGGTACGGATCCGCATCCCCGGCCGGCTTGGCCCCCGAGCGGACACGCGCCAGGTCGGCGTCCGCGGCGCGGACGCGCGCCAGCAACTCGTCCATCCGCTGCACGGTATCCAGCGTGGTGTCGCGGGTGAACGTCAGCGTGGGCGTGAAGCGCACGCCGGTGCCCGCCCCCACCATCGTGCGCAGCGCACCCTTGGCCCGCTCCAGTGCGGCCGCGGCGGCGGCGTAGTCCGGCTCGTCGTCCAGGGTGCGGCCCATCACGGTGTAGAACACCGTCGCGTCGTGCAGGTCGGCGGTGACCTTCGTGTCGACGATGGTCACCCCGTCCAGGCCGGGATCCTTGATCTCGAACTCGATCGCCGAGGCGACGATCGTGTTGATGCGTTTGGCCAATCGGCGCGCCCGGGCCGGGTCGGCCATCAGGCGCGCTCCTTCTCGACGAGCTCGTAGGACTCGATGATGTCGCCTTCCTTGATGTCGGAGTAGCCCAGCGTCATACCGCACTCGAAGCCCTCGCGGACCTCGGTCACATCGTCCTTCTCCCGTCGCAGCGAGTTGATCGTGAGGTTCTCGGTGACAACCACGTTGTCCCGCAACAAGCGGGCCTTCGCGTTGCGCCGCACCACCCCGGAGCTGATCATGCAGCCGGCGATGATGCCCACCTTCGAGGACCGGAAGATCGCGCGGATCTCGGCGCGACCCAGCTCCTTCTCCTCGTAGATCGGCTTGAGCATGCCGCGCAGGGCCTTCTCGATGTCGTCGATCGCCTGGTAGATGACCGAGTAGTAGCGGATCTCCACGCCCTCGCGGTTGGCCAGCTCCGTCGCCTTCCCTTCGGCGCGCACGTTGAAGCCGATGATCACCGCGTCCGACGCCGACGCCAGGTTGACGTTGGTCTCGGTGATGCCACCGACACCGCGGTCGATGACGCGCAGTTCCACCTCGTCGTCGACCTGGATGCCCATCAGGGCCTCCTCGAGCGCCTCGACCGTACCGGCGTTGTCGCCCTTGAGGATCAGGTTCAGCTGGCTGGTTTCCTTCAGCGCCGAATCCAGGTCCTCCAGGCTGATCCGCTTGCGCGACCGCGCCGCCAGCGCGTTGCGCTTGCGGGCGCTGCGCCGGTCGGCGATCTGGCGGGCGATGCGGTCCTCGTCGACGACCAGGAAGTTGTCACCGGCGCCGGGCACCGACGTGAAGCCGATGACCTGCACCGGCCGCGACGGCAGCGCCTCCTCGACGTCCTCGCCGTGCTCGTCGACCATGCGGCGAACACGACCGTAGGCGTCGCCGGCCACCACCGAGTCCCCGACCCGCAGCGTCCCGCGCTGCACCAGCACCGTGGCGACCGGGCCGCGGCCGCGGTCCAGGTGCGCCTCGATGGCCACACCCTGGGCCTCCATGTCGGGGTTGGCCCGCAGGTCCAGGGCGGCGTCGGCGGTCAGCAGCACCGCCTCCTCGAGCGCCTTGATGTTGGTGCCCTCCTTGGCGGAGATGTCGACGAACATCGTGTCGCCGCCGAAATCCTCTGCCACCAAGCCGTATTCGGTGAGCTGCCCGCGGATCTTCGCCGGGTCGGCACCCTCCTTGTCGATCTTGTTGACCGCCACCACGATCGGCACGTCGGCCGCCTGCGCGTGGTTGATGGCCTCCACCGTCTGCGGCATCACGCCGTCGTCGGCGGCGACCACGAGGATCGCGATGTCGGTGGCCTTCGCCCCGCGGGCACGCATGGCGGTGAACGCCTCGTGACCGGGGGTGTCGATGAAGGTGATCAGCCGCTCGGTGCCGTCGAGGTCGACGGACACCTGGTAGGCGCCGATGTGCTGGGTGATGCCCCCGGCCTCGGCCTCGCGGACGCTGGCGTTCCGGATGGTGTCCAGCAGTCGGGTTTTACCGTGGTCGACGTGACCCATCACGGTCACCACCGGCGGCCGGGTCTGCAGGTCTTCCTCGCCGCCCTCGTCCTCGCCGTAGGTCAGGTCGAACGACTCCAGCAGCTCGCGGTCCTCGTCCTCCGGGCTGACGACCTGGACGACGTAGTTCATCTCGCTGCCCAGCAGCTCGAGCGTCTCGTCGCCGACCGATTGCGTGGCCGTCACCATCTCGCCCAGGTTGAACAACGCCTGCACCAGCGAGGCCGGGTTGGCGTTGATCTTGTCGGCGAAGTCGCTCAGCGACGCGCCGCGGGCCAGCCGGATCGTCTCGCCGTTGCCGTGCGGCAACCGCACGCCGCCGACGACCGGCGCCTGCATGTTCTCGTACTCGGCGCGCTTCGCCCGCTTGGACTTGCGGCCGCGTCGCGGCGCACCGCCGGGACGGCCGAACGCGCCGGCCGCGCCGCCGCGCTGACCGGGGCGGCCACCGCCGCCACCGCCACCGCCGGGACGGCCTCGAAAACCTCCCGCGCCGCCGCCACCCCCGGGCGGGGCGCCGACGCCGCCACCACCGCCGCGGTAGTTGCCGCCGCCACCGTCACGACCGCCGGGACCGCCCGGACGTCCACCACCGGGCCGCGGGGCTCCGGGCCGGGCCGGGCGGCCCTGACCAGCGGCGCCGCCGGGGCGGGGCGGCATGCTGCCGGGCGAAGCGCCGGGGCGCGGGGCGCCGGGCCGGGGCGCGCCCGGGCGGGGCACCGGGCGCGGGATCGGCCGGTCGACGGGCTGCGCCGAGGAGAACGGGTTGTTGCCGACGCGCGGGGTGCGCACCCCGGGCTTCGGCGCCGGACCGGGGCGCGGACCCGGCGTCATGCCGGGTTGGGGTGCGGGCTGGGCGGTCGGCTGGCCGGGCGCGGGTGGCTTCGGCTGACCCGGCTGTCCCGGCGCGGGGCGGCCGGGCACCGGACCGGGACGCGCCGGCGCTTCCGTGGGCGCGGGCGGGGCGGCCTGCGCCGTCGTCGGCGCGCCGGCGGCCTCACCATTGCCGATGGCCTTGTCGAGAGCCTGGTCGAGCGATTTGTCCGGCCCCTTGGCGGGAGCCTTGGCGGCTGCCTTGGGCGCGGTCTTCTGGGGAGCCGCCTTGCCGCCCCCGAAGGATTCGCGCAGTCGACGAGCGACCGGCGCCTCCACCGTTGACGATGCGGATTTTACGAATTCGCCCTGTTCATTCAGCCGGGCGAGAACTTCCTTGCTGGTAACACCGAGTTCCTTAGCCAACTCGTGTACGCGGGCCTTACCTGCCACTACATCTCCTGTCTGGGAGGCGACAGTCGTGGGGCCGCGCCTCCGGGTTTAGCTATGACGCATGGTCATCGGGACTTCACGGTGTGCTCATGTTCTTTGCTGCCTCTTCTGTTGATGCCGAGACGATCGGGCGCGCCTAGAGACTCTAGGTGCTCGACCACCGCGGACACGTCCGGTGAACCGGCGATGCGCAGCGCTCGCGTGAAAGCCCGCCGCCGAATCGCCTGTTGCACGCACTGCGATGCGGGATGCAGCCATGCACCCCGCCCCGGCAGGCTACTCCTGGTGTCAACGATCACGGCATATTCGCCGTTCCCGCGCGACACAGCCACTACGCGAAGCAGTTCGACGGCCAACTCTCGCTCCCGGCACCCGACACACGTTCGGACTGGTCCGTCCACACGCCTGTGCGCCCGGGCCGGAGGCTCACGCTGGATCACGGCTCAGTCTAGCGTCACATACCCGATCGTCAGAACCGCCCGACGGTGCCGGGCGCTCTCGCCCGCGGCGGCCATGGCGGGCGGGGTTGCTGGGCTAACGCTCGTGCGCCATCGGATGCGTGGCGCCGTGTTCGGGGTGGGCTTGTGAATGCGCCTCGGAACCGCCCGGCGTATCGCCGCGGATGTCGATGCGCCACCCGGTGAGCCGCGCGGCCAACCGCGCGTTCTGGCCTTCTTTGCCGATGGCCAGCGACAGCTGGAAATCGGGCACCACCACGCGGGCGGCCCGCGCGTTCGGGTCGATGATCGACACGGAGACCACCTTGGCCGGCGACAACGCGTTGGCGACGAACCGCGACGGGTCCTCGTCGTAATCGATGATGTCGATCTTTTCCCCGGAGAGCTCGCTCATCACGTTGCGCACCCGCTGGCCCATCGGGCCGATGCAGGCCCCTTTCGCGTTCAGGCCGGGAACGTTGGACTTCACCGCGATCTTGGAGCGGTGGCCGGCCTCGCGGGCCACCGCGACGATCTCGACCGAGCCGTCGGCGATCTCGGGAACCTCCAGGGAGAACAACTTGCGCACCAGGTTGGGATGCGTCCGCGACAGCGTGATCATCGGCTCCCGGGCACCGCGGGTCACACCGATCACGTAGCAACGCACGCGGTTGCCGTGTTCGTAGCTTTCGCCGGGGACCTGTTCGGCCGCCGGGATCACACCCTCGGAGGCCTTGGTCTCGGTGCCCATCCGCACCACGACCAGACCGCGCGCGTTGGCGCGGCTGTCCCGCTGGATGACGCCCGCGACGATCTCCCCCTCGCGGGTGGAGAACTCGCCGTAGGTGCGCTCGTTCTCCGCGTCCCGGAACCGCTGCAGCATGACCTGCCGCGCGGTGGTCGCGGCGATGCGCCCGAAACCCTCGGGGGTGTCGTCCCATTCGCTGATGACGTTGCCGTCCTCATCGGTCTCGCGGGCGACGACGCGAACGACACCGGTCTTGCGGTCGATCTCGATGCGCGCATCGTTCTGGTGGCCCTCGGTGTGCCGGTAGGCGGTGAGCAGCGCCGACTTGATCGTCTCGAGCAGCTCGTTGACCGAGATGCCCCGATCCACCTCGATGGCATGCAGCGCCGCCATGTCGATATTCATCAGCGCCGCTCCTTCCTGTCGGGACGGCTCGCCAGGTCCAGCTCCGCCTGGGCTGGGGGCGAAAACTCCACCTGGACAACGGCTTTGGCGATATCGGCGAGCGGAATGTCGCGCAGCCGGTAGTCGCGGCCTTCGCGGACCACCAGCGCGACGGCGTCATCGTGGGTCTCGCCGACACGGCCCGTTAGCCGCGAACCGTCCGACAGGACGACGTCGACCTTGCGGGCGCGGGCGCGGCGGAAGTGTTTCGCGCTGGTCAGCGGGCGGTCCACGCCCGGCGAGCTCACCTCGAGCACGTAGCGGTCTTCGATGCCGTCCATGCCGTCCATGCCGTCCAGCAAAGTCGACGCCGAGCGCGACAAGATGGCGATGGTGTCCAGGTCGAGGGATTTGTCGCCGTCGGCGACCACCGTGATCCGCGGGGGACGCGTCCGGGCGTCGATGACCACGTCTTCGATCTCGTATCCGGCGCGCGCGAACTCGTCACCGAGTAGCTCGATCACCTGTGTCTGCGAAGGTAGCCCGGTGGTCACGGCGAGCTCCTCATCTTGAGTTGTCCGGTCAGCTGGAGGGCGTCGCCGCCCCGTGGTTTGCGGGCGGCTCCAGTGTCCTAACGGAACGCGAAGGCTGCCGTTCCGCGAGAGCCAGCTATCAACGATACGCCAGGAATCGGCTCTGACGGCCCGTTCGCGCCTGGCTTCGTACCCGCCCGCGCACCGATGGCAGGATGTGTTTGTGTCTAGCGCAGTTCCCCCCGTCAACCGGCGGGGTGTGCTCGCCGGCGGCGTGGCTCTGGCCGCGCTCGGGGTGGTCAGCTCCGCCTGCGGCGAGTCCCCGCCCAAACCCCCGGCCGTCGAAGAGCTGCTGGGGCCGTTGGACCAGGCCCGCAAGGACAGCGCGCTGGCCGGTGCCGCCGCGGCGGCCGTCGGCAACCCACCGCAGATCGCCGCCGCGCTGGCGGTGGTGGCGAATCAACGCGCCGCGCACGCCCGCGCGCTGTCGACGGAGATCTCGCGCGCGGCCGGCAAGATCACCAGCTCGTCGACCAGCGAGACGACGAGCCCCAGCCCGAGCGCGGCCGAGCCGCCGGGCCCGCCACCGCCCCCACCCCCGGTGTCCGATGTGATCAACGCGTTGCGGGCTTCGGCGGACAGTGCCAGCCGCCTGGTGGCGGGGGAATCGGGCTACCGGGCCGGGCTGCTGGCGTCGATCATCGCGTCGTGCACGGCGTCGTACACCGTCGCCCTGGTGCCCGGGGGCCCGTCGATATGAGTTCCGGCAAGGACGCCGACAACGCGGCGCTGTGCGACGCGCTGGCCATCGAACACTCGACGATCTACGGCTACGGCATGGTCTCGGCGCTGTCGCCGCCCAGCGTGAACGGCATGGTGGTGGAGGCACTGTTGCAGCACCGCCAGCGCCGCGACGACGTGATCGCGATGCTGACCGCCCGCAAGGTCAACGCCCCGGTCGCCGCCCCCGGCTACCAGCTGCCGATGCTGATCGGCAGCGCCGCGGACGCCGCGCGCCTGGCCGCCCGGATGGAGAACGACTGCGCGTCGGCATGGCGGGTGGTGATCGAGCACGCCGAGACGGCCGACGACCGCGCCTTCTCCTCGACGGCCCTGACCCAGAGCGCCGTGATGGCCGCCCGCTGGAACCGCGTGCTGGGCGCGTGGCCCATCACCACGAGCTTCCCGGGCGGAAACGACTAGCGCCGCAAGGGATTTCGAGCGCTATCCGCTCAGCGCGGCGGCGATGTCGGTGGCCAGCGACGGCCCGGTGGCCAGCTCGCGCGTCTGCCCGCCGAAGCGGTCACGCAGCTCGACGACGCCGTTGCCCCAGCCGCGGCCCACCACCAGAATCCACGGCACGCCGAGCAACTCGGCGTCCTTGAACTTCACCCCCGGGGACGCCTGACGGTCGTCGAGCAGCACCGCCACACCCAGCCGGTCCAGGTCGGCGGCCAGCTCGGTGGCTCCGGCGCGCGCGTCCGCGTCCTTGTTGGCGATCACCAGGTGCACGTCGAACGGCGAGACCTCCGCGGGCCAGCGCAGGCCCAGCTCGTCGTGGTGTTGCTCGGCGATCACCGCCACCATTCGCGACACCCCGAAGCCGTAGGACCCCATGGTCAGCCGCACCGGCTTGCCGTCCTCGCCGAGCACGTCGACGGTGAAGGCGTCGGTGTATTTGCGGCCGAGCTGGAAGATGTGCGCGACCTCGATCCCCCGGGCCGACACCAGCGGGCCGGCGCCGTCGGGAGACGGGTCGCCGTCGCGCACCTCGGCGGCCTCGATGGTGCCGTCGGCGGTGAAATCCCGTCCCGCCACCAGGCCGACGACGTGCCGGCCCGGCTCGTCCGCCCCGGTGATCCAACTGGTCCCGTCCACCACCCTGGGGTCGACCAGGTAGCGAACCCCGTTGTCCCGCAGGGCTTTCGGGCCGATGTAGCCCTTCACCAGGAAGGGATACCTGGCGAAGTCGGCGTCGTCGAGCAACGCGTATTCGGCCGGCTCGAGCGCCGCGCCGAGTCTCTTGTCGTCGACCTCACGATCGCCCGGCAGCCCGATGGCCAGCAGCTCCCATTCCCCGCCCGGCTGGCGCACCTTGAGCAGGACATTCTTCAGCGTGTCGGCCGCGGTGACGGTGCGGCCGAGGTCGGCGGTGTTGGCCCAGTCCACCAGCGTGGCGATGGTCGGGGTGTCGCCCGTGTCGTGCACCACCGCCTCCGGCAACCCTTCGATGGGCTTGGCGTCCGGGCGGGCGGTGACGACGGCCTCGACGTTGGCCGCGTACCCGGATTCCAGGCAGCGCACGAACGTGTCTTCACCGACGGGGCTCTCGGCCAGGAACTCCTCGGAGGCGCTGCCGCCCATGGCCCCCGAGACCGCGGAGACGATCACGTAGCGCACCTGGAGCCGGTTGAGGATGCGCTGGTAGGCCTCGCGGTGCGCGTGATAGGCGGCCTTGAGCCCGGCGTCGTCGATGTCGAAGGAGTACGAGTCCTTCATCACGAACTCGCGCACCCGCAGGATCCCCGCCCGTGGCCGCGCCTCGTCGCGGTACTTGTTCTGGATTTGGTAGAGCAGCACCGGAAAGTCTTTGTAGGAGCTGTATTCGCCCTTGACGGTCAGGGTGAACACCTCTTCGTGCGTCGGCCCGAGCAGGTAGTCGTTGCCGCGGCGATCCTTGAGCCGGAACACGCCCTCGCCGTATTCGGTCCACCGGTTCGTCGTCTCGTAGGGCGCGCGCGGCAGCAGGGCGGGGAACAGGATCTCCTGCCCGCCGATCGCGTCCATCTCTTCGCGGACGACGCGCTCGATCCGGCGCAGCACCCGCAGGCCGAGCGGCAGCCAGCTGTACAGCCCGGGCGCGACGGGCCGGATGTAGCCGGCCCGGATCAGGAGTTTGTGGCTGGGCACTTCGGCGTCAGCGGGATCGTCGCGCAAGGTGCGCACAAAGAGCTCGGACATCCGGGTGATCACAGCGGGCCAGCCTAGCGGTGCGGGTTCCTGCGACGAGCGTCACGCCAGCGCAACGCTCACGTGCCGACGCCACTCTGGCGTGACGGTCGGCGGCTGAGAGCTACAGCTCGCCGGCGTCGATCGCTTCCTTGACCTCTTGGGCGTGCGCCACCTGTTCGGGCGTGTAGCCGATCAGCAGCGCGGCACCGCCGACTACGACGGCCACCCCGGCCACCCACAGCAGGCCGTAGGTGTAGCCCTGATCGAGCGCGTGCAGCTGGAGGTCGTTCATGATCTTCACCGGGCCGGTCGTGCCGCCCAGGTACAACGTCCGAGAGGTGATGACGGCCTGGATGACGGCGAGCACCAGCGGGCCGCCGAGGCTCTGCAGCATCAACGCGATCGCCGACACCGGGCCGATCTGGTCGAAACCGACGCCGGCGATGGCCGACAGCGTCAGCGGGACGACGCAGATGCCGATGCCGATGCCGCCGACGATGATGGGCAGCACCAGGTTGGGGAAGTAGGGCACGCCGCGGTGCATGAAGCCCCAGCCGTAGAGCATCGCCCAGAACAGCAGGATGCCGCCGCCGATGGTCAGCACCCGGGGCGAGAACCGCGACACCAGTTGCGACGAGACGCCCAGGCCGATCCCCATCGCGATGACGAACGGGATGAAGCCGACGCCGGCGCGCAACGCGCTGTAGCCGAGGATGTCCTGGACGTACAGGCCGATGCAGACGGTCAGGCTGAACATCAGTCCGCCGGCCAGGAAGATCGCGGCGAAGGTGACCAGTCGGTTGCGGTCGCGGAACAGATCGAATGGCACGACGGGGTTTTCGGCGGTCCGCTCGACGATGATGAAGGCGAGCGCGGCGGCCATGGCGACCACTCCGGAGCCGATGGTGGTGAACGACACCCAGCCCTTCTCCGGTCCCATCGAGAAGGCGTAGACGGCCGCGGTGCACGCCAGCGTGGCCAGCATGGCCCCGGTCGCGTCGAGTTTCATTCGCTCGCGGTTGGTCTCGCGCAGCGCGGTGCGGGCCAGGTAGATCATCACCAGCCCGATCGGCACGTTCACCAGGAACGCCAGCCGCCAGGAAACCTCGGTCAGCGCCCCACCGACGACCAGGCCCATCACGGAACCGATGGCGGTCATGGCGGCGAATACCGCCGTCGCGAAGTTACGGGCCGGGCCCTTGGGGAAGGTCGTCGCGACCAGCGCCAGCCCGGTCGGCGAGGCGATGGCGGACCCGACACCCTGCGAGAGCCGCGCGATGACCATGGTCGCCTCGTCCCAGGCGACCGCGCACAGGACCGAAGAGATGGTGAACAACGCGACGCCGACGATGAAGGTGCGCTTGCGCCCGATGGTGTCGCCCAGCCGGCCGCCCAGCAGCATCAGCCCGCCGAATGTGAGCACATACGCGGTGATCACCCAGCTGCGGCCCGCGTCGGACAGGCTCAGTTCGTTCTGGATCCGGGGCAGCGCGACGATCGCGACGGTGCTGTCCATGGTCGCCAGCAACTGCATCCCGCCGATGGCGATCACCGCGGCGATGAAGCGACGGGACGGCAGCCAGGCCGGGTAGTACTTGCTGATGCGGGTGGAGGCGGTCTCCGCCGGGCGCGAGGAGCGCGCCGGGGCCGGACGATCGGGGCGCGCGGACGTGAAGTTCCGCATCGCGCGCTCTGTTTCGTTGAGGGCCGTCATAAAGGGTTACCTTACAGTAATCTTAAGAATCGTTTAAAGCCCGAATCCGGCGACCGGCCCGATCACGATGATCGCGGGAGGTCGGATGCCCTCGGCGCGGATCTTTTCGGGCGTGTCGGCGAGCGTTGCCCGCAAAGTCCGCTGAGCGGCCGTCGTCCCATGCTGGACCACCAGCACTGGAGTATCCGCAGGTCGGCCACCGTTTATCAGCACGTCGGCGAAAAGTTCGATGCGTTCCACGGCCATCAGCAAAACGATGGTCCCGGACATCGCGGCCAACGCATTCCAATTCACTAACGATTCGGGATGATCGGGCGCCAGATGGCCGCTGACCACCACGAATTCGTGATTTATGGCCCGGTGCGTGACCGGAACGCCGGCCAGGGCGGGCACTCCTATGGCGCTCGTCACACCCGGCACCACGGTGACCGGGATCCCGGCGTCGACGCACGCCAGCACTTCCTCATAACCACGGGCGAAGACGAAGGGATCCCCGCCCTTGAGGCGGACGACGAACTTCCCGGAGCGGGCGCGCTCGATCATGACGTCGTTGATGGCGTCCTGCGCCATCGCGCGCCCGTACGGGATCTTGGCGGCGTCGATGACCTCCACGTGGGGCGGGAGCTCGGCCAGCAGCTCCGGCGGCGCGAGCCGATCGGCCACGACGACGTCGGCGTGGGCCAGCAGCCGGCGCCCGCGCACCGTGATCAGTTCTGGGTCACCGGGGCCGCCGCCGACCAGTGCCACCCCGCCGCGCGCCACGTCGGAGCTCACCGCGCTGTCCTGCGCGATGAGCCCGGTCTGCAGCGCTTCGCGGATGGCCGAGCGGATCGCCGCGGAGCGGCGGTGCTCGCCGCCGGCCAGCACGCCGACCGATAACCCCTCGTAGCGGAAGGACGCCGGTGTCACCGCGGTTCCCTCCACGGCGATGTCGGCGCGGACGCAGAAGAGGTGGCGGCGTTCGGCCTCGGCGACGATGGCCGCATTCACTTCCGGGTCGTTGGTGGCCGCGATCGCGTACCAGGCTCCGTCGAGGTCACCGTCGCGGTATTCGCGCAGGGACAACGTGATTCCGGTCATGGCCTCGACCGACCTGGTGGCGCTGCGGGAGATGACGTGGACGTCCGCGCCGCTGGCGATGAGCAAGGGCAGCCGGCGCTGGGCGACCGAGCCGCCGCCGACCACGACGACCTTTTTGCCGGCCAGGCGCAGCCCGGCGAGGTAGGCGTTCTCGGTCACCCGGCAAGCCTAGTGGCGACCGCGAGCGCGGCCGGGGGCCGGGCGAAGCGGGTCGCCCGCCCGGCCCCCGGCCGCGTGCGCGACGAACCGCGCGACGGCCTGCGGCGCCGCGGCCGGATGGGTGTGCAGGTACGACGCGTGCACGCCGCCGTGCACGACGCCGTCTCGCACGGCGTCCGCGTCGTTGCCCCGGTACACCCACGCGGGCTGGTAGCTGTCACTGAAAGTGACTGCGGTCCGGTGGAATTCGTGTCCCACGGCGCGCTGCCCGGCGCTGTACAGCGGCGATTCGGCAACGGCGACGGCGTCGCGATAGGCCAGCGTCAGGTGCGGGGTGAACCGCGCCGACCCGGCCAGCACCCCGCACATCGGGTGACCGTCGAGTTCGGTGGCCAGGTAGATGAGGCCGGCGCATTCGGCGTGGATCGGCGCGCCCGCGGCGGCCAGCTCGTTGATCTGCCGGCGCACCACGTCGTTGGCCGAGAGCTCGGCGGTGAACTGTTCCGGGAAGCCGCCGGGCAGCACCACGGCGTCGGTGCCGTCGGGCAACGAATCAGCGAGGGGGTCGAACTCGACCACGTCGGCGCCGGCGGCCCGAAGCAGCTCGGTGTGCTCGGCATAGGCGAAGGTGAACGCCTTTCCCGCCGCCATCGCCACGGTGGCGCGCGCGCCGGGCGGCTCCCCCACCGCCGTCGCCGGGTCCCAGGTCGCTGCCTCGCGGCTCGCCGCGACCGCAGCCACGGCCGCCAGGTCGACGTGGCGCGCGACCAGATCGGTCATCGCCTCGACGGCATGCCGCGCGCGCCGGCCATACTCCACCGCGGTCACGAGTCCCAAATACCTTGTCGGCAGCTCTAATTCAGCGGCGCGCGGGATAGCCCCCAGCACCGCGACGCCGGCCTGCTCGCAGGCCTGCCGCAGCACGTGTTCGTGCCGGGCCGAACCGACCCGGTTGAGGATCACGCCGCGAACCCGGGTCGCGGCGTCGAAGGTCGAGAACCCGTGCAGCAGTGCGGCGACGCTATGGCTCTGCCCGCGCGCGTCGACCACCAGGATCACGGGTGCGCCCAACAGGCCCGCCACGTGCGCGGTGGAGCCTTCGGCAGGGCCGGTCGCGGCGGGGCCGATTCGCCCGTCGAAGAGTCCCATCACCCCCTCGATCACCGCGATGTCGGCGCCGCCGGCGCCGTGGGCGTACAGCGGACCGACCAGGTTCTCGCCGACCAACACCGGGTCGAGGTTGCGGCCGGGGCGCCCGGCGGCCAGGCCGTGATAGCCGGGGTCGATGAAGTCCGGGCCGACCTTGAACGTTGCCACGACATGACCCGCGCGCCGCAGTGCACCGATCAAACCCGTTGCGATGGTGGTCTTTCCGCTGCCCGACGCCGGCGCGGCGACGACGACGGCGGGGACACTCACCACTCGATGCCCTTCTGCCCCTTGCGGCCCGCGTCCATCGGGTGCTTGACCTTAGTCATCTCGGTGACGAGGTCGGCGGCCTCGATCAACCGCTGCGGGGCATCACGCCCGGTGATGACGACGTGCTGGTGGCCGGGCCGCGCCAGCAGCGTGTCCACCACCTCGTCGACGTCCACCCATCCCCACTTCAGCGGGTAGGTGAACTCGTCCAGTACGTAGAAGTCGTGGCGCTGCTCGGCCAGCCGGCGCGCGATCTCCGCCCACCCGTCGGCGGCGGCCGCCGCGTGATCGAGCTCACTGCCCGCCTTGCGGGACCACGACCAGCCCGCGCCCATCTTGTGCCATTCGACGGGCCCGCCGACGTTGTGCTGCTGGTGCAGTTCACCGAGTCGGGCGAAGGCGGCCTCCTCCCCCACCTTCCATTTCGCGCTCTTGACGAACTGGAACACGGCGACGGAGAGCCCGGCGTTCCAGGCGCGCAACGCCATTCCGAACGCAGCGGTCGATTTTCCCTTGCCCGCGCCGGTGTGCACCGCCAGGACCGGCGTGTTGCGCCGCGCCCTGGTGCTCAGCCCGTCGTCGGGCACCTGGACCGGTCGGCCTTGGGGCATCAGCGATTACCTTCCTCAGGCCGCGTTTCGCACCGCGCGCGTCAGGGAGTCCGCGTGCAACTGCTCGAGGCGCACGGCCGGCGCGCCCAGGTGGCGAGCCAACTGCTCGGCCAAACCCAAACGCACGTAGGAGGTTTCGCAGTCCACCACCACCGCGGCGGCGCCCTCGGCCACCAGTCGGCCGGCCGCCGACCGGGCGCGGCCCAACGGGTCCGGTCCGGCCGTGGCCCGGCCGTCGGTGAGCACCACCACCAGAGGCCGCCGGGCCCGATCGCGCGCCTTCTCCCGAACGATCAACTCGCGCGCGGCGAGCAGGCCCTCGGCCAACGGGGTCTTGCCGCCGGTGTCGAATCGCGCCAGCCGCCGGCCGGCGATGTGCGCCGACGACGTCGGCGGCAGCAGCAGCCGCGCCTCGTGCTGGCGGAACGTGATCACGGCGACCTTGTCGCGGCGTTGGTAGGCGTCGCGCAGCAGCGACAGCGTCGCGCCGCTGACCGCGGCCATCCGATCGCGCGCCGCCATCGAGCCCGAGGCGTCCACGACGAAGATGACCAAATTGCCCTCGCGCCCTTCGCGGATCGCCCGTCGCACGTCGTCCGGACCCGGCCGCAGCGGCCCGGCGCCGGCGCGCTCGGCGGCCGACAGCAGGGTGGCGAACAGGTGCAGCCCGTGCGCGCCGGAGCTCGCGTCGCCGGCCTCTGCGGCCGCGATCACGCTGCCGGTGGCGTTGCGCGCCCGCGACCGCCGCCCGGGCGCGCCGGTTCCGACCCCGGGCACCGTCAACGCCCGGGCGCGGAAGGTCTTCGACGGCGGCGCGCTGGGGCGCGGTGCTTGCGGCTTCTGGGTGGCTGCCGAATTCGGTTGCTCCGCAGTGCCTTCCGGGGATTGTCCGCCGCCTGGCGGGTCGGGTTCGGGCTCGTCGTCGCCGGCTTGCGCCAGCGCCTCGTCGAGCTGGTCGCGGTCGATGCCCGGGTCGTCGAACGGGTCGCGGCGGCGCCGATGCGGCAACGCCAGCTCGGCGGCGACCCGGACGTCCTGCTCTTCGACGGTCTTGACCCCCCGCCAGGCGGCGTGTGCGGCCGCGGTGCGGGCCACCACCAGGTCGGCGCGCATCCCGTCGACGTCGAACGCCGCGCACACCGCCGCGATGCGCCGTAATTCGTTGTCGGGCAGCACCACCTCGCCGACGAGCGCCCGGGCGTCCGCGATGCGCCCGGCCAGCTCCGCCTCGGCCTCGGCGTACCGGGCGACGAACGCGTCGGGATCCGCCTCATAGGCCATGCGCTGCCGGACCACCTCCACCCGCACGTCGACATCGCGCGACGCGTGTACGTCGACGGTGAGGCCGAACCGGTCCAGCAGCTGCGGTCGCAGTTCGCCTTCCTCCGGGTTCATGGTGCCGATGAGCACGAACCGGGCCTCGTGCGAATGGGAGATGCCGTCGCGCTCGATGTGCACCCGGCCCATGGCCGCGGCGTCGAGCAGCACGTCCACCAAATGGTCGTGCAGCAGGTTGACCTCGTCGACGTAGAGCACGCCGCCGTGCGCGCGGGCCAACAGCCCCGGCGAGAACGCGTGCTCGCCGTCGCGCAGCACGCGCTGCAGGTCCAGCGAGCCGATCACCCGGTCTTCGGTTGCGCCGAGGGGCATTTCGACAAGGCCGGCGCCGTCGCCGTCGGTCGCGGCGGACAGCAACGCGGCCAGGCCTCGTACGGCCGTCGACTTCGCCGTGCCCTTCTCGCCCCGGATCAGCGCACCGCCGATCTCCGGGCGCACGGCGCACAGCAACAGCGCGAGGCGCAGCTGGTCGTGCCCGACGATCGCGCTGAACGGATACGGCTTCACGGTAACTCCGTGATGCCGGAAGCGGGGCGGGACGGCTTGAGCATCGGCACGTGCGGAACGCCGTCGTCGACGAAATCTTCGCCGTCGCGGACGAATCCGTGCTGGGCGTACATGTCGGCCAGGTACGTCTGCGCGTCGATCCGGCACGGGTAGTCGCCCACCTCGGCCAGGGCGGCGCGCAGCAGCCGGGTGGTGTGGCCCTGCCCGCGCGCGCTGCGTTTGGTGCACAACCGGCCGATCCGGAACGTCTTCTGGCCGCCGGCGTGTTCCTCCATCAACCGCAGCGTGCAGATCACCTCACCCTCGGGGGTCTCCAGCCAGAAGTGCCGGGTTTCGGCGAGCAGGTCACGCCCGTCCAGCTCCGGGTACGGGCACGCCTGCTCCACCACGAACACCTCCACCCGCAGCTTCAGCAGCTCGTAAAGGGTGCGTGCGCCAAGGTCTTTGGCCCAGGACCGACGCAACGCTTCACTCATGACCGAACCCCCGAATCGGACGTCAACCCCAGCACCTCGGTGCTCCAGGACCACACCTCGTCGTACAACGCCGGCTCGCGGGAAAGCTCGACGCCCAGCGAGGGCACCATCTCTTTGAGCCTCGGCAGCCAGGAGCCATAGCGGCCGGCGAAGCACCGCTCAAGCACCTCGAGCATGGCGGACACCGCGGTCGACGCCCCCGGCGACCCTCCCAGCAGCCCGGCGATGCTGCCGTCGGCGGCCGCGAGCACGGCGGTGCTGAAGTCCAGCACGCCCCCCTTGCGCCGGTCCCGCCGGATCACCTGCACGCGCTGACCGGCGACCGTCAGCTCCCAGTCGGAATCGACTGCGCTGGGGGCGAATTCGCGCAGCATATGAATGCGGTCGGGTTCCGAGAGGCGCAGTTGGCCGAGCAGGTAGTTGACCAGCGTCAGCTGGGTGAGGCCGACACCGAGCATGGACAACGCGTTGTCCGGCTTCACCGAGCGCGGCAGGTCGGACAGGCGGCCGTGCTTCAAGAATTTCGGTGACCACCCGGCGTACGGGCCGAACACCAACCACGACTTGCCGTTGACGTACCGGAGGTCTAGGTGCAGCGCGCCAAGTGGCCGGGCCCCCCGCGCCGTAACCTCGTACACCTTGGCCCCGCTGGCGGCGTCGTGCCCCCGGGTTTTGCTATCCCTGAGACGCCGTCCCCGCGGGAACTCCC
>NZ_MPNT01000060.1 GCF_001907675.1 Mycobacterium paraffinicum
TCGTCGCCTGGGAGGCGGCCCGCCCCGATCAGGTGTGGGCGGTGCTGTCGGGTGTGGTGGCGTGGGCGTCGGGCAAGGGGACCAAGGACGCGTGGATGACCGCGTGGGGGCCGCTGGTCGATGCGGCAACCCATGGCGCTCCCGACGTGGCCGGGGCAGCGGCGCGCGCCCTGAGTGTGGCGATGCCTGCCGGTGCGAAGCCGCCAGCGGCGGCGCGCAAGTTCAAGGACGTGATGATCGCGGCGGGCCTTGACGTGGGGAGCGCGGCGTGACCGGGGTCAGGGCGCTCACCGCCGACGAGTGGCGGCGGCTGCGGCTGGCGCGGATGGCTGCGGTGGAGGCGATGCCGTACTTCGCGCGGGCACTGTTCGCGTTGACGCCGGTGGCCGCGCCCGGTCTGGGCACTTTTGCCGTGGACCGGCACTGGCGCCTCTACCTGGACCCGATGATGCTGGGCACCGAGGACGGGTGGAGCATCCCGCTGGCCGGTGGGGTGCTGCTGCATGAGGTCGGGCACGTGCTGCGCGAACACGGTGGCCGCGCTGACACGGTGGATTCCCCGGTGGATCGAACCATGTGGAATGTCGCCGCCGACGCGGAAATCAACGACGACCTGATCGCGGCCGGTGTGGGATTGCCAGCCGGTGTGGTAACTCCCAGCGGGATCGGTTGCGAGGACGGGCACGCCGCCGAGGTCTACTACCGGCATTTGGTGCCGCCCGGTACACCCCGCAGCGGCAACGTCACGACTGGTGAGGGAGCCGGTGACGGGGATGACGATGGTTACGGGTGCGGCTCTGGTGCCGGAGATGCGCCCGTACCGGGCGAACTGCCCGCCGCCGCCGACTTGGGCAGCGGCAAGGGGCTGCCCACCGCTGCCGCCGATCTGGTGAAGGTCGCTGTCGCCCGCGCAGTGCAGCAAGAGATGGCGCGCAGCGGGGCCGGTCGCGGCACCATGCCTGCGGGCCTGGCTCGGTGGGCGGCTGCCCAACTCGCCCCGGCTGTGGTGCCGTGGCCCAAGGTGCTGCGCGCTGCGGTGCGCCGCGCCGTCGAGGACCAGGCGGGCCAGGTGCACCACTCCTGGCGGCGACCGAACCGGCGCGCACCCAAGGGCGTGCTCTTGCCGACGCTGCGAGCACCGAAGATCACCGTCGATCTGATCATCGACACGTCTATGTCCATGGGTGAGGACGATCTGGCTGCCGCTCTGTCCGAAACACGGGCGGTGCTGCGGCGCACCGGTTCCAAGGTGCGGGTGGTCTGCTGCGATGCAGCGGCCACCGTGCCGCGCGCGGTGCGGTCGATCAGCGACGTGACGTTGACCGGGGGCGGGGGCACCGATCTGCGGGTCGGTATCGATGCTGCGTTGTCTGCGCGTCCAGCGGGCAACGTGATCGTGGCGTTCACCGATGGCGGCACACCCTGGCCCGAACGTCGGCTGCCGGTGCCGTTGATCGTGGCCCTAATCGGCGCGCACGCTGCCGATACCACGCCTGCGTGGGCCAAGACGGTGCGCGTCACCCCCGTAGCGGCGGTGGCGGCGTGAGCGGGCGGGCCGGGCCAGCCGACTTCGCGCAGTGGGCCAACGCGGTGCTGGCTGGCACCGGGTGGACCGTAGCCACCGTGAGCGAGGCTGCCCAGCGTCCCCGTGACGACCTGGCGACGGCGGCTCTGGCGGATGGGTTTGCCGCCGCCGCGCGCGGTCTGGCTGATGCCGGTGAGTGCCGGGACGGTGCGGCGTGAGCGCCGCGCTGTTTGACCTCGCGCTGCGGGTGGCCGCACGCGATGCCGGTGGGCCGGTGCCCCGGCTGCTGCATAACCCTGCCCCGGCGCGCGACGTGAAGGTGGCCGTCGCGGCGCGGCGCACTGGGCCGGTGGTGCATGTGCAGGCCGTGGGGCCGGATGGGCACTCGTACAGCGGCACCGGAGCCGATGGGCTGGCCGCGCTCGCCCGCGCCGCCGGGTGCGTGGCCGGTGACTTCTGCGGCGGGGCGACTGCCTTGGTCGATACGCCTGCCACGTTGCGAGCGCTGGCGGGTTTGGCGCGCGGCTACGCCGACCCGGCGCGGTGCGCCGGCATCGACGTGGCGGCGGGATCGGCGCTGGCCGGTTGGTGGGTGGAGCGGGCCGCGCATCCCGGTACCTCGGCGGTGACCGACGTGCTGAGCACCAGCCGCGCGCGGTTCATGCTCGGTGTGGCTCCCGGTGCCGATCACGCGGGCGCGTGGCGGGCGGCGCTGTCGGTGCCCAACGGCGTGAGCGGGTTGCACGCCTGGCATCGCGCGGTGACCGGAGGTCTGTTGCTGCCGGGGCTGGACGCGCTGCGTGAGGACGACGACTGGCAGTTGGAGGTCATGCAGGAGGCGGTGCGCGAACAGCGCAGTTGGGACCGGCCCGAAACGCTGCACCTGGCGGCGGCGCGGTTGGCGAGCCGCTGCGATGCCGCCGATCTGTATGAGGCGGCGTTGCTGGCCGATCCGTTGTGGCGGGGGCGGGGTGTCCACACCGGGTTCGTCTGCCACGGCGAGACTGTCGTTGGGGCGGGCCAGCACGCCAACCGCGTCACCGTGCGCGCGGGGCGGCTGGATACGCGGTTGAAGGCGGGGGCCGCCGTCACCGGTTGGGCTGGGGAGCCGATGACGGCGATGCCGGATGCGGAGAACCGTTTCAGTGGTGAGGTTTTCGCCACCGCCGTGGGTGAGGACGGGGCGTTGACGGTGACCATCGGTGGACTCCGCAAGACGGGGTACCGGCCCGCTGCGGGTGAGCCGGTGACGGTGATCCCTGCGCCGCCCTCGGTGTCCACGATTCGGTCGCGGCGCACGGCGGTGGCGCGGCTGTATAAGCGGCGGTTCTCCTGGCTGTCACAGGGGGCCACCCCGACCGCAAGCCGCCGCCCCGTTCCTCTGGCGGTGATGATCGCTGCCGCCGACGACACACAAGCACCGGAGAACTGAGATGCGTACGCTGCCTAAGCGATTCACCCCCGGCGCCCCCGCGACCGCTAACCCGCCTGCTGGGGCACCGGCCACGGTGACCCCGTCGCTGCCCACCGCTGCGCCGATCACCGAGGACTGGCCGGGACGCGACCTGCTGGACACGCCGATGCTGGCGCGGGTGCTGCTGGCCGCGTGGGGCGGCGATGCTGCGGTCTGCGTTCCGGCTTGCCCCGGCGCGGGCAAGAGCCGCCTGGTGGCGCTGCTGGCCGGTGCACTGGCTCACCGCGTGGCGCTGCGTGTGGCGGTGGCTGCACAGACCCGCGAGCAAGCCGCTGAGCTGGCTCGGCGCATCGCCGCCGTCAGCGACCGCGCTTCCCTGATCGTGTCGGGGGCTGGTAAGAAGCCGGTGATGGTGGACGGCATTCGCACGGTCGCGGGCCGCAGTGTGCGATGGGAACACTCGACAGGCGGGGAAATTCTGATCGGCACCGCCGCTCGCTGGCTCTACGTCGATCCCAACCTGGCCGGAGCCGATGTACTCTTGGTTGACGAGGCCTGGCAATGCACCTATGCCGACCTCGGCGCGCTGGGAAGCCTTGCACGGCAAGTGATTTGCGTTGGCGATCCCGGCCAGGTGGCACCCGTGGTGACCGGCTCGACCGAGAAGTGGGAAGGCCAAGCCACCGGGCTGTAGGTTCTCATCCAACATGGCGGAATTCTCATCTTTGTGACGTCAAAATGGCGGATCCGCCACAAAGATGAGAATGTGCATAGCCGTCCTAAGCGTTGACCGTCGCTTTGGCTTTGCGCTTGCGTGCGTGGGCTGGTCTATTGGACTCGCGAACTTCGTTCTGTATCAGCGACATTGGTGGTCTGCGATCATGGATCGCGTTTGTAGTGTCTGGGGATATTAAGCACACTGTCGCGATGGGCGACGGGTTGCGGTCCTAGGCGGGGGTCCCATCGCATTGACGGTAGTGCGGGCTCGCCGCATAGCTCGTTTCAGGACAGGACGTGTGGTGCAGTGGATTCGCCACAATATGCCCGCGTAGTCGACGACGTGGCGGGCTTCTTTGGTGAGCCGTTGGGCGGTGTGTGCTGGACTTTTTTGGGGGGCTCACCAGCGGCCGAGATCGGACACGAAGTCGGCGATCAGGTTGGGGTCGCCGCCGGCGGCGAGATGTTCGATCGGTGTGTGATCGCCGAAATCTGGCTGCGGTGTCTTCATGAAAGCCTCCATAGAGGCGGGAGTGGTGTCGCGTGGTATCGCCGACACGATCACGTTGAGACCAGGAAGGAGCTTGGAGCCTAAGAACTGCCAGCGAGGGATGCGGCGGCTTCCGTTAATGGCGAAGGCCCACAATCTTTTTCCGGCGATGCGCCGAGATACACCTGACCGGTCGATTTCCAGCAGTGTGGCGGCTTCCTTGATGCTCATCGATCCAGACAGGGTGTCAGCGAGCGCCCTTGCGGCCGAGCGCGCCTGAGCCTGGCGTAGCTGTTCGCCGGACCAGTTGTCGATGACCGCCGCGACGCCAGTGTCATCGTGAGCGTGAAGAAATTGTACTTCGGCCATCGAGAGAGGCGCTGCACCGGCAGCGGGAATTGTCGCGAAGGTCGAGTCCAGCTGGTCTAAGACCTCTTCGCTGGTTATATCCAGCTGATGCTTCCTAAGAAGCGCATCCAGTCCGCGAAAATCTGGGCCACCCATAACGCACATCCTAGAACGCCGGTGCGCCTCCGTGCGCTGGCTGAATTGCGAGCATGCCACCGGCCGGTCATATGGCATGACCCTGGAATAAGACTTCCGGTGACCACCGCGGATCTCAGTGATCTTCATGGAAGATGACATTCTCTCGGAAGGCAGTCGCGTTGTTCATCGAATGAGGCTCCTGGCTCGAAACCGACTGCGGGTCTTGATAGTTGATGTATCGAGAAGTGTCGATCACACATGACCGGTCGCGAATCCCGAGGGCCATCTTTCGTCGTTTGGCGTGCGAGTGACAGGTGATCAAAGCAAACTGGATTCATGGCGACGTTGGGTGGGTGCCATCCAAGCTGACTTGGAGTCCCCCTCGTACGCGTCCCCCCAACTGAGCTGGGGGTGAGAAGGCCTTGTAAATCGGCTTTAAATCCTCGATGATTGCCGCAGAACGCCGGTAGTGGCGCCAAGTCGTACTTGGCGGTGCGGTTGTGGTGTTCGGAGCATTACGGTGTCGCTCGAGCCTGCTGTCGACCTGAGTACCGCGACCATTGCGTATCGGCCTGTGGTGGGGGAAGAGCGGTCGGTATCTGCGGAGAAGGTATCACCGGCTGCGCTGTTTGAGGCGGCGCCGTGGCGGACTTTCCGTTGGTATTTCGGGCAGCGCCATTACTCGGGAACGTATTGGTCCGCCACGCAGCATGACCACGTCACATACGAGTCGCGGCTAGAGTTGGCGAATTTGCTGTTGACTGACTTTGATCCTGGGGTCGTTCGCATTGTCGCCCAACCATTCATCTTGCGTGTCGAAGTGGATGGGCAGGTGCGCAAACACATTCCAGATTATCTGCTGGACAGCGCCGGCGGACCGGTGGTGGTCGATGTCGTCCGCGGCGATCGGATGACTGAACCGAAGGTTGTGCTGTTGTGCGCTTGGACGCGGGAAGTCGTCGAATCGTTGGGTTGGTCGTATCTGGTGGTACATGAACCGCCTCGAATCCTGTTAGCGAACGTGCGCTTCCTTGCCGGTTATCGGCGCGAGTGGCTGATCAACCAATCCATCTTGGCTGAGATCCGTTGTTGTCCTGGGCGCTTCGTCGGCATGTCGATTGCTGATGCCGAACAAAAGGTTCGGGGATACCCGCAGCAGCTGGTCCGCCCGGCGTTGATGCATCTGTTGTGGCGCCATGAGTACCGCGCGGATCTCGGCGTACCACTTCGTCCATCAACAGTATTCGAGGAGTCACTATGAGGCATGCGGGTGTACGGATAGGCGTAGGAACGCGATTCACTTACGACGGAGAAATCCTCGAAGTCGTTGAAATCCACCCTGTTGCCGGAGTGCTAGAAGTTGTTGCTCGCGATTTGCGGTCTGAGTCGGTCCGTCGGT
Organism: Mycobacterium paraffinicum; assembly: GCF_001907675.1. Lineage (GTDB taxonomy): Bacteria > Actinomycetota > Actinomycetes > Mycobacteriales > Mycobacteriaceae > Mycobacterium > Mycobacterium paraffinicum_A. Next base: position 6,032 of record NZ_MPNT01000060.1, read on the forward strand.
TCGCGTTGGATGAGGTGATGTTCTCTGATCGCTCGCGTCTAGTCAGCGAAGATCTGGTCGTCGAGGCCCCGGAGGCCGGCGGTGATGTTGCGTCGGTGAAGTGGTCGGCGGTGCCTGAGTCGGCGCGTAGCCAAGTGCGTGAGCGCGCCGCGCATGTGCGTGAGGCGCTCACAGGGTATCGATCTGGTTGTGCGCTAACGGCTTTACCGGGAGAGCCGCGGCGTCGTTACAGGATAGGGCTGTCCAAACGAGATCGTATGGCGGCCAAGGCAAAAGAGCTCGGCATCGGAATGAGAACTGTCGAACGCTGGGTCAGTCGATACGAGGCCGAGGGGGAAGCCGGATTGCTTTCGGCCAAAGCTATGCGATCTACGTTGGGCAGTAAGGCTTTTGAGTTATTTGAACTAGCCGCGTTGGACGTCATGCGTGAGCATACCGATATGTCCAGGCCGACGGGGGGCTACGTGATTGCCCATGCGGCGGCACGACTGGAGATGACCTACGGGGCCGGCCTGGTGCGCTTACCGTCGCAGGCGACGGCGTATCGCATCCTCGACAAGCTCGACCGGCTGTATCCGCTTTTTTCCAATAGCACCAAGCGCAATCGCGATATCGCGGCGCGTCCCGTGTTGCCTTACGGCAAGATGCATCCGGCGCGTCCCGGGGAGTACTTGTTGATGGACACGACCCCTTTGGATGTGTTCGCGATGGATCCGCACACGCTGCGGTGGGTCGGCGTGGATCTCACCGTGGCGATGGATTGGTATTCGCGGTGCATCACGGGGTTGCGGCTAACCCCGGTATCGACCAAAGCGATCGATGCGGCTTCGGTGTTGTATCAGTGTTTTCGCCCCATGCCAGCGGGCCGGGACTGGCCCTCTGAGGCGGTGTGGCCACCGCACGGGGTGCCAAGATCGGTCTTGGTCGAACAGCAGGTGGTAGATCCCGACAGTGTGTTTGCGGCGACGCCGGCAATCGTCCCCGAGACGCTGGTGGTCGATCACGGCAAGATCTACGTCGGTGAGCATCTGACCAGTGCGTGCCGGCAGATGGGGATTTCGATCCAACCCGCCCGGCTGCGTGTCCCCTACGACAAGGGCCCGGTGGAACGGTTTTTCCGGACCGTCCGTGAGGGGTTTCTGCAGGAGTTTCCCGGCTACAAAGGCCCGGACCTGTATTCGCGCGGTATAGCGCCCGAGCAGGACGCCGTCTTCTTCATCGACGAAATCGAAGCGATGCTACGAGAGTGGGTGGCCACCGTATATCACCTACGCGACCATGATGGGATCGGCGAGCCGGGCTTGTGGGCGCTCGGCATGTCCCCGTCGCAGATGTTCGAGCACGGCATCGCCCGTGCCGGCTACATCGAAGCACCCCGCGACCCGTGCCTGGCTTACCAGTTCCTGCGGGTCGAGTGGCGCACCATTCAGCACTATGGCTTTGAGATTGATCACCGCTTCTACCGCGGTCCTGGACTCATCGGATATAAGGCTCGCGAGAAAAGTCCATATAAGGGTCGCAAAGGGCATTGGCCCGTCCACGTCGATCCCGACGACGTGCGACAGGTGTACTTCTTCGACATCAAGAACACGCGTGAGTGGCATGCATTGCGATGGACCGAGGCCGACGCCTGCGACGGCCCGATGAACGAGGACGGGCTCAAGTACGCGCGCAAACTTGCCGCCGCCAAATATCGTCACTTCGACGACAAGCTAGCTCTGGCCGAACTGTTGGAGCGCCGCAAGCTCAGCCAGGGTCACACCGTGGCCGAGCTGCGCGCAGCGCTGCGGCTCTCGCGACAAGAATCCACCTTAGGAATTGACGTTCACACGGCAGTCAGCGTTCCTGAATCACTCTCTGCAGGAAGGGGTCTCAACACTCCAGAATCTCTTCAAGATGGTGATGAAACCACTTTCGTCGACGAACTCGACGAGGACGTCATCGTCGACGACGGCCATTTCTATGACGAGGTCTTGGAGGACGTATGAGCACCGCACCCGCCGCGCCTCCCCGTGGCTCCTCGAACCTCGACAACCTCACGTTGTCCCGCAAGGAGGGATGGCGCGACTATGTTGAGGCGCCGAAGCGGATCCGGCCAGAGACGTTGTCACGAGGTCAGATTCGCCGGCTCAGCGAACCGGCAGCCGATATCTACAACCAGCGGCGCGCCGACTGGCACAACAACATCGGACCCTTACGAACGCCGCAGTTGGCGGCCCTGCACGAGGACCTCTGGGTCATCACGGATAGCAGCACTCAGGATGGCAACCACGCCAAAGGCGCTGTCGCGCTCGATGGCTACCCGGGCCTAGGTAAGACGTGCGCGGTCGAGGCCTTCGCCAAAGAATTTCACCGTCGGGAAGTACGGCGCCACGGCGAATTCACCCGGGCGGGCGACGAACGATGGCCGGTCTGCCGTATCGGGATGCGCGGCAACACCAGCATGAAAGACTTCAACGCCGCCCTATGCGACTTCTACGCACACCCGGGTGCTCGCCGCGGCACAGCCGAAGAACTAGGCCGACGGGCGTTGGACTGTGTGCTCAGTTGCGAGACAAGACTACTCATCATCGACGACCTCCATTTTCTGCACTGGCAGCGAAGCGGGGGAGTGGAGATCAGCAATCACTTCAAGTACATCGCCAACGAGTTTCCGTTGACGCTGCTGTCGATCGGCATCGGTTTGGGCAACCGCGGGCTGCTGATGGAAGACCTGTGCTGCAACCTCAACAGCGCCGGCTATAAAGACATAGTCTTGGAACAGACCACCCGCCGCACGACCATACTCAAAATGCTTCCCTACCAAGTCGATACCGAACGTGGACGCCGGCAGTGGCGCACACTGTTGACCACCATCGAGGAGCGCCTTGTTCTGGGATCCAAACGCCCTGGCATGCTCGCCGAGGACCTGTCGGACTACTTGTTCAGGCGAAGCACCGGACACATCGGGTCGTTGATGGAATTGATCCGACGCGGATGTGTCAAGGCGATCCGCAACGGCGCAGAAACATTGAATCAGAAGGTATTCGATTCAATCAGGATCGATAGCGCCGCGGAAAAGGCACGCCAGGAACTGGCGGTGGCATTTCGCACCCGCCGTGCATACCAAACGGTCACCATAGCGGATGCATTGTGACAGCCCGCACCTTCCCAATTCGGGTCGCCCCCCTCGACGGTGAGGCGATCGATTCGTGGCTCGAAGCTCTCGCTCGTCGAGTCGCAACACCCGTGGGCGAGGTGCTGGCGGCACTGAACCTGCCGGTGACTCGACGACCCAGCTGGCTGGTGCGACCATCCCCGGCGCAGCTCGACACCATCGCCACCGTGACCGGTCTGCATCCTGATGCAGTCCTGGCGATGACCCTGAGCCGCTACGACGGCACCGGGCTCGAGATCGACCACCCTAATGGCCGCATCGCGACTTCGTTTCCCTTCGGATATCGACCATGGTCGCGATACTGTCCACACTGCCTAGCCCACACCGGCGGGCGCTGGCAGCTGCACTGGCGGCTCGGCTGGTCGTTCGCCTGCGTACGTCACCATTGCCTGCTCGCCGACGAATGCCCCCGGTGCGGCAAGCATCCACGCCCGACGTTTATGCCAGGTTATTCGGTACCGTCGGCGAGTCTGTGTGCGTGTGGTTGCAACCTCGCCGACGCGGCGACTCTGCGCCTGCGGCCACGCCATCCGGTCACCGATGCCCAACAGCAGATCCTTGACGTGATCGCCGACGACAGTGCCGATTTCGGCATCTACTCGACCAACGCGGGCGCGAGGCAGGCTCGGTCAGCACTCAACGACGTCAAAGTTCTGGCTAACCGGGCCCTTAATTACGCCTCGGTGCACGGCATTGCCGCGGTAAAGTCGGCAGACCTGCCAGCAGATAGCCGGCAAGAGTGCCTAGCCTTGACGGAGCGGCCCCCACGCAGGGCGACACTTCACGCGAGGGCCCCGCTGCGGGCGCTCGACACCGCGGTCGGAGTGACGGCAGCACTTGACATCCTGCGGGCGCCGACTCTGAATGCGGCTGCTGACCGCGCGCGTTGGCTGATCGAAGGACAGAACAGGGAAACGGGCCCTGCCGAGCTGCACTCGTGCCCACGTGAAGGAACGGTCTCTGCAGCGATCATCATCAAGGCCAGCGCTGCCTGGATGGGACCCATTAACCAATTACGCTATCGCACTGCGCTGTCCACACCGCGCCCACCGGACCCCGACCCAGTCCGCGTGCAGCGCCTGGCCGCCAGTGTGCCCGCCGCGTTCTGGCCGGCATGGTCGACACGTTTCATCGTCGAAGCGATGAAGGCGATAAACCTGCGCCCGATACTGTCCGGCGCAACGCTGCTCACCGGAACTACCGCACACCTCACTGAAATCAGCAACCATCTCGGAGCGATTACCAGTGCCCAGGCATTGAATTGCTACCTATTTGCGCTGTCTCATTCACCGGGCTGGCCAACAATCAGCACAGCAGTGATGCGGCTCAACGACTTTCTCGCCGAGCAACCCGCCCCTATCAACTACACACGGCGACGCCAACTCGACTACTCCGCACTGCTACCGCTAGACCGCTGGCAACGGATATGTCAGACCGCCGGTGACCTGCCCGGCGCCGGGCGCAAGGCTATCGCCGCCCGGTACTACCTGATCGAGAAGATCAGCGGAACGCCGGCACGCAGTGGCGTAATCGACGATCACAGAGCGCACCCACACAATCTGTGGAAGCAAGCGCGGAATTTCGCGCGCACGATGAGTGCGCAACTACGTGAACATCTCGACGAGGAAGCACGACAGTTCCTGCAGCACAATGCTATTGAAGAACCGCTGACGTGGGCTCCTCCGCTTGACCTGATTTCCGACCTTGATCTGCCCGCACCAGACCCTGCAGCGATCGACCGACAAGAACTACTCCGGCTGGCGGTAGATAATTCCTACACCGTCGGACAACTCGCGGAGCACTTCGGTATCGATCAGCTCGCCGTGCGCTACCTGTTCGATGAGGAACCCATCGATCGCAACGACTATTCTGTGCAAAGCAAACCTGGTAAGGCGGCATTCGCGGCTTGGTTGCGCGCTGAACTTGACTCGCAGACTCTGCACGACCTGTACGTAGTCGAGCGACTGACCCTTCGACAGATCGCCGAACGCTACGGTATCGGCATACATCACGTCCACAAGCTATCGACGCTGTATGGGATCCCAATGCGCCGGCATGTACATCCGCCGTCCGCGGAGTGGCTTTGCGAGCAACGCTTCCTCAACCGTAGGAGCGTCGCCGACATCGCCAGCGAGATCGGCGTCAGCCGGGTGACTACCGCGGCATGGATATCTCAGCGTGGTTCCAAAGCGTCGGTGGTGCAAAGCAATCGGCAATCGGCCATGGACACCGGCAAGGCCATTGAGCTCCTCAAGCCTGCGCTCACAGACAAATGCGGAGGACCCTGGCTGCAAATGCTCTCCAAAGCCGCGGCATTCCCGAGCCTCGCGGCAGCAGAGCGCGACCTTGGTTTGGGCACGGGAACGCTGCGGCGCCGGCTTGCGAAGCTCGAGACGATGCTCGGCGCACCATTAATCGCGCGCAACCGGGCCGGTCTTGCGATGGCTCCTACACCGTTCGGCGTCGAGGTTGTGCAGGCTGTGCGCGCACTCAACGGGACCGTCACCATGCCGGGGACCAGCCCGCCCGGAGTGGCTCCGCGGCTGACAGTCCACGTGGCGCCGGTGCCCGGCGAAGCGCTCGATTCCTGGCTGGAAACCACCGCTCACCGATGCCGAACGTCGCTGGCTGACCTGCTGGGCGCGGTCGGGCTCACGCAGGGAAGCAAAAGCCCACGCTGGATCGTGGTCATGAACCCTGAGGAACTGCGCTCGGTGTCAAAAGCCACCGGCATTACCCAACGACAACTTCGGATGATGACGCTGCAATGCTACGACGGCGTGGCCGTAGACATCGACCGTGGTCGCCGTGTGCTCGCACGGACCAGATGCTGGGGATTTGGGGCGGGCTCGCGCTACTGCCCGGCCTGTCTGGCAGAAACACAAGGTCGTTGGAAAATCGAATGGCGGCTCGTGTGGTCCTTCGCCTGCCTGCGCCATGAATGTCTGCTCGCCGACACCTGCCCTAGCTGCGGCAACTACCCTCGCCTCGCCTCCCACAAGCCTGACGCGGTGCCTCAGCCAGGCAGGTGCGCAAGCCCACCACGAGGTCATCCCATAGGTGGTAAGCGTCGCTGCCTCGCCGATCTGACCGACACAAAAGGCCTCAAGTTGCCGCCCGGACATCCGGTCCTCGATGCCCAACGCCACATCGACCGTCTTCTGACGGGCGCGAGTGCAGCACGGCCGTCCACGGAGTGGACACCCTCGTTGACACTGGACGAGGTCGCGACACACGCACGCCGGGCCATCAAGAACCCGCTGCTGCTGAGCGATGTTGTCCCGCCAGACTTGCTAGCCGTGGCAACCCCGCACCAGGGCGCGGATCTGCACACCAACTCCAGGTCTCAATTATCGAGACTGTTCAAACCCTCGGCCGCTGACGTCGCCGTGGGCACCCTCCTCGCGCTTACCGTACTCGACCCGGGGCGACGATGATGCGGATCAGGACGGGTCGCGTCACGCGAGGTTTTACCCCGGAAACGCTGGCGTTGAAGGCCCGTTCAGCAATGCTGCGAAGTCGGAACGGTTTACAGACTGGCGCGTGCATCCACCGGTTGGTTAGTGCCTGGGCAGGCGGGTCCCGCAGGCCGGACACCAGTTGACTGTGGCGCCGAGCAGTCCCTCAATCGATGACAGATCGTCGTGATGCAGCGTGCATATCTGGCGGGCCAGATGGATCCGGATGGTGTCGATGATGAACTGGGCCCGCTCAACGGGCGTGGCGCCGTAGCGGTCGTCATCGATGGTGCCGTGGGCGATGATGTCGCCCCGTTCTAGCTCTTTTTGCCCGTATTGGGGTGTGCCGTCGCTGTTGGTGCCGGCGAGTGTGCGGATGACACGGCCGCTGGGGCGAAGGTCGAGCTCGATGCGCCATTCGCCGTGGCGCTCGCGGAAAAAGAAGCTATGCCCGTCCACCTCTCCGTACCACTGCTCGGGAGCCAAGCCGCCGTGGCTATTCACGGTGACACCCTGTTGGCCCGCCAGCCAGGCCTGCAGGTCGGCTTCAGCAGCCTGTTCATCGGCCGTGATCCGTTGGCCCTCCGGTGATTCCCAGAACGCGTTGATGTTGTTGAGCCATTCGTGCCAGGTGCGGCGGCGCTCCTCGCGGGTGCGGGCACAGGTGCAGGCGAATCCGTAGTCGTGCAGGTCGGTTTCGGGTAGCCGCGGGTGACACCCGCACCGGCAGCGCTCGCCGCTGTCGACGTAGCGCCAGACGGTGAGCGCGTCTAGGGCTACGTCGGCGAGCACAGCGGGTTCAGGGGCACCGTGCAGGTCGAACACTGTCGTCAGGTGGTCGCGGTAGCGGCGGCGTGCCTCGCGACGGGCGCTCTCGAGCTGTTCCCGGTACTCGTCGGCGCCGGGAACGTTGGAGAAGTCGGTGACGCAGAGCTCCTCAGGTTCCTCATCCACGCCATCGAGGATGTCATCAGCGCGGTGTCGTGTCGTGCGAATTTTCCGGTGAGGGGCGCGAGCCCGGACGTCAGGGAACTTGTGCGCCCAGCCGCGAGCGCCAAGCCTGATCCCGATGCATGGCAAGGCGAATCAGCGTCGGTGGAAAACCAAGTTGACTACCAGCCTGGGGAGTGCGATTCTGTGCGGCTGCCCTTTTCCCGAAATGACGAATGAGGCGATGAATCAAACTGACGACGCACTGACCGATGTGACCGCCGAGCACGCCGGCGGTGCTAACGCGCATCGCCGACCCATCACCGACGTCAACGCGTGGCTGGAAGGCCTTGAGCATGGTGTGCGGCCGGCGCTGCGCGCCCTGGGTGAGTTGCTGGTCGGCGCCACCGAGCGCGACACGGCCGAGCGGGCCGAGAGCGCCGAGCAGTTCACCGCCCGTTGCTTGGGGGTGGCGGACTGCGGGCATTTGCTCGATGAGGAACGCGCCCTTAACCCCGTGTCGCGGTTGACCTTCGCGCTGGCGCTGGCCGAATGGATCGAGGAACACACCCCTGTCTGCGAGGTCGGTCCAGGCGAGCACACTAACCCACCCAAGTGGACCCAGACCGAGATCGGTGGCCTGCGCTATCGCCACCCGCTGTGTGTGCGGGTGCACTTTCCGGCCGGGACGCTGCTGGCTGACAGCGGATGTGTGATCGCTCTCGAGGGACGCCAGAGCATGCTGCGGTCGGCCGAAGTGAGCGCCTGCGTGACGCCGGACCAGCAGGTCGGGGCCCCCGCGGTGCTTGACCGGCTCGCTGAACGCGCTAACCAGCTCAATCCGTACCGCGGCCGCGCGGTGCGTGCCACCTACACCGCCGGCCTGACTTTGGCCATCATCGAGTTGCCCTGCACCGTAACCCGGGAGAATGTCATTGTCGGCGATCAGGTGTGGGCCGAGATTGATCTGGGTGTGCGCGCGGTGCGTGATCGCCATGAGCTGCTCAACGCCCACCGTCTGGGTGCGCGCCGGGGGGTGTTGCTGTGCGGTCCGCCTGGGACCGGCAAGTCGGCGGTCAGCGCGGTCGTGGCTCGCGAGGTGGTGGGGGAATTCACCGTGATCTATGTCGAGGCCAAGGCCGGTATCCAGCTGCTGGGTGCCGTCGTGCAGGAAGCCCAGCGCCTTGGCGGCCCGGTCCTGCTGGTGCTTGAGGATGTTGACCTGTGGTCTCGGGACCGCGCCACCGGTGATGCGGGGCTCTCAGAGTTGTTGGCGGCCATGGACATCGGACCTGATGCCCGCATCCTGACGCTGGCCTCCACCAACGACGCCGCCACCCTGGATAAGGCGGCCATCCGCACCGGGCGGTTCGATTCCATCGTCGAAGTCGGCTACCCCGACCACGCTGATGCGGCGCGCATCCTGGCGGCATTGATCGGGGACTTGCCCGGCGGTCAGGCTGTGGACACAGCGGCGGTGGCTGTCGCGCTTCCCGAGAACACCAGCGGCAGCGACATCCGTGAAATCGTGCGCCGCGCCGTCCTGGCCGCCGTCGACGGAAACATCAGCACCGCAACGCTGTTGTCCGAGGTGGGCAGCCGACGCTACCGCCCCACAATTTCGGAAGGGATGTACCTCTAAATGAGTGAAGACGACATCCCCGAATCCACCGAGGCCCAGAAGATGCGTTGGTGGGCCGCGAGACCCGACCGATGCGCACCGATGATTGCCCACGGTCCATCCGAGTCTGGGGATTCCCGTGAAGTTGCCGCGAGTTTGGAGCAAGGTTCAAAGGGCAAGAAGCGTGCTAGGTGGGTGCCAGCAGAGCGGCTCCGCACCGCACCCGTGCCGTTCGAGAAATTGTTTAGCTGATCGGCCGAGACTCGCGGTGGAGCTGGGCGTCCTCGCCTGGCGCAGTTCGGTGAGCTTTTGGCGAAACTCGGCGGTACGGCCCGCGGCGGGGCATAGGCGTGCGGGGGAGCCGGTCATCTGCTCATACATCCAGCATGTGACCAACTGGAGGCTCATTGCCGAATCAGCTAATCCTGTGAGGTCGCAGCAGATTTCATGCCATTCATCACCAACCAGCAGATCGGAGTAGGGGAGTGCGCGCCGCCGTTCGTAGTCGATTGGGCACGCGCCTGAATCAACAGCGTCCGCGAGCCGAATCAATGCGGCTCTCATTGCCTGCCAATTCTTGGCAGTGCTCAACTTTTGAAGGATGCGCAATATTGATGGCGGTGTGGTAACCGACCCCAGACGCGTAGCCGCGTTGGCCAGGGTGATTCGGGTGCCGACCGCCACGACAGCGCAGGCCAACGCCGCGGCCAGCTGTTCGGTTGCTGGGCCTACTTTGGTGAAGCGCAATGTGGCCTGAAACCACAGCAGCCCCGGAACGTGACGATGTCGCTCAGCCGACTCTTGCGGATCGCAGGGCCACGGAGTGCCGACCCGGTAACGCAGTTGGTCGCTGGGACCTAAATAGGTTTCGAGCGCCGATAGCTGGGCGGCGCGCAACGCACTACTGACTTTCTTGCCCTTGCCGAATTGAGTCGGTGTGACCACAGTCGTGGGTGCGCGTGGAGCTGTCAACATCCAACGCATCTGCGCCCCGGCCGCGTGCGCATCTGCGCTGTCAAGAATGGCGAGTGCACTCACCGTGGCAAAGGCCGTGGCCGCCAAGGCCATAGCGTTATCCGCGCTGGGGCGGCGGGCATCGCCCTGACGCCGACGCGCGTTGGGGTCGATGCGATCCATCGGGATATGGCGTGTGATGATGTCGACGGGTGAATTCCTGAGCACGCGATTAGCGATTGCGCTCATGTCGGCAAGGAACTGAGGTACGTCCACTGGGCCGCGAACATAGATGCCCTCCGACACCGACTGTTGAGTAAGACACCTCAGAATGCGTTGCTGCGCGATCAGGACTGGATGATCGGCCGCAAAATGCGGTACCGCTGAATCGGATAAGTCGCCACCACACCAAGATTGCTTGCCGGCGTGGGACGTGACGGCCCTGCGTGGGCAAAACCCCGGCGCCGCAAGCGTGTCGGATGACGGTGCTCCTACCCGCTGCCAGCACCCGCAGGCAGGGCAGCAGTCGGCAAGCAGGCACTGGTGCGTAGGGCAAGCAATTGCCCAGCGCAGTCTCCACCACAGCAGCCAGCGGCCGCCACTGTCGGCTAAACATTGTGGGCAATAACGCGATCTTGCGGGCGCTCGCAAAACGGGCGCCGGCGCGCACGGGCCCGACGTGGCGCTCGCGCCGGATGTGAGTCCTGCGACGGTCATAGAATCAAGTCGGGTGGCGTCAATCCCAGTTGCTCGGCTCAACGCTGATGATTGCGAGCGTGTAAGTCGCATCAACCATCCATAGATTCCCGACCGCATCGTCGATTCGCCCAGGCCGACAGCGCCGACAACGTCGCCCCATGCCGTATGCGACCGATAGGCAAGCGCTTCCAAATAAGAGTCAAGTGCTTCGCCTACAGCCGGCGTCAGCCGGATAGGCAGCGTGCGGCACATGGCGGGCGGCTCACACTCGGTCGATGCGCACACCGTCGAGCTGAGGACGATTGACGTCCTCGGCCCGAGCACCCCTTTGCGTCCGGCCATCGGCCTTGATTCCTTCAGCCAAGCAATGCAGTCTCTATCCCTGATTAAGTGGTCCAAGAGGCCGCCGTCGATACTTACGCAATGTACTATTAGTAGGGCAGACAATTGCCGGTTTGCCACAGTTACTGGCTGCGTGCCTACCCGACCCAGCCAAACCAATCCCGAGCGTGCGGCAGCTTGGGAAGACAGGCGTCGACAAGTCGGTCAGCGGATCAGAACCTTGCGAATCCAACGAGGTCTCACTCAAGAACAGCTAGCGCTGAAGTCCGGTGTGACCCGTAACGTCCTTATTGATGTCGAGCATGGACGACGGGGACTGCTTTACGAGCGACTATTCGACATCGCTGATGTGCTGCAAATCGCTGCGGCCGATCTCCTGCGTAGCCCCGGCGATCCGCCGAGCGGGTTTCGAATCTGAAATCTGTTGTAGGGCAGCGTATTAAATCCCTGCAGAACCGGTGAACTTGAGCAAGCGAAGCCGACTGGCTGACAAAATTGGTCATTATCGGCGCTTCTCCGACGCGGGATAATCCCCGAACCATGCGAAGTGAAGGCTCGGACTGCCGCGCTGAATGGCTGTGACGAGTCGAGGTTTTGACCGCATCCGGTCCATCGCTAATCACAGTTCGTATGCATTAACCATCGGCGCCCCAGGGCACGATTGTGGTGGACAGGCTTCGTCAAGGCGACGTGCGGCGCTGCGCTCCGGGGAAGGGTCGAGTAGCCGACAAGCTCCGGTTGCGCTGATGTCTGGGGTGTCGAACATCTTGCCGAGGTCGAGTTGACGGGACTGCACCGCGCCGAAGAATCCGCCACCGGTAACCAATGCTCCGCCGTTGATGTAGCTCGATCGGGGGCTGTTAAGGAAGATCAGAGGCCACGCCTGTTCCTCGGCGGTTGAGCGCCGACGGATCGGCCCGACGAAGGCGTCAATGATGTTCTGCCCGGCGAATTCCACGAAATAGGGCAGCATGTCCGTGGCCATGAAAAAGTACCCACTGGTGGCCAAGTGGAGGTATCCGCTGGTGGCCGGATAAAAGTACCCACCCCGTGTTCGTCGTGTCGATCAGGAACTGCGGGCCCCGGTGGTGACGGTGAA
>NZ_MPNT01000061.1 GCF_001907675.1 Mycobacterium paraffinicum
GCAGCACCACCCCCCCCCCCCCGCGGCCCTTGAGCCGTCACGGGCGACGCGGCCGGGTCCGCCCGAACCGGCGGCGCCCCCCGCCGATGCCGCGCGCGGGCAGTCCCGGCCGGGTCAGCCGACCGAGGCTCAGACGACGCGGCTGTCCGTGCCGAACTCGGGTCCGACCCATGAGCGTCCCGCCAATCCCGCACCCCCGGCACCGCCACGACCCGCGGCGCCACCGCCGCCACCGTCCAGCGGCCAAACCCGCGCGATTCCGGTGCCCGCCAACCGTTCTGACGACACGGCCGACGACGCGGCCGCGCCCACCACCGCCTTTCCGCGGCCCGAGGGCGACGACTCCGACGCGGCCACGGAAAAGATGAACTCCCGGGGCGACAACGGCGACGCGCGCCAGCGCCGACGTTCCGGCGGCGGGCTGTCCGCCCAGGACCTGCTGCGCCGCGAGGGCCGGCTGTAGGCCTCAGCCCGACGCGGTCGCCGGCTCGTCCGGTTCCGCCTGCACGATCGGGCCTCCGCCGTCGGCCTCCTCGGTCTGTTTCTCGGCTTCGGCGGCCGGATCCTTGGCCAGCAGCACCTGCATTGCGTTGTTGAGGAAGGCGACGGTCGGGACGGCCAGCAGAGCCCCGACGATGCCGGCCAGCACGCCGCCGGTCGAGATGGCGAGCACCACCCCGAGCGGGTGGATCGAGACCGCGCGGCCCATCACCAGCGGCTGCAGCACGTGGGCTTCCAGCTGGTTGACCGCGATCAGCAGGCCCAGCGTGATCAGGGCGTAGACGATGCCCTTGGCCAGCAGCGCCACCACGACGGCCACCAAGCCCGAGATCAGGGCACCGACGAGCGGGATGAAGGCGCCCAGGAAAACCAGCGAGGCCAGCGGCAGCGCCAGCGGTATGCCCATGATCGCCAAGCCGGTGCCGACCCCGGCGGCGTCGGTGAGCGCCACCAGGAAGGTGGCCCGCACGTAGCCGGTCAACGAGCCGTAGCCGGCGCGGCCCGCCTCGCTCACCCGGTCCCGGACGTCCGCCGGGAAAATCTTGGACACATAGGCCCAGATGTTGCGCCCGCCGTAGAGGAAGAAGATCAGCGTGAACAGCACCAGCACCGCCGCGGTGACCAGCTCGGTGATGGTCGCCGCGGTCGACAGGGCGCCGCTCTCCAGCTTGGCCTGGTTATTGCGCAACGCCTCGATCGCGGCATTGCCCGCGTTGTCGATCTGTTCGCTGCGCAGGTGCACAGGCCCGTGAATCAGCCAGCGCCGGGTGGATTCGATGCTGCGGGTGACCTGTTCGGTCAGGCCCGGCAGACCGTCGATGAACTGGATGACGACGAACGCCAGGATGCCGCCCAGAATCGCGAACCCGCCGAACAGCACCAGCGCGACCGCCCCACCGCGCGGCAGACCGCGGCGGTCGAGCCAGTCGACGACCGGCAGCAGCAGCGCGCTGACCAGCAGCGCGACCAGCACCGGGACGACGATCACCTCGAGCTTCTTCACCACCCACAGCAGCGCGATCAGTGCGGCGAGGATGACCAGCAAACGCCAGGCCCAGGCAGCGGTCTTACGGACAATGGGTTCGACCGAGGCGTCGTCGGTGTTTGCCGGCATGGGTTTGAGCCTATCCGGCGCGGGGCACCGCCAAACGTGCGCGCGGCGGGCGCGCGCGGCCGCGCCGGCACGATCCGGTTACGACGGCGACACGGTCGGTGCCGCGCGGCGATCCCCGCGCCACCTGCACCGTTACCCTAAATCACGTGCCGCACGACGCACCCGCCCGCAATCTCGACTTCCCGCGCGAAGAGGCCCCGCGCGGGAAGTACTGGTGGGTGCGCTGGTTGATCCTCGGGATCGTCGCGATCGTGCTTGCCGTGGAGGTCGCGCTGGGCTGGCACCAGCTGGCCAAGGCCTGGATGAGCGTGTACGAGGCGAACTGGTGGTGGCTGCTGGCGTCGGTGGTGGCGTCGGCCGCATCGATGCACAGTTTCGCGCAGATCCAGCGGACGCTGCTGCGCTCGGCCGGGGTGCACGTCAAGCAGTTGCGGTCGGAGGCCGCCGTCTACGCCGCCAACTCGCTGAGCACCACGCTGCCCGGTGGCCCGGTGTTGTCGGCGACGTTTTTGCTTCGGCAGCAACGGATTTGGGGTGCCTCGACGGTGGTGGCGTCGTGGCAGTTGGTGATGGCGGGCGTCCTGCAAGCCGTGGGGCTGGCCCTGCTGGGGCTTGGTGGGGCCTTCTTCCTCGGGGCAAAGAACAACCCGTTCTCGTTGCTGTTCACCCTCGGCGGCTTCGTGGCGTTGCTGCTTCTCGCCCAGGCGGTCGCGTCGCGGCCGGAGTTGATCGACGGGATCGGCTGCCGGGTGTTGTCGTGGGTCAACTCCGTTCGCGGCCGGCCCGCCGACACCGGCCTGGCCAAGTGGCGCGAGACGCTGGCGCAGCTGGAATCGGTGAGCCTGGGCCGGCGCGACATGGGGGTCGCGTTCGGCTGGTCGATGTTCAACTGGGTCGCGGACGTGGCCTGCCTCGGGTTCGCGGCCTACGCCGCGGGCGATCACGCCTCGGTCGCCGGGCTGACGGTGGCCTACGCGGCCGCGCGGGCCGTCGGCACCATCCCGCTGATGCCGGGCGGCCTGCTGGTGGTGGAGGCGGTACTGGTGCCGGGGCTGGTGTCCAGCGGCATGTCGCTGCCCAACGCGATCTCGGCCATGCTGATCTACCGGCTGATCAGCTGGTTGCTCATCTCCGCGATCGGCTGGGTGGTGTTCTTCTTCGTGTTCCGCACCGAGAACGTCGCGGTGCCGGACGACGAGGAGGCGACGCCTGATCCCGCGCCCGCGCCACCGGCCGACGATCCGACCGAGACCGCCCTGCAGGGCCCGCTACCGCCGGATCGGAGCCCGGAAACCGAAGGTTAGCCGGCGGTGTTGCCCCGCGGCGGCCCCGACAACGGGTTGGCCGCCGCCGGCGGGACGGGCCCGGTGGCCGCCGGCGGGGACGCCGGGGTGCCGCCCAGCGGCAGCGCGCCCGCCGCGTTCCCCGGCAGGGCGGGCAGCCCACCGGCCGCACCCTGCGCCTGCTGCATCATGCCCATCGCCTGGGTGGGCGAGATCGGCAGCTTGCACTGCAGCGACAGGTTGGTCAGCGGCTGGGCGATCGACGTCATGTCACCGGCAACCTTCGGGTTGGCCTCGAAGTAGGACTTCAGGCCGGTCATCGACTGGGGTCCCGCCTGCTGCTGCAGCATGGAGGTCATCGTCTGGTTGGTCTCCGGGTGCGAGTCCAGGTAGTCGCCCATCGACTTGGAGACCGAGCCGATCGTGCGGGCGACTTCGCTGGCCGAGCACGGGTCGCTGGCGCCCGTCGCCGACGCCCCCGCCAGAACCGCCACGGCGGCGCCCGGCACGGTGGCGGCGATCAGCCCGGCAACGATCCTGCGACGCCCGGTCGCGGTCCCTCTGCTCATCGAAACTCCTTACGATTTGCGGGGTCACGCGCAGCGCGACGCCCGCAAACGGCTGCCATGGACGGCCTCGTCGATCGCGGAGTTCCCCAGGGCCCCGCCGGCCACCCGACATCCTGCCATCGCCGGCATCTGCCCTGCCAGCCCGCACGAACCCGTGTGAGCAATATCCCGCCGGTAACCGGTTCACAACGACTTGGCAGCGTCTTGGCAACAACCCCGTCGTTGCAGCTCAGGAACCAGAAAGCTCATATCATCCACAGGCCGCTGCGGTATTCTCGCCAGCACGCGCTAAGCGAAACCACGGGGAGTGAAGAAATCCAGCAGTTAATGATGCGCCTCAGCCGCAGCCTGCGTAAGTACCGCTGGTTGGTCTTCACGGGCTGGTTGCTGGCGTTGGTTCCGGCGGTCTACCTGGCCCTGACGCAGTCTGGGAACCTGACCGGCGGCGGCTTCGAGGTGGCCGGTTCGCAGTCGCTGGTCGTCCACGACCAGCTCGAGGAGCTGTACCACGACCAGGGGTCGTCCTCGCTCGCTCTGGTCGCGGCGCCGCGCCCGGACGCCAGCTACGCCGACATCAACGACGCCGTCGCGCTGCTGAGGAACACCGCCGCCGAGGTCCCCGGCGTCTCGGAGGTGCCCAACCCCACGCAGCGGCCGCCACAACCGGACCGGCCGTACGTGCTGTCCCTGCGGCTGGATTCCCGCAACACCAGCGACGTCGCCAAGCAGCTGCGCACCAAGGTCGGCGTCAACGGCGATCAGCCCGGCCAAACCGCGGACGGCCGGGTGCGCCTGTACGTGATCGGGCAGGGCGCGCTGTCGGCCGCCGCGGCGCAGAACACCAAGCACGACATCGCCGCCGCCGAGCGCTGGAACCTGCCGGTGATCCTGATCGTCCTGCTCGCCGTCTTCGGGTCGCTCGCCGCGGCCGCGATCCCCCTCGCCCTGGGCATCTGCACGGTCGTGGTCACCATGGGCCTCGTCTACCTGCTGTCGGCCTACACCACCATGTCGGTGTTCGTGACCTCGACAGTGTCCATGTTCGGTATCGCGCTCGCCGTCGACTATTCGCTGTTCATCCTGATGCGCTTCCGCGAGGAGCTGCGCTCCGGCCGCGAGCCGAAGGAGGCCGTCGACGCGGCGATGGCGACCTCGGGGCTGGCCGTGGTGCTGTCCGGTATGACGGTCGTCGCCTCGCTGACCGGCATCTACGTGATCAATACCCCGGCGCTCAAGTCGATGGCGACCGGGGCGATCCTGGCCGTCGCGGTCGCGATGTTGACGTCGACCACGCTCACCCCGGCGGCGCTGGCGACGTTCGGCCGAGCGGCCGCCAAGCGGTCGGCGTTTCTGCACTGGTCGCGCGCGCCGGAGGGCGGGCAATCCCGGTTCTGGAACCGCTGGATCGGCGGGGTCATGCGGCGGCCGTGGATATCGGCGCTGGGGGCATCGCTGGTCCTGCTCGTCATGGCCGCACCGGCGTCCTCGATGGTGCTGGGCAACAGCCTGCTGCGTCAGTTCGACTCATCGCACGAGATACGCGCCGGCGTGGGCGCGGCGGCGGAGGCCCTCGGCCCCGGCGCGCTCGGCCCGATTCGCGTGCTGATCACCTTCCCCGACGGCGGGGCCGCCTCACCCGAGCACGGCCAGACCATCAGCGCGATCCGGCAGCGAATGACGCAGGCGCCCAACATCGTTTCCGTCGCGCCGCCGCAGTTCGCCGAGGATAACGGCAGCGCCATGCTCTCCGCGGTGCTGTCGGTCGACCCCGAAGACATGCGGGCCCGAGAGTCCGTCGGCTGGATGCGCGCGCAGCTGCCCAAGGTGCCCGACCGGGGAACCGCACGGGTGGACGTCGGCGGCCCGACCGCGCTGATCAAGGACTTCGACGACCAGGTGTCCAAGACCGAGCCGCTGGTGCTGGCCATCGTCGCGCTGATCGCGTTCGTGATGCTGCTCGTGTCGGTCCACTCGATGTTCCTGGCGCTCAAGGGCGTGCTGATGACCCTGCTGTCGGTCGCGGCCGCCTACGGCAGCCTGGTGATGGTGTTCCAGTGGGGCTGGCTGAAGGACCTCGGCTTCGCCCAGATCAGCTCGATCGACAGCACCGTCCCCCCGCTTGTCCTCGCGATGACCTTCGGGCTGTCGATGGACTACGAGATCTTCCTGCTGACCCGCATCCGGGAACGCTTCCTGCACTCCGGCAACACCCGCGACGCCGTGGCGTACGGCGTGAGCACCAGCGCCCGCACCATCACCAGCGCGGCGCTGATCATGATCGCGGTCTTCATCGGGTTCGCGTTCGCCGGCATGCCGCTGGTCGCCGAGATCGGCGTGGCCTGTGCGGTGGCGATCGCGGTGGACGCCACCGTCGTCCGGCTGGTGCTGGTGCCTGCGTTGATGGCGATGTTCGCCCAGTGGAACTGGTGGCTGCCGCCATGGCTGTCCCGGGTGCTGCCGTCGGTCGACTTCGACCGGCCGTTGCCCGCGGTCGACCTGGCCGACGTGGTGGTCATCCCCGACGACATCTCGGCGCTGACGGCGCCCAACGCCGACCTGCGGATGGTGCTCAAGTCGGCGGCCAAGCTCAAGCATCTGGCGCCCGACGCCATCTGCGTGACCGACCCGCTGGCCTTCACCGGCTGCGGGCGCAACGGCAAGGAAAGACAGGGCGCCCAGCCGCAGGGATCCGACGCCGAGCGCGGCCGCGATCCGGGTCAGATCCCCCACCAGGTCGACATCGACGACGAGCGGGCGAGCGTCGGGGTGGGCGCCGACCAGAAGAACGGCAACAACGGCCACACCAATGGCTCGGGGGGCAAGAAGCTGGTCGGCGGGCTGGCGTCGCGCAACGGCATCGCCAAGGCGATAGTCGGGGCGGACCGGCCCGTCCACCCGGTCACGTTGTGGCGCGGGCGGCTCTCGGTCGCCATCGACGCGCTGGAGAACGAGACCGACTCCGCCGAACGGCCCGTCTACGAGCGCCGCAGCCCGGTGGAAACCACCCATGTGCAGCTGCCCACCGGCGACCGGCTGCTGGTCCCCACGGGCGCCGAAACGCTGCGCCTCAAGGGCTACCTCATCATGTGCCGTAACAGCCGCCGCGATTATGCCGACTTTGCCGATATGGTTGAAACGTTGGAGCCCGAGACCGCCGCTGTGGTGCTGGCCGGCATGGACAGGTACTACTGTTGTCAGTCGCCCCGGCGGCAATGGATCGCCACCCAGTTGGTCCGTCGACTCGCTGATCCCGATCCCTGTGATTTGAATGACGAGCAGGGTTCTGAGGCCGACGCCCGCTCGGACTGGGAGGAGATCAGACAGCGCTGCCTCTCGGTGGCCGTAGCGATGCTGGAGGAGGCGAGGTGACGTTGGCACCCGACCGACGAGCGCCCCACCGACCGGCGACCGAGCCGCGCAGGCGTGACGAAGCGCCCACCCCCGACCCCGACCAGCCGGTGGAGTTCTGGCCCACCTCCGCCATCCGTGCGGCGCTGCAGGGCGGCGACATCGCCACCTGGAAGCGGATCGCCGCGGCGTTGAAGCGGGACCCGTACGGACGCACCGCCCGCCAGGTCGAAGAGGTGCTCGAAGGCACCCGGCCCTACGGCATCTCCAAGGCGCTGTGGGAGGTGCTGGAACGCGCCCGCACCCACCTGGAAGCCAACGAACGCGCCGAGGTGGCCCGCCACGTGGGGCTGCTCATCGACCGGTCCGGCCTGGCGCAGCAGGAATTCGCCTCCCGCATCGGGGTGACCGCCGAGGAGCTCGCCTCCTACCTGAACGGCAGCACCAGCCCGTCGGCCGCGCTGATGATCCGGATGCGGCGGCTGTCGGACCGGTTCGTCAAGGTGAAGTCGGCGCGCTCGGCCGAATCCAACTGATCACCTGATCGGCAGGACGTCCGACACCAGCCACGCGTCGCCGTGCTTGGTCAGCGCCACCCGCAGCGCGGGCGCCGACTGGCTCGGCGGTTGGCCCGGCGCGTTCTGGGTGACCCGGAGAATCACCGCGACACTGGCCGCCGACGGCCCCAGCGCCTCGACCCCGGCCGCCAGCGTGGCGGCCTGCGCGGTGACGTTGTGCTGGGCGAGTTCGGAGCTGGACTTCGTGTACTGCTCTTTGAAGGCGGCGGCGTGCTCCGGGACGATCAGCGCCGTGGCCCGGTCGATCGAGCTGTCGGGGGCGCCCGGGGTGAACGACGCCATCGCCTCCGCCATTCCGGTCGCGACCCGAACCACGTCGCGGGAGTCGTCCTTGAAGACGCGGTCCGACCGCGTCCAATGCGTGTAGCCGGTGACTACGGCGGCCACCAGCGCCGCCGTGCACAGGAAGACGACGGCCAACCGCAGACCCGGCGCCTCGTCGTCGGTGCCGACGCTGACCGAATCGCGCCGCAGCAGCCAGAAATTGACCGCGACGCCCTCGACGATCAGCAGCACGAGCACCGAGCACGCCGAGACCCACCACAGCGGCCAGCCGAGGACCAGCCCGATCGCCAGTAACGCCGCGATCGCGGCCAGCGGGGCCAGGATGTCGAACGCGAGCAGGCGCCAGAGGTTTCTCATCGGATCGATTCCAGCCCCGAGATCATCAGCTTGCCGTCCACGTTGACCACGTCGAGGCGCAGATTCCAGTGCACCGTCTGCGGTTTGGCGCCGGCGTTCTCGCTGACCGACGTCGCAACCAGCATCACCGCGTCCAACCGGCTCGCGAACGGCGGCAGCTTGGTCGTGACGACCGGCCGGGATACGCCGGGCTGGCTGTCGAGGTCGTGGTGCACGGTCTCGACGGCCACCGCGTCGATCCGCCCGGCGCTCTTGGACTGCAGCTTCTCCACCACCTGCCGGTAGGGCTGCATGGCCGCGTCGAAGTCTGTGTTGAGTTCGCCGACCGTCCCGTCGTGCAGACGTTGCAGGCTCGCGTCGACGTTCCCGCTGTTCATGTTGATCAGCACACCCGTCCACTCCGCGGCGGTTTGCATGACGCGGGACAGGTAGCGGCGTTCGGCCGTGTCGTCGCGGTGACCCGACCACAGGAAGAACCCGAACACGATCGCCGCCACCGACAGCACCCCAAGGACGGCCGACGCGATCCCGTAGGGGGAGAACATCGGGCCGCCGGCGGCCTCGTCGTCGTCACGGGCTTCTTCGGCGTCGGCGTCCTCCGCGTCTTTCGGGGTCGATGGCTCGGTTGTCTGGCCGTCGGACATGGCCCGATCGTCGCACCCGAGAAAGATGGAAGGATGGCGGGGTGACTGTAGAGGCCATTCGCTCGGGCATCGACCTGAGCCACGTCGACGCCAACACCCGCCCCCAAGACGACCTGTTCGGGCACGTCAACGGCCGCTGGCTGGCCGACTACGACATACCGGCGGACCGGGCCACCGACGGCGCGTTCCGTCACCTGTTCGACCGCGCCGAGGAGCAGGTGCGCGACCTGATCGTCGAGGCCAGCCAGACCGGCGCCGCCCCGGGCACCGACCAACAACGCATCGGCGACCTCTACGCCAGCTTCCTCGACGAGGCGGCCATCGCGCGCCGCGGCCTGCAACCCCTGCTCGACGAGCTGGCCACCATCGACGGCGCGGCCGACGCGGACGCGCTGGCGGTTGCGGTGGGCGCACTGCAGCGCACCGGGGTGGGCGGCAGCGTCGCGATGTACATCGACACCGACGCCAAGAACTCGGCCCGGTACCTGGTGCACGTCACCCAGTCCGGCATCGGGTTGCCCGACGAGTCCTACTTCCGCGACGAGCAGCACGCCGAGGTGCTCGCGGCCTACCCCGGGCACATCGCCCGGATGTTCGCCCTGGTCTACGGCGGGACCGCGGAGACGCACGCCGAGGCGGCGGCGCGCATCGTGGCGCTGGAAGCCAAGCTGGCCGCCGCGCACTGGGACGTGGTCAAGCGCCGCGACGCCGAGCTCTCCTACAACCTGCGCACCTTCGCGGACCTGCAGGCCGAGGGCAAGGGCTTCGACTGGACCGGCTGGGCGAGCGCGCTGGGCGGCTCACCGGAAGCCTTCTCCGAAGTCATTGTGCGGCAACCGGATTACCTCACCGCGTTCGCCGACCTGTGGGGCAGCGGCGACCTGGATGACTGGAAGCGTTGGGCGCGTTGGCGGTTGATCCGCGCGCGGGCGTCCTGGCTGACCGACGAGCTGGTCGCGGCGGACTTCGACTTCTATGGTCGCCTGCTCACCGGCGCCGAGCAGATCCGGGAACGCTGGAAGCGGGCCGTGTCGCTGGTGGAACACCTGATGGGCGATTCCGTCGGAAAGCTATATGTGGAGCGCTATTTCCCGCCCGGCGCGAAGGCGCGCATCGACGCGCTGGTGGACAACCTGAAGGCGGCCTACCGGCTGTCCATCAACGAGCTGGATTGGATGACGCCGCAGACCCGGGAGCGGGCGCTGGCCAAGCTGGACAAGTTCGTCGCCAAGGTGGGCTACCCGGCGAAGTGGCGTGACTACTCCGCGCTGGTGATCGACCGCGACGACCTCTACGGCAACTTTCAGCGCGGCTATGCGGTCAACCACGACCGCGAACTGGCCAAGCTGGGCGGCCCCGTCGACAAAGACGAGTGGTTCATGACGCCCCAGACCGTCAACGCCTACTACAACCCGGGGATGAACGAAATCGTCTTCCCCGCAGCCATTTTGCAGCCGCCGTTCTTCGACCCCGAGGCCGACGACGCCGCCAACTACGGCGGGATCGGCTCCGTCATCGGGCACGAGATCGGCCACGGCTTCGACGACCAGGGCGCCAAGTACGACGGCGACGGCAACCTGGTGGACTGGTGGACCGACGCCGACCGCGCCGAATTCGGCGCCCGCACCAAGGCGTTGATCGAGCAGTACGAGGCGTACACGCCGCGCGGGCTGGACGCGAGCCACCACGTCAACGGCGCCTTCACCGTCGGGGAGAACATCGGCGACCTGGGCGGGTTGTCGATCGCCCTGCTGGCCTACCAGCTGTCGCTGAACGGCCAGGACGCACCCGTGATCGACGGGCTCACCGGCGTGCAGCGCGTGTTCTACGGCTGGGCACAGGTGTGGCGCACCAAATCCCGCCCGGCCGAGGCGATCCGGCGCTTGGCGACCGACCCGCACTCACCGCCGGAGTTCCGCTGCAACGGCGTCATCCGCAACATGGACGCCTTCTACGAGGCGTTCGGTGTCGCCGAGGACGACGCGTTGTTCCTCGAGCCGCAGCGCCGGGTCAGGATCTGGAACTGACGGGCACTCCCACCGGCTCGATCCGGGCGGGCACGTGCTTGTGCCACGGCGTCCCCGCGTAGGGATCGCGCCATTCCGTCGAGGTGAGCGCGTTCGGGGCGACACCAGGAATCACGGTGTGCCCGTCGCCGTCGACGTAGTCGAGCCCAAAGCCGTTGGGCAGGGCCGCATGTCCGGCCAGCATGGTCTCGGTGATCTCGACGGTGGCCTCGGCGGTGCCGGCCGCGGTGCTGATGCGGGCCCGGCACCCGTCGGCGAGCCCGAGGGCTTGGGCGTCCTCGACGCTGACGCGCAGCGCCCCCTCGGCGTCGCGCTTGCGCCAGGACGGGTCGCGGAAGATGTCGTTGGCGGTGTAGGCGCGGCGCTCGCCCACCGACAGCACGATCGGGAAATCCGGCGAGGTGAGCCGCGGCGGGGCCGCGGTCAGCGCCGCCAATTCGGTGAGCATGTCCGGGATTTCCAGCGCGATCTTGTGATCGGCGTGGCTGATCAGCGCGAAGTCGTCCTCGTAGTTGTGGGCGGTGAACGTGACCCCGGAGGGGGTGTCGAGGATCGCGTCGAACAACGCGTTGCCGTCGGCGTGGCCGGCGCGGCGCACGGCGTCGGGATAGGTCAGCGCGGCCTTCTGGGCGAGCCCCCACAGGGCGGCCGCGCCGCGCAGGCCGTCGGGCAGCGTCGGCCCGAGCGTCTCGTAGAGGACATAGGGCAGCAGCTTCGCGATCGTCGGGTTCGCGGTCGCGGTCAGGAACGCCTCGGTGTAGGCCTGCCGGCCGCGCCGGGCGGCCTCGGCCAGCGGCCGCAGGTCCGCGTCGTCCACCACGCCCAGCGCCCGCACCAGCCGCGCCCAGATCTCCGGCTCGGGCAGGGTTCCGGGCAGCGGCTCGAGCAGCGGCCGGCGCAGTTGAAAAGCGTTGTGCGGGAACTCCAGGTTGAAGAAGGTGGCTTCCGGCTTCTCGAACTGGGAGGCCGCGGGCAGCACGTAGTGGGCGAGCCGGGCGGTCTCGGTCATCGCGACGTCGATGACGACCATCAGTTCCAGCGATTTGAAGGCCTCGCGGCAGGCCGCCGAGTCGGCCAGGGAGTGCGCGGGGTTGCTGCTCTCCACGATCATGGCCCGGAACCGGTCGGGGTGGTCGGTGAGGATCTCCTCGGGCACGACGTTGCTGGGCACCAACCCGGAGATGATCGGGGCGCCGGTCACCGGCGTGCGGCCGGAGAACTGGCCGAACAGCGGCCCGAACGCCGAATGCAGGTGCTGGCCGCCCTTTTTCGCGAAGTTGCCGGTGAATATCCACAGCAGCTTGTTCAGGTAGGAGCAGAGCGTGCTGTTGGGCGCCTGCTGCACCCCGAGGTCCTCGAACACCGAGACGCTGGCCGCCGCGGCGATGCGGCGGGCCGCCGCGCGCAACAGCTCCTCGTCGACGCCGCACCGCTGCGCGTAGTCGGGCACTGGCACGTCGCGCAGCGCGGCGCGGACGGCGTCGGCACCCCGCACGTGCTCGGCCAGAAACGTTTCGTTGCAAAGGTTTTCCTGAACGAGGATGGCCGCGAGGGCGGCCAGGCACCACGCGTCGGTGCCGGGCCGCACCCGCAGGTGGAAGTCGGACATCTTGGCGGTGTCGGTGACCACGGGGTCGATGACGATCATCGACCGGGCCGGGTCCTTGGCGATCTCGTTGAGCACCACCCGGGCGCGGGGAAAGCTCTGCGACATCCACGGGTTCTTGCCCACGAAGACGGACACCTCGGCGTGCTCGAACTCGCCGCGCGTGTGGCCGCCGTACAGCTGTCCGTCGATCCACGCTTCGCCGGTTTTCTCCTGCGCCAACGCGTTTGACCGGTAGCGCGACCCGAGGGCCTTGAGGAAGGCGCCGCTGTAAGCCCCGCCGAGGTGGTTGCCCTGCCCGCCGCCGCCATAGTAGAAGATCTTGTCCCCGCCGTAGGCGTCGCGGATGTGTTTGAAACCCTCGGCGATCTCGACAATCGCGGTGTCCCAGTCGATCTCCTCGAAGCTGCCGTCCGCGCGGCGGCGCAGCGGCGACGTCAGGCGGGCACCGCTGTTCTGGTAGTGATCCAGCCGCAGCGCCTTGTTGCAGGTGTACCCCTGCGACGCCGGGTGCGCCTTGTCGCCCCGGATCCGGGCCAGCCGGCGATCCTCGACTTGGACGACGATGCCGCAGTTGCATTCGCACAGGATGCAGGCCGTTGACTGCCATTCACCGGTCATCGCGGGATGTCCTTTCTGGTCGTCTCGGCCAGCAGCAGGTCGCCGAGCTGGCGGTGCACGACGTCAAGGGGGGCCAAGTCTCGACGCACCCTGGCCAGCACGATCGCGCCCTCGAGCGCGGTGGTGGCAAGCATCGACAGGTCGGCGGCCCGCCCCCGCGGTACGCCGTCGGCGATGAAGCGCTGCGCGATCAGGTCGGTCCAGCGCTCGAACACCGACGCCGCGCGCTCGACGGCCGGCGCCGTGCGCTCGCCGTCTTCCTCGCCGGCTTCCACCGAGACCGCGACCACCGGGCAGCCCGCGCGGAAGTCGCTGTCCAGCAGCTGGCGGCGGTACTTGTCGATCAGGGTGTCGATCAGCTGGGCGCCGCTGTCGGCCTCGGCGATGATCGCGGCGACGTGGTCACCGGCGTAGTCGACCGCCTCGCAGAGCAGTTGCGTGCGCCCGCCGGGAAAGTAGTGGTACGCCGAGCCGCGCGGCGCGCCGCTGTGCTCGAGCACGTCCGAGATCGCGGTGGCGTGCGCGCCCCGCTCCCGGATCAGCAGCGCGGCGGAGATCACCATCCGCTCGCGTGGACTGCGCATCGCCGCTCCTCGGGTGAAGGGTATGTATGATGCTATACATAATCGCCGGCCCCGCGGAAGGGCCAAGCTCGCGAGCAGACGCAAAATCGCCCAATTCCGGTTCGGAATGGGCGATTTTGCGTCTGGGCGTCGGAGGCTAGTTCAGCCAGTCGGCGGAGCCGTCGTTCTTCTTGTAGTCGCCGCCGCTGGAGTTCTTCACGATGATGGGGTCACCCGGACCGAAGTTGTCGAAGAACCACTTGGCGTTGGTGGGGCTGATGTTGATGCAGCCGTGGCTGACGTCGCGCTTGCCTTGGTCGTCCACCGACCACGGCGCGCTGTGTACGTAGTCGCCGACGTTGTCGAAGCGGACCGCATCCTCCACCGTCACCTTGTAGCCGTAGGTCGAGTTGACCGGGACCCCGTAGGTCGAGGAGTCCATCACCACCGACGCCTTCTTGTCCTGCACGTAGTAGGTGCCGTTGGGGGTCTGGTGGTTGCCGGCGGTCATGCCCATGGACATCGGGAAGGTCTTCTCCACGGTGCCGTTGCGCGTGATGGTCAGCTGGTGGGTGGCGTCATCGGCCGTCGCCACCAGCGTGTCGCCGGTCTGGAAGTTGGTCACGGTGCCGCCGGCGTCGACGGTGACGGCGGTGTGGGCGGGCCAGAAGCTCAACGGACGCCACCGCAACTGGGTCGGGGTCATCCAGTAGAACTTGCCCGGCACCGGCGGCACGGACGAGACGTGCACGGCGTTGATCGCCGCGCCGGCGTCCTCCACCGTTCCGGGGAAGTTGATGATGATCGGCTGGGCGACCCCCACCGTCGAGCCCGTTTTCGGGACGAACGAGGGCGGCCCGAACGGCGGCGTGCCGGTGAAGGGGGTGGGGTTCTGCCCGACGGCCGAGGTTGCGGCCGGCTGTGCCACCGGGGGCATCCACGGCGGGGGCGGCGGGGCCGGCGCGTCAGGCGGGGGCGGCGGCGCGAACGGGTCGGGC
>NZ_MPNT01000062.1 GCF_001907675.1 Mycobacterium paraffinicum
CCCCCCCCCCCCCCCCACCACCACCCCCAAAAACCTCGCCGCCGCCCCCACGCCAGCGCCCCCCGCACCGCCCCCCAGCCCTGCGGGCAACGCGCCACCGGCCGACGTGCCGCCGGCCGAACAGCCGGCGCCCCCGGACCCGCGCAAGGAGCTCGCCGATCGCATCGCCGATGAGAAGAAATGGCGGCAGAGCACCCGCCAGGGCGTCCAGTTCCTGGCGCTGCAATTCCAGGCGACCCGCTGCGACAAAGAGGACATCCTCGCCGGCAACGACGACCCGAACCTGCCCCTGGTGACCTGTTCGACCGACCACAAGGTGGCGTACCTGCTGGCGCCGTCGATCATCAGTGGCGACCAGATCCAGGACGCCACCTCCGGGATGAACCAGCGCGGCATCGGCTACGTGGTCGACGTGCAATTCAAGCCGGCGGCCGCCAACACCTGGGCCGACTTCACCGCCGCCCACATCGGCACCCAGACCGCCTTCACCCTGGATTCCCAGGTCGTGAGCGCACCGATGATCCAGGAAGCCATCCCCGGCGGCCGGACGCAGATCACCGGTGGCGACCCGCCGTTCACCGCCGCGACCGCCAAGCAGCTGGCCAACGTCCTCAAGTACGGCTCGCTGCCGCTGTCCTTCGAAGCGTCGGAGGCCCAAACCGTCTCGGCGACACTGGGATTGACGTCGTTGCGGGCGGGACTGATCGCGGGTGCGATCGGGCTGGTCCTGGTGTTGCTATATTCGCTGCTGTACTACCGGGTGCTGGGTCTGCTGACCGCGCTGTCGTTGATCGCTTCCGGCGCAATGGTTTTCGCGATCCTGGTGATCCTGGGCCGTCAGATCAACTACACCCTGGACCTTGCGGGGATCGCGGGTCTGATCATCGGTATCGGCACCACGGCGGACTCGTTCGTGGTGTTCTTCGAACGCATCAAGGACGAGATCCGCGAGGGTCGATCGTTTCGATCGGCGGTGCCCCGAGGCTGGGTGCGGGCCCGCAAGACGATCGTGTCGGGCAACGCGGTCACCTTCCTGGCCGCCGCGGTCCTGTACGCCCTGGCGATCGGGCAGGTGCGGGGGTTCGCGTTCACGTTGGGGCTCACCACGATCCTCGACGTCGTGGTCGTGTTCCTGGTGACCTGGCCGATGATCTACCTGGCGTCCAAGTCGCCGACGTTGGCCAAACCGGCATACAACGGCCTGGGCGCCGTTCAGCAGGTGGCCCGCGAACGCCGGGCTTCGCAAGTGAAAACGGGACGGGGATAGCCCATGAGTGCCTCCAAGGCATCCAAGGCCAAGGACACGACCGAAATCACCGAGGCCTCCAGCGACGCCGCGCAACTGACCGACGGCGGCGCCGGCGGGCAGCGGCACGGCTTCATCTCGCGGCTCTACACCGGCACCGGCGCGTTCGAGGTGATCGGCCGCCGCCGGCTGTGGTACGGGATCAGCGGGGCGATCGTCGCGGTGGCGATACTGTCAATCCTGTTGCGGGGCTTCACCTTCGGCATCGATTTCAAGGGCGGCACCACCGTGTCGATGCCCCGCGGCACGGTCCAGACGTCGCAGGTGTCCGACGTCTTCAGGAAAACCATCGGCCGGGATCCCGAGTCGGTGGTGATCGTCGGCAACGGCGGATCTGCGACCGTACAGATCCGCTCCGAAACGCTGACCAACGACCAGACGACCAAGCTGCGCAACGCCCTCTTCGACGCCTTCCAGCCGAAGGGCGCCGACGGCAAGCCCAGCAAGCAGGCCATCAGCGACGCGGCGGTATCCGAGACCTGGGGTGACCAGATCACCAACAAGGCGCTGATCGCGCTGGTGGTGTTCTTGGCCTTGGTCAGCCTGTACATCACGGTGCGGTACGAGCGATACATGGCCGTCTCCGCGCTGACGACCATGGTTTTCGACCTGACCGTCACGGCGGGGGTGTACTCGCTGGTCGGTTTTGAAGTCACCCCGGCCACCGTCATCGGCCTGCTGACGATCCTCGGTTTCTCCCTGTACGACACCGTGATCGTGTTCGACAAGGTCGAGGAGAACACCCACGGCTTCCAACACACCACCCGCCGCACGTTCGCCGAACAGGCCAACCTGGCGATCAACCAGACCTTCATGCGCTCGATCAACACCAGCCTGATCGGCGTGTTGCCGGTGCTGGCGCTGATGGTGGTGGCGGTGTGGCTGCTGGGGGTGGGCACGCTGAAGGACCTGGCGCTGGTGCAGCTGGTCGGCATCATCGTCGGCACCTACTCGTCGATCTTTTTCGCCACCCCGCTGCTGGTCACGCTGCGCGAGCGCACGGAGCTGGTGCGCACGCACACCCGCCGCGTCACGCGACGCCGCAAGGGCGGCGCCGAACCCCCGGAGGAGACCAAGGCCACCGAGGAGACCAAGGCCACCGAGGAGACCAAGGCCACCGAGGACGATTCCGCGTCGCCGGAGACCACCGCGACCACCCCGTCCGACAAGCCCGCACCGAACAAGCCCGCGCCGGGCGCGCGCCCGGCGCGCCCAACCGGGACCCGGCGTCCGAGCGGCAAGCGAAACGCCGGCCGGCGGTAGCCCATGGCCGCCAGGTATCGCCTCGCTTGGGGCGCTATCGGTTTGGCTGCAATGCTCGTCGCGGCCGTCACGCTGAACGCGTGCTCGGGCAGCGCCGCCTCGCAGATCGACTACGTGGTCGACGGGCGGCTGGTCACCTACAACACGAACACCGTCGTCGGCGCGGCATCGGCCGGGCCGCAGGCCTTCGCGCGCACGCTCGCCGGCTTCAGCTACCACGGCCCGGACGGGCAGACCGTCGCCGACCATGACTTCGGCACCGTCTCGGTGGTCAGCGGTTCGCCGCTGGTGCTCGACTACCAGATCGCCGACAACGCGGTGTACTCCGACGGCAAGCCGGTGACCTGCGACGACCTGGTGCTGGCCTGGGCGGCCCAGTCCGGCCGGTACCCCGACTTCAACGCCGCCACCCAGGCCGGTTACCTCGACATCGCCAACGTCGAATGCCTGCCCGGGCAGAAGAAGGCCCGGGTGTCGTTCATCCCGGACCGTGGCGTCGTCGACTACAACCAACTGTTCACCGCCACCACACTGATGCCGTCGCACGTCATCGCCGATCAGCTGCACATCGACGTGACGGCGGCGCTGCTGAGCAACAACGCCCAGCTGGTGCAGCAGATCGCCAAGCTGTGGAACACCATCTGGGACCTCAAGCCCGGCCTGGACCTCAAGAACTTCCCGTCCTCCGGCCCGTACAAGATCGAACGCGTCCTGGACGGCGGCGCGGTGGTGCTCGTGGCCAACGACCGATGGTGGGGTCCCAAAGCCATCACCAAACGCATCACCGTGTGGCCGCAGGGCCCCGACATCCAGGACCGCGTCAACAACCGCAGCGTCGACGTGGTCGACGTGGCGGCGGGCTCGTCGGGAACGCTGACGACCCCGGACAACTACAGTCGCGCCGATTCCCCGTCGGCGGGCGTCGAGCAGTTGATCTTCGCCCCGCAGGGCACGCTCTCGCAGCCCAAGGCCCGGCGGGCGCTCGCGCTGTGCACGCCGCGCGACACCCTCGCGCGCGACACCGGGGTGCCGATCGCCAATTCGCGCCTGAACCCCGCCGCCGACGACCCCGTCACCGCAGGCGACGGCGCCGCCGAGGCCGCCCAGTTCGCCAAGGCGGACCCCGCCGCCGCCCGCGCCGCGCTGGGCGGTGTGCCGACGACGGTCCGGATCGGCTACCAGGGGCCCAACGCGCGGCTCGCGGTCAACGTCGGGGTGATCACCAAGTCCTGCGCCGCCGCCGGCATCACGGTCACCAACGTTCCGCTGGACACCTCGGGGCCGCAGGCCCTCGAGGACGGCAAGATCGACGTGTTGCTGGCCAGCACCGGCGGCGCCACCGGCAGCGGGTCGACGGGGTCGTCGGCGATGGACGCCTACGACCTGCACAGCGGCAACGGCAACAACCTGTCCGGTTACGCGAACCCACAGGTCGACAGCGCCATCGGGGCGCTGGCCGTGTCGGCCGACCCCGCCGAACGCGTCCGGCTGCTGGGCGAGGCGGCGCCGGTACTGTGGGGCGACATGCCCACGTTGCCCCTCTACCGGCAGCAACGCACGCTCCTGATGTCGAAGAAGATGTACGCGGTGAGCAAGAACCCGACCCGCTGGGGTGCGGGCTGGAACATGGACCGATGGGCGCTGGTGCAGTGACGAGCGTCGGTGGGACCTCGTCGGTGGCCAACGTCATCGCCTCGCTGCTGCGCGAGGTCTCGGACTTCCCCAAGCCGGGGGTCCAGTTCAAGGACCTCACCCCGTTGTTCGCCGACCCGCGCGGACTGACGGCGGTCACCGACGCGTTGGCCGAGATCGCGTCCGGCGCCGACCTGGTCGCCGGGATCGACTCCCGCGGGTTCCTGGCCGCGGCGGCCGTCGCCGACCGGCTGCGCACGGGCGTGCTGGCCATCCGCAAAGGCGGAAAGCTGCCGCCGCCGGTGCACGCCGAGCACTACGACCTGGAGTACGGCAGCGCCACGCTGGAGATCCCCGCCGACGGCATCGACTTGCGGGGACGCCACGTGGTGATCATCGACGACGTGCTGGCCACCGGGGGCACCCTGGCCGCGGCCGCACGGCTGCTGGAACGGACCGGCGCCACGGTGATCGCGGCGGCGGTGGTCCTCGAATTGACCGCGCTCGGGGGCCGTCAGGCGGTCGCGGACCTGCCACTGCACAGCCTGAGTCGGGTCTAGCGAGCCAACCGCGCGATATCCTCGAGGTCGGAGGTGACAAACGTGGCGAACGAGAAGAGCGCGGCGCAGGCGCTTGACGCGCCCACTGACGTCGCGGAGTCCCTGCTGGTCGGGGAGCCGGTCACGGCCCAGGCCGCCGAGCCGCCGGAGCAGCCGACCGAGACGCTGAAGACCTCCAGCAGCGCGTCGCGCCGGGTCCGGGCCAGGCTGGCCCGCCGGATGACCTCCCAGCGCACCACGCTCAACCCGGTGCTGGAACCGCTGGTGGCGGTGCACCGCGAGATTTATCCCAAGGCGAACCTGTCGCTGCTGCAGCGGGCTTTCGAGGTCGCCGACGAGCGGCACGCCACGCAGTTGCGCCACTCCGGCGACCCCTACATCACGCACCCGCTGGCCGTCGCCAACATCCTCGCCGAATTGGGCATGGACACCACGACTTTGGTGGCCGCGCTGCTGCACGACACCATCGAGGACACCGGCTACACGCTCGAGCAGATGTCCGAGGAGTTCGGTGATGAGGTGGCGCACCTCGTCGACGGCGTGACCAAGCTGGATCGGGTGGTGCTGGGCACCGCCGCCGAGGGTGAGACCATCCGCAAGATGATCACCGCGATGGCCCGCGACCCCCGGGTGCTGGTGATCAAGGTCGCCGACCGGCTGCACAACATGCGCACCATGCGTTTCCTGCCGCCGGAGAAGCAGGCGCGCAAGGCCCGCGAGACGCTGGAAGTCATTGCGCCCCTTGCTCACCGGCTGGGTATGGCGAGCGTCAAGTGGGAGTTGGAGGACCTGTCCTTCGCGATCCTGCACCCGAAGAAGTACGACGAAATCGTCCGGCTGGTCGCCGGCCGCGCCCCGTCGCGGGATACCTACCTGGCGAAGGTCCGCGCCGAGATCACCAATACCCTGGGCGCCTCGAAGATCAAGGCGGTCGTGGAGGGCCGGCCCAAGCACTACTGGTCCATCTACCAGAAGATGATCGTCAAGGGACGGGACTTCGACGACATCCACGACCTGGTCGGCATCCGGATCCTGTGCGACGAGATCCGGGACTGCTATGCCGCTGTCGGCGTGGTGCATTCGCTGTGGCAGCCGATGGCGGGGCGGTTCAAGGACTACATCGCCCAGCCGCGATACGGCGTCTATCAGTCGCTGCACACCACCGTCGTCGGCCCCGAGGGCAAGCCGCTGGAGGTGCAGATCCGCACCCGGGACATGCACCGCACCGCCGAATACGGCATCGCCGCGCACTGGCGCTACAAGGAAGCCAAGGGCCGCAACGGCGTTCCGCATCCGCACGCCGCCGCCGAGATCGACGACATGGCCTGGATGCGCCAGCTGCTCGACTGGCAGCGGGAGGCCGCCGACCCCGGCGAATTCCTGGAATCGTTGCGCTACGACCTTGCGGTGCAGGAGATCTTCGTGTTCACCCCCAAGGGTGATGTGATCACCCTGCCCAACGGGTCGACGCCGGTGGACTTCGCCTACGCCGTGCACACCGAGGTCGGCCACCGTTGCATCGGCGCCCGGGTCAACGGCCGGCTGGTGGCGTTGGAGCGAAAGCTGGAAAACGGCGAAGTCGTCGAGGTTTTCACGTCGAAGGCGCCCAACGCCGGTCCGTCGCGCGACTGGCAGCAGTTCGTGGTGTCGCCGCGCGCCAAGGCGAAGATCCGGCAGTGGTTCGCCAAGGAGCGGCGTGAGGAGGCGCTGGAAGCCGGCAAGGAGGCGATGGCGCGTGAGGTGCGCCGGGGCGGACTTCCCTTGCAGCGCTTGGTCAATGGCGAATCCATGGCCGCGGTGGCCCGCGAATTGCACTACACCGACGTGTCCGCCCTCTACACCGCGATCGGCGAGGGCCACGTGTCGGCTCGGCACGTGGTGCAGCGGCTGCTCGCCGAACTCGGCGGGATCGACCAGGCCGAAGAGGAGCTGGCCGAGCGCTCCACGCCGACGACCATGCTGCGCCGCCCGCGCAGCAGCGACGACGTCGGCGTCTCGGTGCCCGGCGCGCCGGGGGTGCTGTCCAAGCTGGCCAAGTGCTGCACGCCGGTGCCCGGCGACCAGATCATGGGATTCGTCACGCGCGGCGGCGGAGTGAGCGTGCACCGCACCGACTGCACCAATGCGGCGTCGCTGCAACAGCAGGCGGAGCGGATCATCGAGGTGCATTGGGCGCCGTCGCCGTCGTCAGTGTTCCTGGTGGCCATCCAGGTCGAGGCGCTCGACCGGCACCGGCTGCTCTCCGACGTCACCCGGGTGCTGGCCGACGAGAAGGTCAACATCCTGTCGGCGTCGGTCACCACCTCCAATGACCGGGTGGCGATCAGCCGGTTCACCTTCGAGATGGGCGACCCCAAGCACCTCGGGCATCTGCTCAACGTGGTCCGCAACGTCGAAGGCGTCTTCGACGTCTACCGCGTCACATCCGCGGCCTAACGGGCCCGCTCGCCCCGCGGGAGCAGGCTGACGACCTTCGTGTCGGACTCGTGCTGGTCCTCCAACACGATCACGCCCTCCGCGTCGCTGCCCACCGGCTTGGCCGCCCCCTCCAGCACCTCGCCCACGACGCGCACCGTCCGCGGCAGCGCGCTGTTGGTCAGCACCTTGAACAGCGGTACCGCCGCGATGAAGACCGCCAGCGGCGGTTCGATCAGGCCCAGCCCGACCGCGGCGATCAACCCGCCGAAATAACCCACGGATCGCGGTACGTCCACTTCGACGGTGCCCAGTTGAACTTCCAGCACGTTCTCCGGTGCCCCGAAACGGATCTCCACCGCGCTGTTGGTTGCCATACCGCCCTCCTCCTTGGGATCGCAGGAGGGGTACCCGGTGTGGCGCGTCCTAGCCGATGCGCACCGAGGTGATGGTGACGGGGTTGGTGGGGGCGCCGCTCTGCCGGTTGCCGGCGATGCCGGCCTCGGCGACCTTGTCCAGAACCGCCAGACCGGCCTGGCTGATGGTGCCGAGCACGGTGCTCGTCGGCTGCAATTCGGAGTCCCGGAAAACGAGGGAGAACTGGCTGCCGTTGGTGTTCGGCCCGTCGACGGCCATGATCACCGTGCCGCGCGGATAAATCACGGTCGCCCTGAGCCCGGGGTCCCCGGCCGGGTATTGGTTGGTCGGGTACTCGTCGGCGAATTGGTAGCCGGGGCCGCCGGAGCCGTCGGACTCGGGACCGCCGCACAGCAGCGATCCGCCGTCGGTGGAGTTGATCAGCCGGGCGCACTGGGTGTTGTCGAAGAACTGCTGCTTGGCCAGGCTGACGAAACTGTTTACGGTGCAAGGGGATTCGGAGTTGGCAAGCTGGATGCCGATGTCACCGAAGTTGGTGGAGATGGTGGCCGGGATTTCCGCGGGTTCGGTGGAGACCCTGCCGGGCGGGGGCGGGCTGACGGGTTTGACGATGGTGTCCGGCGCGCTGGGGTACTGGCAGTTGGCGCCCAGGTCGGTCGGCGGCGCGAACGCCGGCAACGGCGGTACGGTCGCCATGGCCTGGCCGGTCGGTCCCGATGTCGAACCCTGCCTGCCGGGTACCCGTGCGCGGGACGCGCTGGTGGACGCCGCGCCGTTGGCGGACCCGTCGTTCTGGGTCACCAGCGCGACGACCAGCGCCACCACCGCGGCCAGCGCCAGCGCGGATGCGCCGACGATGCCCAGCAACAGACGTCGGGAGTGCGTCGGGGCGCTATACGACGGCTGCGGGTCGGGATGGGGGCCCGTCGGGGGGAAGTCCTGCGTGGGCGGCCCGGCGGCCGGCGGAGGCGGGGCGGCCGGCGGCGGCGGGGGACCCCATGCCGCGGTCCCGGCCGGAGTGGACAACGCCGCCCTGGCAGCCTCGGCGAGCTCCATCGCCGACTGATAGCGCTGTTCAACATCTTTGGCCATCCCACGGGCCACCACCGCGTCGAGCGCCGGGGATACGCCGGCCGCGGTTGTCGACGGTCGCGGCGGCGGGGTGTTGAGATGGGCGTTGAGTTGTTCCTCGAGGCTCTCGCCCACATAGGGGCGCGCGCCGGTCAGGCACTCGTGCAGCACGCAGGCCAACGAGTACACGTCGGCGCGGTGATCCGTTGCGCCCCTGAACCGCTCGGGCGCCATGTAGGCGACGGTGCCCATCGTGTGACCGGTCTGCGTGAGCGACGTGTCGGCCAGCGTGCGGGCGATGCCGAAGTCGATCAGGTAGACGAAGTCCCGCGCCTTGGTGACCAAGATGTTCTTCGGCTTGATGTCGCGATGGACCAATCCCGCCTGGTGGGCGCTGTCGAGGGCCGCGGCAACCTGTTCGATCACCGCGACCGCGCGCTCGGGGGACAGGCGCCCACCGTTTTCGGCGATGTACTGCAACAGGTCACGGCCCTCGATCAGCCGCATGTCGACATAGAGCCGGCCGTCGATCTCCCCGTAACTGTGGATGGGCACGACATGCGGGTCGTTCAGGCTCGCCGCGATGCGCGCCTCCCGGCGGAATCGTTGCTGAAACTCCTGATCCTCGGCCATGTTCGGCGGCAGCACCTTGAGGGCGACGACCCGGTCGGTGGCGGCGTCGTAGGCGCGGTAGACCTCGCCCATCCCGCCGCGCCCCAGGACGTCCAGCAACTGGTAATGCCCGAAAGATTCTGACCCCACGCCACGACCTTAAGCGGTGGACCGCCCGCGGGTCGCGCGATTCTCACCAATCGGCGTTGTGCTGCTTGGCTTTAGTCGAGCAACAGCGAGGTGATGGTGACCTCGGCGGCCGGGGCGCCGTCCTCACTGCCGCCCGCCACGCCGGCTTTGGCGATCTTGTCCAGGGTGGCCAGCCCGTCGGGCTGGATGGTGCCGAAGACCGTGTACTGCGGCGGCAGCTGGGAATCCTTGTACACCATGAAGAACTGGCTGCCGTTGGTGCCGGGGCCGGCGTTGGCCATCGCCAGGGTGCCGCGCGGGTAGAGGACGGGCTGCTGCGCCTTCGGGTCGTTCGGCGGGTACTGGTCGGTCGGGTACTCGTTGGCGAACTGGTAGCCCGGACCGCCGGTGCCGTCGCCCTTGGGGTCACCGCATTGCAGGACGCCCAGGTCCGCCGACGTGGTCAGCCGGTGGCACTTGGTGTTGTCGAAGTACTTCTGACCGATCAGGCTCGCGAAACTGTTTACCGTGCAAGGCGATTCGTTGTTGGCCAGCATGAGCCCGATGCGGCCCTGGTTGGTGACCATGCTGGCGCTCACCTGGGCCGGGTCGGTCGGCACCTTGCCGGTGCGCGGCGGCTTGACCTGCTTGGCGGCCGGTTCCGGCGACGCCGGGTACTGGCAGTTGGCGCCGAGGTCGGCGGACGGCTTGAACGCAGGCAACGGCGGAACGGGCGGCGTCGGCCCGGCCGGCGTCGTGGTCTCCGAGGAGCTGCTGGGGGTCGGGGTGGGGGAGCTCGGGGCGCTATTGCTCTTGTGCTCGTTCTTGGTGTTGATCACCGCGAGCACCACCGCGACAACCACCGCGACGGCCACCAGCGAGCCGGCGGCGATCACCACGATCCGGCGCATCTTGGCTTGCTTCGCGCGGCGCTCGAGCTGCCGTTCGAGCTTGCGCTTGGCGTTGGCACGTCGCTGTTCGTTGGTCGGCACGGCCGTATGCCTCCATGGTCGGTAGATCGGGGCCCGCAAAAGGCGTCAGTGGCCAGCTCAGGCTAATGTGGGCGCCGCGACCGGTGTCAAGTGGGGCCCGTGGGAAACTGGGAACCGTGTTGATCACCGGATTTCCCGCCGGCATGTTGCAGTGCAACTGCTATGTGCTGGCTGAGCGGCCGGGAACGGACGCCGTCATCGTGGATCCGGGGCAACGGGTGATGGGCCCGTTACGGCGCATCCTCGACGAGAACCGGCTGACCCCGGCCGCGGTGTTGCTCACCCACGGACATATCGACCACATGTGGTCCGCGCAGAAGGTGTCCGACACCTACGGCTGCCCGACCTTCATCCACCCCGAGGACCGGTTCATGCTGAAAGACCCGATCTACGGCCTGGGCCCGCGCGTGGCCCAGCTGGTGGCCGGCGCCTTCTTCCGCGAGCCCAAGCAGGTCGTCGAGCTGGACCGCGACGGTGACAAGCTCGACCTGGGCAGCGTGACCGTCAACGTCGACCACACCCCGGGTCACACCCGCGGGTCGGTGGTCTTCCGGGTGGTCGGGGATATAGACTATGTGTTCACCGGTGACACCCTGTTCGAACGCTCGGTGGGGCGCACCGACCTGCACGGCGGGAGCGGCCGCGACCTGCTGACCTCGATCGTCAGCAAGCTGCTGGTGCTCGACGACGACACTGTGGTCCTGCCCGGGCACGGCAACGCCACCACCATCGGCGCTGAGCGTCGTTTCAACCCGTTCATCGAAGGCCTGAGCCCGTGACCGGGTTCTCTGCCCCCAAGGGGGTTCCCGACTACGTGCCGCCCGACTCGGCGCAGTTCGTGGCGGTCCGCGACGGATTGCTGGGCGCGGCCCGTCGGGCCGGCTACGGCGACATCGAGTTGCCGATCTTCGAAGACACCGCGCTGTTCGCCCGGGGCGTCGGCGAATCCACCGACGTGGTGTCCAAGGAGATGTACACGTTCGCCGACCGCGGCGACCGCTCGGTGACGTTGCGCCCCGAGGGCACGGCCGGCGTGGTGCGCGCGGTGATCGAGCACGGGCTCGACCGCGGTGCGTTGCCCGTCAAACTCTGTTACGCGGGGCCGTTTTTCCGCTACGAGCGCCCGCAGGCCGGCCGCTATCGGCAACTGCAGCAGGTGGGCGTCGAGGCGATCGGCGTCGACGACCCGGCGCTGGACGCCGAGGTGATCGCGGTCGCCGACGCCGGCTTCCGGTCGCTGGGGCTCGACGGATTCCGCCTGGAGATCACCTCGCTTGGCGACGACAGCTGCCGTCCTCAGTATCGGGAACTGTTGCAGGAGTTCCTGTTTGGGCTCGACCTCGACGACGAGACCCGCAGGCGTGCCGAGATCAACCCGCTGCGGGTGCTCGACGACAAGCGCCCCGCGGTGCGGGCCATGACGGCCGACGCGCCGGTGTTGCTCGACCACCTGTCCGACGTCGCCAAGCAGCACTTCGACACCGTGCTGGCCCACCTGGACGCGCTCGGCGTGCCGTACGTCATCAACCCGCGCATGGTGCGCGGGCTGGACTACTACACGAAGACCACCTTCGAGTTCGTGCACGACGGTCTGGGCGCGCAATCGGGCATCGGCGGCGGCGGCCGCTACGACGGCCTGATGCGCGAGCTCGGTGGCCAGGACCTATCCGGGATCGGGTTCGGGCTCGGCGTGGACCGCACCCTGCTGGCGCTGCGCGCCGAGGGCAAGAGCGTGGGGGAGGCGACCCGCTGCGACGTGTTCGGGGTGCCGCTGAGCGAGCAGGCCAAGCTCGAGCTGGCGGTGCTGGCCGCGCAGCTGCGCGCCTCCGGCGTCCGCGTCGACCTGGCCTACGGCGACCGCGGACTCAAGGGCGCGATGCGCGCGGCCGACCGTTCGGGCGCCCGGATCGCGCTGGTGCTCGGCGACCGGGACATCGAGGCGGGCACGGTCGGGGTGAAGGACCTCGCGACGGGCGAGCAGGTTTCGGCGCCCGCCGATTCGGTTGTCGCCGAAGTTCTTTCGCAACTCGGGCGGTAGCCCACGTCGGGTTATTTCTTGCTGGGAATGACGATAACGACGATCAGGGTGAGGATCGAGAAGAACAGCCCGAGAATTCCCCAGCCCAGCGGGTTGCGGCCCTTCATCATTGCGATTAATCCGCAGACAATTGCGGCGATCACGCTGCCGATGGCGACGAAAATTCCCTTGATTCCGCGGAGGATAAAGCCCGCCGCGACCGGGTCCGAACTCGCCAGAATCACCGAATGCAACATGTCAGGTCCTTAAGTTCGTAGGTGCAGTTACTTCGTGTTGTTACGTTGTGCTGTGACCCGGGTGGGTCGGGTGAGGCGGCATGTCGGTTGCCGGCCTGGTGGTGCGGCTTGAAAGGACTGGCCGCCCGGCCTT
>NZ_MPNT01000063.1 GCF_001907675.1 Mycobacterium paraffinicum
GTTGCGGAGCAGCGGGAATCGGGGCCGGCGCGAGCGTGGCCGCCGTCGGCGGCGGATCCGGCGGCGGGCTCGGGGCCGCGGCCGCGGGCGTCACCGTGACCGCTGGCGTCGCGCTGGGCGGGGCCGCCCGCGGTGGCTGGTAGCCGGGGCCCAAATCACCGGGGGCCTCGAAGCGCACCGTCGGCGCGGCCGCCATCCGGTCGGTGACCATGTCGTAGGCGGTGTCGACACCGTCGCGCGTCGACCGCATCGTCGTCAGCCAGTCGTCGCGAATCTCGTTGTCCACGTACGGCATTACCTGCTCGCGCACCACCGCCTCGGCGGCTTGCCGGTCCCCCGCGCCCGTCGCGACCGTGGCGGCGGCGGCCAGCCACCCCGGCCGTAGCGCCTCGGTGCGGCCGTCGACGGCGACGGCGGTCGCGACCTTCGAGTCGACCAGGTACCAGAGGTTGTCGCGCAGTGACTCGCATCGCTGCGCGGCCGCGCGCAGTTCCGTCGCGACCGCGCCGGCGGCGTCGCAGTGGCGTTCCATAAACCGCACCGCGGCGTCGCCGCCGGGCCCGGTCCACGCCGCGGCCAGCTCGGCAACCTGGGCGCGCTGCACGCGCAGCGCCTCGGCGACCGTCTCGCCCGCCGCCCGCAGCTGGGCGCAATCACGGTCCAGCGCGTGAAGATCGAGGCCGTCTTCGGTGTCATACCAGTCGCGGAGCTGCGCGGGATGCGCCGTCAGGTCCGGATGTTGGTAGCCCAGGGCGTGGCAGGCCCGCACGTAACGCTCGGTGTGCTCGACGGCCGGCAGGCCCTCGGCGAGGCGCCCGGCGACATCCAACCGACCGGCCATGTCAGGCGATCCGTTCCGCGGCATACAGTTCGGCGTCGGCATAGCGGTCGGCGCTGGCCCGCAGGGCGGCGGCGATCTCGACGGACGCGCGCGCCCACTGTGCCACCTCGGCCGTCAGCCGCCCCAACTCGGAGCGCAGCGCGTCACCGCGCGCGGTGTGCGCGCGCCCGGCGGCGGCCCCGCCAAAAGCCAGCCGGCCCAGCTGATCGCTGAGGGCGCGCTCGATCACCTCGGCGCTGGCACGGAATTGGTCGGCGACGCGATGCGTCGCCGACACGTCGATCTCGGTGCGCGCCACGACGACCGGTCGTATTCCCCTGTCGAATCTCATGCTTAATCCGACGGCCGGCCCCGCACCCCGGTTCCCAGAGATTCAGCGCGCCCGCGCCGGCCGGTGTGGGCCAGCCAACGACAGCGAAAACCCGTGTGGGCTGGGCCTATTGGTCATCAAGAGGCCGGGCTCGGGGCCGGCCAGCCGGGAGCCGGCGGCAGGGTGGGAAAGTCGGAGCGCGGATATTCGCCGCCGCGGATCAGGTCGGGGTGCGGGGGCGCTTTGGCGCGGCAGGCGTCGGTGTCGCGAGCGATATCGGGCCATTCGGAGGCCAGGCCGTATTCGGCGAAGTACCCACCCTGATGACTGGTGATCCTCCAGCCGCCGAACACGTCGACGGACGGCGCGCGCGCCGGTCCCTGTTGGGCGGCCAGTTGCGGGCCGGGGGCGGCGGGAGCCGTCATCGTGATTCGCATCGGGTCGATGCCCGAATCGGGGGGAGGCAGGCCGATGTTGGGGGTGTACCCGTGGCCCTGCGCTTGCGCGGTCCCGAACGCATATTCACAGACCACCACCGTCACGTCACGGCCAGACGTCGCGATCGAGAGGATGTGGTCGTATTCTGTTCCTACCCAGGGGTTTTCGGTCCTACGGTCGGTCTTCGGCCACAGGAACCGGGTGCCAGTCGGGTTATCGATCGGCTTGTTGGGGTCTACCGCCTGCTTGAATCCTGGGTACAGGAATCTGTCCTCGCCGGTGATGGAGGCCAGCAGGTAGGACTCGGCATAGGCCCGAACCACCACGGCGGGCCAGGCGGTCACGTCGATACCTGGCTCCGCGCTCCACACCACACTGAAATCGTTCAGCGCTGACGGCCATCCTGCCGGCGTCGTGGACGTGGGCGACGCGGTCTGGCCCGGCCGGCCGGAGGCACACCCCGTCACAGCCGCCAACGTGATGGCCGCCAGAGCCGTGAAAATGCGTGCTGCGCGCCGGGTGCTCATCATTACTTCCCCGGGGGTTCCGGTACGCCGATGACATTGTTGTAGCGGTCGACCATGTATTGATCCGGCGACATCTTCTCATTCGGCGGCAGGTCCAGCGACTGGGACAACACGGGGCCGAGGACATTGTTGTATTGGCCGGCCGTGAGATCGGGATGTTTGGCTTGCATCTCGTCAAGGGTCGCGATTCGCCCATTGGGGTGATCATGGTCGTAGACAAGATATTCGGGCGGCAATCCTGAGATGTGCTGGTTCGCGCCGAGCAACGCATCGAGCATGTGTTCGTCGGCATTTCCGATGTCCATGGGCTGAATCGGCGTCTGGCCCGGTGCGGTGGGCGCCGGCCCCAACATGTCGTTTTCGAGGTTGTGCCCGAGCATGCCGATCGCGGGCCCGGTGACTTTGCCCACCCCCGGGACCCAACCACCGGCGGTGCTGGCGGCCTGAACGCCGTCTTCGTAGGCCAGCTTCTTCGAGTCGTATTCCGAAAGCTGTTGGTGGTAACCGTTTTGTTCGTTCGCTTCGTAGGCATTGTGGGTTCCCACGTCGACCAGCCCCCGCAACGTGGCGGCGTCGTAGAGCTGGTCGCTGTAGCCGTCGCGATGCGGGTTCAACGCGAACGACGAGTCGTGCAGCAACGCCTGGGTGTACGCATTCTTGTTGAAGTCCCGCGCCGCGGTGGGGTCGCTGTCGATCACCGAGAATATGCCCTTGGCGAGAGGCAGTGCGCCGGAATGGACATCACCGGTGCGGTCGAGCGGTATGCCGAATTCCGGCAGTCCGCCCGATGTTCCGGCGATGTTGTTGACGTATGGGTCGAGGCCGTGGCCCATCGCTTGGACGAGGTCGGGGTTCACTTGCCCCAAGGTGTGATTCCCCGGGAGATGGAGCAGGTCTGTGGACGCGTGGTGGCCGACGTAATCAGCGTAGGCGCGCGCGGTTTCGCCGGCGATCTTGGCTTCCGGCCCCTGCGCGGCGTCGCCGGTCCAGGAGAACAGCGAACCGACCGCCTGGCCGTTGTCCTTCCACGCGTGATGGGTCAGGTTTTGCAGGAACTTGTCGTGGTCGCCGCCGGTCATGGTGTCGTGGACGACCTGGTGATCCGGCGACATCGCCGACAGCACGTTGGACACGGCGGGGTCCATGGCGGGATCGCGCTCGACGTTTTGGCCCTGGCTCGCCGGGTCGTGTTGCCAGAGAGGGGTGTCCATCATGGCCCCCGCCTTGCGGATCATCGCCCGATCCAGATCGGTGTTGGTCTGGAAGGACTTGTCGCCGTCCTTGACGATGTTGGCGATGTCGTTGGTTTGGCGCATGTATTCCAGGCCGGACGAATTCAGCGCCTGCTGCACACTTTCGGGCAGCTGCGCGGCCCCACCCTTCACCGTGTCGGTGCCCTGCTTCGCGCCGACCTGTAGCGGCGTCTTGGGGAACGTGAGGTTGGGGTTGCTCATCAGCTGCCAGGAGTTGCCGATCATGCCCTTCTCGTCGCCGAGCCGTTGTTCGGCGGTGTTGAGCGCATCGATCGACATGCCGTGTTCTTGAGCTTGCAGCTGGCTCAACACCGACGCCTGCTCGGCGGTCAACGGCACCTTCCCCGCCCGCTGATCGGGCGTGATCGAATTCAGCACCCCGTTCACGCGGGCGGCGGCACCCTTGTCGCCGGCCAGCGCGCCCTTGACGTCCTTTTCGGCCTGCTCGGGCGTCTCGGCCTCGTGGCCGTCGACACCGAGGACCCGGCCCGGGTCGTACCCGTCGTTGGCCAGATTGGTCTGCGCCTGGTGCAGGGAATTCGAATAGTTGTCGCGGGTGGCGTGCAGCTGGTCGAGCGCATCTTTGGTGTCCTCGACGGCGTCGGCTTTCGCGTCCTTGATCAAGGTTTCCAGTGCCTGACGATCTTGCGCACTCAGGTCGGAATGCCTCAGGTCCTCCTCGGCCGCGCCGATGATGCGGTCGAGAACCTGCAACCGACCTTCCAAGGTGGCGATCTCCGCGGCGCCGGTTTTTTGCGCCTCGGCCAGCGTGGCGGCGATGTTTTCCAGGTCGGCGCCGATCTTGGGCAACTGCTCGGACTGGGCTCCCAGCGCCTGGGCGGTGCGCTGCACCTCGGCGGAGCTGTTGATCGGGTGATCGCCGTTCTGGTGATTCCAGGCCGCGTCGAAGCGCTTGCGCGCCTGCTCGAACGCATGGTCGGCCTCGGCGGTAGAGCGCCCGGCGCCATGAAAGGCGGTGGCCAGGCCGGCGATCTGCCCCGGCTGGCCCGCCTGCAGAGTCCGGTTGACCTCCCACGGATCACCACCGGCCCCGGCGACGAGCTCCCCGATGGTCAGATACTTCAGCTGCACCGCATCCCCCCGCGGCGTGCCACGCGCCGACGAGCCAAGCGGACCGCGATCTGCGGCGAACCGCTACCGACAACCATCACCACCCCCGTTTCGGCGCTGGCGACAAGATTACTGGCACGGGCCCGGTGATCAATTCAGTCGCGGACCGCGCGGGCCGGGTGGGGGTCCCTCGACCGGACGCTCCGGGGGCTCGGCGGGTGTTCAGCGCGCGGAGCTGACCGCCTCGGCGACCCGGTTCGCCACGCGCTGGGCGACGTCGGCCTCGGGCGCTTCCACCATGACCCGGATGACGGGCTCGGTACCGGAGGGGCGCAACAGGATCCGGCCGGTGTCGCCGAGTTCGGCCTCGGCGTCGCCGACCGCGGTGCGCACGGCGGGCGCGGCGGCGGCGGTGTCCTTGTCGGCCACCCGGACGTTGATCAGCACCTGCGGCAGGGTCTGCATCGGCGCGGCGAGCTCGGTCAGCGACGAGCCGGTCTGCACCATGCGGGTCATCAACCGCAGCCCGGTGACGATGCCGTCGCCGGTGGAACCAAGCGCGGGCATCACGATGTGGCCGGACTGCTCGCCACCCAGGCTGTAGTCGCCGGCCCGCAGCTCCTCGAGGACGTAGCGGTCGCCGACGCCG
Source organism: Mycobacterium paraffinicum (assembly GCF_001907675.1). GTDB lineage: Bacteria > Actinomycetota > Actinomycetes > Mycobacteriales > Mycobacteriaceae > Mycobacterium > Mycobacterium paraffinicum_A. The sequence goes on from NZ_MPNT01000063.1 coordinate 5,090, forward strand.
GTGGTGCGCACGGTGATCCCGGCGGCGCGCATGGCCAGGTGCAGGCCGAGGTTGCTCATCACGGTGGCCACCAGCGTGTCGGAGGCCAGCTCGCCGGCCTCGCGCATGGCCAGCGCGAGCACGACCATGATGGCGTCGCCGTCGACGAGTTCGCCGTTGGCGTCGATGGCCAGGCAGCGGTCGGCGTCGCCGTCGTGGGCCAGGCCCAGGTCGGCGCGGTGGGCGATGACCGCGGTGCGCAGCGAGTCCAGGTGCGTCGAGCCGCAGTTGTCGTTGATGTTCAGGCCGTTGGGGTCGGCGTTGATCGCGATGACCCGCGCCCCGGCGGCGCGGTAGGCGCGCGGCGCCACCGACGAGGCCGCGCCGTGCGCGCAGTCCACCACCACGGTCAGGCCGTCGAGCCGCAGCGTGCTGGCCTTGCTCAGGTGGCGCAGGTAGCGGTCGTCGGCGTCCTCGGCGTCGATGACGCGGCCGATCCCGGCGCCGACGGGGCGCATCCCGACCTCGGCGGTGACGAGTGCCTCGATCCGGTCCTCGGTGTCGTCGTCGAGCTTGCGGCCGCCGGGGCCGAAGATCTTGATGCCGTTGTCGGGCATCGGGTTGTGCGACGCCGAGATCATCACGCCGAAGTCGGCGTCATAGGCGCCGGTCAGGTAGGCCACCGCGGGGGTGGGCAGCACCCCGACGCGCAGCGCGTCGACGCCCTGGCTGGTCAGCCCGGCGATCACCGCGGCCTCCAGCATTTCGCCGCTGGCCCGGGGGTCGCGCCCGACGACGGCGACGCGCCGGCCGGGTCCGCCCGCGCTGGCCAGGTGCCGCGCGGCCGCGGCGCCCAGCTCGAGCGCCAGCTCGGCGGTCAACTCCCGGTTGGCGACCCCACGGACACCGTCGGTGCCGAATAGTCGACCCATGCGGACAAACCTCTCACAGTTGACGGTTCAGCACCTAACGTGCCCGTTCTTTTCTGACCGAAACGGGGCCCGTTTGGGCGCAGACACGCCGATAGAGGCGCGGGACGCCCCGGTTTGAGGCCCCGTTGCGGCCAGAAAGTGATGGTTGATCAGCGCTTGCTGTACTGAGGCGCCTTGCGGGCCTTCTTCAGGCCGTACTTCTTGCGCTCGGTGGCACGCGGGTCACGGGTGAGGAAGCCGGCCTTCTTCAGCGCGGGCCGGTCCTCGGGCTGCGCCACGATCAGCGCCCGAGCGATGCCCAGCCGCAGCGCCCCGGCCTGGCCCGACGGGCCGCCGCCGTGCAGCAGGGCGAAGATGTCGAAGCTCTCCACCCGGTCGACGGTGACCAGCGGGGCCTTGATCAGCTGCTGGTGCACCTTGTTGGGGAAGTAGTCCTCCAGGCTGCGGCCGTTGAGGTCGAACTTGCCGGTGCCGGGCACCAGGCGCACCCGCACCACGGCCTCCTTGCGGCGGCCGACGGTCTGGATGGGCCGGTCGAAGACGAAGGCTTCGGCGGCCGCGGGGGCGGGCGCCTCGGCCGGGACGTCGGGGGTTTCCGGGGTGGCCGTGGTGTCCAGGGCCTCGGTCGTTTCGGTCACTGGGCCACCTGCTTGATCTCGTACGGAACCGGCTTCTGGGCGGCGTGCGGGTGCTCCGGGCCGGCGTAGACGTGGAGTTTGCGCTGGATCTGACGGCTGAGCTTGTTCTTGGGCAGCATGCCGACGATCGCCTTCTCGACGACGCGGTCGGGGTGCTTCTCCATCAGCTCGCCGGTCGTGCGCGAGTGCAGGCCGCCGGGGTACCCCGAGTGGCGGTAAGCCAGCTTGCTCTGCAGTTTGTCGCCGGACAGGGCGACCTTGTCGGCGTTGATGACGATGACGAAGTCACCGCCGTCGACATTGGGGGCGAACGTCGGCTTGTGCTTGCCGCGCAGCAGGGTGGCTGCCGCGACGGCAAGGCGGCCAAGCACCACGTCCGTGGCGTCGATGACGTACCACGACCGCGTGGTGTCACCCGCCTTTGGCGCGTAGGTGGGCACAGCGCTTACCTTTTCTTTCTCGAGGTGGATCCCGGGTCGAGCCGGGTGCCGATCAGGCGTTCGCGGTGGGGCTGGTCTCGGCGACCGACATTGACCCGAGGCCCCGGCGTACCGCACGCCAACCGAGCAGCTTACCGATGCGCGTCCCCGCAGGTCAAAACGACTGCATGACACACAAGCGCGGACATTGAGCTCGCTCCTGCGCGGCACAGCTAGCTGCATCTCACAGGTTGCGGCGAGCATTCCTACCCCTATGAAGCGGTTCGTACGCCCGCTTCTGCGAGTTGCGGTGCCCACAGGACACGGCACCGGCGCGCAGCCTTCTCGAGGAGCTGGCAAACGAATTGGGTACTCCAACAATCTCGATGACTCGGTTTCGGAAGCGAGGCGGCGACAGAGTTACGAATAATGATCCGCAGTCGCCGGCTAAGCCGCCGTAGCGGCTGGCCAAGCAAGCGCCTGCTCAAAGGTGCTTACGAGGCAGCTTAATTATGTAGGAAACTCTGTACGAGCCGATGCAAGAAGAGTAAAAATGGATGCGGCAATACTATAATACGCAGTCAGCTCCATCGGACGGGAAGTTAAATGCCCGAAGAGATTGGTTCGCCTGGGTACGACCCAACCATCACGTCAACCTGGGGAGGGCTTGTTTTTGGTATCGTCCGGCCCGTCGGCGTCGACCGAGATCAGTTCGTTTCGGTGCTGACTCAACAATTAATTGAATTCGGTTACACGGTCCAACGCGTACACTTAAGTTCGTTGTTCACTGAGACGTACATGAGCGATCCTCCGCCACTAGAACATTTATCAGAAGCCGATCGAATAAATGCACTTATCGATGCCGGCGACAAGTTATGTGAAGTTAGTGGCACGGCCGCGGCAGTCGCACTCTGTGGAGTGCTAGATATTCACCAGCATCGCAAAAGCATTGACCCAACACTTGAGCGGGTAGCGTACATTGTAGATTCAATCAAACGAGTGGAGGAATATTACCAACTTCAAAACATCTACGGTGATCGATACATCCAATTCGGACTGCAATCCTCAGACGAAAATAGACGGAATTTTCTCAAATCTAAGTTACAAGCGGTCACTTTTGCAAAATCTGAAGGGCAGATAGACTCCGAGATAAGCCTCCTCATGGACCGTGACCTGCGCGAATCCGGCAGCTTTGGGCAAAATACCATGCGCGCGTTTCCCGTCTCAGATGTTTTCGTCGACATGGATGCAGACATCGATGGCCAAGTCGCCCGCGTCGTGAATTTGCTCTTCGATAGCCCGCAATACGAAGTTCCCACGACTGAAGAGTACGGTATGCAGCTAGCGTACATTAGCAGTACTCGATCGCCTGAACTGGGCTTGAAAGTAGGTGCTGCAATCTTATCGCAAGACCAACGCGTGATTGCAATGGGCGTAAATGCACATCCGGAAGATAAAGAACAATCACCCACATTTGATGTAAGTGCCTCGGACATCGGAAAGTTAGTGTTAGACACCGTCCAATCTCTAGCGTCGGACTACTTCACCGATGCTGCGAAAACGGCTTTACAAGACGACGCCGATCGATTCACGAGGGAACTTCTTGAAGGCGCGTTGAAGTCAGCTCGTATCCGAGATTTAACCGAATTTCAGCCAACGGTTCACGCCGAAATGTCTGCCCTGCTCGATGCGCTGCGAACGCAGTCTTCGCTTGAAGGGGCGACGATGTACGTAACGGCATATCCGTGCCATGGCTGCGCGAAACATCTTGTCGACCTCAATTTGCCTGTTGTGTACCTGGAGCCTTATCCAAAGAGTCGCGCCGCTGCGATGTACGGAAGCACTGTCAGCCGTATCTTCCGAGCCTTCACCGGTGTTGCTCCCGTCCGGTACCAGAAGATGTTCGCCGTTGCCGACGATCGAAAGCTTCCTGACGGCACACGCAGGACGTGGACACATGCTGACAGATTGCAGGCACAGCCCAAGGTCGACGCGGACGTGACCATCAGCTTGATTAGTGAACGCGAGGTGGAGGCGATCGGGCACTTGCCCGATCCCAACAACGTGGATCTCATGTCTGAAGACCCGTTAGATGTCAGACCGACGGGCAATACTGAGCTGAACGCAGACTGTGAGGTACCGTCTGACCCAGGGAGTGGAGGTGGAAAGTAATGCCTGAACCAGGCGCATCCGATCAGAGACAAGCCCGAAGAGATGCGATACTTGCTGCTCAGAGCAGTTATAGGTCACTGCCTCCCCACCGGCAAGAAGCGCTGAGGGCCCAGTTCGAGTCCGCTTCGTCACGGGCACAACAGCAGTCCGAGTACAAACGTAGGTAACAGATGGCCCACTGGCCGCTCGTTACGCGACACCCGCGATGCGCGCCGTCCGACCAAGAACCTTCGGCTGGCGATAGATGAGCGCAAAGTTAAGCCGGCCGTTGTTGAAAGTATCTACGTGGAACTTCGTTAGCCCGCGTTTTGTGTCGAGAGCTACTTCCGTCGTCCCCCCAATCCCCCGGGAGCTGTCAACCAACGATCTCAGTGTTGGATGCTCATCAATGAAGATCGACTCTGGAATCAGAGTATTCAAGGTCCCATAACGCTCGGCAAAGGCAGTGCTTTGCAGCCGCTGAAATACCTTGAGCGCCAATCTTCCTCCGGGGTGTATGGGGAAACGCCCAACAATCAGTAGCGCGACATGGTAGCCACTAGTTTCGACGTACCGCCGAAGCGCGGCGTGCGCCGATGCGCCGAAGGTAGCGTTGAGCCCAAGCGGAACGTCGATGCTGGGCTTATAGGAATCCGCCATCTTGGCGAATTCATCGTAGCCGAATATGACTTCGGCGGAGAAACCGTTGGCTTCTGCCTCGAGCGTCTGCAGGGTCGCCGGATGCAGAGTTGTTGCGTCATCTGCAAAGTAAGCTCCTTGATGCCAGGGTAGGACCAGATGCCCTAGTTCGTGGGCGTGTGTAAAACGAAGCCGGTCGCGGGGAAGCGATTTGTCCAGGTAGATGACCTTATCGGTGAAGGCGAGTCCGCCGATCACCTTGCGAGTCAATAATTTTGCCTTTTCAAGAAATCCTGGCGGAATATCCTCACCCGCCGCTAGTAAGTCCACGCTGGGGTGAAGGCCAACGGCCGCATCGATCTGCTCTAGTGGAACCGGAATCACACCCCGCACGCCAGCAAGGTTGAGTGCCCCTAGCGCATAGCGCCGGATCTGCTCTCGACTCGATGGTTCAAGGTCGCTCATACCCCGTCACCTAATCGCGTTGTGGACGTTGTGATTTCAAGAATGCGAGGAACTGAAGTAGTTGCTTCTGTTCCGACTCGGTGAGATCTTCCAGGGCACGTAGCGGAACTCCACTCACCGTCGCTTGCGCTGCTGGCGCTTCAGAGCGCGGGATACGGTGGCCCGCTCGTACAAGGAGGTCGGTGTAGTCGATGCCGTATACCTCAGCGAGGTCATATAAGACATGAGGCGACGGGTTCCGAGCCGAGTTATTTTCGATTTGGCTGAGATAGCCGTTCGTGACGCGGTTCTCGGTTCGAGCCTGCACACCACGCAATGTCAACCCGACAGCCCCGCGTGCTGCCTTTAAGTATGAGCCCAATGTTTCTCTCTCTCCGCCCTGATCAGGCACGCTCGTCACGCGAGTCCTCGCTACTCAGCCACATGCACTGATTGTCCTCCCGGATGCTTCGTATGTAAAGCGACGCTCGGTAGAGCTTGCAAGGTCGTGAAGCACTGCTTACTCTGGTAAGCATCGGGCCGGTACCAGTCGTCCCTCAACCTCACGGAGGTAGTCATGCAGGCAGATCTTCGACCACACCTGACGATCTACATTGACGATGCGCCCTACCAGGTGCCCGCGGGCCGCAGATCCGGCGCGGAGCTTCGCGCGCTTACGAATCCTGCGCCAACGGAACTTTGGCTAGATGTTGAAGATGCACAGGACCGCTTGGTGGCGCCCGGTGACGTGATCGATGTAACGGAATACATGCGCTTTTTCACCGGCCAGAGCATCACAATTTTTTTAGACGGTGAGCCGTATTCAGTACCGCCTGGATCCATCTCGGAAGACCAGCTCCGAAAGCTGGCTATCCCGGTGATCAGCGAGGACTTCGGACTCTTCCGAGACGTCGTCGACGTTAGAGACCACCGCATCGCGCCTGGCGAGATCTTATTAATCAGTGATGGCGACCGGTTCTATTCTGCAAAACGCCATCATGCCGAGGTCACCATCATTGTCAACGCCACCCCACATGCGGTACCCATGTCAATGGCCAAGTAGAAGTACCCGCTGGTGGCCGGATAAAAGTACCCACCCCGTGCAGTGATTCTTAGATTGGTTGGGGGTTCTCCTTCCGGTGTTGGGCGTCCTTCATTCGGTAGGACTGGCCG
>NZ_MPNT01000064.1 GCF_001907675.1 Mycobacterium paraffinicum
AGGACGGCATCCAGCGTTACAAGGGTCTGGGTGAAATGGACGCGAAAGAGTTGTGGGAGACCACGATGGACCCGTCGGTGCGGGTGCTGCGCCAGGTCACCCTGGACGACGCCGCCGCGGCCGACGAGTTGTTCTCGATCCTGATGGGTGAAGACGTCGACGCCCGCCGCAGCTTCATCACCCGCAACGCCAAAGACGTTCGCTTCCTTGATATCTGAGCAACCGCGGTAATCAGGCGCCCAGCAGCAGATAGGCGACGACGGCCAGGGTCAGTGAGACGACCGAGGTGCCGACGAGTAACACGGCGCGTCGTGCGTGCACCCGCTCAGGCAGCGGACGGACCGCCAGCGCGCGGCGACGCCGCGCCCCTACGGCGTAGACGGCCAACGCGAGGGCAACCGCCGCCCCCGCGATCGCCACGCGCGCCGCGAGACCGCTCGGACCGGTGAGGTTGCGGTCCTTGAGTAGAACCAACACACCGGATCCGATGACCGACAGAGATGTTCTCGTCCAGGCCAGGGCCGTGCGCTCCGGCTGCAGCCCGCGGTCGGCCGGCCAGGCCTGCGCGGACGTCACCGGCCGGCTCCCGTTCCCACCAGCACCAAGCCCACCGTGGCCAGGCCGATGGCGATCAGTGCCATCGCCAGATAGACCGGAGTGGCCGGTCGGGGCAGCGGTTGATCGACGCGAATCGCACGATCGACGTGCCTCCAACGTTGCAGGCCCGCAACCGAAGTCAGCATCGCCGTCGCGCCCACCGCACCGCCGAGGAGGTGCCGCACCCCCGGTACGGCCAGTTCCGGCATGAACTGCACCACGCCGACCGCCGCGGCAAGCAACCCCAACGCTGTCCGCTGCCATGCCAGGAACGTCCGCTCGTTTGCCAGCGTGAATCGATAGTCTGGTTCGGCACCGGGCGCTCTTGATGCCGTCGGAGATTGCCCGGTTCCCGGTTTTGCCGCAGCGCCTGAGGTTTTCACAATCACCCAGTCTTTCGCCTGTTGCGCCGGTGTGCCAGGAGAACCCAGGTGGCGTAACTCAGACTTCATTTGCGCGCGGAGCCGACGCTCGGCGGGCGTCGTTCTGCCCCGGCGAACTTCTGTCGGCGCCCGGTGCCGCAGCACCGTGACCACCTGCGCTCTGAAGAACCAGATGGCGTAACGGTTGCGCAACGTCCAGTGATCGAGCGGTAATAGAGAGCGCCGACGCTGGACTGCGTGTACGACGTGATTCCAACCGCCCGACCAGGCCGGCGCACCCCTCGGGGCGCTCGGGGGCCGCGCTGGCGGCGTGTTCGGGCGGCGGCCGCCGCGTCAATGATCGTGCCCATGTTGCAGGCGCTGAGCGGATGTGGCGTGTTGACCGAGACCGCCCTCGTGATCAACGTCGGATACCAGTCCAAGACCATCAACACCGTCAACGCCGGAACCTTGATGCGTGACCGCGGCGCGTTCGAAAGCGAGCTCGACCAGCTCGGCAAGTCGACGGGCCGCAAGTACCGAGTGGTGTGGCAGGACTTTTCCTCCGGCGCACCGCTGACCGCGCAGATGATCGCCACCCACGTCGACATCGGGTCGATGGGCGATTACCCATTGCTCACCAACGGATCGAAGACGAAGAAGTACGACGATGCTCAGACCAAATTGATCGCTGTCACCGGCTACAGTCTGCGCGGCTCGCTGAACCAGGTCGTGGTTCCCAACGGTTCCGCAGCGCGCACCCTGGCCGATCTCGTCGGTAAGCGGCTGTCCACCAGCCTCGGGTCGGCAGGCGACGGCATGATCTCAACTGCCTTGCAGCGCAACGGTATCGACCCCCATTCCGTGCACACGGTCAACCAGGATCCGTCGATCGGAGCGTCGGCCATCGACGGGGGGCAGGTCGACGCGTTGGCGCAGTTCGTGCCGTGGCCACAATTGGTGATCTTCCGCAACCAGGGCAGGCTGCTCTACGACGGCGGTGACAACAATGTGCCGACCTTCCACGGCGTCGTCGTCCGCAGACAGTTCGCCGATGCCAACCGCGACGTGACCAACGCATTCCTGCGGGCGATGAGGACGACCACCGACTACATCGTCACCCATCCGCTGGCGGCCGCGCTCCGAGTGAGCCAGTTGACCGGCATCGAACCCGAGGTCGTCTACCTCTATAACGGCCCCAACGGGCTGGTGTCGTTCGATATGACGTTGAAAGACCGGTTCGTCAAGGCCGCCGCCGCGATTCAGAAGTTCCTGGTCGCCCGAGGCTCGGTGAGCAAAGACTTCGACGTCGCGTCGTTTGTCGACGACGGGTACCTGCGACAGCTTTTCGGCGACGACTATGACCGCAGGCGCGCCGACGTGACCAACCCGAGCGTGCTGAGCGGATACGACGACCTGTGCCGACTGCCCGTCACCGATCCTGCGCAGGCGTCGGAGTTGTGGGCCCAGGGGGCCGACGGCACTGCCGTGGCCGCGACACCGACCTGCCTGCTACGCCGAGTGGCCGCCACCGCCGCAGTGCGGACCGCGTACGTCCCGGACACCCTGACTGGCACCCGGTTGTTCGCCAATCATGCTGTGTGGCTTGCAGACCCGGACGCGCCATTGACTCAGCGGTACAAACCCTTCGCCACCGGTGCCGGCGCCGACGCCTACCGGGCGAGTCATCCGACGGCCGCACCACTCGCTTACTCGGCAGCCGTGGCGCAGTCCCGGTCGCCGCAATAGCCGACAACTGAAACCGAGAAGTAAGGAGCTCCCGTGACAAGCACACTGTCTCGCCCGGAGGCCGTCGAGCCCGCACCGGTCGCGCCGGTCTCGGCGCCGGCGCTCAGGCCGGGCCGACGGATCACGATCCGCATTCCGACGGCCGTCCAGCGCCGCACCGCGGCCGTGGTGCTGCCGCTGATCCCGATCGTCGCGTTCGTCGGGCTGTGGCAGCTGCTCACCGCGCACAACGTCGTCGCCTGGCTACGGTTCAACCGGATGCCCGCCCCCATGCGTGTTGTCGAAAGTCTCGGTGCCCGAATCAGCTCCGGCGGCTACTACGACGACTTGCTGGCCAGTCTGCAGCGGATCTTGCTCGGGTTCGGCCTCGCCGCCGCAGTCGGCATCGCCCTGGGCATTCTGGTCGGCCGCTCACCGACGGCACGGATGACGTTGCGGCCCTTCATCGAGATCGTGCGGCCAATCCCGGCGATCGCCCTGGTGCCGCTGACCATCCTGCTGTTTCCCTCCAGCGAACAAGGCATCGTGTTCATCACCTTCTTCGCCGCGTTCTTTCCCGTCGTCGTCAGCACCATCCACGCCACCGAGTCGCTGCCCAAAGTGTGGGAAGAAGCCGCCAAAACGATGGGGGCTGGCCGGATTTCGCTGCTGCTGCACGTGATCCTTCCCGGAGCGCTGCCCGGCATCTTCGCCGGCCTTTCCGTCGCCATGGGCGTGGCCTGGATCTGTGTGGTCAGCGCGGAGATGATTTCCGGGCAGTTCGGCATCGGCTACTACACCTGGCAGTCCTACGGTCTGCTCGATTACCCGGGAGTGGTCGTCGGCATGATCTCGATCGGCGCGCTGGGTCTGATCACAGCCTGGGCGGTGGAGCGCGTCGGCCGCCGCATCAACCACTGGCTGCCGAGGGCAAGCCGATGAGCGCCGGCGCCGTTCACCTCGACCGGTTGAAATTGGGCTTCAACGGGGTTGTCGCCGCGGACATCACCCTTGACATCGATCCTGGCGAGGTCGTCGTCTTCCTCGGCCCGTCGGGGTGCGGCAAGTCCACGATTCTGCGAGCGCTGGCGGGGCTCCTCATTCCGCTGAGCGGGCACGCCACGGTCGACGGTGCACCGGTGGCGGGCAATGCGGCCCAGTGCGCCATGGTGTTCCAAGAGGACGCATTGTTCCCATGGCGTACGGCACTGAAAAACGTCATGTATCCGATGCGGTTGCGGGGCATCCGCGGCAGGGATTTGAAGGCCGCGGCGCAAGACCGGCTCGAGCAGGTGGGTCTGGGGTCCTACGGCAGTCATCTGCCCAGCCACCTGTCCGGCGGCATGCGGCAGCGGGTGCAGTTGGCTCGCACCCTCGCCTGTGAGCCGAAGGTGATGCTGATGGACGAACCCTTTGGCGCCCTGGATGCCCAGACCCGACTGGACATGCAACGGCTACTGATGACGGTGTGGGAGCGGCAGAAAATGACCATTCTGTTCGTCACCCACGACGTCGACGAGGCGCTGCTGCTCGCCGACCGGATCGTGCTGTTGAGCCACCGGCCCGCGACGGTAGCCGATGTCATCACGATCGACGGACCCCGTTCCCCGCAAGCCCAATTCACCGATGCCTATCAGCGCCGCCGCCACGACATCCTCGCGTTTCTTGGCCACGACTCGGCTGTGACGGCGTAGGGCGCGTTCAACGACGGTGGCCTGTGAGGTAACGCCCCGACCACCGTCCACTTCACCGGAAGGTCAGCAAGAGTGATGACTGAGACCGATCTGAAAGCAGCAGGAGAGCTCAGTGGAACTGCGCCGGGCATACGCCATCGCCCGTTCCACTCGTCCGGTCGCGAAGAGCTGGCCGTCCTCCCCGAGGATCGACTAGTCGACGCGACACGGGCAGCGTCTCCGACGCACCACGCGGACGTCGCCCAGGCGCGGCTGTTCGCCGACCTGCTGCGCGCAGAGCACGCCGAACTCGGAGCCGCCGCCGGTCTCGGGCCGCAACTGCGCCCGCAACCATGCACTTCCGAGCAACTGCGGCAGTTGCAGGCACGCATGAAAGAGATCCGCCGGCTCCTCCACGCGCTCGAATTGCGCTTCCGCTGTTGATGATCGCCAGACGCTTCGCGGCTGCTCGACAGCCGGGCACCTCTAGAACGGAACCACATGAGACCTGAGACTTCTGCCGCACGTCGATACGCCGTGATTGCCGACGGCGACGCCGTCTTCGGCGCGTTGCGCAGCCTCCCCCGGTTGCGCACCGAGGTGCTTGCGGGACTGGTCGTGGCGCTCGCGCTGATTCCCGAGGCCATCGCCTTTTCGGTCATCGCCGGTGTCGATCCACGCGTCGGCCTGTTTTCATCGGTGACTATGGCGCTCACCGTGGCGGTTGCGGGAGGCCGACCGGCGATGATCTCGGCGGCCACCGCCGCGGTGGCCCTCGTCGTCGCGCCGGTCGGCCGCGAACACGGAATCAATTACCTGGTCGCGACAATCGTCGTGGCCGGCGCCTTCCAGATACTGCTGGGGCTGGCCGGCATCGCGAAACTCATGCGGTTCATCCCCCGCAGCGTGATGATCGGGTTCGTCAACGCCCTGGCGATTCTGGTGTTCCTGTCCCAGCTCCGGCACTTGGTGGGTGTCCCGTGGGTGGTCTACCCACTCGCCGCGGTCGGCATCGCGATCATGGTGTTGCTGCCCAGACTGACCGCCGCGGTCCCGCCACCCCTGGTGGCGGTGCTGGCCCTGACGGCGGCGGTCGCGGCGTTCGGCTGGCACGTACCCGACGTGGGATCCCAAGGCCAGCTGCCACATTCGCTGCCATCACCGACGATTCCGCACGTGCCATTGACCTGGACGTCACTGCAGATCATTGTTCCGTACGCCCTGGGCGTGGCGTTGGTGGGACTGCTGGAATCGTTGATGACAGCCAAGCTCGTCGACGACCTCACCGAAACGCCGTCGAACAAGACCCGTGAAGCTTGCGGGCAGGGAGTGGCCAACATCCTCACCGGAATCTTCGGCGGCATGGGCGGCTGCGCGGTGGTGGGCCAGACCATGATGAACGTCAAGATCGCCGGCGGACGAACACGGCTGTCGACCCTGTGCACCGGGGCATTCGTGTTGCTGCTCATCATGTCTCTTGGTGACCTGGTCGGTCGGATACCCATGGCCGCGCTCGCCGCCGTGATGGTCGTGGTGTCCGCCACCACTTTCGACTGGCACAGTGTGGCGCCCCGCACGCTGAAAGTGTTGCCGCTCAGCGAAACGCTCGTGATGATCGTCACCGTGCTGGCCACAGTGGTCACCGGCAACCTAGCCGTAGGAGTGACCCTGGGGGTCGTCACCGCCATGGTCGCATTCGCACGTCGAGTCGCGCACCTGACGATCGTCGAAGCCGACCACCCATCACAGACTCATGGCATCCGCACCTATCGCGTAAGAGGGGAACTGTTCTTCGCCTCCAGCAACGATCTCGTCCACCAATTCGACTACGTCAATGACCCAGACGACGTCCTGATCGACATGTCCGGTACCGACGTTTGGGACGCATCGGCGGTCGCCACCCTCGACGCCATCCGAAACAAGTACCGTGCCCGCGGCAAGACGGTGCGCATGATCGGCTTGGACGGGGCCAGCCTCGAGCGACTCAACCGCCTCTCTGGCCGGCTGGGCGTCTGACCAGATGGCCAGGGTGCGGAGGCCTACCGATACGCCAGCGCGGCCGTCCCAATCGTCACCGACGCGTCGGCGATCACCTCGGTCAGTTTCCCCTGCAGTGTGGCCGTGGCTTCACCGACCGGTCTGTCGCAGTGCCTGCACTGCGCGTTGAACTGCGGCTGGTCGTCTTCGTCGGGCCAGAACCGGCGGGGGCCAACCATCGCGCCGGGATCGTATTGAACCGCCTGATGGGGGGCGTCCTTGAGGATCCGGCCCACCGGATGGCCTTGCGGACACTCGAGTTTGAGGATGCCGATGCCTTCTTGGTTGGCTGCCATCTTTGCCCTTTCGCTTGTTGTCTACCGGTCAGCCGAGGCCGGCGTCGATGAGCAGCCGCGGCAATCCGTGTTGGGCGCACTGGGCACGCACCAGCGCGAGGTCGTCGTCGGCGGTACGTCCGGCGGCGGTGAGTGTTTCGACCAGCAGCAGGCGCGCCTGCAGGGCCGCCAACGGCCGCGCGGTCGCATCGATTCCGGCCAGCAGGTCGGCGGCGTGCCGGCAGGCCAGTGCTCGATCATCGCGGGAGTGGCTGCGGGACAGCAGGCGGATGCCGGAGGCCGCGTCGAGCTCGGCGGTGATGGTGGCGATGCCGTTACCGTCTCGGGGGATGCTGCCCACGGCCCGCAACCGCTCCGACTCGGTGGGGTCGATCGGCAGACCCAACCTGATGCGCTCGTGGTTGAGGGCGGCGGCCAGGCGTGGCAATCGCAGTCTCTCGGCCACGGCCGCACCGTCATCGAGGCGCTCGGCCGCGGCCTCGCGATCCCCCTGCACGGCCTTGATTCTGGCGCCGACCCCGTAGCGCGCCATGAGGTAGTCGACCCCACCACCTTCGGGGCCCAGGTGGTAGCTTTCCTCGAGCAACTCCGCCGCCGCCGCCAATTCCCCTGTCTCGTAGAGCAATTCGCCCAGCACCGCGCCGGCGATCCGCGCCGCATACGAGTGCGGCCCGGCCGCGGTGCCGATGTCGAACGCCTCCCGGAACAGGCGCATGGCGAGCGGGATGTCGAGCTGCTGTCGGGCTGCGATGCCGGCCCAACTACGGGCGTAGACCGCGCCGACCGCACCCACCTGCTCGTTGTAGGGCTCCGCCCACTTCAACAGCCGCTGGGCGGCGGGCAGGTCGAAGCGGTAGATCGCCGCGAACGCCAATGCCGTGGCGGCCGCCTGTGGCAACACGGGACGCAACTGGTCGGCCTTGGAGATGACGTCGCTCAGCAGATCCTCGAGGCCGTCGATCCGGTCGGCATAGATCTCGGCCACCGCCCGCACCACGCTGGCTTCCAGCGCCAGGTCTGCGCGCCTCTCCGCGGGCAGGTCCGCTTTGGACAGGGCGGCGGCGAAACGTTCCAGCGCGGTCTCGGTGGCCTCGCTGCGGTGCAGCAGGATGTTCGCCCACGCCGTCGCGAGTTGCAGCAGCGGCCGGGAGACCACCAGCTGCGGGGGCAGCTTCTCGACGATGCCGAGGAAGGTCGTCATGCGCGACTGGTTGATCAACGCCCTGGTTTCCAACTGCTCGACGAGATCGACCGCGTGCGCGGTCTCGCCCGCTGCGAGCGCATGGTCGACGGCCTCGTTGATGTGGCCGTGTTCGGCGAACCACTCCGACGCCGTGTGGTGCAGCTCGCCGAGGCGGCCGGCATCGTCGCGCTCGAGTCGGCGGCGGAGAAATCCGGCGAACATCTGGTGGTAGCGAAACCATTGCGGCGCATGGTCGATGCGTCGCAGGAACAGACCGCGTCGCTCGATATCCTCGAGAATGGCTTGCGCACCGCCGACCTCGGCCAGCACCGAGGCGAGCTCGCCGCAGATGCGTTCGGTGATCGAGGTGGCCATCATGAACTCGACGAGTTCGCGCTCCAGGGTGTCGAGGACGTTCTCGGCGAGGAACTCGCCGACCGCCTCGTCCTCCCCCGTCAGCTGGCTCACCAGGTCGCCGGCATCCGTGCCGCCGCGCAGCGACAGCGTCGCCAACTGCAGCGCCGCGGCCCACCCGTCCGTCGAGGCGGTCAGGGCCGCGACGTCGGCGCCCCCCAGCTGCAGCCCGGCCACGTCGTTCAACAATGACTGCGCCTCGTCGGCGTCGAAACGCAGCTTCTCGCAGTCGACTTCGACGAGCTCGTCACGAATTCGCAACCTGCTCAACGGCAATCCCGCGCGCGACCAGCTGGTCACGATGATCTGCAGGTGGTCGCCGCCATGCTCGATCAGGAAGCGCAGGGCGTCGAGTGTTTGAGTGTCCGACACCCGATGCCAGTCGTCGATCACGAGCGTGAACGGGTCGCCGTTCTCCTCGATCTGGTCGATCAGCGAGGCCAGCACGTAGCGGATCGCCTCGTCCCCGCGCTGTTCGAGCATTCCTTCCAGCGGGGCCGCCAGCGCGGGGCGCACCCGCCGGATCGCCGCGAGCAGATGCGCGAGAAACCACACGACGTTGTTGTCGTCGCCGTCGACGGTCAGCCAGGCCACTGCCACGCCGGAGTCCGTCAGCTCGGCGCGCCACTGGGCCACCAGGGTCGTCTTGCCGTAGCCGGAGGGCGCGTAGACGAGGATCAGCCGCCGGCGCCCGGCCGCGCGGAGCAGCGCCATCAACCGGTCGCGCGGGACCAGCTTCTGGACGATGACCGGGGGGCGGTATTTCGTCACCGGCGCCGGCGGCGTGGGTGCGGCGTCGCGCCGGTCCGATGCCCCCGACCGCTCCGCCGTCCAGTCCACCGGCACGGCCATGTCGTCGACGGGAAGCCGGTGACGACGCTGGACCTCGCGCAGCTGCTCGCCGTATTCGGCGGCGACGGCCGGCCTGCGCGAGGGGTCGCGGGTCATCGCGGTTTCGATGACGGCGATGACATCGTCGGGCACCCCGCGCTCGCCCAGCATTTCCGGGATCGACCGCCCCATGGGCGGGTGGCCGGTCAGCGCGCAGAACAGCGTCGCGCCCAACGAGTAGACGTCGGATCCGGTTGTGGGAGTGGCACCTTCGAGCAGCTCGGACGCGATGAAGGCCGGTGAGCCGATGACCACCCCGGCGCGGGTCTCAAACCCACCGGCGATCCGCGCCAGGCCGAAGTCGGTCAGCTGCGGCTCGCCGTAGTCGGTCAGCAGCACGTTTCCCGGCTTGACGTCGCGGTGCAGGATGCCGGCGCGATGCGCGGCTTCCAGCGCGCCGGCGAGCTTCACGCCGATGCCGAGCGTCTCACGCCAGCCGAGGGGCCCCTGCCCGCTGACCCGACCCCACAGCGACCCCTTGGCGTGGTACGGCATCACGATGAACGGCCGGCCGCCGCGGGTGGTGCCGACCTGCAGAACCGTGACGATGTGCGGGTGTCCCGAGAGCCGGCCCATCGCCCGCTGTTCGCGCAGGAATCGGTCGAGGTTCTCGGGGTCGAGGTCGTTGGTCAGCACCTTGACCGCCACCATGCGGTCCAGTTCGGGCTGGGCGCAGCGGTAGACCACCCCGAATCCCCCGCGCCCGATCTCCTCGACACCCTCGAAGTCGAGCTCCGCGGCGACCCCGGCGATCAGATCCTGCTGGATCGCCTCTGCATCAACGTCGGCCATCGACGGTCTCTGTCCTTGCGAGTCAGGCCGGTGCGCCTTGCACTGGTCGTGACACGATATCGCGGAATGACCTGGGGCGATGGGGGGAAAATTCGCGCGTCCCGCCGTGCGCATGGGGCGCTCGAACTTTCCCGACCTCGCGGCGCCGCGCACAAGAACCCCACAAGAATCACGCAAGGTCTCGGCGACATCATTGCCGCAATTGCCAGAGCAGCCGCGAACGGTGACTGCTCCGACCACTTGCCGCTCGCGGGAAAGGACTCTCAATGACGATGTCAAGCCGCCGACTGAGTGATCGGGGGTGAGTCGGGTTGCCAGGTGCGGTTGTCGCGGATGAGTGCGTAGAGGACGTTGGTGCGGCGTCGGGCCAGGCAGATGGT
>NZ_MPNT01000065.1 GCF_001907675.1 Mycobacterium paraffinicum
GCCCCAGGATCATCAAGCCGGGGCTGTCTTGGAGCTTCAGCGGAACGGGGCCCAGTTCGTGTCGCTCGCCGATTGCGAAAGCGATGGACAGGTCGTCGCCGCTCGGATGCGCGGCGGCGTACTCCAGAATCGCCCGCAACTCCACCCGCTGCGGAAGCCGTTGCAGGGTAGCGTGTTTCGTCACCCCCGCCACATCGGCGATCCGCGCGCCGACGTCGACGATGCTCACCAGCGTGCCGGTGGCGGGGTCGGAGAGCGCCGGAACCCCGACGCGGAGCTCGTGCAGGCTGTCGGTCAGTCCGAAGCCCGGACGGTTCAGCGTTCGCCGCGCGGCGTCACGCGATTCGAGCGACGAATGCCCCATCTGGCTCTCGCTGGGGTCGGCCAGCCGCAATTGGATTCGGGCAGTGGCATTCTGCAGCAGGCTCTGCCGTTGTCCGTGGATCCAGCCACCCGCGCTGCACATCACGTGCACGCCATACTCGGGACCGCGGCTGCTCAGCGAGATGATCCGATCCCCCAGGATGGTGTCTTTCGAGTAGACGTCGTCATAGTCGTCTACCACGACGAAGACATCACCGAATGGGTCGTTGGGATCGGTACCGCCCAAACCGTCGCTGCCCGGCCCGAACCGGCGTTCCCGGAAGCCGTCGAGGTCGATCCGCAGCCGGCGGAACGAGTCCTCGCGCGAGTCGATCAGGGCGTCCATACTGCTCAAGATCCGCTCGATGCCCTCGGCGTCCTTCGGGGAGACGATGTCGGTGACGTGTGGCAGCGAGGCCACCTGCGCCAGCGTCGCACCGCCGATGCAGAAGAACGTGACGCGCGCCGGGGTGTACATCGTTGCCGCCGAGGACATCAGCGTCATCAGGGTGGTCGTCTTGCCCCGCTGCTTGGCCCCGACCACGATGACGTTGCTGCGCAGCGCATCGACCGCGTGGACCACCTGCTTGGACTCCTCCGGAATGTCCATCACGCCCACCGGGAACATCAGCCCCGGATTGTCGCCGTAGTCGACATGCCACGGCTTGCCGCGGTAAGCGGCCACCAGAGTGTCGATGGGCTCGGGGTCCTCAAGCGGCTCCAACCACGGCCGCCGCGGTGACCGGTGCGGGACCTGATGCAGCGACTCCCGCAGCACGTCGACGATCTTCTTTCTCTTGAAACCGTCGTCGTGGTAGAGGAATTCGTCCGGCTCGGCGTCAACGGCGGCGGCCGCTTGGAGCGCCGCGGCGTCCGATTCATCGAGCGGCTGATACTGCCAGTTGTAGAGCCGGGGCTTGGTCAACGTCATGTCGACGGTGGTCGACACCTCCTTGGCCTTCGGCACCACGAATGGCGCCGAGAGGTAGAAGCAGCGGAACGGTTCCAGGTCGCGGGGCCCCACCTTCAATAGGGCGAAGCCGTTTTCCTTCGACGGCAGGTGGTAGGCGGCGTCCGACCCGATCACCTCGCGGCTGTCGTCGCCGGACTCCGCGCGCAGCGCGATGCGGAACGCGATGTTGGACTTGACTTTCTGTAGCGACGACAGATCCAGGCGCTGCCCGCCCAACATGAAGAAGACGTTGGCGCCGCGGCCTTCCTGCCCGATGTGGATGATCAGATTGATCCACTTCTCGTGGTTGGCAAAGAGTTCCAGGTACTCGTCGACGATGACGAGCAGGACGGGCACCGGCGGGAGGTCTCGGCCGGCGAGCCGGATCTCCTCGTAGTCGTTGGCGTCGCGGGCGCCGACCGAGGTGAACAGCTCATAGCGCTGCTTGATCTCGCCGTCGATGACCCGGCGCATCCGTTCGGCCAGATGCCGCTCGTCCTTGCCGAGGTTCGACAGCGCGGCCACCACGTGCGGGATGCCCAGAATGTCCTGGGCCGCCGATTCGAACTTCATGTCGACGAAGATGACGTTGAACGCCTCCGGGGAGTGCGTCAGCGCAATGCCGTAGACCAGCGAGAGGAAGAACTCCGACTTTCCCGAGCCACTCGTCCCGATGACCACCGAGTGAAAACCGAAGCCGCCGAAGTCTTTCGCGCGAATGATGATGTTCTGCAACTCGCCCGTGGGCTTCGCGCCGACCGGGATCTCGCACCAGCGCTCGTCGCCGCGGCCCCGTCGCTCGGCCCATAACCGGTCCACGTCGAGCTCGCGCGGATCGACGATGCCCAGCCCGCGCAACAACTCAGCGGCGCCGCCGGCCGAATCGGCGATCTCGCTACGGCTCGTCGGCGACCACCGCGCCATCGCCCGCGCATACCGGTAGGCGCGGTGAATCGACAGCTGATCGGCGTGGGCGAAGAACTTGTCGCGCACCCGCAGCAGTGGCGCGGGGCGTCCGTCTTCGCCGTCGGCGTCGAAGCCGTTGCGGCCGAACATGACTTCGCCGTTGGCGCTTGGGCCGTGCCGCTCGGTCATTTCGAAGACCTGGTCCTGCGCGAATCCCACCCCCGTGCCCACTCGCGATGCGATGCGCAGCAGGGTGATCCCCGCCTTACCGACCTGGCCGACCACGCTCTCCCACGCGTCGGGGCTGCCGGTGTTGTCGTCGACGATCACCAAGTGCGGTCCCAGATCCACGGTGCTGGCGCCGGTTTCGAGCGCCGAGCCCATGGCGGTCGGGCTAGCCGCCGCTAGCGGCGTCCACGCCCCACGCTTGCCTTTCATGTGCAGCTCGGCGCCGAGGGTCTCCTCCAGCTCTTCGGGTGTGGCGAAGACCAGCCGCCGCCAGCCGCACGCATCGAACAGCTCGTCGTGCAAGTTGTGCGGCAGCCACACCATCCATGACCACACCTCCGGATTGCGGGTGACCACCATCAGTTTCAGGTCGCGCGGGTTGTGGAACACCGCCAGCGAACACAGCACCGAGCGCAGCAGCGAGCGCAGCCGATCCAGGTCGTCACCGACGAAACTGAAGCCCGGCGCCGACCGCAGGTTGACCACCTTGGCGATGTCGCGAATCTTGCGCTGTTCCAAGATGAAATCGCGTAGCGCCTGCCCGGTGACGGGTTCCAGCTCCTCATCGGAGGCGATGTCGGGCCAGGTCACCGACAACACCGAATCCGGCGCGTGCTGCACGCCGGTGCCGAGCCGCACCTCCAGGAAGTCCGTGTCCCCACGCCCGCGTTCCCACATCCGCGGGCCGCCGATGATCGCCCCGAGACCACGCGGATCGGAGTGCAGCGCGTTCTGCCATTCGCGTTGCGCGCAGACCGCGCTCTGGATCTCGTCGCGGTTGCTGTCCAGGTCGCGCAGGTAGCGGCGGCGGCCCTTTTCCATTTCGCCCCAGGTGATCTTGCGCGCCCGCCCGAAGCGCCCGGAGAACGCGAGCATGCTGAACGCGCCGATGCCCATCAGCGGGAAGAACCCGGTGGACAGGCTTCGCACCCCGGACACGTAGAGCATGACGATGGTGCCGATCAGCGCGACGATCAGCGCCGGCACCCCGATCATCACCCAGATGTTGCGCGGCTCCCGCTCCGGCAGGGCGATCGGCGCATTCGGTGCTACCCGAACGGGTTTCGGGGGTTCGATCTTCACCCGGTTGATCGGAAACGCTTTCTTGGACATCGCCTAACCTCCCACCTTCGCCGATGTCGTTACGACAGCCGCCCTGCCCAGCGCGGGCACGGTGTCGCGAGCCACGAGCGCGGCCTCCCGCGACAACGCCGGGCCCGCAGCGAAAGTGCGCAGCAACGGCCACGGCGCCTGCACCGCCGAGGCGGGATCCAGCCCGAGCGCGCGCATCGTGTCGTCGTTGGCGGCGATGCCGAACCGCACGCCGTTGTCGGACACCCAGAACAAGGATTCGCGGGAATCCGAGGTGATCACCCCGCTGGTGGAGGTGACGAAGTTCGCCGCCCCCGGCAGCACCAGCACCTGGTTGGCGACCACCGACGCCGGGTCGCGGTCGTCGCGCACCAGGTGCACGATCCGGTCGTCCAGGTAGGAGTACACCGGAAGCCCCCGCCCGCTGTAGATGACGACGCGGGCCTGCGGATCCGTCGAGCCCTTCTCCCAACTGACGCAGGTGGCCGGGTTCGCGGCGGTATCAACGAAATTCAAGCGTTTGGTCGGGTAGTAGTCGACGGGCAGGGAATTCACCTGGGGGATGTTGACCAGCACATCGGGAGTCACCACGCGCGGTGCCGTCGACCCGTAGGAGTTGGCGCTGCGGAGCAGATCGGCGACGAAGCTCGTGATCTTCTGCACCCCATCGGGCAACAGCACATAGAACTGCTTGCCGCCGCCCGCGGTTTGGGCCTGCAACACCGCACCCACCTGTGAACCCGAAACCCAGGTCGACGGGGTGCCCGCCTGGGGAACGTCGGGGACGCGCAGCGGCTCGGTCGCGGGCAGTCCGTCGTACAGGGCGCGCGAAATCTCCACCGGCGACGTCACTCCCGGGTCCAGCCCCAGGCTCAGCGTGATCGCTCTGCTGGCCGGATCGACCTGCGAGCGTTTGCCGCCCCAGATCACGTACGTGTTGCCCTCGAAGGTCGCGAGCACGCCGGCGTCCTCGGCCAGCGGCGCCGCGCGGTCACCCCCGTTGAGCGTGCCCGCGATGGATGTGACGACCGGCTTCTCCCCGCTGCGCGGGCGGCCCGCCGTGTCGCACACCGCCCAGGCCGAAATCGTGCCGCGGTTCACCGGCATCGCCGCGGGGGCGCCGGGGATGCCGATCAACGGGCCCGTCGGATACTTCGCGATCTCGCTGCGCTTGACCCACGTCGGCGGGTTCGCCGTCCCGGTGGCCAGCCGGGCGGATGTCAGGTTCAGGGCCGGGTAGAGCCGGCCGTCGATGCGGGCGTAGATCGCCCCGGAATCGCGGTCGCCGATGATCGCTGATTCACCCACGGCGCCAGTCGGTTTCAGCACATTCAGCAGCAGCATCCACCCGGAGGCGATGGCCACCAACAGGATCGACAACATCAACGCCGCGGTCTGCTTGCGGTCGTCGTGTTTCATCCGCACCGAGAATCGGGTGGTCGCGGCGCGCAGTCGTCGGTTGTAGAAGAGGTGACCGGAATTCTGATCGCGGTTGGACAAACTCAGCGGCATGCTCAGTACCCCTTGGGTGCTCGGCGGGGATCGGCCTGCTGAATCCGCTCGGCCAAATTCGATGCGTCGGCGGAGACGCCATAGCGACCCATCGCATAGTTGATGAACGCGCACGCCTGGGCCACGAGGTTGTGGATATCCCGCGACGTTCCCGGCTCGTGATAGGCAGCGAACGTTGGGCCGATGAACTGCCATGCGCCCTTGCTCGGTGTGCCCCGTGCCGCGTTGGAGTCCCAGCCGTTGATCGCGGCGGCGTTGTAATTCGACTCGCGCCGGGCCACCAAATCCATGCCACGCTCCCAGCGGGCCCGCGCACCCGGGTCGTGAATACCCTTGATGTCCAAGGCCTTACGGATCGCCGCAACGACCGCCGCCCGCCCGTTGCCCTGATCGCGTTGCATTGCCGCCCGCCTTTGCCGGTAGCGCAGCCGCCTTATTCGCAGGGCCAGGAGCCGGGCCCGCCGGCGGGTGTTCAGGATGTGTCGATGCTGGGTGCGCAACCTGGCCGCCATGCGGGCCATCGCCTCGCGGCGCGCCAAGGGGGTGTCTGCGGGCGACGTCGTGTCGGCCTTGGCGTCTTCCAAGACTCTTCGCGTTGCCGTTCTTGCGTGCCCATGGTCGGCGCGCGCCGCCGCGATGATTTCCGCGAGCGCGAGGTCGGTGTCGGCGGACCGGCGGAGCGTGGTCAGCGTGTCCGCCGACCTCGTCGCTGCGGCGGCGGGAAGGCCGTCGGTCCTGACGTCGGGCCGTTCGTGGGTGCCGGCGACTGGAGCGGCGATGGTCTCGCCCGCGAACAGGCCGTGGCCGCGAGCCAGCGCCGTCACCGCCTGCACCGTCAGCGGATCAGTCACCGACTGCCCCACCCTGGTCCCCTTTGCGCCCATCCGTCCTGGACACCCGAGTACTCCCACACCCTCTGGTCGCGAAAACCCGTGTCAATAGCATGCACGAATCCGCGGTTCCGCTGTCAATAACGAGTGACCCGAACTCGCTTGATTACGTAGCGACACTACTGCCGGACGCATGTCCCAACCACTCACCTGCAGGTGGAGTGGGAACGGCGCTATTCCTTCGCCTCGTCGTCGGCGGGCATGATCACGATTCGCCGATTGGGGCGGTTGGTGACGACGGTGGGTTTCTCCTCGCCCGGTTTGGGACCTGGAGTGTTCGGCGGCATCGTCAGGCGGCCCTTGACGGGCTGGCCATTGGGGACACCCGGGGCCGAGATTCGCTTCTCGGGTGGCTTCTCTTTGTTGCCGCCTTCGCCACCGGCGCCCATCGCGCCCGGTGGCATCATCCCCATGCCACCCATGCCGGTCTGCCCCGACATCGTCGGCGCGCCACCGGCCGGTGGCATCGGGACGGCCTTGGCGGCCCCGGCCGGGGTCGTCGGCGGGGAGGAGGTCGGCACCGGGGGCGGACCAAGCGAGCTGGCCGGGGTTGTGCCCCCGCCGCCACCGAGACCCGCGCCGCCGCCCAATCCCGCGCCGCCGCCGGCTCCGGAGCCGGGGCCGACGCTGTCGACCAGATGCGCCGCGTCGGCGAGGCCGGCACCGTGAGCGCCGCCCTGAACCGCGCTCATCAGCGGCTGGATCGCGCTCTGGCCGGCCTGCATCGCCTGCTGCGGCAGCTGCGTCAGCGGGCCCATGATGCCGCCGACCGCGCCTCCGAGCGCGCCCGTGATGCTTTGCAGCATCTGTTGCATCATCTGCGGGGCTTGTTGGCCGACGTTTTGCATCTGCTGCTGCGATTCGGCCTCGTTGGCGGGGAATTTCGCGGCTGCGTCGGCGGCATGGGCGCGACGGTCTGCGTCTGCTGCTGCGGCGTCGGCGGCGTCCTTTGCGACGCCGCCGTTGGCGGCGGCTTCAAGGGCTCCTCGTTTGACGTCGGTCGGGCTGGTTCCGCCCACGGAAACGGGGAACGGCATCGGCGGCGGCGCTTCAGGCGCGCCAACTAGCCCTCCCAATACGGCTGGAGCGCTTTTGATGGTGCCATCGCCCCCGGACATGGCTTCACCTCCACCCCGCTCGCACAACCGACGATCTCTTCATGTGCGCTCACGCACACGCGATCGATTACTCAATCAGTTTGGCATAGCTGCCTCGAAACGGTATTCACCCTGCATTTCGGGCATCGCGTATCCGCGAGCCGCCCTAAGTGCAGGTCACGTCGAACCATGCCATGTGGTAGTTCGCGAGGTACTGATGCCCATCGATTAGTGCCTCGATAGCCGCCAGCAGCATCCAATCTGCGACGGCTGCGACGTTGTGCTCCGGATACGCCGACAGGACCGAAGCCTGTATTTCGGCGATGCAGCTGCGCAAGAGTTCAGTCTCGCTGTCGAGCACGCCGGTATTCCGCACCGCGGGCGCCGCGATGGCTTGCGCAATTCGCGGCAGGCCGTCGCGGCGACGTACGGCTTCCACAAGGGCTGGTCCGAGTTCCTCGACCTGCGGCGCGGCGGAGCGGGCCGGCCGATCACCGGTCAGCGTGGGAGCCTCGGGGTCGGATTCGGCGACGTAGGTGTTGTGCTCGTGAGCGGCGGCGACCACGACGGCTCCGAGCAAGTCCACGACGCTGGCATCGTGCCGACGGATGGCTGGTTCGAGCAGGGTGACGTGGGCGGGCAGTCGGACATGCGGCGGTATCCACCCACCGGCGAGGTCAGTGACCAGCAGGCTGGTGGTGCCGTCATCGCGCAGACCGGCCGCCCACGAAATTCGTGGCTCTTGGCGGGCTACCGCATCGACGAGCCGTTGCAAGCGCTGCTGCTCGGCCGCCCTGCTGGACACCGCGCCCGCCGTCGCACCGGTCGCGGCCGACATCGCGGATGCGCCCATCATGCTCGACGAGTTCGCGCCCGCGTGCCCGGCTGGGGTTCCGGGTGCTCCCCGTTCCACTGGCGAAACTAGCGGCCCACCCGCCGACGGGGAGGATGCGGCCGACGGGGCGACCGGCGCGCCCGAGACCGGCCCCGTCGGGACCGAAGGCATCGCCGGGGGCGCTCCGACCTGCGGTCGCAGGTCGGAGCCATACGCGGGCAGTGAGCCACCCGGAATGCTCGGGCCACTGGCTACCGGCGCTGCCGATCCTGACCATGAGCCCCCCGTGATTACCGGCGTAACTGGCGCAGCTCCTCCGGTGGTGGGCGCCGCCGGAGCGGCAGGCGGAGGCGTGTCGACCGGCGTGCCCGTCGGGATGAAAACACCGGCGCTGGGTGCAGTCGGAGTCACAGGAGGCGTCGCCGCAGGCGGACCGGCTTGCGGCGGTGACTCCATCGCGTTTACCGCCCCCGCCGACAATCCTTGTGCGCCCGCACCTGCCGGTTGACCCGTGGCCATTCCGGATGCGAACGATTGCGCCAAGTTGGGCGGGGCGCCTTGGCCCAAGCCAGCGGACGACATGCCCGTCGGGCTACCCGTTAAGCCTGACATCCCCGACGACATCGATCCGCCACCGCCGGGCACGTGAACACCTGGCGATGTCAGTGCTTGTTGTCCGCTTGACACCTGCACAACAGACCCCTGCATACCACCGAAAGCAGCCGGTGATGGTGTAGGCCGCGCGGCCGCGCCCGGCAATGACGACCCCGGCCCCTGCGCGCCGCCGAAACCACCCGGTCCGGGAGTAGCCGACGGCCCGCCTCCGCCTGGCGTCGATGCGCCAGGCCCTTGGCTTCCCCCGAAAGCGGAATGAGTGGGTGCACTCAGGTCATGTTCGCCAATCTGCTGGGGTGGGCGCACATCGCCGGTGTTGAAGCCGTTTTGACGAGCCCATGTTCGGGCGTCAGCACCAATTCCTTCAACATCAAGAATTTTCTGGGTGGCTGCCAAGAGTTTGTCGCCCGCAGTCATGCTCGCGTTCGCAGCATCGCCGTTGCAACGCAACTGGACGGCCTGTACCTCCAAGACCTGCTCGGGCAGTGGCTTTTTCGAGGCGAGAATTTGATCGATCTCGTGATTTCCCGCATTTGCTATGTCGGTCAATCTGCTTCGAAGGTAGTCGATTGCGTCAGCGCTGGAGTCGAAAGCTGCCGACTTCGCCTGGTACTTCTCCGCGAGATCGAGATGAAATTTCTCGCCTTGCTGGTATCGGGATATGAGGTCGTCCGCTGTGTGCCCCTGATTGCTTGCCGCGATCATCATCCACTGACTGCGGAGGCCCTGCGAGAAGAACTGCTGCTCCGCGCACGCTTGGCTCCAATGCTGGGCACCGGCCCGCAGAGTCATCGACGATTCCGGCCACCAGGGCCCAATGAGCGCTGCTGTCCACTTGCCGGGCGGCAGGTCAGCCCCCACCGCAAACCTTTTTCATAGCGGCATCTTTCGAGATTGCGTCAGTGAGCGCCGCCTGATACTCGGCATCGGTTGCGACGCCAGCGCTGCCTTTGGCGGTAAGGGTGCCGTATGCCATAGCTAATGCGTGCGCCGCGTCTCGGTGCTTAGCGTCGAGGACCGGATCGGCCGCTGCCATCTCAAGCAATAGGGCGCCATTGGTTGTTGCAATGCGTGCTAGCGCCTTGTCTGTTCCGGCGGTGTCGACCTGAGCCGCCTGAGCCGCCAGTTTGTAGACATCACAAAGCTGCTGTTGAGCGGCGGCAACTGCCGTAGGGGGTCAAGTCCAGGGACGTGGTGTACGACGTCGTCGTGTGATTCTTCGACTTGGTGGTTTAGGCGGTCAGTGCCGCCGGGGTGTCCTCCTGTTCTGTTGATGGCGTGTGGTCGGCGCGGGATTTGCTG
>NZ_MPNT01000066.1 GCF_001907675.1 Mycobacterium paraffinicum
TCGGCCAACACAACGGCCTACCCGCCTCCATCATCATCACCACCACCCTGGCCGACCTGCAGGCCGCCGCCGGCACCGGCCGCACCGGCGGGGACACCCGCCTGCCGATCAGCGACGTCATCCGCCTGGCCCGCCACGCCCACCACTACCTCGCCGTCTTCGACAACGCCAAACCCGTAGCGCTGTATCACTCCAAGCGACTGGCCTCCCCCGGCCAACGCATCGTCCTCTACGCCAAAGACCGAGGCTGTTCCGCACCAGGCTGCACCGTGCCCGGCTACCTCTGCGAAGTCCACCACGTCACCGACTACGCGGCATCGCGGCGCACCGACATCGACAACCTCACCTTCGCCTGCGGACCCCACCACCGCCTCCTCAAACCCCGCGGCTGGACCACCCAAAAGAACACCAACGGTGACACCCAATGGATCCCACCCCCACACCACGACCGCGACCAACCCCGCACCAACACCTTCCACCACCCCGAAAAACTCCTCCGCGACGGCGACGATGACGACGACGATGACGACGACGCGGCATAGGGGTTAGCGTGACTCCCGTGGAAGACCAGCGCACATTGCTGTTGATGCGTCACGCGAAGTCTGACTATCCGCCCGGCGTCGCCGACCACGAGCGGCCGTTGGCGCCCCGCGGAATTCGCGAAGCCGGCCTCGCCGGCGACTGGCTGCGCGCCAACGCCCCGGCCATCGACGCCGTGTTGTGCTCCACCGCGACGCGCACCCGGCAGACGTTGGCCACCACGCGTATCGATGCCCCGGTGCGGTACAGCGACCGGCTCTACGGCGCCACCCCCGGCACCATGATCGAGGAAATCAACACTGTCGGCGAGGAAGTCGAGACGCTACTTGTCGTCGGTCACGAGCCGACAATGTCCGCGGTGGCCCTCGGCCTCGGCGGCAGTGGCACCGACGTGGCTGTGGCGGAACGGATTTCGCTCAAATTCCCCACGTCGGCGATCGCCGTGCTGACGGTCACGTCCGGATGGAAGGGCCTCGAACTCGGTGGCGCCGCGCTGATCGGCTTCGAAATTCCGCGCTAGGGCTTAGGAGTTCGTGGCCAGCGTCAGCTCCATCAGCTTGAGCGCCTGACCGCAGGCGTCGATCCCGGGCGCCTGGGGATTGACCCACCACCCGACCACGCCGGCCGCGTCGCTGGCCACGCCGCACGCGCCGTTCGGGTCGTCGGGGCGCATCACGATGGAGTCGATCCCGGCGATGTTCCGGGTCTCGACCTTGTACTTGAGGAAGTCGGCGACCTTGCGCTCGTTGCTCAGGCTGCCCTGCTCGAACCAGAACCGGGTGATGTCGATGAGGCCGGCCGGGTTGGCCGCCTGCCACCGGCAGATCGCGCCGACGAAGGTGCTCTGAATGTCGAGCGGGTCCGCCCCCACCGTCTTGGCGAGGATGTCGCTGGTGAGCACCTCGCACTCCTTGAGCAGGTTCGGGTACTGCTGCTGGGAGTTGTTGTTGCGCGTCGGGCCGCCAGCCTTCACGGCGTTGCCGGCAACGGACCTCGAACATCCGGTCAACACGACCAACGCGGTGATCAAGACGGCGACAATGGCGCGGACGCTACTTCTGGTCATTTGGAGTTCGCAATCGACTGACGCGCCAATTCCTTGGCTATGTCGCAGGGCGGCGGGAACGGCTTCTGACTGAAGCTGATCGACCATTCGATGAAGTCGTCCTGGAATTGGATGCCCACCTCGCACAGCGAGTCACCCAAGTTGGGCTCGTTTCCGATGGCGATGAAGCCGCCGTGGCCGTTGATGTTGATGTCGTCGACGCTGGCGCGCGACAGCTCCTCGGTCTTGCGTTCACGCCCGATGGGACTGCCGCGATACCAGGAGAACGAAAAGTGCGGGCCCAGGATGCCGCCGCCGGCCAGCCACTGGCAGCCGACCGAGTTCCGGGCGGTGTTGATCAGGCCGGTCACCTTGGTCAGCTCCGCCACGGTCTGATCGTTGATGCCGCCGCACTGGGGAAACATCGGCCCGTGGTGGCCCTCCGCGTTCCCCGGCGCCGTCGACGACGTCGCTCCGGGTTTGTTGCTCCCTGAATCGGAGCACGCCGCAACCGTGGGGAGCAGGATCGCCAAGGCTGTCGCCGCAACGGCCAGCGCTCTCGAGTTACGCCGCACCGCTACCCTGCTCTTGCTCAGCCTGCTCCCGGTCCACACGATGCACTGTAGCGGCAGCTCAGCGGGTCAACCACCGACGCGCCTGAGCAGGCGTTTCAGTCGCGCCGCCGCCTGCGGCGGCCGAGTTAACCCATCCGGCGGTTGCCAGCCGCTGCCGGACGCGCAGTGTGCGACAGTTACGAAATGCTCCTGGCACTGCTGCGCCAGTACATCCGGCCGTACCGGCGGCTGGTCGCGGTGCTGATGATGCTTCAGCTGATCAGCACCCTGGCGTCGCTGTACCTGCCGACGGTCAACGCCGCGATCATCGACGAGGGCGTCGCCAAAGGCGACACGGCCACCATCGTCAGGCTCGGCATGGTGATGCTCTCGGTCACCGGCCTGCAGGTGCTGTGCGCGGTCACGGCGGTGTACTTCGGGTCGAAGACGGGGATGGGCTTCGGTCGGGACCTGCGCGCGGCGATGTTCGAACACATCACCACGTTCTCGGAGCACGAGACGGCCCGCTTCGGTGCGCCGACGCTGTTGACGCGTAGCACCAACGACGTCCGCCAGATCCAATACCTCGTTCAGATCTCGAGCACCGTGCTGGTCACGGCGCCCATCATGTGCGTCGGCGGGATCGTCATGGCCATCCATCAGGAAGCGGCACTGACCTGGCTGCTGCTGGTCAGCGTTCCCATCATGGCCGTGGCCAACTACTGGGTGATGTCACACATGCTCCCGCTCTTCCGCCGGATGCAGGGCCTGATCGACGGCATCAACCGGGTGCTGCGGGACCAGCTGTCCGGTGTCCGGGTCGTCCGGGCGTTCGCCCGCGAAGGCTACGAGCGGGAGCGGTTCGGCCGGGCCAATGCCGCCCTGTCCGATACCGCGCTGACCGCCGGCAACTGGCAGGCGGTGATGCTGCCGGTGACCACGCTGACGGTCAACGTTTCCAGCGTCGCACTGATCTGGTTCGGCGGGTTGCGCATCGATCGCGGCCAGATGCAGGTCGGCTCGCTGACCGCGTTCCTGGCCTACTTCACCCAGATCCTGATGGCGGTGTTGATGGCGACGATGACGCTGGTGGTGCTGCCGCGAGCCTCCGTCTGCGCCGAACGGATCACCGAAGTGCTTTCCACCCAGGCCGCCGTCGACGACCCGCAGAGCCCGGTGTTCCCACGCGGCGGGATCGCCGGAGTGGTGCGCTTGGCGGACGCAACATTCACCTATCCGGGCGCGGATCGGCCTGTGCTGCAAAACATCTCGCTGACCGCACGACCCGGCACCACCACCGCCATCGTCGGCAGCACCGGCTCGGGCAAGTCGACACTGGTGGCGCTGATCTGCCGGCTCTACGACGTCACCGG
Source organism: Mycobacterium paraffinicum (assembly GCF_001907675.1). GTDB lineage: Bacteria > Actinomycetota > Actinomycetes > Mycobacteriales > Mycobacteriaceae > Mycobacterium > Mycobacterium paraffinicum_A. Next base: position 3,513 of record NZ_MPNT01000066.1, read on the forward strand.
CGGCGCCGTCCTAGTGGACGACGTCGATGTCCGCGATTACGCCACCGAGCGGCTCTGGTCCGCGATCGGGCTGGTGCCCCAGCGCGGCTACCTGTTCTCCGGGACCGTGGCCGACAACCTGCGCTACGGCAAGGCGGACGCCACCGACGACGAGATGTGGGAAGCGTTGCGCGTGGCGGACGCCGACGGGTTCGTGCGCGCACACGACGACGGGCTCGGGATGCGGGTGGCGCAGGGCGGCATCAACTTCTCCGGCGGTCAGCGGCAACGGCTGGCCATCGCGCGGGCGGTCATCCGCCGCCCGGTCATCTATCTCTTCGACGACTCGTTCGGCGCGCTCGACGTGCACACCGACGCCCTGGTGCGCGCGTCGCTGCAGCAGATATCGGGTCAGGCCACCGTCATCGTTGTCACGCAACGGGTTTCGACCGCGGCCCAGGCAGACCAAGTGATCGTCATCGACGACGGAAGACTGGTGGGCACGGGCACACACGAATCGCTGCTCACCGACTGCGCGACCTACGCCGAATTCGCCGACTCGCAATCGATGAGCGCCGTCCGATCGGGCCACGCCGGAGGCACGCCATGACCGTGACCGCCAACCGCGGCTTGACTCCGGCCCCCGCCGGGCGCTCCCGCGACTTCTGGGGTTCGGCTGCCCGGCTGGTGAAACGGCTTGCGCCGCAAGGCCGCCTGAGCATCGCGGTGATCAGCCTGGGCATCACCGGGACGGTGATCGGGGTCATCGTCCCGAGAATCCTCGGCCACGCCACGGATCTGCTGTTCAACGGCGTCATCGGGCGGCGGCTGCCCGCGGGCGTCACCAAGGCGCAGGCTGTCGCCGCGGCCCGGGCGCGGGGCGACAACACTTTCGCCGACCTCCTCTCGGGAATGAGTGTGGTGCCGGGCAGGGGCGTGGACTTCGGGGCCGTGGCGCGAACGCTGGCGCTGGCGTTGGGCCTGTACGTCGTTTCCGCGCTGCTGATCTGGGCGCAGGCGCGGCTGCTGAACGTGACCGTGCAACGCACCATGGTCGCGCTCCGTTCCGACGTCGAGGACAAGATCCACCGACTGCCGCTGTCCTACTTCGACGGGCGCCAACGCGGCGAGCTCCTGAGCCGGGTGACCAACGACATCGACAACGTGCAGTCGTCGCTGTCGATGACCATCAGCCAGCTGGTCACATCGATCCTGACCATCGTCGCCGTGCTGGCGATGATGCTGTCCATCTCGCCGCTGCTGGCCCTGATCACCGTGGCCACGGTGCCGCTGTCGCTGGTTGCGACCCGGGCGATCGCGCGCCGCGCGCAGCGCCTGTTCGTGGCCCAATGGACGAGCATCGGCCGCCTCAACGCCCACATCGAGGAGACCTACAGCGGCTTCACGGTGGTCAAGACGTTCGGCCACCGGGCCGCCGCGCGCCAGCAGTTCCGCGACAACAACGACGAGGTCTACCGCGCCAGCTTCGGCGCCCAGTTCTTCTCCGGGCTGGTGGCACCGGCGACGTCGTTCATCGGCAATCTGGGCTATGTGGCGGTCGCCGTGGTGGGCGGCCTGCAGGTGGCAACCGGCCACATCACCTTGGGCGGTATCCAGGCCTTCATCCAATACGTCCGGCAGTTCAACGCCCCGCTGAGCCAGGTGGCCGGCATGTACAACACCCTGCAGTCCGGAGTCGCGAGCGCGGAGCGGGTGTTCGATCTGCTCGACGAACCCGAAGAACCGCCCGACCCCGAACCGGCTCCCGACGGCGGCGACCGGCCGCGGGCGGGACGGGTCGAGTTCCAACACGTGAGCTTCGGTTACCGCCCGAACGCCCCGGTGATCCGGGACCTGTCGATGGTGGCCGAGCCGGGCAGCACGGTGGCGATCGTCGGACCGACCGGGGCCGGCAAGACCACGCTGGTGAACCTGCTCATGCGCTTCTACGATGTCGACTCCGGCCGGATCTTGATCGACGGCGTCGACATCACCACCGTGAGCAGGCAGTCACTGCGATCGGGGATCGGCATGGTCCTGCAGGACACCTGGCTCTTCGACGGGACGATCGCGGAGAACATCGCCTACGGGCGGCCCGAGGCCAGCCCCGACGAGGTGGTGCAGGCCGCGAAGGCGGCTTACGTCGACCGGTTCGTGCACACGCTGCCCGCCGGCTACGAGACCCGCGTCAGCGGCGGCGGCGGAAATATCAGCGCCGGCGAGAAGCAGTTGATCACTATCGCGCGAGCATTCCTCGCCCGACCGCGGCTGTTGATCCTGGACGAGGCGACCAGCTCCGTCGACACCCGCACCGAGGCGCTCATCGCCCGCGCCATGTCGGAGCTCCGCCGGGATCGCACGAGTTTCATTATCGCGCACCGTCTTTCGACTATCCGAGACGCCGACCGCATCGTCGTGATCGAGGCAGGACGGATCGTTGAACAGGGCGGCCACGCCGAGCTGCTGGCCCGGCGGGGCGCCTACTATGCGATGACCAGGGCCTAGCCCCGACCCTCGGTGCCGGCACCGCTGTGACGTCACGTTGAGAATTCGTTGAGGTAACGAAAAGGCCAAGATCGGAACCTTCTCTCAGACAGGGCAAGCCCGCCGACGAAGGCGGACTGAGAGAAGGACAATCCATGACGACCATCAAGAGCATCGCCAAGTCCGCGATCCTGGCACTGGCCGCCGGTGCGATCGCGCTGGGACTGGCGGGCCCGGCGCAAGCGGCCTCGGGCACCACCTATGGCGACCCCGCCGCCGCCGCCAAGTGGTGGCGCCACCAAAAGTACGACGACTGCGTCCTGATGGCCGCCGCCGACCTGATCGGCCAGGTGACCGGCAAGGAGCCCTCGGAGGAAGCGATCATCAAGAGGGCCCAGTCCACTCCCAGCACCATCCACCCCGGCTCGATCTACATCAAGCCGTCCGACACCACGGACCCCAATTCGGGCCAGGGCACCATGTTCGGTGACGTCCCAACGCTGCTCAAGCTGTACAACGTCTACGCGGTGGTCAGTGACGAGGCCCATGCGACAAAGACGGGCATCCCCGCGGGCATCGAAGGGATCGAGCAACTGCTGGGCACCGGTCACAAGGTCATGGTCAGCGTCAACGGCGAACTGATCTGGCACACCCCCGTCGAAACCAAGGACGAGGACGGCAACCCGATCGGTGACCACGCCGTCGTGGTCACCGGCGTCGACGCCGCCTACAACATCGTCCACCTGAACGACAGCGGTGACCCCAACGGCCGGGACTCGCAAGTCCCCATGGCGCTCTTCTTACGAGCCTGGCAAGCCAGCCACGAGCTGATTGTCGCCACCATGTGAGGCGCGGTTGACCTCCCATCGCACGGCGGGCAGCCCAGGGCTGTCCGCCTCGTGCGTGTTCGCCTGAGCGCCAGACCCGTTCGCGACGGCCGCCCAACGTCCTTGTGGCGGGGAAGGCTTTTCATCACCCGCGGTACGGTCAGGGCCCCGCCGTCGAACACGCACAATTCGCGCGTCGCTACCGAAATCGCCGGGATTGATATCACAATGGCAAGCTAGGGCATCTCACAGGTGCTGCGCAGGACCGGAAGGACCGATAGGCGATGGTGGACAAGCGTCTCGAACTCGGTCTGCTCGGACCGTTGGAGATGATTGTCGACGGGACCCTGGTGGCCTTGGGTACGCCCAAACAGCGGGCGGTGCTGGCCATGCTGCTGATGAACCACAACAGTCCGGTCGGGGTCGACCGGTTGATCACGGCCCTCTGGGACGACGAGCCGCCGTCGGGTGCACGGGCCAGCATCCATTCCTATGTATCCAATTTGCGCAAGCTGCTCAGCACCGCCGGCATCGACCCCCGGGTGGTGCTGGCGGCGGCGCCCCCGGGATACCGGCTCAGTGTCGCCGAAACCGCTTACGATCTCGGACGCTTCATCGCGGAGAAGACCGCGGGCGTGCATGCGGCCGCAACGGGCAAATTCGAAGAAGCCAGCCGGCACCTGACGGCCGCGTTGGCCCAGTGGCGCGGACCGGTGCTGGAGGACTTACGCGAGTTCCAGTTCGTCGACACCTTCGCCACTTCCCTTGTCGAGGAAAAGATTCTGGTCCACGGCGCAAAAGCGGAGGCCGAAATCGCTTGCGGGCGTGCGTCCGCGGTGATCACGGAACTAGAGGCGCTGACGGCCGAACACCCCTATCGCGAGCCGCTGTGGGCGCAGTTGATCACCGCCTACTACCTCACCGACCGGCAATCCGACGCCTTGGCCGCCTATCGACGCGTCAAGACCACGCTCGCCGACGACCTGGGGATCGATCCGGGCCCGACGCTGCGGTCGCTCAACGAGCAGATCCTGCGGCAGGAACCGCTCGACGTGAAACGCACCGCCAAGACCGCCGCCGTCGACACGGTAACGGTGCTCGAACAACACACCATGGTGTCCGGGCAGAAGGCGATCGCTTACCTGCACGAGACGTCGGGACGCAGTTATCCGCTGCGAGCGGCGGCCACCCGGATCGGGCGGCTGCCGGACAACGACATCGTCCTCGACAGCCCCAAGGTCAGCCGCCACCACGCCGTGATCGTCGACACGGGAACCAGCTTCATCATCAACGACCTCCGGTCGTCCAACGGCGTTCACGTGCAGCAAGAGCGGATCCGCTCGGCCGCCACCCTGCGCGACGGCGACCAAGTCCGGATCTGCGACCACGAGTTCACGTTCCAGATCGCCTCGGACACCCAGGTTTAGGCGTTCGGCCGGCAGCTCAGTCCGAGCGGATTGGGTGTTTGTGGTGCCGGGGGCTTACGGTCGTGGTTGCTGGGTGTGGGGGTTGCGGCCTCGCGGTGTGCCCGGCAATTGTGGGGTGTCGGTGCTGTGGTGGTTGGGTGACAAGGATCAACGATGAGTGATGAGCAGGCCTCGCGGGTGGGCACGGATTTCGGGCCGTATCACCTAAAACGGCTGTTGGGCCGGGGTGGGATGGGGGAGGTCTATGAGGCCGAGCACACCGTCAAGGAGTGGACGGTGGCGGTCAAGCTGCTCTCGGAGACCTTCAGCAAGGACCCGGTGTTTCGGGAGCGGATGAAACGCGAAGCCCGCACCGCCGGTCGTTTGCAGGAACCGCACGTGGTGCCCATCCATGACTACGGCGAAATCGACGGGCAGATGTTTTTGGAGATGCGCCTCGTCGAGGGCACCGACTTAAACAGCGTGCTCAAACGCTTCGGTCCGCTGGCCCCGCCGCGCGCGGTGGCCATCATCACCCAGATCGCCTCGGCCCTCGATGCCGCCCATGCCGCCGGGGTGATGCACCGCGACGTCAAACCGCAAAACATTCTGGTCACCCGTGATGATTTCGCCTATCTGGTGGACTTCGGCATCGCCAGCGCGACCACCGATGAAAAGCTCACCCAGTTGGGCACCGCGGTCGGGACGTGGAAATACATGGCCCCGGAACGGTTTTCCAACGCCGAGGTCACCTACCGCGCCGACATCTACGCCCTGGCCTGCGTGCTCTACGAATGCCTCACCGGCTCCCCGCCGTATCGGGCCGACAGCGTCAGTGTCCTCGTCACCGCGCACATGATGGATCCGATCCCTCAGCCGACGGCCTTGCGCCCCGGCATCCCCAAGGCTTTCGATGCGGTGATCGCTCGTGGGATGGCCAAAAAGCCCGCCGACCGCTACGCCAGCGCCGGCGACCTGGCCCTGGCCGCCCACGAAGCACTCAGCGACCCCGACCAAGACCACGCCGCCACCATCTTGCGCCGCAGCCAAGAAGCCACCCTGCCCGGCACCGTCACACTCGGCCCGCGGCCCGCGCTCGCGGACACCGCCATGGCGCCGCCACCGACCCCGGCGGCCAGCACGCCGCCGCCGTCAACGCCCATTCCGCCGCCCACTCCCGCGCCCAACCCGCCGCCCGGCTCCACCCCGGGGCCCGGCTCTGTGACGCGTCGGGCGCGGCGCGCGGGGGGGGGGGGGGGGG
>NZ_MPNT01000067.1 GCF_001907675.1 Mycobacterium paraffinicum
CAGCAAATCCCGCGCCGACCACACGCCATCAACAGAACAGGAGGACACCCCGGCGGCACTGACCGCCTAAACCACCAAGTCGAAGAATCACACGACGACGTCGTACACCACGTCCCTGGACTTGACCGCGGATGAAAACCGGTTCGGCGCACCGACGGTGCATACCCGATATCGTGCAGCCACGCCGCCGCCACCAGACAATCCGCCGCCTCGCCGGCGAAATGCTGACTCAGCCGTTCCGCCGCAGCGGCCACACCCCGCACATGCGCCAACCGCCGCGGCTGCTCAGCCAGCCGTGTCTCGGCCTCCCGCCGTGCACGCTGCGCCACCGCCCCGCTCATGCCAGCCAGCTTACGAGCCCCAGTATCACGTCGCAGTATCTCCACCGCAGCAGCACTTACTGAGCGTCCACCCATCTCCAACCACTATGTGGCGGCTACCTGCGGGCTTCGCTTCGCTCCCTCTGCTCCCGTCCGCTGGCGCTCCCGTCCGCGCCGGTCGCTACGCTTCACCCTCCGTCCGCCGCCGAACCACCGGGCCATCGCCGCAAAACAGCCCTCTGACCTGCGATGTGAGAACTTTCTTTACTGGTATCAAGCGTGTAGGCAACACCTAGGCCGCTCCAGCGCGGAACTCGCATTCCCTGACAACAGTGGCTCCGACGTCGCGGGAGCTATTCAGTTGCTGAGATGAGTTTCGGGAGGATTGCATTGTCGACCAGAGTTTCGATGGTGAGATGGGTCGGCGGGCGGTTGGAAAAGATGCATCGGAAGATCAGATAGCCTGGCAACAGGTCGCAGAGCTCTTCGTTGATTGTTGACGCGCCGATCTCGCCGCGGCTGATCGCCTGCTGTAGGACCTGCCGGACCAGGGTTCTCTGTTCATGAAGAAACCGGTCTTGCATAACGTTGTTGAGCGCGCGATCACGGGATATCTCGACAAGCACTGCCCGGATGGTGCTGGCGTGGTCTCGGCACTGTTTGTAGATGATCTGGCCGAGACACAACAAGTCGCCGCGCAGGGTGCCAGTGTTGGGTGCAACAGCGCTCTGACGGGTGCCTTCGATGACGGCCGCTAGGATCAGTTCAGATTTCGAGGGCCAGCGCCGGTAGATGGTGGCTTTACTGGCATGAGCAGCGCCCGCGACAGCCTCCACTGTTAGGCCGTGGTACCCACGATCCTGCAGGATACCCAATGCTACTCGCAGCAGCTCTGTCTCTCTGGGTGACCACGAAGTAGGTTCTACGTCCGGGTTGGTTGTCGCGGTCATCAATTGTCGGATGTGAGCGATTCTGGGTCAGCTGCTTTCCCGTTTCCACTATCGGTCCCCACATCCATTCTTCGTACATGGTCGCCCCCAGGTGAGACGCCACCCCACTTCGCCGATATCTGGAGGTGCGGTCCGCGTGTTGCGCTCAGCGCGCCCACACCGGTGAGATGCTTAGCTGGCATCGATGCGGGGTGACGGTTCATGTGTGGCCACCAGCTGGCTTGGCGGAGCAGGGTGGCGATGGCTGGGACGGTGAGGGTGCGTACGAGGAACGTGTCCAGCAGTAGTCCGCAGCCGATGATGAGTCCGGTTTGGATCATGATGGCTACCGATCCGATCATCAGGCCGAACATGCTGGCAGCGAAGATCAGGCCGGCGGAGGTGATGACTGAGCCGGTGGTGGCTACGGTGCGCAGGACGCCGACGCGGATGTTGTGGGTGGATTCTTCGCGTAGTCGTGATACGAGCAGCATGTTGTAGTCGGCGCCGACGGCGACGAGGATGATGAACGCTAATAGTGGTACGGGCCAAGCGATTTCGTGGCCGAGGATCCATTGGAAGACGATGACTCCGATGCCTAGTGAGGCCAGGTAGTTCAGCACGACGGTGCCCAGCAGATATAGCGGGGCGATCAGGGCGCGTAGCAGGGCGATGAGGATGAGTCCGACGATGACCAGGGTGGCGATGGCCAGCTGGGTGAAGTCGGATGAGAGTAGGCGTTGGATGTCGGAGTTGACGGCGGGGAATCCGGCAACCGAGACGGTGGCTTGGGCCAGGGAGGTGTTGGGTCGGGCGGTGTTGGCGACGTCTGTGATCTGGCGGGCCAGGTTCATCGCCTCGCCGCTGTAGGGGTCCGTGCTGGTGTCGATGGCGAAGCGGGCGGTTTTGCCGTCGGGTGAGAGGAAATGTTTGGCGACGTCGGCGAATTGGCGGTTGTCGAAGGCTTCGGGGGGCAGGTAGAAGCCGGTGGCGGCATCGGATCCGGCGGTGGCGCGGGCGGAGTTTTGCAGTTGGGCCGCGATTTGACTCATCCCGGACAGCATTTGGATGTTGCTGTCGGCCAGGGTGTGCACGCCGGTGGCCAGGGCGCGTGCGCCGGAGGCCAGTTGGCTGATGCCGTGTTGGAGTCGGCCGATGTCAGCGGCCAGGTTCTCGGGGTTGCCGAGGGTTTTGAAGGCGTTGTTCATGGTGGCCACGGTGTGTTGAACTTCGGTGAGGGTGCCGGTGACGGTGGCGTTGGTGGCCGGGTTGTACTGGTCGCCCAGGGTGGCGAGCTGGGTGAAGAATCCGTCGTCGCGCAGGGTGGTCAGGATACTGACCTGGTCGCGGATCTGGGCGCATTGCGGGGTGGTCATACACCACGGTGAGGTGTTGAGTGCGGTGACGAGCGGGTCGAGGGCGGCGATAGCGTTCTGGGCGCGTTCGGCCAGGGGTCGGATGCCGGGGCCGGCTTGGATGGCGGTGTCGACCTCGGGTGCGGTGGCTGAGAGTTGTTGCAGCAGCGGGCCGAAGCGCTGCATGCTCTCACCGGCGGCGCCGGCTTGGGTGAGTACACCGCCCAGGGGGGTGAGCGCGGTGCGCACGGTGGTGTCGAGTTGGGCCAGGCCGCCGGCGAGTTGGTCGGCGCCGTGGGTGAGCTTGTCCAGGTCGGTGCGCCGGTCGTTGCCCTGGGCGACCGAGTCGGCCATCTTGTCGCCGATTTGTCCGTTCTGCCAGGACAGTTGGGCTTGGTCGAGGCGTTGCCCGGCCGGTCTGGTGATCCCGGAAACACGTGTCACGGCCGGGATTTGGGCGATGCGTGAGGCCATCTCGTCGAGGTCGGCCAGGCCTTTGCCGGTGCGCATGTCGGTCGGGTTTTCCACGACGAGGAATTCGGTGATGACGACGTCTTTAGGGAAATGGCGGTCCAGCAGCTGATAGCCCTGGTTGCTGGCGGTAGTGGCGGGCTGTCCTTGGCGGTCGTCATAGCTGATGGTCATGGTCGCCGCGGCCGCCGACAGTGCCACCAGGATGGTCAGGCTGATGACCAGCAGCGGCACCGGGCGGCGCACCACGGCCACGGCCACGCTGTTCCAGTAGCGTCGGGTGCGGTCGGGTTTGGGTTCGCCGATGCCGCGGGTGGCCGCCAGCGCCAGCACCGGGGGCAGCAGGGTCACGGTGGCGGCGAATCCGACTGCCACGGCGACCGCGCAGGCCGGGCCGAGTCCGGCGAACACACTCAAGGTGGCGAACACCATGGCCAGAAAGGCCAGGGCCACGGTGCCGGCCGAGGCCAGGATGACTCGGCCGATGCTGGCGGTGGCCGCGATGACCGCCTGCTCGGCGGGCACCTGGGCGCGGCGTTGTTCGTGGTAGCGGCTGATCAGAAACACGGTGTAGTCGGTGCCGGCGCCCAGCAGGATCGCGGTCATGAACGCCACGGTGAACTGCGAGACCGGCATGCCGATTTCCCCGAGTGCAGAGAGCACCCCACGCCCGACGGCCAGGCTGATCCCGATCACCAGCAGCGGCAGCAGCGCGGTGAACACCGACCGGTACACGATCAGCAGGATCAGCGCGATCAGCCCGGCGGTGGCGATCGAGATGAACACCAGGTCGTGCTCGGCTGAGGCGATCTGATCGGCGAACGTGGCCGGTGGCCCTGTCACATAGGCCGTGGTGGACGTGTTGGCGAATGCCGTGTCGGTGAGATCGCGCACGGCTTGCACGGATTCGGCCGCGGTGGGATCACCGAGCGTGCCGGCCACCCCGACCGGCAGATACCAGGCCTTGCCGTCACCGCTGACCGCCTGGGTTCTGGTGACCGGGTCGGCCAGCAGATCCTGGACCAGCAGGACATGGTCGTGATCGGCGCGCAACCGCCCTACCAGATCCTGATAGCGCAGCTGATTATCGGGGGTCAGACCGGCCGGGTCTTGCATCGCGACGAACAGCATCGTCTTGGACCCCTGCTCACCGAACGCCTCACTCATGCGGTCCACGGTCTGAAACGAGGGCACATCACGCGGGATCAGATCGACCGATTGTTGGCGCACCACCGTCTCCAACTGCGGGAACAGCAGCGCCAGCACCACCGCGGCCGCGATCCATCCACCGATCACTAATGCCTTGTGGCCCACCGTGAACGCCGCGAGCCGACCCAGCCGGGCGCTGTATTCCGAAGATCCGGACAGATCGACGCCGCGCCGGCCACGGGAAGGCCCAGCATCTCCGGTTCGATCGCCCATCCCCACGCCTCCCAAGAAACGAAACTATCGGTATCGCTACGATACTAATAGTCCCACACGAGGATCGGAAGGGCCGCGCCGACCTTTCGGGCCATGGTTGGGGCTGGGCGCGGTGGGGGTGAATTAACTTGCGGTGTCCTCAGATTCGTCGTCGGGCAGGTCGTGGCGCACCACCCGCACCCGCCCGCGGGGCAGGCATGCCATGTAGCCGTGGCGTTTGCCGTAGAGCTCCCAGGAGGTCGCGGCCTCCTGGGGGGCGACATCGATGCGATGCCCGCGGGAAAAACCCAGGTGCAACCCGCCGCCCTCGTCGCACCACGCGCCCGTGCACACCGCGCCGGCCAGGTCCAGCAACGGACGCTGCTGGACCGAGACGTTGCCCGGGTCGATGAGGACCTGCTCTTCGGGATAAGACGAACCGATCGGCGGCAGGGTCAGCCGGATCGGGGTGGCGATCACCAATTCGTTGTAATCGTCGAGGTCGAGCACCAATCCGTCGCGCAACGAGACACGCTGAACGGTGCACCGCTCGATCCAGGGGGTATGCATGCCCGGGTCCCTTTCGACACGTCATTGTGTCGCTTTATGGTACTGGGAGTAGCGCAGCGATACTACTAGTATCGCTAAGTGGTGGTGTCGGTGCCGTGCACCAGCTGTCGGGTTGTGCGGTCGATGCGCTCGCGGGCCAGGTCCGCATCGATCCGGCCGCCGATGACGGCGATCAGGTTGGCCAGCCACACGTCGGCGATCAGGCTGGCCACGTCACGGTCATGCGCGCTGGGTGTGGGCCCGCCCAGGGCGCGGGCCAGCATGTCCTCGATCACCGCGACAGCGTGCTCGATCGCGCCGGCGGCCTCGGAGTCGGCCACGACGAACGCACGCACCATCGCCTCGGTCAGGTGCGGGTTGGCCTGCCAGGCCATGTGCAGGTGGGTGGTCAACCGCCCCAGCCGGGCCTGCGGCGCCAGTTCACCGGTAGTGCAATCGAATTCGGTGTCGAGACGTTCGAATTCGCGGGCCAGCACCGTCACCAGCAGATGGCTTTTGGATCGGAAATGCCGATACAGGGAGCTGGCGGCAATGCCGGCCTGCGCGGCCACCGCACGCATCTGCACACCGTCAAAACCTTGTGCTGAGGCTACCGCCCACGCGGCATCCAGGATCGCCTCGCGACGCACCAACACCGAGTCCGCCGGCCGGCGCGGGTGCCGCACCCGGTCCCGGGGTGCGGCGGTGGGCGCACTCACCGCGACCCCGCGTCGGGGCCGGCGCCACCGTAGCGGGTCAGCTCGGCGAACAACTCCCCGAAACCGCTGATGTCACCGTGGGCGGCGAAATGGGCCGCATCCACCGTGATGAACACCGCCGAGGCGGTGAACCGGGTGACACCGTCCACACCGACCCCCACCCCGTCCACATGCAACGCCCGGCCCTCGCGGGAGGCGATCCGCGCGGTCAGCCGATGCGTACATCCCAACGGCACCGGCTGCAGATAGTCCACCGTCAAACGGCGCGTCACCGCCGGGGTGGCCGCGATCCACAACGAAAAACCCAGCACGTCATCACAGGCCGCGGCGATCGCGCCACCGTGCGCCAGCCCCGGCGCACCGATATGGCGCTCATCGAACACCAGATCAGCGAACACCTCATCGCCGCACCGAAACACCTCCAGCTGCAAACCGTGCGGATTGTCCGACCCGCAGCCCATGCAGGTCGGCGTGTGCGACGGCAACCGCTGCGGCTGATCAACACCCATCACGGCCTCCTCGCACCCGGGCAGCCCCGCCACCGCGTCCCGACCCGGGACCGCCGGTACTAGCAGTTTCGCTGCGCTACTATCGGTACCATAACCGGGAGTGCGGGGGCAACGCACCGGCAATCGGAACACATCAGGAGGTCAGGTGGGGACGCAGCCCGCGGAGACACCCGACGACGAGGACGACGTCGACCCGCGCCGCACCCGATCACGCACCCGACTGCTCGACGCCGCGGCCAACCTGCTCAAAACCGGTGGGATCGAAGCCGTCACCATCGACGCGGTCACCAAAGCCTCCAAGGTCGCCCGCACCACCCTCTACCGCCATTTCAACAGTTCCTCGCAACTGCTCGCGGCCACCTTCGAACGCCTTCTGCCCCAAGTCATCCCGCCCGCCCCGACCAGCGGCACCCTCCGTGAGCGGCTCATCGAACTGCTCTCCCGCCAAGCCGACCTGTTCGCCGAAGCGCCCGTACAAGTCACCACCCTGGCCTGGGCCGCGTTGGGCCCCGCCGAGACTCACGAACCAAACACTGTGCAACACGCCGGTGCCGGCACTCTGCGGATGCGTGTGATCGAACAATACCGACGGCCGTTCGACGAAATCCTGTACAGCCCCGAAAGCGTCGATCAACTCGGCGAACTCGACATTGAACTCGCACTCTGTCAACTTGTTGGCCCTCTGGTCTTTGCCCGAATGACCGGTCTACGCGTCATCACCCACCAAGATTGCACCCGCATCGTCGAAGGCTTCATTGCCGCGCAAACCGGCGATCAACCGGCTTGGGTCGAGGCGTCGAGTCCGAACCAATAGCGCTAATGAGACTGCTCTGAACCACGTTCCGTCGCTTGGCCAGCCGCATCCGGTTGGGTCACACCGTCACCCAACGACCGCATTGTTGCACCCAAAACGGCGGGACCGTCGGCCACCACTGGGTAAGACGGACCCGCCGATCTGACGAATTCACGCGTGCCCGGCAGCGCGACGCCGGGGTCAGGAAGTGAAGCCGGGTATCGGATAGCGTTGGTTGAGGACGTAGTTTCCGACTTCAGCGATTTTGTAGGAGACAGGATCGTGCAGCGTGTGGGTGCGGATGTTGCGCCAGAACCGGTCGAATCCGTATTTGGGGTGGGTGCCGCGGGCACCGATGACCTCGAAAATACGGCTGGTCACGTCCAGGGCCGCTTGGGTGGCTATGGCTTTGACTCCAGAAATCTGCACCATGAGTTCGCCGCGTTCCTGCGAAGTTAATGCGTCACCTTTGTCCCACGCGGCCTGTAGGAGTTGTGCGGCCTCGCGGGCTGCAGCATCGGCGGCTTGTAGTTGGATGCCGAATTCGCCGTAGCTGCGAATGGTGTACGGATCTTCGACGGCTTGAGTGACCCCGGCCGGCGTCCAAGGACGTGCCTGCGTTCGGGTGTACTCGCGGGCTGTCTCGAGCGCTCC
>NZ_MPNT01000068.1 GCF_001907675.1 Mycobacterium paraffinicum
AGATCGGCGAAGTCAACTTCTTCGGCGTCGTCGAGCCGCTGGTCGCCTGGCAGCCGGCGCTGGCCGCAGCCGAAAGCGCGAAAGTGGTGGTCGTCGCGAGCAACTCGGCGACGACGGTGCCCCTCGTTCCGCGCCGTGCGGTGAAGGCATTCCTCGCGCATGACGCCGACAAGGCCCTGCGGTCGGTGCGACCGTTCGGCCCGGCCGCTCCGACGATGATGTACGCGGCTACGAAGATCGCCCTAAGTCGTTGGGTGCGGCGACACGCGGTGGCACCGGAATGGGCGGGCGCGGGGGTGCGCCTGAATGCGCTGGCGCCGGGAGCCGTCATGACGCCGTTGCTGCAGGAACAGCTCGCGGCGCCGCGGCAGGCAAAAGCGATCCGGTCCGTCCCGGTGCCACTCGGTGGCTTCGGGGAGGCGCGACACATGGCCGAGTGGATGTGTTTCATGCTGTCCGAGTCCGCCGAATTCCTCTGCGGCAGTGTCGTCTTCGTCGATGGTGGGACCGACGCCTATTTCCGGGCCGACGATTGGCCCAAAGCGCCACCGGCGAGCGGGCTGCCGGGATACCTGCGAAAGTTCAGCCGCTCGAGGAATGTGTGACAGCCGAGTTATGGCGCATCGAGGCGGCCGGGGTAATCTCCCGGCAGAAGTCAGCGGCTTCATTGGCCGACGTGAGGCCATTGCCGACCTCAAGCGAATGCTGGGCACCGCCCGCCTCATCACGTTGATTGGTCCAGGCGGCGTCGGCAAGACACGGCTGGCGACCCGGGTCGCTCGCAGTGTCGCGCGGGCCTACCCCGACGGAACATGGCTAGCCCAATGCGGCGACCTACGCGAACCCGTCCTCTTAGGACACCTCGTCGTGTCTGCGCTGGAGATCACCGATCGCGCCTTGGATACAGCAGAATTGACTATCCGCAATCACCTTGCGAATCGGCGACTTGCGCTCGTCTTAGACAGTTGTGATCACCTGATCGACGCGTCCGCAAAACTGGTCAACGAAATCCTGCACGCGGCCCCCGATGTGCAAGTCATAGCGACAAGCCGCGAACCCTTATGCGTGCCTGGGGAACACATCTACCGCGTCCTGCCCTTCCCGGTGGCTGATCTATCGCGGTGTCGGCAGTCGAGCGCCCACTACGACGATTCAGCCGCACCGGACGCGGTCTGGCGACCGTCAAGCCGCGAGGTGCTCGACCTGTTCGAGCAGCGGGCCGTCGCCGCCGATCCAGATTTCCGAATAACAGCCAGCAATGAAGATGACATCGCGCACCTATGTGCGCACCTCGACGGCCTGCCCCTCGCAATCGAACTAGCCGCCGCGCGAGTTCGATCGATGACTCCGCAGAAAATGCTGGAGCATCTCCATAAGACCAACAACATCGTGACCTCCCGTGCGCGTGGGTCGACGACCCGCCACCAGACATTGCGGTCATTGATCGACTGGAGCTATGACCTGTGCTCACAACATCAGCGGCTACTCTGGGTGCGATCATCGGTATTCCCAGGGTCATTCGACCTTGACGCCGCAGCAGCGATCTGTGGAGACGACAGCCAAAGTCGAGGTAACGTAATCGAAACGATGATCGAGTTGGTCGACAAATCGATCGTGACACGCGAGAACTTCAACGGCCGAGACCGCTATCGCCTTTTGGAGACTTTGCGTCACTATGGTGCAGAGCGGCTAGATCCCGCCGACGGTGATCGTATCCGACGTCGTCACCGAGACTACTTTGCATCGCTCGTCGAACATGCCGAGGCCAACTTCTCTGCAGGCACCGACCAGCAACGCTGGGCCTCAGCACTCGACGACGAACTAGCGAATCTGCGGGGTGCACTTGAATTTAGCCTCGGGCCCGAAGGCGAGGCCGGTGCGGCCCTCGATATCGCGACTCGCCTGTGGTTTGTTTGGGTACGCGGCGCCGCCCGAGAAGGCAGTTACTGGCTCGACCGGGCGCTCACCACCGGGGCGGGGGCGAAGATGAAAAGAGCGCAAGCGTTGTGTATCCGAGCCTGGATTGCCGCACTACAAGGCGATCAGGCGAATGGACGAGTAGCGATTGAACACGCTCAAGCGATAGCCGGCGACCTTGACGACGAACACCTTTGGGCTCTGGTCGCCCAAGCTTGCGGAGAGGTCGCCTTTATCAGTGACGACCTCACCGCTGCGGTCACCTGGCTGGAGCGGGCGGCCTCCTACTACCGCCGGGCGGGTGAATGGTCCGCGATCACCCTCCTGAGCCTCGCGCAGCTCGGTTGGATCAAAGGGCTCCAGGGTGACCACCAGGGCGGAGCAACGTTGGGCCACGAATGCCGCACTCGCAGTGAGAGCTGCGGCAACGACTGGTCACTTTCGTGGGCGTACTGGGTCCTGGGCACCCTGGCGTGGACGTCCGGAGACCACCGACTGGCCGAAACCCAGATCATCGACTCCCTCACTATCCGAACAGAAATCCACGATTGGCTCGGAATACCGTTCGCTCTTGAGCTTCTGGCATGGATCTGCCAGCGCGAGGAGCCCCGCCGCAGCGCACGACTTCTCGGCGTGAACGAAAGCCTTTGGGATCGAATCGGATTGCCATTGTTTGGCTCTGCTCCACTGACAGCCGTACATAGGAAGTGCTGTACCGAACTCCGAGAAGCACTCGGCGACGATGCGTTCACCGAAGCATTCGACCTCGGGGCGCGGCTCAACGCCGAAGAGTCTCTGATGCTCGCGCTACGTCGCCAGCGTGAATCCACGCCGCGGAACCCGGGATTGACGGCTACGCTGACCCGCCGTGAGCAGGAGATCGCCCAGCTTGTCGCACAAGGGTTGTCCAACCGCGAGGTGGCAACCGCGCTGGTCATCAGCCAACGAACAGCAGAATCACACGTGCACCGGATACTCCTCAAATTGGGCTTCACGTCGCGGACGCAGATAGCGCTTGCCGTTATCAATCATCAGGCAGCGACCATCGCCTAGGAGACTGCGCGCACAACGTCGCTGCCACGCGAAGACAGGCTCTGGGCACTCCGATGCCGCACCGCGACGTGCGCGGATCGGTTGGACATCTCCGGTCGCGGATCGTCAATGTCCCGGCGGGCCTGGCGGTTGCCGACGTTTACCGGTCAGTCGGCCCTTTGGTTCTGCTCAAGGCAATTCGAGGACGACGGAAGGCGCTGAGGGGCGCTAGTACGGGGTGCGCTGCAGCCAGTTCTGCCATACGGCGTCGTCGCCGAACAGCTCGATGCCGGTGTCGCCGACGTCGATTCGGCGCGTCATCGCCAGCAGCAGCTCGGCGGCGCCACCGCGCAGCGCCACGCTGCCCTTGCCGTGTTCGTGCGACCAGGCGATGCGCCCCTGGTCGACGGCGATCGTCCATTCGCCGGCTTCGCCCGGCCCGGCGTCGGTGGCGTGCAGGTGCAGGGTTGTGCCGTTGGCCAGCGGCAACTCCGCGCCGTCGGCGCCGGCCTGGAACGCGATCAGCTCCAGGCGTTCGGTGATGCCATCCGCGGCCACCTGGGGTGCGAGCGCGAAGTCGGCTCCAAGGACCATCGCGGCATCGGCCCGGTGCATCGCCGTCTCGTGCAACCGGCGCCGGATCCACCAGTTCGCCGGGCGCGAGCCGAGCAACGTCCACACGGGCGTTTCCGAGCCCGTCAGCTGCACGGCGTCCACCAGCCGCTGCGCCCCGTCGTGCATCCAGGAGATCGCCTTGGCCTGCCCCGGGGGCGGCTTGCCCGCCTCGACGCTGCCCAGATCGAGGAATTCCTGAAGGCGGTCGCGCACGATCTGCGCTGACCATCGGTGGCCGAGACCGACGTGGCGAAACACTTGGTCGAGGCTCCAGCCCGGACAAGTCGGTACCGGTGTCGCGCCGTCGGCGTCGCGGAAAAGCTCCGAAAAGGCGCGGTTCTCAGTGAGAAATTCGGTCGCGAAATCCAACGGGCTCATCAGCCCCTGCCTGGCAGGTTAGCGACCAAACGTGGAAATGATGTTGGCGTAAGCGTCCTCGCTGGGAACGTCCCCGGGTGTGGTGTAAGTAGCGGCGTGTCGGTGCCGATGTAGAGGGGCCATCGCGTGAGTCTCTGTGGTGAAACGACCAAGGATCACTACCGAGAGGAACATCGCGATGGCCCTGGAT
>NZ_MPNT01000069.1 GCF_001907675.1 Mycobacterium paraffinicum
AGGCCGCGCTGACCGCCCTCGACGGTGTCGAACACGCCGCGGTCATCGCCCGTGAGGACCGCCCCGGCGACAAACGCCTCACCGCCTACATCACCCAAACCCAACCCGGCACCGCCGACACGGCCCAAATCCGCGCCGCGCTGGCCGACCAGCTCCCGCCCTTCATGGTGCCCGCCGCGATCGTCGCGGTGGACACCCTGCCGATCACGGTCAACGGCAAACTCGACACCCGCGCCCTACCCCCACCCGACTACACCGACACCGACCACTACCGCCCGCCCAGCACCCCGATCGAAGAAATCCTGGCCACCATCTACGCCGAGGTCCTCGGGGTCGAGCGGGTCGGCGTCGACGACTCCTTCTTCGACCTCGGCGGCGACAGCATCCTGTCCATGCAAGTCGTCGCCCGCGCCCGCGCCGCCGGGCTGGCCTGCCGTCCCCGTGACATCTTCGTCGAGCAGACCGTGGCCCGACTAGCCCGCATCCCCGGCATCACCGAGAGCCAGCAACAGATCCTCGACGACGGGATCGGGCCGGTCACGCCCACCCCGATCATGCACTGGCTGTTCGACATCAACGGCCCGATCGACGAGTTCAACCAAACCCTGGTGCTGCAGGCACCCACCCAAGCCACCCACGCCGAGGTGCTCGCCATCCTGCAAGCACTGCTCGACCACCACCCCATGCTGCGCGCACGCGCCGACACCAACACACGGTCACTAACCGTCCCCGAACCCGGTGCGGTCGGTGCCGGTGAATGCCTACGCGCTGTCGAAATGCTCACCGATGAGGTGCTGGCCCAGGCCAGATCCCGACTCAATCCCGGCGATGGGGTGATGCTCAGCGCGCTGTGGGTCGCTGACAGTGGCCGGCTGGTGTTGATCATTCATCATCTGGTCGTGGATGCGGTGTCCTGGCGGATCCTGGTGGAAGACCTCAACATCGCCTGGGCCCAACACCACCACGGCCAGCCGATCACCCTGCCCCCCACCGGCACCTCATTCCAGCGCTGGGCCGCGCTGCTCGACGAGCACGCCCACACCCGCGCCGTCCTCGCACAAGCCGACACCTGGCAACAAATCAGCGGCGTCTCCCCCGCCCTGCCCCCACCCCAACCCGCCGACACCTACACCAACGCCGGACACCTGACCACCACCCTGGACACCGACACCACCCGGGCGCTGCTCACCGACGCCCCCGCCGCCTTCCACACCGGCATCCACGAAATCCTACTGATCGCCTACGCACTGGCCTGGACCGAATTCCTCGACACCGCAGCGCCGGTCGGTATCGACGTCGAAGGCCACGGCCGCCACGACGACCTCACCGACACCGTCGACCTCTCACGCACCGTGGGCTGGTTCACCACCAAATACCCCGTCGCCCTCAACGTCACCGGGCTGCGCTGGCACCACATCGCAGCCGGCGACCCCGCACTGGGCCCCATCATCAAAGCAGCCAAGGAACAACTCCGCGCCCTGCCCCACCCCCTGACCCACGGCCTGCTGCGCTACCTCAACCCCGACACCCACCCACCCACACCCGACCCCACCATCGGATTCAACTACCTCGGACGCCTCGGCGCGACCGCGCCCGCGGCTATCGATGAGCTGTGGCGGATCAGCGAGAACGGTTTGTCGGACACCGCCGCGGCCAGCACGGCGCCGATGCCGTTGTCCCACACCGCCGAACTCAACGCCGCCACCATCGACACCGACACCGGCCCTCAACTCAACGCCACCTGGACCTGGGCCACCTCGGTTCTCGATGACACCCAAATCGCCCGGCTCAGCCAGCTGTGGTTCGACGCCCTGACCGGAATCTGCACCCACGTCCACCACGGCGGCGGCGGCCTGACCCCCTCCGACATCACCCCCGCCCGACTCACCCAACACCAAATCGACCAACTGCAAGAGCAATACGACGTCGCCGACATCTTGCCGCTCACCCCGATGCAGCAAGGGCTGCTCTTCCACGCCACCACGCGCGACACCGACGACGATGTATACGCCCTCCAGCTGCAGATCTCCGTGACCGGCCCGCTGGACCCGCACCGGCTGCGCGTCGCGCTCGACACGGTCGTCAGCCGTCATCCCCACCTCGCGGCAAGATTCTGTCGACAATTCGAACAGCCGATCCAAGTCATCCCTGCCAAGCCCGAAGTTCCCTGGCAGTACATCGAATTCGAGACGAATGCAGAAGATCAGATAGCGAGCCTGTGCGCCGCCGAACGCGCAGCGGTCTGCGATCTCGCAGACGAGCCCGTCTTCCGGGTGGCCCTACTCCACACCGGCGACAACGAGCACCGCATCGTGCTGACCAACCACCACATCCTGCTCGATGGCTGGTCGCTCCCCATCCTCCTGCAAGAGATCTTCGCCTGCTACCAAGGCCGGCGGCTGCCCGCGGCGACACCCTACCGCCGGTTCATCACCTGGCTCGCCGAGCGCGACCTCGACGCCGCGCGCTCCGCCTGGGGCCAGGCGCTCGCAGGCTTTGACACCCCGACCCTCGTCGCCCAGCCGGGCCGGTTGGCATTGGGGCCCCGTGCCGTTGCCTCGGACCGGCTATCCGCCGACATCACCCAGGCTGTCAGTCAGCTGGCGCGCTCGAATCGCACCACGATCAACACCTTGCTGCAGGCGGCGTGGGCGCAGCTGCTGATGGGGCTGACCGGCCAGCGCGACGTCGTTTTCGGCACCGCCGTGTCGGGGCGACCCACCGAGCTAGCCGGCGCGGAAGCGATGGTCGGACTGCTGATCAACACCGTGCCGGTGCGGGCGCACATCACACCAACCACCACCACCACCGACCTGCTCCACCAACTGCACGACGCCCACAACCACACCCTCGACCATCAGCACCTGGCGCTCAACGAGATTCACCGCGCCACCGGCCACGACCAACTGTTCGACACGCTGTTCGTCTACGAGAACTACCCCGTCGACACCGCAGCGCTAGCGGGCGCCGACGGGCTGACCGTCACCGAGTTCACCAGCCGCGAATCCAACCACTACCCACTCACGGTGCAGGCCACACCCGGAGCCGAACTCGGCCTGCGCGTCGAGTACGACACCGATGTGTTCGACACCAAAACCGTTCATGCACTAATCAAACGGTTGGAGCGGGTGTTGGTGGCGATGACCGCTGATCCGCAGGCGCGGTTGTCGTCGATTGATGTGCTCGAGGCCGGTGAGCTCACCCGTCTGGGTGAGTTGGGCCGGTGGCCGGTGTTAACGGAGTCGAGGACGGCGGTGTCGATCCCGGCGTTGTTCGCCGGGCAGGTGCTGCGGGCCCCGCACGCGGTGGCGCTGTGTTGCGGGGCGCGGTCGTGGACGTATGGCGAGTTGGATGAGGCCTCAAACCGGTTGGCGCACGCGCTGGTCGAGTGTGGGGTGGGGCCGGGCGGGTGCGTGGCGGTGTTGTTCCCGCGTTCGGGTGAAGCCATTGTGGCGATCGTGGCGGTGCTCAAGACCGGCGCGGCCTACCTGCCGATCGACCCCGCACTGCCCGACGAGCGGATCGGGTTTGTGTTGGCCGACGCCGCGCCGGTGGCCGCGCTCACCACCGCCGCGTTGCGGCCACGGCTGGACGGCCGCCGCCTCATCGTCGTCGACGTCGATGACCCGCGGATGGACGCCCAACCCAAGACGGGTTTGCCGTTGCCCGCACCCGATGAGGTCGCACACATTATTTACACCTCGGGCACTACCGGGGTACCCAAAGGTGTTGCGGTTACGCATCACAACGTCACCCGCCTGTTCGACGCACTGGAAGTGGGCATCGAGCTGGGGCCGGGGCAGGTGTGGGCGCAGTGTCATTCGTATGCGTTCGACTTTTCGGTGTGGGAGATCTGGGGCGCCCTAGCACACGGCGGGCGTCTGGTGGTGGTGAGCGAGGAGGTCACCCGCTCCCCCGACGACCTGCGCGCGCTCCTGCTCGCCGAACACGTCACCGTCTTGAGCCAGACCCCCTCGGCGCTGGCCGCGCTGTCCCCGACCGGGCTGGATGGCGTGGCGGTGATGGCCGCCGGGGAGGCCTGCCCCGCCGAGATCGTGCAGCGCTGGGCGCCCGGGCGGATCATGGTCA
>NZ_MPNT01000070.1 GCF_001907675.1 Mycobacterium paraffinicum
GGACGCGCCCGCGCCCGGCACGCCCGCGCTCGCCCCACCGGGTCCGGCGCCGGCGCCGGAGCCACCCGGTCCGGCGGTCGTGGCGCCGCCTGGCCCGGTCTCGGGGCCGCCCCCGGGTCCGGCCGGTGTCGTCGCCGCCGGCGCCGTCGTGGTGACGCTGGCGGGCGTCGTGACGGTGGTGGTGACGGTCGAAGTCGTCGTCGGGTTCTTGTTGTTGTTGCCTGAGCTGCAGCCCGCGGTCAACGAGCTCAAGGCGATCGCCGCGGCGATCCCCGCGGCGATGGAAACCCGCCGCGCGGTTCCATTACCGGTCATGTCAACACCAATCTCTGTAAGGAGCCATGTCCTTAGTCCCCTTACCCACTCGGGTCGAAAATCAATCAATCGGTGACGCCAGCCGGGTGGGACGCTCGTGCCCGCGCAGGGTCACCGTCTCGCCCAAAGACCAACGGGCGCGCTCATTCTCGCTCGCGCCTTCGAGCGCATCGGCGGTTGCGAGCAACCGCCCGGGATGGGACTTGGCGAGCTCGCACAGGCGGGCCGCCTCGTTGACCGGCCCGCCGATCACGGTGTATTCGAAGCGTTCCCTGGCGCCGACGTTGCCGGCGACGACCTGGCCCGCCGCGACGCCGATGCCGGCCTGGCACTCGGGCATCTCTTCGTTGAGCCGCTCGACCATGGCTCTCGCGGCGGCCAGCGCCTCGTCTTCCGGACGCTCCAGACGATTCGGGGCCCCGAAAATGGCCAGCGTCGCGTCGCCCTCGAACTTGTTGACCAGCCCGCAGTGTCGGTCCACTTCCTCGACGACGATGCCGAAGAATTGATTGAGCACCGAAACGACTTCGGCCGGAGGGCGGCTGGTGACTAGTTGGGTGGAGCCGACGATGTCGATGAACACGACCGCGACATGACGTTCTTCGCCCCCCAGCTTCGGCCGCTCGCGTTCCGCGGCCAAAGCGACCTCGCGTCCGACGTGCCGGCCGAAAAGGTCACGGACACGCTCGCGTTCGCGTAACCCGTCGACCATCGAGTTGAATCCCCGTTGCAGCTCACCGAGTTCGGTGCCATCGAAAACAACGAGATCGCCGCGCAGATCGCCACGCTCGACGCGGCGCAACGCCGCGCGCACCACGCGCACCGGAGTTGCGGTGAGCCAGGCCAGGATCCACATCAGCAGGCAACCGAAGATCACCGTGGCCATCGAAATGATCAACACGCCGACCGCGAATTGGGTTTGGGTGAGGTTACGCATCAGCAGCTCGAAGCCAGCCAGGCAGGCGATGCCGAGCACCGGCAGTCCCGAGGCCAGGAACCAGACCACCATGGTCCGGCCCATGATGCCGGCAGAGAAACGCCGTGGCGGTGGCCCCGCCTCCAGTGCCTGTGCCGCGACGGGACGCAGGGCAAACTCGGCGATCAGATAGCTGGCGGTCGCCACCAGGATGCCGCAGATGGCCACCGCGATGAGGAACCGCGGGATGAACAGGGTGTTGACCAGGCCGTAGAGCGTCGTATACACGACCGCCCCGACACCCCACAGGATGAGGTCGAAGCGGGCGATCCGCCAGGGCGCCAGGAAGGTGTTGCGCTCGTCTTCCGCGTTCGGCTGGCGCTCCTCGATCGCCCAGCGCAACGAGAGCACGGTCCGGCGGGTGATCCAATAGGTGCCCACCGCCAGGGCCAACGCGATGTAGGCCGGTGAGACCGCGAACGTGATCCAGGCCGGCGCGTCGTGGAAGATGCTCGGCTGGGGAATGGCGACAATCACCAACAGCAGTGCCACGCCGATGCCGATCAGGTTCACGCCAAGGACCAGCACGGTCAGGATGATCTGGATGCGGACGCGGCGACGTGCCTGGCTCTCGGAGACCCGTCCCAGCAGCAGGGAGCCGTACGCCGGGGTCTCCGGCAACCGGCCGCTCTGGCGGGTGACCCTTTCGAGCACCCGCCCGATGCGTTTCGCCAAGCTCTGCGTGGCCGACATGGTGGCGTCAGCCTAATTTGTCGGCCACGCTCTAAGGTGAGTCGGGTGCGTCTAGTGATCGCCCAGTGCACTGTGGACTACGTCGGCCGGCTCACCGCGCATCTTCCCTCGGCCCGCAGGCTGCTGCTGTTCAAGGCCGACGGATCGGTCAGCGTGCATGCCGATGACCGCGCCTACAAGCCGTTGAATTGGATGAGCCCGCCGTGCTGGATGACCGAGGAGCCCGGTGAGCAGGCGCCGGTGTGGGTGGTGCAGAACAAGGCCGGCGAACAGCTGCGCATCACCGTCGAGGATGTCGAGCACGACTCCAGCCACGACCTCGGGGTGGACCCCGGGCTGGTCAAGGACGGGGTCGAGGCCCACCTGCAGGCGTTGCTCGCCGAGCACGTGCAACTGCTCGGCGAGGGCTACACGCTGGTTCGTCGCGAATACATGACCGCCATCGGGCCCGTCGACCTGCTTTGCCGTGACGAGCAGGGCGGGTCGGTCGCGGTGGAGATCAAGCGACGCGGCGAGATCGACGGGGTCGAGCAGCTGACCCGTTACCTCGAGTTGCTCAACCGCGACAGCGTGCTTGCCCCGGTGAAGGGCGTGTTCGCGGCCCAGCAGATCAAACCACAGGCGCGCACACTGGCCACCGACCGCGGGATCCGTTGCATCACATTGGATTACGACAAGATGCGCGGCATGGACAGCGACGAATACCGACTGTTCTGAGCCTCCCGGCTAGGCTGGCGGCATGGCCCGGCGCCGCCCACCGCCACGTCGGCGGTGGCAGTCGTCGCCGCCCCCGGCGTCACGCCGGGTGGAGATCGGCCCCGACGGCCACGAGTACGAGGTCCGTCCGGTCGCGTCCGCCCGTGCGGTCAAGACCTACCGCTGTCCGGGTTGTGATCACGAAATTCGCGTCGGCGCCCCACATCTGGTGGTGTGGCCCGTCGATCCGACGCTCGGCGGGGCCGACGATCGGCGGCATTGGCATACCCCGTGCTGGAACCACCGCGCTACGCGGGGTCCGACCCGGAAGTGGTCTTGATCAGGCGGCCGGTTCGACCAGCTCGATGAGGACGCCGCCGGCGTCCTTGGGGTGGATGAAGTTGATCCGCGAGTTTGCCGTGCCACGACGCGGGGCTTCGTAGACGAGCCGGATGCCCTGGGAGCGCAGGTGCTCGATCACGCCGTCCAGGTCGCTTACGCGGACCGCCATCTGCTGGATGCCGGGCCCGCGCTTGTCAAGGAATTTGGCGATGGTCGAGGAGTCGTCGATCGGGGCCATCAGCTGGATCTGCGCGGTACCGGTCGGAGCGCCCCGCACGGCCAGCATCGCCTCGCGGATTCCCTGGTCCTCATTGACTTCCTCGTGCATCAGGATCATGCCGAGGTGATCGTGGTACCAAGCGATTGCCGTGTCGAGGTCGGCGACTGCGATGCCGACGTGATCGATCGCCGTCACCAGCCCGGTGGCCAGGATCTGACGGGCGTCAACTTGATCGGTCGTCATCACATAAAGGTAACCTGGCGGCAAAGATTGCGCTTCTCCGGGAGGCCGGATCGGCCGTCCGCGGACCTTTGGGAGGTTGTTATGACGACGTCGGTGATCGTTGCTGGAGCGCGCACGCCGATCGGCAAGTTGATGGGTTCGCTGAAGGATTTTTCGGCCAGCGATTTGGGTGCGATTGCGATTGCCGGAGCGTTGGAGAAGGCCAACGTTCCCGCCT
>NZ_MPNT01000071.1 GCF_001907675.1 Mycobacterium paraffinicum
GCCGCGGTGATGCGCCCGGTGGTGATACGGGCAGACCAGCACCAGGTTGGTGACAAGTTCCTAATATACCCTCCTGGCAGCCGTCCGGTTACCCCGAGATAGGTAGGTGCCGGGCCACCGACGACACACTCCGGGGCCTTAAAAATCATTGGTCTCCTAACCCTGTTGGGGTCCAGGCTGGTGGTCGAGCATCGGTGTCCGGTATCTGATCCCCACGGAGGCACTGCTGATAATGGCTGAACAACGCCAACTACATTTGGCCGGGTTTTTCTCGGCCGGCAACGTCACTCACGCGCATGGCGCGTGGCGCCATGTTGGTGCCACGAACGGATTTCTGACTGGCGAGTTCTACAAGCAGATTGCACGGACCCTGGAGCGGGGAAAGTTTGACCTGTTATTTCTTCCCGATGGCCTGGCCATCGAAGACAGCTATGGTGAGAACTTGGAGACCGGGGTCGGCCTGGGTGGCCAGGGCGCGGTGGCGCTGGAGCCGACCAGCGTGATAGCGACTATGGCTGCGGTGACGGAACGTTTGGGTCTGGGCGCTACGGTTTCCACAACGTACTACCCGCCGTATCACGTGGCTCGGGTGTTTGCCACGCTCGACAACCTGTCTGATGGCCGGATCTCGTGGAATGTGGTCACGTCGCTCAACGACTCGGAAGCACGCAACTTCGGCGTGGACGAGCACCTTGAGCACGACATCCGATATGACCGCGCTGACGAATTCTTGGAGGCAGTCAAGAAGCTATGGAGTTCTTGGTCCGAGGATGCCTTGTTGTTGGACAAGATTGGCGGTCGGTTCGCCGACCCCAAGAAGGTTCAATACGTCAATCATCGTGGCCACTGGTTGTCCGTCCGTGGCCCCTTGCAGGTTCCACGGTCACGCCAGGGCGAACCGGTGATCCTGCAGGCCGGCTTGTCACCGCGCGGGCGTCGCTTCGCGGGGCGCTGGGCCGAAGCAGTATTCAGCGTCTCGCCCAACCTCGACATCATGCGCGCGGTCTATCAGGACATCAAAGCTCACGTTGCGGCCGCGGGACGTGACCCGGAGCAAACAAAGGTGTTCACCGCGGTAATGCCAGTACTCGGTGAGACTGAGCAGGTGGCCCGTGAGCGTCTGGAATATCTCAATTCTCTGGTCCATCCCGAGGTGGGTTTGTCGACGTTGTCGAGCCATAGCGGTTTGGATCTCTCCAAGTATCCGCTGGATACGAAGTTTTCCGACATCGTCGCCGATCTCGGTGATCGTCACGTGCCGACCATGTTGCAGATGTTTTCTGCGGTGGCCGGTGGCGGTGCGGACCTGACGTTGGCCGAGCTGGGTCGACGATACGGCACCAACGTCGGGTTTGTACCGCAGTGGGCCGGAACTGCCGAACAGATCGCTGATCAATTGGTTAGTCACTTTGAGGCCGGGGCCGCTGACGGATTCATCATTTCGGCGGCGTATCTGCCTGGGATTTACGAGGAATTCGTCGACCAGGTGGTGCCGCTGCTGCAGCAACGTGGTGTGTTCCGTACTGAGTACGAAGGGGCAACGCTGCGTGAGCACCTTGGGTTGGCTCGGCCTGAAGTTGGGAGCATCTGATGACCACCACGGGCATAGATCGAGATATTCTTGCCTACAGCAATTGCCCGGTTCCTAACGCGTTGCTGACAGCGCTGGAGTCAAACCTGTTGGCTGGCAACGGTATTTCGCTGAATGTGCTGAGCGGCGCGCAAGCTGGGTTGCATTTCACCTACGATCATCCCGCCTACACCCGTTTTGGTGGCGAAATTCCACCTCTTATCAGTGAGGGCCTGCGAGCACCAGGACGCACCCGTCTGCTGGGCATCACACCTCTGGCCGGTCGGCAAGGGATCTATGTCCGTGCTGACAGCCCGGTGACATCACCCGAGCAGCTGCGGGGTCGGCGGGTGGGTGTGTCCGGCGCAGCGATCCGCATTCTCACCGGCGAGTTGGGTGACTACCGGCAATTGGATCCGTGGCGGCAAACACTGATCGCGCTGGGCACCTGGGAGGCGCGGGGACTTTTGCAGACCCTGCATATCGGAGGCATCGGGATCAGTGACGTCGAATTGGTGCGTATCGAAAGCCCTGGCGTCGACGTGCCCGAAGAGCGGCTGGAAGCAGCGGCCAGTGTCAAAGGCGCTGACCTGTTTCCCGACGTGGCCGCCCACCAGAGCGACATCCTGAGTAGTGGCAACGTTGATGCGCTATTCACGTGGTTGCCCTGGGCGGCGGAGCTAGAAGACCTCAGCGGCGCGCGGGTACTCGCCGATCTCGGCGACGACAAACGAAACCGGTATGCCAGTGTTTGGACGGTCAGCGCCCAGTTGGTTGACGAGCGACCCGACCTGGTGCAACGACTCGTCGATGCGGCTGTCCAAGCCGGCCGTTGGGCACAGGCCCACCCCGAGGACACCGTTGGCATCCATGCCGCCAACCTCGGGGTAGCACCTTCGGCGATCGGACGCGGTTTCGGCGCTGATTTCGCCCAACATCTGATCCCAACGCTTGACGACTCGGCGCTGGCCGTTGTCGACCAAACTCAACAGTTCCTCATCGACCACAATCTGCTCGACCGTCCGGTGGACCTCACACAGTGGGCAGCACCGCAATTCCTCACCCAATCCGCGACTGGAGAACAGCAATGACGTTGACCGATGACACCACCACGGCACAGAACAGTAGGCATGGCGACCCAATCGAGGTCGCGCGCGAGCTGACGCGAAAGTGGCAAACTACCGTCGTCGAGCGCGACAAGGCAGGTGGTTCGGCAACAGAAGAGCGTGAGGATCTACGCGCCAGTGGGCTGCTCTCGGTGACCGTTCCCCGGCACCTGGGCGGTTGGGGAGCCGACTGGCCTACCGCCCTGGAAGTGGTGCGCGAGATCGCCAAGGTCGACGGATCCCTTGGGCACTTGTTCGGATACCACCTCAGCACCCCAGCCGTTATCGATCTGTGGGGTTCACCCGAGCAAAAGGAACGCCTGCTTCGTCAACTGGCCGAAAACAATTGGTGGACCGGAAACGCCTCCAGCGAGAACAACAGCCACATCCTGGATTGGAAGGTGACGGCCACCCCGGCCGATGACGGCGGGTACTTTTTCAACGGCATTAAGCACTTCAGCAGTGGCGCCAAGGGCTCAGATCTGCTCTTGGTGTTCGGTGTGATACCGGAGGGTTTCCCACAGCAAGGTGCCATCGTAGCGGCGGCCATTCCCACCACCAGAGAAGGCGTTCAGCCAAACGATGACTGGCAGGCGCTGGGGATGCGGCGCACCGACAGCGGCACCACCGAATTCCACAATGTTGCGGTCCGTCCCGACGAGGTGCTCGGCAAACCCAATGCCATCCTCGAGGCGTTCCTGGCGTCCGGGCGCGGAAGCCTGTTCGGCCCGATCGTGCAGTTGGTGTTCTCCTCGGTTTACCTAGGGATCGCGCGCGGAGCGCTCGAGACAGCCCGCGAGTACACCCGAACGCAGGCACGTCCTTGGACGCCGGCCGGGGTCACTCAAGCCGTCGAAGATCCGTACACCATTCGCAGCTACGGCGAATTCGGCATCCAACTAC
>NZ_MPNT01000072.1 GCF_001907675.1 Mycobacterium paraffinicum
TGTCAATGGCCAAGTAGAAGTACCCGCTGGTGGCCGGATAAAAGTACCCACCCCGTGCAGTGATTCTTAGATTGGTTGGGGGTTCTCCTTCCGGTGTTGGGCGTCCTTCATTCGGTAGGACTGGCCGTCGGTGATGACGACGGTGGCGTGATGCAGGAGCCGGTCCAAGATGCTGACGGCGGTGGTCTGCTCGGGCAGGAATCGACCCCACTCTTGGAAGGGCCAGTGCGAGCCGATGGCCAGGGAGCGGCGTTCGTAGGCGCCGGCGACGAGGCGGAACAGCAGCTGGGTGCCGGTGTCGTCGAGTGGGGCGAAGCCCAGTTCGTCGAGGATGATCAGATCGACACGGAGCAGGGATTCGATGATCTTGCCGACGGTGTTGTCGGCCAAGCCGCGGTAGAGGGTTTCGACGAGGTCGGCGGCGGTGAAGTACCGGACCTTGTGCCCAGCATGAATCGCAGCGACCCCCAGTCCGATCAGGGTGTGGGACTTGCCGGTCCCAGCCGGTCCGATGATCGCCAGATTCTGTTGTGTGCGAACCCATTCCAGGCTCGACAGGTAGTCGAACACCTTGGGCTGAATCGACGATGCGGCCACGTCGAAGGACTCCAAGGTCTTGGTGACCGGGAACCCGGCAGCCTTGAGCCGGTTGACGACGTTGGAGGCATCCCGTGCCGCCAGTTCGGTCTCGACGAGGGTCCGTAGCACTTCTTCGGGGGTCCAGCGCTGGGTCTTGGCGGTGATTAGGACTTCGGGGGCGGTGCGCCGGATCGCGGCGAGCTTGAGCCGCCGCAGCCCGGCGTCGAGATCAGCGGCGAATTGCGGAGTGGACAGTGGTGCAACGGGTTTGGTTGCCTTGGCTGGCGTGCCGTTCATGACGTGGCACCACCGTCTGCGGCCGGGTTGACCGTGTAGGCAGCCAGGGATCGGGTCGGGGCGACTGGGAGGTCCAGGATCAACGCATCCCCGGCGGGGCGGGGCTGCGGCGTTCCGGCGCCGGCGGCCAGGATGGACCGCACGTCGATCGCGCGGAACCTCCGGAACGCGACCGCCCGGCGAAGCGCGCCGACCAAGGCGTCGGTGCCGTGGGCGGCGCCCAACGCCAGTAGGACTTCCAGTTCGGAGCCCAGCCGAGTGTTGCCGATCGCGGCGGCCCCGACCAGGAATGCTTGAGCATCCTCGCCGAGTGTGCAGAACTGTTGCTCAGCATGAGTTTTGGGTCGTGGTCCGCGGCTAGGTTCCGGGCGGGGACCGTCGTAGTGATCGTCGAGGACTGATGCGCTGCCTGGGGCACCCAGTTCGTGCTCAGCCACGATCACCCCAGTCGCGGGCTCCACGATGCACAGCGCGCCGTGATCGACGACGACGGCCACGCTGGTCCCGATCAGTCGGGTGGGCACCGAGTAGCGGGCCGAGGCATACCGGACACACGACAGCCGGTCGACCTTGCGGATCACCGACGGTGCCCCGATTCGAAGTTGCAGCGACGGCAACGGTTGCAGGAGTTCCCGTTCGATCAGCAGTTGCTCATCGGGGACCGCACAGATCTCCGAATGCACCGCGGCATTGACCTCCAGACACCACGCCCTGGCCGCAACGTTGGCAGCACGCAGATCAACCGGCACCCCGGCGATGGCGGCGTCGGTGAGCAGCGGGACGGCGAGGTCGCGTTGGGCGTAGCCGCACAAGTTCTCCACGATGCCCTTCGATTTAGGGTCGGATGCATGGCAGAAGTCCGGCGCGAAACCGTAATGACCTGCCAGCCGGACGTATTCGGCGGTAGGGATCACCACGTTGGCGACCACGCCGCCCTTCAGACAGGCCATCCGGTCGGCCAGCACCCGGGCCGGGACACCACCTATCCCGGCCATCGCTTCGGCGATCAACGCCAACGTCGTGGACGCCTTCTGGTCGGTGGCGAACGCGACGAAGCGCCACCGGGAGAACGCCAGCACTGCGCAGAACAGGAACAACCCGGGTGCGGCTTGGGCCCAGTCGATCACCAGATACTCACCCGGTGACCACACCGCCGGGCGACGTCCCCGGTGATGTTCGTTGCGCCACAACACCTTCGCCTCAGCAACGAGGCGACGGAAGTTGCGTGCCGACCCGTCGTAACCGGCGGCCTTCGCGATCGGCAACATCCGCTTCGCCGACATCCGACCCGCCGACTTCTCGACACGCTCGGCGACCAGATCGGCCACCGCATCGTAATTGTGGGCCCGCTCGACCCGCGGCGGTGCGCTCTCACCGGCTTCGAATTTCTCGACGACTTTCTTGACGGTCCTATGGGTGGTGCCGCACAGCTGCGCGGCGCCGCGGTATGACCCGACTTGTTGATAAGCAGAAATGATGTCCATGCGGTCCCTCGCAGACTTCAATGGAACTCCCCGGTGGTGACGATGAGTGGTTGGCACCTTCACCGTCACCACCGGGGCCCGCAGTTCCTGATCGACACGACGAACACGGGGTGGGTACTTTTATCCGGCCACCAGCGGATACCTCCACTTGGCCACCAGTGGGTACTTTTTCATGGCCACGGACA
>NZ_MPNT01000073.1 GCF_001907675.1 Mycobacterium paraffinicum
ACCACCCCCCACCCCCCCCGCCCCCCGCCCCCCGCCCGACCCCCGCGCGCCACCACGGCGCCGTCGCCCTCCGCGACGACTGGGCGGCTGCGCTGCGCGAGGCGGGATTGAATCCACAGGCCCCCACGGCGTGGAGCGCCGAGGGATTGTTGGTGTACCTGCCGGAGGCGGCCCAGGACGCGCTGTTCGACAACATCACCGCCCTCAGCGCACCGGGCAGCCGGCTGGCCTTCGACTTCGTTCCCGACACCGCCGTTTTCACCGACCCGCGCTGGCGCGCCCACCACGACCGGATGAGCGAGCTCGGGTTCGAGGTCGACTTCAACGACCTCGTTTATCACGGCGAGCGCAGCCACGTCGTCGACCACTTGAGCCAGCGCGGCTGGGAGACGTCGTTGCGGACGGTTGCGGAATTGCACGCGGTCAACGGCTTCGCTTATGCCGACGACGAGGTCGCCCAGGCCTTCGCCGACGTTACCTACAGCAGCGCGGTGCTCGGATGATGAGCACCGAGCTGCCGTGGCCACCACGCGTTGGTGCCCCCACCAGGGCTCGAACCTGGGACCTGCGGATTAAAAGTCCGTAGCTCTACCAACTGAGCTATAGGGGCCGCGGAGATTCAGGATACTTGGGCCCCAAACGGGGCTCGTTTGAGGATTGGGCCCGCGGTGACCTAAGCTGACGTGGCTCCTAACGAAACCTCGTTGCGAGTACCCCGGAGTGATTCGGTTCTGGCCCCCATCGTCTAGTGGCCTAGGACGCCGCCCTTTCACGGCGGTAGCACGGGTTCGAATCCCGTTGGGGGTACGCAACGCGGTGACGCGGAGCAGCAGCAAGGCCCTGTGGCGCAGTTGGTTAGCGCGCCGCCCTGTCACGGCGGAGGTCGCGGGTTCGAGTCCCGTCAGGGTCGCCAATTCGGCGAGGCACTTCATGCCTTCCGGCCAGGTAGCTCAGTCGGTACGAGCGTCCGCCTGAAAAGCGGAAGGTCGGCGGTTCGATCCCGCCCCTGGCCACCAAGTATCTGTGCATTTCAGCGCCCCTTTTCGCTCTGTCTACGAACTCGTCATCACCGATTCGGACTCGGCGATGGGGCCAATATGGGGCCAAAAACGAGGTGCCGTCGCTGCCAACTCTGTATCGGATCCGTCCCCCTCGACTCTCCGCTGTCTTCGAGCGGAGCCCTACGCGACATGCGCGTGGCCAGTGGCGATTGCACTAGCACCTGCGAGGCACAATTGCGTCGTGCCCGTTCGCTGGTCAGTCGTGGCTGCCGACGACTGGGCTGTCGCTGGCCTCGAGAGCCAGGGCCAGCATCCGCACGACTGGCTCAAACATCCGTCGAGAGAGCGTACCTGGCTGTTCAAACCCGCACGGCCAGAGCGCGATCGTTCCCTCGGGGAAGACACTGTGGAGAAGCTCGGAAGCGAGATGGCTCGGCTGGTCGGAGTGCCGGCGGCCACGGTCGAACTAGCCACTCGGGGCGGGGTGCGTGGCGCATTGGTTGAAGACGTGCGATTGCCAGAGTGGGAATTGCAGGCAGGGCAGGCGCTAATGCCAGAGGTGGTTATCGATTACGACCCGACTGATCCTGAAGCGCGCGGATACAATGTCGGCTCTATCAGGCAGGCACTCACACGGTTTGGATCACCGCCAGGCTCATCGATGCCTACGTCGTTTCGGGCTTTCGATGCGTTCGCAGGATATCTCCTGTTTGACGCGTTGATCGCGCATGGAGATCGCCACGACCGCAACTGGGCCGTCCTTGTGCCGCCGCCGGACGTATCCGAGCCCTCTTTCGACCACGCAGCTAGCCTCGGCTTTACGTTGAGCGACGAACTGCGCGCCGAGCACTTACGCGACGGAACAGTGATGAAATGGGCAGAACGTGGGCACGCGAGCCGATTTGAGCATCGCAAGGGCACGCGTTGGCAGACACTCGTGGACCTGGCAGGCGACGCCATCAGACTCTGTGGACCGAGCACCCGCGAGTACTGGCGTGAACGGATACTGTCGCTTGAACGGCGGACCGTTGAGGACCTATTTGCTTCTGCCCCAGGGATGACGGAGACTGCGCACCGTTTCACGGTCGAACTCGTCAAGATTAATCGAGAGAGGTTGCTCGATGTCCTCGCCTGAATTGCTGTTATCGCGGACGTCAATGGCCACGCGACGCTTCGCTGTCGCATGGCGGAACCGGCGGCGACGCTTAAATTACGCCGGTGGCCGTACTAGACCACGGTGCCAAAGGCTATCGATTCCAGTACCTAGTTGCGTCCAGCAGAGTGGTGTACGAGCCGGTGATGACCGGCGTGTCGTAGCCGGATGAATGAAGGTCATCGCGTGATTCTTCGAGGGACCGACCAAAGTCACTCGAGCAAAGGAATCAACGCGAT
>NZ_MPNT01000074.1 GCF_001907675.1 Mycobacterium paraffinicum
CCTTGTCGAAGACGGCCAAGTAGTGATGGGCGTGGCGGGCCAGGCGGATCACGTCGGACATCGGCAAGATGGTGCCCCCGCCGGTCAAGCCCTTACCGGCGGCGGCTTCCAACTCGGCGAGAGTGGTCGTCACGACGATGGAGGCCGGCAATCCGTTGTGCCGGCCCAGCTCCCCGCTGGCCAGCATCGCGCGCAGCGCGGCGTTGAGGCCATCATGGTTGCGCTGGGCGGCGGTGCGGGTGTCCCGCTGCACCGCCTCCTCCGTCGGGGCGCCATCGATGACCGGCGCCTCGTCGTCCGGGTTGCACATCCCCGGGGCGGCCAACTTGGCCAACACCGCCTCCCAGCTGGCGCGCGCCTCGGGCGTCAACCACCCGCTCAACCTCGACATGCCATCGGCCTGCTGGGTGCCCAGCACCAGGCTGCGGGCCCGCGCCCGGTCCGCATCGGTGTAGTTGCCGTCGGAGTTGAGGCAGTCCATCAGGTGGCGGGCGAGCTTGGCCAGTTGGTCGGGGCGATAGTGAGCGGCCTCGGAAGCCAGGTGTTTCTCGGCGTGCTCACGCGTTTCGACGTCGACCGATTCCGGCAGCTGGTGGAAAAAGCGCCGGATCACCGCCACGTGGTCGGAACCGATCGCCCCGTCGCGCTGGGCCGCCGCGGTGGCGGGCAACACCGGCTCCAACGGTTCACCGGAAAGCGCCCGGCGCGGTCCCAGCTCGGCCGCCTCAGCGACGCGCCGACTGGCCTCCCCCCGCGTGATGAGCAGCCGGTCGGCCAGCGCCCAGCTCAGCTTGCCGCCCAGCTCCGCCGAATCAGCCTGCTCGGCAAGCTGATTGATTAGTTGATGAGTCGGTGCGTGCAACCGGCGCGTCTCGCACTCGAGTATTTCCAGCAACCGCAACCGCTCCGGATTGCTCAGCGCCTCGTACGAGTGCCCTTGGAATCGGGAGACAACGGCGCGCAGCGCGTCGACGTCTTCCTGAATCTCCTCGCGATCCGTCATCGGGGCCGTCCGAACGGGCTGGACAGCTCATAGATGAGTGCTTCGAGCCTTCGCAACAGAAGCACGTACCTCTCGAGGGCCGTGACGAGCTCCGCAGCCGTCAGCGAATCACCGGAGGCGATGAGCAGATCTTGCGCCGCCTCGAAGCCGTCAAGCACGGCGTCCATGCGGTAAGCGCTAATCGAACGCATGTTCGAATGCTACAACCGCCCACCGACAAGAACGCGGCTCCGGACCCGCGCCTACTTCTGTTCGTAGATGCCGTGGATGACGGCGCGCGCGATCGCGTGCTGGAACAGGTTGAAACCGAGGTAGGCGGGGCTGGCATCCTCGTCGAGGTCCAGCTTGTCGACGTCCACGGCGTGCACCGCGATGTAGTAGCGGTGCGGGCCGTGTCCCGGCGGCGGCGCGGCGCCGAGGTAGCGGCGCATCCCGGCGTCGTTGACCAGCGTCAGCGCGTCCCCGGGCAGGTCGCTGCCGTCGCCCGCGCCCGCGGGGAGTTCGGTGACGTCGGCCGGCAGGTTCGCCACAGCCCAGTGCCAGAACCCCGAGGCCGTCGGCGCATCGGGGTCGTAGACGGTGACCGCGAAGCTGCGGGTCTCCCCCGGAAATCCGGACCAGCTCAGCTGCGGGCTGACATCTTCTCCGCCCGCGCCCATGATTCCGCTGACTTGGGGCTGCGCGAGCGGCTGGCCGTCGGTCACAGACTCCGACGTCAGGGTGAACGTCGGCAGCTTCGGCAGCGCGGCGTACGGGTCGGGCGCGGTGCTCATGGCGATCCTTAAGTTCGTAGGTGCAGTTACTTCGTGTTGTTACGTTGTGCTGTGACCCGGGTGGGTCGGGTGAGGCGGCATGTCGGTTGCCGGCCTGGTGGTGCGGCTTGAAAGGACTGGCCGCCCGGCCTT
>NZ_MPNT01000075.1 GCF_001907675.1 Mycobacterium paraffinicum
GGTCGCGGCGAGCCGATCGGTGCCGATGAGTCCGACCAATGCGCCGTCCTATCAGGCGATGCTGAATATCGGCAAGGTGTTTCAGCAGTACGATTCGGATTCCTCGGCGATGGTCGTGCTCGAGGGCAAGGACAAGCTCGGCGATTCCGCACATAAGTTCTACGACGAGATCGTCGCCAAGCTGAAGGCCGATCACCAGCATGTGCAGAACGTTCAGGATTTCTGGAGTGATCCGCTGACCGCGGCGGGCTCGCAGAGCGTGGACGGCAAGTCCGCGTACGTGCAGATCTTCCTCAACGGCTCGCAGGGCACTAGTGAGAGCCATGAGTCGGTCGCCGCTGTTCGTCACATCGTCGATGCTGTGCCGGCGCCGCCGGGTATCAAGGCCCACGTCGCCGGCAACAGCGTTCTCAACGCCGATACCAGCGTCGCCGGGCATCAGAGCATGGCGACGATGGAGTTGGTGTCGGTCGCCGTCATCATCGTGATGCTGCTCGCCATTTACCGCTCGGTCGTGACGATGCTGGTGTCGATGGTCATCATCGGCCTGGAACTCTTTGCCGCACAAGGTGTTACCGCCACAGCGGGTTACCTGAAAATCATCGGTTTGACCCCCTACGCGGTGAGCATGGTGACCATGCTGGCCCTGGCCGCCGGAACGGATTATGTGATCTTCCTGCTTGGCCGATATCAAGAGGAACGATCGAAGGGCCTAGATCGCGAAACCGCGTTCTATGTGGCTTATCACGGTGTATCGCATGTCATTTTGGGTTCCGGCCTGACGATTGCGGGTGCCACCATGTGCCTGAGCTTCACCACGCTGCCGTACTTCAATACCATGGGTTTGCCGTGCGCGATTTCGGTTTTGGTGGTCATCGCCGCGGCGTTGACGCTCGCACCGGCAATTCTCACGGTGGGGTCCAAATTCGGTTTGCTCGACGCCAAACGTGATCTCTCGGCACGGGGTTGGCGCAAGGTCGGCACCGCTGTCGTTCGATGGCCGATCCCGATCATCTTTGTGACCACCATGATCGCCGTCATCGGTTTCATCAGCCTGCTGACCTATGTACCGCAATACAACGACCAGAAGTTCACCCCCGCCAGCATGCCGGCCAACCTCGCGATGGGCGTCGCGGACCGGCACTTCTCCCAGGCTCGGATGAACCCGGAATTGTTGATGCTGCAGGCCGATCACGACCTGCGCGACCCCGCGGACATGCTCGTCATCGACCGGGTCGCCAAGAACGTGGCACATATGCGGGGCATCGATCGGGTACAGACCATCACCCGCCCATTGGGTTCGCCGATCGAGCACAGTTCGATTCCATTCATGCTCGGTGCGCAAAACGCCGGCACCCTGCAGTCCGCCAAGTTCAACAACGACAGCTCGGCTCAAATGCTCGAGCAGGCGGACGAGCTGAGCAGGACGATCGCCAACATGGACCGCATGTACACCATCACCAAGGAGATGACCGAAACCACACACAGCATGGTCGGCCGCACTCACGAGATGGTGGACACCACCAATGAATTGCGCAACAACATCTCCGATTTCGAGGATTTCTTCCGTCCGCTGCGCAGCTACTTCTATTGGGAAAAGCACTGCTATGACATCCCAATCTGCTGGTCACTGCGGTCAGTCTTTGACACACTGGACGGGATCGACGCACTCGCCGACCAAATACAAGGCCTCACAACCGATTTAGATCGTTTGGATCATTTGCTGCCGCAGATGTTGCCGGTGCTGCAGAACACCATCAGCTCGATGACAAAAATGCGTGACTTCATGATCGCGACCCACAGCACCCAGGCGGGCACCCAGGCC
>NZ_MPNT01000076.1 GCF_001907675.1 Mycobacterium paraffinicum
TATCGGACTGACCACCGTCTACCGGACACTGCAATCCATGGCGGCGGCGGGGATGGTCGACACGCTGCGGACCGACACCGGTGAGTCGGTCTACCGGAGCGCCGCCACCGCCGCCGCCGGTGGTCATCACCACGCAGGCGCCACCCGTCTACACCCCGCGGCACACCGCGCCGCCGCCCACCCAGGCGCCCACCACGACCGCCATGACGACGCCCCCGCCGCCGCCGTCGACCACCACCGAGACGCCGCCCCCGCCGTCGACGACCACGACCACCAGCACGACGGTGCCGATGACCACCGAGTGGATCCACGTGCCGCTGCTGCCGGTGCCGATTCCGATCCAGGTCCCGCAGACCCAGGCCCCACAGGCGCCGGCCCCGCAGTACACCCCGTACCCGCAGTACCCGCAGTACCCCGGGAACTCCCAGAACCCCTTCCTGAGCCCCGGCTACTAGTCCGCGTCGTTGCCGCTGAGCGCGCTCCGCGAGCGCGCGCGTTGCCGCGCGGGTAGCGTGGTGTCACCCGGTCGGGCAGGGTCTATCCGGCGGTTCCCTCATCGAGGGATCGCGGAGCAAATCAGCGGACTGTGGAGGCGGAAGTGGACATCGTGCTTGGGGTCTCAATGGCTCCCGGGACGGTCCGCCTGGTGGTCATCGAAGGCGAGAACGCCGACGGTGTCACCGTCGAACAGGACGAGTTCGGCGGCGCCGTCGACCAGGTCGTCGCGGCGATCGACGGCACCCGCGAAGGTGCGCTGGCGGGCGGGCACCGGTTGGTGTCGACGGGCGTGACCTGGACGGACCCCGCGGACGTCGGCGCGCTGCGGGAAGCGATGGCCCGCCACGGCATGGGCAGCGTGATGCTGGTATCCCCGTTGCTGGCCGCGGCCGCGCTGGCCCAGACGGTCGGGTACGCGCTCGACTACGCGCATATCGCGATGCTGTTCGTGGAGCCCGAGACCGCGACCCTGGCCGTCGTCGACGTCACCGACGGTTCGATCGTCGACCTGCACCGCCGGCAGCTGGCCAACGCCGGGGAGGAGTCGCTGGCCGCCGAGTTGGCGACGATGGTCGCCGGCCTGGGCGAACGAGGTGCTCGCGCGGACGGCGTGTTCCTGATCGGCTGCGGAGCGGACATCGTGCCCGTCAAGCCCGCGCTCGAAGCGGCCGCGCCACTCGAGGTGACGGCCCCCGAGGAGCCGGAGATGGCGCTGGCCCGCGGGGCGGCCCTGGCGTCGGCGAACGCGCCGCTGTTCGCCTCGTCCACGGCGGCGCTGGCTTACGCGCTGGACCCGGGCACCGGAGAGCTCAGCCCGCGACCGCTCGGCCCGACGTACCTCGACGTGTGGGGCAACGCCGACGCCGAGGCCCTGGCCTACAGCGCCCTCACCGACGAGGCCGACGAGCCCGAGGTCGTCCCGCGCAGGCGCCGGCCCATGTTCCTCGCCGGCAGCGCGCTGGCCGGCATCGCCGCCGTCATCGCCGGGGTGGTGCTGGTGTCGCTGACCTCCGATCGCCCGGCGTCCGAGCAGCCACAGAACCCGCGCGTCAACGTCGCCACGCCGGCCAGGCAGGTGC
>NZ_MPNT01000077.1 GCF_001907675.1 Mycobacterium paraffinicum
CTCCTCAACGCCAGCGACAAGAACGCCGAAACGATTGCCCCCACAGCAGCTCTCACGGCATAGTGAACAACCGCAGAGCCTCACGCGAACACGCGAATGCTCTTACACCACTCCACGGGACGTGACCTCCTCGCTCTCCTCCTGGGTGAGCACGGGCATGTAGGGCGGATGTAGCAGCACGTGGGGCAGACAGTCGCGGTACTCCTCAAACTTCTTACGGCATTCGTCCGGTGTGCCCGAGATGCTGAAGGCGTCGATGAGCTCGTCGCTGACGACGTCGGCGAGAGCCATGGGACCCCGCGCGGCCATCGCCTCGAGACACGCCTCGCGGTCCTTCGCGAGGCCCATGTACTCGGCAAGAGGGGCGCACACCGGATGGGAGATGTAGATGCCGACCTGGAGGCGAGCGCGCCGGTATGCCTCGGCACGGTCGTTGGACACGCTACATACGGTCTCGCTGGCAACGTCGACGTCGGCGGGGCTGCGATGCGCCTTGCGCGCGCCTTCCGCGATATTGGGCAGGTATACCTCCCGCAAATACCGGGCTGGCAGCATGAAGCCAATCACTCCGTCGGAGATTTCACCTCCCAATCGAGCCATCGCCTGCCTGAGCGCGGCGGTGTAGATGGGGATTCTCTTGCGCGCCAGCGGGCGTCGGCCGAAGGGGTTGATCTCCGGCGCCGTGAACTTGTAGAACTGGCCACCCAAGGTTTCGCCATCAGCGGCGCCCTCACCGGCGGTCCAATCCCAGATCTTGCGAAGGAGCGTGACATACTCACGCGTCCGGGCGACCGGATGGCTGCCGTCCGAGCCGTTCATGAGGTCGGTGAACGCGGCAGCTCCAGTGCTGATGCCCAGGATCAGCCGGCCGCCTGACGCTTCGTCGACGTCTGCTGCGGCGTTCGCCATCACGAACGGACTGCGGCCCGCAGCCGTAACGAGCCCCGTGCCCAGCGGAATGGTACTCGTCGTCTGCGCGGTCATACCGAGGATGACGAGGGGATTTCGGTAGAACTCGTAATCCCATACCGAATCGAATCCGGCATCTTCGGCCATCTTGGCCATCCTGGGGAATGCATCAATTGGTTGATTCAAACCAGGCATCGTCACACCCAGCTTCGACACGTGGGCCCCTATCTCCGCTTCGTTGCGGTTCGTTACGGCTGACGCCAACGACGCCAAACGAATTCAGCGCCGTTGTTTTGCCCGTTCGCCAGTTCAGTTGTAGTGCGCCCCAAGGCCGCGACTTGAACGCTAATCGCATCATTGACTGTATGTCAATGACTAGGGTTCAACATAATGTCGGATGCCACCTACGGCGGCGCTGCCGCGCAAGGGCGCGACTGTCTTC
This sequence comes from Mycobacterium paraffinicum, assembly GCF_001907675.1. Taxonomy (GTDB): domain Bacteria; phylum Actinomycetota; class Actinomycetes; order Mycobacteriales; family Mycobacteriaceae; genus Mycobacterium; species Mycobacterium paraffinicum_A. The sequence continues at coordinate 1,352 of NZ_MPNT01000077.1, forward strand.
GCGGATCGATGACGAACTGGTATCTCCGGGTGCCACCGAACGGTCGTGAACATCACCACGACGCGTCGGGACGCACACCGCGGCCGCGCGCACGAAAGGTCACGTCCCGTGGAGTGGTGTAAGAGCATTCGCGTGTTCGCGTGAGGCTCTGCGGTTGTTCACTATGCCGTGAGAGCTGCTGTGGGGGCAATCGTTTCGGCGTTCTTGTCGCTGGCGTTGAGGAG
>NZ_MPNT01000078.1 GCF_001907675.1 Mycobacterium paraffinicum
GAAAGGACTCTCAATGACGATGTCAAGCCGCCGACTGAGTGATCGGGGGTGAGTCGGGTTGCCAGGTGCGGTTGTCGCGGATGAGTGCGTAGAGGACGTTGGTGCGGCGTCGGGCCAGGCAGATGGTGGCTGGGATGGGTCGTTTGCCTTGGTTTCGTTTGCGTTGGTAGTAGGCGCGGGAGGCCGGGTCGCAGCGGATGGCGGTCAGTGCGGACATGTACATCACCCGGCGCAGCCGGCGGCTGTAGCGCTTGGGGGTGTGCAGTCGTCCGGTGCGTTTTCCCGAATCTCGAGATACCGGTGCGAGCCCGGCCCAGGCGGCGAGCTGGTCGGCCGAGCCGATCAGTTCGGGATCGCCGACGGCGGCCAGGAATTCAGCACCGAGCCGAAATCCCATGCCTGGGATGCTGGTGATCACTTCGGCCAGTGGATGGCGGCGAAATCGGTCCTCGATGTCGGCATCGGTGGTCTTGATGCGGTCATCGAGGGCAATCACCCCCTGCGCCAGATCAGCGATCAGTCCGGCGGCCACTTGTTCGCCGGGCAGTCGGACCGTTTGAGTTTTGGCGGCCGCCACCGCAGCCGCCGCAATGGCCGCGGCATTACGCACTCCGGCGTCGGCCAGGATCCGGGTCAGCCGCGAAATACCGGTCTGGCGGATGGCTTTGGGGCGCTGGTAGCGCGCCAGCAGCACTACCCAGCCCCGGTCAGCGCTGAGCTGGGCGGCCCGCTCCAGCGCCGGACACACCGCAACGAGTTGTTGGCGCAGTCGGTTGATCGTGCGGGTGCGGTCAGCGACCAGGTCGGCGCGATGAGCGGTGAGCAGCCGCAGTTCGGTGATCAGATCGTCGTCGGGATGCAGCAGTGGCAAGTCATCGCCGCGCATCCGCGACTGATCAGCGATCACCCGGGCGTCTTTGGCGTCGGTCTTGGCTTCACCACCTCGATAGACCGCCGAGGCTTGCCAGACCGCACGGCCCGCCAGGTAGCGCACCGACTTGCCGGCATCAGCCAACACGGTCAACAACAGGGCGGCATACACCGTGGTCAGGTCCACCGTCCAGGCAACCTGATCAGCCAACGAGTCAATCTCGCCGATCAGCGCACGGATCGGTTGCTCCTCGTTGCCGAGTCTGCGCGACAACACCACCGTGCCGCTGTTGTCGACCACGCACACCCAGTGATGTTCCTTGCCGACATCAACCCCAGCCCACAACTGGCCCGCTGCCATCGATCTCCTATCCGCTTGTCTGCCAACACGATCCCCACGGACAACCCCGCCAGCATTTCCTTAAACAAGCGATCACGTCGCAGATCTCAATCAGCGGCCCGAGGAAGTCCAGGAAGGCCGGGCGGCCAGTCCTTTCAAGCCGCACCACCAGGCCGGCAACCGACATGCCGCCTCACCCGACCCACCCGGGTCACAGCACAACGTAACAACACGAAGTAACTGCACCTACGAACTTAAGGA
>NZ_MPNT01000079.1 GCF_001907675.1 Mycobacterium paraffinicum
CTAGACGGTATGGGGGGCTGGGGCCTCGCTCACATGTGAACGTGGGTTGCGGTCGGGAAATGGGTCCTGGCCGTAGAGCCACAGATGTGGGAGGCCCCAGTGAAGGTTCAGCGTACGAGTGTTGGGTTGGATGTGCACGCGCGTTCGGTAGTGGCGTGTGGTCTGGACGGGGATACCGGGGAGGTGTTTGAACGCCGGTTGACCCCGGATCCTGGCGAGATCCTGGCATGGATCAAGGGGCTTCCCGGGTCGGTGGCGGTGACTTATGAGGCCGGGCCGACGGGATTCAAGTTGGCCCGGTTCTTGCTGGAAGCCGGGATCGATTGTGTGGTGGCCGCACCGTCGATGCTGATCCGTCCGGCCGGAGACCGCGTCAAAACCGATGCCCGTGATGCCGCGCATCTGGCGCGGTTGTTGCATCTAGGCCAGGTGGTGGCGGTGACGATCCCCAGCATTGAGCAGGAGGCCGCCCGAGACTTGGTGCGGGCCCGCGAGGATATCCGTGGAGATTTGATGACCGCTCGCCACCGGCTATCGAAACTGTTGTTGCGCCAGGGGATCGTCTACAGCGGTGGACGCGCCTGGATTCGTGAGCATGAGCGCTGGCTGCGTCGGCAGCGGTTCGACAACGCCGCGCTACAACTGGCCTACGACACCGCTTTCGACACGATGCTGGCCACCGTCGATCGCCGGGAGCGCCTCGATACCGCGATCGCCGAGATGGCTGCTGGTTCAGCGTTTACTCCGGTGGTGACCCGGCTGGGCTGTCTGCGCGGGGTATCCACGCTGACCGCGTTCGGGCTGGCCGTCGAGATCGGCGACTGGTCTCGGCTCACGGGCCGCACTATCGGCGCCTATCTCGGGCTGGTGCCCAGTGAATACTCCTCAGGGGCCACCCGAACTCAAGGCGCAATGACCAAGACCGGCAATAGTCACGCCCGCCGGCTGCTGGTCGAAGCCGCCTGGCATCACCGCGCCCCATACCGACCCGGTGCGGTGATGCGGCGACGCTGGGCTGCCGCATCCCCAGCTGCCCGGGCCCGCGGCCAGGCCGGTAACCGGCGCCTGCATGAACGCTGGATGCATTTTGACCAGCGCAAGAAACGCTCGGTCGTCGCCAATGCTGCCATCGCCCGTGAGCTGGCCGGATGGTGCTGGTCATTGGCCGTCCTCGACGACTGAGCACCCCACAAATGTCCAGATAAGTCAGCCCGATGTCGGCAAGCGTCTTGGAGTGACCCGCCTCGCCGCTATGAGCAATCACCTTGCACCACAACCGATCACGCTCGACACTAGACAAGCGGACCGCTCCGACTCGAAAGTCCCGTCCTGCGGTAACCAACCCGCGTATATCAGACTGACACGCGTCGATACGACACGCTCGACATCCCCCAACTGACCCATCTGGTCAACGAAGCGGCGGCCACGACGACGGTTGCGGCCGCCGCTTCACCCTGCCCC
>NZ_MPNT01000080.1 GCF_001907675.1 Mycobacterium paraffinicum
AGTTGCGTCCAGCAGAGTGGTGTACGAGCCGGTGATGACCGGCGTGTCGTAGCCGGATGAATGAAGGTCATCGCGTGATTCTTCGAGGGACCGACCAAAGTCACTCGAGCAAAGGAATCAACGCGATGACCATTGCCCACGATATCGACCTGTCTGCCGTGCTGGCCGAACGACTCACCACCACGCACCCTGATGTGCTGCGCGAGTTGTTGGCCGCCTTCATTCACGCCCTGATGGGCGCCGAAGCCGACGCGGTGTGCGGTGCCGGCTACGGCCAGCGCAGCAGCGAGCGCACCAATTCCCGCAACGGGTATCGGCACCGCGAGTTTGACACCCGCGCAGGCACATTGGATCTGGCGATTCCCAAGCTAAGGCAAGGTTCGTACTTCCCGGACTGGCTGCTGGAACGGCGCAAACGCGCCGAGCGGGCCCTGACCACGGTGGTGGCTACCTGCTACCTGCTGGGCGTTTCGACGCGGCGGATGGACAAACTCGTCGAGACTCTGGGCATCACCAGCTTGTCGAAGTCCCAGGTCAGCGTGATGGCCAAAGAGCTCGACGCCGCGGTCGAGGCGTTCCGGACCCGGCCACTGGATGCAGGCCCGTACACGTTCATGGCTGCTGACGCCCTGGTGCTCAAGGTTCGCGAAGCAGGCCGGGTGGTCAACGTGCACGCGCTGATCGCCACCGGGGTCAACGCCGAGGGCTACCGCGAAATCCTGGGCATCGACGTCACCACCGCCGAGGACGGGGCCGGCTGGCTGACCTTCCTGCGGTCGCTGACCGCCCGCGGCCTATCAGGGGTCCGTCTGGTCACTTCCGACGCCCACGCCGGTCTGGTGGCCGCGATCGGCGCCACCCTGCCTGGGGCATCGTGGCAACGGTGTCGCACCCACTACGCCACCAACCTGATGGCCATCACTCCGAAATCATCGTGGCCGTGGGTACGCACACTACTGCATTCGGTCTTCGATCAACCTGACGCCGGTTCCGTTGCAGCCCAATATGACCGCATCATCGACGCACTGGCCGACAAGCTCCCCAAGGTCGCCGACCACCTCGAAGACGCCCGCGCCGACCTGCTCGCCTTCACCGCCTTCCCCAAACAAATTTGGCGGCAGATCTGGTCCAACAACCCACAAGAACGACTCAACAAGGAAATCCGCCGGCGCACCGACGTCGTCGGAATCTTCCCCGACCGCAACGCCCTAATCCGCCTCGTCGGCGCGGTGCTGGCCGAACAACACGACGAATGGGCCGAATCCCGCCGCTACCTCGGCCTCGACGTCCTCAGCAAATCCCGCGCCGACCACACGCCATCAACAGAACAGGAGGACACCCCGGCGGCACTGACCGCCTAAACCACCAAGTCGAAGAATCACACGACGACGTCGTACACCACGTCCCTGGACTTGACC
>NZ_MPNT01000081.1 GCF_001907675.1 Mycobacterium paraffinicum
AAAAGACGAAAGCGAGCATACGAGATGCCGGGGAGTCTGGGGGGATGGGCAATGTATAAGAGCGCCGGGGCCTCAACCGGGGCAGGAGCCGCGGGCGCCGGGGCCGGCCGGGTCGGCGCGACGACCACGTTCTGGTTCGGGCTGGGCCGGACGTTGGCCGTGGGCCGGATGGCGATCGCCAGCGAGACGACCAGCGCCACCACACCGATGACGAAGACGCCCGCCACGATGCTTCCCACCAGCCGGAACGAGCTTCGCTCGGGATAACCCGCGTCGACGAGTTCCGTGGCGCCGGTGTGCGCGCCGGTGTAGAGGTCGTCGACCTCGTCCGGCACGGCGCTGTAGGCGAGCGCGTCCCGGCCCAAGGTCCCCGGGGTGTCGAAATAGCCGGGCGCCACCGCGAACGGGTTGATCGCGCCGGTGCCAGGGTCCTGTGCGTAGGCCAGCGCCGCGGTGGACGACGAGAACAACGGGGCGTTCGCCGAGGCCAGCGCCGCCCCGCGGGCCAGCGCCGTCTCGGGTTCCTCGGGCGCCGACAACGGCAGCGAGGTCGCCGCCTCCAGCGCGGGCTTGATCAGCGGGATGTCGACGCCTGAGCCGACGACGAACACGCCGTCGGGCCGCGTCTCCAGCGTCTCGGCGTGCGACACCATGCTGGCCAGCTGGGCCACCGCGGCCTCGTCGTCGGCCGGCAGCGGCTGGCGCTGGACGTCGGCGATCGACCCGTCGGCGCTGTTGACCACCGCCAGGGTCGCGGTGTCGGGCTCGATGTAGAGCAGGGCCGTCTGCGCATAGTTGGTCTGGCTGCCCACGGCCTGCGCCAGCGCGGCCGCGGCCAGAAAGGCCGAGACCAACATCACGTTCTCTACCTTGTGGGCGGCCAGTGCGTCCCGTAGTGCGGCGGCCTCTATCGGGTCCGTGAATGTAACGCCGGTCGATGCCAGTTGGTAGCCGCCCTCGGCCGCGCCCTCTCGGGTGCCCAGGATCGCGGAGACGACCTGGTTGGCCGCGTTGAGCGTTGCCGCGTCGTCTTCGGGCGGAACGTCGAAATTGTCTTCGTCGACGGTGGCGCCTTCGCCATTCTGGCCTTCGACCAGCACCATTCGGACTGCCGTCGGCGCCATCGACACGCCAAGTACCGTGTCCAAAGCTCCTCCATCGTTCGATTGCTAGCGCTGATGATGAGAACGTGGCCGCCGCACCCCGCGAAAACGCCAGAGGTCACTGAGTCCCCACCCTATGTTCCCCTAGTGCCCCGATTTTACGCGCGTTCGGCGCCCAGCGCGTGGGCCGGGACGCGGCTAGGGGACGGGGATGCCGTGCCCACCCAGGTGTCGATGCAGCCAGTCGTCCCACTGATCGCTGTGGGAGGGGCCCGGCGCCGGTTGGGGCGAGACCGCCGGGGGCGAGACCGCCGGGGGCGGGGCGGCCGGCGCGGGTGCTGGCGGCGGGGGTGCC
>NZ_MPNT01000082.1 GCF_001907675.1 Mycobacterium paraffinicum
GGGAACGTCCCCGGGTGTGGTGTAAGTAGCGGCGTGTCGGTGCCGATGTAGAGGGGCCATCGCGTGAGTCTCTGTGGTGAAACGACCAAGGATCACTACCGAGAGGAACATCGCGATGGCCCTGGATCAGTCTGCCTTGTTGGAGGTGCTCGATGCACTACGCACCGCCGATGCCGGCGAGCGGGTCACTCAAGCCGCTGAGGTCATCTATCAGGCGCTGATCGATGCGGAGTTGACCGCGGTGATCGGCGCCGGCCCGCACGAGCGCACCGAGACCCGCACCAATCAGCGCAATGGCTCACGCCCACGCACGCTGACCACGATCGCCGGGGACCTGGAATTACGCATCCCCAAGTTGCGGTCGGGGTCGTTCTTCCCGGCACTGCTGGAACGCCGCCGCCGCGTCGATCAATGCCTGTTCGCGGTGGTGATGGAGGCCTACCTGCACGGCACCTCCACCCGCAAGGTCGATGATCTGGTCAAGGCGCTGGGCGCTGATACCGGGATCTCCAAAAGCGAGGTCTCGCGGATCTGCAAGGACCTCGACACCGAAGTCGCCGCCTTCCGCGACCGGCCCCTGGCCGAGCAACCCTTCCCCTACGTCTTCCTCGACGCCACCTACTGCAAGGCCCGCGTGAATCACCGGGTGGTATCCCAGGCGGTGGTCATCGCCACCGGAGTGGCCGCCGACGGGCGCCGCGAAGTGCTGGGCTTCGAGGTCGGCGACAGCGAGGACGGGGCATTCTGGACGGCGTTTTTGCGGTCGCTGAAATCCCGCGGCCTGGCCGGGGTGCAGCTGGTCATCTCCGATGCCCACGCTGGACTACGCGCCGCGATCGACGCGGTACTGATCGGAGCCAGTTGGCAACGATGCCGGGTGCATTTCCTGCGCAACGTGCTCGCCCAGATCCCCAAGGGCTCCGCGGAAATGGTCGCCGCGGCGATCCGCACCATCTTCGCCCAACCCGACGCTGAACATGTCCGCGAGCAGCTCGACACCATCGCCGGCATGCTCGGCCGGCAATTCCCCAAGGTCGAGACCATGCTGCGCCAGGCCGCCGACGACATCACCGCGTTCGCCGATTTCCCGGCGGCGCACTGGAAGAAAATCTGGTCCACCAACCCACTGGAGCGGCTCAACAAGGAGATCAAACGCCGCACCGATGTCGTCGGGGTGTTCCCCAACCCCGCCGCCCTGCTCCGGCTGGCCGGCTCCGTGCTTGTCGAAGCCCACGACGAATGGCAAGTCGCCGACAAGCGCTACCTCTCCGAAACCAGCCTCGCCCTCCTCAACGCCAGCGACAAGAACGCCGAAACGATTGCCCCCACAGCAGCTCTCACGGCATAGTGAACAACCGCAGAGCCTCACGCGAACACGCGAATGCTCTTACACCACTCCACGGGACGTGACC
>NZ_MPNT01000083.1 GCF_001907675.1 Mycobacterium paraffinicum
CGGGCCGCCGCCGAGGCCGACTTGGCCGGCAAGGCCGCGGGGTATCGGCCCGATGAGTTGGCCGTCTACGCCAAGCGGCTGCTGGATTGGTTGCATCCCGACGGGCACTTCAGCGACGCCGAGCGGGTCCGCAAGCGCGGCATCATCCTGGGCGCCCAAGACGGTGAGGGCATGTCGCGGCTGAGCGGGCTGCTCACCCCGGAGCTGCGCGCGGCGATCGAGGCCATGCTGGCCAAGCTGGCCGCCCCCGGAGCGTGCAACCCCGACGACGACACCCCGGTGATCGACGCGGCCCCGGATGAGGATGCGGTGCGCCGCGACACCCGCAGCACCGCCCAACGCAATCATGATGCGCTGCTGGCCGGGCTGCGCGCCCTGCTCGCGTCGGGTGAGCTGGGCCAGCACAACGGGCTGCCGGTGTCGATCGTGGTCACCACCACCCTGCAAGACTTGGAGGCCGCCGCCGGTAAGGCGCTGACCGCCGGCGGCACCCTGGTGCCGATGTCGGATGTGATCCGCTGGGCCGGCCATGCCCACCACTATTTGGCGATCTTCGACCGGGGCCGGTCGTTGGCGCTGTATCACGCCACGCGGTTCGCCTCGCCTGGGCAGCGGATCATGTTGTATGCCAAGGATCGTGGGTGCACACGGCCGGGCTGTGATGCCCCGGCCTACCACAGCCAGGTCCACCACGTGCGCGGCTGGGCTGCCACCGGGCGCACCGACATCGACGACCTCACCTTGGCCTGCGGACCCGACAACCGCCTGGCCGAACAAGGCTGGACCACCCGCACCAACGCCCGCGGCGAAACCGAATGGATCCCCCCACCCCACCTCGACCGCGGCCAACCCCGCACCAACACCTACCACCACCCCGAACGATTCCTCCACGACCAAGACGACGACGACCCCGCTTGACGCAACGCGCGTTCCGTCCGGTCCCCCGCAAGCCGGTGGTGCCCGGCTCCGCCGCGCTCGCGATCACCGCTGATATGGGAGACATCTTGTCAAGGGGCAGGGTGAAGCGGCGGCCGCAACCGTCGTCGTGGCCGCCGCTTCGTTGACCAGATGGGTCAGTTGGGGGATGTCGAGCGTGTCGTATCGACGCGTGTCAGTCTGATATACGCGGGTTGGTTAC
>NZ_MPNT01000084.1 GCF_001907675.1 Mycobacterium paraffinicum
CCGGCGCCGCACAGCGCGGCGACGCCGTATCCGCCGCCGCGCCGCGCCAGTTCCAGCGCCACGTGCAGCGTGATCCGCGCGCCCGACATGCCGATCGGGTGCCCGACGGCGATCGCGCCGCCGTTGACGTTGACGATCGCGGGGTCGATACCCAGTTCGCGGGTCGAGGCCAGCGCGACCGCGGAGAACGCCTCGTTGATTTCGACGACGTCGAGCTGATCGACGGTGATGCCCTCGCGGCTGAGCGCTTTCTTGATCGCGTTGGCCGGCTGCGACTGCAGGGTGGAGTCCGGTCCGGCCACCACACCGTGTGCACCGATCTCGACCAGCCAGGTCAGCCCCAGCTCCTCGGCCTTGGCCTTGTTCATCACCACCACGGCCGCGGCCCCGTCAGAGATCTGCGACGCCGAACCGGCGGTGATGGTGCCGTCCTGGCGGAAGGCCGGCTTGAGGCCGGCCAGGGACTCCGCGGTGGTGTTGGCGCGAATCCCCTCGTCCTCGCTGAACTGCAGCGGATCACCCTTGCGCTGTGGGATGTTGACGGGCACGACCTCATCGGCGAAGACGCCGTCCTTCCACGCCGCGGCCGCCTTCTGATGCGACCGCGCAGCGAACTCGTCCTGCTCGGCGCGGGTGAACCTGTCGACGTCGTTACGCTGCTCGGTGAGCGCGCCCATCGGCTGGTCGGTGAACACATCATGCAGGCCGTCGTAGGCCAGATGGTCCAGGACCGTGACATCGCCATACTTGTAGCCCGCCCGGCTGTCCATCAGCAAATGCGGCGCCTTGGTCATCGACTCCTGCCCACCGGCCACCACCACGTCGAACTCCCCGGCCCGGATCACCTGATCAGCCAGCGCGATGGCGTCGATACCCGACAAGCACATCTTGTTGATCGTCAGCGCCGGGACATCCCAACCGATACCCGCGGCCACCGCCGCCTGCCGGGCCGGCATCTGGCCGGCCCCGGCGGTCAACACCTGACCCATGATCACGTACTCGACCAGCGAGGCGGGAACGTTGGCCTTCTCCAACGCTCCGGCAATCGCAATCGCACCCAAATCGCTGGCCGAAAAATCCTTCAGCGAACCCATCAACTTGCCGATCGGCGTGCGCGCTCCAGCAACGATCACCGA
>NZ_MPNT01000085.1 GCF_001907675.1 Mycobacterium paraffinicum
CGCAACCATTCACCGGCACACCCGCCTGGAACCAACCCCCACCCAAACGCCGCAACCCCTGGCCCCTCATCGCCGGCGTCGCCGCACTGGTCGTCGTCCTCGTCGTCGCCGCGGTCGGTATCGCGATGGTCATGGGAGGCGACGACAGCAACCCCCAGGCCAACCGCACATCGACCACCACGACCACGACAACCAGTAGAACGGTCACCACCACGACCACGACCCGGGCCAGCAACCCGCAGAGCAAGCTGCTGAGCGTGCTGCCCGCTGGGTACCCCAATGGCGCCTGCACACCTGCCACCCCCAAGGCGAACAGCATTTGGGTGAATGCGTTGGCCATGGTCGACTGCGACCAGAACACCAACCAGGGCGGCCCTTCCCGCGCCGTCTACGGGTTGTTCGCCAATGCAGATCTGTTGAAGAAGGCGTTCAACGATGACGTCGCCGCCGTGCAGCTGCTCAACTGCCCCGGGGCCGGCCCGTCACCGGACGGCTGGCACCACGACAGCACCCCGACGGTGACCGCCGGCTCAATCGCGTGCGGCACCTACAAGAACCACCCGAACATCATCTGGACCAACGACGCCAAACTCCTGCTCTGTGACGTCTACGGTGATCCTCCCTCCCTCGAGGACCTGCATACGTGGTGGACCAACTACGGCGGCTGAGATCATGTGGCCAAACCACAACGCCGACAGGCTTTCACGAGCGCCGGTAATTGGCGGCCTAGCCGCGGAATTTTCACCATCAGAGGGACGACGCTGACCGCCAGCGCGGCACACCACAGTTGCACCGACAACAACCGATATCCAACGCGATACACCAGATACGAGCAGGTGTGGCGCGGTGACACCGCATGCCGCGGCCCACGTCACGGCCAGCACCTCCGCTCCCTTCGTTCCGGCGTGGCTATGCGGCAAAGGATCCGCACACCCGCTCGCCGCATCCTCAAAGCGCCCCTTGGTCCAGGCGGTTTGGGGTGTTTGTGGTGCGTGGGGGTGGGTGGGGGCTTACGGTCGTGGTTGCTGGGTGTGGGGGTTGCGGCCTCGCGGTGTGCCCGGCAATTGTGGGGTGTCGGTGCTGTGGTGGTTGGGTGACAAGGATCAACGATGAGTGATGAGCAGGCCTCGC